>NZ_JBEGHS010000013.1:0-9792 GCF_040676365.1 Sphingobium sp. LMA1-1-1.1
ATCGCTTCCATCGCCACCTTCGCCTTGAACTCGGCGCTGTAGCGCTTTCTCGTCGTCTTCATTCCCGTCCATTCCTTCAGGTCGGGATGAGCTTATCACCCTGTCCGAATTGCCGACACCACCTCAGGCGGTTGGCAGTCATTAAGGATAGTTCAGCGCTATGCTAGCGTGGACACCGACCACATGCACGAGTCGATCGATAGGCCGTACTAACAGCAGCGCCAGCTGGCGAGGAAAATGGGCGATCGCATAGGACTACATGAGTTGAAGTGCCGTCGGGTCTGCGTCGAATGTCCTTACCTCCCTCTCAACAAAGACTTTCACTGGCGATTTTTCCCAGAGGGTTGGCACTTCATCTTCATTCTTTCGTCATTACGACGAAGCTCCACGCCTCCCTGAATCACGACCTCAACACCATGCCATTGGCGCCAACGGAGAACACAACCCTGACTTTCCGCACAGAATCCAAACGAGGAAGAAGGCTTCAGATCATGGCCTTTTGACGCCACAGCTTGCGGAGCCGCCCGGCCTATTCTAGGCACAACACCGCGCAATGATGCGTCATCTCACAATGATAGATGAACTGGATGCTTTCGTGACCCTGAAAAACGCTGCGCCCGCTATTTTCTCGCGCTTTTCTCATGTTTCCGGATCGGGCCTTCTGGCGAGTACGGCCACAGCCATTTTCACCTTGTCGGCATGCACCAGCTTCAGCGGCGCAGATGGTCCATCCACACGCGCGATCAACAATGCCGGTAATACGACTCAGGCGCAGGCCGATCTTGGCATTCAGATGATCGACATGACCAGCGAGGTTGCGCGGCAAGTGGCCGCGGCTGGGGTGGGGACCACTTTCATGGCAACATTCGGCGATGGATCGCCTGTGGGTTCCGTAATCGGACGTGGCGATGTGGTGAATATTTCCATCTGGGAAGCGCCGCCCGCCGCGCTGTTCGGTTCCAGTCGGCCCACGATTGCAGCCTTGGCGTCTTCCTCACCTGATACGTCGCAATCTTTCGACCTTTCCGACCAGATGGTCGATCTTGACGGACGGATCGAAGTTCCGTTCGCTGGGTCAGTTATGGCGGCCGGACGCACGCCCAACAAGGTGGCAGCCGACATCGTATCCCGCTTGGCCGGCAAGGCACACAAGCCACAGGTCATCGTCCGTATTACGCATAATACCGCCGCGACCGCGACTATCGTAGGGGATGTAAATCAAAGCATGCGCGTGCCCCTTTCGGCTCATGGAGAACGGATACTTGACGCTCTAGCCTCTGCAGGCGGCACGAAGCAGCCGACAGGCAAAATCACCCTGCGGTTGTCGCGCGGTGATAGTAGTGGCTCCATGGCACTGGACGATATCATCCGCGACCCGCGTCAAAACATCATCCTTCAACCCGGTGATGTAATCACAGCCCTGTATCAGCCCTTCAGCTTCACGTCGCTGGGCGCAACCGGTCGCAATGAGGAAATCTCGATCGAGGCGCAAGGTATTACCCTATCGCAAGCTCTAGGCCGCATCGGCGGATTGCAAGACCAGCGTGCTAATCCGCAGGGCGTCTTCATATTTCGTTATGAAGATCGCAAGGCATTGACCCCTAATGCCGCCCAAAAAGCGCCGCAAACCGCGGACGGCAAAGTTCCTGTAATATATAAAGTTAATCTGCATGACCCAGCTTCATTTTTCATAGCACAGAATTTCGTGATCAAGGATAAGGATCTTCTTTATGTCACGAATGCTCCTATTGCTGATCTACAGAAATTTACCAATCTATTATCCTCGATTGTCTTCCCTGCAGTCAGCGTCGGCACTTTAACGCGGTAAAGTGGTGAAAATCGCACTGCGCGTATCAAGACCACCAATTCCTCCATGACGAAGACCGTCAATTCAAGAGATTGAGCAGAATGAATCCTACCGCAACGGAAACCGTCTTATCCTCTTCTTGCTCTTCCCTTGCTTTGACTCCGTGCACATCGCAGCAACTTGTCATTCTGGTCGGGGGGAAAGGAACTCGGCTCGGTTCTCTATCACAGAGTACGCCCAAGCCTTTGATGCAGATCGACGAACGTCAGGTGTTCCTCGACTTTCTGCTAGACGGCGCGCTGCGGCAGGGGTTCCGCCATGTCCTTATGATTGCGGGCCATTTGGGCGAACAAGTTGCCGAACGCTATGCGCACCGCCGCATTTGGGGCGCCGACATAGACGTGCTGATCGAGCCAGAGCCGATGGGCACAGCGGGTGCGCTGGCGTTCGCAAAACAGGCGCTGGCAGACCGCTTCATTCTGATGAACGGCGACACTATTTTCGATACGAATATTCGCGCGGTAGATGCCTTGTTGTCAAGCACGCCTGATGCCGCCTGCTCGATCAGCTTGCGCGAAATAGATGATGTCAGCCGATATGGCGCTGTAGATGTCGATAACGACGGCCATGTGGTCCGCTTCCGGGAAAAAAATCCAAACACAGCTCAGAAAAATGGCGTCATCAACGCAGGAATCTACGCTTTGCGCCGGTCGGTGCTGGATTTGATCCCTGATCGGCCGACATCGCTGGAGCAGGATGTGCTGCCCGTGCTAGCCGATCGCCGCCAGATCGTGGGCATCGCTTCTAGTGGATATTTCCTCGACATCGGCCTGCCTGAAACATTGCAGCAGGCGCAGAAAGACCTGCCCAGCCGGACTCGCCCCGTCATCTTCTTCGACCGGGACGGCGTGCTCAACATCGATCATGGATACACCCACTCCCTCGACCAATGGGAATGGGTGCCCGGTGCAATGGCTGCGATCAAGGCCGCCAACGATGCGGGCATCGCCGTGGTCGTGGTAACCAATCAGGCTGGTGTGGCGCGCGGCTATTATGGTGAACCGGATATTTGGCGTCTGCACCATCATATTCAGCAGCAGCTCAACCTGCACGGCGCGTTCATCGATCAGTTCTATTATTGCCCGGATCATCCCGATGCGGTTGTGGATTCCTATCGCGCCCCCGCGCCTTTGGGCCGCAAACCTTCGCCGGCTATGCTCTCGCGCGCCATCCGCCAGCTTCGGTTGAACCGTGAGAAAGCTATATTCGTCGGCGATCAGCAGAGCGACATGGACGCTGCCGCAGCACTCGGCATTCCCGGCCTCTACTTCAAGGGTGGTCAGCTGGACGATTTCCTTTTTAACAGCCCCGCATGGGCCAGCCTTATTTCCTAACTCCAACCCGCCGCAACCAAGTTTGCTAGGAGGTGCCCGTTGCCAGCCTTCAATATGGAAGTTTCAGATATTCAGTCTATCGCGGATGCCCAACATCACGCCAAGAATTGGCTATTCAATCATGCCGCCCCGCTTTGGGGAACGAGGGGCGTCTGTTCTGACGGGCAATTTGCCGAAAGATTGACCCTAACAGGCGAATTTGTCGATATCCCCCGCCGAATGATGGTGCAGGCACGCCAGATATACAGTTTCATCACCGCTGGCGAACTGGGCTGGGAAGGCCCATGGAAGGCTCTGGTCGAGAAGGCAATGACCGTTCTGCTCAGGCGCGGCCTTCAGGACGGCAATCTGTTTGTGCACCAGTTCGATGAGGCGGGCGAGGTTGTTGATCCGCGCCTAGATCTCTATGATCATGCCTTTGGCCTGTTCGCGCTTGCCCATGCCGGGCGCGCGCTGGGCCGTCCGGAATATTTCGACATTGCCAACAAGGTGATGGATCGGATGGACGCCGAATGGCGCCGCCCCGAAGGCGGATTCTGGGAAGGTCAGATCACCCCCTGCCCGCCCTATCGCCAGAACCCACATATGCATATGTTTGAGGCCGCCTATGCCCTCTATCAAGCGACCGGCGACGAACGTTGGCAGAGGCTGAAGCACGATCTGCTAACTTTATTTCAGGACAAATTCCAAAATGCGCAAACCGGCGCGGTTACCGAATACTTCGACATCAGCTGGACGGCACTTGAAGATGCATCCGGATCGATTGTCGAGCCAGGGCACTGCCTAGAATGGGCATGGTTGTTCGAAATCGCGTTCGGCGACTTGTCTGGCGTTCCGGTCGCGACGAGATTGGCGGATTTCGCGCGCTCGTACGGCATCTGTCCGGAACGGGGGGTCGCGATCAACGAAGTCTCGCTCGACGGGTCGATCATCGATGGCAATGCTCGCCTGTGGCCGCAGACCGAACGGCTTAAGGCCGCAGTTGCTCGCTATCGCCGTCTGAAGACGCAGGAAGAGGCGGACGAGGTGGTCGCCGCCTACCGCGGCTTGGTTCCTTATTTCCAAACGCCGTGCCCGGGCACCTGGTATGACCGGTGGATGGCCGACGGCAGTTGGATGCAGCAGGACGCACCCGCCAGTTCTTTTTACCACATTACCTGCGGACTGAAGGAACTCATGTCTTGCACGGCCGGCAAATAGGCAAAGAGAGACAAATCATGATCATCGTTCGCTCCCCCATGCGCGTCTCCTTCTTCGGAGGCGGCACCGATCATCCGACATGGTTTCGCACTGGCGAGCCGGCGTCAGTCCTGTCGACGACGATCGACAAATATCTCTACGTTACGCTGCGCAAGCTACCCAAGGTGTTCGACTTCAACTATCGTGTATCCTGGCGGATCATCGAAGAAACCAAATCTATTTCCGAAATCCAGCATCCGATCGTTCAGGCAGTATTGAATAATTACGGCGAAGAACACAACTGGGGTTACGAAGTTCTGTACAATGCCGACCTTCCTGCTCAGTCGGGCCTCGGATCGAGCTCGGCCTTCACCGTTGCAATGCTAAAGGCCTATCTGGGCAACAACGGCAATATCGGTTCGAAGCATTTCTTCGCGCGCGAAGCAATCCGCATCGAGCAGGATCTGCTGAAGGAACCGGTCGGTTCGCAAGATCAGATCGCCGCAGCCTACGGCGGCATGAACCAGATTCGCTTCTTCGCCGACAACAGCTTTTCTGTCGAACCGGTGCTGATTTCGCCCGAACGGAAGCGCGTACTAAACGAAAATCTGGTGATGTTCTTCACTGGATTCACACGCTCGGCAAGCAAGATCGAGGGTGAGAAGATCAAGGAAATCAAGAATAAGACCGACGAACTGCGCGCCATCCACGACATGGTGATCGAAGGTCGCGAAATACTGGAAGACAGCGGCCGAGACCTTAATGATTTCGGTCGCCTGTTGCACGAAGCTTGGATGCGCAAGCGTGCACTGTCCAGCAGCGTGTCGAACGGCGGCCTTGATCAGGCCTATGACGAGGCGCTTCAGGCAGGAGCGATCGGCGGCAAGCTGCTCGGCGCGGGCGGTGGGGGCTTCCTGCTCTTCTATGTCGAACCGCATAATCGGCAGGCCGTTATTGACCGCCTGAAGCCCATGGTGGATATGTCCTTCGGATTTGAGAATAGTGGCGCCTCGGTTGTGCTATACAATCCCGAACTCGAAACCAACTATGATGCGTCATCGCGGCATGCTTAACGCATACCTTCAGCCTACAAGGGGAGCCAATGACTGTTATTGACAAGAAATCCAGAATTCTGGTGACCGGTGGCCGCGGGCTGGTCGGTCAGGCGCTACGCGCGCGCCTGCAACAAATGGATGTTGAAGTCTTTGCGCCGGGAAGCAACGAATATGACTTGACGTCGACCGAGCAGACCGATGCCATGTTCGAACGCTTTCGCCCCGATCTCGTGTTTCATATGGCCGCCCGCGTCTATGGCATCATGGGCAACATGAACAATAAGGGCCTGTCGATCTATGACAATGTCATGATCAACACCAATGTCATCGAAAGCAGCCGTAAGGTCGGCGTACGAAAGATCGTCGCCATGGGCTCAGGCTGCGTCTATCCTTATCCGCCGCCAGCTGAACATCTGACCGAAGACATGATCTTTCAGGGTGCGCCGCACCATTCAGAAGATTCCTACGCGCACTCCAAGCGCTTACTTTACTCCATGTTGGAAGCCTATAAGGCGCAATATGACATGGATTATGTCTTCGTGATCTCCGGCAATCTGTTCGGTCCGCACGATAGCTTCGATATCGAAAACGGCCATGTGACCCCCTCATTGGTCCACAAATTCTATATGGCGGCCAAGAATGGCACGAAGATCACGCCGTGGGGCACCGGGAAGGCACGCCGCGACTTCACCTTCAGTTCTGATGTCGCCGAAGCGCTGGTCACCATGATGGAAGGTGGTCAGGGCGCGATGAACATGGGTTCGGGCAATGTACATGCCATCCGGGAAATCATTGAGTCGCTGGCGGAAATTTCGGGCATCGGGATGGGTCGGGTCGAATTCGACACTAGCAAGCCGGACGGCCAAGAATATCGCTATTATGATGTAAGCAAGCTTTTCATCTTGGGCTTCCGCCCTAAGGTGAGCCTGCATGAAGGGCTGAAGCAGACCTATGACTGGTTTGCCGAGAACTATGAAAGCGCTCGCAAGTAATTTTGACATAGATGATTACGGATCAGGAGATTTTCGTGTCCAATAAAAAGAATTGCCTCATCACCGGCATCACCGGTATGGTCGGCTCTCACCTGCTCGACTTCCTTCTGGAAAATACCGATTGGGACATCTATGGTCTTAGTCGCTGGCGCAGTCCGATGGACAATCTTCAGCACCATATCTCACGAATCAACAACAAGGACCGCGTCCAACTGATCCACGGCGATCTGCGCGACAGCTTGTCACTAGATCATGCGGTGCGTCAGGCCAAACCGGATTATGTCTTCCATCTGGCCGCCCAGAGCTTCCCCAAGACCAGTTTCGATGCTCCGCTCGAAACCTATGACACGAATATCCAGGGCACCGAGCGCCTGCTGGCTGCGCTGCGCAAATACAGCCCCGAAGCAGTGATCCACGTCTGTGCATCGTCGGAAGTGTTCGGTCGCGTGCCGAAAGAAAAGCTGCCGATCAATGAAGAATGTACGTTCCACCCGGCTTCGCCCTATGCAATTTCGAAAGTCGGCACCGATCTAATCGGCCGTTACTACGCCGAAGCGTTTAACATGACTGTCATGACGACCCGCATGTTCACGCACACTGGTCCGCGTCGCGGCGACGTGTTCGCGGAATCGACTTTCGCCAAGCAGATCGCACTAATTGAACAGAATCGCATCCCGCCCGTGGTCAAGGTCGGCAATTTGGATTCGCTGCGTACGTGGGCGGACGTTCGTGACGCTGTCCGCGCTTATTATATGATGGTGACGATCAACCCGACCCCCGGCGCCTATTATAATATCGGCGGCACCCACATATGCTCGGTCAAGGACATGCTTGACACGCTGCTATCCTATTCGACCGTCAAGAACATTCATATTGAAATGGACCCCGAACGGCTGCGTCCAATCGACGCCGATCTTCAGGTGCCCGATACGACTAAGTTCGAAAAGCATACCGGCTGGAAACCCGAAATCTCGTTCGAAACGACCATGCGCGACCTGCTGGACTATTGGCGTCAGCGCGTTTCGACTCAAGGCGATTTCTTGACGCGCTAAGCCATTTCGCGCCATCGCCACATAGTGCGACGGCGCGAAATCATTCATGGTCACGAAGGCGGTCGTATGGCACTGCCATCCGATCTTTGAGTGGATCATGCAGAACCATTCCTATCAAGACGGCACCGCCATCCGCAATGAGCACAGCGCCGAAAAATGGCTTTCCGGTGGGCGACTGTGGATCGATTGCACCGATATTCTACGCTATGCGCATGCCGGAAACCGAACAGTTTCAGGTATTCAGCGCGTTATTGCCAATATGTTTTCAGCTCTGGATAATCTGGGTATAGCCTGCGGAGCCGTGGCGAGCGATTATACCGGCTTGAAGCTGGTCACTATCGAGACGGCCGGCTGCTTGTCACTTTTCGCCGACCTACAGTCAGGCAAATGTGCAATTAGCGAGATCAAGGCAAAATGTGCCCGCATTCAGGCATCTGCCGCACAATGGACGCCCGAAGTCGACGACATTATCCTGATTGCCGGTGCCTTTTGGTTGCATGATCCGTCCCTGTTGCTGGAGTTGCGCCAGATTCCGCGACTCCGCATCGCGACATTCATTCATGATGTGCTAATCTGGCGTTATCCCATCTATTTTAAGTCGACAGACCGATCGATCTGGCTAAGCGCTTTTGCGCAGATGCTTGGCATAAGCGACGTGCTGATGACCAGTTCACGCTATGTGGCAGACGAGATTCGTTCCTGTGCAATGACGTTGAACTTGCCATGCCCGGACATTCTGCGGACCGGCATGGCCTCCACCTTTCCGAACATCATATCGGAACAGCCGAGCGAGATCGTCCGGCAACTCATGGGACAACGTTTTGTTCTGTGTGTAGGAACGCTCGAACCCAGAAAGAATCACGATTTTCTATTGGATATCTGGGATCAGCTCCATGTCGAGTATGGCGATGCCGCACCCCGACTGGTATTTGCCGGCAAGGTTGGCTGGAAAGTGACTGCCTTGCTGCACCGCATGAAGGGACTGAAATGGGGTCCAACTCATTTCCTCCACATCGACTCTGCGTCTGATAGCGACCTAACCTGGCTCTATGATCACTGCCTTTTTACCGTCTACCCCAGCCTAGCTGAAGGCTGGGGGCTGCCAATCAGCGAAAGTCTTGCGCGTGGAACGCCATGTTTGGCAGCCAATACCGCATCTCTTCCTGAAGCCGGAGGGGATTTGGCGCTCTATTGTCCGCCGAATGATGTGAACGCAGCGCTGATTCAAATCCGCCTGCTGTTGAAGGATGATTTCAGGCAACAGTTACGCAATCTTATCCATCAGCATTTCCGTCCAAGTAGTTGGCCGGATTTCACGGCAAGATTGGTCGAAGCTTTGTCGCGCTCCTTCGGATCGCGTCGTTATGCACCCCTGCCCATTGAACAGCCATGCCCAATCGGAACACCATTGCAGGAGGCAGGCATTGCCCGTCGGGCAGCTGCATTGTCGACATTGACATTCGGCTGGGATCAAATTCGGGACGACGCAGTATATGGAGGACCGAGCATGAAAATGGTCCTGCGTACGCAGGGCCTCAACGAGGAGTTATTGATCTTTTGTTGCCTCGCCTCCTTACCCGGTGGCGGCACTATCAAGGTTGAGAATGAAGAGACGGGCGAGACCTCGGAGTGGACCTTTTGTGATGATGACCCAAGCGTAAAGGAAATCGCCCTACTTATTCGTCCCAGCAAGGACGTAGAATTGCAACTGCATGTTGAAGCGGGCTGCTGCCGTGCGGCGATATACGGGATCGGCCTCTCGCGGTCCGCTTCCGCATCGGCGTTGTTAGCTCAAGCGCTGAAGCAAATGATCGTCCAAAACAGAACGACCGGAGAACTGATTGTAGACAGCCGTCACATGGTCGGTGGACAGGCGCCTCGATTATTACGAGCCATACCTCACCTTGACCGCCTGCCTCTCAAGCGCGCCAGACTGGCCGCACGACGGCTAGATTGGGTAACTGCCCGTCTGCATTATTGCGCCATGCTGCGCCTGCGGCCAAAAGATGCCGCCGCCTGGAAGCAATTGGGCCATGCGTGCAAGGAGCTCAAGGATTATGCAGGCGCCTACACTGCCTATAGCATGGCCTTGCTCTATGCCGGCGACGCGGATTCGCGCTTCCACGCGAATGTAATGCGTGAACAACTCCGCTGGCAGGATAGCATCGAACAAATCTTGTAAGATTATACCAACGAGCATTAATCGGTACCCATGTGCCCATTGGCGCAAATCGATGGACATGATGCGCCAAGGTTGATTGACGAGGCTGTTCCAGGCGAAGCAGCAGTGGTCGACGATGTCATCGTAGGATT
>NZ_JBEGHS010000014.1:0-7934 GCF_040676365.1 Sphingobium sp. LMA1-1-1.1
TGCATATTATTATCGTCATAAAGGGGAATAATAATGAGGAAAGATCTTCGAATCCGGGCAACCTTGCTTTGTGCAGTTGCGGTTGGTGCGCTTGCCAGTCCTGCGTTGGCGCAGGATGCGCCGGCCGCCTCTCCCGTGCAGGATCAATCAACTCACGCCGACAAGGGCGGCTCGGCCCTGTCGGGCGAGATCATCGTGACGGCGCAGCGTCGCGAGCAGAGCATCCAGAAGGTGGGCATCGCCATCACCGCCTTTTCCGGCGACCAGTTGCGCGCCCTCAATGTGACCGATTCTCCCCAGATCGCAGCGATTACGCCCGGCGTGCACATCGGCGGCGCGCTTGGCGGCCAGAACAGCCAGTACACGATCCGCGGCGTCACCCAGAATGACTTCAGCGACATCACCGAAGCGCCGAACGCGGTTTATCTCGACGATGGTTACATCGCGATCGGCCAGGGGCAGACTTTCGCCCTGTTCGACATCGACCGCGTCGAAGTGCTGAAGGGGCCGCAGGGCACGCTGTTTGGCCGCAACGCGACCGGCGGTCTCGTCCGCTACATCTCGCGCAAGCCCAATCTGGACAAGTTCGAAGGCTTTGTCGACGTCAATTACGGGATGTATGATTCTCCGGGATCGCCCGGCGCATTCCATGGTGAAGCGGCGATCAACGTGCCTATCAGCAGCACGTTGGCGACGCGCTTCGCTGTCATGTGGAACAAGGCGCAAGGATATGTGCGCAACCGTTATCCGCTCGATGCCGTCGGCGGGTCGCCGGGCCCTGGCGCGGGTGCCAATCTGGGCGACGACAACACGCTGGCCGGGCGTATGACCACCTTGTTCGAGCCCAATGACGGGGTACGGGTGCTACTCTCGGTGAATGGGGCAAGGACCATTCAGGCGACGTCCCCTTATCAATCAAAGCCTACGATTGCAGTGTTCAACGCTGGTGGAGAGCAGATCAACACGATCAACGCCTCGCCCACAGAGACTCGCGCCTCGATTGGCGCGAACGGTCAGGATTATGGATCGGACCTCAACAACGACGGCGTCTTTGGCGACAGTTTCGGTCGGGTGGCCGCTGGCGGAGATTTCTTCGGCTACAAGGATCCGGACGGCTCAGGCCCGCTGACCTCGCAAGACTTTTCATTCCGTAAGGGGAATCACATCCGGACCTGGGGCGTTAACCTCAACGGCGAGTTCGATTTGAGCGACGGCGTCACGTTGGCGTCGGTGACTGACTACAAGCACTTCTTCAAGTTCAGCTTGTTGGATATCGAAGGCAGCCCGACTAACCTGGTTGGCGGTTATAATGGCGTTAGCGCTTACACGTTCAGCCAGGAAGTCCGGCTGACAGGAAAGAGCGACCTCGTCGATTGGACAGGCGGTCTCTACTATCTTCACATCACGAGCCGTTCTAACTCGGCGCTGAGGTTCCCGCCCGGTGGTGTTGCGTCGACGCCGGCACCTTTCGATGTCGGTGTCAACGCGAACCTGATAACCAATTCATACTCGGCCTTCGGCCAGTTGGATTGGCACATCGCCCCGCGGCTGACCTTGATCACGGGCGCGCGGATCATTCGCGAGCAAAAGAAGTACGACTTCTTCCACGGTATCTGGCCCGTCCAGACCGCGCTGCAGCCTCAGAGCGGGACGCCGATCGTCATCGGCCCAGTATTTGGCCCGAATGGACCGATGCCTTACGCCGACAAGTCCGGCAAGACACTGTGGGCCGGCAAGGTCCAGCTCGATTTCCAGGTCAATCCGGACCTGCTCATCTATGCAGGCGTCAATCGTGGTGTGAAGGCGGGCAGCTACAACGCCACCAATCCAGGCGGTGCCTATCCGGTGCCTCTAAGCCTCATCCCCTATAAGCCGGAAATTCTTACCAATTACGAGGGCGGCTTCAAATATACGTTCCCCGATCAGGTAACGCGTTTCAATGCATCCGTGTACTATTATGATTACAAGGACTATCAGGCATTCCTCTTCGCGGGCGTCGGTGGCGTCGTCATCAATGCCGATGACAGAACCTACGGTGGCGAGGCCAGCCTCGCTACATCGCCTGTCAGGGGCCTCGATGTCGGTCTTTCCGTTTCCTATTTCGATGCGAAGGTGAAGGATGTGCCGCTTCGGGCAGGAGGTCCGATCGTGCGCGATGTCAAGCCGGTCTATGCGCCGCCACTGCAGGGCAATGCCTTTGTACGATATGAATGGCAGGCTTTCGGCGGCAAGCTGTCGGTCCAGAGTGACGCGAGCTATACTGACCCATTCTACTACAACCTCCGCAATTTCGACGGAGACAAGTTCGGCAGGGCGGTGATGGTCAATGCCGGGATCGGCTGGTCGAACGACAATTGGGAGCTGAACTTCCGTGTCAAGAACCTGACCAACGTGAACCCCGGGGTCGTGGGCTTCGACCTCGCGACCTTGTGCGGTTGCAACGCGGTCTCCTACAAGCCGCCCCGCTTCTTCCAACTCGGTGCGCGGTACAATTTTTGATTACCTCATGCATATGGGGTCTCGCCTTAGTGTGTAGTTGACTTCGACGAATGTCCCGGCCGGTTACCGGACCGGTCGGGACATGATGATGTGCCGGGACCAGCAAGGATATGCCATGGTGCACTCCCCGACTGACAGCTCTGATCCTGCCTCCGAATGGAAGGGTAGGGGGTTCGGGTTCCTCGGTCTGGGCCGCTGGATCATCGCGCCCTTGGCACCTGAAGCTGCTTTTGATCCGACTGAATCAGATCGCCGCTTTAGATCTTTTAGTTACCGCGATTCCTTGAACGGCGATGGTTTCCGATCGCCCTGGAAACCTGCGGATCAGCCACTCGCTGATCAACATATTGATTGCTATTCCAGAGATCGTTGGGGGCCGCTGCGGGGAGAGGGCAATTCGCCTGGTCCCATTGTCAGGTGGTTAGAGGACGACCGCACGGCAACTAAACCCGATCTTCAATCCCAAACCCTTCATTTTGCAAAGGACGGATATCATGTTTGTAGTTAGAAATCCCCAGTCGATCGCCAACCCGGTGGGGCCGTACAGCCATTCGGTCGAGATTCCGGCCGGTGCGCGCATCCTGTCGATCGCTGGACAGGCGGGCATCCGGCCCGATGGAACGCTGGCTGAGGGTTTCGAGGCGCAGCACGAGGAAATCTGGAAGAACGTTCTGGCCATTCTCGCCGAAGCGAACATGGGTCCGGAAAACCTGGTTCACCTCAACGTCTATTCGACCGATGCCAGCGCCATCCGCTTTGTCGGTCCGCACCGGAAGAAGTATCTGCCTGAAGGTTACCTGCCGACCTCGACCTGGGTCGTGGTGTCGGCGCTCGCCAATCCCAACTGGGTCGTAGAGATGGAAGCCATCGCGGCGAAGGTCGATTGATCGCTTTGCATTGCCCCTGGCCGCAAACATGCCGGTCGGGGGCAATGCAGGCATCGGAAGCAGGTGAAGCCTTGATGTTGCCAAGTTGAGGCTGTGCGCCGGAGAGCTTCTGGAGATCGAGAACATTGTTATTTTGATCCTGCTTTTGATGTCATGCCTGGGAGGGTATTGTGAACGCCATCGTTTTTCCGGATCTCACTGACGCCATAGTTCAGCTTCGCATTATATGCGGCCTCCTCTTCATTCCGCATATTATCGGGCAGTTTACCGTCAAGGACGCTGTCTTCGCATTTTTTGAGACCGCCGGGCTCAAGCCTGCATGGATCTTTGTGCGGACTGCGCTGGTCGTTCAGACGCTCGCGCTGCTCGGCATGGTGCTGGGGATCTATGTATTCTACGCGGCGTGGCTGGGCGGCATCTTCATGATCTGCGCGGGGCTGGCGGCGTTCAAAGTCTCCAAGGGGCGCTGGTTCTGGAACCTGGGCGGCTGCGAGTTCCACATGTTCTGGGGCTTGTGCTGCATCATCGTCGCGCTTCACAGCCCGGCATAAGGCGTGGAGGCGATCGCCGAGCCGGGCAGATCGTTGACACCCCGAAGTAATTCCCGGAGTACCGACATGGCATTCAATATTCCTGACGTGGACATCGATATCTACTCGGCGGAGGCGCTTGCCAATCCGTACGAGAATTATCGCATTTTCCGGGACACGGCCCCGATCGTGCGCCTTCCCAAATACGACCTCTATCTCATGGCGCGGTTTGCGGATGTGCAGGGGGCGCTGAAGAACAACACCTTGTTCGCGTCCGGGGACGGCGTCGCGATGAACGACCTGATGAACAAGGCGATTGCGGGCAGCACGCTTCATACGGATGCGCCTTACCACAGCACCTTGCGCTCGATCGTCAGCCGGCCGCTTACCCCCGCCCGATTGACCGAGTTGCGTCAGGGACTTTACGATCTCGCCGAAAATCTGGTCGAGCGCCTGGTGGCCAAGGGCGATTTCGATGCCGCGAGCGAACTTGCGCCATATCTTCCGGTCACGGTGGTCTCCGAACTCGTCGGCCTGCCCGAGGAAGGGCGTGAACGGATGCTCATATGGGCCGGCGCGGTGTTCAACTCCTTGGGACCACGGGGTCTGGAACTGACGGAAACCGCGCTCCCGATAGTGGACGAAATGGTGACCTATGCCCGCGGTTGCACCGCCGATCGGGTGAAGCCGGGCAGTTGGGTCGCCAAACTCTACGAAGCGGTCGAGGCCGGCGAACTCAGGCCCGAGCAGGTCGGGCCGGTGATGGGCGACTATCTGGGGCCGAGCCTGGATACCACCATCCTTGCCACGGGCAGTGCGATCGCCCTGTTTGCCCAGAACCCCGATCAATGGGACAAACTGCGCGCGAACCCGACGCTGATCCCCAATGCGGTCAATGAAGCGATCCGAGTCGAAAGTCCGATACAGGGCTTTTCCCGCGTGTTGACGGATGATTTCTCGGTGGAAGACCAGCGCCTTCACAAGGGTGCGCGGGTCCTGGTGATGTATGCGTCGGGCAATCGCGACGAACGGCGTTGGGAAGACCCCGAGCGGTTCGATATCACGCGACGCGCGAACGAGCAGCTGGGCTTTGGCCACGGCATCCACATGTGCATGGGTGCCAATCTCGCCCGGATGGAAATCTCGGCGCTGCTCTCTGCCCTGATCCGCCGGGTCGAACGGTTCGACCTGCACGAGGCGGAGCGCATCTCGAACAATGTCCTGCGCGGTTACAAATCGCTCAAGCTGACCGCGCATGCCGCGCAGTGAAGGGGAAGCGGGCTGGCCATGTCTCGTGATCAGGATGACCAATAGCCTGTGGTTTCGTCCGCTAAGAGATATGCGATATGAAAGAGCAACCCTGCCCGAAGGAATGCGGCCATGAGTGACAACAGTCTCTCCGAAACCATCGAGGACCATGCCCTGGAACGAGTGCCCGACGATCAGCGTCAGGGATGGCTGGCATTGACGTGGAATACGGCGGGCGTGGTGGTTTCGCTGGTGCAGTTGTTCTTTGGCGCGCTGGTGACATTTGTCGCGGGGTTCCAGGCCGCACTTGTCGCGGGCCTGATCGTGATGCTGATTTGCTGGCCCCTGAGCTGGGCGAGTTCCCATGTCGCCTATCGTACTGGCCTCTCCAGCACGGTCATGTCGCGATATTTCGGGTTCGGCAAGAAAGGGTCGATAATATCCTCGATCATATATTCGTTCATGATCATCGGCTTCCTCGCTCTTGAGAATGCACTGCTGTATCGAGGATTTTTATTCTACTTCAAGCTTTCCGATACGTTGACCACGAAGATCCTGATCTATGGGTTGATGACGATTCTCTGGATTGTTCTGACATCCTACGGGTTCAAGCTGATCGCCCGCGCATCGTCGATAACCCTCACTTTATCATTGGTGGTGCTGGCTTATATCACCTACCTCGTGGTCTCCAACGGCGACCGGTCGGTCGAAAGCCTTGTTTCGTTCGGTCCCCAGTTCTCCCACGATGTTCTCAAGGGCATGGGCGCCGATAGTTCCACGGGCAGGTTCATCTTCGCGATAAATGTCCTGATCGGATCAGCGGGAGGGATGGCGATGTTCGGCGCGGACATCGGCAGATACGCCCGCCGATCGAAGGATGTGGGGATTTCAACGCTGATTGGTCTCCTGTCATTGGATATCCTGATGCTCTGGCTTGGCGGCATCATCATGTATGCTGGCGGCCCCGCACTTGTTGATTTCTACACGCAGACTGCCGGAATGACCCATGAGGCAGCACAGAGAGCATCGCTCGAAAGCCCGGACAGCATTGTAGCGGCCTTCGTGGTGCTGGGAGGAGCGATGGGGGCGTGGCTCCTGGTTCTCGCGCAGGGCAAGACGCAGGTTCTGAACAACTACGCGGCTTCGCTTTCCCTTTCCAACCTGTTCGATGCACTTAATTTGCGAATGGGGCGGTTGACCTTTGTCGTCCTTGCAAACGTCATTGGGCTCCTGATGCTTTATGGAAGCATTCTCGAACTGATCGATTCCTGGGTGACGATATTGGGAGTGCTGGTGACGGCATTTGCCGGAATTGTCGTTGCTGACTATTATATTGTGAAAACATTGCTCGGAAGAGAGCCGAAGGCTGTTCAGGAAGAGCCGGAGAATGTGAATTGGGCAGGGGTCGTGACACTGCTCGTCTCCGCCTTCATGGCCCACTATGTCCTCGCGAGTATCTTGCCGATCCAGGCGATAACGACCCTCATCATCTCGATCCTGCTCTATCCGCTGTTGCGCACAACCGTCCTGAAGCCGACGGGGAGGGGGTCTGGCCACCTTCCCGAGGCCATTGATGATCCGGTTACTATTTTGGACGGCGCCCCCGCAGCGTCTCCAAGCCAGGTCTCCTGACGACCTCGAAGCTGATTGAGAAAAGCTGTACAGACCGACCGAATATCAAGGGAGAATATCCATGTCATTACTGAACCAATTGGCTACGGCTCTCTTAAGCGGGTCGGTGGAGATCATCGACCTCACCCATACGCTGGAGGAGCGCACACCGATCTTCAAACTGCCTGACCAGTTCGCCCAGCAAATTCAGGTTTTCCGATTGGAGGAAATCTCCCGTTTCGATGAGCGCGGGCCGGACTGGTACTGGAACAATATTCACTGTGGTGAACATACCGGGACGCACTTCGACGCGCCGGTGCACTGGATTTCGGGCCGGCATTACGAAGATGGCGCGACCGACACGATTCCGGTCAGGAAGTTCATGGCTCCCGCCTGCGTGATCGACGTTTCCGAGCGCGCGGGGGAGGACGAAGAATTTGTAACCACCATGGACGACATTGAGAAGTGGGAAGCCGAGCATGGCCGTATTCCCGCCGGTTCTTGGGCCCTAATCCGCACGGGATGGTCATCCCGCAATTATACCGATCGGTTTCTCAATATGCGCGAGGATGGCGGTCACTGGCCGGGCAACCACCCCGATGTTGCGAAATTCCTGGCACATGAGCGCGACGTTATCGGCATCGGTACCGAACCTGTAGGAACGGATGCTGGCCAGGGCGCCACCTTTTCCCAGCCGAATCCTTGCCATCACTACATGCATGGAAGCAATAAATTTGGCCTGTCGAGCCTTGCAAACCTGCATCTCCTGCCTCCCACTGGCTCAATGCTGATCACGCCGCCGCTCAAGATCAAGGACGGTTCGGGCAGTCCTTTGCGCGTATTGGCGTTGGTCGAGCGTTAAGCCGCACCATGCAAGCGGCCGCCTGGTGGATCTATGCCAGGTTTGCATGAGACAGCCTTGGTGCATCGCCTGATATGATGGTGCATTGATCAGAATTCGTGCGCCCTCCGGCCTACTGTCATGGACATCATGCGCAAGGACTGGTCGACGAGCTTGGTCATCGCATGACGGCGGTTGTCGGTTATTACGGCTCGCATTGATGGACGGGCGCGGTGGACACGGAGTTTTGTAATGAAGGTAGTTTTCATAGGTCTTGGACGCATGGGGCAGGCGATGGCCCGGCGGCTGCTGGATGCG
>NZ_JBEGHS010000015.1:0-7009 GCF_040676365.1 Sphingobium sp. LMA1-1-1.1
TGCATATTATTATCGTCATAAAGGGGAATAATAATGAGGAAAGATCTTCGAATCCGGGCAACCTTGCTTTGTGCAGTTGCGGTTGGTGCGCTTGCCAGTCCTGCGTTGGCGCAGGATGCGCCGGCCGTCTCTTCCGTGCAGGATCAATCAACTCACGCCGACAAGGGCGGCTCGGCCTTGTCGGGCGAGATCATCGTGACGGCGCAGCGTCGCGAGCAGAGCATCCAGAAGGTGGGCATCGCCATCACCGCCTTTTCCGGCGACCAGTTGCGCGCCCTCAATGTGACTGATTCGCGCGAACTGGCGGGGCTTACGCCGGGCGTGCACCTCGGCGGCGCGCTTGCTGGCCAGAACAGTCAGTACACGATCCGCGGCGTCACCCAGAATGACATCAACGATATCGTCGAGGCGCCGAACGCGGTTTATCTGGACGATGGTTATATCGCGATCGGCCAGGGGCAGACTTTCGCCCTGTTCGACATCGACCGCGTCGAAGTGCTGAAGGGGCCGCAGGGCACGCTGTTCGGCCGCAACGCGACCGGCGGTCTCGTCCGCTACATCACGCGCAAGCCCAATCTGGACAAGGTCGAGGGTTTTGTCGACGTCAATTACGGGCTCTATGACTCCCTGAGCACGCCTGGTGCGTTCCATGGTGAAGCTGCGATCAACCTGCCCATCAGCAGCACGTTGGCGACGCGCTTTGCCGTCATGTGGAACAAGGCTCAGCCCTGGCTGCGCAACGAATATCCGGCGGGCGCGGTCGGCGGTTCGCCTGGTCCGGGCGCCGGCGCCAATATGGGCGATGACGATACGCTCGCAGGACGCATGACCACGTTGTTCGAGCCCAATGACAGTGCCCGCGTGCTGCTGTCCGTCAATGCGGCGAGAACCCGGATGGCAACGGCGCCGTATCAGCAGAAGGCAACGATCGGTGTGTTCGATGCTGCGGGCGAACTGGTGAACGTCCTGAATGCCGGCCCGAACGAAACGCGCGCTTCGATTGCGGCTGACGGTTCAGATGGCGGTTCGGACACCGGCAACACCGGCAGCTTCGGCGCACCCTTCGGCCGTCCGGTCCCCGGCGGCGACTTCTTCGGCTACAAGGATCCCGATGGCAGCGGCCCTCGCACGTCGAGCGACTTTGCCTTCCGCGATCATGGGCGCGTGAGGACCTGGGGCGTTAACCTCAACGGCGAGTTCGACTTGAGCGACAGCGTCAAGTTGGCGGCGGTGAGCGACTACAAGCATTTCTACAAGATCGGCTTCCTGGATGTTGATGCCGGTCCGGGTAACCAGGCTGGCGGTTATCTGGGCGTTCGTGCTTCCACCTTCAGCCAGGAAGTCCGCCTGTCAGGAAAGAGCGATCTTGTCGATTGGACGACCGGGCTTTACTATCTCCACATCAAGGCCCATTCGCTCGCTGGGCTGAAGTTTCCCATTGGCAGCGTGGTTCCAGGGGCGCCGTTCGATTTGGGAGCAGACGCAACGCTGAAAACCAATTCCTATTCGGCCTTTGGCCAGTTGGACTGGCACATCGCTTCGCGACTGACGTTGATCACCGGAGCGCGCATCATCCAGGAACAGAAGAACCACAACTTCCTCCAGGGAATATGGGGTACCACGGATTCGCGTGAGGCCGCGGTTGGCACACCGATCGTCATTGGCCCGCTATTTGGTCCGAATGGACCCACGCCTTACACGGACAAGTCCAACAAGACGCTCTGGGCAGGCAAGGTCCAGCTCGACTTCCAGGTGAACCCGGACCTGCTCCTCTATGCAGGCGTCAATCGCGGTGTGAAGGCGGGCAGCTATAATGCCGCAGTTCCAGGTGGCATAGCCGTGCCGACAAGCACCATCCCTTACAAGGCGGAAACTCTCACCAACTATGAGAGCGGCATCAAATATACGTTCCCGGACGGCAAGACGCGGTTCAACGCATCCGCATTCTACTATGATTACAAGAACTATCAGGCATTCCTCTTCTCCGGGGTCAGCGGCATAGTCATCAACGCGAACGCGAGAACAATCGGTGGGGAAGCCAGCCTGTTCACCTCGCCTGTGAGGGGCCTCGATGTCGGTCTTTCCGCATCCTACTTTGATGCGAAGGTGAAGGATGTGCCGCTTCGTGCCGGAGGTCCGATCAGTCGCGACGTCCAGCCCGTCTACGCGCCGCCGCTTCAGGGCAGCGCTATCATCCGGTATGAATGGGAAGCCCTTGGCGGCAAGCTGTCGGTTCAGGGTGACGCCAGCTATACCGATCCCTTCTACTACAACCTCCGCAATTTCGACGCGGACAAGTTCGGCAGGACTGTGATGGTCAATGCCGGTCTTGGCTGGTCGAACGACAACTGGGAACTGAACTTCCGCATCAGGAACCTGACCAACGTGCACCAGGGTGTCCAGGGCTTCGACCTCGCGACCCTGTGTGGTTGCAACGAGGTTTCCTACAAGCCGCCCCGCTTCTTCCAGCTCGGCGCGCGCTACAACTTCTGATCGCATTGATTATCATGAAGGCTAACGACAATGCAGTGCGAGCAGCGTCTACGAGCATCCCGGCCGGTCCTCCAGACCCGGTCGGGAGCAGCACGATGATGTCGGCCGTCACGCTGTTTGCCGGGCATTACCCTCTGGACGATATCGCTGCGTCGAATGATGCTGAACCAGAACACCGTGGGTCCGCCGCCTCATACCGGAAAAACTCGACGGCTCCACTCTCGTCTCGCGGCGAGGCCATGCCGTCGAAAGCAATTCAAGCGATCAAGCCGTCAATCCTAGCAAATGAGAACATTCTGCTCTAATGCTGTTTACCGCGTCTCAGGTGCGACTCAACCAGTGACGAGGAAGTTTGTGCCTTATATACTAATTTCCAGACGTGCGTACTATTCTACGACACATCACTAGGAGTTATGCAGTGGTCGGCCCATCGATTATAGGTCTCGATACCAAGCTGGATACTGATTATTCGATTTGGCCTCTAGCGTACTGTCAATCTGACATGCCGATAGATTTTGTTGCCGGGTCTGGTCTGTTCAGTAATGCTGGTACGGTTCGTCTCCCCATGCTTTATACCTTGTTGGTAGGTGGTGAAGTCGGCGGCAAGCAACACGTCGCCTTGGTCGATTGCGGATTTCGCAATGATCATTGGCTGACGAAGTACGCGTTTTCAAGCTGGGAGGAACCGGTCGACGTTCTTGGCAGGGTCGGCTTCAAGCCAGAAGATGTCGAAGCAATCCTCGTGACGCACATGCATTTTGATCACATCGGGAATTTCGAGGCTTTCCCCAATGCCAAGCTGTATATCCAGCTGGACGAGTATCTCGGATGGTCTGACGCAGTGTGCGCCGCTCACCAGATGGAAACCGAGGAAGAAAAGGCCTGGGTCTTTTCTTCGTTCGACCCGCAGGATCTCATCAGAGCCGCACAGGGCATTTCCGAAGGCCGCGTAAAGTTCGTTCGCGGTGATGAGGAGGTGCTGCCCGGCATCACGGCACACCTGGCGAAGGAAAGCCACACCTTCGGCACGCAATGGTTCGAGGTGCAGACGCGCAACGGTCCATTCGCTGTCGTCGGAGACACGGTCTATTGGTATTCGAACATCGAGCGCATGTGGCCTCCGGGCTACGGCCAGGGCAACACTTTCAACCAAATCAAGGCCTATCGCGAAATTCGCGATCTGCTGAAGAACAAATTCGATCACCTCGTTCCAGGTCATGATCCATTGATCTATGAACGTCACTCGTCATGGCTGGCGCCAAGTGGAAATCAGATCGCCGAGGTAAATCTGCGTCACGACGATACGTCGCGGCGCCCAACTGTCTCTGCCCAAAAAATCATCCACACCTAAACGTACAGGCGACCCCCCGTTATTTCCCTACGTCGTCACCGTCATCTTCTTGCCCGCGCCGGGCCGGCGGGAGAGATATCCGATTTAGCTGTGTGGCCTGACGGTGTTATAATGATCCTGCCACCGGACCCGCCTGGGGCAGGCCAGTGTCCCTGATGCTTTCCGGTCAGTGCGATAAACAAAAGGTGGATAGGATAGAGCAGGCAGTGACGATGGCGGATCCGCAGAAAGTCATCTTCCACGACGGCAGCTCACACAAGGACGCTCGCTGGATCACTCTTGCGGGATGCTTTTTAAGTTACTGCTTTGACGCAGTGGATTTCATGATCCTGGCGTTGGCCCTTCCGGCGATCGTAACTGACTTTGGCTTCAGCCTTGGCGAGGCTGGATTGATCGGCACTGCCGGCATGATTGGAGTTGGCCTCAGCAGCTTGCTGCTAGGATGGTACGCGGATAATTACGGCCGCCGACCGGCACTGATTGTTAGCGTGCTGATCTTTGCACTGTTCACCATGGCAATAGCCGTCGCGCGCGGGTGGTGGGACATGCTGCTTCTGCGATTCCTGGCCGGCTTGGGCCTGGGCGGCGTATGGGGAATCGTGTCGGCCCTGATCAACGAAACTTGGCCTCCCCATCTGCGCGCCCGGGCCAGTGCCTTCGTACTCAGTGCCGGGCCCGCCGGATTCGTTCTCGCGGCTTTGTTGGCCCATGCCCTGTTACCGGATTATGGATGGCGGGCGCTTTTCCTTTCAGGAGGAACCGCGCTTTTCGCAATCATATTCGTTGCGCTTTTCGTGCCCGAATCCAGCCAATGGCGGGAAGGGAAGGCACAGCGACAAATGGCCAGCGGTAAACAGACGGTCTCATTGAGCGAGATATTTATCGAAGGTCGGTGGCGTCGCACGGTGCTGGCAACATTAATCGCCGCGTGCGCCCTGACCGGCTATTGGGGTGCGAATACCTGGCTTCCGACCTATCTCGTCAAGGAACGGGGATTGGAACCTGCGGCAATGACGACGTTTCTCATCGTCATGAATATCGGCATGTTCATCGGTTATCAGATATTCGGCTTCGTTGCGGACCGCATTGGTTCCAAAAAGACGATCCTATTCTGCTTCGCTGCAACAACTATCTTGTTGCCGGCGTACGCCTTGATCAGGGATTTGACGCTGCTTTTGTGGTTTGGACCACTCATGGCGATGTTTTTTGCTTATTTCGGGATTTTTGGAGCCTATTTCTCTGCACTGTTCCCGGCGCATATTCGGTCAACCGGAGCTGGATTCTGTTTCAATGTCGGCCGTGGCATCTCCGCGTTTGCTCCTTTTGCGTTGGGAGAAATCGCCACATCCTTCAGCTTGTCAGTCAGCATCGCGCTTTGCGGAGTCTTCTTCCTGCTCGCGGGCCTTCTGATGCCCCTGATGCCAGACCTCAACATGAAAGACGAGGAACAGACAATTGCGCCGCGCAAACCTGTTCTTGCCGAGGAGCCCTAGTTTAGCACGGCACCGGATTTCTCACCGTGCAAGCGCTCATAATGGGAGCCTGCCCATCTTGCTCCCATCAGGGCAGAGATCGAACTCGGCCTGGAAAGCTCGCAACAATATGGCCTGCCGCATCGGGCGGGTGCCGGGAACGGTTAGAGTTGCGGCTATTGTAGTCGCCCTGGTGATCTGACCGAAGCCAAGCGCGCAGACCAGCGGGGCGAGCCACGATGCCACGGCGGCCGACAGGAGATAGCGAACGATCCATCGGGGCTGAGGGATGGCCAGGTCACCACGGCGTCATCCGGGACGCAACGGAATGGCTCCACTACCCGCCTGCGGGATGAGCTGAGGCGATCATTGCAACCGGCTGCCCGAACAACGGCCTCCGGGGCCGGCCGCCGGAGCCGGAAACGATCAAGCGGAACGTGCAGTTCAAGCGATCAAGCCGCCAATCCTAACTGCTGCGATCGATGACTCTTATCCTCCGTGCCAGTTAACCCGTTTGGGTCGTGGCTGCCGCGACGGAAATTCGGGTATCGTGAAGGGGATTTGGGCATGACATTTCATGAGGCATCGCGCGCACAATCAGTGAGCAGCACCCATCTGCCTCCCTATCAGATCGAGACCAAGCCCTATGGCAGGGCGCTCGTCGCTCTTGCTGAACAGCGCAGCGAAATCATCTGCCTTGGAGCAGATCTAACCAGACAGACCGAGACCGACCTTTTCCGCGACCAACTGGCCGATCGATTCGTCAATGTAGGCATGGCCGAGGCAAATATGATCGGCATCGCTGGTGGCCTGGCGCGGGCGGGGCACACAGTGTTCGTCAATACATTCGGCGTATTCGCAACCCGGCGCTGCTTCGATCAGCTTGCGATGGCGGTTGCCTATCCTAACCTCAGCGTCGTCATAGCGGGCTTTATGCCAGGTCTATCGAGTCCAGGTGGCCCCAGCCATCAGGCGATCGAGGACATGGCGCTGATGCGCGCTTTGCCCAATATGGCGGTGCTCGATTTGGCCGACGCGAGTGAAATCCGCCAGGCGGTCACGATTGCGGCGGATCGCAAGGGGCCGGTCTACCTGCGCCTCAAGCGTGGAGAGATTCCGCGGATCTTCGACGACAATCATAAGCTGGAATTCGGTCGGGCGCATATACTCAGTGAGGGGTCGGACGTTACCATCGTGGCATCGGGCATGATGGTCCCGGCCGCGCTCGTTGCCGCATCCACGCTGGAGCAGCACGGTCTTTCGGTCGGCGTCGTCAATTCGCCGTCGATCAAGCCGTTGGATAGCGACACCATTTTGAAGGCGGCGCGCGGATCCCGGCTGATCCTGACGGCAGAAAATCATTCGATCATCGGCGGCTTGGGCTCGGCAGTTGCCGAAGCCCTTGCTGAGGCGGGCTTGGCTGTTCCGCTTCGTCGGATTGGGATTGCGGACCGGTTTGCCGAGTCTGGGAGTCGCGAGCATCTTTTTGCGAAATATGATCTCGACATAGCGGCGGTTCTTCGCGCTGTGTGGTCAGGTCTTGGCCTGGAGGGCGATCCGCCGCGCGCGCATTTTGATACGGCGTCTGCCGACGAATACGCACCTGTTTAATTGGACCATTGGAGAGCGACATGTGTAGCCACCCTCAACACATCCATTGTACTCCGGAGATGCTGCCGGAGGAATTCAAGCG
>NZ_JBEGHS010000016.1:0-6397 GCF_040676365.1 Sphingobium sp. LMA1-1-1.1
TCCTACGATGACATCGTCGACCACTGCTGCTTCGCCTGGAACAGCCTCGTCAATCAACCTTGGCGCATCATGTCCATCGATTTGCGCCAATGGGCACATGGGTACCGATTAATGCTCGTTGGTATAAAAAGAAGGCTAAGCGAAAACGTTCGGATTACAATCAAAGGAGATATCCCATTGTTGCGCTCAGGCTGTCCTGACCTTTGCCTCGATCTCCGGATCATAGATCGAAAGATACCGGATCAGCCAATCGTCGAACTGGCGACCTTCGCCAAAATGATTATATTCGGAAACCCGCCATTGCAGGTTCATATGTTCGATCACTGATGGGTGAATTGGGACGTCGGGCTGTAATTGTTCTCCGCCAGCCCAGTGTTTCAGCACTAAAGCTGCCTGCACGTCATCTAGATCAAAAAAATCCCAGAGAACGGGCTGATCATGCAATGCCCGTAATAATTCGTTGGTCGGGTGCCATGCCATCGAAAACAGGCGATGGCTCAGCATATTGTCTGCGATATAGTCGGCAACGCCTAGGTCACAGAATTTATCTTTCTTGTGCTGAGTTTCCAGTTCTCGTTCGAACAGACTCTTAATATCCATGCGGGCTGGAATATAAAGTTGGCGATATTCCCAATAGACTTGTTCAACTGATTTACCCGCAGCCATGCTTTCTCGGATGAAGCTGTCACCGCGGGGAACACGCGGCGGTGATTCTGGCAGTGCGTCGACCGCCGGATCCCCGCCATCGAAGGGCCACAGTGTGGAGAAATAGATGGTCGGCAGCCGTAAGGTGTGACCTGCAAAAGGCGGTGGATCCTTAAACTCTGCCCGGCCCTGCCACACGAGCGCGTCAGCCGTTTGCAACGATGCTTCCAATACCTCAAGGCATCCTGGGGTATTGCCGTCCACAAATTCTAATTCGACATCATCTCCGAATACGGAATTCTTTACACCGGTAAAGCTACAATAAATCTGATTTACTTGGCAATTTCCGAAAAAAATGTACTTCATTTTAGGAACCTCAATATTTATCTCAATCCCGCCAAGTAAAATTATTGTCTAATTTTAAGGCGCGATAGGAAAAATAATCTTTACTTTCCTTGAATATATAGAAGATGCTGGCGTGTGTCAGCGTCATCGGGATCAAGATCTGCGGCAACGCGATAACTATAGCGCGCCGGACCGATCAGCCCTTGCTCCTTCAGAGAGTGGCCATATTGCTTCCATATTTTTGCGCTTGAGCCGCCCGTGGAGATGATCGTAGCGTAGCAGCGCTCCGCCATATCCCACTGGCTCAAGCGTGCGTACTGGCGCGCTTTCTTGAGTGTGATGCGGTGTGACATACGGCCAAAGAAGCTGATATTTGCGTTGGGGCTTGATTTGAAACGGGCGACGAAGGCGTCCACGTCGCCATTCGATTTACTTTCAACCAATGCTGTGGCTTCGGCGGAAACTTGTTCGGTGGTCTTGTTGCCTTTATAACGATTCAAGAAAATGCTGCTATCTGGATAGGGCGATTCCGACAGGCGATGAGCGCGTTCATGAATTTTGAGATCAAAGCGAGCCAGCGGTGAATCCACCACGGTCATCTCGCCGACAAAGCGCGCAAAATAGGTAACCAGCGCGTCGTAAGCCAACATCTGGATCACCCCGCCGTTGCGCTCAAGGAAGTCGCGCTTCAGCAGCATGTGCGATGATGCGAGTGGGAAGGTCTGGTTGGTGGCACGCGGGCGCCAATAATCGGCATATTCGGTACCACTCATTACATATTCGGCGGGATCATAGTGCCGTGAGATGATGGCGCAAACTGCGCCCGTATCATTATCACGTGCAGCCCGACTCATCTCGACGGCATAATCACTGAACAGATCGCAACCAGAGGTCATCACCGATATAAGCTTAACATCTTTAGGTAGGTTATCGATGACATTCAGAAGCATGTTGCCGACCGTATTAGGCTTGTCATAGGCGTCATCAACATAAACGATATCGAGGTCGATACCCTCATCAACCTTGGGGAGATGAATATTCTCTCCACTACCTTTGCCGACTGTCACGACCCGAATGAAGGCTTCGCAACCCGTCTGCTTTTCAATCGATGCGATCGCCTGTCTCGGGAACTGCTGTTTACGATCGAGCCATAGGATAACATAGCCGACCTTATCTTTGGTCGACTTGCGGATGGTCGATCGTTGAGCTTGCTTCAGAATATACTGCTGATACACATCCAGCAATTGCTTATGCAGCATGTAGCTATCAATGTAGCGATCTTGGAGCGACTTGGCGAGCTTGAATGCCTCGTCTGGGTTATGGTTGTAATGTTCGAGCGCTGCGATAATCTTCGCGCCATCTTTCGACGCCTCACCGGTGATTTCGATAGGGACGGTCACGTCGGCGAAATAGCGCTCAACAAAGCCATTAGCGTCGGCCATGACCAAAGCCCCAGCGGCTGCGCCCTCGAAAAGGCGGCTCGTCATCACCTGGGAGCGTAGATGCGCATTGGACGACAGAGCAAGTACTGCACCGGACATGGCGATTTCACGGATTAGCGACTTTCCGTCGAAAGGTACCTCGCGTTTGTAACCGTCGAAACCTTCCCAAACCCGCGTACCCTGAATGACTTCCGGTCCGAAGATGTCCAGCACGCCAGCCTTGTCCAGCGGACTGAGCAAGTGGTCAAAGCGGCCAGGCTTGTTGGACAGGCGTTCCCAGTTGATACCGCAATAGACCAAGCGACGATCATCGCGCTCTCGCGCGCTGAAGACTGGGCCCGACAGCGTGTGATTGACGGTAGCGTGAGCTACTTCGTCATAACGCTTGCCCAGTTCCTGACGCGCGAAACGTTCAATAACAGGTGATGAGCAAGAAAAATAGCCATCATGGGAAAATTGATGATCAGCGAAGGTATTGAAGCCCCAATCGACATAGAAATCGACCGGATTCCACAATGCTGCCCAAGAAAAGCAGTCGTAAGCTTTAGGTGTTTCGAAATGGAGAGATATAACGAAATCAACATCATCTTGTGTGATCCGGCGGTGTTCTCCATGAAGCAGATTGCCCAGTCGATCGACTTCTATCAGTTCAACGCCGATCAGCGAGCAGGCGAAACGGTACCGTTCGATGCTTTCGTGCTCCGCGGCAGCATGTCCTGGCCACAAGCGGACGATACCGATTTTGCGCTTCATCTTTGCGAGATGGGCAAGCTCCGTATCTGTGGGCTTGATGGTTTCTGCTTCGTAACTCTTCACAACAGAAGAAGCTCTCATATCCGTCATTTCAAACGCCCCAATATTATTAACTAACACCAATCGACCATTCTACATCGCCTGATGTCATAATTGCGGCTTGCGCCCAAATCCTAAGTCAAAATGCAGATGCTCGATTTCATCATTAATTCAGAATTTTACCCTTGCTTGCTTCGGGTTTCATCGTAAAATTCGAAGGCGCCATCCACTGTGTCGAACATATGAACCGTGCCATCATTTAGAACTCCGGCTCTGTGACAATGTGCTCGGATGTAATAGGAATCGTGGGAAACGATGATCATTGCCCTGTCGGCTCTCTTCTCAAAAAGCTCGATATGGCATTTCTCATGAAAGCGAGCGTCGCCCACCGCGACAATTTCGTCAATCAGGAAACAGTCAAATTCAACGACCATTGATAGAGCAAACGAAAGTCTCGCCCGCATTCCTGAAGAATAGGTGCGTACCGGTTCCCGCAGATACCGACCGAGCTCGGTGAATTCCTCGACGAAGGGAATGCGCGGTTCGATGGGGACACCATAGATACGACAGATGAAGCGTAGATTGTCGAGGCCGGTTAATGACGACTGGAATGCGCCACCAAAGGCTAACGGCCAAGATACGGTCATTTCGCGCGTGATTTGGCCCGTGGTAGGTCGTTCCGCACCCGAGATAAGGCGTATGAGAGTTGATTTTCCTGCGCCGTTGCGGCCTAAAATGCCTATCCGCTCGTGTTTCTCGATCGTGATATTGTTGTTCTTGAGGATTTCTCTGGTGCCATGACCCGTCTTGTAGGATTTGGAGACATTATCGAGACGGATCATTCCGGAATGACCTCCCGTCCGATACGACGAAGTTGGGCAACGCCCAACAGGGTGAGAACCAAGCAGCACGTGGCCATGTACCCGACGTCGTAATGCGCATGCATGATCGATCCGAAATAGCCATCTCGCAGCAGCTCTACGCCATTTACCATTGGCAGCAGCAGGACATAGGGCTGAGCTGCGGCAGGCAGGATGTCAACAATGAATGCTGCGCCAGACAGTGGGAAGATGAGATAGGAAGCCGGATGCCAGAATTTTTCGACAAGCTCTGAGCTCTCCGACAATGTTCCCACGAATAGGGCCAGCGAAGAGCCGAACCAAACCAACATGATCCATCCGAGGGCGACCTTCGCCAAATCTTCGGGAGGCTGGATGAGCCCTACCATAATGAAAATGATCGATAAAACGAAGAAAGACATTGATGCGCCGAGAAATTCTAAAAGTATTCTGGAGATATAGATGTCCATCACCTTAACGTTGCGATGATAGAGCAACGACATGTTAGGTTCTATCGCATGGATGCAGCGGCCGGGCATGTTGCGCCACAGCAAGATGCTTGAATAGCCCGTGAGTGCGAAAGCGGCAATGGGTATTTCGGTGCCATGATTGGCCTTAAATAACGACCATAAGGTCACGATACCCAATGTGAAGATCATCGGTTCGACGAACAGCCAGAGAAAACCGATATTATGTCGACCATAACGGGTCATGACTTCACGCAAAAGAAGTGCGTTGATAACGCGCTTTTCTACTAGAAACGCCCTTTTTAGGGCATCGGAAGAGCTGTTGTCTATCATACAGATCAGTAACCGTGTTCGCGCACGCCTGCAAACAGCATTGAAAATACGCCCCATGCCATCAATCCGACGACAAAGATTGCGAGAATGCTGTTCAACCGCCGAGGGTCCATCGCAATGTCAGGGCGATTTGGCTGGACCACGGTTTCGATATAGATTCGCTTGCGACTGGCTTCTTCGCGTGCATCAGCGACGGCGGTCATCGCGGTAGCGAGTTGCCGATCAGCGATTTGGCTGTCGAGCTGAAGCCGCTGATACTCTGGCGCAACACCTGCAAAAGAATTGGAACCCCCGGTGACTCGACCCGATTCACTCGCGATCTGTCGCTTAATGCTGGCGATCCGCGCTTTAAGTGGCTCGATCTGCGGATTATTTGGCACGGTCGCCTGAATCTGATCCAATTGCGATTGGCTGGCAATCAGGTCGTCCTGAAGCTTGGCGATCAACTGGATTTGGACGGTTGCCTGCTTTTCCGGGTCGAGTACGCGATGAGAGTCGCGATATGCCGACAGCTTGAGGGCGGCGGAGCGCGCTTGATCTGCGGCTTGACGTTCCGTCCGCTCGGCATAGGCGACTAGATCGGTTTCCGCGCGTTTGTTCAGCCGGTTGACCAATTGTTCGCTGAAACCAAGAAGCTGCTGGTTGATCCATTGGGCATCCTCTGGACGATAAGCTCCCACTCGAATTTTGGCCAGCGAACTGCGGCTGTCCATTTCAACTGTTACATGCTGTTTATAATAGCGGAAAAGATCTTCCTTTGATGCGCTAAAGCCCAGCGGCGCAAAACGGTCGAAAACACTTATGTTTTCTGAAGAAAAAAGCTTCTCGAGTCTATCATTCTTGTTCAGCAGTGATACTGCATCACGTGACAGGGCGAAATTCTGGACTGAGTATATCTCACTATTATCTTGATAATAACCTGTTACGCTACCCAGGAGTGACCCAAGGCCGGAAGGACTCTTGCGTTCTGAACTTTTGACGATGAAACTTGATTCAGAGACATACACATCAGAAGCAAAGATGCCATAATATAATATTGCTAAAGTCGTTGGAATTAGGACAGTAATGAAAAATATCCAGCCCAATCCTTTTGTTTTTTGCAGCAAAGGTTTCATCGGTTATGTTTCACTACGGGCTTAAAGCCCCTCCAGATTGGTGTTGGAAAGGCGTGAAGCCAAGCCTCGTGACATTCTCCTAAGCACCATCAAAGGGGTTTGCAATCACTTCTTGAGGGCGTCGAGCTTGCGCGCGCGCGCCCACGACGCAGTGGCATTGCCGCTTTTGCGGCGGCCTTGACCCTAGGGCTGGGAAGGTGAACAATCCCTAAGATCAGGATTCATTGATTGAGTCAGAAGATGATGGTTGGGGCGATACAGATGGCGGACATGAAGGTGTGGGCTTGAGGTGTGAGGTGGCCTCGCCTTCTTGGACAGGTTGGCGGCTAAGTTAAGCTCATCGCGGATGTCGTTTTATGCCGCCATTTGGGTGATCAAATCCTGGGGGGCATGCCCCCCAGGATTTGAAGCGCCGATTT
>NZ_JBEGHS010000017.1:0-6067 GCF_040676365.1 Sphingobium sp. LMA1-1-1.1
TTCTTGGTCCAGCACCAGGCGGACTGCCCGCTCGCGCACCTCCGGTGCAAACTTGTTCGTTGTCTTGCTCATCTTAGACCCTACCTCTCAGGAGTTAGGGCCTCCGGCAATCCCGGGGCGGTTCATATCCTGACCTCGGACAGCACGTTGAATGGTGAAGCGACAGGCTTTCAATTCGACGTTGGGAAGGTTTTTCTGTGAAGGCGTCGTTTTGATCCGGCTGGAGGAGATCGAGCATCTGGTGTAGACGTTCTGCAAAGAACTAAATGTCAGCGCCGGACAGGCGATTCTCGGCCGCCTTACGCCGCGCGCCGTCCTGCGCGGCTGCAAGCCGCTGTATACCTCGCATTCTGTGGCGTCATATCGATCGGGCACAAGCCTGACTGCCCTTGGTCGCCTTCCTTTCAAACGGATGAAGCACAGAAATGCCTTCAGGCGCCTCTTGACCGACTCGAATACAGGCGCAACCCTGTACGCATGACACCAATCGAACGCGCCTCCCGCGCCCTCTGTAAGCTGGAGGGCAATCCCGAAAACATCAAATTCGATGGCAAACCGATGTGGCAAAGATACATGCCGCAGGCGCTGGCAGTGATCGAAGCTCTACACGAACCCAGCCCAGCCATGCGAGAAGGTGGCTCCGAGATCATCCGCGCCCTTTGTCCGGACCATTCAAATCAGGTGATCGAGGATGACGCGGCCAACATCTGGCGACTGATGATCGACGCGATGCGCAAGGAAGCGCCGTGATGCGCGAAGGTCCATACAGGCCCGATTTCAGGTTTTTGGCGTTCGCTTTGGGCGTGGTCGCCGTGATCGTTATTCTTGCCGGGGCTACGAGCTAGAGGGCGACAGGCCGAGCGCAGAGCGCATCCCCCCATTTTGCTCGACCACTCATTGACCGTTTCCGGCGTATCGTAGCTGTTGGCCGCAATCTCCCGCCCGTATGGCAGAACGGATCGACTTGAACCATATCGGCAATTCTTAGGACTTCGGGCGTGGCGCAAGCAGGGAGCGTTCCGCACAGCATCAAGAATGTGGGGCTAGAGCGATTTCCAACCGATCGGAACCGATCGCTGGTTAAGAAATCGCGGCAAACAAAGAAACCAGAGCGGCGATCTGATTCAATCAGATCGCAACCCGCTCTAGGCTGTAGTGACATTTTAGGGATTCACGCGAGGTGTGATATCTGATTCAACACTGGCTTTTGGAGGCTGGTGTGGAAGGCGAGGTTCTCAGGGACGATCAGTGGGAGCGGCTGCGTGAGTTCGTGCCGGGCGGCCGCAAGGGCAAGCGTGGTCCGCGCAGCGACGGGCGGCGGTTTCTGGATGCACTGCTATGGCTCGCGCGTTCCGGCGGTCGCTGGCGTGATCTGCCGGAGAGGTTCGGTCCCATCAGACAGCCAAGCGGCGGTACTATCGCTGGATCGAGCAAGGGGTGATCGACCGGATATTCGAAGCGGTATCGGATGATCCAGATATCGAGTGGCTGGCGATCGATGCGACCGTGATCCGCGCTCAGGCCCAAGCCGCCGGGGCACGGGTAAAAAGGGGGGCGTTCAAGCCCAGGCTCTCGGCCGTTCGCGAGGCGGGTTTGGCACCAAGGTCCACACCGTAGTCGATGCCCTTGGCTTGCCGATCCGCTTCATCCTCGGTCCCGGCCAGCAGAACGACATGGCACCCGCCTGCGACCTGATCCGCGGCATCCCGGCTGGCAAGGTCTTGGCTGATCGCGCCTATGACGCTGACCGCCTGCATGATCTCATCTACGACCAAGGCGGTGAACCGGTCATCCCACCCCGCCGCCATCGCAAATACCAGCATCCCTATGATCGCATCGCCTACAAGCAGCGCTGGGGTATCGAAGCCTTCTTCGCCAAGCTCAAGCAATGGCGACGCATCGCCACGCGATACGACAAGCTCGCCGCCAACTTCCTCGGCTTCGTCAAACTCGCATCCATCATGCTATGGCTCAAATGATTAAATCGTCACTACAGCCTAGAGGCTGTTATGGACTTGTGAGTTCGAATGGATTCAAAGGCTTGAATGGAATTTCATCGCAAGCCTTATCCGTCTGACGTATCCGATGAGGAATGGTCGCTGATCGTACCGTACCTGACGCTCCAGCGTGAGGACGCGGGACAACGGGAGCACAGCCTTCGCGAGGTGTTCAATGCCTGCGCTACATCGTGAAGACGGGAGCGCCGTGGCGATGGATGCCGAACGACCTGCCGCCTTTGGCGGCGGTGTATCAGTAGACACAGCGCTGGCTGGCGGCGGGCTGCTTCGAGGCGCTGGTGGGCGACCTGCGCGCAGTACTGCGCTTGGCGGCTGGCCGCTCAGCCGAACCGACCGCTGCCATCATCGACAGCCGGACGTTGCGCTCCACACCCGAGAGCGGCGAGCGCGCCGGCTATGACGGCGGCAAGCGCAAGAAAGGATCAAAACTCCACATGGCGGTTGATACGCTGGGGCATCTGCTCGCGCTTCATGTGACGCCGGCCAGCGCCGAGGATCGTGGCGAGGTTGAACGGCTCGCGCGGACCGCGCAGGCCGTCACCGGCGACAATGTCGACATCGCCTATGTCGATCAGGGCTATACCGGTGCGCGGGCGGCCGATGCCGCAGCCGCCCACGGCATTACGCTGGAAGTCATCAAGCTGCCCGAGGCAAAGCGGGGCTTCGTTCTCCTCCCTCGGCGCTGGGTCGTCGAACGTTCCTTCGCATGGGCAACCCGCTTCCGGCGTCTCGTCAAGGACTATGAGCGTTACGCCCAGACACTCGCCGCACTCCACCTCGTCCCTTTCGCTTGCATCATGATGAAGCAAGCCGCAGCCATCACCGCTGGTCCATAACAGCCTCTAGCCAGGCGCTGCATCGAGAAAATGCCAACGCAGCAATTGGTTGTTGCCGGGCTAGGGGGCAAGATATGCTTATATCCAGCGCGGTGCTATGAATATGGAGAGCCGGTTTCTCGATGCTTCAGAGATGACACCAATAGAGGGCCGTTATGTTCAGCCGAAATGGAATCTTCCCCCTATTTCCAGATCCTCAAAGATTGCCGCCCACGTCGAATTTAGGAACGGCGGCACATGGCAACGGGCGTTGAAGGGAAAAATGCGCGCTCAGTTCAGTCGGTTGATCGATTCGCGTATGTGGCGGGTACCCACGTTGGCCTTGGTATACCAATCCAAAACGCCTCATGAGTATAATCTACGAATGGACCGATGGGCTCACTCGACGAGGCAGATCACGATAACTTAATAAAAATTATAACTTTCTCTACGAATATCAATAATTTATAACATTACTGTGACTAAAGAAGAAAATCAAGAGCGAGATACAAATGGAAATCGTCAATATTAGAGATTTTGTGCGACCACCCGTAATTTTATGTGCGGGATTGCCTAGGAGTGGCAGCACTTGGATTTATAATGCTGTACTTGAACTGTGCAGAGAATACGGAAATACCATCGGTGTTTATTCAGATGATTTTCCAGAAAATTTACGAGAACTAATACAGAGCAATCAAACTCTGGTAATAAAATCTCATGCTCCAAGCCAATATTTATGTGAATTAGTGCGATTTGTTGGAGGAAAATCGATTGTGAGCGTCCGTGATCCGCGGGACTGTGTTGTATCACTTATGGAAGTTTTTGGATTTGAGAAATCGGCTGCAATCATCTCGGTTAAGAATAGTGCCGATGCTATTGAGAAACTGCTCCTCGAAAAGAAGTCTTCTATCTTTGTTTATGAAGACATGCCAGATCGTTTAGCAGCAATCATGCAGTTGGGAAATGACATTGGTTACCCGGTTGAGACGGCGTTCGCCCAAACTATGGCCGAAAACTTGGAGCCGGAAAAAATTCGAACGCGAGTTATGGAACTGGAGAGGCAAGGTGTTCTTGATTCCAGTAATGCCGTAGGGAGCTATACGAATGAGACCCACTGGCATCCAGGACATGTAGGAAATGGTAAAATCGGAAAATATATAAATACCCTTTCAAAATTTGATATTGCGCAAATAGATCGCAATAATCCTTCTATTATGCGGAATTTCAACTATAATATTCATGCCGTACCAACAATAGAAGGAGATTCATCATTCTATATGTCGGAATATGGTCGATTATTTGCGGTAGAAGGTATTTCGTTCGTCGAAGAGTGGGGCGTTTGGTCTGAAGGCGCTAGAACTCGACTGGAATTTCATTTTGCTCCACATATAAGGTCGGTAAAGATTGAAGTGCACTTTTTCCTCGGCCCAAGCATGCAAGGCTCCGCACCATCGGGACACGGAATGGTCAGAGTTAACAACATAGAGGTAACGCAATTCCCCGGATTAATGGCACCCGCTGTGGAGGTAATATTAGTTCATACCAGTACTCCGAACATCAATGGATTAATCAATCTTGAATTTAATTTCTCTGAATTAAAATCGCCAGCAGAGTTAGGCATTAATCAGGATATCCGACTTTTGGGTATCGGACTTCGCAGGGTATCATTCACTGTAGTTGATTTCATGGCATAGGGAAACGAAGCTTGTTGGGGGGAGAAATAGGTCAACCTCTTTCGGAAATGAGTGGCACGCAGCTTACTGATTAACGGCACCCCTATAAGATATCTCTTCGGAGCGAAAAGGCTGTCGACTTATGTACATATATTTTAGCCAAAATACTTCACAATAATAGGAAAATTTCGTGCGAATACTTGTAGATGGGCTTAACATCGCCCTCCCGACGGGAACAGGGATCGCGACCTATGCGCGTAACTTCATCATGCAGGCCGCTCGATGTGGGCATGATGTTGATATAATATTAGGTAATAATTGGGAAGGGCCGATTCCCTACGGAGACCATCCTACACTGGTGCAGACGTTGCAGCGGCCAGAGCAAGGCAAGCGGTCATTTCGTGCGGTCCGACGCTATTGCGGAGCTGTTCGTAACATCCTCAATCCTCGCCTCCATCAAACGGTGCTGACGATAGATAAAGAGGGCTTGCCGGTGCAGAACGCATGGTATAGACGCGAATTATTCGCGAACGCTGTGGCTGCATTCCGGCGTTTCGGGCGTTTCACGGAAGTGGACATTCCCGGTATTGATCTGGCTCATTGGACTTGCCCCGTGCCGCTGCGGGTGCGCGCCGCGCGGAATATTTACACAATTCACGATCTTGTACCATTGATCCGACCGGAACTGGTCTTGGGCAATCCAAACCGGATGCGGCGGTTATGTAATGAAATCACAAATAATGCAGACCGTATCCTGACTGTATCGGAACGTTCGCGGTCGGACATTATTGAACAGATGAACGTTGATCCTGACTTAGTCGTAAATACATATCAGTCATTGGAAGAGGTATTCTGGCATCAGCCGAAAGCGGCAAGTTTTCTCGATCTTCCGGCAGGTCTGACGAACCGCGGCTATTTCCTCTTCTTTGGCGCGGTGGAGCCGAAGAAGAATGTCGGGCGGATCATAGAGGCACATCGTGATGCACGCATCAACCTGCCACTCGTTTTGGTAGCTTCTCCAGGTTGGGCCAGCGACGATCTGTGGGAGAAGATAAAACGCTATAGTGAGGGTGCTGGCGGGCGTTGTATTCTGTTGCAGCATCTGCCTCGGAAGGAATTGATGGCGCTGATCAGGAATGCAAGATCGGTAATATTCCCATCGCTTTATGAGGGTTTTGGCTTGCCCGTGCTCGAATCTATGGCATTGGGAACTCCCGTAATTGGTTCCACCGCTGGAAGCCTGCCAGAGGTCATCGGTAATGCGGGGCTACTAGTTGACCCAGTTAGTGTAGCAGAATTGGTCGACGCGATGCTGAAGCTGGAACGAGATACCCATCTTGCGACGAAACTGGCGGAAAATGGCTTGGTGCAGGCAGCTCGTTTTGCGCCGGACAAATATAGAAAGAGGATAGAAGCTCTCTTGGCTACTCTCTAATACCGACGTGCGCGGGTTCTGACTCACGGTTGGATTCCCAAGGTGCTAATTTTCTGATTCGTTGCAGCGAGCAAGAGGAGGCTCGCGATGGCGGCAGCGATTGGGGTTCGAACGGACTACACATCG
>NZ_JBEGHS010000018.1:2500-5398 GCF_040676365.1 Sphingobium sp. LMA1-1-1.1
AAATGGGAGAGGTATCACTAAGCTGAATAAAATAGGCTTTGGTGAAGCGAACCCGGGGAACTGAAACATCTCAGTACCCGGAGGAAAAGACATCAACCGAGATTCCGTTAGTAGTGGCGAGCGAACGCGGACCAGGCCAGTGCCTGGTGTTTAGTTAACAGAAGCCTCTGGAAAGTGGCGCCATAGCGGGTGACAGCCCCGTATGTGAAAGCGAAACATCAGGACTTGAGTAGGGCGGAGCACGTGAAACTCTGTCTGAACATGGGGGGACCACCCTCCAAGCCTAAATACTCGTACATGACCGATAGCGAACCAGTACCGTGAGGGAAAGGTGAAAAGCACCCCGATGAGGGGAGTGAAACAGTACCTGAAACCGGATGCCTACAAGCAGTGGGAGGGTCCTTGAGACCTGACCGCGTACCTCTTGCATAATGGGTCTGTGACTTAGTGTATCGAGCAAGCTTAAGCCGTTAGGTGTAGGCGCAGCGAAAGCGAGTCTGAATAGGGCGACCATGAGTTCGATGCATTAGACCCGAAACCCGGCGATCTAGGCATGACCAGGCTGAAGGTGCGGTAACACGCACTGGAGGGCCGAACCGTTTAATGTTGAAAAATTATCGGATGAGTTGTGTTTAGGGGTGAAAGGCCAATCAAGCCGGGAAATAGCTGGTTCTCCGCGAAATCTATTGAGGTAGAGCGTCGGATGATTGCCGTTGGGGGTAGAGCACTGGATGGTTGCGGGGGTCGCGAGATCTACCAATACTAACCAAACTCCGAATACCAACGAGTCTAGTCCGGCAGACAGACGGCGGGTGCTAAGGTCCGTCGTCAAAAGGGAAACAGCCCTAACCTACAGCTAAGGTCCCCAAGTCACGTCTAAGTGGGAAAGCATGTGGGATTTCCAAAACAACCAGGAGGTTGGCTTAGAAGCAGCCATCCTTTAAAGAAAGCGTAACAGCTCACTGGTCTAAATAAGAGATCCTGCGGCGAAGATGTAACGGGGCTCAAGACGTGCACCGAAGCTTAGGGTGTGATCGTTTACGATCACGCGGTAGCGGAGCGTTCCGTAGGCCGTTGAAGCGATCTGGTAATGGGTCGTGGAGGTATCGGAAGTGCGAATGCAGACATGAGTAGCGATTAACAGTGTGAGATGCACTGTCGCCGAAATTCCAAGGGTTCCTGCTTAAAGCTAATCTGAGCAGGGTAAGCCGGCCCCTAAGACGAGCCCGAAGGGGGTAGTCGATGGGAACCACGTTAATATTCGTGGGCCTGGTGGTGTGTGACGGATGGCGTAACTTGTTCGGCCTTATTGGATTGGTCCGGGCAGGGAAGTTGTCCCAGGAAATAGCCCCACCGTATAGACCGTACCCTAAACCGACACAGGTGGAATGGTAGAGTATACCAAGGCGTTTGAGAGAAGTATCCTGAAGGAACTCGGCAAATTGCCTCCGTACCTTCGGAAGAAGGAGGCCCCACATGAAGGCAACTTTTTGTGGGGGGCACAGGCCAGGGGGTAGCGACTGTTTAGCAAAAACACAGGGCTCTGCTAAGTCGGCTTCAAGACGACGTATAGGGCCTGACGCCTGCCCGGTGCCTGAAGGTTAAGAGGAGGTGTGCAAGCACTGAATTGAAGCCCAGGTAAACGGCGGCCGTAACTATAACGGTCCTAAGGTAGCGAAATTCCTTGTCGGGTAAGTTCCGACCTGCACGAATGGCGTAACGACTTCCCCACTGTCTCCAGGATATGCTCAGCGAAATTGAATTCTCCGTGAAGATGCGGAGTACCCGCGGTTAGACGGAAAGACCCCGTGCACCTTTACTGCAGCTTCAGAGTGGCATTAGGAAAGAACTGTGTAGCATAGGTGGGAGGCTTTGAAGCGATGACGCCAGTTGTCGTGGAGCCATAGGTGAAATACCACCCTGTTGTTTTCTGATGTCTAACCTCGCACCGTTATCCGGTGCAGGGACCCTCTGTGGCGGGTAGTTTGACTGGGGCGGTCGCCTCCTAAAGAGTAACGGAGGCGCGCGATGGTGGGCTCAGGACGGTTGGAAACCGTCTGTTAGAGTGCAATGGCATAAGCCCGCCTGACTGCGAGACTGACAAGTCGAGCAGAGACGAAAGTCGGTCATAGTGATCCGGTGGTCCCTCGTGGAAGGGCCATCGCTCAACGGATAAAAGGTACGCCGGGGATAACAGGCTGATGATTCCCAAGAGCTCATATCGACGGAATCGTTTGGCACCTCGATGTCGGCTCATCACATCCTGGGGCTGGAGCAGGTCCCAAGGGTTTGGCTGTTCGCCAATTAAAGTGGTACGTGAGCTGGGTTCAGAACGTCGCGAGACAGTTTGGTCCCTATCTGCCGTGGGCGTCGAAATTTGAGAGGAGTTGACCCTAGTACGAGAGGACCGGGTTGAACATACCTCTGGTGTACCTGTCGTCCTGCCAAGGGCGCAGCAGGGTAGCTATGTATGGACGGGATAACCGCTGAAAGCATCTAAGCGGGAAGCCTCCCTCAAGATAAGATTTCTTCGAGCGGTCGTAGACCACGACCTTGATAGGCCGGATGTAGAAGTGTGGTAACATATGGAGCTAACCGGTCCTAATTGCTCTGATCGCGCCTGAGAGTCCCACCATCAATGACAACACTGGATATTCCAGCAAACGTCAGCAAATGTGGTGATCAAACAGCCAGATAATCTGCACGGAAAACATCGATTAAAAAACGAAGCGCAAGCTCTATTGCTTGGTGACCATAGCGTCTGTGACCCACCCGATCCCTTCCCGAACTCGGACGTGAAACCAGTCTGCGCCGATGGTACTGTGGCTCAAGCCCCGGAAGAGTAGGGCGTCGCCAGGCATTACAGCTCGCGCTTCAATACCCATCCACAATATTTGC
>NZ_JBEGHS010000019.1:0-4383 GCF_040676365.1 Sphingobium sp. LMA1-1-1.1
GCTCGGCTGGAGCGGTATCCTGCTGGTGGCCGTCCACGTGGCCGCCGCACTCAAGCATCACCTCGTCGATCGTGATGACGTGCTCGCCGGCATGGCTCCCTGGGTGCGCCCTCGCCACATACCTCAGACAAGAAAGGAAACAGGAAACGACAGCTTCCGCTTAAAATCCAGGGTCACTTCGCAGCGGAAATCAACGAGGAACCTTCATGTACCACATCCGTAAACTGGCGGCAGCTTGCCTGGCCGTCGGCGCCTCTCCCCTGTCCTTCACGCCAGCCGACGCCGCTGCTCCGGTCGATACAACCGTTCTTGCCGCAAGGGCCGATGCCGACATCGTCGTGTTTGGGCGAGGCGAGAGCAAGATCGGTGTCGCGGGCGCAGCGAGCGAGGGTAGCGTCGCAGGCTCCGACCTGCTCATCCGTCCGCTCCTGCGCGTGGCCGAACTCCTCGAAGCCGTGCCGGGCATGATCGCCGCGCAGCATTCGGGCAGCGGCAAGGCAAACCAATATTTCCTGCGCGGATTCAACCTCGATCACGGATCGGACTTCACCACCTATATCGACGGCGTGCAGATGAATTTTCGCAGCCACGGCCATGGCCAGGGCTATCTCGACCTCAACGGCCTGATCCCCGAGGTCATTGACCGGGAAGATTACCGCAAAGGCCCTTATCGCGCCGACGGCGGCGATTTCGCGATGGCTGGATCGGCCGCCCTGACAACCATTGAAAAGATCGACGCGCCCTGGGTCTCGGCCGAACTCGGCTCCTATGGCTGGCGGCGACTCGCGGCGGGCGGGACGATCGGCAATGTCGGCGGCGGCGACTTGACCCTTGTCGGGCAGTTCAAGATCTATGACGGCCCCTGGCAGCAGCCCGAGAAGCTGCGCCATTATTCGGCCTTTGCCAAATATGCAGCCGTGATCGGTCTTGGCAAACTGGACCTCAGCCTGCACGGCTATCGTGGCACATGGCGGCCGACCGAGCAGATCCCCGAACGCATCATCGGCTCCTCGATCTGCGCCGATGCCTTCTGCTCGCCCGATCCGACAGCGCGCGGGGAAACCACCCGCGTTGTTGCCAATGCGGCGCTTAGTGGGGAGAGTTGGTCGGCGAACGTCTATGGTCAATATTATGACTGGGCGATGAGCTCCAACCCGACCTATGCCAATGCCGATGGATCAAGCGCCCAGATTCTGCAGTTCGACAAGCGCGTCATCCTGGGGATGACGGGCCGTAAAAAATGGGAGATCTCTCCCTCGCTCGACATCAGCATCGGCACCGAAAACCGCTATGATACGATCGGCCCCGTCGGGGTCCACCACACCGACGCCGGAAGCTTCAAGGAATCATTGGGATCCTACGACGTCACCGAATCCTCGGGTGCGATCTATGGCGAAGCCACGCTTCGCCCTTTGCCAGGCGTGCGGGTGATCGGCGGCCTGCGCGGGGATTATTATCATTACATCGTACGAGCGCGCGACGATGTTGCCGCAGCGCTTGGCGCGGGGCGCGGCGATGATGCCATCCTCTCGCCCAAGCTGGCGCTGGCCTACTCTCCTGTCCCATCGCTCGAATTCTACGCCAATTGGGGCCGGGGGTTCCATTCAAATGACGTGCGCGGGGCGGTGAATACCGCGTCGCCCGTCCCGGTCCTGGTCCGGGGCACCGGCAAGGAACTGGGCGCTCGCTTTCAGACCGGTCCGTTCAGCCTCACCGCAACCTATTACTGGCTGAATGTCGGGAGCGAGCTGCGCTTCGTGGGAGACTCCAATGCGGTGGAGCCCACCGGCGCCAGCAAGCGGCGCGGTTACGAGCTGGTGGGCTTCTGGCGACCCCTGCCCTGGTTGGCCCTGGATGCCAACTATACCGCCAGCCGGTCGCGCTACGACAATGGTGACCGCATTCCCAATGCCTTTGAAAACGCCGCTTCAGCAGGCATTTCGGCCATGTTCGACCGCTGGAGCGGCAGCGTCCGCCTCCGCCATCTGGGTCCCTATCCGCTGATTGAGGATAATAGCGCCCGTGACAAGGGCAGCACCATCATCAACCTACGTGGAGCATGGAAACCGCCTCATCTCGAGGTTTTCGGCGAAGTGCTCAACCTCTTCGACAGTCGCGACAAGGACATCGCCTATTGGTATGAATCCTATATTCCGGGCTTTGACAGCGCGCCCACCGAAGGTCGCCTCAGTCGGGTGGTCGAGCCGCGCACCTTCCGGATGGGGATCCGCTACAGCTTCTGAGCGAGCAGGCTTGTACCGCCACGCTGCCCAGACGGACCCAGACGGAGAGCGCCCGTGCCCTGACAGCACTGTACCGCCAGCGTCACTGCAATTGCCTTTGGCGCGGCGGCGCAGACCGGCAAGCCGGGTATGAATGAGACAAGGGACAAAGCTTTCGTCCATCGCACGACAGACACCAGGAGACAGGCATGAAGAAAAGGCTGATCGCACTTGCATTCTGGATGACGTTCGTAGGCGGCTGCGACCGCAAGACGGACCAGCCCTCGGCGGACGCGCCGCCGGCTGACGTGCACAAGCTGATGGTGGAGAAAGTCGATCCGTCCGCCAAAAGCTATTGGAACGCCGTCCAATATGTCAGCGATGAGACCGGAAATCACGAAATTCGGCCGCGTAACGATGCGGAATGGACCCGAACTCGCGAGGCTGCGGAACGGGTTGGGCAATATGCCGCACTTTTGCGAACACCGGCCTATGCCAAAGGCCGCGGCCAGGACTGGCAGGAATTCGCGCAAGGCCTCTCGGACGCCGCCGGACTGGCCGCACAGGCAGCGGCAGCAAAGAACGTCAACGAGGTATTGGAAGTGGGCGGCGCGTTGTATAATGTCTGCAGCGCCTGCCATCAGGCCTATATGAAGTCGCCGGCCAGCCTCGCGCCAACGGGGACCAAAGGGCCTGAAAACGCCTCATGAGGCGGTGGACGCTTCCCCTCGCCGCCATGGCGCTGGCATTCTGGTCAGTGACCGCCCTGGCCCACGACGTGGCCGAAGGCGACAAGGCCTTCGTCCTGGCCACCGACGGTCCGGCGATCCTGCCGTTTCTCTATCTGGGCGCCAAGCATATGGTGACCGGGTACGACCACATCCTCTTCCTGATCGGGGTGGTCTTCTATCTTTATCGCCTGAAGGATGTCGTCCTGTACGTGTCGATGTTCACCATCGGCCATTCGACCACGCTGCTGCTGGGCGTGTTGCTGGGTTTTGGCGCGAATACCCATTTGGTCGATGCAGTGATCGGGCTATCGGTCGCCTATAAGGGCATCGAGAATATCGGCGGCCTCCGGAAACTCGGTATCTCCATCAATACCAAAGCGACCGTTCTTGCATTCGGCCTGGTTCATGGCCTTGGCCTCGCGACCAAGCTGACCGAACTTTCGTTGCCCAGAAATGGGCTGCTGACCAACCTCATCAGCTTCAACATCGGGGTCGAGATTGGGCAGTGCCTGGTCCTGGCCTTTGTCCTTATGCTGCTCGGCCTCTGGCGCGGCACGCCCAGCTTTCGAAACGGGGCGTTTACCGCCAATCTGGCGCTGATCGCCGCGGGCATATTTCTCGCCGGTTATCAAATTGCGAGGTATCTTGAATCATGACTGAAATTGAACCCGTGCGCCCCTCCCGGCGCGCGCTCGTCATTGGAGCCACGGCGACGCTCGCCATTGGCGCAGCAATTGTCGTCCTGTTCGTGCTTCCAGCCGAAACCGGCATCGATCCGACGGGCGTCGGAAACGTAACGGGCCTTTCCAGTATTGCAACCGCTGGAGCCAACCAGTTCTTGGAACGGGGCCTGAAACGCCAAGGTACGTTCACGCCCAGCCAGACGCCCCTGCCCCCCGAGCCAGGCGCCAGCGACCATTGGGAATTCGAACTCAAACCCTTTGAAGGCATTGAGCTTAAATATGTGGTCGATGAGGGGCAGCCGATACACTTCCACTGGTCGGGATCAGGACCGCTCAACTATGACATGCACGCCCATCCCTTCGACGGTGGCGAAGAGCTGACTGAAAGCTATGCAATCACCAAGGGCGACCGGCAGGCAGGCCGCTATGTCGCGCCGTTTACGGGCATCCACGGTTGGCATTGGCAGAATCGCAGCATGAACAACGTGCACCTGACGCTTGATGCTTCTGGCAAAATTAAAGGATCCAAGCTGTTCGATGCCGGCGGGGAACACGACCGGACGCTGACGCCTCCAACGTAGTAAGATAGCACAGGAGCCAGGGCTCTGTCAGAGCAAAACGGCGCGTTGCTCTGGGCGCTGCTAAAGTAGGGGCATGAGCCGCTCCAAGCCTGACAATCCGTTCCGCTACTTCAACTCGTCGCGCGAGGTGATCCGGCTGGCGGTGATGATGTACGTGCGCTTCCCG
>NZ_JBEGHS010000020.1:0-2040 GCF_040676365.1 Sphingobium sp. LMA1-1-1.1
CCGCCGTCCCGCGGGCATCACTGGTGGTGGTCGCGGCGACGCTGGGCCAGTTCGACCTGCCGGTGGAGGGTGTCGCCTTCATCCTGGCGGTGGACCATTTCATGGACATGGGCCGTACCGCGACCAATGTGCTGGGCAATGCCATCGCCACCTCCGTCATCACCAAATGGGAAGGGATGCTGGAGGTCGAGGAACCGGACTATGTGCCCCATCCCAAGGCGCCCGCACACACGCCGGCCCATGGCCGCGCGGGACTGGCGCTGGCAAGCGACATGGTCGAGGACGAGCCAGTCGGCGAGGCGATCCCCGTGAAGCACCGCCTTTGACCCTGTCGGCCAGCGCCGCAGGCCCGCGGAACCATGCGGCCATAACGAACAGGCATAGCACCCAAAGCAACAGACAATTGCTTTTATATTTCCGTTGGATGAATTTAACATCACATCAGACATCGAACTATTTCCAGCGGGGAGAATTACGATGAATTTCAAGACTATCTTGTCGGCTTCCGTTCTGTCATTCGCCCTGGCCGCTTCGTCCGCCATGGCGCACCCGGGGCACGACGAGCTTCCCGACTCCTACGCCGTAGAAGGTGCCACCATGTCTTTCTTCAGCACCCCGAACCGCAAGCATATCATGATCAACGGCGACAGCGTGACGACCCTCGGCAAGGTCGTCGTCAACCTCGCCCAAGACTCCGACGTTCTGATCCAGTTCACCAGCGGCCTGGCGACCATCACCGCAGACGGTTGCCCCTGCTCGGTCCGCGCCTCCATCGCGGTCGACGATCACGACCCAATTGTCATCAAGCGCGTGAATCTGGGCGCGCAGGTGACTCAGATCGACGGAAAATATCAGCCCGATCGTCAGTCCGCCGACGGGTCCTTCGTCCTCCCTCTGGCGAAGGGCCGCCACGAAATCTCTCTCGTCGCGCAGAAGGTCGACGGCAAGAGCACGGCACTTCATGCCTTCTATCCCAATATGCAGGCCATCGTCTTCAACCGTCAAACGAGTAAGTAAGCCCGCTCTCACGGCAGCCGTTCATCATGGCCTTCTAAGGATCAGGAAAGTCTTCGCAATTGCCAAACAAGCTTCTCTTAGCGGCCGCGTTGTTGCTCTGCGCAGATAGTCTGGTTGCACAACAGATCCCTGGCCCCTACGGCCCGGCGATAACATTGGGCCAGGCGCGCATGATCGTCGATGCCGCTCACCAAGAGGCGGAAAAGCGCGGTCTAACCATGGCCTTCGCCGTAGCGATTCCTTCCGGAGAGCCGATTCTGCTCGAAGTCATGGATGGAACCCAAATGGGTTCCATCCCACTGGCCGCATCCAAGGCAAAGACCGCAGCACGATATCGGCGGCCAACCAAGGCCTTCTCTGAAGATTTCGCTGGCAAGGCGGCGATGAGCTATACCAGTGTACCTGAATCGTGTCGCTGGCGGGCGGCGTCCCGATATTGTTAAACGGTCATGTTATCGGCGCGCTGGGGATCAGCGGCGGAACATCCACCCAGGACGAAGAAGTAGCGACGGCTGCAATCGGAAAGTCAGCTAAATAGACTTCGACCCATATGGATGATTATCTCCGACATACCGACTCCCCGCTTCGCTTGGTCGAAGCGGGGCTTTCTATGGCGAACTGCTGGTGGCGGGGCTTAGCACTACTTTGGCAGAAGTGCGGACGGAGATCAGTTGCACGTCGGCCGGGTAGACCTTTTGGTGCCGGGGAATGCCGACAGCCCAGCCAAGGCCGCGCGCGCTCAGCGCCTGCCGGAACGGAGCGGACAGGCGTGCCACAGACTGGGTGTTCATCGGCTATTCGATGCCGGCAGCCGATTTCGAGTTCAAGCATCTGCTGAAACGCGTGCAACTGACCGAGGGTGACCGGCCCGACATCACCGTCATCACTGGAGGCACCCTGAGGTGGTGTCGGCAATTCGGACAGGGTGATAAGCTCATCCCGACCTGAAGGAATGGACGGGAATGAAGACGACGAGAAAGCGCTACAGCGCCGAGTTCAAGGCGAAGGTGGCGATGGAAGCGA
>NZ_JBEGHS010000021.1:0-1603 GCF_040676365.1 Sphingobium sp. LMA1-1-1.1
TCCTTGTTGATGGCGATGATGGTCTTGGAATCCTTCATCCCCGCCAGATGCTGGATCGCCCCGGAAATGCCGACGGCGATATAGACTTCCGGCGCGACGATCTTGCCGGTCTGCCCCACCTGATAGTCGTTGGGCACATAGCCCGCATCGACAGCAGCGCGCGAAGCACCCACCGCCGCGCCCAGCTTGTCCGCCAGCGGGAAGATGGTCGCCTCGAACGTCTCGCTGTCCTTCAGCGCGCGGCCACCCGACACGATCACCTTGGCCGAGGTCAGCTCCGGCCGCTCCAGCTTCGCGATCTCCGCGCCGACAAAGGATGACAGCCCCTTGTCCCCGGTCGAAGCCACGGCTTCCACCACGCCGTTGCCGCCTTCCTTGGCCGCCTTCTCGAAAGCAGTGCCGCGGACGGTGATGACCTTCTTCGCATCCTTCGACTTGACGGTTGCAATCGCGTTGCCGGCATAGATCGGACGAGTGAAGCTGTCTTCGCTCTCGACCGACAGAATGTCGCTGATCTGCATCACGTCGAGCAGAGCCGCCACGCGCGGCGCGATGTTCTTGCCGTTGCTGGTGGCAGGCGCGACGAACGCGTCATGACTGCCCATCAATTCGACGACCAGCGGCGCGACATTCTCGGCCAGCGCATGCCCGAAGGCTGCGTCGTCCGCGACATGGACCTTGCCCACGCCGGCGATCTTCGCTGCTTCGGCGGCAACGCCCCCGACGCCCTGGCCCGCGACCAGCAGATGCACTTCACCCAGCTTCGATGCAGCGGTGACGGCGGAAAGCGTCGCGTCCTTGACTGCGCCGCCCTCATGTTCAACCCAAACGAGCGTCTTTGTCATGCTGCAACTCCCAGAGCCTTGAGCTTCGCGACCAGTTCATCGACATCGGCCACCTTCACGCCAGCCGAACGCTTGGCCGGTTCGACCACCTTGATCGTCTCCAGGCGCGGCGAGATATCCACGCCATAGTCTGCGGGCGTCTTGGTCGCGAGCGGCTTCGACTTCGCCTTCATGATGTTGGGCAGCGAAGCATAGCGCGGTTCATTGAGGCGCAGATCAGTCGTGATGATCGCCGGCGTGTTGAGCTTCACCGTCTCCAGCCCGCCGTCGACTTCGCGCGTGACGCTGACCTTGTCGCCCTCGACCTCGACCTTGCTGGCGAAGGTGCCCTGCGCCAGGCCCAGCAGCGCGGCCAGCATCTGGCCCGTCTGGTTGCTGTCGTCGTCGATCGCCTGCTTGCCCAGGATGATCAGGCCAGCGCCTTCCTCTTCCTGCACCTTGGCGAGCAGCTTGGCCACGCCCAGCGGCTCGACATCAGAGCCGATATCATCTGGGGTCTGGATCAGGATCGCCCGATCGGCGCCCATGGCGAGCGCGGTGCGCAGCGTTTCCTGCGCCTTGGCAACGCCGATCGACACAGCCACAACCTCGGTCGCCACGCCCTTTTCCTTCAGGCGAATGGCTTCCTCAACCGCAATCTCGTCGAACGGGTTCATCGACATCTTGACGTTCGCCAGATCGACGCCCGTCCCATCCGCCTTCACGCGCGGCTTCACATTATAGTCAATCACCCGCTTCACGGGCACAAGGATCTTCAT
>NZ_JBEGHS010000022.1:0-1298 GCF_040676365.1 Sphingobium sp. LMA1-1-1.1
TGAGGTGGCCTCGCCTTCTTGGACAGGTTGGCGGCTAAGTTAAGCTCATCGCGGATGTCGTTTTATGCCGCCATTTGGGTGATCAAATCCTGGGGGGCATGCCCCCCAGGATTTGAAGCGCCGATTTGCCCATATGCCTCGCCTGGGGTTTTGCCCGCAAGGCGTGAATGCGGGCGATGGTTGTCATAATATGCGAACCATCGGCCAAGGCCGGCGCGCAGTTCAAATCCGGTTTCGAAGGCGTGCAGATAGACGCATTCGTACTTCACAGACCGCCAGAGCCGTTCGATGAAGACATTGTCCATCCAGCGTCCCCGGCCGTCCATGCTGATCTTGATCTCGGCTGCGCGCAGCACACCGGTGAAGGCATTGCTGGTGAATTGGCTACCCTGATCGGTATTGAAGATATCGGGCTTACCAAAACGGGCCAGCGCCTCCTCCAGGGCCGCTACGCAAAAGCCGGCATCCATGGTGTTCGATAGCCGCCAGGCCAGCACCTTGCGGCTTGCCCAGTCCATGATGGCGACCAGATACAGGAAGCCCCGGCGCATGGGCAGATAGGTCACGTCCGCGCACCAGACGTGGTTGGGGCGCGTGATTTCCAGATTGCGCAGCAGATAGGGATAAATCCGATGCTCGGGATGCGGATCGCTCGTGCGAGGACGCTGGTAAATTGCCGCCAGCCCCATCTTCGCCATCAGCCGCCGGACCCGGCGACGGCCGATCGCATGGCCCAGACGCCGCAAATGCCGCGCCATCTGCCGGCTACCGTACCACGGGTATTCCATGAACGTCTCGTCGATCACCGTCATCAGCGCCAGCGTCTCGTCGGTTTCCGGCACCGGCGTGTAGTAATAGGACGACCGACTGATCGACAGCAGGCGGCACTGCATCGCGATCGACAGGTGCTGATGTGCCGGCTCGATCCTCGATCGCCTCCAGGCCACGCTCATCGACCGGAGGCTTTCGCCAAAAAATCGCGTTCCACCAGCAATTGCCCGATCTTGGCGTGCAACTTCTCGATTTCCGCTTCACTGGCAGCCTTTGAGCTCTGATCGCCATTATCGAACAGGCTGGCCATGCCCTCCATCGCCTGCCGCTTCCATGCCCCGATCATCGTGTGGTGGATGCCATGTTTGGCCGCCAACTCCGCCAGCGTCAGATCGCCCCGGATCGCTTCCATCGCCACCTTCGCCTTGAACTCGGCGCTGTAGCGCTTTCTCGTCGTCTTCATTCCCGTCCATTCCTTCAGGTCGGGATGAGCTTATCACCCTGTCCGAATTGCCGACACCACCTCA
>NZ_JBEGHS010000023.1:0-572320 GCF_040676365.1 Sphingobium sp. LMA1-1-1.1
CAGGAGGAATAATCCCAAGATAGAACCGCTCATTTCTAGGAGCCATTCCTGCACAAATCTTACATGGTGTGTAAGGACATTGTGAGTAATGGCTTGCTTTAACCGAATATCCGACGCCCAGAAGCCGCCAGAACCCGGAGCCGCCGCCCACATGTCCCTTCATCAATCTACAATGTCAAAGAACCTCACAACATAAACCGGACAGCTATCCCACCCCGTTCCTTGCGTTCCGGGGGACCAGCGTCCGTCTATGTCGGCGACCGCCGCTTCCGCCGTCCCAGTGGGGCAGCGCCGCGTCGGTGAAGGGGCATCTAGGTGGGCCAGCAGATTCAGGCAACCCTAAAAATGACAGTTTCGAGAAATTTCTGGATTTTTTTGTTTAAAGGTCTGGAAAATATGTGTTTTCTGTTTCCAATGCCCGGACACACGGGCCTTTTCGCCTGATGAGGGACCACGAACCCTCCGACCCAAAGCGAAGGCCCAACTCCGATCCCGGGCTGGATAGCCGCCAGTATCAGACGCCATAAAGCAAGGTAGCCTTCGCACTGCGCTCCCGCTCTGCTTCACGACAAAGCGAAAGCGCGCTTTCCCCCGGCCCTTGAGACGCTGAGCTTCCCGCACTTCGGAGTTGTTGAAAGCCGGCATGGCTGCTTCTATCAGCGATCCATGCGGCGGCGATCTTCATGACGGGCGGTATCCGGGACATTCTCGCCCGTCTGCGCGCGCCCAGCGACAATGTCGTGGCGCGAGCCAGACGCATGGTGGAGGCGCATGTGCCGGAAGAACGGCGCGGCCCAGGATGGGACCGGCATTGGCGGGAGCTGGAGGCCTATCTGGAACTGCCCGGACAATGGCCCTGCGCCGAGGGGAAAGAAAATGACGACTGACAAACTTGTCGACATGATCATTGCCCGGATGGTCCGCGATCATGGACGCAGCAAGCATCACTGGCGCAGGCTGGTAGGGCCGATCCGCCTCTATAGCCGTACCACGCACCCTCATTGCAACTGGTCTGCCGCGCCGACCGGCACATTCCAGGAGATCGCCGCGATCGAGGCCTTGCTGGATGATTGGCGCATGCGTTACCCGCTGCTTTCCAGTTGATCGTGGCTTGAGAAACAGCAAGCGATAAGGCTGCTTCCGTCCCTTCGACGAGCTCCCGGCTTGGATATTGACCGGTGGTGCCAAGGGATTGGCGTCGTCATCCTCGGCCTTCTCTATGCGCTCCAGGGTTCCACCGTCGGCGCGATCCTCATCGCCGCCGGGAAAACCTCTTTCCGGCGGCGTTACGTCGTCGCGTCCTTCCGCCGGATCCTGGGACGATTCGCTGCGCTGTCCGTTCTGCGTGCCGACCTCCTCTATTTGAAGACGGCAAGGTGGGATTTCCGGTCCATATCCATTCCGAAAGGCCGCGGCGCGTTCGCGCTTAACCTGCTTTATCGACACGGCACGGCCAGTTCCGTTCAGCTTAACCGTTGATAACAAAGCGGTTCAGGATCGACGCATGTGCCGCGTGGAATAAGCGGGTCAACGACAAGGTAAGAGGAGACCAGTCATGACCATTCGCAAAACCATGCTCGCCATCGCTGCTGCTGCCGCGACGCTTTCCGCAGCGGTTCCGGCAACGTCCTTCGCCCGCGACGACGGCTGGCATCGCTATGACCGTCACGAGCGGGTCCGCTATTCCGACCGCCGCGATTATCGCGACTACCGCTCCTATCGCGATGACCGCGGCTATCGTTGCCGCAAGTCGGGCGGTACGACGGGCCTGCTGCTGGGCGGTGTCGCCGGGGCTTTGCTGGGCCGCGCGGTCGACACCCACGGTGATCGGGCTCCCGGCACCATCATCGGCGCTGGCGCAGGCGCCCTGGCCGGCCGCGCCATCGACCGCAATTCAAGCTGCTAAGCAGGAATCAGGAAAGGCGGCGGCGATGAAGCTGCCGCCTTTCTTTTGCTGCTTCAATTTTCTGTTTTACTGCTCCTGCCGAGCCGACTGATTCTCTCCATCAGAGTAGAAAACGCCCTCGCCGCGTCCGAAAACCCGGCATCAGCGCAGGTCGATCCGAACATCGCTCAACATCCCGGTGAAGTCGGATGGAAACGGATAGTCGCCGACAGGCGATCCATAATCCGTCCCCACGTCGAGACCTTCATTAAGCGAGAAAATCCCCGGAAGTGTCCGGGGGAGATGGCCGGTCGCCACGACCTGCCCGTCGGCGAGCAGGGTCAGTACGCCCCCGCCACCCCTGACCTGCGGGGCGCCCTCATAATCAAACCGCGCCACCAGCGACTTCGTACCTGCCGCAATCGGAGATTGCGCGACGATGCGGTAATGCGCCGCCAATCCAAGATTATAATCGAAAGCGGGCCGTCCATCGCGCAGATAGAAGGCCCAGCCCCCCGTCATGCCTCCCTGGGTGATGAGCATGCCGTTGTCACGCGCAGTGAAGCTGCCGTCCGCCGCGATGGTCCATGACCGGTTGCGGATATTGGGCGCGATCGTTTCGGGAATGCCGATCGTACCGGGATACAGTTCGAAATGGGTCCGCGAGTCCGGCGGGCGGTTAGCGAGCCTTTCCCCTGCCCGCCAGTCGAGCGGCAGCACATTGTTGCGCTTCGCTTCCTCCCACCACAGTTTCTTGTACTGCTCGAGCCGTTCGGGACAGCGAGCGGCAAGATCATGGGCCTGGGTAAAGTCATGATCCAGATCGTAAAGTTCCCAATGAACCTTATCGGGATCCAACATGGCACGGTTGGCTTCCCACGGGTTTGCGAGCCGGGCCGATGCCATCCAGCCGTGATCATAGATGGCGCGATTGCCGAACACCTCGAAATATTGGCGCTGCCGCACCTCGGGCGCATGGGGCTCCGTCGCCACGGGGAGCAGGTTGACGCCGTCCAGCGGCTTCTGCGCAACGCCGTCGACGCTGGTTGGCGCCGTAACGCCTGCAGCGGCAAGAAGCGTCGGCGCAATGTCCGTCACATCGGTGAACTGGCTTCTGAGCGCACCCTTGTCGGCAATGTGCGCGGGCCACGACATGACCATGGGATTGCGCACCGCGCCAAGATGCGACACCACCTGTTTGTAATAGCGAAAACGCGTATTGACCGCCCACGCCCAGCCGGCGGGATAATTGTTGTTATAGGCCGGACCGCCCAGGTCCGCCAGTTCGGCGGTCGTCACCTTCTCTTCCAACCCGTTTGCCGGCCCCAGTTCGTTCAGCGTACCATTCGCCCCGCCCTCCGCGCTCGCGCCATTGTCGCCCGCAATATAGACGATCAGCGTGTTCTCACCCCCTGGCATCGCATGGACGGCATCGATCAGCCGGCCCACCTCCGCATCGGTATGGGCGGCAAATCCGGCGAACACCTCCATCTGACGAGCGAAGATGCGCTGCGTTTCAGGTGGCAGGCTGTCCCATGCAGGAATTTCCGCCGGACGCGGGGTCAGCTCGGCATCCTTCGGCACCACGCCAAGCGCCTTCTGCCTTGCAAAGGCGGCGGTCCGATACGCGTCCCAGCCTTTGTCGAACTGACCCTTGAAGCGATCGATCCATGCCTTCGGCGCATGGTGCGGCGCATGCGTCGCACCGGGAGCAAGATAGAGGAAATAGGGCCGGTCGGGGCTGGCGGCCTTCACGCTCCTGATCCAGCCGATGGCGCGATCCGCAAGATCATGGGTGAGGTGATAGTCCGGGTCGCGCACAGGCGGCACGGGCCGGTTATTCTCGAACAGCAACGGCTGATGCTGACTGGTGCCCCAGGCGTTGAAGCCGTAGAAGTAATCGAAGCCAAAGCCGCCCGGCCAGTGATTGAAGGGCCCCGCAGGCCCGGCCTCGGCAGGCGGCGTGTTGTGGTTCTTTCCGAACATGGCGGTGGCATAGCCATTGTCGCGAAGAATGCGGGCAACAGGCACGGTACTCTGCGGAATGATGCCCGTATAGCCGTCATAGCCGGTCGCAAGTTCGGTGACGATACCGACCCCCGCGTTATGCGGATTGCGCCCCGTCAGGAGCGCGGCGCGCGTGGGCGAGCAGATACCGGCCGTATGGAAGCGATTGAAGCGCAAGCCCTCGGCCGCCAGCCGATCCATCGCAGGCGAAGGCACCGCGCCGCCAAAAGTCGCATATTGGCCGAAGCCGGCATCGTCGAGCATGATGACGACGATATTGGGTGCCCCTTTGGGCGCCGCGACAGGCTTGGGAAGCGATGCGGATGACGATTCCCGGAACGTCCGCCCGACCGTGCCGGTGAATGTCCTGTCCGGAAGCGGAAGCGTTGTGCGCGGCTCAGCAGCCAGGGCGGACGCGGCAAGCGACAGAACCAATGATGTGAACACCAATTTCATGCGGCACCTCCCGTGAATTTTTTCGAACCAGCAGATGCGGCATTGCCAACCGTCTCACCAGAATTATAACATGTGTATTAAACTGGACGTGGGCGCGCAAGCGGATATGGTGAAATGCCATGAGCCCTGCCGCTGTCCCCGTGAAACGACCCAAGTCGCGCGCCGTTATCGTCGATGTGGCGGAGCGTTTATGGGGCGAGCGCGGCCTCGACGCCGTGTCGCTTCGAGAGATCAGCGCCGCGGCTGGCTTGTCGAATCCGGCCTCGGTTCAATATCATTTCGGCGGACGCGACGGGTTGGTGAACGCGATCTATACAGGGCGGCTGCCGGCAATCGATGCGCGTCGCAGCGCCCTGCTGGCAGCGGCGCGCGTCAAAGGCAAGGAAGCGGATCTGCGCACTCTGCTCGATTGCCTGTTTCGCCCCCTTCTCGAACAGCAGGACGAGCGGGGCCAACACAGCTACGCCTCCTTCCTGCGGCAGGTCCTGCAATTCGAACCCGCCATTGCCCTGCGCGGCCAGGCCATGAGCTTGACGCCCGTGACGGTCGAGCTTCTCCTGCTGATCGAAAGAGCCATGCCGGACGTTCCACCGCAACTGGTGCAGCATCGGCTCATCGCAACGAACCTATTGATGCTTGACGTGCTGATCAGACACGACCGCGATCCCGAAGCGGAATTGCTGGTGGAAGAGATTTATGCCGATACGCTCGACATACTGGTGGCGGGCATCGCCGCATGCCCGACGACGGGAAATCCGAATGTGCGGCATGCGGCAAAGACGGACGGGGACTCCAACGAAATCTGATTACCTGTTCTGCATGGCCAGGATCGCTTGCGCCGAATGAACTGACTCATGGCGGCGCCTTCTTCTGCGAAGAAGTGTGTGGAACGGGTGCTTGTCACCCGGTTGCGCCGGGCCTGCACAGGCTCTAGCCTGGGGCGGAACTCCTTTCATTGAGCGTGCTTTCCTGTCGATGATCCCTGCTGTCCTGCGCTTTGCCCTCCTGTCGCTTGTCCTGCTTCTTGGCACCCTGCCTTCCGGTTCCGCCCTCGCGCTACCCGCGAACCGGCCCACCCCCGGCCATACCCGCGTAGCGATAGAGACCTCCGTGGGCACCATCGTGGTCGCGACCGACGATCGACGGGCGCCGATAACCTCCACCAATTTCCTTACCTATGTCGATGACGGGCGCTTCGACTGCGTGACCTTCTATCGCGCGGCGCGGCGCAAGAGCGATCCAGGGCTGGGGCTGATCCAGGGCGGGATCGACACCGACGCCCGCCGTTCGCTGCCGCCCATCAGGCATGAGCCGACGACGCAGACCGGGATCAGGCATCTAGACGCCACGCTTTCCATGGCGAGGCCCGACCGCGCCAATTCCGCCATGGGCAATTTCTTCATCACCGTGGGGCCGACGCCGAACATGGACGCGCGGGGCGATTATATCGGCTATGCCGCTTTCGGCCACGTCGTTGGCGGCATGGATGTGGTGAAGCGAATCCTTGCCGTACCGACCTGCTGCGGATCGGGACCGATGCGGGGGCAGATGATCATCAAGCCGATCCGTATCATCCGCGCAAGGCGGCTTGACGGCACGCCTCATCCGACGCGCGGGGTAAAGCCGTGGTTGTTGGGCCTCAGGCGCGAGCCGTGAAATCGGGCGGACGGCCGCTGCGATGCGCAGCTGACCAGTGCGCGGTGCCTCGCGGTCCTACCGGCCGTTATCCGCCAACAGGTCGACGCTCGTCTTGCCGCCCGGCACCTGGGTGAACAGCAGCAGGAAGGCGCTGCCGTCATCCTTGCGCGATCCGCCTAGCACATGGTCGCCGCCCATCACCCTGTGTTCGGCATCAAAGCCCGCGCGGCGAGCCTGGGTATAATAGAAGTCCATCACGCTTTGCCACGGCACCGGCGTGACGAATGTCGCCGCCCGCAGCGTGCAACCGTCCTTTTCCGCGCCCGCAGCTTCCATGAGTTGCGCGCCGGGATAAACGGCAAAGGGTTCAGGCAGGCGGCTGGCCCATTGCGCGCCATGGATCAGTTGCTCACGGCAAAGGGCATTGCCCCCCGGCTTCTTCTGTTCGGCGGCCACGGCAGCCAGCGCGGATTCGGACTCCTTTGCCTCCCCCAGAGCGGGCGCGGGCGTAGCAAGCAGCGACCCGCCAGCCAGCTTCACGGAGGCCGCCAGCGCCGTCGCGGCCTCTCCCTTCAACGCCGGCAGTTTTGCGGCCGCATTGGAGCTGCCTGCAAGCCGGGGATCGACCACGATCTGGTTGGCGAGCGCATCGACCGCATTGTTGGTGAGCTGGGCATCGAGCGCGTTCAGATCATCCTTTTTCTTGCCGCAACCCGCCAGAGGCAGGGCGACAAGCATCGCCAGAACACAGAAAGATCGAACAGGCGTCATCGCTTCACTCCTTCGTAAACAAGGGATGAAGAGTAGAGGTTAATTTTCCGTTAGGGATTTTGGTGAATCGCGAATTTTTTCCGGACGCCGGGCCAGTCTGCATCAACTGGCCCGGCATCTTGCCTTGTTTCGGCCGTTCTCACTCGCCATTTGTGCGGCCATGTTCAACATCCTGTCAGCCCTGATTGGCCTCATCACCCTGATTCTGATGATCCCGGCGGTTTTTCCGCTGCTGGGGGCACTGAACTGGCTGCTGGTGCCCATGGCATTGTTCGGCGCCTTTGTCGGCATGTTCTCCACGAAAAACGGGGGGCGTAATTTTTGCCTGATCGTGGCGGCGTTCGGCGCCCTGCGGCTGTTCATGGGCGGAGGCGTCCTCTGAATAATTTCCACCCATCCGAACAGGCGGTGCGGCAAGGCCTGCTCGCGGCCGTGGCGGCCTATGGCACCTGGGGACTGCTGCCGATCTATTTCAAGCTGCTGCATCATGTGGATGCGGTGGAGATCGTCTGCCAGCGCATTCTGTGGTCGCTGCTGTTGATCCTGACGCTATTGCTGGCGCGACGGAGCCTCCGCGAAGTGGGAGCGATATTGCGCGACCGGCGGCTCCTTTTCGCCCTTTCCGGATCGGCCCTCATGATCGGCATCAACTGGCTGACCTATGTCTGGGCGGTGAACGCGGGGCATGTCATCGCCGCCAGCCTGGGTTATTTCCTCAATCCGCTCGTCAACGTCGGGCTGGGCATGCTGCTGCTCGGCGAGCGGCTGAGGCTGGGACAACTGGCGGCGGTGGCGATCGCCGCAGTCGGCGTCGCCATCATGGCCGCAACGGCGCTGACGACGCTCTGGATCAGCGTGGCGCTGGCATTTTCCTTCGGTTTTTATGGACTGATTCGGAAAATGACGCCGGTTGCCCCCATGGTCGGACTGGGTGTCGAGACCTTTCTGCTGATGCCGCCGGCCATAGCCTATCTGTTCTGGCTGTCGATGCACGGCGGCGCCAGCTTTGGACAGGATGTGCCCACCACCACCCTGCTGATCGCAGCCGGCGCAGTTACGACCTTTCCTTTGGTCCTGTTTGCGATCGCCGCGCATCGATTGCCCATGGCGACGCTTGGCCTGTTGCAATATCTGGCGCCATCCATCCAGTTCCTGTGCGCTATCCTGCTGTTCGGCGAAAAGCTTACGATGGGACAGATGGCGAGCTTCGGATTGATCTGGCTCAGCCTTGTCGTGTTCGCGGCGGACGGCCTGAGCGCCGCCCGCCGCAACCACCTGGCAGCGGTTTAGGCGAACTCGGTCGCTTCGAAACGGACAGACTCACCCACTGCCTCATTCGCCAGTGCATCTTCCCACATGACGCGATGGCCGCGGATGATGGTGCCGACAGCCTTGCCGGTCAGGTCCATCCCCTCAAAAGGCGACCAGTTGCAGCGGGAGGACAGCCAGTCGCCACCCACCGTCCAGCGCTTCTTCAGGTCGACTACGGTGAAATCGGCGTCATAACCGATCGCGATGCGGCCCTTGCCCACCAGGCCGAAGACGCGCTGCGGCCCCGAAGAAGTCAGTTCGATGAAGCGACGGAGCGACAACCGCCCCTCCGCCACGTGATTGAGCAGCAGCGGGACCAGCGTCTGCACGCCCGGCATGCCGCTGGGCGAGGCGGGATAGGATTTCGCCTTCTCCTCGATCGTATGTGGCGCGTGATCGCTGCCCAGAACGTCGGGCACCCCCTGGTTCAGCCAGTGCCACAGCCCGTCGCGATGCGCGCCGGAGCGGATCGGGGGGTTCATCTGCGCATATGTGCCAAGACGCGGATAGGCATCCTCCGCCGCCAGGGTGAGATGCTGGGGCGTGACTTCACAGGTCGCGATATCCTTGTTCCGGCCGATATACTCCAGTTCGGCGGGCGTCGTCACATGCAGGATGTGGATGCGCCGGCGCGCCTTGCGGGCAAGATCGATGATCCGCCTGGTGGCGATCATCGCGCTTTCATCGTCACGCCACACGGGGTGAGACGACGGATCGCCTTCCACCCGCAGATCCTTGCGCGCGTTCATCCGTGCCTCATCCTCGGCATGGATGGCGACGCGGCGGGTGCCGCTGGCGAGGACACGGGACAATGCGTCGTCATCGTCGACCAGCAGGCTGCCGGTGGAGGCACCCATGAAGATCTTGACCCCCGAGGTGCCGGGTATCCGCTCCAGTTCCTTCAACTGCTCGGCATTGTCCGCGGTGGCGCCGACATAGAAGGCATGGTCGCACCACATACGATGATGGGCGCGTTTCAACTTGTCCCGTACCCGCTCGGCGGTGTCGGTGTTGGGATTTGTGTTCGGCATCTCGAACACGGCGGTGATGCCGCCCAGCACGGCGGCGCGGCTGCCCGATTCCAGATCTTCCTTATGCTCCAGCCCGGGCTCGCGAAAATGGACCTGGCTGTCTATGCAGCCCGGCAGCACGTCCAGGCCCGCGCAGTCGATCACTTCGCCCGCATCGCCCAGGGATGCGCCGATGGCGACGATCCTGCCGCCGCTCACGCCCACATCCACACTTTCCGCGCCGCCAGGGGTGTGCACGGTTCCGTTCTTCAGGAGGAGGTCGAAAGTCATGTCGGTCTCGCCAGCTTGGGGTGGGCTTGGATATGATGGGCGTTTGTCCTACCTAAAGCCGATGACCGGCACCACCCTTACCGACCGCGCGCTCCTCAGAATTTCCGGCGAGGATGCGAAAAGCTTCCTGCAGGGCCTGCTCACCCGCGACGTCCTGAAGCTGAAGGAGGGGGAGCCGCGCTGGACCGCGCTGCTGACGCCGCAGGGCAAGGTGCTGTTCGATTTCATCCTCTGGGCAGGGGGTGACGATGTGCTCATCGATTGCGAGGGCGCTCAGGCGGATGCCCTGATGAAGCGACTTACGATCTACCGGCTGCGGCGCAAGGTGGCGATCATGCGGGAGGATGTGCTGGCGGTGCATTGGGCTCTCGAAGCGCCCGGCAAGCCGTTCGATCCGCGCTTGTCGGAACTCGGCCACCGCTGGATCGCAACGCAGGATGAAGGCGATGCATCCGCGGCATTCCGGGCGCACAGATTGTCGCTCGGCATATTCGAAGGCGCGGGCGAACTCGGTCAGGACCAGCTCCTCTGGCTGGAAACCAATGCCGGCGAACTGAGTGGCGTGGATTATGACAAGGGATGCTATGTGGGGCAGGAAAACACCGCGCGCATGCATTATCGCAACAAGGTGAGCCGGCGCCTGGTCGCGGTGCCGATGGCACAGGCCGACGAGAAGCGGCAGAAGGCTGCGCTGACTGATCTTGGCCTCTCCATCGAATTGCGGCGGATGGAGGATATGGATCCCGCCGCCCTGCCAGGCTGGCTTGCCGCGGCCATGGCGGACCAGGCCGCCGAATGAGGCACGTCTTCGTCGCGCTGCTGGGCGCGTGGCTGCTGATCCTTCCCGCGCAGGCGGAGACGCGCTGGAAACTCGTCCGAAGCTATCCGCACGACCCCGGCGCCTTTACCGAGGGGCTCTTCTACCATGATGGCGCCCTGTATGAGAGCACGGGCCTGGAGGGCGAGTCGGAGATTCGGAAGGTCGATCTCAAGAGCGGCAAGGCGCTGGCCCACCGGATCATTCCCCGCCCCTATTTCGGAGAGGGCATCGTCAACTGGAAGGACCGGTTGATCAGCCTGACCTGGCGGCACCGGCAGGGCTTCGTGTGGAAGCTGAACGATTTTTCCCCGGTTTCCCAGTTCCGCTATGAGGGCGAAGGCTGGGGGCTGACGCAGGACGGGCACAGCCTCATCATGAGCGACGGCACTGCGCAGCTTCGCTTTCTGGACCCCGAAAGGCTGACCGAGGAACGCCGGATCACCGTGACGTGGAATGGCCGTCCTGTGGACCGCCTCAATGAACTGGAATATGTGAAGGGCGAAATATGGGCCAATATCTGGTACGATACCCATATCGCCCGGATTGATCCGCGCACCGGCGCGGTGATCGACTGGCTCGACATCGCCCCTCTCCTGCAGGCAAGCGGCGCCAGGGACAGCGAGGCGGTCGCCAATGGCATAGCCTATGACGCGAGGACCGACCGTCTGTTCGTCACGGGGAAGAATTGGGCCAGATTGTTCGAGATAAAGGTCGAGAAATAGGTCGGGCCAGTGAACTTCAGCGCCAGAAGCGCAATTCGCCGGAACCCGCCATGGCAGGGACAACGTCCCTCTCTCAGCGCCCGGAGCATGCCAAATGGATGGGGAGAAAAGGTCCGGAGGGTTCTGTTGCCCGGCCCCTCCGGAGGCCGCTGAATTCCCTTCTGTTGCCCGGTGGGTTCAACCGCGTTCTTTTTGAGTAATGTCAGGCCGTGAGGCCATCAATTACGCAGCAAGAGCAAGAGCCTCGTTATCGTTGGCACTTGTGAGTTTTGAACCTTTTTACGGCGTACTCAGGCCGGGTAAAGGCACCGCTTTTCAACACACGTCGATCCTAGTTCGGCCCCGTCACGCGCCCCGAAAACCGGGGAATGTGGTGGAGCCGCCGGGTACCGCCCCCGGGTCCGCTGCGCCTATTGCACGATACGATTTATCACCATAGCCGGGCGAACCCGGCACCGCCCTATATGGAGAGGCGCATCCGGTTTATCAAGCCGTCGCCGTTCGCAGGTCCAGGACAGTTCTCCCGTCGATCCGGAATCCCGACTCTTCCCCTGCCTCCGATCCGGCGCTAAAGCCGCGGCATGATCCTCGTCATCGACAATTATGACAGCTTCACCTGGAACCTCGTCCACTACCTCATGGAACTGGGCGCGCAGGTTGAGGTCGTCCGCAACGACGCCATTTCCGCCGGCCAGGCCCTTTCCACCGGCGCGCAGGCATTTCTGCTCTCGCCGGGCCCCTGCACACCCAACGAAGCGGGCGTCAGCCTTGATCTCGTCGCCGCCTGCGCCGATGCCGGCGCGCCGTTGTTGGGCGTGTGCCTCGGCCATCAGTCGATCGGCCAGCATTTCGGCGGTCAGGTCGTGCGCGGCGGGCTGATGCACGGAAAGACATCGCCGGTCACGCATGATGGCACCGGGCTGTTCCAGGGGCTGCCTTCGCCCTTTACGGCCACCCGCTATCATTCGCTGATCGTCGAGAACATTCCCGAAAGCCTTGTCGTCAACGCCACCAGCGAAGACGGTTCGGTCATGGGATTCCGGCACCGTGACCTGCCGATTCATTCGGCGCAATTCCACCCGGAAAGCATCGCCACGGAACATGGCCACGACATGCTGGCGAATTTCATGCGGATCGCCGGCATTCCGGTCCGCGAACGTGTGGCGGGCTGAACCGCTTTCCCCGGCAGTCCGGCCGCCTGTCCTCCTGCTTCACTCAACGCCGGAAAATTGATCACCATCGGTCCTGCGAATCCGGAAGTAGACGGCGCGATATGGCACCGCCCAGTACCACGCTGTTGCACATCCATAGCGACTTTCGCGTATCCCATCTCGACTCTGGCACCTTCCCATGATTAAGGCAGCGACCATGACCCGCCTGCCCGACCCCTGCCAGCCTCTCGACGCGCAACAGGCCGCAACGGCTTTCGATATGCTGTTCGATGCCGAGTTGCCGGAGGAGGAAATCGCCGGTTTCCTTGTCGCCATGGCCCGGCGGGGCGAGACGGCAACGGAAATCGCCGCCGCTGCCCGCGCCATGCGCAAGCGCATGATCCCGGTCACGGCGCCTGCGGGGACGATCGATGTCTGCGGCACGGGCGGCGACGGGCATCACACCCTCAATGTTTCAACCGCGGTGTCGCTGGTCGTCGCCGCTGCCGGCGTCCCCGTGGCCAAGCACGGCAACCGTGCCGCCTCCTCCAAGGCGGGCGCGGCCGATACGCTGGAGGCGCTCGGCCTGGACCTGGCGCGAGCAGCCGCGACAGCAGAAGCAACGCTGGCCGATCTTGGCATCTGCTTCCTTTTTGCGCAGAATTATCATCCCGCGCTCAAACGGCTTGGCCCCATTCGCAGGGCGATCGGGGAACGCACCATCTTCAACCTGATGGGGCCGCTCGCCAATCCCGCAGGGGTGCGCCGTCAGCTGGTCGGCATCGCCCGCCCTGACTATGTCCCCGTCTATGCGGAGGCGCTGGCGGAACTCGGCGTCGATCACGCGATGATCGTTTCCGGCGACGAGGGACTGGATGAATTGTCGCTGGCCGGCGGCAACGAACTGGCCGAGGTGAAAGGCGGCCGCCTTGTCGCGATGCGTCGCCTGACCGCTGCGGAACTCGGCCTTTCCACCCATCCGGTCGATGCGATCAGGGGGGGCGACCCCGCCTATAACGCTGCCGCCCTGCGCGCCCTGTTGCAGGGCGAAGCTGGTCCCTATCGCGATGCGGTACTGCTGAACACTGCTGCCGCCCTTGTCGTGGCGGATGCCGTATCCGATTTTCGCGAAGGCGTGGAGGAAGCCGCCGAAACCATCGATCGCGGCCTTGCCAATGCGCTCCTCAATTGCTGGATTGCCTATAAATGACGAACAAGCTGATCGAAATCTGCAATATGAAGCGAGAAGAGGTCGCCAGCCGAAAGGTGGCAACCGCCATTTCCGCGCTGCACGCCCGCGCCGCCGAGCAGACGCCGCCGCGCGGCTTTCGCAAGGCGCTGGACGACGCAGCCCGCTCCGGATTCGGCCTGATCGCCGAGGTCAAGAAGGCCAGCCCGTCCAAGGGCCTGATCCGCCCGGACTTCGATCCCCCCGCCCATGCCCGCGCCTATGCGGCTGGCGGCGCAGCCTGTCTGTCAGTGCTGACCGACGCGCCCTTTTTCCAGGGGCATGACGACTATCTGGTCGCGGCCCGCGCCGCCTGCGCCCTGCCTGTGCTGCGCAAGGATTTCATGATCGATCCCTGGCAGGTGCTGGAAAGCCGCGCATTGGGGGCGGACGCGATCCTGATCATCGTCGCGGCGCTCGATGACAATCAGATGGCGGAGATAGAGGACGCCGCGCTCGGCCTGGGCATGGACGCGCTGGTCGAAGTGCATGACGCGCAGGAACTGGAGCGGGCGATGAAACTCCGCTCACGCCTGATTGGCGTCAACAATCGTGACCTTAGAGACTTCACGGTCGATTTCGCCCGGACATATGAATTGGTCGGCCATGCTCCGGAAGGCTGCACCTTCGTCGCGGAAAGTGGCATAGGCAGCCATGACGACCTGATCGCCATGGCGGATCATGGCGTCCGCTGCTTCCTGGTGGGGGAAACATTGATGAGACAGGCGGACGTCGAAACGGCCACACGCAAACTGCTGACCGGCCAATGAGCAAGCTCACCCATCTGGACGAGGAGGGATCGGCCCATATGGTCGATGTTTCCGCCAAGGCCACAACCGCGCGCAAGGCCGTCGCGAGCGGCCGCATCAGCATGAGTGCCGAAGCGGCGGCGGCCATCGCGCAAGGGTTGGTGAAGAAGGGCGATGTGCTGGCCGTCGCCCGCGTCGCCGGTATCATGGCGGCCAAGCGGACCTCCGACCTGATCCCGCTCTGCCACCCCATTGCGCTCAGTTCCGTCAGCGTCGACCTCGACCTGGACGGCACCGGCGTGTCCGTGACGGCGACTGCGAAGACGGCCGGACAGACCGGCGTGGAAATGGAGGCGCTGACCGCCGCCTCGGTCGCGTTGCTGACGGTCTATGACATGGCGAAGGCGCTGGACAAGGGCATGATCATCAGCAACGTGCGGCTGCTGGCCAAGAGCGGCGGCAAGTCCGGCGACTGGACAGCCAGGGAAGATGGCGCGGTATGAGCCTGCTTCCCGTTGCGGAGGCGCAGAACCGCCTGATGGCGCTGGCAAGGCCGCTGCCGACGGATCACGCGCCTGTAGCCGCCTGCGCCGGGCGCTGGCTGACGGAAGATGTCGCAGCACTGCGCGAGCAGCCCTGGGCCGACCTTTCTGCGATGGACGGCTATGCCGTTCGCGCCGCCGAATCGCCGGGGCCATGGCAGGTGGTTGGCGAAAGCGCGGCGGGTGGGACGCTGCCTGCACCGCTCGAACCCGGCCAGGCTTGCCGCATCTTCACCGGAGCGCCCTTGCCGCCGGGCGCAGACGCGATATTGATCCAGGAAAATGCTGCCCGCGAAGGAAATGAGCTGCGCGGGCTCGAAGAGGCTCTGGCGGCGGGCCGCCATGTCCGCTCGGCCGGTTCCGATTTCCGCAAGGACGATCTCCTGCTGACGGCCGGCAGCGCGCTTGGCCCCGCGCAGATCGCGCTTGCCGTAGTGGCGGGGCATGGCGCACTGCCCGTTTCCCGCCGGGCGCGGGTCGCGTTGATCTCCACCGGCAATGAACTGGTGCCGCCCGGCGCGTCGACGCAGCCAGGCCAGCTTCCGTCATCTAACGCACCTATGCTGGCAGCCCTGCTTGCGAGCCTCCCCTGCGACATCATCGACCTGGGGATCGTGCGAGATGATCTGCCCGGCATGGCCCAGGCCTTTGCCCGTGCCGCCGATGCCGACATCATCGTTTCGACCGGCGGCGCGTCGGTCGGCGACCATGATGTGGTCCGTCCAGCCTTCGCCCAGGCTGGCGGCTCGCTCGATTTCTGGAAAATTCGCATGCGGCCGGGCAAGCCGCTGATGGCAGGGACATTGGATTCCGCCATTTTCCTGGGCCTGCCGGGCAATCCGGTATCAGCCTTCGTAACCGCGACGCTGTTCCTGCTGCCGCTGGTCCGCCACATGATGGGCGCGGCATCGCCCCTGCCGCGCACCGCGGTCGCGACATTGGCAGCATCGCTACCCGCCACGGGGGAACGGGACGACTATCTTCGCGCCTTCCGCACCGAAGCCGGCATCGTTTCGGTGACGTCGCAGGACAGCGCCGCCACCGCCGCCCTGGCCATGGCGGACTGCCTCATCCTGCGTCCCGGAGGCTCCGCTCCGGTGGCGGCAGGCGATCCCGTCACGGTGCTTCCCCTAATATAAGGGCCTTGCATAAGGAAAGGGGTCGCCATGCGACCCCTTCCAGTGCGAAGCTGATGAATGTTCAGCGCTGCTGCTTGCCGGGCGACTTGTCCTGACGGCGCTCATCACCCATTTGGCCCTGCCGGTCTTCCTGCTGTTGCTGGCGTCCACCCTGATTGGCACGGTCGCCGCCCTGCTGATCGCGACGTTGATCGCCGCCCTGGTTGTTCTGGTTGGCCATCTTACTCTCCTATTCACCTTCTTCGGCGAAGGCAGGCTTGAAAACGGCCCGGCGGCCGGCACGTTCCCTTAAACGCGGCGAACCGTTAGGCGCTTGACTTGCCCCGTTCCGTTTCCTATGCGTTCCCTATCCGTTCCAAAGAAGGGCAGGCGAAATGTTGACACCCAAGCAACAGGAATTGCTGAGCTTCATTCAGATCCGGCTGGAAGAGGGAGGCGTATCTCCTTCTTTCGAGGAGATGAAGGAAGCGCTGGACCTGCGGTCGAAATCCGGCATCCATCGCCTGATCAATGCGCTGGAGGAGCGCGGCTTCATCCGCCGCCTGCCCAATCGTGCCCGCGCTCTTGAAGTGCTCAAGCTGCCCGATGCCATGCATCGCGCGCCCAGGCTGGTCGTGCCTGCCAAGGCGCCGGTGACAACTGCTCCTGCCTTGAGCAAACCACCGATCGTCGCCAATGACATATTGGAGATTCCCCTGCATGGCCGCATCGCGGCCGGTGTTCCGATAGAGGCATTGGAGGGACAGAATATGCTCTCCGTACCCGCGGCGCTGCTTGGGACCGGGGATCATTATGCGCTGGAAGTCGCAGGGGACTCCATGGTCGAGGCAGGCATACTCGACGGCGATTTCGCGCTTATCCAGCGTACCGAAGTCGCGCGGGAGGGGCAGATTGTCGTCGCTCTGATCGATGAAAATGAAGCGACGCTCAAATATTTCCGGCGAGAGGGGCCCAAAGTCAGACTCGATCCTGCCAATAGTGCCTATGAACCGCAGATCTACGACCCGCGTCAGGTTCGCATTCAGGGCAAGTTGGCCGGGCTGCTGCGACGCTATAACTGACCGCCTCCGGATCGGCGCGGCCAAACGGAAGGTCGCGCAATCCACGGATGCCCGTCGTTCCGCATTTTCGCGCTGCGCACGGTACCATGGTCCAGATCGATGGCCAGCCCCCCGGTCTGAGCGAGGAATCGCCTATCCACCTTCAGCCAGCGAGGACGGCAGGCACCTGGCAGTCTACGGTCGCTGACGACGATATCGGCATTGGCGCAATCCCGCGCCAATATCGCATGGTCGATATTTACATTGCTCCGAGTGAGCAAAAGGTTCCACTTACGTCCCCCGCCCACCAGGCGGACGGCGCAGAGATCAAGCGAACAATGTGCCTGGGGCAACGTCGGCAGTGCTTCCAACGCGCCACCGTAACCAGCGCTTTCCGCCAGCATGTCGCGTGTGTAACTTCCGGCCCGTGCCCGCAGTATCGCCATGCCACTTGCGGTGCGAACCGCGACGTGGCGGCCATCGCTGCTGATCAATATGCCAGGCATCGGGGTCGCGAGGATCATGGTTACGCCTGCGGCAACGGGCATCAGGCCAGCCCAGCGCCAGTGACTCCGCCATAGGAGGCACCACAGCATGCCGAGCATCACGAGGCCGAAAACAGCGCCGGATTGGGCGGGCGTCAACATCACTGCCCAAGGGCTGGATGCTACGCCATGGGCCACCAGCAGCAGCAGATCCAACGCCCGCGCAGCAAGCCACCAGAAGGGCGCGCCCCACCCGCCCAGATCGAACAGCAAGGCCAGCGCTTCCAGCGGCATGACGACCAGAGTGGTAAGAGGTATCGCGACCAGATTGGCGACCGATCCCATCATGCCCGCCTTGTGGAAATGGAACAGAGCGATCGGCGCGAGCACCAGTTCGACCACCAGACCCGTAAGCAACATGCCCGCAAGACTGCGCCCCAGCCGGCGCCATGCCGCCTCGTCGCGCCCGGCTGCAAAGCGTCGGAAAGCGGGATGCTCGCCCAGTGAAACCAGAGCGACCACGGCGGCGAAGCTCATCTGGAAACTCGGTCCCATCAATGCTTCGGGCCATATGGCGAGCACGACCAGCGCCCCGGCCGCGACCAGGCGGAGGGTGATCGCATCCCGCCCCATCGCCAGTCCTCCGAGCACCAGCAGGGCAGCGATGCAGGACCGCACGGTCGGCACTTCGGCGCCGGTCAGGATCGTATAGCCGAGGCCGGCCAAAGCCCCACCGCCCGCCGCAAGGAGCATCAGCGGCCAATCGAGCGCTGCCCGGCGGCTGAGCGCCATCAGCCGCATCAGCAAAAAGATCACCACACCGATCAGTGCCGTCACATGCAGGCCGCTGATCGACAGGAGATGCGCAAGGCCGCTCCGCCGCATCGCCTCCGCATCGGCTTGCATGATCGCGCCCTGATCACCCGTGGCCAGGGCAGCGGCAATGCCGGCCCCCTGGCCGGGAACGCGCGTCAGAATGTGCTCGAACAAACGCGTTCTCAGGCGCGGACCTGTGGTGGCGGGCCGCAGGATCGTGATGGGCGGCAGCGCACGGCCCGTTGCGCCGATACCATCGAAATAGGCCCGGCGCGCAAAATCATAGCCACCCGGCAAGCTGGGCGGCGCTGGCGGCATCAGCCTGGTACGGACGGCCACGACGGCCCCCTCACCCAGTCCAGCCGGCGTCGAGGACTCGTCAAGATTGATGCGTACCAGGGCGGGCAGCGCCGGCATGCCGATCGGCCGGATCAAAAGCCGACTCATGTGCTGAGCAGGCAATCTATGAACGGATTGGACTTCTCCCTTCAGCGTGAGGACGACAGGGCGGGCCAGAGGAGGCGATCCCACCACCATGGCCTTGCCCCAGACCAGCAGGCAACCAGCGCAGGCCAGCAGGCTGCCAGCGACGAGCGCCTGACGCGTCCGGCCACCCGGTGGCAAAAGCAGCGCAGTGAAGGCGACTCCCAGCATCACGCAGCAGAAAGCAAGCCAATCCAGCCGGTTGGACAGAACGAACCAGGCGGCTATGCCCGCCGCCAATGCCACGGGGACCCAAAGCGGCAACCGCTCGCGCTCTTCCTCCAGCCACAGTTCCAGCGGGCGCCAGAGCGGCGCCATCCTCCCTCCAACCCAAGTGGCAACGGAGGTTTGTCGTGGCTCGAAAGCCATGCTAGGGGGCGTCGCGATCATGGATAGGTCGGGTGGATATCTGGGCAAATGTCAGGGAATGAAGCGGTGAGTGCTACGGGATTGAACAAGCAGGTAGTAACCCGTTTTGCGCCTTCGCCCACAGGTTTTCTTCACATTGGCGGCGCGCGCACCGCGCTGTTCAACTGGCTGTTCGCCCGCCACCACGGCGGCAAGTTCCTGCTGCGGATAGAGGATACCGACCGGACCCGTTCGACGGAGGAAGCGGTCGCCGCGATCTTCGATGGCCTGGAATGGCTCGGCCTGAGCGGGGATGAACCAGCAGTCTTCCAATTCGAACGCGCGCCGCGCCATGCCGAAGTGGCGAACCAGATGCTTGCGGCAGGCCATGCCTATCGCTGCTATGCGACGGCCGAGGAATTGGCCGAGCTGCGCGAACAGCAGCGTGCCGCCAGGCAGCCGATGCGCTATGACGGGCGCTGGCGTGACCGCGATCCTTCGGAAGCGCCCGAAGGTGCGCCCTTCGTCATCCGCCTGAAGGCGCCCCGCGAAGGCGAGACGGTGATCGAGGATGCCGTGCAGGGCCGCGTCGTCGTACAGAATGCGGAACTGGACGACATGATCCTGCTACGGTCGGACGGGACGCCCACCTATATGCTGGCCGTCGTGGTCGACGATCATGATATGGGCGTCACCCACGTCATTCGCGGCGACGATCACCTCAACAATGCATTCCGCCAGCTAGGCATCATAAAGGCGATGAATTGGGAAGAACCCGTCTACGCCCATATCCCGCTGATCCACGGTTCCGACGGCGCAAAGCTGTCGAAGCGACATGGTGCGCTGGGCGTCGACGCCTATCGCGACGAGATGGGAATGCTCCCCGAGGCGGTGCTCAACTATCTGTTGAGGCTGGGCTGGGGCCATGGCGACGAGGAGATCATCTCCCGCCAACGCGCCGTGGAACTCTTTGATATCACAGGCGTCGGCCGCTCGCCCTCTCGCTTCGACATCAAGAAGCTCGAAAATCTGAACGGCCATTATCTGCGTGAGGCGGACGATGCGCGCCTTGCCGCGCTGGTTGCTCCCAGGGTCGCGGCGAGGCTGAACATGGCTCTGCCCGAGAGCGGAGAGAAGCTGCTCACAGAGGCCATGCCCGCGCTCAAGCCGCGTGCCAGGACGCTTAACGAAATTGCCGAAGGCGCCGAGTTCCTGTTCAAGAATGGCCCGCTGGATTTTGACGAGAAGGCTCTTGCTCTGCTAGACGATTCTGCGCGCGTGCTGCTGGGACAGACAGCCGACGCTCTTGCACCCGTCCAGTCCTGGACGGTCGAAGCGATCGAAGAAGCCGTTCGCCGCGTGGCAGAGGATGCCGGCCTCGGGCTTGGAAAGGTCGCGCAGCCTTTGCGCGCGGCGCTGACCGGTCGCACGGTTTCGCCGGGAATTTTCGACGTCCTTTTCCTTCTGGGAAAGGCGGAGAGCTTGGAACGATTGGCCGCTGCAAGGCACGCATCGGCCAATTGAAGTATCAGGAGAACACCATGTCGGATAACAATGCCACTTTGAGCGTCGGCGGCGATGCAAAGGACTATGCCATTCTGAACGGCACGGTCGGACCGCAGGTGATCGACGTTCGCAAGCTCTACGCCAACACCGGCATGTTCACCTATGATCCCGGCTTCACCTCGACCGCGAGCTGCGATTCAGGGCTGACCTATATTGACGGCGATGCCGGCGTGCTGCTCCATCGCGGCTATCCGATCGATCAGCTCGCCGAACAGTCGAGCTTCATGGAAGTGTCCTACCTCCTGCTCAACGGCGAACTGCCGTCGAAGAAGACGCTGGAGGATTTCACCCGCACCATCACACGCCACACAATGGTGCATGAACAGCTCACCACCTTCTACCGCGGTTTCCGCCGCGATGCGCACCCCATGGCGATCATGTGCGGCGTGGTGGGTGCGCTGTCGGCCTTCTACCACGATTCGACGGACATCAACGATCCGGAACAGCGCAAGATCGCGAGCCATCGCCTGATCGCCAAGATGCCGACGATCGCGGCCATGGCCTATAAATATTCGGTTGGTCAGCCCTTCGTCTATCCGCGCAACGACCTCAGCTACACCGCCAACTTCCTCAACATGACCTTCTCGGTCCCGGCGGAAGAATATGTGATCGATCCGGTCGTCGTCGACGCGATGGACAAGATCTTCACGCTGCACGCCGATCATGAACAGAATGCGTCGACATCGACCGTGCGTCTCGCCGGTTCGTCGGGCGCCAACCCCTTCGCATGCATCGCGGCCGGCATCGCCTGCCTGTGGGGCCCGGCGCATGGCGGTGCGAACGAGGCCGCTCTCAACATGCTGCGCGAGATCGGCACTGTGGACCGCATTCCGGAATATATCGCCCGCGCCAAGAACAAGGACGATCCGTTCCGCCTGATGGGCTTTGGTCACCGGGTCTACAAGAATTACGATCCGCGCGCGACGGTGATGCAGAAGACCGCAAAGGAGGTTCTCGCCAAGCTGGGGGTCGACGATCCGATCTTCGACGTGGCCAAGGAACTGGAGCATATCGCGCTCAACGATCCTTATTTCATCGAAAAGAAGCTCTATCCCAACGTCGATTTCTATTCGGGCGTGATCCTTTCGGCCATTGGTTTCCCGACCGAAATGTTCACCGTGCTTTTCGCCCTTGCCCGCACTGTCGGCTGGGTCGCGCAGTGGAACGAGATGATTTCCGATCCCGCGCAGAAGATCGGCCGTCCGCGCCAGCTTTACACTGGTCCGACGCAGCGGGATTATGTCCCCGTCGAAAAGCGCTGAGCGCCACCCTCGACAGGATATGGATATGGAAACGGCGCCCCGCGGGCGCCGTTTTCGTCTGAGCAGAAGCCCCAAAGGCACGCGACTGTCGCCCCGGTGATCAGCTGTTTTTTTCCGCATCCATGTCACACCAGCCGGAGCTGGCTCGTCATACAGGCACAATCCAGAAAGAAAGGTGCCGACATGACTGCCAAGCTAGATCCCTTTGCCGCCGCGCCCCAGCTTATGAAGAGCTGGTTTGCGACCTCCAACGCCATTAACGACAGCCTTGAGCCCAGCCTCACCGAACTGGTGAAGATCCGCGCGTCGCAGATCAACCAGTGCGCCAACTGCCTCAACATGCACACCGCCGATGCCCGCTCGCAGGGCGAAAGCGAACAGCGCATCTATCTGCTCTCCGCCTGGCGCGAGGCGCCTTGCTATACGGCACGCGAACGTGCCGCATTGGAATGGACCGAGGCCTTGACGCGCCTCTCCGAAGGGCACAGCCATGAAGCGGCCCACAAGGCCCTGGCAGCCGAATTTTCGGAGGAGGAGCAGGTGAAACTGACCCTGATGATCAACATCATCAACGGCTGGAACCGCATCGCAGTGGGTTTCGGCCTCTGGTACGATACACCGGCCAAGGCGGCCGCGTGATGGCGCCGGGGATGCACGGGGACGCGGCGGAGAGCTTCGATCCGCTGCGTCCCCGACTTGTCCGCGTCGCCTATCGCATGCTGGGTTCGGTGTCGGATGCCGAGGATGTGGTGCAGGAGGCCTTCATCCGTTGGATGAGCGCGGACCGGGAGGCAGTGCGCGAGCCGGAGGCGTTCCTGCGCCGCACGGTCACGCGGCTGTGCCTGGACCAGCTCAAATCTGCTCGGCACAGGCGTGAAACCTATATTGGCCCCTGGCTGCCCGATCCGTTGGTGGAAGAGGCCGAGGAAGAAGAGGATGTCACGCTGCCGCTGATGTTGGCCCTGGAACGATTGTCGCCGCTGGAGCGGGCTGCTTTCCTGCTCCATGACGTTTTCGGCGTCTGCTTTGAGGAAATCGCCGCAACGGTCGAGCGCGACGCGGCGGCCTGCCGCCAACTGGCGGCCCGGGCACGCACCCATGTGCGAGAGGCGAGGCCCCGTTACAAGGTGGAAAGGCAGCGCGGGCTGGAGATCGCCGGCGCCTTCTTCGCCGCCTCGCGAAGTGGCGACATGACGGCGCTGGGTGCCATGCTTGCCCAGGATGTCAGCCTGCACAGCGACGGCGGCGGCAAGCGTCCCGCGGCGATAGTTCCCGTGCTGGGTTTCGGCCAGGTGATGCAGGTTCACAAGGCGCTGGCCGTGCTGTTCGGCAAATATGGATCGACGCTGGTGCATGTGGGCCTGATCAACGGCCTTCCCGGTTTCGTCACTCGGGAGGCGGACGGCGAATTCCAGACCACGGCACTCGACATCCAGGACGGGCACATCACTGGCATCTATGTGATGCGCAATCCCGACAAGCTGCGCCACCTGCACTGAATGGGCTTGAGCCTAAAGAAAAATGCGTCGCGCGGTGGGAACGGACCGGATCAGATAATAGGCGCCCAGCGGCAACAGCAGCGCCTGCATCAGCAGCCAAGGCTTGGCCACATAGGGCGAGAGATAGTGGATCACCGCGACGTGGAGATACATGATGACCAGCGATGCGCGGCCGATCGCAGCGATCCAACCGGAAAAGGGCGCGATCCGCACCGAAAGACGGAACAGCAGCAGGCTGGTGGCCATGGCCGAGCCAAGGGACAAAAAGGGCCAGCCATAATCAGCCGCCTTCATGTTGAGCGTCGGGATCAGTGTCATCAGTCCGGCGAGCGATAGCGGCACCAGCAACGGAAGCATCCAGCTTCGCCAGCGTACAAGCTGCCATGCCGCCCCTAGCCAGAGCAGGACCAGCGCCATGGGCACGGTCAACACGCCCATCGGCGACAGGGTGGTGAGCCGGCCCGCGCCATAGGCGATCAGCAGCACCGGCAGCATCAGCAACGCCCAGCGCCGATCAAGCTGATCGGGCCAGCGGACGAGCGCCATATTGAACAGGATACGCGCCAGCACCAGGCAGGGCACGAACCAGAAGATCGTGAACGGCCCCCGCAACCACGACCCGCCCAGCAGGATCGGCACCAGGTCCAACGGCCAGTCATGGAAGATCGGCCTGCCTCCCTTCATCCTTTCGATGAACTGGTCCGCCAGGATCAACAGGATGAGGAAAGCCGCATAAGGCCGCATCTGGGAAAGAAGCTGGCGACGGGTGAAGCGTCCCGCCGGCTGCGGCCGCGAAAGCAGGCCGGAAAGCAGGAAGAACAGCGGCATGTGAAAGCTATACATGGCATCGCGCAGCCCGCCGCGCGTCCACACATGCCCAACCACCACGGCGACGATCCCGATGCCGCGCGCGACATCGATCCATTCCAGCCGCCCTCCCGCCGGCGGATGCGCCTCATGCCCCCTGTTCTCCATCCCTTCCACGCCCTATAGGAAGCGGCACGCGCGTCAATCGCCAGCCTTCATTCACGGAAAAACGCCTCTTGTCCCTGCTTCATGACCGAGTCCTGTTCATCGATGGCGAGGCCATCATCCTCGACAAGCCGGCGGGCCTGCCGGTCGATGCGCCGCGTGACGGATCTCTTTCGCTGGAAAACCATCTTTCCTCGCTGACCTTCGGCTTTCAACGCTGGCCGCGGCCGGTTCACCGGCTGGACCGCGACACCAGCGGCTGCCTGCTGCTTGCCCGCAATCCCAAGGCGCACAAACGTTTTGCCGCAGCTTTCGAAGCCGGAACGGTCGCAAAGCGCTATGTCGCGGTGGTCGACGGCGTTCCCGCGGAGGACAGCGGCACCATCGAACTGTCGCTCAAGAAGATCAGCACAGCCACTCAGGGCTGGCGAATGATCCCGGCAAAGGCGGGCAAGACAGCGCTCACCGAATGGCGCAAGATCGCAGAGAAAGATGGCCGTGCGCTGATCGTCTTTACTCCCCGCACAGGCCGGACCCATCAGATCCGTACCCATGCGTTGCACGGCCTGGGCTTCGGCATAGCGGGCGACCCCGTCTATGGATCGGGGGAAGGCCCGATGTTGCTGCACAGCCGTTTCCTCAGCATCCCGCGCGGAGAGAAGCCGCCTGCTGAAGCAAGCGCCCCCTTGCCTCCCACCTTCGTGGCGGCGGGATTCGGGCAGGAACTGCTCGAACAGGCCGGGCTCTAGGCCTCTTGCCGCGCATTCCCGTCACCCGGTCGATCTCCATCGACAGCGATGAACTGTCGGAGAGCTTCGTCCGATCGACAGGCGCGGGTGGCCAGCACGTCAACACGACAGACAGCGCGGTGCAACTGCGCTTCGACGTGGCGAACAGCCCGTCGCTGCCCGATGCGGTCAAGTACCGGCTGGCGGCGATCGCCGGACGAAGGATGACGGCGGACGGGGTGCTGATCCTCCGTTCCGAAGGCTCGCGATCGCAGCTTTTGAACCGGCAGGAAGTGTTGGCTCGCCTGATCGAACTCGTCCGGGAGGCCACGGTCGTGCCCAAGGCGCGCAAGGCGACAAAACCCGGCAAAGCCGCCAAGGCGCGTCGCGTCGATGCGAAGAAAGCGCGCAGCTCGGTCAAGGCCGGACGTGGCAAGGTGCGGTTGGATTAGCCGGTCTGGCCTGTACATGCGGCGTCCCCTATATGAAAGGCCATGTTCGATTTTTCTCCCGCGGCCAACGCCGACAAAGCCACGCTCTACGATGACCTGCTCTCCGCAGCCGATGCGCTGACGGCAGGGGAACCCGATGCCATCGCCAATATGGCCAATGTCGCGGCACTGATCTGGCAGTTCCTGCCCGACCTCAATTGGGCAGGCTTTTACCGGATGGCAGAAGACGAGCTGGTCCTCGGCCCCTTCCAGGGCAAGACGGCCTGCATTCGCATTCCACTGGGCAAGGGCGTCTGCGGCGCGGCGGCCGCCAGCGGCGAGACGCAACTGGTCGAGGACGTGCACGCTTTTCCGGGCCACATAGCCTGCGATGCCGCCAGCGCTTCGGAAGTCGTGGTGCCGGTGATCATCGAAGGCAGGGTCGTCGCTGTACTCGACCTCGACAGTCCGCTGCCTGCGCGCTTCGACAGGACCGACCAAGAGGGACTGGAAACACTGGTCGAACGGATCGCGGCGCGTCTAGCCTAGGATCAACCCTTCCGGATTTACTGCCCCTTTTCGGGACAGGCATCAGAATGCCGACGCTTGGTCGGCGACTTCGCATCATGCTAAACAAATCCTTAAATATCAGCCGAAAACGGGGATTCGAGCATGCATATCCGGAGCTTCATCCTGGCCGGGACCTTTCTGGCGATCGGGTTGACGACGCCAGCGTCCGCTAATGGCCCGGTCAGGGGTGGAAGCATGGTTTCCCGGTCGGCAGTGCATGCAGGGACCGCAGTTCACCGCTGGGGACCGCGTTATCAAGGCCGCTGGTATGCCGGTTGGTACGCGCCGGGCGGCTGGGCAGCCTATCGTCGGCCGGTGATGGGCTATGTCCTGCCGCGTTACTGGATCAGCCCGGCCTATCAGATCCGCAACTATGGCGCTTACGGCTTGCCGGTGCCGGCCAGCGGCTATGGCTGGTCACGCTATTATGATGACGCGGTGATGACGGACCGGGACGGCCGGGTGCACGACTATCGCAACGGCGTCGCATGGGAGGCGGGCGATGCGCCGCCACCGCCGGGCCTGCGCTATGATGACGAGGTTACAGCGCGGGATGGCGCACCCCTGCCGCCGATGGACTATGAAGGACGCTGGAGCGGTACATGGCGTGACAAGGACGGAAAAACCTTCAGCGGCGATTATGAAGGCCGCTTCGAGGGACAGGTCCACGGTGGACCGGGCGTGGATTTCAGCCCGCCGCCTTATGCGGGTACGGACCGGATGAAGCGGCGTACCGCGCCGGGGGAACCCGTTGTGACCACGACGCAGACGCCAGGTTTCATTTCCGGTGGCTATTATTATCCCGGCACCACGACCACCACGGTCGTTGTCCAGCCTGCCGTCACTACCACCCGGACCTATGTGACCGAAGTTCCGGTGAGAAAGCGCAGAGTGCGGTAAGAGCGCATCAACAGCTTTTCGAAGCGGAGGGCGCGGCCCACAGCTGAACCAGAGCGGGCTTCGATCGCCTGGAAACCGCTAAGCAGCGCGGGATCGGATCGCTGCCCAGGGCCGGGGCCTTCCCATCAGATAGCCCTGACCGATTGTGCAGCCGCGCGCGATCAGCATTTCGACCTGGCCGACGGTTTCCACGCCTTCGGCCACCACCTCCATGCCAAGGCTGCTGCCCAATTTCACGATGGCGTCGACGATGACGGCGTCGCCTGGATCCTGTTCGATGTTGCTGATGAAGCTGCGGTCGATCTTGAGCACGTCGACCGGATATTGCTTCAAATGACTGAGCGATGCGTAGCCAGTGCCGAAATCGTCCAGCGCGATCCGCACGCCCGCCAAGGACAGGCGATGCAGTGCCCGCTCCACCTGCTCGGCGCCGCGGCCCAGGAAAACCGTCTCCGTCACCTCTATCTCGAATCGCTGCGGTGGGATCGCGCAGCGTGCCAGATGGGCGAGGACATAGTCCGCAAAATCATGCTGCATGAAATCGGCGGCGGACGCATTAATGGCTACCCGACCAGGATCCTGGCCGGCCCGGCGCCACCGGTCGACGTCGCGAACGACCTTCGCCAGCATCTTTTCCGTAAGCTCGACAGCCAGTTCCGTATTGTCGAAGGCCGCGGCGATCGTGTCGGGCGCATGTACGCCGGTACGAGGGTGCCGCCAGCGGAGCAGCGCCTCATACCCCAGAACGCGGCCGGTCCGCATATCCACCTTTGGCTGATAATAAGGGACGACAAGATCGTCCACCAACGCCTGGCGGGCCATATGGATCATCGAGCTGCGGTGCTGCGCGTCAGCACGCAGTTGCGACTGGAACAGCGTCAGCCGCCCCCGCCCAGAGGATTTGGAGGCATAGAGCGCCAGGTCCGCCGCCTTCAGCAACTCCGTCGCATCATCGCCATGTTCGCCGAACACCGCGCCACCCATGCTGATCCCATAGTCGAGCGATCGGCCATTATGGACATAGGGCGCCCGCACCCCACCCAGCAATTCGACGCTCCAGTCAGAAAGGGCCGCGCTGCTGGCAAGGGAGGGTGCGATCATGCCAAACTCGTCACCGCCCAGCCGCCCGATCATCGCATCGGCCGGCGCACAGGCGGCAAAGCGTTGCGCAAAGCCGCAGAGAAGCGCGTCGCCCGCGTCATGGCCGAGCGTGTCGTTGGTCCGCTTCAGATCGTCGATATCGACCAGGATCAGACCGAAGCTCTCGCCTGTCCGGCGCGCCTGCTCGGTCATTTCCTCCAATGTCGTCTGCCACAGCGCCCGATTGGGCATGTGCGTCATGGGATCATGGGTGGCGGCCCAGCGTATGCGTTCCTCGCTATTCCGTTCCTCCGTCACGTCCTGAAACGTGACGATGACGCGCAGCGGCTTTCCACAATCCGAAAAACTGCTCCATCCGACGCTCTTGATCCATCGCAGGGCGCCGGTATCTGCCCTGTGCACCCTTAACGTGGCTTCGAAATGGGGCGGCATGTGCTCGCTCGCAACTGCGTCCAGCATCGCGGCAAGGCGCGGACGATCCTCCGGATGGACCAGCCGCAATGCGAGTTCACTCGTCGCCGGCTCAGTGTCGGACAGGCCAAGCATCGTCCGGAATTCCCGCGACCAAGTCCGCGTCCCGGCGACGGCGTCGAAATCCCATATGCCAAGACGCGCCGACTGCACCGCCAGGCGGAATCGCTCCTCGCTGTCGGCCAGTTCGCGCTGCGCCATTTTCTGCGCGTGAATATCTTCCAGCGTGCCGTACCAGCGCACGACCCTGCCCTTCGCGTCGCGCCGCGCCGAAGCGCGCGCCCGCATCCAGCGATAACTTCCGTCGCTCAGGCGCAGCCGATAGTCCACGTCGAGGGGATCGCCAGTATGCAGTCTTTCGGTCCAGACGGCCAATGTCCGCTCGACATCGTCCGGATGCAGCGAGTCGATCCACCCCCGGCCCCGTGCATGCTCCGGCGGCATCCCGGTCAGTTCCTGCCAGCGGGGTCCAACCTCATCGATCTCGCCCGTGACCGTTGCGGTCCAGGGGACCTGCGGACTTAGCTCGACCGACCAGCGGTAATGCTGGCGGCTTTCCGCCAACGCATCCGCGAGCGCCCGCCGTTCACCGTCGTAACGCTCGTCCACATCCTCGATCGTTCCGTACCAGAGCGGCGCTTCGTCAGGTTCCTGGACCAACGTCATGCGCACGAGGCCCGATCGCGTCTCGCCGATACGGGTGTGCATCCGCACCAGGACAGGATCGGGCTGCACGGAGCGGTTGGCCGCTTCCGCCAAGGCCCGCCAGTCGGCCTTGGCCAATATGGCGCGCCAGCCCTTGCCCATGATGTCGCAGGAAAAATGGCGGGCGAAGAGGTTCGACATGATCTCCCGGGACAATATGCGTCCGCGACAGTCAGCAATCCACCGAATCAGCGGCGGCGAGACGCGCCCAAAGACCGGCGAGAACAGGAGTTCATTACGATAGTGAAATCCCTCCCATTCCAGCCCGTTCGGAGCCAGTTCAGAAGCGAATTCGCCAAATCTGCGATCAGCAAAACGGTCCATCTACCGATCCTGACCCATCGCCATTTCCGCAATCCATCAGCGATCAGTACCGGAAAAAGTTAAATAAGCTTTCCAACGCCGTAACGCATGATGATCCACAATGGCATGACCCTCCGCCGATCAGAGAAGGGCGCAACCCGCCCTTATGATCCAAGGCGGAATCGACGCGGCCTTATTTGCGGAAGATCGCCGCCAGTTCGCGAGGCAAGGCCGGTTCGTCCCGGCTCTCTGCCTGCCGGGTTGCCTGCACCTGCTGCTCCGGATCGAAACGGGTCCAGCCGTTGCGGCTCAACCGTTCCAGCGGGCGATAGCGGATCTTGTACTGCATCCGCTGCGATCCTTCGACCCAATATCCCAGATAGACATAGGGCAGGCCGGCCTTGGCCGCACGCAGGATATGGTCCATGATGATGAAATTGCCCAGCCCCTTGCGATGCTCCAGTTCCGTATCGAAGAAGCTGTAGATCATGGAGAGACCGTCACCCTGCCGATCGGTGAGGCAGGCGCCGATCAGCTTGCCGGGTCGACCATTTTTTCCAGGCTCGCGATATTCGATGACATGGCTTTCGACCGGGGTCTGTTCGACCATGTCCGCGAAATCCATCTCGTCCATTTCGGTCATGCCGCCGCCAGGATGGCGGGCACGCAAATAGCGCTGAAGCAATTCGAACTGCTCCTCTGTCGACCACGGCTTGCAAGCCGTGATGACCAGGTCTTCATTCCGCCGCAGCAACTTGCGCTGGGTAGCGTTGGGTTCGAATTCGCCAGCGACCACACGTACCGATACGCAGGCGGAACAATCCGCGCAACTGGGGCGATAAGCAACGTTCTGGCTGCGGCGGAAACCGATCCTGCCAAGGGCGTCGTTCAGTTCGGACGCATTGTCGCCGTTCAGTTCGGTAAATACCTTCCGCTCGTTTTTGCCGGGCAGATAGGGACAGGGACTGGGATTGGTGACGAAAAAACGCGGAAAGCGGAAAGGCGCACTCACAACCGCATCTCCCCCACAGCGTTGCCCGACCCCTGATTCATGAGGCGACTATGCCGTTCGCGGGCCGCTGTGAAAAGTTTATTTACCACGAAAATTGGTTAAGCGGCAGATAAGAGGCAGAGGCTCCACGGGATGGCCCGGAAATGGCCGATGTCGGACGTCAGGCGACCTCGATTGGCGCGACCTCATAGCCCACTTCGCGCAGGGCCGCGATCAGGCGTTCCAGATGGGCGCCATCCCGCGTCTCGCATTCCACGTCCAGACTGAGTCCCTTGGCCGGCAGATTGGTGAAGATCCGCTGGTGCGACAGTTCGAGAATATTGACCGCTTCCTGATCGAAGATGCGCGCCACATGGAACAATGCGCCCGGCCGATCCTGAAGGATGATGCGCAGCCGCGCCAGCCGCCCCGACCGCGCCAGATCGCGCAGCAGCACATTGGCCAGCAGTCGCGTGTCGATATTGCCCCCGGTCAGGATCAGCCCGACGCTGCGCCCCGCGAACAACTCCTTGTGGGTCAGCAGCGCCGCGAGACCAGCGGCGCCCGCACCCTCCACCACCGTCTTCTCGATCTGCAGCAGCAGGCTGACGGCTTCCTCCAAATGGCGCTCACTCACCAGCAGGACGTCATCAGCCAGCCGCTCGACGAAGCGGCGCGTGAGTTCGCCCGGTTCCTTGACGGCAATGCCCTCCGCCAGCGTATCGCCGTCGCAGGGCAGGTTCGCACCCTTGATATGGTCGTACATCGACGGATAAAGTTCCGCCTGCACACCATAGATCCTGATATCCGCCTTCATCGCCTTGGCCGCCGTCGCCACGCCTGAAAACAGGCCGCCGCCGCCGATGGGCACGATCAGCGTGTCAATCTCCGGCACATCTTCCAGCATTTCCAGCGCGACCGTCCCCTGTCCGGCCATGATGTCCGGCTCGTCGAAGGGATGGATGAAGGTCAGGCCCTGCTCCACCTCAAGCAGCCGGGCATGGGCATAGGCATCATCGAACTTCTCGCCAAATTGGACGACCGTAGCGCCATGACCCTGCGTCTGCGTGACCTTCACCGTGGGCGTCGTGTTGGGCATGACGATGGTGACCGGCACGCCCAGCCGCTTGCCATGATAGGCAAGACCCTGCGCATGATTACCCGCAGAGGCAGCAATCACGCCCTTCTTCTTCGCCGCCTCGTCCAACTGCAGCAGCCGGTTGAGCGCGCCCCGTTCCTTATAGGCGGCGGTGAACTGGAGATTTTCGAACTTCAGATACACCTTGCAGCCGAACATGGCCGACAGCGTCTGGCTGATCAACGTCGGCGTGTGCACGACGGAACCGGAAATTCGCACCCGCGCCGCGAGGATGTCGTCGACGGAAATGGGCAGCGGCACGGCGTTCTCGATCTTGGTCAGCGTGTTCATGGCGCGCCACCTAGCTTAAAATTGCTTCGGAAGGAACTGGCACTGACCGAAAACTCTGCTTATGGCTTGCGGGCGCGCATACAATTGATCGAGGCATATGGCTAAAATCGCGTTTATCGGCCTGGGCGTCATGGGCGGCCCGATTGCTGGGCATCTGGCGAAGGCGGGGCATGAGCTCACTGTCTATAACCGTTCCATCGGCAAGGCGAAGCGCTGGGCCGAGGCCTTTGGCGGGGCGGTCGCGATCAACCCAGCCAAGGCGGCCGAGGATGCGGAGATCGTCATCAGCTGCGTCGGCACCGATGATGATCTTAGCCAGATCACCCTGGGCCGGGATGGCGCCTTTCGTTCCATGAAGCCGGGCGGCCTGTTCATCGATCATACGACGGTTTCGGCACGGATCGCCCGGCAATTATTCGTGGAGGGGGAGAGCCGGGGGCTGCATTGCGTCGATGCACCGGTCACGGGCGGCCAGGCGGGGGCCGAAAGCGGCCGCCTGGCCATCATGTGCGGCGGCAGCGAGCCGGCAGTGGCTGCGGCGAAGATCGTGATGCAGGCCTATACCACCCGCATCGTCCATGTCGGGCGCGCGGGCGCCGGGCAGACCGCCAAGATGGTGAACCAGATCTGCATTGCCGGCGTTGTGCAGGGCCTGGCCGAGGCGCTGCGGTTCGCGCAGGCGGCGGAACTCGACTTGGACAAGCTGTTCGAAGCGATTTCCGGCGGGGCGGCGCAAAGCTGGCAGATGGACAAGCATTGGAAGACGATGGCGGCGGACAGTTTCGATTTCGGCTTTGCAGTGGATTGGATGCGCAAGGATCTGGGGCTGGCGCTGGAGGAAGCGCGGGCCAATGGCGCCACCCTGCCGGTGACCGCGCTGATTGACCAATTCTACGCTGATGTGCAGGCGATGGGCGGCCATCGTCAGGACACCAGCGCGCTCGTGCGGCGGATCACGCGGGCATGACCGGCAACGTTGCCGGCTCTGCGCCTGCCCCCAGAAAAAAACGACCCGGCGCCAAGCGACCCGGCATCGCTATCGCTGTTGCCCTGGCCCTGCCCTTCCCTGCCCTGGCCTCCGGCATCATCGACAATGTCAACGGCATCGCGCTGGATGCCAATGGCCATGTCGTCCGCTTCAGGGCGCTTACCATCGACGATGAGGGCAAGGTGGATAAGCTGCTGCCCGACCGCTATCAGGAACCGGAGCAGCCGCGCCCCCGGAAGCGGAAGAAGAACGAGCCGGAGCAGCCCCAGCCCAGTCGTCCCGACTTCAAGCTGGATGCCGGCGGGAAGACGCTGATCCCCGGCCTGATCGACGCGCATGGGCATGTGATGGGTTACGGCCTGTCGCTGATCACCCTGGACTTGTCAGACATGAAATCACTCGCGGAGGCGCAGGCGAAGATCAGGGCCTATGCCGCCGCCAATAGCGGCCGGAAATGGATCATCGGCACGGGCTGGAATCAGGAACTTTGGGGCCTGGGCCGCTTTCCGACGGCGGCAGAGCTGGACGCCGCCGTCAGCGACGTTCCGGTCTGGCTGGAACGGATAGACGGACATGCGGGCTGGGCCAATTCACTGGCGATCAAGGCGGCGGCCGTCTCCGCCGCGACCAAGGAGCCCGCCGGCGGGCGGATCGAAATGGCCGCAGGGAAGCCGGCGGGCGTGTTCGTCGACAAGGCGATGGACCTGATCACGCGGGTCGTGCCTCCCCCGGCGCCCAAGGACCGCGACATCGCGCTGGAAAAGGCGCAGCAGGCGTTGCTGCGGCAGGGCATCACCAGCGTTGCCGACATGGGCACCGGCATCGACGACTGGCAGGCCTTTCGCCGTTCGGCGGACCGCGGCGCATTGCGGGTACGGATCATGTCCTATGCGCTCGGCCTTGAGAATATGGTGCTGATCGCCGGACCGGAGCCGACGCCCTGGCTCTATGATGACCATCTGCGCATGGGCGGGATCAAGCTGATCCTGGATGGCGCGCTCGGATCGCGGGGGGCCTGGCTCAAGGCCGACTATGCCGATGCGCCGGGGCAGCGTGGCCTGCCGATGATCCCGTCAACCCAGCTTCGCAACATCATGAGCCGGGCGGCGATGGACAATTTCCAGATCGCAGTCCACGCCATCGGCGACGCGGCCAACAGCGAAGTGCTGGATGCGGTGCAGGAACTCAGCGAAACCTACAAGGGCGACCGGCGCTGGCGCATCGAACATGCGCAGATCGTCGATCCGGCCGAACTGCCGCGCTTCGGCCAATATGGCATTGTCGCATCGATGCAGCCGATCCATCAGACCTCCGACTGGCGCATGGCCACGGCGCGACTGGGAGAGGCGCGGTTGAAAGGCGCCTATGCCTGGAAAGCGATGCTGGACAATCGCGTGCCGCTTGCCTTCGGGTCGGACGTCCCGGTGGAAAGTCCCAATCCCTTCCCCGGCATCGCCGCCGCCATGACTCGGGAGGATGCGTCGGGCCAGCCAGCGGGCGGCTGGATGCCGGAGCAGCGGGTGAGCTTCGAGGCGGCGTTGGACGGGTTCACCAGGACGGCGGCCTATGCGGGCTTTGCGGAAAAGCGCTTCGGCAGTCTGGTGCCGGGACAGCGGGCGGACTTCCTGCTGATCGACCGGGATATCTCTACGTCCAGTCCGGCCGAAATTCGCGGGACACAGGTGCTTGAAACCTGGATCGGCGGCAAGCGGGTCTATGTGAAGGGGCAGTAGCCTGCCGTTGCAAACAGCGCGCCCGGCCACGGGCACGCATCGCCCTTACAACACATCTCCCGCCGCGTTGAACGCCTCATCCTCCGTCTCCGGCAACGGCGGCTGCACCGGCTTGTCGCAACCCTCTTCCTTCATGTGCGCGCGCAGCGCGTCCATGCGTCCGAGATTCCAGCGCGCCAACGGCACACCAAGCGGCCGAAACTCAGCGCGATCGAACAACTCCACCACATAATTCCTGCAGAGACTGTCGACCTGCTCAAGCGTCAGCATGCCCAGGTTCATCACCATCGGCTTGCCGGGTACGCCGTTGCGTCCTCGCACCAGGTCGGTCACATAAAGCCCGCCGCGCGGATCGACCAACACGACGTCGGCCCTGGATGCGTCGATCATCCTGTGGCTTGCCGCATAGGGCGCAACGAAGCTGTGCGTCCGCCACACCAGAAAAGCGCTGCTGAGCAAGGTCAAGGCCGTTCCCACGAATATGGGTCGCAGGGCGCCGGTACGGAAGCGCGCCCAGCCAAGGCCCGCCAGCAGGCAGAAGGGCCCGATGAAGCCGTGGGCATAGCGATAGCCCCAGCCATAGCCCTGCGCCAGGGCGAGCGCGCATCCCGCAAAGCAGCCCAGCGCCAACGGCAGCGCGATCTCCTGCCCCCGGATCGCCTTGCGCCAGCGCATTGCGAACACGCCCAGAGTGGCGAGCGGCACCATCAATATATTGTTCCAGGCGGCGAAACGGCTGAGATTCACCAGCGGCTGCCAGCGGTCGCCCAGCCGTTCGAACAGGCTGCCCACCTTATCCGCCACGCCCGCAGAAGGGCGCACGTCGGTGGGTTGCCCCAACACATGGGTCAGGAAGGCGGGCCAGAGCTTCGCCCAGACGATGACGATGGCCGCCAACACAAGGATGTGGAATATCGCGACCTTCCACCGCTTGCCCAGCAGCATCCAGAGAATGAAGGGCGCGATGAAGATCGGCGGGAAGTGCCATTGATGCAGGCCTGCCGCGATCAGGGCGACCGCGCCCGCGCTCAGATGGCCGATCGGCCCGCCGCGCAGCACCAGCGCCAGCCAGATCATGTTGAGCGCGAAATGCCCGGTCATGGCGTAGGGCGTCATCGCCGTGACCCACAGCTGAGCCGACGACAGCGCCAGCAGCATCGTCACCCAGACCGCGTCGGGCCTGTCCGGGAACAGGTGCAGCGCCACCCGCCACAACGCGAACAGCCCGGCCATCAGCAGCACCGGCCCGGCCAGATTGGGGTCGCCCAACTGCCAGAACAAGGCCTGGATCGCGCTGTTCACCGGCAGATAGGCCGCCGTCCAATAATCCGCCGCGCCAAAGGGAGAGAAGAATTCGGGCATGATCGCCCGGCGATAGGCCTCCCACTCCATCGGGATCGGGCGGGCCAGGAAACCCTCCCGCATATAGGCGGCGGCGAAGCGGGCGACCTCCTCGTCGCGGGAAATGGAATAGTCCTGGAACAGCCAGTAGTGGCCCGCCCATGCCACCAGGCCGAATACCAGCACCAGCGGCACCATTGTCCGGGCGCGCGGCAACGGCAGGCGCCAGCCCAGACCCTCCGCAAAGGGCGCGGCCAGCGTCAGGAGCAGCAACGCGCCAAGAAGCGCCGGAAAATCCTGGTCGAGGAACAGGATAACCGCCAGGCTGATCCCCTGCCTGTAGGTCACATGCCAGAGGAAGGTTGCGCCCAGCCAAAGCGTCAGCCCGATCGCCCCCGCAAGGAGCAGGCGAGTGGCACTGACCGGGCGCGCGGGAACGACCATCAGCCTTCCCGCGGCAACAGCGCCTGGTTGACGAAAATCCCGTCCATCTCGACCAGAAGGGGAAAATGCCCCTTGTTGTTGGCGAAGAAGGCGGAGGGGAGGAAGCCGCGCTCGGCCACCCAGTCGATCATCGCGCGATAGCTGGTGCCACCCTCATAGATCGGCCGGACGCCGAGTTCCGTCTGCACGCCAGCCATGTCGCGAAGCACTTCGCCCGCACCTTCACAGACGGACAGGTCATGCCCCTGGGTATCCATCTTCAGAAAGGGTCGGGCAAAGCCATGGGCGCGTTTCAGTTCCGGCAGCAGGCTTTCCAACCGGCGGCATTGCATGTCGACCGTGCGCGTCACCCTGTTGCGGTCGGCGAAAATGGCGTCCTGTTCCCCCGCCGGCTTCCTGAGCGAACTGAACTGGTCGGCCGCCATGATGTTGAAGCTGGCCATGCCATCGAAATCCGACAGGGCCATGTTGAACACATGCCATTGTCGGTCGGATGACGCATTCCGCTCCAGTTCGGAAAATATCTCGGGATTGGGCTCAAAGGACAATATCGTGCCACCGAAGCCCGCATCCTTGCGCAGCATCGTGGCATATTGACCGCGATTGGCGCCCACGTCGAACACGCAATCCACGGCAAAGGCGCCCAGGAAACGGCGCAGCGCCTGAATTTCCGGATATTGATGCACCCGCCCTGCCAGCGCCAGCCGCACCGCCAGCGCCCGATCACGCAGTTCCCGGATATAGCGGCTCATTTCCCGGTCACGCTGCGGTAGATGGCGATGGTGGCCAGGGCCATGTCCTTCCAATTGCCCATTGAATCTCCATAGGTCTGCGCCTGCGCGCCCAAAGCCTGCCTGATGGTCGCGCTTTCTACGAGGGGCAAGAGGGCTTGCGCAAGGGCGTGCGCATTGCCGGCCGGGCTTCTGACGGCCACTTCCTCCGGCAAGCTGGCGAACATGCCGACGTCGGACGTGACCATCGCCTTGCCATGGTGCAGGGCCGACAGGAAAGCGCCGCTGCTGTCGATATGTCGATAGGGGAAGACCAATATGTCCGCCTTTTTCATATGCGCGTCGAGCCGCTGTTCGGCAAGAAAGCCGAGATCGAGGATCAGTCGGTCGCCAAAGCCCGCAGCGTGGACGCTGTCCAGCAATGGGGCGATGTCCATGAAGGGCTTGCCCGCCAGCACCAGTTCGAAACCATGCCCTGCGCGCCAGAGCGACAGGCACGCCTCCAGCAGCAGGTCGACGCCTTTATACGGCCGGATAGTCCCGAAAAAGAGCAGGCGCGGCAGAACCGGGTCCGGTACTTGCGCCAGATCCTGCGGCCCGGCCGTTGCCAGTCGCATCGGCGGGTGCGGCGTCATATGGATGCGTCGGGGATCGACACCTTGACGTTCCAGCGCCTCCCTGGTCGTTCCCCCGTGCACGATCAGTGCATCGAACATGTCGAGCAGGCCGTGATACCCCCTGCCCTGCACCCCGGCATCGGCATGATAGGCATCGGCATTATGCACGGTGTGAACCAGTGCCGTGCCACCCTTCAACCGCCGCAGCATGATCCGGTCGGCAGGCGCGAGCGGCAGCCATTGCATATGCGCGACATCCGCACGCGTCAGCGGCGTCAGGTCGTCCAGCATGCAGCTCAGCCCATATTCCGCCGCCTTGAGCAGGCGGAAGGCCCGCCCTTCCCCCATGCGCAGGCGCAGAGCTTCGCTCCGACGGAAAAAGCGCGGCTCGTAACGATAGCCGTTCGGCGCAATCGCATCCGTGGCCCGCATCGGACGGCCAAGGAGGGCTACGTCCATGCCAGCCGCCGCCAGCGCCGCGCAAAGACTGTCGTCATAGCGTCCGGTGAAAAGCGACGGATCGCACATCGCGACCTTCATGCGCGCTTCCCTACCAGATGCCGCAGGGAAAGGCCGTGGATGAACGCGGCGACAAACAGGGTCAGCGTGTAGAGGATCAGGAACAGCAGGTCGAGCCGTTCCGGCGCGAATATCCTGGCCAGCGGCACGCTGAGCAGCGAACCGGCGAGGAAGGGCAAGGACCGGCCAAGCAGCAGCGTGAACCGTCCCAGCGCGCCTTGCACATAGACAGACACGCAGATCAGGGCGAGCGCCAGCAGCGCGCCGCCGATCAGCAGCAGTTCGACCCGGTCGATCGACGCGCGGCCATCGAACAACTTTGCGAACAACCATTCGCCCAGCAGGAGCAAGGCCGCCGAAGCACCGAACGCAAAGAAGAATGCCACCCCGAGCGCCCGCACCATCAACTGTCGCAGGCGACCTGTCTCCCCCGCATGAAAGGCGCGGGTGATGCGAGGTAATGCGGCCTCCACGGTCGCCCTGACCAGCATGGAAAGGGAACGCGACATCTTGAAGAAGAAGTCGAAGACCAGCATCGGCCGTGCATCAAGGGTTGCGGCGGCGATGGTGAAATAAGGCGCGTTATAGGCGAGGATTTCGGAAATGGTGAAGGCGGCCGAGGCGCCGATGTCCCGCAGATAATGGCGCCTGACATGGCCGCCACCGACCCCGAAGGACAGCCAGTGCCGCGTCTCCATGCCGAGGCGTCGATGCACCAGGGCGATGGCATAGCCGATCACCACCATACTGACGCAAAGTTGCAGAGCGACAGAGGCACGCGGGTCCAGTCCTTGCAGGATGAACAGCAGCAGCGCGATGGTCATCACCCGGCGCAGGCAATCCAGCGCTTCCCAGAGGAAATTGCCGTCCACCGCCGCAAGCGCCCTTTTGGCGAGCAGCGCGGGCAGGTTGAGACAGGCCGACAGGAAGAAGAGCAGGAAAAGCAGCGGCATGCCCGTGTGCAATCCGCCGATCGCCAGCGCGACCAGCAAAATCGCGAAACCGCCGAGGATCAGCAGGCCGAGGAAAAGGAACAGGACGCCCATTTCCTCCACGCGGAAGCCCCCCGCCTCATCCTGACCCAAGCCCAGCCAATGCCGGCGCAGGCGGGCATAGATGATGCTGGTGAGGCCGAACTCGGCGGAAATGGTGAAATTGCCGAACGCGACCAGCAGCAGGAAGGACTGGAACTCACGCAGAGGCAGGGCGCGCACGAAGACATAGGTGACGGCAAAGCCCCAGACCAGCGTCAGCCCGACATTGGCCAGCTTGATAAGGGCAAGGATGCGCGCCGACCCCTCCATCCGGGCGAGCGCGCTGCCGGGCGGCATGCTCACCGGGCGCCGGTCGCGAGCGGCTTGCGGGCGCGGAACAGCCGGTCGTCCAGTGCATAAAAATGCCGCGTATCAGCATCGATGGCGCTGGCGTCGATCTCCTCCAGATCAAAGCCCGCGCCCCGGATGCGGTCGGCAAAATCCAGGCCATATTGCCGCACATGGTCCCACTGGCCAAAACGCCGCTCGCGTTCGCGCGGCGGCATGTCGAAGCTGCCGTCCTCGGTCGGCCTGTCCCATAATGGCACGATCAACCAGGCTTCTCCACCGGGCTTCAGCGCGCGATGGATGTTGCGCAGCACGGCATGATCGTCGGGAACATGCTCCATCACATGGCTGGCGTAGAAGAGGTCGTAGCGATCGCTGGCATCAAGCGCCATCAGGTCGACGCGCTGCATGTTCGGCACATGGTAGCGGCCGGGATCGAGATCCGCCGGCGTATAATCGGCGGCGGTGGAAAAGCGGCGCACCAGACTGCCTTCATTCGGCGCCATGTGCAGCACAGCGCCCTGTTCCGGCACGGTCAGCACATGGCCCGCGATCAGATGGTTCATCAGCCGTTCGCGCGGGGAAGCGCCGCAGTTCGGACATCCCCATTCGGCATTGTCACCATAACGGAAAAATCCCACCACCGCCTGCCCGCAGGCCGGGCAGCCCCGGTTCGCCCGCGCGCCCAGAGCCCTGCGCACGGCCAACAGGCTGCGGGTCAGATGCTTGCCGGCGGCTTTCGCCACCCGCTGGAAAGTGATCACGCCTTGGCTCCAAAAAGCAGTTGGCACCGGCCTATACAATATGCCGCCATTTTGGCGAGCGATTCATTCCGTGCGCTGCTGATCCTTTGGCCCGTCGTCCAGGCAGGGCGCACCAATGGGCGGGGAAGCACCGATCAGCGCGACTTGGCTGGATTCCAGATCGTCACGGTACGCCCCGTCATCGCCTTCACGACGCCCTGCAATGTCGCGAAATAGGCGATCACGATGTCCACTATCGCCGCGAACGGCCCGCCCCTGGAACGCAGCCCCCGCCACAGGATGAACACGCCAGCCAGACCGCAGACCATGTAGAGCGTCGGCGAAATCCGCATCGCCAACGTTCCCGCCGCAACGATGCCCGTCAGGATAAAGATCCCGCCAAACCACCGCACGATCTTGCGCGAGGCATATTTGAATCTGTCGATCGCGCGCATCCGTCGCAACTGCGGCCGCAAATGGCTGTGGGTATGCCAGGCGCGGGCTGCAATGCGGACCTTGCGGCGATATTCGTCACCGCGCGCCGCCACCAGCCTTTCGCGGGCGATCACGTCCTTCGCTTTCACCAGCCGCTTGCCCGCGAAGACGACCGCCATCGACACGGTCAGATCGTCCAGCACGCTGTCAGGGAATTCCGGATAAAGCGCGCGCCTGATGGAGAAGATCGAGCCGTCGGCCCCCAGCACATTGCCGGTGCGCGATTCCTCGTCTTTCAACCGTTCCTCGATCCGCCAGTAGAGCGACCCGACCGAAGCTGTGGCGCTGTCCCCATCGCCCATATAGTGTAGCGACCCCAGCACGCCACCGATCTCCGGATCGGCATAACGCGCCAGCAGATTCTCAATCGCATCGGCGTCCAGCGTCACATTAGCGTCGGTGAAGATCAGCACATTGCCCTTCGCCCGCGCCGCCAGCAGCTTCATGCCATGCGCCTTGCCGCTGCGGCCCGGACCGCGCAGCAACGTCACCAGATCGCCCTGCGCCGCGATCAGCGCGGCAGTCTCATCCGAGGAACCATCGTCGAAGGCGAGAATTTCAAGCTTTGGGTAGCGCGCCTTCAGCATCGCCAGATTGGCCAGCTTTTCCGGCATCGCCCCTGCCTCATTATAGGCGCAGAAAAGCAGCGAAGCGGACGGCGCCGGCCCTGCCACCGGCTTTTCCGGCCGGGCGGGCAGCAGGCGCAGAACCAGCGGATAGAAGAGGAACGGCCATGCCACCGCCGTCAGAGACAACAGCAGCGCCAGGGTCGCGATCAGATCGGTCCGGTCCATCAATAGGCCCACCTCTCAATAAGCCTTGTGATGCACGAGCACGCCAATGGTCGCGACGATGATGCGCAGGTCACGCCAGATCGACCATTTGGTGACATATTCCAGGTCCGACTGAAGCCGGTCGATCAGATCCTGATGATCATCGGTAGAACCGCGATGACCGCGCACCTGCGCCAGCCCGGTCATGCCCGGCTTGATGCAATGCCGCTCCCAATAGCGCTCGTCCACTTCCCAATAGAGGCTGTCACCGGCCTTGGCGGCGGCGGCGTGAGGGCGCGGGCCGACGATGCTCATGTCGCCGCGCAGGACATTGAACAGTTGCGGCAGCTCATCGATGCTGGTCTTGCGCAGAAAACGGCCCACGGCCGTCACCCTATCGTCGTCGCGCGTGGTCAACTTGTCGGCCTTCCGGTCACTCGCCTCCGTCCGCATCGAACGGAATTTGTAGATGTTGAACGGCCGGGCATCCCGCCCGATCCGCGGCTGGCGGAAGATGACCGGACCGGGACTGGTCAGTTTCACGGCCAGCGCAGCGGCGATCAGCACCGGGGACAGCGCAATGGTTGCCGCCGTCGCGACGATGATGTCGAAGAATCGTTTGATGAGGCGGTCGCGAAACTGGAACGGCCCGCCCGCGACGATGATCGTCGGCTGGCCGTCGAACTCGTCCACCCGCGCGGGGGCGAAACGCAGCAGTTCCGGCACCACTATCTCGCCCCGCGCGGACAGGGACTTCAGGGCCACCGACCAGTCGTCCATCCGATCCATCGGGCAGGCGACGATCACCCGTTCCGCCATGCCGACGGCGGCGGCCAGCCTGGCGGCCATTTCGGCATCATGCCCCTTTGGATGCAGGCCGGCAGCGGCGGCCTCTATCAAATGCATGTGCGGACCGGTATCGATCGTCACCCCGTCCATGATGACCACGGTCAGATGCGGCACCTCACCCAGCAGGTGGGCGCTCAGCCGCCCGATGGCGAGCCGCACGGTCGCCACGCCGGCCGCCGAAATCCCCAACCCGACGATGAAGGTCAGACGCGAAAGCTGCTCCGCGATCTTGCCCAGATAGACGATCAGCAGCATCAGCATCGCCGCCTGCGCCAAGGCCATCAACCCCTGGAAGATGCCCCGCCGCAGGTTTTCCAGCATATGGATGCCATAGGCGCCGCCCTGCACCCCCAGCAGCACATAGATCGGCGCGATCATCGCGAACATGACGATGCCGTGCGGCTTGCCCGGTTCGCCCAGCCATGCGCCCAGCACCAGATAATTGGCGAGCAGGAAGGACAGGAAAAGTCCCGCCATGTCCCCCAGCAGACACAGCAGGTACAGGCGCACCCGCAATATTTCCTTGGAGACTGTCACTTATGGACCCTGATCAGCTTGGCGTGTCCGTCCCGTTGGCACTGCTTCGCACGGCTTGCAAGGATTTGATCGGCCACCCGCCCGGCGCGCAGCCCCGTCATAGGGCGATCCCGCATCAGAGGCTGAACAATCGCGTCAAAGCCTTGTCCAGCATCAGCAATTGCCACAGCAGCCGCCCATGATCGGCCAGCCCTGATTTATGGTCCGCCGCCGCCTTCCCCAGCACCCGCGGATCGAACCACCCCGTCCGGGCCAGAGCGGAGCCGCCCGCGATCGCCGTCGCTTCACCCGCCAGCGGGCCGCGAAACCATGCGCTGATCGGGGTCACGAAGCCCATTTTCGGGCGATAGAGTATGTCCTGCGGCAGGAACGGCTCCATCGCCTTCTTCATCAGATATTTGCCGCTGTTCCCGCGAATCCTTTGCGCCACGGGCAGGCGGGCGGCGAACTCGACCAGCCGGTGATCCAGCAGGGGCTCCCGCGCTTCCAGGCTGACGGCCATGCTCATCCGGTCGGTCTTGGTCAGGATGTCGCCGGGCAGCCAGATGCGCATGTCCGCATATTGCGCGCGGTCGAGCGGATCGCGTGCCGGCGCCTGCGCCATCGTCCTGATATAGCGATCCTCCGCCCGATAGGCGCCGAGGCGGGTCTTCATATCCTGGCTGAACAGTCGCTGCCGCAAGGCATGGGGCGTTACCCCGACTGACGCGGCATAGGCTTCCCCGCCCTCCCCCGCCAGTTCGAGCAGGGTCGATTTGGCCCGCAGGGGCCGGGGAGCCCAGTCCGCCTTGGGATACCAGCGCCCCAGGGTTCCGAACAAGGGCTGCCGCACCGAAGCGGGGATCAGACCGCGCAGTCGCTCCCCCTGCATCTGGAAACGATGCCGCCGATAGCCGGCAAAGGCCTCATCCGCACCATCTCCGGAAAGGGCCACCGTCACCTTCTCTCGCGCCAGTTCACACACCCGATAGGTCGGCAGCGCCGAGGCATCGGCGAAGGGTTCGTCGAAATGGAGCGCCAATATGTCGATCAGCCCATAATCGTCCGGCGACACGATGCGGGTGCGATGATCGGTGGCAAAGCGCCGCGCAACCCTGTCGGCATAGGCGGTTTCATCCAGTTCCTTGACGTCGAAGCCGATGGTGCAGGTCCTGACCGCCTGTTTCGACGCCTCCGCCATCAGCGCGACGACGCTGCTGCTGTCCACCCCACCCGAGAGGAAGGCGCCCAGCGGCACGTCCGCCACCATGCGGGATCGCACCGCCTGCCGCATCAGCGCGACCAGTTCCTCCTCCAGCGCCTCTGGCTTCGCGCTGCTGCGATCGGCAAAGCTGACGTCCCAGTAGCGCTGCGGTTGCGGCAGGGGCCGACCACGCACGATGCGGAGCGTCTCGCCCGCGCCCAGCTTCCGCACGCCGGCCACCATGCAGGCGTCATCGGGCACATAGCCAAAAGCAAGATAATCCTCGACCGCAGACAGGTCCGGAGCGCGCCGCAAAAGCGGATGGGCGAGCAGGCTCTTGAGTTCCGATCCGAAGATCAGGCTGCCGTCCGACAGCAGCGCATAATGGAGCGGCTTCACGCCAAGCCTGTCGCGCACCAGCCAGAGCGCCTGCGCCCGCGCATCGAACAGGGCGAAGGCGAACATGCCATTGAACTTCTCGACGCAGGCCTCGCCCCATTGGCGATAGCCGTGCAGGATGACTTCCGTATCGCTATGCGTGCGGAAGACATGGCCCTTGGCCTCCAGTTCGGCGCGCACCTCCCGGAAATTGTAGATTTCGCCGTTGAAGACGACGGCCAGGCTGTCATCCTCCGTCAGCATAGGTTGCGCGCCGCTGCCCAGGTCGATGATCGAGAGGCGCAGATGGCCCAGCCCAATGCCCGGCGCGGTCCAGATGCCGCTGTCGTCCGGTCCGCGCCAGGGCATGGCATCCAGCATCAGCCCGACCCGCGCCGGATCGACCGGCTTGGCCGTTTCAAGGTGGAAAATGCCCGCTATTCCGCACATTCGACGGGTCTTAGCGGGTTCGGAGGCTGCGGTCAGCCAAATCCTTCACATCGCCCAAATCATGAAGGAAGGTTGCGATGGCGGCATCCGAAGGGCGCCCGGCTCGTTCCTCCGCCGAAACCAGCACCGCGGCGGCGCGCTGGTCGCGACCCAGGATGCGCGCCTTCATCGTCTCCAGCTTGACCAGATGAGCGCTTCCCGTGGGCTGGCCGTTGCCCACGACATAGAAGCTGACCACATGGCGCACCATCCGGCCGGGCCCGGTGATCCGCTCACCCCGCGCGCCGTCGGGCGCCGCGGCAGGTTGCGACCAGGTCCATCCGCTATCTGCTCCGGCGGCGCCCTGACCGAAACCGACCAGTTCGCGCCCCTCATCCTGCCGGTCGAAGGTCGCAATGGCGAGATCGACGACCTGCCCTGCCGCGTTGCCATATCTTGCCATCGCCAGATAATCGGCGCCATCGAAGCGCGGCCGCCATGAAGAAAGCGGCGGCTCATCGACCCGCGTCCAGCCCTTCACGTCCGGCATGACGGGCGGACTGGCAAGCGGCGCGCCGGCCATGCCGCTCGTCGCCAGCCATAGCGGCGCGGCCACGATCATGGCCAGCGCGCCGCAGGCGAGGATGCCGGGCGAAGAATGGCCTTCACCGCGCAATCGTTCGGGATCGAACCAGGGATCGCCGGGCTGCCGGTCGAAAAATGGCCAGGCGGCTGCCATCACGATCGTCATGATGATGGCGAAGAACAGCCAGCCATAAACCACATGATCGAAACCGGCCGCCGCATCGATGGTGGTCACTTCAGCGACGAAGATGGTGGCGAAGGCACGCACCCCGTTAGCCAATATGGACAGGGAGAGCGCGCCCGCCATGAAAATGATCCGTCGCCGCCAGCTGGTGAAGCAGACATTGCAGACCAATAGGCCATAGGCCGTCATGGCGATCACGAATTTCGCGCCGGAGCAGGCCTCCGCCACCTCGAAATAGCCGTTGGGCGTGGTAATGAAGATGCCCTGCATCTGCGCCGGAACGCCGGTCAGATGGAGCAGGACCATGCTGATATGCGCGGTCAGCAATTGGAGAGGGGCGACGATTTCCTCACCGAAGGGGACCATGAAAAAGGCGTAGAACAGCGGAAAGAGCAACGCCCGCGTCACGGCGGGGCCCAGCAAGGCGATCACCGAACCCTGCAACATCAGGATCAGCGCGCCGTGGCGCACCACGGCCACGCCCGCCGCAGCGCCCAGCATCCAGGAAAATACGCCCAGCCCCAGCCAGAGCAGCCCCGGCGCCCAGGCCGACGGCTCCAGCCGGCGCAGGCCCGGCAAACGCTGCTGCACCAGCCATGCGACCAGGATGGGGATGAACAGGCAATGCCCGTAGGTCGATGCGGTCCACCAGATCGCCATCATGCCCAGCAGGTCGCGGTGGAACAACGCCAGGATCGTGCCGGCAATGATGGCAAGCGCGGTCAGATGACCACGCCAGCCTGACAGCTTTACCTCCCGCCGTATTTGAAGCGCGTCTTCCATCACGCGGCCCTCGCGTCGTCGGCATCCGACGATCCGAACAGAAGGTTCGGCAGATTCGCCAGCGTCGCGGACCAGCGGTAGCGCTCCTCCATCCGCGATCGTGCCGCACGGCCGAGGCGCGCGGCATGGGCCGGATCGGCGAGCAGAGCAAGGATTTTCCCCGCCTCCTGCGCGGGGTCAGCGGCAATCAGCAGATGCTCGCCATCGCGGGCGTCAATCCCTTCGGCAGCCTGGGGCGACGCGAGGACGGGCCGCGCCATGGCCATCGCCTCCAGCACCTTGTTCTGGATACCCCGCGCGATCCGCAGCGGCGCCACCACCACGTCAGCCGCCGCCAGCCAGCCGCGAACATCAGGCACGGCGCCGGTCACGATCACGCCGGGCAAAGCCGCCAGCGCCTGCACCGATTTCGTCGGATTGCGGCCGACAATGACGAAAATCGCTTCCGGACAGCGGGCACGGATCGCGGGCAGGGTTTCGCGGGCGAAGCTCTCCACCGCCTCCACATTGGGACGATAGTCCATCTGGCCGGTGAAGACGAGCAGCCGCCCCTCGGGCCGATCGACGGCGGGGAAATCCGCTGCGGGATCGAAGAAATCCAGCGCGACGCCATTATCGATGCCGACGATGCGATCCGGCCCCAGACCGCTTGCACGCCGGAACAGCTCCGCCTCCGCCTCGCTCACAAAGGCGCAGAGGTCGGCGCGCTCCGCCACCTGCCGCTCGAAGTTCAGCAGCATGCGTCCTTCGCGCCGGTTGATCCACGCCATGGGACCGGAGCCTTGCGCGCCATAAGCGGCATATTTGGCCGAATCGAGATCCACGAAATCCATGACGAAGCGCACGCCGTCCGCCAGCACCGGCACGAAATGCGCCATCTGCGCCGAATAGGTAACCACCGCCGCGATGGGTCGCTCCGCCAGCGTCTTCGCGACCCAGCGATGCAGGTCGGGATGATCGAACAATGAAACCAGCAGGGGCTGGCGCTGCACCAGCCCCTTGAGGCCCGCCAGGATGCGCGAGTGGTCGCGCGTCAGCACGCATTGGCTGGCGGTGATCTTCGCCATGTCGGCGGCAAAGCCCATGTCCCGCGCATCGTCGGCAAAGCAGCCGACGTGGACGGGCGCGATCTCCGCCATCCGCTTCAGCAGATGACAGGACCGAATCTTGTCGCCCCGGTCCGGCGGAAAGGGGATGCGATGGCAGAGGAACAGAATGTCTCCCCTCATCCCAACCCTCGCGCGATAAGCGGCCCGATGAGGTTGGCGACCGGCAAGGGCAGCTTCTTCCAGAGGTCGATCCGCCGCTGATAGTGCGGGCTGTTGGGATTGATGTCCCGCCGCTCGCCCGTGGACGACCAGCTATGATAGGAAAGCGGAACGGGGTCGAAGCCGAAGCTCCTCTTCCAGGCCGCCTGGCCGCTGCCCGCCTTGGAACGGCCGAAGTCGAAGATGCGCATGCCCCGCGCGCGGCCATGACCCATCAGTCGGTAATACATGAGTTCGTTCGATCGCAGCCGCCGCGCGTCCGCGATACCCCCGCCCCAGAAGGGCATGACCCGCCCCTGATGATAGAGGGTCAGCACCGCCGAAACCGGCCGATCGCCATCATAGACGACCAATATATCGGCATCCTCGCCAAAGACCGCCAGCACCTCGCGGAACAGCCGCGCCGGGAAGACCGGCGTGCCGAGATTGCGCACGCTTTCCGAATAGACCCGGTAATGCGCCTGCCGATGTCGCGCTTCCCGCCCGATCTCGACGCGCAGCGCATCGTTGGCGAGCGCCTTGCGTAGTTCCGCCCGATGCTTGCGCGGCACGGCGAGCAGCTCCGCCTCATCATCCGCAGCGATAGGCCGCGCAAAGCCAAGATGGCTGTCCTCATGCAGCGTCCAGTCACTGCCCGGCACCGGCCCGCCGCGAATTTCGACCGAGGCGATGCCGCCGTCCCGCGCCATGCCCTCGCAGGCCGCCGCCAGCGCAGGCACTGCCGCCGGATCGCTGGCGAGAATCCCGCCATCGACGGCAAAGCCCGAAGACACCAGGGCCTGGCCGAACAGGGCGCTCTTCACATGATGCAGCGGCAGCAGCCCGACCACCTCCCCGGAAGGAGCCACGGCGGCCAGCATATGTGCCCGATTGCCCGTCCCCCGCTCCACGCCCGTCAACCAGGCGGGCCGGTGAAAGGGCGTCCCCGCCGGATGCGCCATGACGAAATCATCCGCTGCCGCCCGCTGCGCCGGATCGGCGAGATTCAACGTCGTGACGAGCATCTCCCCCGCCATCATGCTGCCCGCTCCACTTCCTGCGCCGCCAGCGCATCCACGCGGGTCCAGGAAAAGTCCCGCGTCAGGCGGCGCAGCTTGGCTGCCATGACCGACAGATTGCTGTAATGCCGCACCCGCGAGCGCAAGGGCGCGCCGTCGACGCGCGGCTGGTCAGGGTCGATTTCCCAGGGATGGAAATAGATGATCGCCGGTCGCCCTTCCCGCTGGTTCACCTGCCGGATAGCCCAGCGCGAAAAACCATAGGGTAGCAGCCGGAAGAAGCCGCCGCCGCCAGCCGCCAGCGTCCGACCGGCAAACTTCGCGGTGGTCACGGGCAATTCGACGAGCGGCGATCCCTTGACCGGCCTCCAGGCGAAGCGGGGCGATTCGGGCCAGCCATAATGATCATGCCGGATCGGCGCGACGCTGCTGGAATAGGCATAGCCTTCCTCCGCCAGCACCTCATGGGCCCAGGGGTTGCGCCGGTCGATGGAAAAGCTGGGCGCGCGATAACCGGTCACCGCCTGGCCGGTCGCATCCTCCAATATCGCCCGCGACCTGCGCAGATCAGCGCGGAATTGCGCTCCGTCGAAGGTGAAGACCCGCTTATGGTCATAGCCATGGCTGGCGACCTCATGCCCCGCCGTGACAATGCGCCGCATCAGCGCCGGATAGCGCTCCGCCACCCAGCCGAGCGTGAAGAAGGTCGCGTGGACCCCTGCCTCCTCGAACAGCGCCAGCACCGCATCGGTATTGCGCTCGACGCGATGGGCCAGACTGGTCCAATCCTCGCGCCGGATCGTATGCTCAAAGGCGCCAACCTGGAACCAGTCCTCGACGTCGACGGATAGGGCGTTCCGCATGAGTCCGGTCAGGCGGCGGCGCTTTGCTGCGCCTCGCCCAGCCTTTCCTCGCGCTCGACCCACTCGACGAGCAGCGTCAGTACCCGGCGCAGTGCCGTGTCCTGTTCCGTCACCCGGAATTCCAGCGTGGAAAGCCGTTCCTCGACGAGGGCGAAGCAATCCTTGAGCGCTTCGGGATCGACGCTCGGCGCGCTGCGGGCAAAGTCGTTCTCAGCCCGAAGCGTGTCGATCTCGGCTCGCAGAGAGGCGATCTCGTCCAGCAGGTGCATGGACGGATCGGGCCGGGCGGCGCGCAGCGCGTTGACCTCTGCGCGCAAGGCCGCGACCTCCTCGGACACGATCGGATCGGCTGCAACAGGCGCAGCGGCAGGTATGTCCGCCAGCTCCTCCGCCTCGTCCAGCACGTTGCGCGCCATCGGTTCGGGGGTCACGTCCGTGTCCGCACCCATGTCATTCACCACCGCATATACCACCTCGGCATCGATCACCGAAAGCTGGTCGAGCGCGCCCAGCAGCAAAACGCGGCTGACCAGCACGTTGATCCGGCGAGGCACGCCGCCCGTTGCGGCATAGATGGCGGCGAAAGCCTCCGCCGTGAATTGCGGGTCGCCCTGCCATCCGGCCAGCGACAGGCGATGCAGGATATAGGGTTCGACCTCCCGCCGCATCATCGGTTCCAGATGATGGGTGGCGATCACGCGCTGGCGAAGCTGCTCCAGTTCCGGTGATTTCAGCAGATCGCGAAATTCCGGCTGGCCCAGCAGGAAAATCTGCAACAGCGACTGCCCACCCAATTGGAAATTGGAGAGCATCCGCAATTCCTCAATGGCCGAGATTGGCAGATTCTGCGCTTCGTCCACGATCAGCAGCGACCGCTTGCCGGCCCGCGCCTGCGCATGGAGAAAAGCCTCGATCTGCCTCAGGATCTGCGCCTTGGGCATGCCGTCCACGCCCAGGCCGAAGCTCTGCGCGGCAAGGCGCAGCATGTCGTCGCCCTCCACCTGGGTAGAAACAACCTTCACCGCCGTCAGCCGCGAAGGATCGATGGTGTTCATGAGGTGACCGACCAGCGTCGTCTTGCCCGCGCCGATATCGCCGGTGATGACGATGAAGCCCTCCCCCTGGGCCAAGCCATAGCCCAGATAGGACAGCGCCTTGCGGTGCGTCGCGCTCTCGAAATAGAAATGCGGGTCCGGCGTCAGCTGGAACGGGCGTCCCTGCAATCCGTAGAACTGATCGTACATATCTATCTCTCCACCCGACGGGGCATTGGCTTAAAATGTGTATCGAAGGCCAAGCTGGCCCATGGCGTTGATGACGGCGTCCAGCTTGTCCGCCTTGGCACTGTCCACGCCGACGGAGGCGGACGCCTGAAGATTGCGCGTGACGAGCCGGTAATAGCTGGCGAAGGCGCCCAGGTTCAGCACATCCAGCCGGTTGCCGCTGGCGTCGAAATAATTGGCGTAGACGGCTGTATCGATACTGGAATGGCTGTCCATCCGGTAGGTGAGAGAGGCGTTGCCGTACCAGTTCTGGTCCCTCGTACCGCGCACCAGCACGGTTTCGCCGGAAGGCGTCACGAATTTGCGTTGCGAATAGCCAAGGCCCACGCCCAAGCCCCAGGGTCCGCGTTCCGCGGCGAACTGCGCGGCGACGCCGCGATAGCGGAAATTGGCGCCGGTGATACCCGCCAGCGCGTCGTTGAAGCACTGGCCGCCGCCAGTGGTCGAGAAAGCGCAGCCAGTGAAATCGCCCGTGAAGGGATTGCGTACGACATTGAGGTTGCTGCCCGAGAGCGCCGCCACATCGGAGGTGATGACCCGTCCGAAGCTGTCGATGCCGTCGAACACCACCAGGGCAAAGGACTTGTCGCGTCCCTGCCAGATGAAGCTGCCGGAATAGGTCATGCCGCCGTAGCGTTCGCCCACGCGCGCGGTCAGCGACGTGCGGTGGCTGGGCCGCCAGAGGACGCCGACATCCCAGATGATGTCGTCGAAATCATAGATGAGCTGGCGGGGCGAACTGCCGTCCGTGACATAGCGGCCGCCGGAGGAAATCACCGGCAGGCCGTTGGCGTCCAGCAAGGGCGAACGCTGGCTTATCTCCATCTTCTCATAGCCGACGCCGCCAATCAGGGCGAGCGTGGGCGACACCGGCAGGGTCGCGTCAAGCCGCGCCCATTTGTCCTCGAACCGCTGGTCGAGCTGGCTCGCATCCTCCCGGCTGTAGCCGGCGCTGGCGACAAGGCCCAGCGGCATCCACACCCCCGGCCCGACGCCGACAGAACCCATCAGGTCATGGGTGGTCGATTCCGCAAATCCTCTGCCCAGTGGCGCGCCGGGGAAGTCGACATTCACGTCGTCCTCGACCCGCGCATAGCCCAGCCGGTAGGAGGCGCTGACGTCCAGATCGCCCAGCCGCGTGACATAGGACGGGCCGACATAGCCGGCATAGACCTGGCTGCTATAGCCGTTATTGCGCACCGAAGCGCCGGAAAACCCGTCTGTACGGACCCGCGTCGCCAATCCACCTGCATTCAGCGTCAGCCCGCGCGCCAGCGCATATTGGCCACTGACGATACCGCTGATGATGTCCTGATCGCTGAGGTTTTCGCCCCAGCCGAAGCTGTGCGCATATTGCACGTCCGCCGCTGCTTCCAGCCGTCGGGTCTGCACGCTGGCCGTCACGCCCGCGGTGACGTTGGTATAGGTCAGCACGTCGCCGCCGCCCTGGATCGGCGCGACCACGACCTGGTCGACACCCAGATAGGGGGAGACGTCGACCTTGCGCTCCTCATCACGTGCAAGCGCGGGCGAGGCCAGGGCCATCCCCGCGAGAAGAAGGGCAATGCGGGAGATCATGAGCCACCATGCTCCGCATCATGGCCATATGCATGATAGCTGCCGAAACGCCGTCCGCCGCTGGCGAAGTTCACACCGTTCAGGAGTAGCTTCACCTGGGACGCGCCCTTGAGCAGACCGGCCGCGTCGCGCAGCGCGCTTTCGGTCGTCCTGTCCGCGCGCACGACCAGCAGCGCGATGGCGGCGTGGCTCGCCAGCACCGCCGCCGGGGATGCGGCCAGCAAAGGGGGCGAATCGAACAGGATGATGCGGTCGGGGCGTCCCTCGGTCAGCCGGTTGAGCAGCATTTCCGTCCGCGCGGAAGCGAGATATTCGGTGTCGTTATTGCTCCGCTGCCCGGCAGGAAGCACGGACAGGGAAGGGATATCGGTGCGCAGCACGATATCCTCTATGGCGATGGCCGGATCGGCCAGCGCGTCCATCAGGCCCGGCCCCGCCGTAAGCCCCAGCGCCTCAGGGATGGCAGGCTTGCCGAAATCGGCGTCGACCAACAGGATCTCGCGCTCCTTCTCCGCAGCGAGGCTGAGCGCCAGATTGATCGCGCAGAAGCTCTTGCCTTCGCCACTATGCGCGGAGCAGATCAGCACCCGGTTTCCGCGGTTGTTGCCCGCCAGTTCCGCCAGCAGGTCACGCTTGAGCAGCCGGAATTCCTCGCTCATCGCGGTAACCGGACCGTCGGGCAGCAGATAGCCCGCCTCGACCAGCGCGATGCGGTCGATCGGCTGGACCGGCCCGGTCCAGTCCGGCGCGCGATGGCCGGGGACAGGCGTATCCACGGCAAGGGCCGCAGGTTGCGAGACCTCCACCACCGGTTCGCCCGCCGGAACCTCGACCGCCGGCGCCGCGCGCCCACGCAGGGCCGCACTGAAATCGTAGATCTCGGTCGCCCGCTCGATCAGCGATCCGCCGGAAAGGGACTTGTGCTTGTTCATTTCCAGTCCCTCCTCAGGCCAACCCGCGCTGGACGAATTCGATGACGATCAGCAGCAGGCACAGCGCCGCCAGGCCGCCGCTGGCGCCTGCGAACCACTTCATCCGCTGCCTTTCCATCGCGAGTTGCGCCGCGTTGACGGTCTGGCTGATCGATCCGATCACGGCGACGCCCAGCGCCTTTTCCAGCCGCGCCGCATTGGGGAAGCCGCCCTTGAGCTGGGCCACGGCAAAGGCCGTGCCGACGCCCGCGCCCAGTCCCAGGATCAGCACCCCCAGCAACAGCAGCGGCCGGTTGGGTGCGGCGGGAGCGGTCGGCAGGCTGGGCGGATTGATCACGCGGAACTGGACCGATCCGGTTTCCGACTTCACATCGCCGCGCAGGCGGATTTCCTCGCGGTCGGCCAGCATCTTGTCATATTGGGTCTTGAGCACCTGATAGTCGCGGTCGAGCCGTTCCTGCTCGGCGGCGAGGCCGGGCTCATCGGTCTGGCGCGAAGCCATGGCGTTGAGGTCGGCCTGCAACTGCGCCTTGCGGGCGGACAGCCCCTGCACCGTCGCGGCGCGTTCCGCCTGCATCGACCTGATCGAGAGATAGGCGGGATTGGGCGTGCTGCCCACGCTGCCGCCGCCCTGACCGCGCAGCAGGTCCACCTGCCGCTGGGCCGCGATCACGTCGGGATGGCTGTTGGTGAAGCCGCGCGCCCGCATCGACGCAAGATCCGCCTGCGCCTGCGCCAGGGCCGAAGGACCGCCCGAAGCGCCGACGCCCGGCAAGGTCTGCGGCGTGCCGGCAAGCTGCCCGTTCATCGCCGCCAGCGCACTCTGCGCCTGCACGAGCTGCGAATCGATGCTGTTGATCTCCGACCGGGCGGCGTCCATGCGCTGGCCGATCGACCCGGCGCCCGGCAGCATGCCCGCATAGCGCTGCTCAAAATCCACGCGGCGCTGTTCGGCGGCGGCAAGCTGCTTGCCCCGCGCCGCCAGTTGCTGGTCGAGGAAGGCGAGGCTCTGGCTCGTCTCCACCTTGTCGGAGGAAAGGTTGGTTTCCTGGAAGATGTCGACCAGCTTCTGCACGATCTGCTGCGAAATGCGCGCATTTGCGCCATCCGACAGGCCGGAGTCGGCCCAGGTGGCGCTGATGTCGATCATGCTGGGGTCAAGCTGGGCCATCACCGTGATGTTCTCGCGCAGCCTGGTGATCTTCGCTGCCAGGTCACGCGGCCCGTCAACCGTCCGGTTGAGGTCCGTTTCCTTGACCACCCGTTCCAGATTGGCGGTGCTGGCCAGCGTCTGGCGCAGGCGATCCAGATCCTGCTGCGCCTGGACCTGGGTGATGCCCACCTTGTCCTCCAGCAGCGACTGGGTGTTCACATAGACCCGCGCCTTGGATTCATAGCTGTTGGGGATGAGCGCCACGCCCAGCCAGCCGAGCAGGCACACGCCCCATGCCACCCCCAGCGCCAGCCAGCGGCGGAGCCAGAGGCCATGCAGGATGACCAGCAGTTCGTCGACCAGCGCCGCCATGTCAGAACATGCTTTCGGGAATGATGATGACGTCGCCGGGCGCCAGCATGACGTTCGCCTTGCTGTCCCCGCGCTTCAGCAGGTCGCCGATGCGGACCTGATATTCCTGCTGCTTGCCGTTTTCCTTGTTGTAGCGGACCAGCTTTGCCTTGTTGCCCGCCGCATATTCGCTGAGGCCGCCGACCGAGATCATCGCGTCGAGCAGCGTCATGTTGGCGCGATAGGGGATGGAGGCGGGTTTCTCCGTCGCGCCGACGATCCGCACCTGCTGGCTGAAGGTGCCGGAGAAATTGTTGACGATCACCGACACCAGCGGATTTTCGATATATTTGCCGAGCGCAACCTTCAGGTCGTCAGCCAGTTGCCTGGGGGTCTTGCCGACCGCGGGCATGTCGGAAATAAGCGGGGTGGTGATGCGTCCGTCGGGTCGCACCTGCACCTTCGCGCCCAGGTCCGGATTGCGCCAGACGAAGATGGTGAGGTCGTCGAGCGGCCCGATCACATATTCCTCGCCCGGCCCCTCCTGCGTCGAAACGAAGGACGCCGGGGGCAGATTGGGTGCGCTCCCGCCCGAAGCGCAGCCCGAAAGAGCCAGGACCGGCAGTGATACGCCGATCATCGCGCGGGAAACCGACAGGAAACGCATAGATTCAACCCCTTTTGCGGCCACACCGACAGCCGCCAAAGGGGGGCGCCGGCAACCGTCAAGCACTCAGCTTCGACGGCCTTCTTGCCCACAAAGGGTAAAAATAGCGTTAGGAGTTAAGTTATTGGCAAATCAGTTCATTAAAATCAGCCGACGAGCAGTTCCAAAGGCGCCGGATGTCCAAGAAATGCGGCCGGGCTGGCCGAGGCACCATAAGCGCCCGCAAGGAAGATCGCGATAAGATCGCCCTCCTCCACCGGTGGCAGCGCGACCTTGTCCCCCAGCCTGTCGATGGGCGTGCACAGGCAGCCCACGACCGTCACGGCTTCCTCCGCCGGAGCTTCCCCGAAGCGATTGGCGACGGCGATGGGATAGTTGCGACGGACGACCGTACCGAAATTGCCGCTCGCCGCGAGCTGATGATGCAGCCCCCCATCGACGACGACGAAGGTTTCGCCCTGGCTTTTCTTCACATCGACTATGCGGGTGAGGTAGACACCCGCCTCGCCCACCAGCCATCGGCCCAGTTCCATGGCGAAGGCGCTATCCTTCAATATGTCCGCGCGTCCGTCGAGCAGCCTGGCCAGCGCATCACCGATGGGGCGGATATCCAGCCGTTCGTCGCCGGGGAAATAGGGAATGCCGAAGCCGCCGCCCAGATTGACCAGCGGCGGCGCGACGCCCACGCTGTCGGACAGGCGAGTGGCGAGATCGATGGTGGCGGCCTGCGTTTCGATCAATGCCTGCGCGCCCAGAGCCTGGCTGCCGGTGAAGATATGCCAGCCGCGCCATTCGCCCCCGGCATCGATCACCCAGCGCGCCAGCGCGGCCGCCCGCTCCGCATCAACGCCGAAGGGTTTGGCGCCACCGCCCATGCGCATGCCCGACCCCTTGAGGTCGAAATCCGGGTTCACCCGCACCGCCAGCTTCGGTGTCTTGCCGCGCTGCCCGGCAAGGGCGATGGCCCTTTGCGCCTCACCCTCCGATTCCAGGTTGATGGTCGCGCCGCTGTCGATGGCGGCGATCAGTTCATCGTCGCGCTTTCCCGGTCCGGCAAAGCTGATATGGGCGGCGTCCATCCCCGCCTCCAGCGCCCGCGCCAGTTCCCCGCCCGACGCCACGTCGAAGCCGTCGACCAGCTTCGCCATGCGCTCCAGCAGGGGCAGGTAGGGATTGGCCTTCACCGCATAATGGAGCGACAGCATGGCGGGCATGGCGTCGCGGAACGCCCGAACCTGCCCCTCCATTATGCCCATGTCATAGACGAACAGGGGCGTGTCGCCAGCCTCCCCGACCAGGCTCCCCGCGCCGCAGCCCCCGATCAGCAACATGCCCTCCTCGCCGCTGAAGAAGGGCGGGACCGGTCCCATCGGCTTCATGCGGCAAATTCCCTCGCCAGCGCGACGCGGTCGATCTTGCCATTGGGATTGCGGGGGAATTCGGGAAGCATGACGATCTCGCGCGGTTGCATGAAATTGGGAAGCTCCTGCCGAAGCCGAACCTCCACCTGCGCCTTTAGCTCCGGCGAAGCGGTGCGCAACAACAACAACACAGCCTGTCCCAGCCGCTCGTCCCGGACGCCCAGCGCCACCGCCTCTGCAATGCCGTCCACGGCGACGGCGGCTTCCTCTATCTCCGTCGGGCTGATGCGGTTGCCGGCGGACTTGATCATCGCATCATCGCGTCCGACGAAATAGAGCAGGCCCCCAGCATCCCTCCGCACTGTGTCGCCCGACCATACCGCCATGCCGCCATAGCGGGAAGCGGGCGGCGCGGGCCGGAATCGCTCCCCCGTGCGCACGGGGTCGCGCCAATAGCCCTGCGCCACCAGCGGCCCGCAATGCACCAGTTCGCCGGGCTCATCGTCGCCCGCAATCGAGCCGTCCGGGCGGACGACCAGTATCTCCGCATGGGGAATCGCCGATCCCATGCTGTCGGGATGGCTGGCCACCAGCGCGGGCGGCAAATAAGTGGAGCGGAACGCCTCTGTCAGCCCGTACATGGGATAGAGGTCCGCCCTTGGAAACAGCGCCCGCAGCTTCGCCACCAACGGCCGCGTCAGCGCCCCGCCACTATTGGTGAGCCGCCTGAGCTTTACCGCCACATCGGCGGGCCAGTCCAGTTCGACCAGTTGCACCCAGAGCGGCGGTACCCCGGCCAAGGTGGTGATGTCCCGCCGGTCCACCGACTTCACCACGTCGCGCGGCGTCAGATAATCGAGCGGAAAGACGCACCCGCCGGCGCACCAGGTCGAAAACAACTGATTCTGCCCATAATCGAAGCTGAAGGGGAGCACGCAAAGCGTCCGGTCCTCCGCCGTCAGCATCAGATATTCCGCCACCGACACGGCCCCCAGCCAGAGATTGGAGTGGCTCAGCATCACGCCCTTGGGCCGCCCGGTCGATCCGCTGGTATAGAGGATCGCGGCCAGTTCGTCCGGCGCGGCGTGGGACGGCCCCAATATCTCCCCGCCGCTCATCGCGCAGGCCGCATCATCCTCCCGGTGCAGGTCGCATCCCTCCGGCACGTCGTCCGGCGTCAGCGTCGCCAGACGGCTGGCGGTTCCGATCAGCAGCGACGCGCCGCTATCGGCCAATATATGCGCGACCTGCGCATGTTTGAGCAGCGGGTTGACCGGCACATGCACGAGCCCGGCGCGGGGCGCAGCGAGCGGCATCAGCGCCGCGACCGGGCCCTTGGCGATCCAGCTTGCGACTCGGGCGCCCCTTTCCAGTCCGAATCCGGCCAGCCATGCCGCCAGCCGCCCCAATGTCGCTTCCAGCTCGGCATAGCTGTGCGTGCCGGACCGGCCGTCCAGCGCGGGCCGTGCCGGGTCGCCGCGCAGCAGCAGATGGTCGATCGGCCGGACCTGCGCGCCGTCGATCGTCGGGGCCGCAATCGGCGCGGGGGAATCGCTTAACTCCATCTCCAGACTTTTTTCCTAAACGCGATGCTGTCGCCGGGGAGATAATGGTTTGCTGGTCGCAAGGGAATATCGCAGCGTCGAACAAGCGCGCCGCGCGCTGGGTTCAGCGCTCGACCGCGCCTGCACGCCGTTGCTGTTCGATCGCATCGACTGGTTCGAATCGCTCCATGCGCATTGCTTTCCGACGACCGGCGTCCGCATCTTCCAGGCGTTGGAGGGGGAGTGCCAGGCATGGTTGTTCCTGCTTTCCCCCGGCGCGGGACGGCTGAGCGCTCTTGCCAACTGGTACAGTTTCGACTGGCGTCCGGTCTTCCTTGGCCCTTCGGACGAGTCGGTCCGACGCCGCCTGGTCGAAGTCATCGCCCAGTCCCTGTTGACGGACAGTGCCCAGGTCGACCTCTATCCCGTTACGTCCGCGTCGAACATGCTGCTCGACGCCTTTCGCCGCGCGGGCTGGTTCAGCGTCCGGCGGCCGATGGGCGGACGGCATATATTGCACCTGAACGGTCGAACCTTTGACGAATATTGGGCGCAGAGGCCCGGGCGCCTGCGTACGCTGATAGCGCGCAAGAAGCGTGCGAGCCGCTTCACCCTCAGCATCGCGGACCGGCTGACCGAGGCGTTGTGGCGCGACTATGCCGCCGTGCAGGAACGAAGCTGGAAGAAGCCCGAAGCCGATCTGCGCTTTCTGCATGCGCTGGCCCAGCGGGAAAGCGACGCTGGCACGCTCCGCCTGGGCTTCGCCCGGCTGGAGGGTCAGCCGGTGGCGACCCAGCTCTGGACGGTGGAGAACGGCACCGCGCTGATCCACAAGCTGGCGCATGACCAGGCGTTCGACGGGGCATCCCCCGGCAGCCTGCTCAGCCATGCGATGTTCAGCCACGCCATCGATCAGGATCATGTCGCGACGATCGACTATGGAACCGGTGACAATGGCTACAAGACCGATTGGATGGAGGAGCGCGAAACGCTCTACCGGCTTGATTTCTTCAATCCCAGAAGGGCGTCAATCTGGCTCCCCGCCGCGCGGGCGGCCATTTCCGCGCTTGTAGGCTAGCGGCGGAACGACTAGGTAGGCCCCCATCATGCGGGCGGACAATGCACAACCGGTCGACCGGACCATGGATATCGAAACGATGATGCGCGCCTTGCTGCGCGATGCGCTGGCCCTGTCGCAGGAGCGGGTCGATGCGTTCGATGCGGACACGCCGCTTTTCGGCGCGCTGCCGGAACTGGATTCCATGGCCGTCGCAGGCCTGCTTACCGAAATGGAAGACCGCTTCGGCATCCTGATCGAGGATGAGGATATAGACGGCGACACGTTCGAGACGTTCGGATCGCTTGTTGCCTTTGCGCGGGCGAAGACGGGGGCCTGAGTTCCCGGTTTGGCGGCCAAATTCGGAGGCCGTCCTGATTTAATGGAAACGCGCCCCGCTCCTGCGAAGGCATTCGAACGAGACGAGTGGCTTGTAAGAGCCCGGTTCCGCCCTCAGTAAATCATCGCATCGTCTGAACTGGGCTCCTGCCTTCGCAGGAGCACGCTGTGCTTCATGGCGACAACTGGCCAATTACCGCCAGCGGAAGAACCGCCCTATTCCGCCGCGACGGCCTCAAAATCGGCTTCGGCCAGGAACTTTTCCACGTCCAGCGCGGCCATGCAGCCCATGCCCGCGGCGGTCACGGCCTGGCGATAGACCTTGTCGCTGACGTCGCCCGCCGCGAACACGCCAGGAACAGCGGTCCTCGTCGTGCCTTTTTCCACCAGCAGATAGCCTTCATCCATCGGCAATTTGTCGACGAACAGTTCGGTGGCGGGCTGATGGCCGATGGCGACGAAAGCGCCATCCGTCTCTATATGCGACCTGTGGCCGGTCACCGTGTCGACCAGGTCGACGCCGACCAGACCCTCCGGATTGCCGCCGCCGACGAAACGCTCCACCGCCTGGTTCCAAAGCACCTTGATGTTCGGATGCGCGAACAGGCGCTGCTGGAGGATCTTTTCCGCCCGCAACGAGTCGCGGCGGTGGATCAGCGTGACGTCATGGCTGTGGTTGGTGAGGTAGAGCGCCTCCTCCACCGCCGTATTGCCGCCGCCGATCACCACCACCTTCTTGCCGCGATAGAAGAAACCGTCGCAGGTCGCGCAGGCCGAAACGCCCTTGCCCTGCAAGAGCTGCTCGCCCTCGGTGCCCAGCCATTTGGCCTGGGCGCCGGTGGCGATCACCAGGCTGTCGGCATAATAGAGCGTGCCGCTGTCGCCCTTCAGGCGGAAGGGCCGCTCCGAAAGGTCCACGTCGACGATCTGGTCATACATCATCTGCGCGCCGACATGCTCCGCCTGCGCCTGCATCTGTTCCATCAGCCAGGGCCCCTGGATCACGTCGCGGAAACCCGGATAATTTTCGACGTCGGTCGTGATCGTCAACTGGCCACCCGGCTGCATGCCCTGGACCACGATCGGCGCGAGCCCCGCGCGCGCGCCATAGATGGCGGCGGACAGGCCGGCCGGGCCGGAACCGAGGATCAGCATGCGGGTCGAATGGGTGGCGGTCATGAATGTCTTTCCGGCTGCGATTCGTCTGTCGGGATGAGATAAGCCAAGCGGCCGGAGGCGCAAGCGATGGATTTGCTTGACGGGCGAGAAGCTGAACCTTGGCGGGCGCCAGTCCCGTCAGTCGAGGACGTTGGGCAAATCCTCGAACCCCTTGCGCAGCGCGGCCGACCAACTGTGCGAGAGAAGCTGGAATTCCTCATTGTCCGCTTCGATCCGGGTCCGCACGCGGAAGTCGTAGGCATCCCGCTCGATCACCGTGAGGTCCAGCGGCATCCCCACCGACAGGTTGGAGCGCAGGGTCGAATCCATCGACACCAGCACTGCCTTGGTCGCATCCTCCAGGCTGGTTTCACGCTTCACGATGCGATCCAGGATCGGCTTGCCATATTTATGCTCGCCGATCTGGAAGAAGGGCGTGTCCTCCGTCGCCTCGATGAAATTGCCCGCCGAATAGATGAGGTAGAGCCGCGGCTTGCCACCCCTGCGCTGGCCGGCGATCAGGATGGAGGCGTCCGCCGCCGCGCCCTGCATCTCTATGGTGCTGCGATAGCGACCCTGCATCGTGCACATCGCCTCCCCCACGATCTGCGCGACGCGGTGCATGGTGGAGCAGTTGAGGATCGTTTCCACGTCCGGGTCCAGCGCCGCATCCTTGATCGCGCGGCTCAGCATCGCCTTCACCCCCTGGGTGATCGACAGATTGCCCGAACACATCATGGTGATCGCGCGCTCGCCCGGCACGCTGTAGGTGAAGCTCTTGCGGAAGCGGGCAATATTATCCATCCCCGCATTGGTGCGGGTGTCGGACAGCATGACCAGCCCCTGGTCGACCCGCACCGCCACACAATAAGTCATTGCCCCAAGGGCTCCTGTCGTCGTTCAACCCTGCGTGGTGGTCTGCGCACCTTGTTGCTGCTGCCGCTGGAGCTGCCGCTCCTCCACCCCGTCCTCCGCCTGCGCGATCCGGACGTCCGCGTCAATCCAGATATCGCCCGCCACGGTCACGGAACCGCGTATCGGCGCGGCCTCGTCCGCATCCAGCCCGCAGGCGAGGCGCAGATAGCGCTCCGTCACACAGACCCGGTTGGAAGGATCGAATCCCACCCAGCCCAGTTCGGGCACCAGCGCCTCCGCCCAGCCATGGGTCTCGTGCAGCACATCGCCCTCATCGGCCAGCAGATAGCCGGACACGTAGCGCGCCGGAATGCCCATCGCCCGCGCGCCGGCGATGAACACCTGCGCATGGTCCTGACACACCCCGGCACCCAGCGCGAAAGCCTCCGCCGCCGTGGTGTCGGCGGTCGTCACGCCGGCGCGATAGGCCACGGCATCGCTGACGGCGGCCGACAGCGCATGAAGCCGGGCCAGCGGCCCGTCCTCGTCCGGCAGGGACAGCGCCATCGCCCGGATTTCCGGTGATGTCCCGGTCAGCCGCGTCTCCCGCAGGAAATAGCGCGGGTTCACCGGGCAGCCGAGCCAGCCCACCACGCCATGACCCTCCCGCGTTTCCACCAGTCCTTCCGCGACGATGACGGCATTGTCCATCCGGTCGTGCCGAACCCAGATCGCCTCCATCTCGCCATAGCTGTTGCGGCGGAAACCGGTCAGCGGCTCCTCATTGACGCTCACCTGCCAGTCGAGCACCTTCTGCGTCGGCGTATCGACGGGCATCAGCTTCAACCGCATCGCCACCCGCCCCGCCGCAGCCTCATAGCGATAGACGGTCTGGTGACGGACGAGCAGTTTCATGCGCGCCCTCCCCTCAGCCGAAATGATAGGCCTGGGCGATCTCCACGCCCAGCCGGTTGGTGTTCATCAGGCCATTCTGCACCGTTTCATGCAGGCCTGCCCGGAAGATTTCGCCGCTGTCCAGCTGCTCCAGATCGGCCACCATCTGGCGCACGGTGTCGTGGCAGGCCGATCGCGCGTCATGCCATCCCGCCAGGCGGTTCAGCCGATAGGCAAGCTGGTCATAGCAATAGGCGACACTGCGCGGGAACAGGCGGTTCAGCATCAGGAAATCCGTGATCTGCCAGGGCGTATAGGTGCCGCCATAGACATGGTGAAAGGCCCGCGCGCCCGACAGCGCGTACAGCACCGATGTCCATTGATAATGGTCGCGATTGCCGCCCACGACCTCCGTCTCCGGCAGCAGCACATAATATTTGACGTCCAGCAGGCGCAGCGTCATCTGCGCCCGTTCCAGCGCGGAGCCGGCACGCAGGAAATCATGCCCCTCATTGCGGAGCTGCCCGGAATGCGCCGCGCCGCGGAAGGTCATTACCCGCGTCTTGACCCAGTCGATCAGCGCCGGAAGCTGCTGCCGCGCCTCCGCCACGTCATAGCTGTCGAGCTTGCGCCAGCCTTCGTTCAGCGCCTCCCACATATCCTGCGTCAGCATGGTACGGGCCGATTTGGCGTTGGCGCGGGCCTTGAGCAGGCAGGAACGGATGGAGGAAGGATTGTCGATGTCGAGCATCAGGAAGGCGATGGCGTCGCTCTCCGTCACCGGCGCGCCTTCGGGGAAATGATTGAGCGCTCCGGTCGCCCGCACCACCGAGCGCCACTCTTCGCGATGATGCGCGCCAGGCAGGATGGCCATGCGCTGCCCCATGGTCAGCAGACGCGCGGTGGCCTCTGCCCGCTCCATATAACGGGCCATCCAGAAGAGATTCTCCGCGGTCCGGCTCAGCATGCGAGAGATTTCCGATCAGATATGGACATGAATGCGCGCATCATCAGTCCTGCAAAACCCAGGTGTCCTTCACCCCGCCCCCCTGGCTGGAGTTCACCACCAGCGATCCTTCGGTCAGCGCCACCCGCGTCAATCCGCCGGGCACCAGCCTGAGTTGCTTGCCCACCAGGCAATAGGGCCGGAAATCCGCATGCCGCCCCACAACCGCCGCCGGTCCCAATGTCGGCACGGTCGACAGGTCGAGGGTCGGCTGGGCGATGAACTCGCCCGGATTGGCACGGATGCGGTCGGCATAGGCCGCGATCTCGTCCCTGGTCGATTTCGGCCCGATCAGCATGCCGTAGCCGCCCGATCCATGAACCTCCTTGGCCACCAGTTCGTGCAGATTTTCCAGCACATAGGCGCATTCGTCCGGCTTACCGCATTGCCAGGTCTGGATATTGTCCAGGATCGGCTGCTCGCCCAGATAGAAGCGGATCATGTCCGGCACGTAGATGTAAACGGCCTTGTCGTCCGCGATCCCCGATCCCGGCGCCGACGCCAGCGTCACCCCGCCATTGCGGTAGACATTGAAGATGCCGGGCACGCCCAGCAGGCTGTCCGCCCGAAACACCAGCGGATCGATATATTCATCGTCAATGCGCCGGTAGATGACATCGACAGCCTTTGGCCCCAGCGTGGTCTTCATCCAGACCCGGTCATCGTCGACGAACAGGTCCGCCGGCTCCACCAGTTCCACGCCCATCAGGTCCGCGAGGAAACTGTGCTCATAATAGGCGCTGTTGAGCGAACCGGGCGTCAGCACCACTACCACCGGATCGCCCCTGCAGGCGGGCGGCGCGACTTCCTTCAGGCTTTTCAGCAATTCGGCCGGATAGTCATCGACCGGCGCGACCACGCCCTGGGCAAAGAGTTCCGGGAACATGCGAGTCATGATCTCGCGATTTTCCAGCATGTAGGACACGCCGGAGGGAGTGCGGCAATTATCCTCCAGCACCTCGAACCGCGCTGGCCCGGTGCGGACGATGTCGATGCCAACGATATGGCTGTACACCTTTCCCGGCGGGGTGAAATCGGCCATTTCCGCCAGATAGGCGCTGTTCTGGTAGATGATGTCCGCGGGCATGATCCCCGCCTTCACAATCTCGCCGCGATGATAGACATCGTGGAGAAAGGCGTTGAGCGCCCGCGCCCGTTGCCGGATGCCCTTATCCAGCACGCGCCATTCCTGGGCCATGAAGATGCGGGGCAGCAGGTCGAAGGGGATCAGCCGTTCCGGATCGCCCCCCTCGCCATAGACGGCAAAGGTGATGCCGATGCGCCGGAATATCGCCTCCGCCTCATCCATTCGACGATTGAGCCCGGCAATGCCGGTTCGCTCCACCCAATTCTGCACTTCCGCGTAGCAGGGGCGTATCGAACCATCCGGCTCAAACATTTCGTGGAAGGGCAAAGTATCGATCCTCCCTCAGCCGACAATCGGCTGGTTGTGCGTTGCAACATTAGTGCAATAGGGAAGGACGAATGCAAGCGGAAAATCCGCTTGGGAACGACAGTCTGTAAAGGTGGTAGCGGAGGAGGGACTTGAACCCCCGACACGCGGATTATGATTCCGCTGCTCTAACCAGCTGAGCTACTCCGCCCCATGGGCTGTCCGCCGGGCGGCGCCCTGCGGTGAGGCGGCGCTATAAGCAGAGCAGGCTGATGGGTCAACGGGGTTTCACGGCATCGCGAAATTTCTCTTGCCGGTTATCTGCCCGCGCTGGTGAGGACAGTTGCGAGCCACCATCCCGGCACTGCCGCGATGGCGAGGAAAGTCCCCAGCGGCAGGCGCGTCGCGCCATCGATCCTCCTGCCTGTCGCCATGACCGCGCCGACGGCCAGCAACCCCACGCTCGCGGCAAGCAGCAGGATGAACGGCAAGGCCTGCCAGCCGAACCAGGCGCCCAATGCGCCCAGCAGCTTGGCATCGCCCAGGCCCAGCCCGTCGCGCCCACGAAATCGCCGATATCCGAGCGCGATCAGCAACAGCGTCAGATAGCCGGTCATTGCGCCGATCGCCCGCCCTGCCATCGTCGTGTCGGTGACCCATGGCCCGATGGTGAAGCCCAGGAAGGCCAATGGCAGGGTCAACCCGTCGGGCAGCCAGAAATGCCGCCTGTCGAGCACCGCCAACGTCAGGAGGAGCCAGCCCAGCATGGCCCACCCCACCCCGCCCGGATCGGGCGAAAAGCCCAGGGCAAGCGCGCCGATGATCGCGCATCCCGCCTCCACCCGGCCATGCAGCGGGTCGATGGGGGCGCCGCAGCTCCGGCACCGGCCGCGCTGAACCAGCGCGCTCACCATCGGCACGAGATCGACGACGCCAAGGACCCGCCCGCAGCCGTCGCAGGCCGAGCGACCACGCAGCACGCCGCGCCCTTGCGGCCAGCGCAGGATGATCGTTGCGAGGAAACTCCCGGCTATTGCCCCCGCCGTCGCGCCCAGCAGGGCAGGAAAGGCCTGGATCACAGCGTTCCTTCGATCTTCAGCACGCGCGTGCCGCCAGCATCGACAAAGCCCGCGCTGGCCAATGCCTCGCCCAGGGCAGCATCGGCGGTTTCCACCCGCATTTCCGCCAGGTAACGACCTGATCGCCAGATGCGCAGATTGACCTTTTCCAACCCCGACTGGCTGACGAGCGGCAGCAGCAGCGCATCGCCATCACAACTGGCCACGCCCGACAGGCCCTGGGACAGGTTGAGTCCCGGAAACTGACCCGCCATCTGCGCCCGGACCCGCCCCTCCGCATGGCCGCAACGGTCGCCGGAGAACCATGCCGACACGTCTTCCATGACGAAGCTGCTGACCGGCAGAGGCGCGAAGGTCCGGCCCAGCGGCACGGCGCCTGTCACATCGTCGATCCCCATGCGCCCGAAGCCGACCGTCAGCGCGCCGCTCAGATCATCCGCCGCGCCGTTGCGGCGCCAGACGTCGAACCGCGCCCGCCCCACCAGCAACGACAGGGGAGACAGGCCAGCATGGACGGACCCCAGCGATACCGTGCCCAGCATCAACTGGTCGAGCCTGCCGCTCCACACCGTGCCGCGCACCTCCCGCGCCGCCACGCCCAGCCGCTCCAGACCTGTCATGCCGAGCGCGATGCGCATGGGAAGGAAGATTAGGAAGCCCAATGCGAACAGAGCGATGAGCGCGATGCGCATCGGCCGCGAAAGATGGAGCCCCATCATTGCCCGCCCCGAACCAGCACGGCCTGCACCGAGACGCTGCCCGCCGTCGCGGCCGGCCGCGCGCTCATCGTTTCGACTCGGATGCCCCGCGCTTCCAATGCGGCGAGCCACGACAGCAGCGCAACCGGGCGGACGGAGGCGATAGCCATGTCGACGCGGTCCGCGCCCTGCGCCTGCGCGCGTTCCAGCGTCAACCCGGCCTCGCCAGCGCTCTGGCCGATGAACTGCTCCAGCGGCACGGCCGTATCGATCGGCCCCGCCGTGCGTGGCAGCGACTTCAGCAACGTCACCTTCGCGCGGATGGCGGCGTTGCGGTCCGTCGCCTCCCGCAAGGCATCGCGCACCGAACGCTGCGCCGCGGCGAGTGGCCGCGCTATGCCGAGCCAAAGGATCACCGCCGCCAGCAGCGCGAACATCACGCCCAGCATCCACTGTTCGCGAGGGCTTCGTTCACCCCACAAGACCCGTAACCGTTCCATCATGATTGCACCGTGATATCCGCCAGCATCCGTCCGCCGGGCTCCTGCGAAGGCGTGGCGGTGATCGTGAAACCCTCCGCCTGGAGTGCGAGCAGTACCATGTTGATATCTTCCACTTTCGCCGCGGCCAGCGTGGCGCGGATCATGCCGTCGTTATCACGCGACAGCGCGGTCAGCGACACGCCCGGCGCGTCCTGCATCGCACTGAGCAGCCCTGCCACCGGCGCCGTGAAGGCATAGGCCCCCGCTCCTCGCGCCGCGAGCCGGCGCTCCATCTCCGCCTCCGCCTGGTCGAGGTCGGTGGCACCGGGCACGACCTGCCGGGCAAGCGCCAGACTTTCCGCATCGAGACTGTTTGCGGCGACATGCTGTCGCGCAATCCCGATCAGCGCCATCAGCAAACTGACGAACAGGATGAGCCCACTCCACAGCATGATCCGGGCAATCCTTCGCTTGTCGAACGGCCGTCTCACCCGTTTGGCAAAGTCGCCCTGCCGCAGATCGATCGGTGGCCGCTCCAGCGCCGCAACCGCCAGCGCATCAATCTGAGCAGCGGGCACATCCCGCACAACGGCTTTACCTATCAGTTCCGGCAAGACCAGGTCACCCGCCAGCACCAGATCGGTCCCGCGCAGCACTGCTTCGCCGCCGATCATGCCGCGTTCAAACCCCTCTTGCGGTTCCGGCAGCAGCAGCGGGGCGGGCACCATGATGTCGGGGTCGAGCCCATGGTGCTGCGCCCAGAGCAGCCAGTGCTGCATGTCCGCGCGCGCCGCGACGGCGATGCAGTGCGGGCGCGCCGGATCCTCATTCTCATCGGCGGCGGCGAAAAGCTGGTCCGCGGGCACGATAGCGCCGGCGAGCGCCGCTAGCCGCGCCGCCGCGCGCCCCTGACGGGGAGCAAGATCGGGATATTCGATCCAGTTCAGCGTCACTAGCGCGGCAGGCGGCACCAGCAACACGATCGCGTCATCGGGCAGCGCGGTGAGGCCGCAGGCCGCCAGCCAGTTCGCGCCCGTTCCGCTCTGGACGACGGCGCCTTCCACCACCCGCATCCACAACGGCTCGCCCTGTTGCGGCAGGGCGACGATCAATCCTTCCCGCACGCTCATGCGCCGCTGCTCCCGCTACGGCGGATCAATTTAGCCGGGCTCTGCCGCGCATCGATCAGTGCCCATTCCACCACCTCTGTCCCCCCGACATTCACCGACACGTCCACTCTGAAAAACCCTGTCGTCAATTTGACCTGCTGCCCAACCTCTTCCAGCGGGCTGATCCCCTGGCTCGCCAGAGGAGCCCAGAACTGCACCGTGCTGCCGTAGCCTTCCGCAGGCCGCTGCGCCAGCAATTGCCGTGCCTGCGCCACGCTAAGCTGGCCCTGGAGCATCATCGCGAACAAAGGCGCCTGATCGGGCAGCAGCGTGTTGATATTGATCGGCGACAGATCGGCCGTCGGCAGGGCGCAGACCCATGGCCGCACCACATCATAGATTGCAGGCGTCACGCCATTCACCGCGCGCAGCTCACTAGCGTCGACCATGAAGCGGTTGGAGGTGCGATAGGGCCGGGGCGCCCGCGCATAGGTCTCATCCTCCGCGCCGCCGGGCTGGGGTACGCTGTCGGTGTCGATCCAGTCGGCGAGCGAGGCGGCGGCGACCTGTGCCTGCCGGGCGTCGATCCCCAATGCCTGCAGCAAAGCCTGAAATTGCGACACGCCGACCGGACGGACCTTCAGGTTCGCCTCATTCTCGCCCGCGACCACGCTGTTGAGGTTGAAGCAATTGCCGCCATCGGTGACGCGCGCGATCGCCGTGCCGCCCGGCATCGGGATCGCCTGCGGCGTACCCATCCAGTTCCCCGCCAGCGTCGTCTTGCCCGGATTGGCCGCCACCAGATCGCCGATCCGCAGGCGCGCGATCTCGGTCCCCGCATCGGCAAAGGCGCGGGCCTGATCGATCGCGCCGCCATTGCCGGTCATCCGCGTGGCCAGCGCCAGCCGCTCCAGCGCGGTCGATGCGACCACCGCCATCACCGCCACCAGCAGCAACACGGTCAACAGCGCCGCGCCGCGCTCGCCCGCCTTTCCGCGATCAGCCATTGGCCGGCACCCCTTCCAGCCTTTCGGCCGGGCCCGGTCCGACCAGGAAGCGCAACGTCACCGGCGATTCGCCCGTCCGCCTCACCGTCATTTCCACGGCGCGGGGCATCAGGTCGGGCTGTGTCGGCACCCATTGGTCGCGCCAGTCGCCGCTGGCGTCGCGAAAGCGGAGCGCGACATCTTCGACCTGCGTGAGCAGTGCGGCCGGCTCATCGCCCGCCGCGCCATCCACCTGTGCATAAGTGCGCCGTTCCAGCCGCCCCTGCCGCACCCAATATTCAACCTTCTGGAGCGAGGGCCGCGCCAGGTCGCCCAGATTGTCCCAGCCACCCCGTACGAACTGGAGGACGGGCAGGTTCTCCCCCTCCCGATGCGACCAGAAAGCAGGCGCCAGCGTACCCGCTTCGGTGCGGCTGATGCGCGGCACAGCCTGCCCCAGATCGGCCGCCAGCGCGCCGCTTGCCCGCTGCACCGCCGCCATGTCGTCGAGCCGCAGCTTGATCTGCGCCTGAGCCGACACGCTGTTGCCCAGCAGCAGCACCCCCGCCGCCGCCAGCATGGCGAAGATCATCAAGGCGACGAGCAGTTCGATCAGCGTGAAGCCGTGCTCGGCGGAACGCTTCAGGGGCGTGAAGCCGTATTCGGCGGAGCGGTTCAGGAAAGTGAAGCCGTGCTCGGCGGAACCCCCAAAAGACTCGAAGCCGTGTTCGGCGGAAACGGCCCGTCTCATTGCACTGCCCGCACGAAGCTCAGCACCACGGGGGACGAGCCCGCCTGCCCGTTTACCGTCAGGTCGACCCGGAGCAGGCGCCTGTCATTGGTCGCCCTGACCGCCCGCGTCCAATGCCAGCGCCGACCGCCATTGTCGACGTCGCCCTCTTCACTGCCAAGCGAAGGCGGTGCGGGATCGGTCTGCACCTCCACCATCAGGTTGCGCGCGACGATCTGACCCATTGCCTTGCTGTCGAGGTCGGCGGCCGTGTGCAGGGTCACGCCCTGCAGGCGGACGAGCGCGAGGGCGGCGAGGCTGAACACCGCCAGCGCCACGAGCATTTCGAGCAGGGTGAAGCCCCGCTCCGCGGTAGGCGGGGTCGCAAGGACGAGGCGCGACCTAGCCACCGACCGCGACCTTCCCGGCCATGTCGACCGAAATCGACACCCGCTCCCCCTCGCGAGCGAGGGTCACGGTCATCGGATCGGTCGGAAGTCCCGTTCCGTCGAAGCCGATCTGCTGCCGTCCATCCTTGCCGACCAGCGCGCGCGTTCCGGCCTTCCAACTGGCGGTGACGAAGGGCTTGTCCTCCAGCCCAACCCATTGGCCGCCGTCGCGACGCTGAAAGCCGTAGCCCGAAGCCGAAACCCACACCCCCATGGGACGCGCGGTGACGACCGCTTCGTCGCGCGCCGCGGCAAGGCGAGCGGCGAAGCGGTCGGCATCCTCGATCACCCGGCCGCGGGGATCGGGGATCGCCAGCACCACCACGGCTGAAATGAAGCCGATGATCGTCAGCACGACCATCAGTTCGATCAGCGTGAAGCCGTGTTCGGCGGGACGCCTCAGAGACATGAAGCCGTGTTCGGCGGAACGCCTGAAAGACCCGAAGCTATGTTCGGCGGGACGCCTCAAGCACCCGAAGCCGTGCTGCGGGCGATCAAAGATCGCTGGAATAGATGTCGGCATTTTCATTGTCGCCACCCGGCTGTCCGTCCGCCCCCAGCGAACTGATGTCGAACGCGCCCTTCCGCCCTGGCACGGCATAGGTATAGGGACGTCCCCAGGGATCGTTGGGCAGCTTCTTGATATAGCCCCCGCGCCTGTAACGCTGCGGCTGGGTAAGCGAGGCCGGGGGAATGAGGAGCGCCTGCAACCCGTCGGTCGCGGACGGATAGGTCAGGTTGTCGAGCCGATATTGTTCCAGTGCCTGCTCAATGGTGGCGATGTCGGCCTTCGCCTTTTCTACGCGCGCCGTATCCGTGGCCGGAATGACGTTGATCGCCACGATGGTGGCAAGCAGGCCGATGATGACGATCACGACCATCAGTTCGACCAGAGTGAAGCCGTGTTCGGCGGAACGTTTGGGGGACGTGAAGCCGTGTTCGGCGGGACGCTTCAGGGACGTGAAGCCGTGTTCGGCGGAACGTCTCGAAGACTCGAGGCCATGTTCGCCCCTTGCGCAGTCACGCTCCTGCCTTCGCAGGAGCATGTCGCACTTCAACGTCTTCAGATTACGCATATTCACTCCTTCAGGCCCCGGTAAGGCTCTGCAATTGCAGGATGGGCAGCAGGATGGACAGGATGATGACGGCGACAATGCCGCCCATCGCTATGATGATCAGCGGCTCCAGCATGGCGAGCGCGGCCGAGGTGAAGCTGTCGAACTCCCGCTCCAGATAATCGGCTGCCCGCTCCAGCATGGTGTCCAGCCGCCCCGCGCTTTCCCCGCTGGCCGTGAGGTAGACGAGCAGCGGCGGGAACACCCCTGCCCGTCGCAGCGCCGCCGACAGGCTGCCGCCACCGCGAATGGCCTCCACAATCTCCTCCGAAGCCTGCCGCAGCACCCGGTTGTGCACCGTCTGGGTCGTGAGCGACAAGCCCTCCATCAACGGCAGGCGGCTCGCCACCATGGTCGAGAGCGTGCGCGCCATCCGCGCTGCGTGCAGGTCGCGGATCAACCGCCCCAGCAATGGGAGGCGCAGCAGCACCGAATCGAAACGATAGCGGAAGCTCTCCACCTTCAGCGCGCGCCAAAGGCCGAAGGCGGCCAGCCCCAGCAGGATCGCCAGCAGCCACCAATAGCCCGCCAGGAAGGCCGAAATCCCCATCACCATGCGGGTGAGCAGCGGCAGTTGCTGGCCCACCGTATCGAACTGTTCCACCACCTTGGGCACGACGAAGATCATCAGCGCCGCGACCACGCACACCGCAAAGGCAGCGAGCACGGAAGGATAGGCGATGGCGGTCAGCACCTTCGATCGGATCACCGCCTGCCGCTCCATCAGGTCGGACAGGCGCTCCATGATCGTGGGCAGGCTGCCTGAACTCTCGCCCGCTGAAACCATCGCGCGATAGAGCGGCGGAAAGCTCCTCGGCTCGGCGCCCAGGGCATCGGCCAGCCGACGCCCCTCCAGCACGCCCGAATGCACCTTGCCGACAATCGCCTGGACATGCGCCTGCTCGCTCTGCCGTCCGATGGTGCGGAGCGACTCCTCCAGCGGACTGACCTGGATCAGCGTCGACAATTGCCGGGTGAACAGCGTCAGTTCCTTGGCGGAGAGGCGGGGCGCCCGGAAGGACAGCCCTGTCCGTCTGCGCGCCTTCTCCACCGCGCCGGCCTCGATCCGCACGATGAACAGCTTGCGCGAGTCCAGCTTCGCCCGCGCGTCCTCGACCGTCTCAGCCTTGATCGCGCCGCTGCGCTCCCGTCCGGCGGGGTCGATGGCGATATAGTCGAACTCAGCCATCGGCGATGGTTTCCACCTCGCCCGCGTCGCGCCGCGACACGCGGATCGCCTCCTCCGCCGTGGTCTGGCCGTCGCGCACCAGCGCCCGCGCGGCCGAGCCCAGATTGGGCGCGTTCAGAAAGGCGTGGCGCGCGATCAGCGATTCATCGCCGCCATCGTTGATGAGCCGCCGGATGGTGTCGTCCACCCTGATCGCCTCGAACACGCCGATCCGGCCCTTGTAGCCGGTGCCGTTGCACGCCTCGCACCCGCGCGCGCGGTAGATGATCGTGCCCGGATCGAAGCCCAGCAGCGCGCTGGCCGACTTGTCCGCCTGCACCGGTTCGCGGCACTTCTGGCAAAGCCGACGCACCAGCCTCTGCGCGATGACGGCGCGCAGGGTGGAAGCCAGCAGGAACGGTTCCACCCGCATGTCGCGCATCCGCGTGATCGCGCCCACTGCATCATTGGTATGGACGGTGGACAGCACCAGATGCCCGGTCAGGGAGGCCTGCACGGCGATCTCCGCCGTTTCCCGGTCGCGGATTTCGCCGACCATGACCACATCGGGGTCCTGTCGCAGGATCGCCCTCAGCCCCGCCGCGAAGGTCAGGCCGACCTTCGCATTGACCTGCGTCTGTCCGACGCCGTCGATCGCATATTCGACCGGGTCTTCGACCGTCAGGATATTGCGCGTGCCGTCATTGAGCTGCCGCAGGCCCGCATAGAGCGTCGTCGTCTTGCCCGACCCGGTCGGTCCGGTGACGAGGATGATGCCGTTCGGCTCCTGCAACCCGTCCCGGAAGATCCGGTCCGCCGCCCCGGCCATGCCGAGCAGGTCGAGGTTCATGCCCGCATTCTCCTTGTCCAGGATACGCAGCACCACCCGCTCCCCCGCCCGGCTGGGCAGGGTCGACACGCGCACATCGAGCAGTTTCCCGCCCAGCGTCAACCCGATCCGCCCGTCCTGCGGCACGCGCCGCTCGGCTATGTCGAGCCGCGCCATCACCTTGATGCGGCTGACGACGACGGGCGCGACATGCGGCGGCATGCGCAGCGTCTCGCGCAGCACGCCGTCGATGCGCATCCGCACGATCAGCCCGGTTTCATAGGGTTCGATATGGATGTCCGACACGCCCTGCCGCGCCGCTTCCGCAATGATGCCGTTGATGAGGCGGATGGCGGGGGCATCGTCCGCGCTGTCGAGCAGGTCGTCGGCGGTCGGGATATCCGCGGCCAATATGTCCAGCTCGTCCGCCCCGACCTCGAGCGATCCGGCCATGGCGGCGGCGCTGCCCTCCATCGCATAATGATCCGACAGATGCCGGTCGAATTGCGCGGCATCGACGAAGCGCACGTCGAAGCTGCGCGCCAGATGCCGCCGCACTTCCAGCAGCACCCGCGGATCGCTGCCCTCGCGCACGGCGATGGTCAGCCTTTCCCCCTCCGGCGGCAGCATCACGACGCCATGCTTGCGGGCGAAGACATAGGGTATGTCCACCGCTCGCGGCGCGACATGCGGGGGGATATCGGCCGTCACGATCAGCGGCTCATTCATATCCACCTCCGTTCGGAAAGCCCCTCACCGCTTCTCTCCGCTGGCAGGAATCTCGACGGGCCGCACCACGCCGCTCGACTGGCGGGCGGTCGGCTCGATGATCTCGGCAGGCGGCTGCACCACCGCATCGCCCGGCTGGGGCGCGGCGGCGGGCGGCGTCGCGCCCATATAGTCGCGCACCAGCTCGTCTATGCCCGGTTCCTGGTCCGGATTGCGCTGCAACTGCATGCCGCGAATATAGCCGTAGCGCTGCTGCGTCAGTTTCTGCGCATCTTCCTTGGACCGCAGGATGGTGGGGCGGATGAAGACCATGAGGTTGGTCTTGGTCCGGCTCTTGCTGCGCGACTTGAACAGTTCGCCAAGGCCGGGAATATCGGACAGCAGCGGAATGCGCTCGATCGTCTTGCGCTCATTGTCGTCCAACAGGCCGCCAAGCGCCAGTATCTCGCCATCGTCGACCGTCACGGTCGTCTCTATCTCGCGCTTGTTGATGATGAGGTCGCTGTCCTTGTTCGACACCGGGCCGGCGACGCTGGACACCTCCTGCTTCAGGAACAGCTTGATCGCGCCGCCGGTGTTGATCTGCGGCTTCACCTCCAGCTTGATGCCGACATCCTGCCTCTGGACAGTGCGGAACTGGTTGTCGAAATTCTGGGAGAGCGCCTCGCCCGTGGTCACCGGCACCTGCTGGCCGACCAGGATCGACGCCTTCTGATTGTCCAGCGTCATCACCGAGGGCGTGGACAGGATGTTGCTGTCGGTGTCGGATTTGACGGCATTGATGATCGCGCCGAATATCCCGTTCCTGCCGAGCGATGTCGCCACGCCGCCGAAGCCGCCGGTCGCATTCATCAGGCTGTCGACGGCCGCCTGTTGCAGCGTATTGGAAAGGTCGCCATTTTGCCGCGTCCTCGTCTCCGTCCGTGTTCCGTCGGGCGCCACGACGGTCGTCGTCGTCTCGCCCAGCCTGTCGGCGGCGATCGCCCCCGCCAGCGTCAGGATATTGGGCTGCGCATTGGAATAATTGGTCGCCGCAAAACCGGTCTTGGTGCTGCCGATCAGGAACTGCACGCCCAGTTTCTTGGCGGCGGCGTCACTGATCTCGACAATGATCGCCTCCACCAGCACCTGTTCGCGCCGCGTGTCGATCTGGCGGATCGTCTCGCCCAGCATTCGCTGCACATCGCTGTTGGCCGCGACGATGATTGCATTGGCGCCTTCATAGCGCGTGACGATGGCGGGGCCACGCGACGAGATGCCGTTGCTGCCCCCGCCGCCCGAACCGGCTGCGGCGGCAGGCATTGCAGAGGGCGCGTTTCCGGCAGCAGGGGTGGAGGCGGTCACGGGCGAGGCAGTTGCCTGCCCGACCAGTTGCTGCAACACCGGCAGCAGTTTTTCCGCGTCGGCATGTTCCAGCCAATAGACGCGGATTTCGGTCCCGCTCGCCGCCTGCCTGTCAAGATCGCGCGCCATCTGCGCCAGCCGCGCCACCGTCCCGGCATCCCCCCGGATCGCGACGGCGTTGCTGCTGTCGATGGGCACGATCGTCGCCGGCTTCGCCGCCCCCTCGCCGCCTGTCGTCACCAGCGCCTGCAGGGATGTCGCGATCTCCCGCGCTCCGGCATTTTTCAGCATGACCGTGGTGGTCGAGGCAGTATCCCGATCGATCCGCGCGATCACCTGCCGGATGCGCCCGATATTGTCGGCATAGTCGGCCACGACCACGCTGTTGCCCGCCCGGTTCGCCGTCACCGAGCCATCCTTGCTGACAAGCGGCCGCAGCGTTTCCAGCGCGCTCGCCGCGTCGATGGAGCGCAGGCGGAACACCTCCGTCACGAACTGGTTGCGATTGGCCGCCCGGCCCACGGCGCTGGGCTGGCCCGCCGCGCCATCGGCCGGCTGGATGCGATAGGCGCCGCCGGGCGCCGGCACCGCCACCAGGCCGTTCGCGCGCAGGGTGGACAGGAATATCTCGAAATATTCGGACCGGGACAGGGGGCGGTCAGTCACGACGGACACCTTCCCCGACACACGATTGTCGATGATGAAGGTCCGCCCGGTCACCCGTGCCGCATCCTGGATGAAGGCGCGGATGTCAGCGTCGCGCACGTTCAGCGTCTGCTGCGCCATGACCGGCGATGCGATGGGAGCCGCCAGCGCGAGGGCCATGGCGGCGGTAAGAAGCGGTTTTCTGGTCATTGGCCTTGCAGTGTCAGGTTGATCGTGGCGGGCGAGGCCCCGCGTTCGACGGTCAGGGAAATGCGCGCGCCGGGCACGATCTTGCCCTGCAGCGCCTGGAGATCGCTCATCGATCCGATCGGCTGGCCATCGACCTGGGTGACGATATCGCCGGGCTGGAAGCCCGCCTGTTGAAAGCCCGGCCCCCTGGCCGACAGGATCAGGCCGGTGACGCGTCCATTCTGCATTCGCGGGGTGAAGCCGACGTCGCGCTTCACCATGTCGGCACCTGGATTGTCCATGCCCGCGATCGGCGAAGGCGGCAAGCCAGCCGGCGCTCCTCCATCCGGAGCGGCGGTCGGGGCCGGTTGGGACTGATCGAGGAAAAGCTGTTCCTCCGCCCCGCCGCGATCGATGGTGATATGGTCGAAGGCGACGGCCTTCAGCACCACGCCGGGCATGATCTCTTCCCCCACGGCGAAGCTGTTCTGCACGCCGTCCGGGCCCGCGACGATCGCGGACCCCAGCCCGGACCCTTCGTTCAGGCGAATGCCGTAAACGGTCAGCGCCAGCGAAGTCACGACGCCGCCGCCCGACTGTTGCAGGCCACCGCGATAAAAGGGGTCGAAGCTGGAAAACAGGGCCTGCCGCTCCGCGACGGGGAGGAAATGGGCCTGTCGCCCTTCCCACGGACCAAAACTGCCAACCGGCGTCAGCACCGCCCAGAGCAATCGGGCGCATTGCAACGCCAGCAGGCCAAGCAACAGCTTCTCGATGACCGACAGCCAGTTGATAGGCGGCAGGCGATTGCCCAGGTTCCGGATAGTATCGCTGAAAGCCTCACGCATGCGCGTCGTTCATCCCCCTTGATATCGGCGCTGCTAGAAAATATGTCTTACTACTGGATGACATTATTGTGACGCTTTGAAGACAATCGCAACGATCGAAGCGACGGCGCTTGCATTTCGAGCGGCCAGCACCCCACCAAATGAGATCGCCCAAAGCGCCGGAGGTGATCGGACAACCATATGCCAGCGGACCTATTTCCTGATCAGCGATCGGTCCGGCCGCGCCGAAACCGCCTATCCCTGCAATGCGGGAAGCAGCAGGATGAAGCGGGCGCCGCCTTCGGGGGCGTCGTCGATGCGGATGTCGCCGCCCATGGCCCGCGCCAGACGCCGCGAAATGTAAAGGCCAAGACCGCTGCCGCCCGCATCGCTGCGGCCCAGCCGCTCGAACTTGTCAAAGACGCGCTCGCGACTGTCGACGGCTATCCCGCCTCCCTGATCCTGCACGGCGATCCAGGCCTGGCCGCCGGACCGGCCCGTCTCTATCCGCACGGTCGATCCCTCGGGCGCATAGCGCACCGCATTGCCGACCAGGTTCATGAGGATCTGCAAGGCCCGGCGAAACTCCCCTACGGCAGGCTCCGCTGCATCCAGCGCGGGTGGCAGAATGTCGATTTCCCGATCCCGCGCCTTGACCAGGAACAGACCCGCGGCGCGGCGTCCGATGTCGGCCAGGTCGACTTCCTCCGCGATCACGCTGAAATCGGGCCGGTCGATCGCCTGCAGGTCCGCCAGATCGTCGATCAGCGCCATCAGATGGCGCCCCGCCGCCGAAATATCATGGGCGTAGCCCAGATAGTCCGGCCGCAGCGCGCCCTCCAGTTGCGCGGCGATCGAATCCGCATTGGCGATGATCCGCCCCAGGGGACGGCGCAGGGAACGATCAAGCCTTTTCCCGAATTCGGCGGGATAGAATAGCAGCGGCTCCGGCGTGGCGAGCGGCGCCGACACGGCGCGGTCCATGGGCAGCGCCTTGCCCCGGTAACCCGCCAGTTGCCCGGCAAGGTCGAACATCGGAAAGCCCGACAGAATGAAGCGCTGCGCGGGGTCGCTCGTCAATCCGGCTACCTGGTCGCGAAAGGCGCGCCGCTGCGCAAAACCGCGCAGGATGGCGAGATCGCCGTCCGAGTCGGCACGCAGTTCGAAATAGCTGGTGAAGCGGCTGCCCGGCACCGGCGGCGCGGTGGGAAGCGTTCCTTCGCTGCCCAAACCCTCCAGCACGATCTGGAAGCGCAGCTGCGTGTCGATCTGCCATGTCCAGCCGTCCGACAGGGCGGCGATGTCGGTCTCCCGCCGCGCCAGGTCGAGCGGGGGCGCCACTGCTTGCCGCTCATGCCAATCGATGATGGCAAGCTGTACCCGTTCGTCTTCGGGCCTGGCGCGCACCCACATGTCGATGTCGCCGCGCTCCGCCGCCGCGACCACGGGGCGGGACAGGGCGATGCCCAGATGCGTCGCCAGTCGCGCCATCGCCGCCAATTGCGGGATCGCCAGCGCGCTGCCGATGTCGCCACCCGCCTCCTGTTGCAAGGAAAGCAAGGGCGCGTCCGCACTCAGCAGCCGACCGTCCGAGGCGACGGTGGCCCGGATGACGGCGGGATGCGCCGGCATGTTCATCAACCGGCGATCCGCCGCAGATGATCGAGCTTCGCGCGCAGCGCCGCCGGTGCGCGCAGGGCGCCCACTGCCGCGTCGGCCTGGGCCACGCTCAGTTCCTGATAGCGCATGGCTTCCCCGACGATGGTCGCGTCCGACAGGGATGGCCGCACCGGCCGCAGCGCCAGCAGCAATTGCCGGTAATCGCTGTCCGATCCGCCGAGCGCGCGGCAAAGAGCAGCGACCTGCCCCACTGGCCCCATGACCAGTATGTCGGCGACCTGAGCGCTCGCCATCCGCAATCTTCGCCCGGCGAGCGCGGCGAACAGCAGGAAATGCCTGTGCTGCAGCGCGGCCGCCATCAGTTCAGACGCATCGGCATGGGTGTCCAGTTGACGGACCAGCCTGTCCGCCGCCGCGATTGGCCCCGTTGCTTCGTCATGCCGGGCCAGTTGGCGCTGCGCTGCGGCTTCGACCACGGGCAGCACCGCTTCCACCTCGATCAGGCCGCTCCGCTGGGCGATGGCTGCAAGGCAGGCAGCGGCGGTCCACAGCAATTCCGCGAAAAAGCCGGCGGGCAGATCAGGCTGCATCGGCTGATCCTCCGCCGCGGTCAGCAGCCAGCGCCCCTCCGCCAGCATCAGTGCGGCCAGCGCCTCACCCAGGGCCGGGTCGCCCGCTGCGAACAGCGGCTCCACCTCCGATTCGCTGCCCACGCCGCCATCGGGACCACCAAACTGGCGCAGCATCAGGCTGATCCCGCCGCGCATCTGCATATGGGCGAGCAGCGGCGGCGCCAGCAGCGTCGGTTGCGCACACAGGGTCGGCCAGCAGACGGGTTGCGGCCAAGGCGCCAGCGCAGCCGCAATTTCCGGCGTTTCCTCCAGCGCCAGACGCAATCCGATCTCGATGGCGGTCAGGCATCCGCCCAAATGCCGCCGGGTCTCCGCCACCAGCGCGTCATGCCGTTCCCGTCCGTCATCGGGAAAGAAAAACGCCAGATCAATGGCATGGCCGACGGGCACGGCGGACAAGCCCGCCATGACTTGCGCCATTGGCCAGCAGTCCGCCTGGGTCGGTCCGATCAGGGACGAAAAGGCGCTCATGCCGGCCAGCATAATGGCACGTCGTTAAAATGCACTAAACCGTAACGGGCAAAATCGTTCAATTCCGGCGGAGCAGGACCATCGTTCCCACCGACGCGATGGCGCACAGCATCGCCAGGTCGAACGTCAGCGCGAGCGCCCCGGCGAGCGACGCCAACAGCAGGGGCAAGAGCGCGCTGGCGGGCGTGAAGATCATCCATGGGCGAGCTGGTCCCGCCTTCTGCCAGCGATCCGCCATCTGGATGATCGCCAGCAGCAGCGCCAGATAGGTCGCGATCGGTCCTTCTCCCGCGAGAGCGATCCCCCCCAGAACAAAAGCCGGCACGATAAAGGCGATCCAGCCGACAGGCAGCGGCCGCAGCGCCATCTCGTCCAGCCGGTCAGCGGTCTCCGCCAGCAGCAGCGACGCCAGCAGCAGGCAGAAGCCGGTGCCCGTCCAGAGCAGTTCGATCGGCACCAGCGCGATCGCCCCCAACGCCATGGCGGCAATCCGCACCTGCAATGCCGGAACCTGCATGCGCATCAGCGCCGGACTGATCAGCCGGGCGGCGGGGCCCAGCAGATAATGTTCGGCTGCACCCCGGACACGCCGGAGCCGCGGTCCGCTGGCAAGCACCGCCTGCGCCGCCAGATCCGCCTGCTCCTGCGTTTCCACCAGCGCGACGCGGCCTTCCATCAGGTCGTCCTGCGGCACGGTGATCCGGCGCGCGCCGGCCTGCACCGCGCCCCGTACCAGCGTCAGCGCCAGATCCCAGTCCCCGATCATGTCGAGCGTGTTGAACAACAGGTCCGGACTGACCCGGACGAGCCCGGCCCAGCGTTGTCCGGCATCGATCCGTTCGAAGGGAGCGCTGGCCCGGCTGTCGTCCGTCACCAGCAGGGCGTCGCCCTGCTGCGCCGCCATGGCTTCGAAATAGTCCTGCCCGATGATTGCGCCGTCCGCGACCAGCAGGGCGTCAGCATCGCGGGGGGCATCGCGCACCATCGACACCATGTCGCGGACCAGTGCGATGGCGATGCCGTCAGCCGACAGCCGGTCGACGGCCTGCGACAGGGCGGGCGTGATGACGCTGACCAGGATCATCACCCGGTCGGCCCCTGCGCGCACGGCCTGCCGCGCCTGATATTCCACCAGCGTCTGTCCGGCGAAGTGCAGGCCGGCGCGCAGCGATCCGGCCGAATCGCCGCCAGCCCGGCTCGCGCTGAGAATAGCCGCAAAAGTCATGCGTGATGAAACCGACCCGATCCTTGTTTAGCCCACCTTGTTACAAGGCGGACGCGATCGCGCAAGCGGACTGACGCGTCAACCTTGCATGAGATCGTCGAGAGCGGTGCGCAACCGCCGCAATATGCGCGGATCCCCCGGCGCGGCGTCGGCCGCTTCATCAGCCATCGCCATCAGGGCGGTCAGGCCGAAACTCGCGGCCAGCCCCTTCAGCCGCCATGCGGCGAGCTGCCAGTTCGCGTCGCAGCGCGAACGCCCCAGCAGATCGACCTGCCGCTCCGCGCTTTCGATGAAGGCGACGCGCAGATCCTCGATCAGCGGTCTGTCGTCGCCGACAGCGGCGGCAAGAGCGGCATTCAGGGCGCCTGGATCATAGGACATGGGGTCAACGCTATCTGGCTTGCGTTAAGTTTTGGTAACAGGGCATTTTCGTACGCGCAAAAGCTGCTAGGATGGCTCGCATGAATGGGGGCAGCACAATCGTCGAATTCTGGCGGGACAAGGAAGCACCGGCCGATGACACGGCGCAGGCGGACGACACCCTGCTATTGAAACAGGCCGTTCTGGACCTGGAAGATGAGGCCATGGCCGCAGAGGGCGACGGGCATGGCATGCCGGCCGCGGCCTGGGCCTCCCTCGTCGCCGGCCTTGGCTGGACCGGCTTTGCCGGCTGGGCGACGCTGTCGTCGGGGCAATGGCGCGCCGGGCCCGCGGCATGGCCGGGACTGGTTGCGACCATCATGGTCCCGCTTATCCTGCTGGGTGTCTGTTACCTGCTGCTTTTGCGGAACAGCCGCAGCGAATCCCGCCGCTATCTCGACACCGCCCGCGCCCTCAGGACCGAAGCGGAACTGCTGGAGCGGCGGGTTGCGCGAATCGCCAGCCAGCTCCAGACCGCACGCCAGACCATGCAGGACCAGGCGGAACTGCTCGACAGCTATGGTGCGGCCGCCAGCAGCAATATGGAGGCGTCGGCCGAGCTGATCGCGAGCCGCGCCCACAGCACCGCCGAACGCGCCGAAGCGGCCGAACGGGCCGGACTGGCGCTTGTCCAGCGCATGGAAGCGCTGGCCACCTCGATCCCGGCGTTGGAGGATCGCGCGACGCGCATGTCGGCCCAGATCGTCGACAATGGCCACGCGCTGGCGGAACGCATCGACATGCTGGAAGCGCGGCTGCATGCGCTGGGCGAAGTTTCCGACGATGCCCGCAGCCGGACGCTGTCCGCGACCAAGAGCCTGTCCAGCCAGCTCACGGAACTTCAGGAGGCCACGCGCTCGGCGACGCAGGAAGTGACCGGCATGGCCGATCTCGCTTCCGGCCGGATCGAGGCGACGACTCTGAGCGCGCGCAAGGCGATGGAAGAGAGCTGGCTCGACATCGAACAGAAGTCGATCGTGCTGAGCGGCCTCACCGAGCGGACCAAGTCGGAAATAGCGGAGACCACCCAGTCGGTCATCGCCCTGCTAACGCAGGAACTGAACCGCGTCGAGATCGACGTGCTGCACCGCCTGGAAACCACGCATGGGCGCGCCCAGGAAACCATGGCGGCGGTCGACGCCAATCTGACCGCGCAGGCCACATCGCTCAAGGCCCTTATAGAGGGTGCGCAGGCCGGGATCGCAGCTACCAGCCAGTCCGCCCTCTCCACTCTGGCCCGCGATGCCGAAACCGTGGAGGCCGAGCTGCGCCAGCGAGTGGAAGCGGCCGTTGCACAGACCCATGAGGGCATCAGGCTGACGGACGAGGGCATCATCCACCACACGGAGGCGCTGGAGGCGCTCATCGCCCGGTCGCGCGACAGCATCGCCGCCATCGGGGATGAAACCGTCGCCAACCTTGCGGATCATGTGGGTGAGATCGAAAGCCGCCTGCACCAGATCAATGATCTGGTCGAGGGCCAGCGCACGCTTGTCTCCGGCCTGCAGCGCAGCCTGGACGAGGCGGTCGATTCTGCGCAGTCCCGCTTTGCCGCGATGGAAGAGTCTGCTCTCGCCCGCAATGAGCGGCTTACCGAAGCGCTATCGCGCCTGACGGCCGAAACGCAGCGCATCGACGCCGCCCTGGCGGCGGGCGGGTTGACCGCCGAAAAGCTGATAGGCAGCGCAGAAACGCTGATGGTCGCGCTTGATTCCAGCGTCCGCGAACTTGACGAAACCTTCCCTGCGGCGCTCCAGCGCTTCGACGGCAGGATCGAAACCAGCCGCACCCTGCTCGACAGTGCCGCGCCGGAGATCGAGCGGCTGGAGGCCATATCCGAGGCGCTGCTCGGCCGGACCCAGGAGGCGGAGGAGTTGCTCCGCGGCCAGGGACGCCGCCTGTCCGAATGGCTGGAAAGCACGCAAAGCGGCGTCGATGCCAATCGCGAATTGGTGGAAAAGCTGCGCACCGCGCTCGACAATGCGCATCAGGACGCGACCCGCATCACCGAAGGCGCGGGGCCACTGCTCGTCACGGCGTTGCTCCGCGTCAAGGACACGGCCGACCAGGCGGCCGAACGCGCCCGCCAGGCGTTGAGCCGCGCCATTCCCGAAGCCGCAAACGCGCTTGCCGACGCCAGTGAACAGGCCATGCAGCGCGCGATCGACGAAAAGGTCACTGCCCAGATCGAAATGGTCGCCAAGGTGGCGGAGGAAGCCGTCAAGGCCGCCCATCAGGCCTCCGACCGCCTGACCCGCCAGCTCCTGACCATCGCAGACACCAGCGCCAGTCTGGAGGCGCGGATAGAGGAGGCCGATCGCGTCGCCGAAGACCGCGACCGCGACCATTTCGCGCGACGGTCCGCGCTGATCATCGAATCGCTCAACAGCACGGCGATCGATGTTTCGAAGATACTCTCCAATGATGTGACGGATTCGGCCTGGTCAGCCTATCTGAAGGGCGACCGCGGCGTCTTCACCCGCCGCGCCGTCAAATTGCTCGACGCCGGCGAATCCCGCGAAATTGCCCTGCATTACGACAATGATCCTGAATTTCAGGAACATGTGAATCGCTACATCCACGACTTCGAATCGATGCTGCGGATCATCCTGTCGGCCCGTGACGGCAATGCGCTGGGCGTGGCGATCCTGTCGTCCGACATGGGCAAGCTCTATGTCGCGCTGGCGCAGGCGATCGAAAGGCTGCGGCAATAGGGGTTATCCTGCCTCATGCTCAAGCGAAGGAGCATGAGGCGCTTACCATCGCCACCCCTTTCGCCAGACAGATTAGTCGGCCGTTGTCGGATCGATCGTCGCGTATATTCGGGCAATTCTGTTTGCGGGGAAACCCGCCATTTCGGCATGCTGGCGGATCAATTCCTCGCTCGGCGCACGATAGATGCAGTAGATCCTGTCGTCCGTCACATAGCTGTGGACCCATTGGATATCCGGGCCGAGCTGGCGCAACACATCGCAGGATCCCTGCGACGCGCCCTTGAGCTGCTCACCCGATAACTGGCCGACGCCAGGCATGTCCCGTTCGATCACGAATTGCGGCATGACGTCCTCCCTTTCCGAAAAGACGCGCGGATCATAGGCGCTTCGCGCGCCGATTTCGAGGACGATATCGGGTTAGGGCCGGCCTGGAACCTCAACGGCAGGCGCGCCCGCCCCACGCGCCGCGTTCCGCCTGATCAAGATGCAGGTGATCGCGGTGGGCCGCATTGTAATCGGGCGACAGGACGGTCGAAAACAGGCCGCAGGCGCCGTCACGAACCTCATGCAGAAATTCTGCTTCCTTCCCCTCCCCGCTCCAGTCAGCCGCAACGCCGATCCGGCGGCCGTCCGTCAGGATGAAGCCCGCCACGTCAATGGCATCGGCCGTTGCATGCTCGCTGAAATCCCCGGCGCTGCGGCCATAGAGCCGACGGCAGCTATAGGCGCCGAAATGCGTGATCCGGCGCACGGCACGGCCGAAATGGCGCTGGGCGGCTGGCTGGACGACCTGCCATTCCCAGACCTTGAGGCCGGCAGCAACCGGACAGGAGGGCGCTACCGCCGCCGGTTCCAGCATGATCGCGTCCCTGGCGGGCGCCAGCCGCACTGCATCGGCATAGGCGCACTGGTCCTTGCCTCCCCGCTTCATGCGCGCATAGGCGACCCCCGCCCGGTCGAGCAGAGCCCGGCATTCGGCGGGATGCGCGGTCAGCAGGGCAAGCTTGCGCCCGGTGAACAGGCCGACCGGCTGGGCCAGATCAAGGGGCGTCCACGGCACATTCTGAGGCTGGCGACCGACATAGGCATAGCCGATCAGGCAAATGCTCAGGATTGCCCCGATCTGGACAAGGCGGCGCAAAAAGAGGTGAAGCCGGCGCATGCCTCAAGCACGCCGGACAGTCCCCATTGGTTCCGACGTAACCGGATAGCCCAGATGATCGGGAATGCAGAGATGCCGCTCCCCTTCTCTTTCCTCAAACCAGGGCGTGACCGTCTGGACCGGAATTGACAAGGCATGCGCCGACAGATCATCGAAGCCATTGAATTGAGCCAGCCGTTCCAGATTGCGGCGGGTGGGGAAGATGATCCGCCCCTCCCCCCGGTCGCAGCGAGCGATCGTGTCCGCCGCGCTGCTCCAGAAAAGTTGCACATTTTCGGTGGCGTCCACGCTCGCATTCTGTCCTTCCGGCGCCCGTGCAATATAGAAGCGGGTGTCGAAAACGCGCTGTGCGTGCTCCAGTCGCGCGGGGTGCCAGCGGGCGAAGGGCACCAGCCGATCCAGCGCAATCTCCAGCCCATGCTCGTCAAGCATGTCGCCAAAGGCCATCCCCGCCGCAAGCGCCTGCCGCATGAGGGGGAGCCGATCCGGCGGCGGAGGAGATGTGAAGCCTATGGCAAGGCCGCTTTCCTCCAGGGTTTCCCGAACGGCGGCTATCCGCGCCGCTGCCTCATCCACAGGCAGTCCACCTGCGATCCTTTCGGCAAGCGCATGGTCGCCGGCATCCACGGCCCCACCGGGAAAGACCAGTGCCCCTGCGGCAAAGGCCATGCTCGACGCCCGTTCCATCATCAGGATTTCCGCGGCCGCGCCCGGCCGGTCGCGCAGGATCACCACGGTCGAGGCAGCGCGGCTCTCAGGAAGCATATCTGTCATGAAACCGCCAATAGGCATCCAAATCGCTGGCGGTAAAGTCCCTTGCGTCAACCCCTTGGCCCGACATCGTATGATGCTGATTGCGCCGATCTGGCGCACGGAGGGGGAGCAGATGGCAGAAGGTACATCTTGGCGAAAGCGGAGCTTCCAGATCTGTGAACGGATCGCGCGGGGTCGGTTCTGTACAACCGGACGATGTCACGGGCGAAGATGGAGCAACTTCTGTGCGAGCAGGATTCCTGCATCATTGCGATGGAAGCCTGAGCGACCAGCCATTTCTGGGGCCGCCATGCTCAATCACTCGGGCATGAGGTCCGCTTGATCCTGCCAATCTACGTCAAACCATTCGTCAAACGGCAAAGGAACAATGCTGCCGATGCCGCAGCCGATCCGGCCGAACATGCACCACCTTGCCGCCTTGAGCCGGATAGCCTTCAACGGCAAACCAATCCATGTTAACCACTTTTCATAAGCGGAAAGCGGTCAAGGCCGAGCTGCGCATCTTTCATGCTCCCTCGTCCGTTGCGCAATGGCTCATGAAGCGCTCACGAACGGCCCGGTGGGCATCGGATCAAGGGAGTGCCGCAATGCCGGTCGAGACGGAACTCAAACTGCAACTCGAACCCGACGCCATCCCCTTTCTGGAGGCGAGCGACCTTCTGGGCAAGGCGGCACCCGTGGTCAGACAGCGCTCGCTCTATTTCGACACGCCCGATCAGAAGCTGCGCGCCCAAGCCATGTCATTGCGCATCCGCCGTGCGGGCCGGAGCAGGACCCAGACCCTCAAAGGCTACGAAGGTCAGGCTGCTGGCCTGTTCGAACGATCGGAATGGGAAATGCCTGTCAAGGACGACCAGCCCAAGGTCGAGGGACTGAAGCCCCTGATCGATGCACTCGGCAAGGAGGTGAACGGCCTGGGCATCATCTTCGAGGTACGGAATGAACGGCGGACATGGCATTTGCGGTCGGGCGGATCGGACGTCGAACTGGTTCTCGATCATGGCGCGGCTGTGGTTGCAGGGCGGACAAGCGCGATCGACGAAATGGAGCTGGAACTCAAATCCGGTCAGCCCGCCGATCTGTTTCGGCTCGCCCGGCAGATCGACGCCATCGTCCCCGTTCGCCTGGGCGTTCAGAGCAAGGCGGAACGCGGCTATGATCTGCTCGGCCCGGCACGCACCGCGTTCAAGGCGGAGGCGCTGTCGCTCGCCAAAGACGCCAGCGTTGCTGATGCATTCAGGGCCATCGTCCATGGCTGTCTGCGGCAATATCGGCTGAACGAGACGCTGTTTCTGGAAGCGCCCAATCCCGCCGCCCTGCATCAGGCGCGGGTCGGGCTGCGGCGGCTGCGCTCGGCATTCACGATCTTCAAGCCGGTCCTGGAGCGCGAGAGGGCCGAGCGCTTCAAGACCCGGCTGCGCGACCTTTCCGCGGTGCTGGGGGATGCGCGCAATCTCGACGTCCTCAAGGAGAAACCTTTACCGCCAGCAGCGTTGAGCAGGATCGAGGAGGCACGGCAAGCCGCCTATGAGAAGGTGGAGCGGCGACTGCATGCCGCCGAAAGCCGCGCCTTGATGATGGATCTGATCGAATGGCTGGGTGACGACGACTGGTTCACCAACCATGAACTGGCGGGCAGACCCGCCATCGGTTTTGCGGACGACCGGCTTGGCCGGTTGCGGCGACGCATCAAGAAGGACGGTCGCCATCTCGCCCGTGGATCGGACAGTGAGCGGCACGAGGTGCGCAAGGATGCGAAGAAGCTCCGCTACGCTTCGGAATTTTTCGCCCATCTGTTCGACACGCCCAAACAGCAAAGACGTCACGGGAAATTCCTGAAGACGATGGAAAAGCTGCAGGACGATCTCGGCGCCCTCAACGACCTCGCAACCGCTGACGAGATCATCGACAAGCTGGGCATCGACAAGTCCAGCACTCAGCATATCCATGCCGATCGCCACGCCCTGATCCGGCACGCCAGCAAGGCATGGGAAGACTTGATCGACCTGAAACGCTTCTGGCGCTGATCCGGCCGCTCAAACAGGCATGCTCCGCATCGCCGGCACTACCCATGTAGAAAGATGAATATTCATTATACTGCCATAAGAACGAAATCGCCACGACCCAATGTTTGGGTAGCTGCCCTTCAAACTTGGGGGGCGCCATGTTCAAAACATCTTTCACAATCCTGTTCGCCTTTATAGGCGCGCTGTCGCCTATCGGCATAGGCGAAACAGGGCTTAGGGACCAGGCAGTCGCGGCAGACACTGTCAGGGTCGAGAGACCAGACAATGTGCTGTCGGTCATGACATATAATATCAAGGGACTGCCCTGGCCGATCGCGCTTGACCGGGATGACGCCCTGGATCGGATTGGCGAGCGATTGGCAATGATGCGCCGTGATCGACGCCAGCCGCACATCGTCCTGATGCAGGAGGTTTTCTCCTCCAAGGCTGCGGAAGTGGCTGCCGTGGCCGGTTACCGGCATGCCGTAATGGGTCCCGATTCAGCCCTGCGCACGACGATGGCCATGGACGGTATCGACAGGCGCTATATCAAGGCCGCCCGTTGGGATCGGGGCGAAAATATGGGCAAGTCTCTGAACAGCGGCCTCATGATCCTTTCGGATTATCCTGTCCTCGGGATTGAGCGCATGGCCTTTCCGGACTTTGCCTGTGCCGGTTTTGACTGCCTTGCCAATAAGGGCGTGTTGATCGTCCATTTGAACATTCCCGGCGTCGGGCGAGTCAGCGTCGTCAATGCCCATCTGAACGCCCGTTCGGCGGCGATGGTGCCTGTTGCGCGATCGCAACAGGCCTTTGCCCGTCAGGTCGATCTGATGGCAGGTTTCGTTGCCCGGCATATCCCGCAGGGACAGGCCATGATCCTGGGTGGGGACATGAATATCGGCAGCGACCAGCAACGCCAGGCCAGTTTCTTTACCGCCTTCGCGCGATCCGGCTTGTCCTTCATCACGCCTGCCCTGGGCGGTGCAAGCCAGGCGCTCGCGCACGGCCAGCTGGCTGAAGCCACTATGCGGCGAGACCTGTTACACGCCGCCCGCCACGGCAAGGACTGGCTGTTCGGCCGCGACGCGAGCGGCACCGCCCTGCCCGTTCGGCGGGCGCAAGTGCCCTTCGGCAACGAAGTGACAGGCGAACCGCTATCCGATCATTTTGGTTATGTGATCGATTATGCCCCGAAGAGATACGGAGCGCATGAACTCATCCATTTTGCGGAGCGCGGCGAACTCCCGCGACTGGGAGGCCGCTGATGCGCACCCTATATTGCGGGTTCGCGGTGGCGCTCCTGCTGTCTGGAGGGGCCGCGCAGGCGCAGACCGCCGACATGAACGGAGCCTTTTTCCTCAAGCCCGACCTCGCGCATCGGATTTTGCCGCCTGCGACCAATATGAGCAGGCATTCAAGATTGCCGCGGCTGGCGCGGGTTGCTGTCGACGATCGCACCCATGAAATCGCGATAGTCGTCCGGCGGCAGAAGCAGCGGTTCGTTGGAGGCAGATGGGGCGGTAGCGATCAACCCGTTTCGTCCGCTGCCCTATCGCAAAGCCGCATGGTATTGATGACCTTTGAAGACCGCATTCCGCTGGCGGAGCGGCTGACTCTGAGGGCAGGTTTCCAGGGGATGAAGCTCAGCAATCGCGGCGCAAATGTCACTTCGCTCGGCAGCAATGAACGCCTTCGCACGCGCGACTGGTTCATGCCGCGGGTCGCCATAGGCTGGAGGCCGGGAGCGGATCTTGACCTGATGATCGACTATCGGGAAACATTGACCGGCTATGGCGAAACCGGCCGGACCGGGCCAATGGGACTGACCCGGGAGGATTTCAGGACATGGTCGCGGAATTTCAGGCCCGAACGGCACCGCCGCCTGCGCTTCGACGCGGATTGGCTGCCCGCAGCGGATCTGGGCGTGAAGGTAACGGCTTTTCAGGGACGCCTCGACGATCGGCTGCTCTTTACCGACCATGGATATATGCCGGTGGACGGCGGCTCCGCCCGCCTTCTGGGCGCCGCCGTCAGTATCAGTCATCGCCTCTCCTCAAAATGGCACTGGTCGATGCGCTATGGCGCGACGCAACTGAAGCGGACCGAAGGCGGCTCCGCCACCGAACAAAGCATGACGGTCCAGGCTGGCTGGAACAGCGGCCCCTGGAGCGCGACGCTGAGCGGCACAAGAAGCAGCCGGCCCGCCCTGTGGCATGAAGCAACGGAATTGCGAGGGCCGATGCATGTCATGGGGGAGCTGCGGTACGAAATTGCCGGGCTCGATCGCACCCCGCTCAGCGTCGCGCTGCGCCTGACGGATTCCGACCGTCTTGCCAGCAATGCGCTGTTGCGCAATGACCGTTCGGGCATTGCGCATGCGACCGATCAGGCCCGTGGGCTGATGCTGAATGTCGCTTGCAACTGGTAAAACTGGCTGCCTACGGCAGCAGTCATTTCCCCATGGAGGGCAATATATGAAATGGCTCCTGCTTGCCGGCTTAGGCCTGTCGGCCCCCGCCCTCGCGCAGGAGGCATCTTCGCCGCCTGCCGAGCGGGTGAGCCTGCGCCTTTCCGCCCCCGAAGCCAATCAGGGCGCCGCGTCGGACGGCAGATTCGTCTATGCCATCGATAATGACCGGATCGGCAAATATCGCATCGATACCGGCAAGCGTGTTGCGCAATGGCAGGGGGATCGGCGACTGTTTCCCCATATGAACAGTTGTACCGTGGCCGGGCGGGAACTGGTATGCGCCGCATCCAACTATCCCGCCGTGCCGCAGACCAGCGCGGTCGAATTTTTCGACACGGCGACACTCCGTCATCTGCGAACCGTAAGCCTGGGTTTCGGCCCGGGGTCGCTCACGGTGCTTGATTGGCATAACGGCAAATGGTGGGCGGTATTCGCCAATTATGCAGGCAAGGGCGGAGAGCCGGGACGCGACACGCGCTACACGTTGCTGGTTCGCATGGACGACACCTTCCGTCAGGAAGCGGCATGGACCTTTCCGGCAGAGGTGCTGGCCCGTTTCGCCCCTTATAGCTGTTCGGGCGCAAGCTGGAGCAAGGATGGCAGGCTTTATGTGACCGGGCATGACCGGGCGGAAATGTACGAACTCGCCTTGCCCGAAGCGGGTTCGGTGCTGGAACTGCGCCGCACCGTCGCGATCGCGACGCCGGGCCAGGCGATCGATTGGGATCCGGTGCGCGCCGGCCGCCTCTGGTCGATCGACCGCGCGAAGAATGAAATGATCGCCAGCGAGATTCCAGGGGAATAGGATGAGCTCAACTTAGCCGCAAACCCGCCCACAAAGGCCGGACGACCTCAGGCGGCAACCTCATCACGCTCAAGGATGAGGGCGGGGCTTCTGCCCATACGCTTGAGGTCACGCCACGCCTCGACGAACTCTCGGTGTTCGTCCGGGGCGGAAGCATCATTCCGCGTCAGAAGCTGGTTCAGAGCACCGATGAGACGCCGACCGGCCCGCTGGATCTGGATGGGTCGGATTGCAGCGGCAGCCTGTATCTGGACGACGGCAAAAGCTTTGCTTACCGCAAGGGCTCTTTCGTCAGAAAAGCCCTCACCTGTTCTGTCGGGAAGGACGGCAGCGTTTCCGTGACCATCGGGAAGAGCGAAGGGACCTTCCAACCCTGGTGGCGGGAGTTCAACGTTATCGTGCATGGGATGTCGCATCAGGCCGGGAAGGCGGTGCTCAAAGGCACGAACTCTGGCGATCTTCCAATCGTCCGCGGCGATGAGGTGATTTCCGTGCTTATTCCTGCGCGCAAGGAGGAAAGGACGCTGACAATTGACTGAAACCGGCTCACTTCGGAGATGGTTTCCGACTGGCGTGGTGCACCGCGTCCCGCCAGTCCGGTTTCCAACGTAAGGCGCCGACTGTGCTGAGTTGCTCAGCTTGAGGCAAGACCACAGCCAATGGCGGCTGACCGCCGGCGAGATCGTCATTTGCGAGGGTAAGGCACATGCCTGACCCTCGCTCGGAGACAAGATGATCAGGATTACATTTTGAACCGGACACCCAGACTGAAGTAACGTCCCTCGACCCTGAGATCGCGGGGGAAATACTGGGTCTCATTATAGTAGCGATAATTGTTGAACGGCTGGCCCAGGATGTTGCTCACATTGCCGACGATCGTAATCCCCTTGATCGCTTCGTAGGAAGCAGAAAAATCAAGGCGCGAAATGCCGCGGGTAATCTCCCCGGCATATTGATCCTCATTCGAGTTGCGGTTGTAGCTGTTGATGTAGCTGGAGCGATGATTGTAGGACAGACGAGCCGACACCGGCCCCTTCTCGTAGAAGCCCGTCAGATTATAGGCCCATTTGGAAAGGCCGGTGATCCGCACCTGGCGCGCACCCTCACCCAGAACGGTTGGCAGGGCATTGGTCCCGTCGAGATAGGTGACATTGGCCTGGACGCCGAAGCCGGAGAGCAGGCCGGGCAGAAAATCGAAGAATGTCTGGAAGGATGCTTCAGCCCCCTTGATCTCGCCCTTGCCGGCATTTTCCGGCCGGTTGATCTGAATGCGCCCATAGTCGGGGTCCATCAGGTCGCGGGTATAGTTGCTGATGAAGCCTTGCAGATCGCGATAGAAAACCGCCAGCGTCGCCGACCCATTTTTGGAGAAATAATATTCCAGCGTGGCATCGTAATTTTTCGATGTCAGCGGCTTGAGATCCGGATTACCGCCGCTGCCGAAGGCGGCATATTGCGGCGGAGACCCATCAGGCCCGGGGCTGTTCCGGGTGATGTTGAGCGACGGGTTGAGCTGCCCGAAGCTCGGCCGCGTCCGTGTCTGGTTATAGGCCAGGCGCACCTGGAATTCGGGGGTCAAGCGGATCCGTGTCTGAATCGACGGCAGGACGTCCAGATAGTTCTGGCGCGAGATTTGCGAAATGATCTGCGATGTGCCGTCTGCACCATTCACCCGCGAAAAGCCGGAATAGCGGCCATCGGTGTTGACAACGCGGACACCGAAGGTGCCGTCGACATCGATACCGCCAAGTTCAAACTCATATTTGCCCTGGCCGTACATGGCATAGCTGGCTTCCTTGGCCGTAAAGCCATTGAGCGGGTCGAACGGAATTTCCTCGGTCGCAAACTTGGTGACGGCGTCGCGGATGCCGCCGTCATTGGGAAACATGACCGTCAGTTGCTGCACCGACGCATAGGCCAGCTGCCGCAAGGCCTCGACATTGTCCCGAATGGCGCTCCGGGTCGGCGCCAGCCAGTTCTGAAAGCGCTGGGGGTCACCACGGAAGCCGTCGTTTATGAGTTCCAGTTCACCCGTCGGCAGGCTGGCGAGCGGAAGCCCCAGCCCGGCCGTATAGGCATAGCGGTTGTTGTTCTGCATGAGCGCGGTGCGATCGCTTGCCCGGATGCCGACCTGAATCCTGGGTAGCCAATCGATATCGGTTGCAAGGTCGAGATCAAGACGCCCCTGTACGCCATCGCCCTTGGTAACGAAGTGGCGCTGATAATAGCCGCGCCAGACATAGTTGGCCGGATTGGTCTTGTCGAAATCACCCAGGTCGAAAACCGCCGAGCCCTTGACGTCCCAATCGACATTGATGGTCGGCGCGCTGGCGAGCTGACCATCGACGCTGTCTTCGTCCGCTTCATATTTGCTGTAGGTGTAGGCGAAGTCGCCCGACAAGGTGACGCGGTCGCTTTTCCATTTGAAGCCCAGAGCGGCCTGATAGGTGTCGGTCTGGTCGTCCTGGGTGGAACGAAAAAATTCGGGCACATAGCCGCCCGTCTTGGTGAAGCTGGCGGCCTTGAGCGGCTCCCCTTCGACCAGGACCACATTACTCAGCGTCGGCGCGACACCATCGATGCTGCGACGCTCGAAATTGACGTTGAAGCCGTCGCGCAGCACCTTGCCGCGATAGGCCTGCCAGAGGCCCTCCGCATAAATTTCCAGGTCCGGCGTCGGGCGCCACTGGATGGCGCCGTTGATGGCGGGCCGATGCCGGACGCCCTTCTCGTAGAAATTGCCGGCATTGGCGGGAAAGCGGAAATTACCCACGCCCGGCGTCGTCACGGTCATGTCGTCGGCGGGATCGTCCGTACCGAAGCCCAGCGGACTGATGATCGCGGAATCGGCATAGCGATCGGCATTACGGTAAGTCATGCGGACATAGCTGAAATTGACGAGAGCGCCGATCTCGCCGATCGACGTGTCCCAGCGCTTGGTCAACAGAAGGTTGGCCGATGGATCGAAGGCCTTGGATTGGTCATTATAGGATCCGCGGACCTCGCCGGCAATTTCCGTGTCCTTGACGTCGAAGGGACGGCGCGCGCGCAGGTTGATAAGGCCTGCAAGGCCGGGTTCGATGAGATCGGATGTCCCGGACTTGTAGACCTCCAGGCCAGCAGCCACGCCTGCGGGGAAATCCTGCAGGTGGAGCACGCGGTCGTCAGCCGTGAAGAACTCACGGCCGTTGAAGGTCGTGTTCACATCGGGAAGGCCGCGAACGAGAACCACACCCGCTTCATCATTGTAACGCAGGACCTGAACACCGACGACGCGGGAGATCGCCTCTGCCGCATTATTGTCGGGTAGCTTGCCGATATCTTCCGAAACAATCGCATCGACGATCGCATCGGATTGCCGCTTCATGTCCTGCGCCGATCCAAGCGCTGCGCGATAGCCGGTCACCACGATGTCGGGAACGGACACGGAATCGGCCGTTTCCTCGCCCTTCTTCAAAGGGACGTCGCTTCCCGCCTCCTGCCCGATGGCAGGCACCGCTAGCAGCAGAGATGCGAGCGAAGTGGAGCCGAGCAATGCAACTGTCTCGAAATTCATGATTATCCTCCCTCTGTTCATAGCTGCGCTGGCCGCACAAAGCCGTTCCCGACTGGCTGCGTCAGCGGAAATCCAAAAATCATCCGATGTGATGGGGCTGTTTCAGCCCTTCAGTGTGGAGATCGTCAGCGTTGCACCTCCGGCTTGATCGGCCATGCCGTGACGTTCAGCATCGCGGGTCCGTCACGGGCCGATGCACTCCAGCGCAGGCCGCCCGAACCGCGGAAGAAGCGATCGGTGATGGTCTGTTCGCCATCATTGATGAACAGTTCAACGATCGATTCATCGACCAGCAGGCGAAGCGAAACCTTGCCCCTGCTCAGGTCTACCCGCGCCACATGGCGGTTGGCAAAGCCGTCATGGAAATGTGGACCGGAGCGGGAGCGGTCGACAAAAACCTCGTTCACCGCCGGGTTGACGCCGATGACCATCTGATAGCCCTCACCGTCGGTCAGCGTGATCGCCACCTGCTCGCTTTGTTCCCAAGACAGATCCGCCTTGAGATCGACGGCGCCGCCCTCGATCGGAAGCGAGACGGGTTCCTTGCCCAATGGCAGCTGCCGCGAGATATGCTCGCCGCTCCGCAAACTTTCCAGCTCCCGGACGGGTCGCTGCGTCAGGCGATAGCCCTGGGCTGTTTTCCTCAGGGAAATGGAACGCGCGACGGTCATGATGCCACGGGCGGGATAGGTGGGAATCGCCTCGGCATACCGCCAGTCGTTGGCCCAGCCGATCCAGATGCGACGCGGATCGTCCTTGGGAAGGTCGTTCCAGGCAACGGCGGCGTAGAAATCGGCGCCATAGTCGGTCCAGACCGGTTCCCCGCCCCACCCCTCGACGGGAGTGAAGCGACGCCCATCAAAGTCGCCCACGAAATATTGGCCGCCAGAGCCGCCCCCGACCGCCTGGTCGCCAAGATTGATGCTGAGTACCCAGCGCTGTTCGCCCGGCTTCCCGCCTTCAACCGGAAGCAGATTGAGGTCGGGGCATTCCCAGTTGCGTCCCCGACCACCCGCTGGTCCGAAGCTGCTGGCGAAGGTCCATTGCTTGAGATTGGACGAAGTGAAAATGACCGCGCGATTTTCAAGCGCCATGACCGCGATCATCACCCATGACTTCGTCGGCTCGTGCCAGAAGACCTTGGGGTCGCGAAATTCGGGTGAACCGACGCTCAGCACCTCGCCATGCACGGTCCAGGTGCGGCCGCGATCATTGCTGTAGGCAAGATATTGGGACTGCAGCTTGGCCTTGGGATTATGTCCCGTGTAGATGGCGATCATTGGCGGCTTGCCGCCCTGGCCAAAACCACTGCTGTTCTTCCAGTCGATCACCGCACTGCCGGAGAAGGCCATGACATCAGCGGTTTCGGGGATCGCGACGGGCAATTCCTGCCAGGTTACCAGATCCCGGCTGACCGCATGACCCCAACTCATATGACCCCAGCGATCGCCATGTGGATTATATTGATAGAAGAGATGATACTCCCCTTCAAAATAGACCAGCCCGTTGGGGTCGTTCATCCAGTTCCGCTTGGGCGCGAAATGATAGGCCGGGCGGGGGTCGGCCCGCTGCGCTTCGGCCTGCACCGAGACCATCAGGGCCGCCGCCGTCAGCAGGGCAATCTTTCCGGTCATGCCTGTGCGCTCCCCAGGTCCATGTCCTCCAGCGCCACGCCGTTGGTTTCCGGCATGGCCTTCCACGTCCAGAAAAACTGAAGCAGCATCATTGCGCCGAAAAAAGCGAATACCCAGCCGCCGACGCTGGCTGCAAACACCGGAAAGGCCCAGGTGATCGCGGCGGCCATGACCCAATGGGTCGTGCTGCCGAGCGCCTGTCCCTTGCCGCGAACAGCACTCGGAAAGACCTCGGAGATAAACACCCAGATGACAGCGCCCTGGGACACGGCAAAGGCGGCGATGAAACCCAGCAGACCAACAAGGATCAGCGTACCGTCGGGATTGGCGCTTTCAAGCTGATAGCCGACGAGAAGCAGGGCGGCGGCACACAATATGGACCCGATGTACAAGAGCGGCTTGCGTCCGAAGCGGTCGATCAGGAAGAGCGCACCTATCGTGAAGAGCAGGTTGGTCCCGCCAATGGCGATGGACTGCAGCAAGGCACTGTCCGCGCCTGCGCCTGCCAGTTCGAAGACACGCGGCGCATAGTAGAGAAGCGCATTGATACCCGAAAGCTGATTGAACATGGCAATCGCGATGGCGCAGGCGACGGGACGGGCATAAGCTGGCTGGAACAGCTTGGGCGCCGCAGACCGATCGACACGTGCCTCAGCCTCCTGGATGTGGCGAAGTTCGCCGGCCGGATCAAGAAAGCCAAGCTTCCTCATGACACCGAGCGCCTGCGGTCCCCTGCCATTGATCGCCAGCCAGCGTGGGCTCTCAGGCAGCAAAACACTGACTACAAGGAAAAGGGCCGAGGGCAGGGTAACGATGCCGAACATCCACCGCCATGCGGTCTGCGCTGACACAAGGTTGGCAATCATGTAGTTGGACAGGAAGGCGATCAGGATGCCAAGGACGATATTAAGCTGGTTCATCGCGACCAGCCGCCCCCGGAACCGCGCCGGGGAGACTTCGGCGATATAGATCGGCGTCACGACGGACGCAGCGCCAATTGCCAACCCTCCCAGAAATCGGAAAGCCAGAAGCGTCAACCAGGAACCCGCAAGGCCCGTGCCAAGCGATGACACCACATAGCAGATTGCGACCGCCAGCATCACGGCCCGGCGCCCGAAGCGGTCGGCCGGCGCTCCAGCCACCAACGAACCGAGCACGGTGCCGATGAGAGCGGAAGCGACAGTAAAGCCCAACATGCCGTCGCTGAGGCCAAATCGTGCCTGCAGCGCCGAGGTCGTGCCTGAGATGACGGCCGTGTCGAAACCGAACAGGAGGCCGCCGAGCGCCGCGCCGGCCGCGCTCAAGATGATCGCGTTGGTGACCCGGGCATCACCTGCCTCGCCCGTCTGGTGAGCCGCGCGATCCGATACAGAGGGACTATGCAAATGCAGCTCCTGACAGAGAGGATTGGTTGGAGAATGATGGAAGTTCGACGGACCAGTGCATCGGCCACTGGCGTATCGCGGTCCGGTAGGCGAGCGCCAGCGCGCCCGTCAGACCCGCCGATGCTCCGGCTGTAGGCGCCACGACATAGTCGTTCATTTCCAGGGCACGCATGCTGGTGTCATAACCGGCAAGCTTCGCGGTCAGGGCAGTCCGGACCCGCTCGTACATGCCCGGCGATTCCATGACGCCCCCGCCGATGATGATGCGGTCCGGACGAACAACGTACGTCAACGTCGCACACAAGCCAGCAAGATAGTCGGCTTCGATCTCCCAGCCCGGGTGATCGATCGGCAGTTGTTCACCCGGCACACCCCAGCGCGCCCGCATCGCAGGGCCGCAAGCCAAGCCCTCCAGGCAGTCGCCGTGAAAGGGACAGATGCCTGGAAACAGCTCATCCCCTGCGGCGCGGGGCAACCGGATATGCCCCGCCTCGGGGTGATTGGCACCACCATGGGGAGCGCCGTCGATCAGCAGACCCACGCCAATGCCGGTTCCAACCGTCACATAACAGAAAGTATCGAGCCCCTGCCCGCTGCCGAACAGCCTTTCTCCAACCGCCGCACAGTTTACATCGGTATCGAGCGCCATTGGGGCGTCGATCATTTGGGAAAAATGACCAAGCAGATCGACATCCTGCCAGCCGACCTTGGGTGTGGACGTGATGCGGCCATAATCCCCGGCGACAGGGTTGAGCGACAGAGGGCCAAAGCTGCCGATCGAGAAAGCCGACAAAGGACCAAGATCAGCACCGGCCTGCACAAAGAATCTGCTCGCGGCGGCGAGGGTATCAGCCGGAAGAGTTGTTGGAATCCGTTGCTGCCGGATAATACGCCCGTCGCGATCTGCGATGCCGCAGAGGAATTTCGTACCGCCGGCTTCAACGGCCCCCAGGAGGAGATTGTCATTCTGCATGATTTACTCGCACGGCAAGCCAACCCCTGCATGGTGAAGCATGGGCTGAAGCTTTAGGAATATAGGATTGATTGCGGGCATGCGGCGCCGCCCAGCGCGAGCCCGGAGACAGAACGCCGTCAAGGCTCAATCTGCGAAAATCAAGTGGGTTAGCCGCCACGACCGTCCTCTTCCCTGCTGTGCAGCACGTATTCGTGCTTGCCCGTCACCACATGTGGCTCTCATTAAATCTACAAATGTGATTTAGTCTGTCAACCGCATTTTTGCGACGATGAAAGATATCGCGCTTCCCAAAAAAATGGGGGAGGATCTGAGCTGAAAGCCCTTATCCTCCCCCCTTACATTTCCAGCGTGCAGTCTGGAAACTGGGCACTTCCCGTCCGGTTCAGACGAGCTTTGTCGGGTTGGTCAGGCGCTCGCAACGGAAGAAAGGAGAGATTCACAGCCGCTGCGCGCCACGGGTCCGAACGAAGCCAAAAGACACGGAACTATGCTGCCCGACCTGTCATAGTCTGAAGCTCGAATCCCCACCTGACCCAATAAATCTATCAATGTGATTTAATGTGTCAAGCGAGTCTCGCGTTCGGTCGCCCTTGCCAATTACCTCAAGGCTGTTCCAAATCATCCATCCCTATCGCGCATCCTCTTGCTGCCGATACTTTGAGCGGAGTCGCAGGTGAACAAACGTGGCAGCAATGCAGTCGGTGTACGGCGGTATAATGAGCGCCTCATCCTTGCCACGGTAAGGCGACTGAACGGCGCCTCCAAGGCTGACCTTTCAAGGATTACCGGTCTGTCACCGCAAGCGGCCGTCCGCATTGTCGAAAGCCTTGCGAACGAAGGGCGCCTGATCAAAGCGGGAAAGCGGACAGGAGGAATGGGCCAGCCTTCGGTCATCTACCAGATCAACGGGGACAGCGGCTGCACGATCGGAGCCGAAATCGGTCGCGACAGGTTGGTATGCACCATGCTCGATTTTGATGGTCGCGTCATCGCATGCGAGAGCACAAGCGCGCCCTATCCCAGCCCAGCGAGTGCCGTGGAGCATATCCAATCCTTTGCGCGAAAATATATGCCGCAACTACGCAAGGAGCAGCGCGAAGGCTTTCTGGGCTTCGGAATCGCAATGCCCTGGTTCATCGGCGAATGGCGCGAAGAAGCGGGCATCGCGGCCCCGCAGGCCGCTGCCTGGGCGGCGCCGGGGCTGGAGGAGTTTTTCCAGAAGGAACTGGATGGCGCGGTTATCTTCGAAAATGACGGTAATGCAGGCGCCCTTGCCGAGTTCATGTCGGGATCGGGCGTGGGGCTGACCAATTTCCTCTATGTGCATATCGGGAATTTTGTCGGCGGCGGGCTGATCCTGAACGGGGAGATCAAGCGCGGCAAGAACGGCAATGCCGGTGCGCTCGCCTCCATGCCGATACCTCAAGGCACCGGCGTGGATTTCCTGTTGCACGCAGCATCCCTTTATCAAATGACGACCAGTACAGCCGAAGCAAACCCGGATTGGGAAGGCTGGATAGCCCGTTGCGCCGATGCGCTGGCTTTCATCATCATCAGCGCAAACAGCCTTCTTGACCTCGACGCTGTGGTCATCGGGGGAGGTCTTTCACAGGAAAAATTGCGCAACCTTGTGGGCCGCATCCACAGCAATATCCAACAGGCAGCTCCGCGGGACTTTTTCTGTCCGGAACTGAAAGTCGGAGAAAATGGCGGAAAAGCTCCTGCAATTGGTGCTGCCTTACTCCCCCTTTTCTCGACCTACGCCCCAAACCTCATATCCCTGCTAAAAAGCGATGCAACCCCGGCAGAGGTCGGTCCATGATGCTTGGCCAACAGATGACGATCGCGTCGTCCGTTAACCAAGATTCGTTTCAATGCAGATGCTTGAGGAACGGCGTGAAGACGCGGGAGAATTGGCTATAACGAAAGCCTGGCTTCGCCGGCCTGCGGCTCAACGGGTCGCTTCGCGACGAACTGCTCAATGGCGAAGTGTTCTATAGGCTCGCCGCCGAGGCAAAGGTGCTGATCGATATCCGGCATCCGGGTCCGATCTTTCATAGACCACAGGATAGAGACGCTATCTACTCGGCCATTGCTGAACGCCTCGTCTCCGGTAGTGGCCAAATCCCCTATTTCCCCAGGAGACGCATTGCATCCAGGGTGAACTTAAACCCCAGGATGAAGGCATCCTTGATGTTCCGCCTACGCTCGGGCGCCCCGGTCTGGTCGGGATGCAAGATATATTGCAGGTTGGGCGACAGGCGGATCGCCGGATTGACCTGAAATCCATAGGCCAGTTCCATCATATACTGATGGCGGCGAATATCGGCACGCCCGCCTGAAGTAACCCGCGCAGCATTCATCCTCTGCATTGCAAGGTCGCTGAAACGCTGATCGTTGATGGCGAAGCCGATCGTGTCCTGATCGCGCCCGGCGAACGTGCCGGTCTGTACGATCCCCATGCCCAGATAGCGGCTTTCCTCAACCCGGCCGGACAGGTTGGTCATTGCCACGCCAAAGATGCTCAGCCCCCGTTGCGAGGCCAGGTCAGGGCGCGTGAGCATCTGATCGAAGCGGACATAGAGGCCTGACCGTCCGTTCCGCGTCGCCGCTGGCCGACCGGTCAGGATCGCGATACCCCCCTGATCATCACGCAGCGGATCGGCATAGTCGCCACGATCAAACCAACCGCCCAGAATATAATGTCCCGGCAGACGATCATCGGCAGAATCCCGACCATAGCTCAACTCCCAGGGCACGATCACCCCGGTCGCATTCTTCGTACTGAAATTGAATCCATGGTCGCTCGCGCGCTTGCGGTCGGGGTTCACTTCGTAGACGCCGGCATGCAGCATGACCTGCGGCGTCACATGCAGCTTGGCATGGGCCATCCAGCTCGATGCCGGGAAATAGGTGAAATTGCTGTTCTTGAAGACGAAGGTTGGATTGCCGCAGGCCGAATTGGTCTGGAAATGACAGTAAAGTGGCGAGTTGAGGAAATGGATGTTCGCCTGACTGCGCCCGGCCTCGACATCCAGACGCCCGTCGAAAAAGGTCTGTTGCCAGGTCAATATTGCCAGATGCGTATTCTGCGTGCCGTAGATTTCCTGCACCGACGTGTTGTTGCCGATGGCCATGGCAGCCAGATTCTTGCCGTGGCGATTGGTGACGGCAAAATGCAGCGTCGCACCTCCGATGCCGATGATCCGGTTAAGATCAAGGTCGGCACCGACATAGACCTGCCCGGCATGGGCCGCTTCGCGGCGAAGCCCGCCAGAAACATTCGCCGCCGCTTCACCTGTATAGCTAAGCGACAGCGTCACACCCTGCTCGGCCAGCGGCTGCCATGAGGCTGGAGCCTCCGACCGGGCGGGTGCTCGATCTCTGCCGGCTTCAGCCTGATCCTGCGCCAGTGTGACGGGCGCGGCAAAGGCCACGGCGCTCGCCACGCAGGCGGCACTCATCTTCCTGAAATACATTGAAACCCTCTCCAATTATGCTTTCGCTTAGGCGTCAGGCCTTCATTTGATTGCGGGGCGCTTGAGCATTCCGACCAGCAGCGCGCTCACGACAGTGCCGACCAATATGGCCAGCGCGTAGACACCTACATGCGTGACCGCGCCCGGAATCGGCAGCACGAACAGGCCGCCATGCGGCACCTTGAGTTCGACGCCCATTGCCATCGAGATGGCGCCAGTCACGGCTGATCCAGCCATCAGTGCCGGAATGACACGCAGCGGATCGCGTGCCGCAAAGGGGATCGCGCCTTCGGTGATAAATGCCAGGCCCAGGACCGCAGCCGCTGCTCCCGCTTCGCGCTCTTCAGGCGTGAAACGATTGCGGAACAGGCGAGTGGCGAGCGCGACGGCAAGCGGCGGCGTCATGCCAGCGGCCATGGTCGCGGCCATGGGCGTATAGACCTGACTGGCGATCAGGCCGACCGAGAAGGCATAGCCCGCCTTGTTGACCGGCCCGCCCATGTCGAATGCCGACATGGCGCCCAGGATGAGGCCGAGCATCAGCGCGCTCGATCCTTGCATGCCGCGCAGCCAGTCGGTCAGGAAGGCCAGCACCGCGGCGACCGGTGTGCCCACGGCATAGAGCATCAGTAGCCCGGTCAGCAATGTGCCGAGCAACGGCAAGATCAGGACCGGCTTCAATCCCTGCAAATTCTTGGGAAGCCGGATGCGACGATTGAGCCAGTCGACGCCATAGCCAGCAATGAAGCCGGCAACGATGCCTCCCAGAAAGCCGGCCCCCAGATTGGCAGCCAGCAGGCCGCCGATCATGCCCGGTGCGATGCCGGGACGATCCGCAACCGAATAGGCAATATAGCCCGCCAGCGCCGGCACCATCAGCATGAAGCCGCCCTTGGCGCCGATTTCGAACAGGGCATGCGCCAATGTACCTTGGGCAGCCGCATCATTGGCGTGGATGCCACCCAGCGCGAAGGCGAGCGCGATCAGCAGCCCGCCTGACACCACGAAGGGCAGCATGAAGGACACCCCGGTCATCAGATGCTTGTAGGGACCGGCGCGCTTCGCGGCCGCCGCGTCGCCCGACGGGGCCATAGCCGCTTCCCCGCCCTGCACGGTGGCCTCCGCCAATGCCCGCTCGATCAGCTTCGCACCGCCGGTGATGGCAGGCTTGGTGTTGCCCGCAAACACGCGCTTTCCAGCGAAACGGCTGCGGTCGACCTCCCGATCGGCGGCGATCAGAACGACATCGGCGGCGGCGATCTCCTCGGCGGTCAGGGGATTGCCTGCCCCGACCGAGCCTTGCGTCTCGACGCGGATGGGATAGCCAAGCTGCCGTGCGCCTTCGGTCAACCCTTCGGCCGCCATGAAGGTATGAGCGATGCCGGTCGGGCAGGATGTGATCGCGACGATGCGGGGCTTGGTCGCAGCCGAGGCCGGCTCCCCACCGCCAGCCAGAGCGGCGACGGGATCGGCCAGCACCGCCTCCAGGGTAAGACGGCGATGCGGTCGGGTTTCGGCGGCGCTATCGACGCCTTCCGGACCAACGAGGAGAAAATCGCCCTCGGCATCGCCAGGCAACGGGTTGACAACGCCCTGCGCGGTCCGCAGTTCGATCTCGATGACGCGCCCCTGGGCGCGGGCAGCCTTGCGCAGCGCTTCACCAGCAAGGACGCCGGCAACGCCGGACTCGCCGGCCTCCACCACCGCGAAAATCCTGCTCATTGCTTCTCTCCCATGAGAATTTCCGTCTCGACGCTGGCAGCGAGCGCCTCGATCCTGTCCCTGGCGGGCAGATGCGGACCCGCACATCCCAGTTTGCCGACGGCAAAGGCGGTCGACAGACGGGCGATACGATCCAGTCCCGCCTCCTCGATCAGAGCTGCCGCCAGACCGGCAACCATGGCGTCGCCTGCGCCGACCGTGCTTTCCACATTGTTCGCCCTCAGGCCCGCGCGCAGCAGTTCCGATCGGGTCAGGAACAATGCCCCCTGTGCGCCCATCGATACGGCAATCAGGTCGACACCGCGATCCAGCAGCCCCGTGGCGACCTCTATGATCTGATGTGGGGCATCAATCGGAGTGCCATGCCATTCCGCCAGTTCATGCAGATTGGGTTTCACGATATTGGGCAGGACCGCGCCATCCAGTGCATGGCGCAGGGCAGGGCCGCTGCTGTCGAGCAGAACGATCGCGCCCCGGCCACGCAACATGACGATGAGGCGGGCATAGATATCGGGCGGACATCCGGGCGGAAGGCTGCCCGCCAGGATGACGAGATCGCCGGCCTGCACCTGCGCATCGAGGGTCGCGATGACGGCATCGACGCCGGCCGGAGGCACGGCGGTGCCTTCCATGTTGATGTCGGTCGTGCCATGGGCGTCGACCAGCTTCAGGTTGACCCGCGTGCTGCCAGCATGGCGCTGGCAACGGTCGACGATCGATTTGGCGGCAAACAGGGCGTCGAAGGGCGCGACATTTTCGCTGCCCAGCAGCCCCATGACCGTCGACGGCACGCCCCAGTCGGCAAGGCAACTGGCAGTGTTGATCCCCTTGCCCCCGGCATCCAGCCTCATCGAACGGGCGCGATGCACCTCACCGGGAATGAGCCGATCAAGCATGACCGTCTGGTCGATCGCGGGGTTGAGCGTCAGGGTGAAGACGGCCATCACGCACCCTCCCCGTCCAGCGCGCGCACATCGGCGGCGCTTGTCGCATCAAGGGCACGGGCGGCGAGCGCCTGAAGTGCGCCAAGGCTGCTTGCGCGGATGCGTGCCTTCACGGCGGGAATGTCGCGCGGCGTCATGGACAGTTCGTGGACGCCAAGACCGGTCAGCAGTGCCGCGCCCAGCGGGTCCCCCGCTATGCCGCCGCAGACGCCGACCCAGCGGTCGTGCCTGCGTGCACCCTCGACCGTCATGGCGATCAGGCGGAGCACGGCCGGATGCAGGCTGTCGGCCTCGCTCGCCAGTTCCGGGTTCTGCCGGTCGATGGCGAGCGCATATTGGGTGAGGTCGTTGGTGCCGATCGAGAAGAAATCGGCATGGGCGGCAAGCTTATGGGCCTGGACGGCGGCGGCGGGCACTTCGATCATGATGCCGATGGGGACGAGGGGCGCGTCCAGTTCCGCCCGGATCGCTTCGCAGCGTTCGCGCAGCGCGATGAGTTCGGATGCCGAGGTGATCATCGGGAACATGATCGACAGGTCGCCGCCCCCTTTTGCTGCGCGATAGAGGGCGCGCAGTTGCGGCTCCAGCAGGTCGGGGCGACGCAGCAGCAGGCGCGCGCCGCGCACGCCGAGGAAGGGATTTTCCTCCCTGGGCAGATCAAGATGCGGCACCTGCTTGTCACCACCGATGTCGAGCGCGCGCACGATCAGCGGCCGATCGCCCAGCGCGCCGATCATCGCGCGATAAATGGCGCATTGCTCCTCTTCACCGGGGCTGTCGCCGCGTTCGAGGAACAGGAATTCCGTGCGCATGAGGCCCACCCCTTCCCCGCCCTGCGCCAGCGCGAAGGCGACCTGATCGGGCCGGTTCACATTGGCGCCGATAGCCAGTTCATGACCGTCCAGCGTGCGGGCAGGAAGGGCGCGTTCCGCCTCCTCGGCCGCGCGCCTCGCGGCGATGTCGGCGATCCAGGCACGGGCGGAAGCGATATCCTCCGCCGAAGGATCGAGCCAGATGCGGCCGCTGTCGCCATCGACGATCGCGGTGGTCCCGGCCGCCTGCGCCAGCAGATCAGCGCCACCAGCCACCACAGAAGGCAGACCGAGCGTGCGCGCCAGAATCGCACTGTGGGAAGTCGGACCCCCCAGCGCGGTGGCAATGCCCGCCACCCGGCTGATGTCGAGCGTCGCGGTGTCCGACGGCGACAGGTCCGTCGCGACCAGCACGCATGGCTGTTCCGGCAGATCGGCCAATGTGCCCACGCTCAGGCCCGGATCGATATGGGCTAGCACGCGCCGGCCGACGTCGTGCAAGTCGGCAGCACGTGCAGCCAGCACTGGATTGCCCAGTGCGGAAAGCTGTCCTGCCATGCGGTCGATCGCCTGATGCCAGGACCAGGCTACGCCATGACCTTCGACCATCAACTGGCAGGTAAGGGTGATGAGATCGGTATCGTCCAGCAATCCGGCCTGCGCCGCAAAGATCGCGGCCTCCCCCGCACCCAGACGCCGGGTGGTGTCGTCGACCAGTGCCTTCATCTGCGCCCGCGTGCGGACCAGCGCATCGTTGAGCAGCGCGCCGCCGGCAACGAGATCGACCGGCTGGTCCGGCACATCCAGTTCCGCCGCAGCAAGAACATGGACCGGGCCGATCGCCAGACCGGGGCTGGCCGCGACCCCAGCAATCATGGCTGGAGCATTTTCGTGATTGCTGACCGGCTTCCAGCCGCGCACAGGTGCCTTCGCCTTTTCGGCGGCACGGGCGGCATCTGCCTTTTCGCGGGCGGTGAGGCCAGTGACAGTACGCATGAACCGGTCCAGCGCCTGCCGGTCACTTGCCGAAATGGTCGCGCGGTCGCCTGCCTTAAGTCCCAGTTGCAGCAGCGAGACGAGGCTGCGCGGATCGGCAATGTCCCCATCATGGCGGATGCGTATGGGCGTAGCCAAGGTCTTGGCTGCTTCCGCCCAGGCTGAGGCGGGCCGGGCATGCAGACCTGCCGGATAGTCGATCGTCCATTCGATCCGTTCGGCCAGATCCTCTGCGACGGGCCGGGCTTCGCCGGAGTTGGCGTCCTCATGGAGGGCAGCGGCAATATCCGCCGGATCGTCGGTGGCGAGCAGGGTCGCCAGCCGCGCCTCATCCTGAATCAGGCGCGTGAGGCGGCGGAGAATCGCGATATGACTGTCGGAACTGGCAGCGATGCCGACGACGAGATGGGCGCGCTGGCCAGGATTCCACTCGATTCCCTCGCGCAGTTGCAGGACCACGATCCCGTCGCGGCGCACCAGCCCCTTGTCCTCGCCCAGGCCATGTGGAATGGCGACGCCCGATCCCAGATAGGTGTTCGCCACCGCCTCCCGTCGCACCATGCTCTGTTCGTAGCCGGGCGCGACGCAGCCCGCAGCGACCAATATCTGGCCGGCCTGCAGGATCGCAGCCTCCTTGTCGGATGCCCGCGCGTCGATGCGGATCAGGTCTTCATGACGAAGCGCATTCAAGGGTTCGGCAATCATAGCTCTTTGGCATCCTCTCTCTTCCTCTTAAGAAAACGTTTTCTCATGATTCTGTCAATACACTTGCAATATCCCCATATAATCGGCCATATTCTGGGCAGAATTTAGAGAGGATGAGGAAAACGATTTTCCCATGACAGCCGGTATCAAGGATGTTGCGCGAGTCGCCGAGGTATCGCCGGCCACTGTCTCCCGGGTGCTTTCCGGGCGGGCGGTTGATCCAGCCATGCGCGACAGGGTGCTGGCGGCGGTTACGACAACAGGCTACCGTCCCAATCTTGCAGCGCGTCGGCTACGGTCGCGCCACAGCAACACGATCGGCCTCATCGTGGCGGATATCCGCAATCCCTTCTTCACCGCCGTGTCGCGCACGGTCGAGGATATCGCCTATGAACGAGGTCTGCGGGTCATATTGTGCAATACGGATGAAGATCCCGCCAAGGAGGCGATGTATCTCCAGTTGATGCAGGAAGAACGGGTAACGGGGGTGATCCTGGCGCCTACCCGGCAAGGTGCGGAGAAGGTATCGCGGGCCAAGGCAGAGCATCCCATCATCCTGATCGATCGCGTAGCCGCGACAACGACGGATTGCGTCGTCCTCGACAATGAAGCGATGGCAGGCGCCCTGGTTACCCATTTACATGCACAGGGCTTCACTTCGATTACCGGCCTGTTCGGCGCGGCCAGCACTACCGGTGCCGAACGGCGCGCCGGCTTTGAACAAGCCGCCCGTACGATTGGTATCCACACTCAATCCCTCTCCGTGCCGCATGGCGAAGGTGAAGCAGAGAAGCTGGTCAGTGCTCTGTTGCAGGCTCCCGATCGTCCCGAAGCCATCATCGCGAGCAATGGCGTGATGCTGATGTCGGTGCTGCGAGCCGCTCGTTTTCTGGGCCTGAGCGTCCCCAAAGACTTTGCCCTGGCGGGGTTCGACAATGATAGCTGGACAGAATTTGCAGCGGATGGGCTGAGCGTTATCGAACAACCGGTGGAGGAGATCGGGCGCTCGGCCATGGCTATGCTGCTCGACCGGCTCGACCATCCGAACGCCGCCGCTCGCAAGGTCGTCCTGAGCGGACGGCTCATCGCTCGCGGATCCACGATGCGGCGCGACACATCACTAAGCCACAATGGGGACTGAGGACATGAAACCGCCAATCGGCAGAGACACCAGATTGTGCATGTCGCTGTCAGGTCGCCCCGGAAACGCCGGATCACGCTTTCACAATCGCCTCTACGAGATCCTGGGACTGGACTATGTCTATAAAAGTTTCAGTACGCAGGATCTGGCTGCAGCGATCGGTGGCGTCCGCGCATTGGACATCCGCGGCTGCGCCATCTCCATGCCGTTCAAGGAAGTGGTCATTCCCCTGATCGATGAGCTTGAAGCTTCCGCTCGCGTGATCGATAGCGTCAACACCATCGTCAACGACAGTGGCCGACTGACTGGCTACAACACGGATTATGTTGCGGTTCGCCAGTTATTGGAGAAGCGCATTGATAAACCGGTACCATTTCTGCTCCGCGGTAGCGGCGGAATGGCGAAGGCCGTCGCTGCCGCGCTCAAGGATGCAGGCTTCGTCGATGGGATGATCATCGCGCGTAACGAAATGGCCGGGCGGGCGATCGCAGACCAATATGGCTATCACTGGCACATGGATCCGCCGCAGGATGGCGCGCCGTTGCTGATCAATGTCACGCCATTGGGTATGGACGGCAAGGACAGCGCAGCTCTGGCCTTCAGTCAGGAGCAGATCGCCGCCTGCAGCATTGCCTTCGATGTCGTTGCCCAACCGGTCGACACGCCCTTCGTTCGCGCCGCAAGAGCCGCACGAAAGAATATCATCTCCGGTGGCGAAGTCATCGTGCTCCAGGCAGTCGAGCAATTTATTCTGTATACAGGCGTAAGGCCGGAAGCCGCCGATATCCATGAAGCAGCGCGATATGCCCACGGTGCAGACGTTGCCGCAAGAATAGCTGATTAACTCTCCTTCCCTCCCCCATGCAGAGGCGCACCATGCAGGCCATCTCCCTCAGCCGTTTCCTGATCGAGCAGCAACGTCAGGCTCAGGCGTTGCCGGGAGAATTGCGCCTTCTCATCGAAACGGTCGCGCGCGCCTGCAAGACGATCAGTCATGCAGTATCCAAGGGCGCACTGGGCGAAGTCCTTGGCAGCCTTGGCAGCGAAAATGTTCAGGGTGAGGTTCAGAAAAAACTCGATGTCATTGCCAATGAGTTGCTGCTCGACGCCAATGAGTGGGGTGGCCATCTGGCAGCCATGGCGTCCGAGGAGATGGAGACCCTCTATCCCATTCCCAATCGCTTTCCGAAGGGCGAATATCTGCTGCTGTTTGATCCGATCGACGGCTCAAGCAACATTGATGTCGCCCTGAGCGTCGGCACGATCTTTTCTGTACTCAAGGCACCCGAAAATGCTTCAGGGCGCGAGGTAACGGAGCAGGATTTTCTTCAATCCGGCATCCATCAGGTTGCAGCCGGCTATGCGATATATGGACCGCAAACGCTGCTGGTTCTGACGATCGGATCCGGCGTCTACGAATTCACTCTTGATCGCGAAATCGGCTCATGGCGGATGACCGATGGCCCCATGCAGATGCCGCAAGGCAATCGGGAGTTCGCCATCAACATGGCGCGCAGACGTCAATGGTCGCCGCAAATCAAGCGCTATGTCGAGGAACGTATTCAGGGTGCGGAAGGGCCGTTGGCCACGGACTATAATATGCGTTGGACCGCCTCCATGGTGGCCGACGTACACCGAATTCTGAAAAGAGGGGGCACCTTCCTTTACCCCAAAGATGCGCGCCCGGAAGGCGAGGCGAGGCTACGCCTCATGTATGAAGCAAATCCGATGGCTTTTCTGGTAGAACAGGCAGGCGGCGCAGCCATAGACGGTGACCAAAGGATCATGGAAATCTTGCCCACCAAATTGCACCAGCGGGTAGGAGTAATTCTGGGCGACAAGGCAGAAGTCGTTTCACTTCAGAGCGACCGAACAGCCGAAAACTAAAGCCGAGCCGACAACGCCGCACCAGAGAAACCACGTAAATTCAATGGACTAGTTCCACAAGAGATGTCCATAAGTCGCCCCTTCCTGACGGCTTGACGCGATTAAATCACATATATAGATTTAATCGCAAGCGATCATGGAAAAGCATGATGCTGCACAGGAGGAAAAGGGTCATGAAGGCGTTTTCCGTCAGCCGCATCCAATTGGCGGGCACGCAGAGATTGCGAGCCCCTCCTTCGACCTGACTGCAATCAGGCATCGATGCGCTCCGCTCCAAGCGAGCGCGCCGACAACAGCCAGAAAATCAAAAAAGTTGGTGAGAGGAGTAGGCCAGTGGCGTTTACCCCCTTCTATTCACGCAGGCAAACGCTGCAAATGCTCGCTGCCTTTCCAATGCTTTCATCCTGCGGCAGCGAAGCAGAACCTGCAATTGGTGCAACGTCCGCGCCGAGTGGAGCTTCGAATTCTCCGGCCTTGCCAACGGAACCCGAAATAAACGGGCGACCAAGATATCACATCGCAGCCCCGCCAGGGGGCTGGATCAACGACCCACAGCGTCCTGTACGAATGGGCAATCGCTGGACTATGTGGGCCCTATTCAATCCGACCTATCCCACCGATGGCACCGAATGGCGCCGCTGGACCTCTCCCGATCTCGTCACTTGGCAGGATCAGGGTATCTCGATCCCACGCCACACAACAGCCTATGGAGACATCTGGACAGGCAGTGCCATTGTGGACGCTGCCAACACTGCCGGACTCGGCCCCGGTGCGCTGATAGCGCTCGTCACCATGCCTGCCGACAATGCAGCCGGGCAAAATCAATCCTGCGCACTCTGGTACTCTCTTGACGAGGGCGCCAGCTTCACCTTTCACGGCATCGTACTGCCCAACATCCCAGGAAACAGGCAATTTCGCGACCCTACGGTTTTCTGGCACGAGACCAGCGGGCATTGGGTCATGACGCTCTCGGAAGAAGGCAAGATCGGCATCTACACCTCGCCAGATCTGAAGCAGTGGACCTATTCAAGCGGATTTCTGTCAACGGTCGCCGGTGCCGTGATGGAATGCTCTCATCTCTTCAAGCTACATCTATACAATCCGGACGGCACGACCTCCTCGGACAAATGGGTTTTGCTGGTAGGTGGAGATGGAACAGCCTCCGGATTCACTGGCGGAACCTGCTATTGGGTCGGCGAATTCGATGGCGCGACCTTCACGACCGGCAATCCCGATGAACAATGGCTGGATGGCGGAGCCGATTTTTACGCGGCCGTTATCTGGACTGACCCGCAAGCTGCCGATCCCCTTACCCATGCATATTCGATCGGATGGATGAACAACTGGGCGTATGCCAACCGACTGCTACCGACTTACGATTACCGAGGTCAACTCAGTATTGTTCGAGAATTACGCCTACGGCTTCTTGACAACGTGCCACGGCTTTTCAGCACCCCTCTCCCAGCGCAGAATGACGTATTCACACATGCGGTTCATGGCACTGATCAGACGATTGCCGAAGGCAATAATTATATCTGGCCCGCAGATGCGGGCTCTCTCGCCGGCCGCATTGACCTCACCCTCACGCGCATCGGATCGAACTGGCCGTCAGGAGTGTGGCTATCCGTGCGCGGAGGCGGCGGCTATTTCACTCAAATAGGCCTCGAGCTAAGCGATAATAGAACTTTCATCAAACGCGACACCAGCGGCCCCGGCGCCCCCGACAGCGATGCCTGGCGTAAAAATCGAAGCCTGCCGTGCGACTTCTCTGACGGCATTGCGAAGATCAGCCTCTTCATCGACACGGGCTCTGTGGAGCTGTTCCTGAATGAGGGTGCAGCCACGTTGTCAGAACTGATCAATGCCCGAATGATTGACATAGCGCTGGACCTCAGCGCGTCAGGAGGCAGTGTTCGGGTATCACAAGTTTCATTATCGAATTCTGGTTGAATAACAATTTTTTATCAAAAATGAACACTGCCTGACAAAACTCATTTACATCTTTTCCATTAGCCATTTTAACTTCACCCTGGCGGAATCCTACTGTTTGTATCCCACGGCATGATGTAGCTGGGGGCTGAGGTTGTCCCCGTTATTTTCGGATAGGTGGCCCGCAGCATATGGCCCTGCTCATCGAGGCCGGGCAGATGACAGCATCCGGCTACGTGCCACATATCCCGATTTACTGCTTGCATCCGGCGGGGCGTCCACAGCCGCCATTCAGGCTACTTCCGCCAGCGGGTACGACGACGAAAAGCGCTGGCGATATTCCTGGGGCGACAGGCCGGTGATCCGATGGAAGAGCTTACGGAACGCAGCGGCATCCTCATAGCCAACCTCCCACGCAATCTGATCGACGGTGCGCTTCGTGAACTCAAGCTGTTCGCGCGCTTTGCCGATACGGATGTGCTGAACATATTCGACGGGCGTCTTGTCCGTAGCCGCCTTGAACCGCCGCTGGAAGGTACGCTCCTCCATCCCTGCTTCGGCTGCCAAATCGGCGACCGAGATCGGACCCGCCCCCCTGCCCTGTAACCAATGCTGCACCTTGAGGATTGGTTCGTCGCCATGCGTGAGCCGGGGCGCGAAGCTCGCATAATTCTTCTGTTCGCGCCCCGACGGATCGATCAGGAAGAAGCGCGCGGTCTCCATCATCACCGACGGACCCAGCAACCGCTCGACAATGCGCAAACCCAGTTCAGTCCAAGCCATCAGCCCGCCGGCCGTAATGATGTCGCCCTCGTCGACCACCATCCGGTCGGCTTCAAGCCTGACATCGGGAAAGCGCGCCCTGAATTCCTCGGCAAAATACCAGTGCGTGGTCGCGGGACGCCCCGCGAGCAAACCGGTCGCGGCAAGCGCGAAAGCGCCGCCGCAATTCGACGCGAGGATGCTCCCTTGCGCGTGGCGGTCGAGCAGCCAGCGCGCATAGGGGACCGCTTCCTCGGCCTCGAGCAACTTGTGCAGGCTCCCCGGCGCGATGACGACGCCCGGCGAATTACCGCAAGGCTCTTCCGGATGGCTGTCGAAGCAACGAGCGAAGCCCCCGGCGTCCTGCAATCGCCAATGACTGACGCGGATCGGCGTACGACCGTGATCGACCGCAAAACGCCCTGCGACATGGAACAGGTCGGTAATCCCGTGGACCATACCGATCTGGCAGTCTGGATATAGCATCATCCCGACCTCGACCAGCGTGGGCGGCCCATCGGGCACCTTCAACTTCGGCATGACAGTTCTCCGATCGATCACTTGTCGGAATCGGCCCGCATATTGTCGGGTCCGCCAATCCCGCGCAAGCGAAGCTGCGTCTATCTCTCCTTTCAACGGCGGACGATCCGTCTCTCACGAAGCGAAAGGAACCACGACATGACCACCATCGCCACCACCGACGGCACGCACATCTTCTACAAGGATTGGGGCCCGAAGGACGGGCAGCCGATCCTCTTCTCCCACGGCTGGCCGCTCAGCGCCGACGCCTGGGATGCCCAGATGGTGTTCTTCGCGAACCAAGGCTTCCGCACCATCGCCCACGACCGCCGCAGCCACGGCCGTTCGGACCAGGTCTGGGATAACAACACCATGGATCAATACGCCGACGACCTCGCCGAGCTGATCGAGCAGCTCGACCTGAAGGACGTCATCCTCGTCGGTCACTCAACCGGTGGCGGCGAAGTCACCCGCTATATCGGGCGCCACGGCACGGATCGCGTTGCCAAGGTTGCGCTGATAGGCGCAGTTCCCCCGCTGATGCTCAAGACCGAAGCCAATCCGATCGGCCTGCCGATCGAGATATTCGACGGAATCCGCAAGGGCACCTTTGACAACCGCCCGCAATTCTTCAAGGATCTGACGCTTCCCTTCTTCGGCTATAACCGCGAGGGCGCCAACGTCAGCGAAGCGGTGCGCGACGACTTCGTCCGGCAAGGCATGAACGGTGGCCTCAAGGGTCTGCTCGACAGCATCCGCGCCTTTTCGGAAAGCGACTTCAACGAGGATCTCAAGAAATTCGACAAGCCCACCCTCGTCCTCCACGGCGACGATGACCAGATCGTCCCGATCGACGCCTCGGCTCGCTCAACCGTCAAAATCGTCAAGCAGGCGGTGCTGAAGATCTACGAAGGCGCCGACCATGGCCTGACCGTCACTCACCAGGACCGGTTCAACGCCGACCTTCTCGACTTCATCAACAGCTGATAAGGAATAGGCGCGGTCCAAAGGGGACTGCGCCTCCTTCCGCAGGAGACGTCAGATGACCAAGCAGACTTTTCTCATCACCGGCGCATCGGACGGCATCGGCGCCGTCTATGCCGATCGCCTTGCCCGCCGCGGACACAACCTCATCCTCGTCGCGCGCCGGGCCGACAAGCTTGCCGACCTCGCCGCCCGCCTGACCAGCGAGACCGGCGTGTCGGTCGAAACCCTCTCGGCCGACCTCGCAAATGCCGACGACCTGAGCCGCGTCGAAGCGCGCCTCCACAGCGACGAGGCAATCACAGGCCTGATCAACAATGCCGGCATCGCGGGCGAAACGACCTTCGTTGACGCCGACCCCGCCTATCTCACCGGGATGATCAACCTCAACATCCTCGCGGTGACACGCCTCTCGGCTGCGATCGCGCCACGTCTAGCGGAAACGGGATCGGGTGCGATCGTCAACATCACCTCGATCACCGCGCTGATGCCCGACGGCTTCACCGCCGTCTATCCAGCCAGCAAGGCCTATGTCCTCGCCTTCACCGAAGCGTTGCAGGTCGAACTTGGCGCGAAGGGAGTCCGCATCCAGGCGGTACTTCCGGGCATCACCCGCACCGCGATCTGGGACGAGGCGCAGCTTGCCAGCATACCGGCCGAAATGGTGATGGACGTAAACGACATGGTCGACGCCGCGCTTTCAGGCTTCGACAAGGGCGAGGTGATCACCATTCCCGCGCTTCCCGACATGGCCGATTACGAAGCCTATATCGCCGCCCGCTCGACGCTTCGTCCTTACCTTTCGCTGTCGCGCCCTGCGGCGCGCTACCTCTGAAGGAGACATGCCATGATCCTTGGATTGACCATAGCGCAGTTCACCATGCTCCATGTCGCGATCAGCTTCGTCGGCATCGGATCGGGCCTGATCGCCCTGCCCGCTTTCGCACGTGGCCGCGTGCTTCCGCGGGCAACCGGGATATTCCTCTGGACAACCCTGCTCACCAGCCTGACGGGTTTCCTCTTCCCGATCGTCGCTTTCACCCCCGCGCTCGGGGTCGGCATCTTTTCGACCCTAATCCTCGGGGTCGCCTTCTGGGCTTGGTATGTTCGCAAGCTCACAGGCAGCGCCTCATCGATCTACGCAGTCACCGCAACGATTGGCCTCTGGCTCAACCTGTTTGTGTTGGTGGTTCAATCTTTCCTGAAAATACCCGCGCTCAATGCGCTGGCGCCGCATGGAAACGAGCCGCCGTTCGCAGCCGCGCAAGGCGTGTTGCTGATCGCGATGCTCAGCCTTGGCTATCGGGCCTTTAGGGCGAGCCGGCGTCTTCTGACAGTCAAATCCGTCTGACATCCGGCAAGGGCGGCCCACATGGTCGCCCTCGTCGCATCGATGTCGAGAAAGATCTCAGCCTGCATCGCCCATAAGTGATCATTTTCGACTACTGGTTCCCCGCGCATATTCGCCGACGCGCGTTCTGACCGGGCGAATTCACACTCCGGACACGGTCGGTGGTTGAGGTGGTTTGCGGCCGATCTAAGCTCATCCCGTTGCTCTCATGCCGCGATGTCGGCGGTTTCAACTCATGCTCGGTCATCGTTTCGACACCATCTGCATCGCCCCGCTGATCAAGGGTGTTGAGTTCGGTGCCTTGCTTGCCAACAACACCTTCGACAGCAACGAGATCATCGCCGAACTCAACGAACGCGGCGCAAAGATCGTTATCTCGCAACACCCCCGCTGCGCCATTCTCATCGGGCTCGATACAGAGATGTATAAATGGCGGCATCTGATCGAAAAATTCTTCTGTAAACTCAAAGAGTTCGAACGCATCATCATGCGCGCATGCAAAACCGATCAGAGCTTTGAGGCCATGATCTACCTTGCCGCCGCCGTCATCAACTCGCCATGAAGCCCCACAGGCCTTGATATATGCGGCATAGGCAGAGGAGCGCAGATTTCTTCATTCTTGATAGACTATAGGCATCGATTGCCAACTTCGCCTTCTACTCGGGCTGTCGCGCGGCTGGCTCGAAATCTCCGGGCTGAGCAATGGCTTTCAATTCGTCACGGTCTTCCGGTAGCAAATAACCCTGTTTGACAGCGGCCTCCTTCGCTCCCTCATATTTTCTGAGATATGTACTGTACGACCCGTAAAGACGACGCAGCTTGGCGTGGTCATACGGCACCTTCGTGTCATAGATGATATCGCAGTGAGACTCCTGCTCGGTCCAATAAGTGGCAGAGGGAACGGCGATCCAAGGCGGTCGAACGCCGCCGATCATGTTCTGCGTCGTGGCATCCCGAAGGACGCCCTTCCCTTTCCTGACGACACGCGGCGCCCTGGGCATCGGTTTCCCTTCCCGCACCCACTTGTCCATGTCGTCCAGCAAGGCAGAGACAACCATCTCGGCCGGCTCGTCGTACAGCATCTGGCAGCGCGGCACATCGCCCTTGCCAACATCGGCAGCGACATCTTCGGTATGTTGGGTGCCATGATCCGCCAGTCGCAGATGCGGCATACCCGTCACTTCATAATAGCGCAGCATCGGTTGGTCCGTATCTGGCGGGAGGGTGATGCCTTCGATCGCGTCATGCATCAGCTCCGACTGGCTATAGACAGTGACGAAGGGCACATCACTCGGCATCTTGCGAGGCACACGGATGACGTCGCCGCCAACTTCCCCAAAGGCCATGCGACCGGTCATATAGGCGTCAATGAGCGGGCGTCCATCGGGCATGCGCCATTGCTGATGACGCCCTTGGTCGAGATAATCCATCCACACCTGCGCAGTTACCGCCCAGCTGTCCACATAGACACGCTGCACGCGCAGCCCGCTCATCGGACCATCGGCGAGGTTGGATTTGAGCAGCAGCGCCAGCCCAGCACCAATACCCTGAGACTGCGGCACAAACGGATCAGGCGCTCCACCGCGTTTGAAACGGGCCGGGTCGTAATAGGAACCCAGCGGCGCATAACGGGCATAATCGAAACGCCGCATGAATTCGAAGTTCACGATCCCCGTATAGCGGTTGGGACGGCCCGTCGCCTCATACTCACCCGGCGGAAATTTGGGGTCCTCCGCTGGCTTGTTGATATTGAGGGTATAGCCCACATAGGCATAGCCTTTGCGCAGCAAATAGGCGCGAGTGAGTATCCAACCCGCGCCCCGTTCTCCAAACCAGCTGAAAGGCTCAATGACGACAGTGCCGTTGAATTTGGCCGGATCTTTCGGCTTCCGCACCAAGATGCGCGTAATATATGGTGCCTGGAACAGCGCCTCGCCCGCCGCCGTGATCGCCGGCGCGGTTCCGGAAAGATAATACTCCTCCTCGATATACCCGGCCTTCTCGAGATCGCTATATTCGGTTCCTCTCCGCGTTGCGGACGACAGGGGCGGTTGGCCGGTGGACGGCACCGGCAACGCCGAAGGCATGGATGGGACTTCGGCCTGAGCGGGCGAAACTGCCGCCATCAGGGAGGCAGCCAGATAAATCGACAGGGCGGCCGAACGATTGACCCCCTTTTTGCGCCATAGGCACCGGACGACGGTTGACGTCATGACACTGCCACCATGCTTATGCCCTCTCTGAATGACCATATCGCCCCACATTCTGCCTCATGGGCTCCATGCGATGCCAATCCCGCATCAAATGAAGGCTGGCAGGGTCTTGCCCTACCAGCCCTCCGTCCAGGTACTACGGGATCCACCTGGACACCTCCACAGCTCAGAATTTCAGTCGATATTGCACGCCCAGCTGCCGGGGCCGGCTTACGGCCGCCCTGGGCAAGCGCTGTGCGCTGCCGTCCGCCAGGATCTCCTGACGCTCGAACCCCGAACTGTAGAGGTCGCCAAGGTTCAGGCGCTTGTCGAGCAGGTTCTTGCCGAAAAGCATGATTTCCGAAGAGCCGAAGCGCAGACCGAGATTGGCGTTCACGAAATTGAACGGGTGGCGGGTGAGGAAACCCCCTGCGCTATTCGCGACCTTGACCGAGCTTGTGTAGCTATAATCGCCGCTGACAAACAGGCTCATATTCGCGCCGATCTCATGCTCATAATTTGCCCCGACAGTCGCGGTCCATTCCGGAACCTGCACCAGACGCGTATCGGGCGCCTGATTGATGAGGCCCGGATCGATCAGCTTGCCGTTGGTATATCCAAGGCCAAGCTGGATGGTGAGCGGCAATTCGGCAACCGGCCGGCCCGAAATCTCAAGTTCGCCGCCACGGATTCGTGCCTTGCCGGCGTTGGCAATGAAGGAGAAGGTGCAGGTCGGCAGCGCAACCTGCTGCTGGATGTTGGACCAATCGATCTGGAAGGCGGCCGCCGAAACGTTCAATCGCCCGAAACGGTTCTTCGCGCCGACCTCGTAACTCCACAAGGTATCGGACTTGTATTCCTGCACGTCATCCTGGGTACGGCCGATCGCCGCCAGATCCCCTGAGCAGAAATCGGGAAGCCTGCCCTGCGATCCGCCCACCCGGAAGCCCTTGGCGGCCGAAGCATAGATGGTGCCATCCGTGCCGATCTTGTATGAAGCAACCGCTTTGGGAACAAAGCCCTGCTGCCGGCTGCGTCGCTCCGGCGCGAAGTCGCCGCCCGGCGCGTTGAAAATGCCCTGGCTCAGCACCGCATCGGCCTTTTGCTTGATCCAGTAATGGCGCAAACCCAGGGTCACGGTGAGCCGTGGGACCACCTCATAATAGAGTTCACCGAAGATGGCGCTATTATCTTCATGCGCGGGGTAGCGCTGGTTCGTCACATAGGGCGGATCGAAGCCGGCTGCGCCGAGTTCCGGCACGATAACCGCCGGCTGGTAAAAGCTGGTATATTTATGCTGGTAGAAGACGCCCACCGTTCCGGACAGATGCGGCAATAGTGCGCCTTCGTCGAAGGACAGACGCGTTTCCTGCGTGAAACGGCGGTCGCGCGAGATATTGTCCGTGAAAAGCGCAGGATTGCCGGCATCGACCCCTAGCGAGTTTTCGATGAAGAAGTTGGTACCCTCGGTATTGTCTTCGCGCTCATAGGTCTTGCGGGCAAAATAGCTTGTGGACGATATGACGGAAAAGCCGTCGCCCGCATATTTGAGCGCGAGCGATCCCAGGCCCCAACGGTCTTTGGAGAATTCCTGAACATCCCGGTCGCGATCGAGGGTATAGGTTTGCGGCTGATAGCCTGGCAACGGCGCATAAGCCGCCGGGAAGCCATGCAGATCGCTGCTCTGCCCGATCCCGCTCAGCGTCGCTTCGATCGAATCAGACAGCTTGAAGCGTGCCGAGATCGATCCGGAATAGGTGTCGTTGCGGCCCTGCCCGCCTTTCGTGGTGAAGTCCCCCGCGCCATCGGGAAAACGGCGACTGACAAAACCTGATTCGCGCAAATAGCCAAAGGCCATGTTGAGCGCCACGCGATCGGGAACGAGCACGACGTCCGCCCGCGCATTGCCATCGAAGTCGAAGCCGCCACCCTTCGTTCCACCCCCTTGCACCTGGACGACATAGCTATTGTCGTTGAGCGATGGCTCGCGAGTAATGAAGCGCAGATTGCCGCCCATGGAACTGGCACCGAACAAAGTGCCCTGCGGTCCCTTCAGCACTTCGATCCGGTCCAGATTGAGGACCTGCGGACTGATCGATGCCGGCACAGGAGTATCGTTGATATAATAGGCGGTCGTGTTGGAACCGGCAACGCCGCGAATAACGGTTTGACGGCCACCTACGAAGCCAACCGACGAAAAATCGGTACCTTGACCATATTGAAAGGTCAGGTTGGGAATTTTCGTCGCATAGTCGGCGAAAGTCTGGATATTCTGCTTCTGCAGATAATCGGATGAATAGGCGGTGATCGATGCGGGAACGTCCGTGAGCGTTTCTTCCTTGCGCCGGGCCGTCACCACAATCGCCTCGGCGTCCGTTTTCGCCCGCTGCGCTTGCGGCTCCTCCTGGGCGTGGAGAACCGCCGGACATATTACCATGGTAGCGGATGCAGACGCCGTCAAGGCTATTGCCTGGCGCACCGCCCAATGTTTCCCCGATGTGGAATTATATTTCATAACAACCCTCCCTGCATGTTGTCGCGGCAGTAAAGATTTGGATTGCGACGGTTCAGACAATCGGCGAAATCGCCAGCGATTGTTCCTGCTGCTCAACATATAGTGGCAAGATTTAATCCCGCTCTGTTCGATAATATTTGATACGGTTATTTCTAATTTTGAATTTTTCCGTAATCCAAAATCAATAGCTTCAATGAGGCAGGATCATTCAACTGCCCGATCCGACAAAGGTGTACCGAACGCCGCTCCACTGTCCAATATGCGCAGACCTTTCCTGCCTCCTTGGAGCCACGCGTCGGACATTCGACATTGCCCGCCTGCTCGCACGCCCGGCAAAACCAGGATCGAGGTACCGCGCATCTATCGATAGACGGACACTATCGATGCTTTTTACTAAGAGTCAACAGAATGTCAATTTTATCTATCATTGTTGCATAAATGATGCGTCTCGCCTTGTTCCTTGGCTGTGCTGCATTTCCGGCGAGCAAGCGCTGGCTGCACGACAGCTCCCGTCGAAACCGCAAGCCAGCGCACGGCCTGGTTGAAGTCTTCAGCAAGGTGGAGTGCGCGATCAGGGAACCCTGGCATCAATCGATGTCGAGGCCGAGCGAACAGCCCGGCAATCAAGACAGTCGTTCACGCAGCTGCCCGCCCGCCATCGCTGACGGGCAGGGTCCCGGTATGGGGGACAAGGCCCGGCCGTCACCAATGTCGCAGTCGGCGATCCTTGGCTCCTGCTATTTCGCCGTCACCAGCGATTGGTGCGCAGCCTTTATCTGAGCGACGGCGGGGGTCCAGAGAACGTCAGCGATTTCGCTGAAATCGCGCCATTGCTTGAGCCAGCTGAAGCCGCCATTTTCGGACGTGAACAAATGACCATATTTGGTACCCGCGACGATCTGGCGATCGTTCCAGGGATTGACGGAAATGGCCCAGAAGCAGGAATTGGGCTGCTGGGGAAGAGGCAGAACCTCCCAGCTTTCTCCAGCGTCGCGGGAAATCAGCAGCTTGCTTGTCGTGCCAGGCGTACCATCGGAAATGCTGAGATACAGCACATTCTCGCTCGCCGATGGCTTGTTGAGGGCGCGAACATAGTAGAGCCCGAAAGCCTCGCTCGCTAGAATCCCGGACCAGCTTTGGCCATCATCGAAGCTGCGGTAGACGGCATTGACGCTCGCCACGACCACGACCTTCCGGCCGTGGTTCGGCAGAACCGTAATATTGTGGATGTCGGAATTGAAATCCCACAACAGACGGTCATCCAGCCGGGTCCAGGTTTCGCCGCCATTGTTGCTGTGAAACAGCCCTCCCTCCTCGAGCCCGAACCACAATTTGTTGCGATCAGTCGAGTCATAGGCGAATGCCAGCAGCCGCGGCCGATTGACGCCGGCACAGAATTCGGGGATTTCGACTGGCGCCCGCAACCAGGTCTGGCCGCCATCCTCGGTGCGCCACAACGCGGCGCGCGACGGTGCCCCGGTACCAACAAAAATCCGATCGGCGTCATTGGGATCGACCGCAACTTTCCAGACCGTTTCCCCGTCAAAGGGCGATGCGACCCGTTCCCACTTTCCACCCGTGTCGGTGCTGATGCATAGCCCGATGTCCGTTCCGGCGTAGATCGTCTCCGGCGACGTCGGACTGACGCTTAATGAGCGGGTGATCGCATCGAATTCGAGCTGTTGGCCCACGCCGAGGCGATTCCAGCTTTTGCCATCATCCGCGCTGCGAATGATCGCTTGCCCGACCGTCGCCACTAATATCGTTCCGTTGCTCATTTTACTACCTTTCAAATGTCTGCGCCGCGGCGACCACTCGGCTGTCCAAATCCTTGGATCACAGCATCCAGATCTTTCGGCTCACCAAGTTATCGATGACGTCGTTGCGACGTTCGATCACTTCGTGTCCGGCTGAAGCTGGAGGGACGCCTTGCCCTCAGCGTCCACCTTGGTCTGGTTATTCTCGCAGACAAACTCCCCGATCTTGTAATCGGTCTTCTTGTACTGGAACGTGAAACTATAGGGCCGACTGAGATAATCCGGATCCTCGATCATGACCTTGTTCTCGAGCAGGGTCGGCGATGACCGCCTCAGCCTTTCGGTAATCTTCATGTTTATACTGTGAGGTACATTGAAGAAGAGGACGTCGGGTCGCACGCGCGAGGTTTCAATCACTAGCGTGTCGCCGTCCCAGCGCGCGACCGAATAGCCATTGTAGGAGGGCTCCGTATCATCGGCCGGCGGCATCTTCTCGCCGATATGCACCCTGCGGGTCTGGGAGAGAAATTCGGCAAGCACGACCAGTCGCTTTGCATCCTGCATGATCTCGATCGGGTAAATCGCACCCATGATCGAGGGCATGCCCTCCGGCAGGCATTTCGTGCTCGAATTGGCGATCGGTGTGCCCGCCACGTCAGCCGCGTGGAGCCTGTTGAGTAACGTCGCGTATTGACCCGCGAATGGCTCCTTCAGGGGAAACGGTCCGCCAGGTGGCGGAGGATGGTCGGGATCAGTCCCGTACCAGTCGTCAGGATAGCGCTGCCAGGTTCCCGAGAAATCCGGCCGGCCATCAGAAGTCCGGGGGCCGTCGCGGTCAGCTTGATCCTTCGATAGTCCGCCACAGGCCGCGGTCAGCAGGACGAGTGACAAAAAGGAAACTTGCCAGATCTTCACAGCCGATCCTCCACCAGGCCGCCACAGCAAATCGCAGAAAGATCGCAACCCGCGCCGCTTTGTATCCGCAACATCGAAGCTCTCCCCAATCCAGACGCATATCCGCCATTTTCAGGACGCGAAGAGGCTGGATCGCCCGGCGACTCCCCGCATCATTCATATTTACCGTTATGGCAACACATCGGTATTATGCAAGACTATTGTTGCGTAATGTAAACCTCAAGCTTATATGGGCGAAGAGGTTCAATCCCTGATGCGGCCCCGGTTGCAGGTTCCAGACGATTTGCAGCAAAGTGGTGCAACATCTTGGGGTTCGAAGAGAAGGATTGACAAATGCGCAGGTTTGTAACGGCTTCCGTGTTTCCGACATTGATGGTTCTGGCTTTCACCGGCTGCTCCGGAAAGACGAGCGACAATGAGGCGGACGCTACCGCCAGTTCCACGCCTGCTGCCAAGCCAGTCCAGATGTCGAGCGAACTCGACAAGTTCATGAACAGACCAATCAACCCGGCCGAGGACGGCGTCGTCAATTTCGATGAGCGCAGCGGCGATGGCGGCGCGAACACCAGACAGGACGACCAGAACGCCAAATAAGTAGGCGGTTGGTTTCAAAAGGCGCTTTCACATTGCTGGTGGGGAAACAAACATGCGGCATGCCATCTCTTTCGTTGCCCTCGCTGCCTTGGCAGGCCCCCTGGTGGGGCTGGGTGGGTGCTCGGACAAGGCCCCGGTTGAGGCAAGCTCCAATCAGACGACGTCCTCATCCCAAAACGGGGCCGAACCCTTCGATACATCCTTTACGATCAAGCAATTGATGAACGCGACGGTCGATCCGGCGGCCGACGGGCTTTGGGAATCCGTCGCGACCGTTTCCGACGAGAAGGGCGTGGTGAAGCGCGAGCCGCGCACAGCCGAGGAATGGGATGCCGTGCGACGCCATGCGGTGACACTGATCGAAGCGATGAATCTCGTGATGATGAAGGGGCGGCACGCAGCCCCGGCTGGCATTGTCCGACCGTCGGGCGAACTCAGCACGGCACAGATCGACGGCCTGCTCGCCAGCGATCATGAAACGCTGGTGTCCTTCGCCCAGAATATGCAGAGGACAACGAGGACCGCGCTGGCAGCCATCGACCGGCGGGATCCGGTCGCCCTTTTTGAGGCTGGCAGCGAGATCGACCGTGCGTGCGAAGGGTGCCATATGACCTTTTGGTATCCCGATGGCGGCGATCCGCGGCTGCAGCATCTCAAGAAATGAGACGGCCTGTAAGCCCACGCGTGAAGCCCTCGCTCAGCGTGCCTGCCACCTCATCGTCGTCCGAAGGGTATCCGCAGCGTCACCCCATAGGTTGCTGGCGGCGCATAGATTGACGTCGTGCCCAATATGCCAAGGTTCAGCGCGTACGCACGGAACGCCTTGTTGAAGACGTTCTTGCCCCATGCGGTCAACGCAATCCCTGTCGCCCGATCCGTATAGGTGAGCGATGCGTTGGTCACGTTATAGGCTTTCTGGAGAGATGACAGGCCATTGGTGACTTCCAGATATTGGTCGTCATACCAGGCACCGTCGATCTGGCCCGCCACATTGCCGCCGCCCAGATCCACATTGTAGCGCAGCAGATAATTCAGGCTGAAACGCGGCGCATTGGGAAATTGCGCACCCACAATCGTTTTCTGGGGAAAATCACAGAGAAAGAAACCGCCCTGGTTCGCACAATATTGCGAGTCCGGCGCTCCCGGGAAGAACTCAGGACCCACCTGCGTGCCGGTCGCCGGAATGCTGTCGACATGCGATGTTTGCCATGTCGCGCCGAGAACCGCGTCAAAGCGCCGCGAAGGAGACCAGAAAGCCTCAAGCTCCGCGCCGGTCGAATGGGCATCGCTGTTATAGACGTGCGGTACGCCACCGGCGAGGGAGAAGGCCTGATAGTCATTGTAAATATAGTGAAACAGCGTGCCGTTGAGACGCAGCCTGCGGTCCAGCAGCGATGCTTTGAAACCCGCCTCCAAACTGTTGAGCGTTTCGGGCCGATGCTTGAAATCGAGTGGCTGGATGTTCGACGAAAGCGACCAGTTCCCGCCCTTGATGCCGCGGTTCCACGAGGCATAGACGAGCAGGTCGGGCGTTGCCTGAAAATTAAGCGAGACGCGCGCCGCCCAGCCGTCGAACCTGTCCCGATTGACCCCGGGCACGATCGCGGCCAGCCCCTCGCCGGTGAACAGCGTAACCGGATTGGAATTGATCGAAGGATCGACGAGAATGGCGCTATAATCGATCGACTTGCGATCAGACGAAAAGCGTCCTCCCAGGGTGAGCGTCAATCGCTCGGCAAGTGTCAGATCGCCCTGCGCGAATACCGACCAGTTGCGGGATCTGATGCTATAGGGCTGTTGGACGGTTGGCGTCGCGAACGCGCCGTTGGCCGCTAGGGCGAGGTCAATGACGGGGGCACCCGTGATATTGTGGTAGCCCTGATATTTCATGTCGAGAAAATAGCCGCCGAGCTGCCATTTGAAACGGTCGGCTTCTCCACTCAGCCGCAATTCCTGAGAGAATTGGTGAAAATCCATGGCTGTGTCGACATTCACGGTGAGAAGCGGCGTGGCATCTCCATCCTCTGCATAGACCTGCTTGAGTTGAAGATAATTCGTGATGGACGTGAGGGTAAGGCCATCGCCCGCCTTCCAGTTGAAGTCCGCCTGATAGTCATTCACATGTCGATCAAGGTTGCCACGACGCTCTCCGAAATGCTCCCAGGGCGAGGCAGGCTGACCTGTCAGACCGTTGATCACGCCCCCCGTTCCATCGCTCAGCCCGGCGGCGTCGGTATGGCAGTAGCCGTTGGCCTCGGCATCGCAATTTTCGAAAACATAACCACCGGTCGCGACGTGATCGTCCTCCGAATGTTTGTACCAAAGGCCAAGCGTCGCTTCCGGCGAGAGATCATATTGGAGATTGACCCGCGCCGCCCATCCATTGCGACCGCCCAGATCCTGGCCGCTGCCCGGCAATATGGTCCCGTCGGCAAGGACGGTGTCACGCGACTTTATGTAGCCATGGGCCTTGTCGATCCGTCCTGCGACACGGACCCTCAGTCCGGTCGCCAATGCCCCGCCGATCGCCCCCTCGATTGCCCGGCTCTCGAAACGACCATAGTCCCCCTGGACATAGCCGTTGAAAGCATCCTCGCTCGCGTCGTTGCTGATATAATGGATGAGACCGCCGGTTGCGTTGCGGCCAAAAAGCGTGCCCTGAGGACCGCGCAGCACTTCAATCCGTTTGACGTCGAAAAGTTGCCCTGAAATGGCGTTCATCGAAGCGACATAGGCGTTGTCCTGGTAGACGGCGACCGGCGCTTCGAGATTGTCCGTGAAATTGTTCTGCGAGATGCCGCGCAAGCTGAAGATGGTGAGCTTGGGCGACCAGGCATTGACGTGGAGAGCCGGGATTTGTTGCGTGATCTGCGTGGTGTCGCGAATGTTCAGGCGCGCAATCTGCTCGCCGGAAAATGCGCTGACGGAGAGCGGCACCTTCTGCAGATTCTCGCCGCGCTTGTTAGCGGTGACGACAATATCGCCCATTGCGGCCCCGTCCCTGGCTGCGCCTTGATTGCTTCCTTTCTCGGCAACCTGAGCTTGGCCCGCAGGAGCGGCGAGAATGGCGCAAAGTCCGAAAAACCATGCCAAGGTGCGGTACGACGTAGTGTTAGAGAAGTGCATAAATTTCCCCCTACTGTTCAAGGCCGATCTTCCGCTTGAAGCTGTCCTCTGCGGTTTGCCTCATGCGGAAGGGCGTCATTTCCGTTCCGTCGAATAGATTGCTATTCGGTCTTCAGGCCCAGTATTCCGTCTCTCTCCATCACAGTTTTTTTGTTCTCGCAGACAAATTCTGTGATTCCATATTCGTGTATCTCACGCCTATATTTGATAATGAATATAAGGCCTTGATAGACACTTGGGATTTTCGATTGTGATATCGTTCTGCAAAATATCCGACCCGATAAGGTAAAGGCGCTCGACGATCTTCATGGTCCCGCCATGCGGGATATCCTCGTAGCGAACCTCCGCGATTTCTTGACCAGCGATCGGTTCCGATCGCGTGGAAATCGCTCTAAAGACTATGCTCGCATCTTTGTGGCCTGCTTCACCAGGCGGCGAGCAATCGGCCGTCCGGAACCTTGACCTTCGCCAGCATCCCACCCGTTTGCCCGTTCTTGAGAGGATGCATGGCCACGCGCACGCGCTCGCCCGCCTTGATCGTGTTGAATTTCCAACCTGCATGGCGCATCAATGCTGGACTGCTGCACTCCAGCGTATAGCGAACCGTCTTTCCATTGACCGGCACGTCGAGCATCACGAACGCATGCGGGTTCGTCCATTCGAACTTGCCCACCTCACCTTGCAGGACGAAGGTCTTGGTCTGGTCGAACATTGCAAAGGAATGATGGGCGGAAGCGGGCGCACTGATCACCCCCAGAACTGCGAGAGCAAGTACAGATCGCGCGATTTTCACACTCATCTTCATTCTCCTGAAAGAGCTTGTTTGGCCTGCTGGTCTTTTCATGCCATTGATCGCCAACCGCGACATCGACGCAAGAGCGGCGCCAAAGCGCAACGGTATCGTGAAGCTCGAACGATTGTCTCGCAAAACCAACCGGCTTTCCATCTTCATATGTCGTCCGCCCCCTATCGCTGGCTGTGGCCGGCTCTTCGCTTATGCCAATTGCAGAACGCCAGATAACATTCACGAATCGGGTGACGCCGAATCGGATGCTCAATTTAGGTAACTAATATCCGTATTAACGCAATACTGTTGCGTTATATGAACGGTAACGAACATCGCGCGCGGCGTGACAACCTTGATTGTCAATGAAAGAAAATACCTGTTTATCAATGTATTGATTCAATTTCCGTGAGCCAAAGGATGTTCGTTGGCACACCCGCATCGATCGACCTGGAAAACGGGATATTTTCACCAAACAGTCTATCAAGCTCTACAACAATCATCTATTATTCGAGCGATTTGTTGCGCTGCTGGTGCACCGGAACGACGCATTATAACGCGCAATTCCGGACCGCAGGAAAGGCGCGGCCGTTTTCAACGCCACCAATCGGGAGAAGCTCATGCCAATTGCTGGAAGTTTTGAGCGGTGAATGTGTCGCAGGCGACATGGCCGCTGCACCAAGGCCGCCCGGTCGATCCACGCGTCCGGATCCGCGTTGGCGTCGTGTGGAATGCCGGGCGGACGCAGGAGTGTGCCGGCCAGCATTCGGTCCCCCCAATGTGTGCGCGGCAAGATACGCGGACGTCCCAGCCGCGATACCATCAGGAGAATGACAGATGAGCCTTCAGAGCTTTGCAACATGGCTCTACGCCACCCCGCTGGCAACAACGATCCGTGACGAGCCGTGGATCATTCCTTCGGTCCAGAGCGTCCATATTCTCGCCATAGCGGTGGTTGTCGGATCGGCCCTGGTATCGGACCTGCGACTTGCAGGCGTGCTGGCGACCGACACGCTCCCCAATGTCGTCGTGCGTCGTTATCTGCGCTGGATGTGGGTGGCCCTTGCCGTCCTGCTCGCGACAGGCTCACTCATGGCAATCGGCGAACCGGACCGCGTGCTGACGAATTTCACCTTCTGGCTCAAAATGGGGCTGGTGGTCGTCGCATGCCTTCTCACCTGGTATTTTCGGCGTCCACTCCTCCATCCCGAGTTTCAACTCGACAGCGCGAGATGGCGCCCTCTTGTGAAGCCCGCCGCCTGGCTGTCGCTGGCCATCTGGATCTGCGTCATCTTTTGTGGGCGCTGGATCGCCTACACGATCTGAACGCCCCCCCTTTTCAACCCCATTCTACCGGAAGGATCTGCCGTGGATCTGATTACCATCTTCCAGAAACTGGAGGAGACACCGCTAGCCCTGGCGATCAAGGAAGGCGACAACAGCTTCCCGTGGATTGAATCGGTCCATGTTCTCGCCATCGTCCTGGTCGTCGGAACCATTGCGATCGTTGATCTTCGCCTGATCGGCTATGCCTCGCATCGCCGCGGAGCACGGCAACTGATCGTCGAACTGCTGCCTTACACCTGGGCGGCTTTCCTGCTCGCGGTCGTGACAGGATCGCTGCTCTTCATTTCCAACGCGGTCAAATATTCAGAGAACCCCATCTTCCTCGTCAAGATGGGGTTGCTAGTCGCGGCCGGCGTCAACATGGCCATATTCCACATGGGCGCCTATCGGAAAATCGCCGACTGGAACGATGCGCTGCCGCCGCCGGCCTCAGCGCGTTTCGCAGGCGCAAGTTCGCTTGCCCTCTGGATTGCCGTCGTCATTTGCGGCCGTTGGATCGGTTTTATCTGAAAATAGCAGGCTTGCGGCCTTATTGTTGATGTTTGGTAACACTAATCCGATTTTTCGATCAACTGTTGCGTATAGATCAGAATAGGCATATGCAGTGGAGGCAGCCCCGTCTACAGGGCGCGGACAAGCCTCGCGGGTGTTCGCTTGCCGCCACCGACAGGGCTTTGGGACGAAAGGATCACGCATGAAATGTCGACCTTGGCCCCTGACCCGACGTCTTCTTCAACAGCATTTTCAGGATGCCGCTCATGACACTTGACATTCAACGCGCTGGCCAGATCGATCAGGCCACCCATTTCCATCCCTTCACCTGGATCGAGGATCTCAAGCGGGACGGGCCCAACGTCATGACCGAGGGCAAGGGCGTTCGGATCAAGGATATTCACGGCAATGAATATCTCGACGGCATGGCGGGCCTGTGGTGCGTCAACCTGGGCTATGGTTGTGAAGAAGTTACGGAAGCGATCGCCGCGCAAAGCAAGCGCCTGTCTTTCTTCCACGCCTTCAACGGCATGTCGACCGATGTCGTCATCGAGGCAGCCGACGAGTTGCTCAAGCGTGCCCCCGTCCCCATGGCACGCGTGTTCTTTGGCGCGTCCGGCAGCGACGCGAACGAGACGCAGATCAAACTTATCTGGTATTATAACAACCTTCTGGGCCGTCCCAACAAGAAGAAGATCATTGCGCGCTGGAACGCCTATCACGGCTCCGGTGTGATGACCTCGAGCCTCACCGGCCTTCCCAGCATGCACAATCTGTTCGATCTGCCCATCGGCCCAATCCTGCATGTCACCGCGCCGCACCATTACCGCAAGGCGGCCGAAGGCCAGTCCGAACGTGATTTCTCGCGCGCGCTCGCGGCAGAACTTGAAGAACTGATCGCCCGAGAAGGCGCGGATACGATCGCCGCCTTCTTCGCCGAACCTGTCATGGGCGCGGGCGGCCTCATCGCGCCGCCCGAAGGTTATTTCGAAGAGATCGTCCCGATCCTCAAGCGCCACGACATCCTTCTGGTCCTTGATGAAGTCGTCTCCGGCTTCGGACGCCTCGGCACTTACTGGGGTAGCCAGACCTTCAATGTCGAGCCGGACCTGATCACTTCGGCCAAGGGCGTGACGAGCGGCTATTTTCCGATGTCTGCCTGCTTCATCTCACCAAAGATATGGGATGTAATTGAATCAAGCTCTCCCAAAGCGGGCCTGTTCGCTCACGGATACACCTATTCCGCCCATCCCGTTGGCGCTGCGGCGGCATTGGCAGCGCTCAAGGCGATCGATGACAGGAAAGTCGTCGAGAACGTCGCTGAAGTCGGACCCTATCTCCATAGGTCGATGAAAGCCGCCTTCAGAGACGATCCGCTCGTTGGTGAAATCCGCGGCGTGGGCCTCATGATCGGCATCGAACTGGTCAGGGACAAGGCGACCAAGGAGGCCTTCCCGGCTTCCGACCGTGTGGGTCGCCGCGTACTGCAGGCGGCCGCGAAGGAAGGACTCATAACCCGCGCCCTGGGCGACACCCTTGTCTTCGCGCCGCCGCTCGTCATCAACCATGCGGAAATCGACGAGCTGGTGCAGAAGTTCAAGCAGGCTGTCGAAGCGGTCCGCGGCACCGTCGCCTGATTGAAGACCGGAATGCGGTCGAGCGGCACCTCAGCCGCTCACCCTTTCCTGTATTCGGACATCGTTTCTGGAGAGGCTCGAAGACATATGAAAATGAGCTCGGCGGAATCAGCCAGCGTGCGCACTTCAGTGCACTGCCTAAGTGCTGGAGGCCTTGCCGCGAGTGTCCTGATCGGAATCGTTGGTGCCTGGACCATCCTGATCACGCCGGGCCTCCTTGCGGTCGTGGCCGTGCAGGGCGCGCTCAGCGATCAGCAGCTTGGATATGTCGCTGCCTGGGAAATCAATGCGATGGCCGTCACAATCGGCCTCAGCACCTTCCTGCTTCCGCGCTGGGACTGGCGGCTGTGTGTCGCGGTCGGCCTTACCTTCATCATCGCCGGCAATGTCGCGACCGCGTTCAGCGCCGGCTATGCAGCGATTACATTGACGCGAACGATCGCGGGCGCTGGAGAAGGCATTGCCGTGGGTTTTGCTTTCGCGGCGTTCGGTCGCGCCGAAAATCCTGATCGTGCCTTTTCCATCTATCTCGTCACCGGCGCGCTCGCCGGAGCAATTGCCCTGCTTTACCTGCCAAGTTGGCAGGAAAGCGTTGGCACCCGAACCTTGTTCCTTGCGAATGGCGCGCTTGGCGTGCTTACCCTAGGCGGCCTGTTCTGGTTTCCGCACGGCCGTGTCGCTGCCGACGACCCCAGAGCCACGGCGCTTTGTAACCGGCGCCTCGCTTTCCTGGCGCTGATCGGCGTGTTCTTCTATTTCGGCGCAATCAGCGCGATGTGGAGCTATGCGGAACGCATCGGTCAGGCCAGCGGCCTTGACGCCCACCAGATCGCGCGCGGTCTCTCTTACGGAACCTTTGCAGGCATGGGTGGGGCGGCTCTGGCGGGTTTAACGCCCCGACGCCTTGGCCGGATAGGACCCCTTCTTGTGAGCGGCGTCGTTTCCATCATCAGCTTCCGGCTGCTGGACGGCAGGCTGACGCCGCACATTTTCATCATTGCCATGGTGCTGCTGCTCTTTGCCTGGAACTATGCCCAACCGCTTCTTTCAGGCGTCTGCTCCGATGCCGACCCGCGCGGCCGCATAGTCTGCGCCATGGGATCGATCCAGACGTTCGGGATGGGCTTTGGCCCGGCAGCCGTTGCCGCGACGCTGGGTTCAGGGAACTTTTCCCTCGCCGTGTGGGGAAGCTGCGCCGTGCTCGGGGCCAGCCTTCTTCTGGTGGTCAGCGCTATTCGTACAAGCTGACCTTTAAACAGCTACCCGCCTTGGCGGGATTATTACTGCCGGTTGAACATTCCGATGTGGAACCGCGCGCTACGTCTGCCTGCCAAGACCCCGATCCGCCTGAGCGCCGCAAACCATTAGGGTCAGGCGGAAGGAGCATTGCCAGGGATCAGCATATGACCAAAGGCGCGCCTGCTTTGCGCCTGGGGGATCGGCGGATCGAAGACGATCCGCCGGAGAGCCGCTCAGAGGAAAACAGCGCGAGACAGGCCGCCATCCACGGCAATGGATTCGCCGGTGATGCCACTGGCGAGCTGCGACGCCAGGAACACGATCGGATCGGCAACTTCCTCCACCTCGAGCATGCGGCGCAATGCGGCAGGCCCGGCTGCCTCCCGCTCGACGATCGCTTCAAAGGTCGTGCCTTCCTCATCGGCCATCTCGCGGAACCAGCTTTCGACGTGCTCGGTGCGCGTGACGCCGGGATGGATGATATTGGCCGTTATACCATCTTGGCCGACTTCGTCCGATAGCGTCTTGGTGAAATGCACGAGCGCGGTGTTACGCATGCCACTTAGCGCTTCCGTACAGCGCGCTGTAAGGCCGCCGACATTGATAATGCGTCCCCACTGGGCCTTGCGCATGTGCGGAACGCTCGCCTTGCACATCCGGAAATACCCCATCAGCTTCGTGTTCAGGTCAAGAAGCAGGGCATCTTCATCGGCTTCCTCGATGGCATTGCGCACCAGGCCGCCGGGCGCGGCGGCGCAATTGACAAGGATATGCAAGCCGCCAAAGAGACGCACGGTCTCGTCGACGGCCGCCTGGACCGACCCCTTGTCGGTCGTATCGACCGCGATCGCCGCGATCTCGCCCCCCGTATCAGCCCGAAGTTCTCCGGCCGCCGCGTCCAGCGCGGCCTTTGTGCGGGCGGCAATCACCACCTTGACGCCCGCTCGCGCCAACTTGCGGGCGGTCTCCTTGCCGATGCCGACACTGCCGCCGGTGATGATGGCAACCTTGCCTGACAAACCAAGATCGATGCTCATTCGTCTCTCCCTTTCAATGGCGCGCGCGCGATGATCACGGATACAGATCCAAGGCCGCCAAAGTCGGCCAGGATTTCTTCTTCGGATTCAAGATCGGTAATGCCGGTGGCACTGCCGCTCGCCACCAATTGCCCACGGGTCAGGCGCTGGCCGCGGCGAGCAAGCCAGTTGGCGAGCCAGGTGACGGAGCGAAGCGGATTGCCCAGCACCGCCGCGGTCGAACCACGAACCGGATCGCGACCCTTGCAATATAGATTCACAGGAATATCGGAAAAGCGCTCGTCCCAGCCCGAGGCAAGACGGGATCCCACGATGAGCAGTTCGGCATTGCTGTTGTCGGCGACGAGCTGCGCGACTGTTACATCGTCATCGTCGTAGCGCGACGCGCAAAGCTCAATACCCGCGAACAGACCGGAAATGCGTCGTGCGATATCGCTCTCGGACAGGGGGGCAGAGCCGACGGGAAAATCCTCGCCGATCTCGACTATGAGCTCGGCTTCGGCGAAGCGCTGATAGGAGACGGAATCGATCCGAACAGGCGATTGCATGAAATCGCGGCTCCGCAGTCCACCGGCGATGGGCTCGCTCGTCCCCATTGCATGCTGCGCCGCAGAGGTCGTCAAACCGACCTTGTAGCCCCCCAGGGACTCGCCCAGCGCCGCAAGGGTTTCAGACTGGATTGCATAAGCTTCGTCCAAAGAGAAGGGGGCGACGGGTCGCGCTGCCAATCCCTCGCCCAGACGGGCCTTGACCAGTCTCTGCACAACATCGCGCGATGCGGTTTCCACAATGCACTCCAGTTCAGTGTTCCCAGGCCGCCTACATGCCTCCATTGTCTATTCAATGCAACATTCATGCTCAAAAACTATCTATTGTTCAGTTAAACAAGATGATGTAGGTATTGCATCAACACGAACAGGAGGGCCCTCCCCACGGGCCCCGGTTGGAGCATCAGGATGACGGCACTTTCCTCCATTCAAACACCCCGCGTGGTTGCAGCGCGACTCAGCGAGTCGCTGAGCAAGGCCCCTCGCCAGCTTCTTATCGGCGGCAAGCATGTGGACGCCCTGTCCGGCCGTACGTTTGCAACGACCAACCCGGCTACCGGCGAGGAACTGTGCCAAGTCGCCCATGCCGGACCGGAAGACGTCGATCTGGCGGTCAAGGCGGCGCGGCGCGCGTTCGAGGATCCGGCATGGCGCCGGATGAGCGCCATGGACCGTTCGATGCTACTTTATCGTCTCGCCGACCTGATCGAGCGGGACGCCCATGAGCTGGCGGTCCTCGAATGCCTGGACAATGGCAAGCCCGCGAGCCTGACGCGGCTTGTTGAAATCGAAGGCTCGATCAAGACCTTCCGTTACTTCGCGGGCTGGCCCTCGAAGTTCGGCGGAGAGACTCTCCCCGTTTCACCGCGGGGCGGCCTTCAGATCCTTAACTACACGACGCGTGAACCGGTTGGCGTGGCCGCATTGATCGTGCCGTGGAATTATCCCATGTCGATGGCGGCCTGGAAGATTGCACCGGCGGTGGCGGCCGGCTGCGCCGTCGTGCTCAAGCCTGCGGAGCAGACGCCGCTCACGGCGCTGCGTCTTGCCGAACTGGCGCTCGAAGCAGGCTTTCCGGCGGGCATCATCAACGTCGTGACCGGTTTTGGTGACGCGGGCGCGGCGCTGGTCGAACATCCCGGAGTCGACAAGGTCGCTTTCACCGGCTCAACCGAGGTGGGCAAGGCTATAGTGCGGGCCTCCACGGGCAATCTCAAGAAGGTCTCCCTGGAACTGGGCGGCAAATCGCCCCAGATCGTCCTGCCAGATGCCGATCTGAGCGCGGCGGCGGCGTCGATCGCGCAAGGCATTTTCTTCAACCAGGGGCAGACCTGCACGGCCGGTTCGCGCCTCTATGCTCATGAGGCTGTCTATGACGAGCTCGTGGAAGCGATCGCCGGCCATGCACGCTCACTCAAGATCGGCAATGGCCTGGACGAAGACGTCAATTTCGGTCCGCTGATCTCCGAGGAACAGTGGAACCAGGTCAGCGGCTATGTCGAGATCGGCGTGAACGAAGGCGCGCGCGTGCTGACAGGCGGTGCCCGTCCATCCGGGCTGGATAATGGCTATTTCTTCGAGCCCACCATCCTGGGCGATGCGCAGGCGGGTATGCGCGTGGTGCGTGAAGAGATATTCGGACCGGTTCTGAGCGCCTTGTCGTGGAAGGACGCGGATCAGTTGATCGCTGAAGCCAATAATTCGGACTTCGGTCTTTCTGCCGGTATCTGGACCAATGATATCAAGAGCGCTCACCGCATCGCCGGTGCCGTGAAGGCCGGCTCGGTGTGGATTAACTGCTTCAATCTCGTCGATCCTGCAACGCCGTTCGGCGGCTTCAAGCAGTCAGGCTGGGGCCGCGAACATGGCCGGCAGGCGATGGAACTCTACAGCGAAACCAAGAGCGTCTGGGTCAACCTGACCTGAGACGAAGTCCATGGAGACACAGAAGGAAGCTCTCATGTTCACTCCTAAAATCCGGCGCATCGCGCACCTCGTCCTCTATGTGAAAGATCCGGAGGCCTCCGCTGCCTGGTACAAGGACGTGCTCGGTATGGAGGTTGTCACCCGCATCAACGGCGGTCCCTATGAAGGCGGCATATTCCTCACCTTCGGGGTTCATGATCATGACATCGCACTTTTCCCCGCTCCTCCCGGCGCCACCAAGGGGCTGGAATTCGAGCATGTGGCTCTGGAGCTCGATAGTCAGCATAGCCTGGAGGATCTTCGCCGGGTCTATGCCACCTTCATCGAAAAGAAGGTGCGAATTCATGAAATTCTGAACCATGGAGTATCGGTGGGCATATATTTCCATGATCCCGATGGACATATGCTCGAAGTCGTTGCCCAGGTCGTCGACCCTGCAGGTGGCGCGGCGATCGAGGAACTGGGCCGGAATGAAGGCCAAGCCGATCCGTTCGAGCTTTCTCCGCTCTACGACTAACCCCCGCCGCGCGCCGTCGCCCTCCTTCGCCGAGGCCGAGAGGCAAGCCTATCGCAGCGATACAGGCGCCCACGTCCATGTCCGCGCGACAATATCATCGATCACAACAGGAAGGAATCATCGTTACCATGTCCGAGCGCCCGAGCAATTTCAACGGCCTGCACATCCGCAAATGGTTCACCTATGAGGAAGAAACGCTGGCCATCGAAACTGGCCGGCTGGCCGATGGCGAACCGGTGGTCAAGATCGTGGTCGCCGCCGCCATCGCCAATCCCCATGCAGGAAAGTTCACCAATTCCTTCGACGAGGTGATCGCCGCATCCGAGCATCTGGGCATCGAATTCGGCCGCCGCATCCAGGAGCGCCTCGCCGGCCGAAAGGTCGAAAGCTATGGCAAGGCCGCCATTGTCGGTGCCAATGGCGAATATGAACATGGCAATGCATTCCTGACGACGAACTTCGCCAATCCCGTCCGCGAAGCCGTGGGCGGCGCAGAGGCGTGGGTACCCTCCACCGGAAAGCGCGGCGGTCCGGGTACCGAAATCGACATTCCGCTCGCCCACAAGGATGCGCTGTATGTGCGCTCGCACTATGATACCTTCTCTGTCAGCTTCGGCGATGCGCCGAGCCCCGATGAAGTCGTCATCGCGATGGCAGTCGCCACAAGAGGCCGTCTGCACCCGCGCCTGGGTGGCCTCACTTCGGCTGAGGCCGTCGGCAAGGACGGCCTTCGCTGATTCCCCTCATCAGGTGATGGAATAAAACCATGCGAGAGACCGCGCCAGTCGCACCGCAGCCCCTTCCAGGCGAGCGTGTCGCCTTTCACGAGGGGAACGGCATCAAGCTTCGCGTCCGGGAATGGGGCGCCAAGGACGCCCCTGCCCTCGTGCTCCTGCACGGATTGCGAGGCTTTTCGGGGACCTGGCGCGGTCTCGCCGAACATCTGGCCGAGGATTATCGCCTCATCGCCATCGATCAGCGAGGTCGGGGCGAAAGCGATTGGGACCCGGGCCGAAACTATTATACCGATGCTTATCTGGACGACCTTGAGGCAGTGGTGGAAACGCTCGGTCTCCAGCGCTTCGCACTTCTAGGCCATTCGATGGGGGGGACCACGGCATATGTCTATGCGGCCAAGCACCCCGACCGCCTGTTCGCACTCATCATCGAGGACATTGCGCCTGGCGCCTCCATCCAGGGCGAAGGGGCTGAACGGATCAAGGCCGAAATGGCTGCACTACCGTCTGATTTCGAGAATTGGGACGCCGCTCGGGCTTATTGGCGCTCGGCACGGCCGACCGTCTCCACCGAAGCCCTTGAGCAGCGCCTTGCAGAGAGTCTGCGGGAAGCCCCCGATGGCAGGATCGCCTGGCAATATGATGCAAAAGGGATCAGCGAGACGCGCCTCCATCCTGATCCCCTGCGCGTCGTAGATCTCTGGCCGGTGATCGAGCGTATCGACACGCCGACATTGATCATTCGCGGAGAGCGTTCGGACTTCTGCGCGATGGAGGCTGTAACGGAAATGCAGCGCCGAAACGCGTATATCCAGTCGCTGACCGTCGCAGGCGCAAGCCACTATGTCCATGATGATGCGCCCGCTGCCTTCGTTCGGCACGTAAGGCGCTTTCTATCCGCGACGCTGCGACCGTGACATTTGGTGCCGCGTGAATCGCCATGCGGTAATCTGAAAATTTTCCAGGCGAAATGAGAAGTTGGAGGAAATTGTGGCCGCAACAAATGGTGCGCATCTGCTGCTTGAAACGGCGCGCGATCTCGGCGTGGAAATCTGCTTTGCCAATCCCGGCACGACCGAGCTGACGCTCGTCGACGCGCTGGACAGTGTTCCCGAAATCCGGCCGGTGCTGGGCCTGTTCGAAGGCGTCTGCACCGGCGCGGCTGACGGCTATTCCCGTGTATCGGGCAAAACCGCCCTCACGCTTCTCCATCTTGGGCCGGGCTTTGCAAACGGGATTGCAAACCTCCACAATGCGCGCCGCGCCCGTTCTTCGATCATCAACCTGATCGGCGACCACGCGACGTGGCATTTGCCGTATGACGCGCCGCTCACCTCGGATATCGAATCCCTTGCCAGGCCGGTGTCCCAGGCGGTCATCCGCCTGGCCGATGTCGCGACCCTCAGCGCCGACGTGACCCATGCCGTCGCGCTGGCGATGAGTGCGCCGGGCAGCATCGTCACGCTCATCGTACCCACCGACATCATGGACGCACCGGCCGCTGCCAACAGATCGCCTGCGCTCGCGGCCAGGGAACAGTATCGCATTCCGTCACCCGACGAGATCGCCGACCGGGCAAAGGCCATCCCGGCTGACGCGGATGTCATTTTCCTTTTGGGCGGTAGCGGCGCTCTGCACGAAGGCGCGATCCGGGCCGCAGGGCGCGTGGCCGACAAGATCGGCGCACGGCTGCTCATGGAATCTTATCCGCGCATCGTTGATCTCGGCGGCGATCTGCCCCGCCTCGAACGTCTCGCCTATTTTCCCCAGGATGTGATCGCCCAGCTCGGCGATGCAACGATCGTCCTGGTCGGCGCGAAGACGCCGGTCAGCTATTTCGGCTATGAGGGACAACCGAGCCAGCTCGTCAGCGATGAGAAGCTGGTGATCCTTGCCGAGGACAATGAGTGCGGCGCCACCGCGCTGGAACTGCTTTACGAGCGTCTGAAGGAGCGCTCGTCTTCCCCTTCCAGCCCTCCGCCTTCCGCTCGAATCCGCAGCAACGACCTCACGCCAGACGAAATTGTCGAAGAACTGATCGTGCAGTTGCCCGAAGGCGCTATCATTTCCCTTGAAGGATCGACGCTGGGCGGCCCGTTCCTGCGCGAATCCTACCGTGCGGCGCGCCATCGCGTGATGACGAACACGGGCGGTGCGATCGGCCAGGGGCTTCCCTGCGCGGTAGGTGCCTCGCTGGGTGCGCCTGGCGCACGAATCGTCTCCCTGCAATCCGACGGAAGCGCCCAATATACGTTGCAGTCTCTCTGGACGATGGCTCGCGAGAACCTCCCCATCATCATCGTCATGGCCGCCAATCACCGCTACGGGATCCTGCAGACCGAACTGAAGCGGGCCGATGCCGACCTTAGCCTGCCCGCGATCGAGACGCTCACGCGCCTCGATAATCCCAAGACAGACTGGACGGCGCTGGCGCAAGGCTATGGCGTGGCAGCGATCCGGGCGACCAACTCGCAGGAATTCGCCGCAGCATTGAAGCGGGGTTTTTCGCATGACGGTCCCCTCCTCATTCAGGCCGAACTGCCATGAGCCACCTGCAACGGGATACCGATGTCCCCGTCGCCCTCATAACAGGGGGCAGCGGCGGCATGGGCTATGCGATTGCCGCGGTTCTAGCGCGCAAGACATTTGCCGTCGTCATCACGGCCCGCGACATGCAAAGGCTGGAAGACGCCGCCAGCCGGCTCAGGAAGAATAGCCAGGGTGTGATCGAGGCCCTGCATTCCGACGCGACTGATCAGAACTCCGTCGACCACCTGATCGCATCCGTCCTCGAGCGTTTCGGTCGTATCGACCTGCTGGTCAACTGCGCCGCCAGTACATCGAGCGTTTCGGGCGATGTCGCACGGATCGAGGTCGATGCCATTCTCGATGACCTCAATACCAAGGTCTGCGGCTATCTGCGCTACACCCGCGCCGTGACGCCCGCCATGACCAGCCAGCAGGCGGGACGGATCGTCAATATCGGCGGTCTGACCGGCCGTAATTCGGATACGTTGAGCGGGATGCGCAACGTCGCGGTTACGCATATGACCAAGGCCCTTTCCGATGCCTTGGGACCCAAGGGCATCACGGTCAACGCGCTTCACCCCGGCATCGTCCGGACACCCCATCTTGACGAGCTCTTCGAAGAACTGGCCCATGACGGCCAATGCACGGTAGAGGATGTCGCAGAGGACTTCATCTCGCGCATTCCGCTGCGGCGCGTCATCGATGCCGAGGAGATCGGCGATGTCGTAGCCTTCCTGGCCTCCCCCGCCGGCGCTTCCATTACGGGCGAATCGATCGCCATCGACGGGGGTTTTTCGCGCGGCATTTATCTTTAACGGGGTCCAGAAAACAGGAAGACAAGAGATGGAAGAGACGGAGCAGCCCAGGACTGGCGAAAGCGTGGTCGATCGTTACCCCCCCTCCCTCCGGCTACTTCATTGGGCGCGCGCCGTGCTGATCCTGGGCCTTATCATCGTGGGGTGGACCATGACGTCCCTTGCGGATGAAGTCCCCGCCAAATATGGCATCTTCTATCCTTGGCATAAATCATTCGGACTGCTTGCCTTTCTCGTCGTTGTCGTCCAGCTCATCATACGCGCCCGGACGCCTGATTTGCCCGAACCGCCAGAGGCACTCACGCGCGGTGAGCGGTTTCTTGCCAAGTTCGTGCATCGTGCCATATATGTGCTTCTCGTGCTCGTGCCCGTGATGGGCTATGCCATGTCGAGCACCTATACGATGAGCGATGGCGTCTTTTTCTTCGGTACCAACCTTCCCGAATTGCTCCCGAAGAATGACAATTGGTTCGCCGTCTTCCAATGGCTTCACAAGGTGTTGGCCTATAGCTTGCTGGGATTGATTGCACTCCATGTCGCCGGCGCCATAAAACACCGCTTCTTCGATCGCACGCGTGCGGGCGATGTGCTGCACCGCATGCTTTGAACCGGAGAAACGATGGCCCAGCCTTCTGAACCTGGGCATGATCGCGGCCCTAAACCGGCCGCAATGTCACACGGCAATGAAGCATGGGCTACTGAGGGGCACCGTCATTGCGGCTCGACCTCCCTCAACCAGCTATCCGCTTCGTGGAATGCCGAGAAAATGACGCAATTTTCCATTTGCTTCAGAGTACGGTGCACTTGCATGCGCAAAAGCGCCTGAGGGATGACCATCGCATTGCGGCTGATCGGCCTGCCGATACACAGATCGACGAAACGCTTGTTCAGTTCGACGACTTCCTGGGATTGCGCACCCCATTCCGAAAGATCGTCCAGCAGCGTAAAGGAGCTCCCGGCAGCCATCGCACGGTCAAGCGCCTCTTCGAAAATTGCTTGCGCTTGCAGAGCCTCCGCTACGGACCAGAAACCTTTGTAGCGCAAGTGAAGCCGCCGCGTAGCCGGGTCGAGTGTATAATGGAGCATCGGTCGACCTTCCCTGAGAAATGCCTCGTCGGGCGTTGCAAGAGATCAGTCTGCCCCTCTGCGGCGCTCCGCGAGCGAAGCCGTCTGGGGGTCTGAATCGGGGAACTGCTGGCCTGGAAATTGACGGGTCCAAACATTTGTGGCCGTCAGGCGACGGGCGAGCAGCAATGCGCTGTCGACGTTCATGTTGCCGATCGAACGCACCCGGAACAGCGCTTCGAAGGGCCCCTGCCCTCCCAAGCGCTTTTGCAGTACCTCCAGCTGCCCCGGATCCGCACTGACCTCAGCCATCTGCATGACCGCCGCATCGCGGGTCCCCGCGATGACGAGGATGGCATTGCCCGAGGGCCCAGGCAGGCTCGCCATATAGCCGATATCGATCTGTGGTTTGGTCTCTCCATCGAACGGACCCCAATTGGCAATATAGTGCTTGCCTGTGGCCCGATCGATCAGCTCATCATAGGTCGCCCCGACTTCGAAGCCGGACGCCTCGAACAGCGGATCGCGCAATATCCCCAGACCACTGAGAAGCCCGACATAGATGACGTTCGATTTTCGCATGAGATCGGGATTCAAATGGGACATGGCGATGACGCTGGACCGAGGCTTGGCCCGATCGGCATTCTTCACCGCCGGAATGATGTCGTTCAAAGCGGAAGCAACGCTGATCGGCATGTAATTGAGATTGACGTCGGTGTAGCGCCCGAAGTCCTCGGGATGACTCATCAGATATATTTCAAGATCTTCCTTGGAATTGATCGAGAAGTCGCGCACAAGATGGGTTACTCGCCCACGCACCTGTTCGCCGATCAGGTAATGATCGCCCGCCACCACCAGATTAGTGGCGTCATTTTCTGCGAACGGACGCCAGAGAAAACTGTCCGCCAATGGGGCAGATTGTCGATCGCGATGGTCCTTCCAGACCCAGAGCGCAATATTGAGCAGGAACGCGAGAGCAATGATACAGAGCAGGCGTCGATGCTCCCGGATGGCGTGAACCACCCGCCATGCCATCGCTGGCGGACGGGGTGGGTTTAACTCCGCGGGATCGCTCAGCAGGATGCGATATTCACCCTTTGGGATGATGAGGCGCGCGCCCGGACGGTCAGCGTAAACATCGTCCAGCTTGCCGCGCAGCCTGTGCATGTAGACCCGGACGGTCGAATCCTGCCCGCCGTCCTCGGGCGTGCGCTTCGCGAAAACGGCATGGAAGATCTCCATCTCTTTTGGCGCTTGTCCCGCCATCGTGCGTTCAAGCAGATAATCGAACAGCTTGACCATCGTATCTGATCGAGCCGAGGTGATTTTGGGCCTGACAAGCGCCGCCTCGTTGCAAAGCGCTTCGAATTCCTTGCCGGTTTCAGACGCCACGCATGCTACCCAGGTTTCTGAGCCGCTTGGTACCCTTTTCCGACACACCAATCTCCAGAAAGCTTTGGCTCGGCTTGGAATTTGAACCCTCCAGGTCGAAATCCACGGTGATCACGCCCTCCCCGGTTTCATCCGCGCACCAACCCCATCGCGCCTTTGCGGTAACAATATGAGGGAAATATCTAAGATTGTAAACTTTCCTGCTGCGGAGTGAGGGGAATGCAATTGCAGATGGGCATTTCGGCGGGTGCCAGCCCTGAGATGGTCGCGATGTTGGGGACGTTTACCGCAAACTCCCTTTGCCGCCCAGGCAGCGACGCGCAACAGTATTGCATTTCGTAAACAGTATGGCATAATATCGACATAGCGTTGCTATTTTTCAATTACGATCGAAACATATCAGCTAAAGAGGATTGCCATGGGCCACGCTGCATTGCAGCCGTCGCGGAACGAAGCGAGCGACGATCTTGCCAATCTACTGCGCGAACGCGCCCGGAACCTCGTTCCGGTCCTTCGCGAGCGCGAAGCCGCCGCAAATGCCGGCGGCCAAGTTCCTCCTGAAACCATCGAGGATTTCGAGCAGGCCGGCTTTTTCAAGATTCTCCAGCCCGCCCGCTATGGCGGTTATGAATTGTCGCCCAAAATCTACTGCGATGTGGCGCGCATCCTCGCAGAGGGCTGCATGAGCAGCGCCTGGGTCTATGGCGTTGTCGCCGTCCATAATTGGCAACTGGCCTTGTTCGACGAGCGGGCAGCACAGGATGTCTGGGGGGAAGATAAATCGGTCCGCCTCAGCTCGTCGCAGATGCCGGCGGGTAAGGTGATGCGCGTCGAGGGCGGCTTTCGCCTCAGTGGGCATTGGGCCTTCTCCAGTGGATCAGCCCATTGCAAGTGGGTGATACTGGGCGGCATGGCGCCGGCAGGCGAAGGCGAAAAGCCCGAAGCGCTTCATTTCCTCGTTCCACGTCCCGATTACCGCATCGTCGAAAACTGGGACGTGATGGGCCTTCGCGCGACCGGCAGCAACGACATCGTCGTCGAGGACGTCTTTGTGCCCGAGTATCGCGCGATCAGCGAACATTCCATGTTCATGCTCGATTGTCCCGGCCATGTCGCACATCCCGCGCCCCTGTACAAAATCCCGTTCGCGCAGCTGTTCAACCGGACCGTCGCGATCACCTCATTGGGCGCTCTCAAGCGTGCAGTGGAAGTATTCATCGACAATACCCGCGCAAAACGTGCGACCTATACTGGCTTGCGACTGGCGAACGACCCCTCGATCCAGCAAGCCGTGGTGGAGGCCCAGCGTACGCTCGACGAGCTCGAACTCGTCCTCGATCGGGATCTGAACGAGTTGACACGCCGCGCTGAAAATAATGACTGGCCGATCGAACGGCGCGCCGAACTGGCCGTATCGACGACGATGACCGTGAGCCGTTGCGTCACGGAAGTCGACAAGCTGATGCAGTTTAGCGGAGGCAAGGCAATCTACAGGGGCAATGCCATGCAGCGTGCCTTCCTTGATATTCACTGCGCGCGTGCGCATGCGATGAATAATCCGCTCCCCTATGCCCGCAATCTCGCAGCCGTCTATTTCGGCTTTCCCAATGATTGCGAGGATGTCTGACGATCGCCGCCTGCCTTCGGCATGAGAAAGGCGCGCAATCCCAAGATTCGAGGTAATATCATGACCGTTACTGACGCGCTCCGGGCTGAATCAGGTCCCGCGCTCATCCCGTCGCTGCAGGGCATCGATCTTTTTCGTTCGGCCTCCTACATCGGTGGGAATTGGCTGACCGGGTCCAAATCCATAGCGGTCGACAACCCGGCCACTGGGGAGATCATCGGCCATGTGCCCGATCTTGGCGAGGCTGAAGCCACCGAAGCTGTCGATGCCGCCGAGAAAGCCTTTGCGGGATGGAAGACGCGCACGGGCAAGGAGCGCGGCAAGATCTTGCGGCGCTGGGGCGAGCTCATCACGGAAAACAAGGACGGCCTTGCCCGCATCCTGACAGCCGAACAAGGCAAACCGCTCTCCGAGGCGCGGGACGAAGTGGACTATGCCGCATCCTATCTCGAATGGTTTGCCGAGGAAGCCCGTCGCATCGACGGCGATGTGCTGACACCCCACCGGTCCGATCGACGGATCATGGTGGTTCGCCAGCCCATCGGTGTCGTAGCTGCCATCACGCCTTGGAATTTTCCGCTCGCCATGATCACGCGCAAGGCGGGCCCAGCTTTGGCGGTCGGCTGCACCATGGTTCTGAAGCCCGCCGGCTTCACGCCCTTCTCCGCTCTGGCTTTGGCAAAGCTTGGCGAGGATGCCGGCATTCCCGCCGGCGTCTTTAACGTCATCACCGGGAACGCGCAGGCGATCGGCAACGTCCTCACCAGCGATCAGCGGGTGCGCAAGCTCACTTTCACGGGCTCCACCGCGGTGGGCAAGAGGCTGGCCGCGCAGTGCATGCAGACGGTCAAGCGCCTGTCCTTGGAACTGGGCGGCAACGCACCCTTCATCGTTTTCGATGATGCTGATCTCGATGCCGCGGTCGAAGGCGCCCTCGTCTCCAAGTTCCGCAATACTGGCCAGACCTGTGTCTGCGCCAACCGCTTCCTCGTTCAGGACGGCATCTATGATGAATTTGCGCGAAAACTGGCAGCGCGTGTTGGCCAGTTTGTCGTGGGTGATGGCCTTGCCGGACCCAGCGACCAGGGGCCGCTTATCAACGATCAGGCGGTCGCCGATGTCGCGGCCCATGTGGCGGATGCAGTGAAGCGCGGCGCCAGGATCCTGACGGGCGGTGACAGGATCAAGGGCGGAGGCTCGTTCTTTGCGCCTACCGTCCTGATCGATGTATCCCATGATGCTCTCATGTGCAGCGAAGAGACATTTGGTCCTCTCGCTGGCCTGGTACGCTTCAGGGACGAGGCTGAAGCGATCAAGCTTGCCAATGACACCACGGCAGGCCTCGCATCCTATCTGTTCACGCGCGATCTGGAGCGTATCTGGCGTGTTTCGGAAGGACTGGAATATGGCATGGTCGGGGTCAACACGGGCCTGATCTCCACCGAGATTGCGCCTTTCGGCGGCGTCAAGGAGTCGGGCTTTGGCCGCGAAGGCTCGAAATATGGGGTCGACGACTATCTGGAGATGAAGACGATCTGCCTTTCCGTCGGCAACTGATCGCCCGGCCCTTAAGTCAGCCCTGCCTTGCCGCGCGCAAGGCGGGGCTTCCTCCTTCCCACGATCCGCTGAATTCGCACCGTCGAAGGATTCTTGACCTGCACCCTCTCATCAGCAAGTTCATTCTCATTCCTCCCCGTTCCGATGTGATCCTTCTCCCGCATGGCTTTGTTCGGCGCGCCGAGGAGCAAGAGATCGGTCCTCCGAAGAACAGGAAGACATCCTCCTGTAAAATTTTCAGAAACTGTACTTTACGCCCAGACGTAACGTTCGCGGCTCTACGACACGGCTCAGCCGTCCTTCGACAGGCCCGGCATCGTAGCCAGGAATATAGGACTCATAATAATAGGCGATGTCTTTGTCTCGACTGTTCAAAACGTTGAGAAGTTCGCCGTAAATTTCGAGATTGCGGGGTTTCCATGCCACCCTGGCGTTAACCACCGTGCTCCCTTTATCGCGAACGCTGTTGTCCTCGATCAGCGCATAGGGGCCGAGATGGCGAAGACGCGCGCTTGCAACCCACCCCTTGAATACCGCTGACACGCCCGCCGACGCGGCGTTTTCGAAAGCGTTGGGAATATGGTCGCCATTGTCGTAGCGCGAATGGCTTGCCGTGTAATTGCCGTCGATAGCGAGCCATGGGGTCGGCCGCCAAAAGGCCACCAGTTCGTAGCCGCGACGCCGACTGGCGCCTGTTGGCTCCACCGCATTGGAATCGCCGACAAACCGCAACTCGCTGCCGACATCGAGCCAGAAATAGGTTGCCGTCAGGCTGAACGGCCCATGCTGGAGCCGAGCACCGATCTCCTTGCCGGTGCCTCGCACTAAGACAGGAACAGGCGACGCGCTATTGACTGCGCCGCGGACGTCATTCGAATGAAAACCGCGCCCCAGATTGACGTAGAATTCGAGGATTGGCGCGGGGGAATAGGCAAGCGCGATTTTCGGAGAAACAAGGGTTGCGTGCCCGCTGCCTTCTCCCAGAGCCAGGGCTTCGGCATCCTTCGCACGAACCGAGTAACCATAATGATCGCCACGTAGCCCGGCGATCACGCGAAGGCCGGGCAACGGCCGGAGTGTCGCTTCACCGAACAGCGCGAGCGATCCCTCCTTCACGCGGTAGACGCCGAGGGATTTGACGAAGCGCCGCTGATCAGTGTGGTGCACACCAACAGTACCAATGTCGTCGAAACGATTCTCCGTTCCCACCGTCAGGTCGAGCCAGGGCAGCAGCGTCAAATCCTTGCGCGCATCCAGACCGACAATGAAACGCTTGTCGAACTGATCGATCTGGGCGCTGCTGCCATCTGCGTTGGCATAGGTGGGATTGGAGGTCATCTCCCAATCATAGAATTGCCCATGGAGATTGGCCGACCACCCGTTGCCGCTTGCGCGGACAGCAGCCACCAACCGCGTCGTTCGCCCCCTCGCCGAGGGGTCCGGAGAACAAAAGACATCCGGGCATGACGCCGATCCGACGATCCGTTCCGGAATCTGTTCCGTCGGCCGCCAAGTGGCGTGATAGGCGTGCAGCGTAAAATCCAGCCTGCCAAAGCCCGTAGTGACGAGATATTTGCCGAAGCCCGAAAGATGTCGGAGCTTCTCCGCTTCCTGCCATGGCCCATCATACATCTTGTACTGGCCAACGAGCGTTAAGCTGTTCCCGCCAACATCGATCGAGCCGCCTCCGGCAAGACGCCGCCAGCCATAAGACCCCCCCTCTATCGATGCCCATGGCGCGGCATAGCGATCGATCGTCGTCAGATAGGCCGCGCCCGCAAGGGCAAAATCACCTCCGTCGGCTCGATAGGGACCTTTCCGATAATCTTCGCGGTCGACGATTTCGGGAATCAGCCCGTTAAGATCGAGATAGCCCTGCCCATGACCATGCGAACGCAGGTTCATCTGAACGCCATCGATATAGGTCGTGAAATCCGACCCATGGTCGAGGTTGAAGCCACGCAGGAAATATTGATTGGCCTTGCCGCTTCCGGAATGCTGGGCCGCGATCATGCCTGGAACCGATTCGAGCAGTTCGGCAACCCTGACCAGCGGACGGATGAGAAGGTCGGAGCCAGAGACGCTGCCTTCACTCGCCGCTCCAGCGGAGCCGATCTTGTTCTCGCCGCGACCGAAGACCACGATCGCGCTTCCGTCTCGATCCCCGGACTTGTCCTGCTCGCTCGGGGCCCCTTCATCCCTCAAGGGCGAGAGAGCCGCTTGGGTATCCTCTTCATGGGCAAAAGCAGGCAGGGCAGCCACCGCCAATGCAGCGGAGGCGAAAATGGGAAGTTGCGAATGTTTCAATGATCACCTGTCAGCGCGTGGTCGAAGCCTTTCCTCCTTTGCTGCAGCAACCGCACGCGTCTCGTTGTTTACGGTTTGTAACGGTGTCGATCGCGTTTCCCTCTTGCACAAGTTCGGAGGAAATCGTCGCACCGACCCGCGATCTGAAGGCGATTTTTGCCCGTTATCCGCAACAGATGCTTGCTGCTGAGGGAACTGTTACCTACAGTAAACTCTCAAAAAACGAGAGGCACCAGCCCGGCGGCCCCGGTTTGCAAGAGAGGAGATTGCACGGCGTGACTCTGAGTAACAACTGAAACAATCTCTCGGATGCCACGATCGCAATGTCGCCGAGAGAGTCTGCAAGGAATCGGCAAACCGCATGCATTGAGCGCTATTCGCTCACGAGGACACCCGGCGCAACTCAATGAAATATTCAGCATTGCAAGAGGACAGAAGGTTTTAAGATGGACGACAAGCTGGATATCGGCAACGCGATCGCAATGATGTCGTTTGCGGCGGTAGTGAGCTCCGGCAGCTTTTCTGCCGCTGCCAAGACATTGGGCTATTCCAAGGCCGCGGTCAGCCGGCAGATCTCGCGGCTCGAGGCGACGATCGGACTGAAGTTGCTCGATCGCACTACTCGTACCGTGACGCTGACGCCGTCGGGCAAGGAGATGTACGCCCGCTGCGCGCGGATCGTCGACGAGGTGAGCGAGGCCAATCAGGTCATCTCCGGAATGCTGTCAAAGCCTCGTGGCGATCTGAAGGTGAATGCGCCCGTTGTCGCTTCCCTTTTCAACGTCACCCAAATCATTCCGCGATTCTTGCAGGAATATCCGGACGTCCGGCTGATCATGAACCTGTCGGACACGAGGGCCGATCTGCTCAAGGGCAAGTTCGACGTCGCCTTCTGGGTGGGGGACACCTATGATCCAGATCTGGATTCGGTAAAGCTGCGCGATTATGAAATGGCCCTTGTAGCTTCGGCCGATTATCTGGACGCAAACGGCAGGCCGGCTTCCGCCGCAGATCTCAAGGAGCATCCGTGCATCCTGGAAACTCACTTGTCCAAGCTTGGCGAGTGGCGGTTATCGTCCGACGAGATCGTTTCCGTCAGCCGCGGCTCGCTCGCATCCAACAGCGTCAGGATGACGCGGGAAGCAACCTTGGCGGGAATGGGTATTTCCTATCTTCCGCGGTTCCTTATCGAGGATGACATCAGTTCCGGCGCTCTGGAGGTCATTCTTTCCGACATTGTTTCCGAACGGCTGCCGCTCTACCTCATCTTTCCCAAGGGCAGTTATCAGCTCGCAAAAGTCAAAGCTTTTGTCGATTTTTTCTCGCAGGAGATCATGACCACTGCCAAAGCCAGGAGGAAACGGAAAAGCGGCATACCCCTGGCACGGGCCATATAGCTGATTTTGATGTCGATAGTCCTTGCACCTGCAGTGTTACACGATCCCATGAACTCTCCCTCTCCCAAGGTGAGGAGAAGAGTGCTCTTTTCAGGCGTGTCGCCGCATCCCCCGGCGTGGAATTCGGCGCTGATGGCTGCGCAACTATGAAACGCGGCGCGATCGAGGGTAGCGGACAAGCATTTGAAAAGCTCCATCCCCTTCGGCCCGGCTGACGTGGAATTGAAACGGCTCTTAGCCGAACGGGCCGCGCAATTTCGAGCGACCCTGATAGGGGAGAGCCGTTCCGCAACTCTCGTCCACTTGTTTGACTATCTGCTCGAAAGGTCTGGCGATCCACGCCCACCCAAGGAGATCGAAGTCGCGATGGCGGTGTTCGGCAAAAGCGCCGAGTTCGACACCTCCCAGGACTCGACCGTGCGGGTCCATGTCCACCGCCTTCGCCAGCGGCTCGAAAGTTGCAATGCCGGAAAGAGCGGCCCATTGCTGCAAATCCCCAAGGGGGAATATCGTCTGCTGTTGGCCGATGGGCCCGAAAGCCTGGATGACGCCGCCACGTTTCCCGACCTGCGGAGACCTCACTCCAGGCAAAAGCGGTTATGGGCGGCAATCGCAATCTGTTCTTTGGTTACCCTGGCGCTGTGGACGACATTGTTCCTGGCCAGTGGCCGTGGAAGTCCAGTCAACCTGCCCCTCAGCCAAACCTCTTTCTGGAAACCCGTCGCGACACACAAGCGATTGCCGCTAATCGCGGCGGGTGATTTCTATATGGTCGTCGAGAGCGGACAGGATGGCAAAATCGAACGCCTTTCCATGCGCCCGACAATCCGCTCCGGGCGCGACCTTGACAATTATCTGACAATGCATCCCGATCAATACAGCAAGTTGCGGGACCGTGATATCCGCCGTGTCCCGGCGAAAGTTGCGACAGGCGCTGCGGCGCTTCTGCCGCTGATCGCATCAGTGCGAGCCGACGGAGGCATGCCCGATATTGTTCCAGTCTCTCAGATTTCCCAAGAAACCATCGATTCAGACGATATCATCTACATTGAGCACTTCTCAGAGCTGGGCATGCTGAGATCTGCTGTGCTCGGCCAGTCCCGCTTTGCGCCTGGTCCTGATCCTGACGAGGTAACGGACCTGCCCTCCGGCAGAATTTTCAGGGTGCGCCCAGCTATCGAGAAATCCTTCGATGAAAATATGCCGTCCAGCGACCCCTATGGCTATGATTATGGCTATATCGCCAGCTATCCTGGGCCCTCCGGCAACCAGATACTTGTGATTTCAGGTATTGATGATACGGCGCTGTCTCAAATGGTCAAGCTTGTATCAGACAAACGACAACTCGATCTGCTGTCACGCAAGACTGGCGGCGCGAAAGCGTTTGAAGCGCTCTATCAGATTCGCACGGCAGGTGGACTGATATTCGACACCAGCATCGTGATCGCACGGGCCTTGGATGCCGGCACACGCAAAGCGCCCTCTTCCTAGCATTACAGTTGCACATTGAGTTGAACTCTGAATCAATAGGTTTCCATGGTAAGGAGGCCGTGGATGACGGGTGCATCGATCGAGAGGACACTGGAGCTGTGGGCCTCCTCGCTGCGGGATGTGAAGGGTCGCATGCGCGGGCTGTTCACGCAGGAGCGCGTTGCGGCTTCGGCGAACCTGTTCCTGGACGGGTTGCTGGGTGACGAGCGCCGCAAGACCGGCTGGATGCGCGCGGAGGCGGCCGGGGATCCTGGTCCGTGGCGGCAACAGGCTATTCTGGGCCGTGGACGCTGGGACGCAGACGGGCTGCGCGACATCGTGCGGGATTATGTTGTCGAGCATCTCGCCACAGATGGAGCGGTTCTGGTTGTCGATGAGACCGGCTTCCTCAAGCAGGGCAAAATGTCGTGCGGCGTCGCGCGTCAATACACAGGTTCGGCCGGCAAGATAACGAACTGCCAGATCGGTGTGTTTGCCGCCTATGTGTCCGCTCGCGGACACGCCTTTATCGATCGCGCCTTGTACTTGCCCAAGAGCTGGACCGGTGATCCCGCGCGGCTTGCTGCGGCCCATGTTCCTGAAGCAGCAGCCTTCGCGACCAAGCCGGCGCTCGCGGTTCAGATGATCCGGCGTGCACTGGCAGCCGAAGTGCCGTTCTCCTGGGTTGCGGCGGACGCGGTGTATGGCGTCGGCGATGTCGAACAGGCGCTACGCCGCGCCTGCAAAGGCTATGTTCTCGGCGTTAAATCAGACCACCACTTCGGCTCCTGGGGTGATAAACCTCCAGTCGCTGGCACCGCTACAGAGATTGCACGAAACCTTGAACCAGAGGTATGGCAGCGTCTTTCCGCTGGGGAAGGCACCAAGGGCGCCCGACTTCATGACTGGGCATATTGCGAACTCGCCGATCTCGACGCTGACGAATATGATGAGACCCAATCCAGACTTTGGACCCGTGGCCTTCTGATCCGGCGCAATATCCGCGACGGTGATCTCGCCTTCTTCACGACATGGTGCCCGGCCGGCACGGACATCCAGACCCTCGTCGCCGTCGAAGGCTATCGCTGGGCGATCGAGGACAGCTTCGAGACAGCCAAGAACGAGTTCGGCCTCGACCACAACGAAACCCGCTCGTGGCATGGATGGCATCGTCACGTCTCTCTCGTCATGCTCGCCTTTGCGATGATGGCGGTGATCCGATACCGCGCCAACGACCTGGCGCCCCCAAAAAGACCGAGGATACGGACCACCAGGATCTGATCCGCTGGTCCATCCAGGAAGTCCGGCACATCGCCAACAGGCTCGAACAGCGCCGTATCCAACCCACCTACGTCAACGCATGGTCATGCTGGCGACGCGCCCATCAAGCCGCTGCCAGACGAGCTCATCTCAGATCAAAAACGCAACTGTAATGCTAGAGCATGTTCAAGTTGACCGTTACGGTCGACGGCTCGGAAAATGCGGTATCAAAAGACCAGAGCGTTTCCGCTCATAGTGACAACGCTCGAGGGCGCGCCCGATTATTCATCACGCTTCGTTTTGTCCCACATCCGTTGTGAATCGATTGGCCTCGCAATCAGCAACCTGCTGCCATAGCTTCGATTGAACATCGTGCGGACTTGGTAGAGAGCTTCGAAGGACCGCAAGTTTCCGCCAAGGCGCTGGCGCAACTCCTCCACCATTTTTGCGTCCATGACGACATTGGCCATCTGCGCGGCACCGGCATCTCCCGTTCCTGACAGGATCAGTATCTGGTTACCGGAAGGGCCAGGATAGCTGGCGACATAACCATAATCTCGCCGGGGGACAATCCTGTCGTCCAGCAAATAGGGACTGTCGGACAGGAATCGCCGCCCGGACAATGTGTCGATCAGCTCATAACAGGTCGTACCACAACGGAACTTCGAAGCCTGAAACAACGGATTGCTCAGCAAAGGAGAAATTGCATCAAGCGCCCCGAGATAGATGATTCCGGACGACCTCAGCATATCGGGATTGAGTTCGGATGTTGTAACCGGCCGCGACGACACATTTGCAAGAAAAGATGAAATATGGCTAACCGGGCTCAAAACATCTGAACTTACCGAATAGAGATCTTCATTATTAAAGATGTTCCGCATCTCCACATTTTTTGCGATATACGCATAAAATGTATCGGATGATTCTATCGAAAGATCCTGCACAACCTCATCGGAGTTATCCGATTTCTGCTTTCTCACAAACATGAAATAGTCGCCCATGACGATTAATGGAGGATTTTTCTCTCCACTAAAAGAGCGCCAAAGTTCTGAACGGCCAAGGGAATCACCCGAGCCCAGGACATGGCTGAAATACAGCAGGGCCAGCAGGGCATTTATGAGCAATAATAGCGATAGGGCTGCCGCTATCAGACCGAGACCTTGGCGGGGCACTCCCGATGACTCGGCAACCGGTGTGGCTTCCTCGCCCCCAATGCTGGGCGTTTCGAGGACAAGACCATATTCACCCTGCCGAATGGTCAGACGTGCACCGGGTTTGTCGACATAGAAGAGGTCCAGTTTCTTGCGCAGTCGATAGACGCCGACCCGGACCCTGGAACCCTGATGCCCCGGTTCACTCGAACCCTCCTGAAACACCTCTTCGGCAATTTCCGCTTCTCTGGGCCGGCGCCCTCCGATGGACTGCTGCAACAGAAAATCGAAAAGCCGAAGCAAGGTATCCGATCGGTTCGAGGCGATAAAGCTCCGCACCCGGCGACCTTCTTCCGCCAAAGCGCGGGCCATTACCTCGGAAACTGAGCTATCTTCGATCGTCATTCACCATTTCGTCTGGCGCTCGCCTGTTCCTCGGTAGGCTACCCGGATTTCGACCGAAATCAAACGCCATGCCCTCGGCTGCTCATTTGAGACCCATGGATACGGTGCCGTCCGAGTTGATCACGTCGAGCCGGTGATCGCACACATATTCAGGAATTCGATAGGCGCGGTTGCGCTTATACTCCCAGCTGAAACTATATGGTGTCTTGAGATATTCCGGATCCTCGACGGAGACATCCAGCCGCAGCATATCGGGTGCGATCAGGCGATATCGCTCGGTAATCGTCATCGCATCGCTGTGAGGAATATCGTAGAACTGGAGGTCCTTCTGCACGCCGCGCGTTTCGACGACCAGCATGTCCCCTTCCCAGTGGCCAGACGAGAAACCGAAATAGGACGGTGCTAGATCGTCGGGGGCGGGGAAAGGCGCATCGAGATAGATGCGGCGCGTCTGCATGAAAAGCTCCGCCAGCACGGTGATCTGCCCCGGATTTTGCAGGATCTGGATAGGATAAATCCCCTCCATGATGCCAGGCGTGCCCTCGGGAAGGCAACGCGTGCTGGCGTCGACCAGAGGTGTGCCCGCTGTCAGCCCGGCTTGACGCTTGTTGCGAATGGCTCTCCACTCGCTTGCATAGGGCTCTTTCAACTCTGGGCCCTTGCCAGGCGGCGGCGTCAGCTTTGTTTCGTCATCGTCCAGAAACGGGCCGGGATACCGTTCCCAGACACCTGAGATGTCCGGCTCTGCCTTCACGCTCGCGACTGCCGCCGGCCTGGCGGGCATGGGCGCAGCAAGTGCGACGCCGCCGCATACCCATGTCAGCGTGGCGGTCAATGCGAAAGTCAGCCCACCTGGATGGCCTAAACGCATCAGCTGTTCCGTTCTTCCTCGCTTGGCTTGCCCCTTGGGAGGCATCTGGTGTTCACCACGCATCCAGTTTGCTCCCATTGGGCAGGGTGGCGACCTTCAGTGCGCCGCCGGGCTTGCCATTGCGCAGCGGGTAGAAGCTGACGTTGATCCTGTCCCCCGGTTTCAGCGAATTGAACTTCCAGCCCGTCTTTGACATGTTGGACGGACTGCCGCATTCCAGCGTGTAAGTGGTCTCATCCTTTTTAATGACCACGAATACATGCGGGTTTGCCCATTGAAATTGCGCGACGGACACCCCCTTGAGTTCGGAAGTCCTGGTCTGATCAAACATCGAAAAGGAATGATGCGCCGCCAAAGGTTGACCGAGTGCAAGAAGGCTGGCGCCAAGAACACCGGCACGGATTCTGATTTTAGACATTCACGGATATCTCCTTGATCGACGAGCGGCCGCGCCAAATTGCTCTGCATGGTTCGATCGCCGCTTGATCGATTGCCTTCCGGGGCTATCGGCCGATCGGGTTTGGTTCAATTTACCCAGCCGCCCAAACAGCCGGTGAGCCTCGCAACGTAACGGAACATTGCACCGGCGGAAGTACAAAGGGGTCGCGAAACCGTTAAACGGGCACTGCGCAGGGTAACAACCTCCAATCACGCCAACCCTCCTTGCCCTCCACCGGAAATCTGCGGGCAACCTTCAAGCCAACGGCAGTCCGACGCGGGTTTCCGGTAACGTTACAGCCAGGATCTGAACGTTTCGGAACAGTGTTACACTGGTCTGTTTTGTTTACTTTCCGATAACAAACTACACAAATTGCAGAATGTGTTGCCGATAGGAAACGCTGCGCACTGCAACGAGCGGGCGCGAATAGCATCATGCAAACGGGGAAAGAGGGACCATGAAATATTCCAAAGTTCGGACGATGCCATCAGGATATGGCATCGTCACAGGCAGGGCCGCAGGGTCGCTACCTTTTGGAGTCCTTCTTCTTGCCGGCTCGGCGCTGACATTGCCCGTTGAGTCTGCGCATGCACAGGAGAACAGTGCAAGGAAGGGCGAATATCAGGAGGCAGTGAGCGTCCCGGAAATCATCGTCTCGGCCCGCCGCAGGGACGAAGCGCTGACCAACGTCCCTGCCTCCATCACCGCTTATTCTTCCGACTTCCTCGAAAAGCAGAATATTCAGACGTTCACCGACTATGCGACCAAAGTGCCCAATTTAAGCTTCCAATATGGGCAAGGCGGCAACCTGCTCTGGAGCGGCGATCGTCAAACCACGATCAGGGGCGTGGTCGGCAATGACACCACTGCTTATTACATCAACGATACGCCCGTCCCGGCATCTGTAAGTCCCCAAACGTTGAATCTGGAACGCATCGAAGTCTTGAAGGGGCCACAGGGAACGCTGTTCGGCGCCAGCTCCATGGGTGGCACGCTTCGATTCATCACGAAAAGGGCCTCGCTTAACGAAACAAGCGGCGCTGTGCAGGTGCAGGGCGGCGCTACCCGCAATGGCGGATTCGATTTCGACGGTAGCGCCATGGTGAACGCCGCCCTCGTTCCGGACCGGATCGCCCTGGACGTGGCGCTAGGCTATACACGGGAATCGGGCTTCATCACGCGGCGGTTTCCGGACGCGGCCTCCGGCGAACTCGTTTCAAAAAAAGGTCAGGGACGTAACGACACCTATACGGGTTCCGTTACGTTGCGCGTAAAGCTGACGGAGGACTTGGAAGCGACAATCAACGGCATCGGGCAGACCAGCAAGCTGCACGGCTTTCCCGCCAGCTACGTACCGCTTCCCGCTTACAGACCGCTGTCCTACACGGTGGAACGCGACCGCGATGTGCAGGAATATTCAAAGGATCGCTGGGGTATCGCGTCGCTGGTGTTGAATTATGCAGGTGACGGCTTCTCGGTGATATCGTCGAGCAGCTATTTCAAGCGCAAGATCCGGGAACTGGAAGACAATACGGAAGGTACGAACCAATATTTCGAACAGGATGAAGGCATCGATCTGGGGCGACCGGCCTTCCATGTCACCAGCCTTTCCAAAGAGCGGCGCCTGACGCAGGAAGTGCGGCTTTCGTTCGACCAGGGCACGATATTGCCGGATCTTTCCGGCATCGTCGGCTTCTTCCACCAGAATCAACGCTCCTATTCGATTGCGCCGGGCATTTTCGTTCAGGAAATGGAAGACGCGGGTTTGATTCCTCCCTATTTGAGCTCAGCCAGCGCAGATACACGCAAGATCGACACCGCCTTCTTTGGCGAAGTCTATTACGAGTTGGCGCCCAGGCTCACCATGACGCTGGGGCTACGAAAATATTGGGTAACCCAGAACACCGCCGCCAGCACCGACACCGGATTTATCTATGGTGAAACGGGCATGTCGGAAAATCCTGCGGTGCACAACACGGAGACGGGCCTGGTGCCGAAGGCCGTGCTTTCCTACGAGATCGGCGACCGCGGCAACATTTATGCCTCGGTGTCCAAGGGATTTCGTTCTGGGGGCCGACAGGCGCGTCTGCCCGATTTCTGCGGGGATGATCTTGCCAGGCTGGGACTCACGGTAGACGATATTGGACAGTATAAGTCCGACACACTGTGGAGCTATGAAGTCGGTGCCAAAAGCCGCTTGGCTGGCGGCAGGCTGAGCGCGTCAGCCGCCGCATTTCGAATGGACTGGTCTGACATACAACAGGCCACCCTGCTCCCGATCTGCGGAATATCGTTTACCACGAACGCCGGCAAAGCTCGGATAAACGGCGCGGAGATCGAAATTTCCGGCAAGCCCTTTGCCGGGGTGCCTCTGTCAATCCAGCTTGGCCTCGGTCACACCGACGCAATCCTCAAGGACCCGGGCGTTCTGCCGCAGGCGCCGAATAGCCGCCTGGGCCTGGTCCCGAAATGGACCGGCACCATTTCCGGATATTATGAAGCGCCGGTCAATGACGATGTCAGCCTGTTCGTCGCCGCAGACTATAGCTACACCAGCTCGACCAAGGTTCCCGACGGCGAGGGCGGCTTTCTCTCGCGGCAACCGATCGACATGGTCAATGGCAATCTTGGTCTGAATATCGGCCATTCGCAGATTCTGATCTACGTCAAGAATCTGTTGGATAAGCGATTGAATTATGGGGACCAGCCATCTTCGTCATTCGATCGGCGGGATGAAAATGATCAGCGCCTGCCTCGTGGCGTGGTCAGCCGCCCACGCCAGATCGGCGTGCAGTATCAGCTGAATTTTTGATTTCCACTGAGTCAGGGGATGGTGCCGCCGTCCCTGCTCTCGACCAAGGAACGGATATGAAATCGCTTGTGAAATGGATGGCGCCTGCGTCTCTGGCAGCGGCCATCATCCCACTCCCTGCCCTGGGCCATCATTCTTTCGCCATGTTTGACCAAAGGACGGAGACCAGACTTAAGAGCTTGGTCGTGACACGTTTCGAATGGACCAATCCGCATGTCTTCGTCATCGGGACTGCCGGTTCCACCACCTATACGCTCGAATGCAGCAGCCCCAATCTCATGGGGCATCAGGGCTGGAAGCACAACACGCTGACGCCCGGAACCAGGATTGACGTCGCCTTCTATCCTCTACGCAACGGCAAGCCTGGCGGGATGTTGAAGACCGTCACGCTGCCGGGCGGCAAATCGATGAGCGCATGGTGAACGCCCCACTTGCAGATCAGGCGCCAGCGCCCCCAGACTTCCTGACGATGCCACCCCAAATTCGTCCATGAAGGGAGCAATCCGATGAAATGCTCTTCCCCTCGCCTTGGCATCCTGCGATCTGCGATCGTGCTCGTCGCCTGTGCCCTGACAATGCCTGCCATTGCGGGCATTCCAAACATCAGCGGGGTATGGAATCACTATCCTCCATTGCCCGGAACCTTTTCAGGTCAACCGAACCCTCCGGAATGGGATCCGGGCGAACCGCCGCTCAGAGAGCCATATAAGACGCAATGGCACCAGCTACAGGAAAAGCTGGCCGCCGCGGAAGCCGCGGGCCATCCGCTGCCCGACGATAGCGCCCTTTGCCGGCCCGACGGAACCCCCATGATCATGTGGGCGCACTACGCACTGCAAATTCTGCAAAATCCTGATCTCAAGCAGATCACGGTGCTCTCCGAATTCATGGCGCAAACCCGGCGCATTTATCTCGATGAAGACCTGCCGCCGATCGACAGCATAGATCCGGGTTATCTCGGCTACTCGGTGGCGCGATGGAACGGCGACGTTCTCGAGGTCACCACGGCGGGAATCCGCGAAGACGTAAAGTTCATGGACATTCCCCATTCCAAGAACATGATAGTCAGGGAAAGGATATTCATGGACGCCGAAAAATTTCTGATAGATGAAGTGTCGATTGAGGATCCCCAATATCTCTCAGAATATTATAATTTCAAGTTCATGTACAAAAAGGAGCCCCTTTCGTACAAGATCTCTGAATATGTCTGCGATAACCAACGTTCGATCATATTGCCTGACGGCAGCCTGGGCATGGCGGTGGAAACACCATAGAGTCGTGATGATAGTTGCATGAATCGCTTGGCCACGCCAAGAGCACATCGTGCTATGATTTAGAGCCTGCCTTGAATCTCATGCGAGGCGAAAACTTCGGGTCAGCCCAGATAGGTTCGCACTGCTCTTGACCGGCTTGCACGTATCGAGCGGGATCCTAACTCGATAACCATGGTGGTCGCCCCCTATCTTTCGGAGCAGTCCCGCGTGCGGCTGACATTTCCGGCGCGAGTCGTCCACAGCGCATTGCCGAGGACGCCGCCGCGCTGAACAAACCATCCTGACCGGGAATTGCGCTAGGTGGTCTCGTCAAACTAGCGGCGCCGCGATCAAACGTCATCTTACGGGTTAAATGCCGTCTGGGCTTCTCGATCCGAGGGAAACGGCAGCAAGAAAGTGGCCGATGCCGTTCGCCGGACAGGATCGTTCCGAATTTTAAGGCGGAATACCCAAATCCCAGAAAAATCGAGTGATTTCAAAGAGAAATGGTGGAGCCGAGGTCTGTAAGCATCTCTACCCGAGAGAGGTCAGGACGTCTCTAACACTTTGTATTTGTTAGGTTACGGTTCAACACTCGTCTTTGATCATTTCTCTGTTTCCCACACCATCCCGCTATGGATGAGGGACGAGATGAGGGACGAAAGGAGTAATGAGTTGCCGAATCTGACGGCCCTGCAAGTGAAAAACGCTGGCCCCGGTCGACATGCCGATGGCCGCGGCCTTTACCTATTGGTTCGGGAAAGCGGCTCGCGTTCTTGGGTGTTTCGTTGCCAAGTTGATGGCAAACGCCAAGACTTGGGCCTAGGGCCGGTAAGCAAGCTCTCGCTCGCGCAAGCACGAGCAGAAGCGGCCACATTACGGATACGTATCCAGAATGGCGAACCGTGGCGTTCGGAAAAGACAATGACCGCAGAAACAACGCCGACGTTCGCAGCCGCTGCGCGCGCCTGCCATACAGCGATCAAGGGCGGCTGGTCGAATCAACGCCACGCAGCCTCATGGCTCATATCGCTTGAGCAACATGTTTTCCCGGTATTCGGCGAGCTTCCCGTCCATCTGGTCGCCAGTCCAATCGTCCGCGAGGCGCTGGCGCCAATCTGGCTCAAGATACCGGAAACAGCTCGCCGCATTCTACAACGGATCGGGACTGTACTGGATTTCGCACACATCCAAGGCTGGCGCCCTGATGAGGTGACGTTGCGGTCTGTCGCGCGCGCGTTGCCACGGCAACCAGTTGAAGACAGTCATTATGCCGCCATGCCCTATATCGAAGTTCCGGTCTTGGTAGCCACTTTGCATCGGCTATCGGCGACGGCTGGTCGCGATGCGCTGCTCTTCACTATCCTCAACGCGGTTCGATCAGGAGAAACGCGGTTGGCAACTTGGCCTGAGATCGACTTCGAGGCGCGTACATGGACAATTCCAGCCTGTCGCATGAAGATGAAGCGGCGGCACATCGTACCACTCTCTTTGGCGGCGGTTGCGATCCTAAATCGGCGTCATTCAGTTCGCGCAACCGATGATGGCCTCATTTTTTCTAATCATGGCACGCGACCACTAAGCGATATGACAATGTCAAAGGTGCTGCGCGATCTTGGCCACTCTAAAATCACAGTCCATGGTTTTCGCAGCAGCTTCACCGATTGGGCAGCGGAAAGGACGCGCACACCAAAAGAAATTGTCGACAAGGCGCTCGCACACAAACTCGCCGATCGTGTGGAAGCAGCGTACCGTCGAACCGACTTCCTCGATCGTCGGCGGAACCTTATGCGTGCTTGGGCAACATTTGCATTCAGCAGCCTACAATCCGAATGACTTGGCCCGGCGCAGAACTGCTTAGTCGATGCTCGAGCAAAGTTGGTCACCTGGCAGTGGACAAGTCACGTTAACTGTATCATTACAAACGCAGATACGGCGGCAGGATACAAATTCCCGCAACAACTAATTGAAAGTAAGATATTATTAAATAATAATATAATAAAATAACCAAAATTTACTACAACGAATACATGATCCATCTTTGGATTCATTGAAACGTATTGATCGATAACAAGATTTTGTCAAGGCGATCCCTATCATCGTCCTACAATATCTCAGGCGTCGCCCGGCTCCAGGCTTCCACTCCTCTATTGTTTGCTTGCCAGAGAGGCTTCAATGGCAACCTTGAGCTTCTCGCCAGCGTCCCCATCGACCGTTTGCACGGTCCGCTTACCTGACCTCGGATCAGTCTGATGGAATTTGAAGGCTTTGCCGCTTAGCGGCCCGGAAATCAGATCGGCGATCATGATCTCCCGATGCTTGTTCTCTCCGTTTGCGAAAGGCGCGATGAGGTCAACAAGCCAGATCACCTCGCCAGACGTCCACTCCTCGAGCGTCAGACGGTTGGCCGGTTCGATCATCCCGCCCTCCAGCTTTTTCTCGGCTTCCGGGCTGCATTTCGCCCAAAGCGCCAGGCCCACCGGTCTGTCGCCATCGCGGAAAACATAGAATTGCTGGTGGATCAGCGCCGGCATCAACAGCCATTCGATGTCGCCGATCGAAAGCCCTCGATGCAGCGGGGACTGCGTCAGGAGCCAGGTCATCTCTCCCAGCATGTGGCTTACCGTGGGCGGCGTGGAAGCGGCCGCGGCCGCTCCCTTCTGTATCGTCTCATTCATGCGACAGTCCTATAATCAGGCCGCGAAATAATCATAGAGCGCTTCGGCCTTGACATAGCGGGTGTTCAGTTCACCCTCTCCCGCTTCTGCCCCGAACGCGGCCATCTGTTGCGTCATGCGCGCCAATATGGTCTCCCACCCGCTCGCTGGCTCGTTTGCCGCCTCGCCGGGCTTATAGGCGAGCGCTACGTCGCCTACGGTCCCCACCGAGCCGTTCGCACGCGTGAAAGTGGAAGTGGCCAGCACGACATTCGATCCGATCTTCACATTCTGCTCGACCGCACGCGATGACAGGCTGATCGAGGTGATACCATGATCGGCCAGGGATTTGAGTTCCCCGCTATCGGTCGCACCATCACCATCGCTATCCACCCAAATCTTCAATTCGCCAAAGCGGGTGTCGCTTGCGTCAATCTTGCCATCCTTGTTGGAATCGAGTGCTCCAAGCGCGTCAAGATCGCTCTTGGCATTGCTCTTCTCGGTGAGGAAGCTGAGTTCCGAAGCGCTGGTAATGCTACCGTCACCGTCACGATCGATGACCAGGAACCCATCACCCTTCCCAACCCATCCGGTATTGTCGGCAATGCCATCGCCATTCATGTCAAAGGCGGCCTTGGCTTTCTTGATCGAACGCATCTCGACGCCGTCGCCATCCAGATCGAGGATGATCGGCGAAAGCATGCCGATGTCCTTGTTGGAGAAGGACAGGATGGTGGCCGGATCGACCAGACCCGAGCGCCCGTCCAGAACGGCGGTGTCACTCCGCCGACGAACGAACATCTGACCGCCGGTTGTCGAGATCATATAGCGCTTGGATTTACGCTCATATTCCTGCCGCTCGACGTCGATCGCCGGGACAATCGCAACATCCGAAGTGGCGGGCGTTCCGGCCCCCGCCCATGCCGAATAAGCCTCACCAGCGCTGCCGTCACCGCGCACATAGGCAAGCCCGGCATCGAGAGCCGTACCAGTGGTGCCATTCGTGCGGCTGAAGCTCGCCTTGCCGTAGATGATGTTGCCACCGTCGTTGGCGTTTTCCGGCGCGATTGACGAAAGACCGATGGCGCTGATCCCCGCTTCAGCGAGACTCTTGACCTCACCCGCATCCGAGATGCCGTTGCTGTTGGTGTCGAACCAGAGCTTGAACTCGGCAAAGCGCGCATCGAGCGCATCAAGCACACCATCGCCATTACTATCGAATGCCTTAAGGCCCTCAAGGTCGGTCTTTGCGCCTTCCAGATCGCCGACAAAGGAGATTTCGGCAATATCCGAGATCTCACCGTCACCATTGCGATCCAACGCCAGGAAAGCATCCCCGGATTCGATCCAGCCTGTGCGTTCGGTCGCGCCGTCGCCGTCCATATCAAAGCGAACTGTGCTTGAGGTTACCGAAATCAGGCCAGCACCGTCACCGTCATAGTCAAGGATGACTGGAGCGGCGATCCCGATATCGGAGGGATCGAACGACAGGAAAACGTCACCGACGGCTCCGCTGGTACCATCATCGCGCAAAAATTCCGAGGTCGCATAAATCACGTTATCGGCCCCTCCCGGAGCCTCGCCTGTCAAGTTGAGCGTCAGGTTGACCTGTGCGATCCCCAGCGCCGAAAGCGAGAACAGCTCCCCAGTCTGGCTGATGCCATCCTGGTTGATATCACGCCATATCTGGAATTCGGCGAAACGTTCATCGCCACCATCAAGGAAGCCGTTGGCATTGCTGTCATAGGCTCGCAACCCTTCAAGGTCCGACACAGCCCCTTCGGCATCCTCCACAAAGGAGATTTCGCTGATATTGTCGACTACACCATTGGCGTTACGATCCAGCGCGAGGAAACCATCGTCACCGCTGAGCCAGCCAGTACGATCCGCGATTCCATCCAAGTCCATATCGAAGGTTGTCGTAGAGATATCGGCAGCCACAAGTTCGAGGCCATCGCCATCGAGATCCAGCGTGACGGGAGGCGTTGTCTGCCCACGGCGAATGAAAGTGATCTTCATCGGAATATAAGTGGTACGATCGCCGTTTAGGATGTTGAGCGTGAAGGTTGCGTCAACGCTTGAGGTTCTCCTGACGCCTCCGATCTTCAGGCCGCCCTCCCATTCGCCGTCCCAATCCTGTCCGGGAACCCAGAAACTGATGCGTCCAGAAGAATCAATGTTGATATTCGGCATAGCCGTCGCGTTGATCTCGCCACTTCCACCCGAAACAACATTATATTCTCTATAGCTCAGGTTCGAGATGGAATAGGTAACACCTTGGCGTTCGGGATCAGTGACGAGTGGCGTGATATAACGGGTCACTGCCGAAGAGTTCGCCATGATCCAATATTCGGTATCACCTCTCTTGATCCAATTTCCCTTGGAACTGCCCGTCAGGTAGGATGCATAGGAAACGTCTTCATTCACGTCAGCGACATTAAGCGTCATGGTTGCCGAGGCTATCTGACCCGAACTGTTGTCAATCGCCTGAACGCCCAGGTTGAATGTCGCCCGGGATGGATCTCGGCCGGTATAAACCTGATATTCGTAATAGCCGCCATATTCGTCCCAATAGCCTTGGGTCTCGTAAACTTCGACAAGAGACTCATAATCTGTTCCTCCCGTCATCCAGATCGCACCAGTCGCTGCATCGATACTCCAAGGCCCCCAATTCTGCGAACCATTGGAGAAGCGGTAGCTGATATTGGCGCCGCCTTCCGCGTCGGACAGCATCAACGATTTGGCATTGAGAAGCTCGCCAGATGTTGCCGTAACACCTACCCATGGTCCTAGAGCGGTGTTGGATTCATTGACATTGAAGGAGCGATTGGCCAGCGTGTGCTGCTCATTGACGTCTTTAACATTGATATTGACCGTACCGTATCGGTAGCTGTTGTTCGCCCCGAACGCCTTGTCGTAGATCAGGGTCTGATAGCCTAGCGTCCTCAGACCATCCTCGTAATTGATATTCTGATTCCCGTTGACGTAGATGTTACCGGTTTCGGACATGACAAAACGCTGATCAGTGCTACGCGAGACCCAAGCGTTGAGATTACCGTCCCAATAGCGATCCCAGTTCGAGAAGACATAGCGCAGTTCGCTGGATGGGCCGTCGATGTCCGCACCCCACACCGCGCCGACGAACTGATACCAGTTTGTATTCTCGTTGAGATTGAACGAGAACGGGTCTGCAGCCCACCAAGGGGTCTCATTCTTATCCTCGATGAGGACATTGTAATAAAAGGGATCGGACAGCGCGCCGCTGGCGTCCCGGGCAGCCAATGTCAATGTTGCGACCCGGATTTCCTTCAGTCCATCGCCGTCGGTATCATAGTAGAAGTCCGCATCGGTGCCAAACTGTCCTTTGTTAGCGCGCAGCCAGTCAGCTGTGAAATTAACACCCGACGAGAACTGGATGTGGTTGTTGCCCCAAGTCTGGAACCATCCATTCTGATTGCCGCCAAGGATCACAATGTTGGGTGTCGTGCCATCCGGATCGGCCATGGTGAATCGCGCGATCAGATTCCCTGAATGAGCCGGATCGCCCCCTAGTGTTTCAGAGAAGACGTTCGATGCCTCAAGAATGAGATTGTTGGGGCGTTCGTTCACGTCGGAAATGAACACCTGCATGAGTTCCTGGTTGGACCAGAGGCTACCATCGAATGCCTTAAGCCCTACGTCGGCGACATGGGCATCGAGACGTCCATCCCCATTCCAATCATTGATGCCGTAGCCATTCGCCCGGAACCATTCGAAATCGAAATTGAGTCCGGGCTGAAAGCGAACCGTATTGCCATCGATATAGAACCAGCCTTGAGAAGTACTGCCATCCGCGAAGCGCAACAGCGGCGTTCCGCCGTCCGGATCGGTGAGCCCGAACAAACCAGCCACGACATAGGCATTCGCAGAATTGGAGGTGAGGCCCGTTTCATCGAAGAAGGACCATTTCGTCGTGCCGTTATCGGGCGCGTTGGGCGTTTCATTGACATTGTTGACGGCGACCGTGAGCGCCTGATCTTTGAATTGGCCGAAGCTGTCAGTGACCCGCACGGTAATGGCGTGTGACGTAGCAGCCTCATAGTTCAGCAGCGATCCGTTGGCGACACTGAGCACACCCGCCGAAGTGAGCGCAAAGCGCCCGCTGGCATTGTTAAGGAGCGCAAAGGTGAAGGTATCGCCAGCATCTGGATCGATACCCGAGACGGTGCCGACAATGGTACCATTTGCGGCGTTCTCGTTGACCGAGCCAGACAGGCTCGCCCCGCTCGGCGGGGCATTGATGACCACCGTCGTTGTCTTCACCGCCGAGATTGCGGTCTGCCCACCTTCAGTTGCGCGCGCCGTGACGGAAAGCGAAAGATCCTGGCTCCAGCCTGCTGGCGCATTCACCTTAAGGCCGCTCGTCTGGGCCGGCGTGAGCTTCCACAGGCCCGAAGTGCCGTCATAGATGCCCGCACTCAACGTGACGGCCGCCGGTACACCTGCAACCCAGATTTCCTGGACCTCAGAGCCATCGTTATCGGGGAAAGTGACGTTAAGGGTGAGCGGGATTCCGCCCGCCTGACCAGCCGTTCCCGAACCTCCGACAAAGGACGCAATCACGGGTGTATCCGCAACTGGATGGACAGTGACCGTAAATTCCTGGGTCTCCGTCACACCGCCTGCGTCAGTCGCCTGGACGCGGATGGTTGCCGTGCCACTGGCATTGGCAACCGGTGTGATGGTGAAGCTGCGCTGGCCGTTGGCATTCGCTGCGCCAAAGACAAGGCCCCCATTGGCGATAACCGCACCGCCGGAAATCACGCTCGCCGACATCTGGATGTTGGCGTTCGGCGTAATATCGTCGGTGGTCGTGACGGTCAGGCTGATCGTGCCATCCTCGTTCACGGTCCGATTGCCGATTGCCGACATCACGGGCTTGGCATTGGTGCCCCAATAGGTTGCCCATTGCGCCTTGTACGTAAGATCCGCCATCAGCGCGTCACGCTGGACGGCCGTCGTCGGCTTGGTCTTGGTCGCCATCAGTTGAACCAGGCCTTCGACGTTGATCTGGCTGCTGTAACGCGTGCCGGCGATGATGAAGTCGATCTTGTAGCTGGCCCGGCTGCTGGCGTCGGAGATCAGGTACCAGTCCTTGATGAGGACACTGGAACTCGTGCCGATGACGCTGATCCGCATATCGTTGCCGGTCTTCTCAAACCAGAGATCCTCATCGTTGATCGCTCCGGTCGTGTCCTGGAAACCGAGCACATCGACATCGGCCCCTGAGGGGTCATAATTGTAGATGGTGTCGGCATCCGAGGATCGCGTGACGATATAGGTGTCATTATCAATGCCGCCATTGAGGATATCGTTCCCCGCGCCGCCATCCAGATAATCGTCCCCACTTTCGGCATAGAGTTGGTCATTGCCCGCGCCACCAAGGAGCGTGTCGTTACCGCCCCCGCCATAGATGATATCATCACCATCGTCGCCCTGCAGGGTATCGGCGCCATCGTCGCCATAGAGCGTGTCATTGCCGCTCCCACCCTGAAGATTATCATCACCGGTACGACCGCGTAACGTATCATTACCGCCCATGCCTTGAAGCCAGTTAGCGGAACTGTCTCCACTGAGCACATCGGCAACGCCCGTGCCCCGGAGGTTTTCGACGCTGGAATAACTGTCTCCCGCCGCGGCACCTGTATTGGCGGAAGGCGTGACAAGATCGGCTGTCACCCCTGTCGTATCAGCCAGGCCCAAGCTCGACATATTATAATCGGCCCAGTCCCAACCCGCTCCGCCTATCAACTGGTCGCTACCCAGGCCACCAAGCAGCATATCGTCGCCGTCACCGCCATTTAGTTGGTCATTCCCGTCGCCGCCATAAATGACGTCGAAGGTGTCGCTGTCATTGGCTTCACCATAGAGAATGTCATTGCCTGCCCCGCCATGAAGCGTATCGGCTCCATCACCGCCATGGATCGTGTCATTGCCGCTCTGGCCATACAACTGATCGTCGCCTGACCCACCATCGATCAGATCGTCGCCATCGCCTCCATCGATGGTATCGTTGCCGCCGAAGCCATAGAGAATATCTCGGTTTTGCTGGCCGATGAGCGTGTTGCCATTGGCGTCGCCTTCCAACACATCGTCCCGATTGGCAACGGCAATGTCGAGCACACGCTGGATCGAGAATGGCGAAGCACTCTGGTCCGTCGCCGTGACCGTCAGCGTGACAGTGCTGCTAGCTTCGTAGTCAAGTGCCGCGCCCTGCTTCAGACGCAGGATATTGCCCACAATCTCAAACCGACTGTCGGACACCGAATAGTTGTAGCTGGCGTTAGCGAATCCGGCGATGTCGGGATCGATAACATTGAAAGTTCCAATGGCAACAGCCGGCAACGCCGTTCCATTGGCAACCCGATCGCGTTCCGCAACGGAAGCTACACTCGGCAGCCAATCGAGAGCGGTTGGCACCTCATTCGTGTCTTCAATGCGGATCGCGAAATCTGTAGAGCCAAATGAGGAAAGGCTGCCGTCGGTTGCATCAACAGAGCCGCCGAGCACGATCTCCATCAAGCCATCGCCATCACTGTCAGAAGCGGTGAGTCCGGCATTATACAGGCTTTCGAAATCCGGCTCGTACCCGCCGGCAAAGCGAACCTCGTTGCCAACAACCTCAAAGCGATTTGAGGGATTATTGACAAGTCGTAGGCTGGGGGTGGTTCCATCGACGTCGGACAGCGCGAACCGCGCCACCCAACTGCCAGCCAGACCACCAGACGAGGTTTCTGAAGCCATGCCGGCCTGCTGGATCAGCAATGGCGTATTGGGCGCTTCGTTGAGATTAGTCACCGATATGGTGGCGTCTTGCTCAAGGACGGCCCCATGCGTATCGGTCACACGGATGCGAATAAGGTGCGAGGACGCCGCCTCATAATCGATTAGCGCCGCATTTTGAACGAGCAGAATGCCGTCGGTGGTAATAGCGAAACGCCCACCGGCATCATCGGCCAGCGTGAAGTTGAAATTGTCGCCGTCGACATCGCTGGCCTCGAAAACCGCAACGGGGGCGCCAGGGAAAGCACCCTCTTGAATTGTGGCCGTACCGCCGTTCTGAACGCGAAGATTGCGTGGGGCATCATTAACCGGCGCCACGGTGACGGTAACGGAAATCTCCGCCGCTTGGCCATCGGTGTCCGTAACGACAACGCCGAACTTGTCCGCTCCATTGAAATCCGCATTCGGTGTATAGACGAACACGCCCGTCACCGCATCGATCGTTACAACGCCATTGGCCGGTTCGGTTCCAAGATGGTAGCCGCTAATATTCTCGTCATGATCGACGGCACCCGTCGCCACGGATCCGCTGGCATTGTCCTCGTTGATTGCAAGCGTGATCGCACTTCCGGTTGGCTTCGCCTTGTGGCCCTCATGCCAGTAGGCTGCTAATTGCGCGGTGATCGCCGCAGGCATGCTGCCCGGCGTGGATGCGCTGCTGGCCGACATGGTACCGATCAGCGGCGTCGCATAGTTGAGGAACAGGCTGTGCGTGGCGGTGCTGATGGTACGGATGCGAGCCGGATTCGTGGTGCTGAAATAATTGCTGACGGTGATCGTCGCGTCGCCACCGATAACGCCGACCTTCAGATCATTGCCCTGGCGGGTCAGCCAGATATCATCGATGCCGACCGACTGGTCGAAGACGATGCTGTTGATCCCTGAGCCATCCGCGATCGTGTCGCTGCCTGAACGCGCATCGAAGAGATAGACATCGTCACCGGCATCGCCCTGCAACCAATCGGAGCCTGCTCCGCCAATGAGCGTATCGTTGCCGTCGCCACCGACCAGGACATCCGCGCCATCGCCGCCCTGCAACTGATCGTTGCCCCAATTGCCTTCGAGCCGGTCATCGCCGGCATCGCCGAGAATCTGATCGTTCCCGGCGCCGCCATAAACCTCGTCATTGCCCAAGCCAGCCTGGACCAGATCATTGCCATCGAGCGCGTAAATGACGTCGTTGCCGTCGCCGCCATCGATATTGTCGTCGTCAATGCCACCGTTGATGAAGTCATCGCCATCACCGCCGTCGAGGACGTTCGCGCCGTCGCCGCCATTGATCACGTCGTTACCGCCAAGACCGGATAGACGATTACCCCCCGCATCCCCGGTCAGCGTGTCGGCAAATTGCGAGCCTGTGACATTCTCGATGCCGATCAGTAGATCGCCCTCCGCGTCCCCGCCGGTCCCGCTTCCGGCTGCGAGGTTGACCTGCACGCCTGCTGCTGAACGCACATAGCGTGCACTGTCACCCCAGCCGATTTCGGTTGCCGCCGAATTAGCGCCGCCGTCGAGCCGGTCCGCGCCCGCACCCCCTTCGAAAATATCGTCGCCATTCCCGCCATAGAGGAGATCATCGCCGGCGTATCCAACGAGGACGTCATTCCCGTCTCCGCCAGCGAGATTGTCGGCGAGGCTACCCCACTGTCCCACGATCAGGTCATCGCCCGACGTCCCCGTGACCTGCGCCGAGCTTGTCGCCCATACTATCGAACTCAACGATGCGGATGATCCATCGGCGAACTGCAACGTCTCGATGGCGCCATTGGCCGTGAACTGATCGTAGAGGATGAGTTGGGCAGTCGACGATCCCGTGTATTGGATCAGAAGATCATTACCGGTCCGCGTGAACTTGAGGTCGCCGAGGCCAATTCCCTGCCCAAACTCAAGCACATCCTCGCCGCTCGATACGGAGCTGTCATAGGCAAAGCGGGTGACCTGCTGCCCGTTCGTCCTCGAGAATCCGCCAAGCCAGCCCTCCTGGATATAGGCGGAAGGGATCGGTGCGGCGGGCGTAACGCCTGCAGCATAGACATAGCTGCTGCTGTCATAGACCAACGCGCCGCTGGAATTCTGGATCTGCAGCCGCCAATAACGGTAGCCGGAAACCGGCTCGGTCGCGCCGGTGGCCGCCCAGGACTTGACCGAATATCCATCGGCCAGAAGGCCCGCGCTCGTCACGGCCTGTTCTATGGAGAATGCGGCATCCTTGATGTTGTCGGCGCCATCCCCGATGTTCCAGACATAGGTGTCATCGCCCGAACCGCCTCTCAGCGTGTCGTTACCCTGGCCACCCGTCAGGACATTGTCATCTTCGTCGCCGCCCAGGATGTCGGCGGCAGCGCCGCCGGTCAAGTCCTCGATGCTGTCATAGCTATCGCCCGCGCCTTCCCCAGCGTTCGACCAGCTCGCCGAAAGCACGGCGCGAACCCAACCGCTCGCCGAGACATAGGAAGCCGTATCCTGTCCCGCGCCGCCGATCAGAACGTCGTTGCCCTTGCCGCCATCGAGGATATCGTTACCGGCGCCGCCATAAAGGACATCATCGCCCATCTCGCCTTTCAGCGTGTCGAAGCCGCTATTGCCCGCGATAATGTCGTTACCTGAGCCGCCCGCGATGATATCGTCGCCTGCGCCGCCCGTGATCCAGTCCGCTCCCGACGTTCCGGCCAATGGCGTGATGTCGGTCCCGTCCGCATAATCGGTCCCTGCGATCAGATTGGTAACGCCTGCGCTGATGTCGAGGATGCCCGTCTGATAGAAGGCAAGCTTCTCGATCTGCCAAGGCAAATTATACCAGTCCTTGATCGTGATGTTGTCGCCAATCGAATTGGCCGTCGAAAACTCGCTATTCTCATCAGCGATGTTGAGGATCAGATCGTTGGAGCCCGCAGGGCGCGACAGGACGATATCCTGGATCTTGATGCCAGGATCGAACTCGATGGTATCGGTGCCGCTATTGGCGACAACCGCACTGCCAGCAGGAGGGTTGAAGACACTGAGGGTGCCTGTCAGATCGTCGTAATCGAACCGGCCGAGCCACTGTAGATTGGGCGATTGAGCCGTACCCACATTCTTGCGGAGATAGGCGCCGCCGGGGCCAGTTACCTCACCGGTCTGCTCGTTATAATGATAGCCCGCAGCTTCGTTCCACTGGTCAGAAGCGCTCCAGACGACATCCCAATGCGCGGAATAATCATCGAACAGTTCATCGCGGCCATCACCACGCGAATATTTGAAGATGTCGTCGCCCGCGCCGCCTACGACCACATCGCCATCACCGCGGCCGCCGGACAGGATGTCATTGTCATCGCCGCCATAAAGGTCATCGCCGCCGCCGTCGCCCGAAAGGGCATCCTTGCCCTTGCCGCCGATCAACTGGTCAACGCCTAGGCCGCCGACCAGCAGATCCTGGCCCGAATGACCAGCGACCAGATCGTTGCCGGTCCCGCCATTGCCGATGTCGTCGCCGCCAAGGAGCTGGAGCTGGTCATCGCCGTCGCCGCCATAGACGAAGTCGTTGCCGCTGGTGCCGATCAGCACATCGTTGCCGCTGCCACCCACGATGAAGCTGGTGATATCACCGATGCGGATTTCGTTACCGTCGGCGAATTTGAGCCATTCGATCCGCTTGAAGTAATCTGAGAACCAGTCCTTCACGGTCAGCTGCGTACCGGTGAAGGTGGTGATACCGCTTGCATTGGTCTGCATCACGCGGATGATGAGGTCGTCGCTGTCCGTGCTCGACCGGATCATCTGGATGTCATTGAGGCTGATGCCTGCGCCGAAGACGATCGCATCCTCGCCACCGATTGCCGCCTTCTGCACGACGCCAGGCGCATCGCCGACCCAATTCTTCTTGATCGTTCCGGCAAGCAAGCCCGCCATGCGTTGGCTGACATAATCGCCTCCGCCCACTTGTGCGGCGGGCGCGCCATTGGGTTCGTCTTCGGCAATATCGGCGCCCTCGCCCAACCGCACCAGATATTGGTCGTTATCCAGGCCGCCCGTGAGGATATCTCCATCGCCGGCGCCGCCTGCAAGGATATCGTCGCCTGCACCAGCGGTCAGCGTATCGGCGCCTTCACCGCCCTCGAGCCAGTCGGAGCCCTCCCGGCCGCGCAACAGGTCGTTTCCCGCGCCGCCGTTCAGATAATTGCCGTCGCCGCCGAGCGCGTTCTGGTCGGCCGTGCCCGCATCGAGCACGTCGTCGCCATCGCCGCCCAGGAGCCAGTCGTCCAGGCGACCGCCATAGAGCGTATCGTTGCCAGTGCCGCCGAAGATGTTGTCGCCCAGGTCCGAGGCGTAGATTGTGTCGTTGCCCGCACCGCCATCGACAGTGGCGGCGACGTCGATGGCAAGCTCGCGCCGGTCAGCGGTGGAGAAGGTAATGGATGCTACCTCGCTCGTGCTCCGGCTGCGCGAAATCGTGAAGGTCGCGGTGCCACTGTCCTCATGCACGATCACATTGTCGAGCCATACATAGGGCTTGAAGCCGCTGGTTGCGTCGATGATCGTGCCCTTGCCCGATATCGGCGTCGCGCCATTGGCGAGTGCGCCCGCCCCTGCCGTCACCGTAGCCGTCAGGGTGAAGCTCTCATTGCCCTCGACATTGAGATATTGCAGCTTGCCGTTACCCGGCGTCACTTGTCCGGTGATCGGGTTTGTGGTGGGGCCGACATATTCGGGATTGAGGACATTGTCGGCGATCACCGCCGTGCGTACGAAAAGCTGGGTCGTGCCCGCCGCGAAGGTCGCACTGGTCGCATTGGTCCAGTTGATGCCGTCGATGGAAACCTGCACATTGCTGGCGTCCGTGGCGCCATAATCGGCGCCTTGGCCGCTCGCGCGACCGTCCGCCAGCGCGAGGCTCACGGTCACATCTGTGCCGACCGCCTTCGACAGGCTGAGGCGGAAGACGGCATAGCCGTCGGCCTCCGACGCGAAGCTCCTTCCTACCATGAGGTGAGCGGCGGAGGAGGCGTCGCTGATAATCGTCGCCGTCGCGTCACCACCAATGGCGCTCATGCCTGAGCTGTTGGAGAGGGCCGCGAGGAAGCTCTCGATCACCGTGTCGGCATCGCCCGCGACAGCGACAGTGACCTGCTTGCGCGATTCGCCGGAAGCAAAGCTGATGGTCACGCTGGTCGCGGTGAAATCCGCGCCCGATACGGCGATGTCGTCCTGCAACTCGCCGTTGACGGTATAACCGCTCTGATCGGCCAGCTTCTTGGTCCGCAGGTCGATGACGTCGTTCGCAGCGCCGGCTTCGATCGTCGTCTGGCCGGCAATGTCGATGGCGTCGCCTAACGTATAGTCGCCGACGCCGATCAGGCGACTGATTTGGTTGCTCGCCGGATCGTAATCGAACTCGAATACGACATTTGCAGCGTTCGTGCGGGCTTCTGTCATGAGGAAGGAGAAGCCGCCGAACCAGTCGGATGCCGCCCTGCGGGTGAGGCCAAGCTCGTTGGCGCGCGCGAGGGTCAGAAGCGTCTCAATCGCGAACACGCTATTGGGTTCAGCGGAGACTATCGCATTGATAACGGTGGAATTGGCGAGATAGCTTTCATATTGCTGCGCCGCGCCGATATTGCCGAGCAGAACATTGGTGTCGAAGTTGCGCGGATCCAGGCCGCCCAATTCGAAGGTGTTGTAGAGCGCGCGCTTCACATAGATATCGCCGCCCGCGATCTTAAAATCTGGATCGCTAAGGCCGGTATAAACACCATAGCCTATCAGACGAACAGCCGCATCTTTGCCAGAAAATTTTTGGGTGATCGCATCGCTGCTCTTGGTCGAATAAGGCTTATAAACAAATTTCTTGCCCCGCATGCCGTAATTGCCGGACTGAACGGCATCAGGATCGATGAGTGCGCCTCCAGTTGCAGAAAGAATGCCGTTGAAGCTTTCTGATACGGCCGATGCAACAGAACGCGCGGCCTGTTTCGAGCCGCCATGTTTGGACCACACGTTCGCAACGACGAACTTGTTCTCAGCTTCACTCCATTGTGAATCTGCACCGGAGCGAGGTGTGCCGCCCACGATCGAACCGATTAGGCCGCCCACAATGAAGCCGACAAAGGCAACAACAGCAACACCGATAGGTGTCAAAACCAGCCCTGCCGGTGCTAGAAGGGCATTAACTCCAAGAGGAGCGAGAGCCGCGCCGACCGACGATCCGATCTGTCCACCCACCGTGTCGAAGCTGATGACCTTCGAAGCAAGGAAGGATCCGACAAAGCCGCCAACCACATTTCCAAACTGGGCCCAGTCCAGCGACTGCAAAGCCTGCGACAAGTTGTTGCCTTCGATGATCAACTGGTTGGCAAGTTGCCCGATGGCATAACCCGCTGAGGTGTTCGCCAGCTGCCCCGCAAACCCGCCCAATCCAATGGTATTCACCAGTTCCGCTGTTAGGAATGACGAAAATGCGCCTACAGCGGATGTAAGTATATGGTCTGGAAACTCAGCAATGGCCGTCTTAACCATTTGCGTGGAAGACTTTGTCAGGCTGCCCGCGATAATGCCATCGGCAAAGCTCTGAGACAAAGAACCCAGCATACCGGAAAAAAGGACCTGCTGAAATGGATCATCTCCCCCTAGTGCCCTGCCCAATGTGCCACCAAGAATTCCGGCAACCTGTTCGGCGGTTCCAAGAGCATGAATCTTTTCTTTGATAGCGGATCGGGAGCCTTTAACATCCTTCGGGTCTAAATATTTCGCGATAATGATATCTCTTATTCGGCTGCTCGAAATCTGTCCGCCACCGCTTGCAATTGAGCGATTTGTAGCTACCGCATAGTATTCAGAAGTATTGGCGCCTTGGGACTGGTTGAGATCAGGGGCCCCCGTTTCCTGTTGTAGATTATTGCGCGGAATAAGTCTTCCAGACGAAGTGGTAGGTGCGGCACTCTTCCCAATAACGAAAGAGCTTGATTCACCATTTTCAAAATCAACATCATAGCTCTGCCTATAAACATCCCCCTCTATCGCAACATCAAACTTAGAATGTGGTCCCTCAATTACTACATTATTGTTTTGGTCCACTACGCGGTAATACATCTCTCCATTGTGCGAGTTTACTTCAGCATCGCCATGGGTTGAATATGTAACAAACTGTAAGATTCTATCGCTACTCAGTTCATCTAGGGAAATAATTTTCTCAAGAATGAAATTTTTTGATGTATTGTTAAAACTTATGGCGGCAGTAGATAAGCCACTTCCCACCACGTTCTTGTGGAATATCTCTACACTTTGCCCCTGCAGAAGATCCGTTGCCGTATACGGATTCAGTGTAAACTGCTGTATCCTCTCTAATATACCAGCATTATTATAAAATTCTCCATCTGATGTTTCGTAAAAGCTGGATATTCGGGCGTTCATGTCCAGATCGATTTGATCAATCGAATCAGACCATGCCCACGGGTTAAGAGTATCGATCGCATGTTGGACCAGCCGTTCGCCGCCAATGCCAGCCGCAACTCCGGAAAGCACAGTAATCGCTCCCCTTAAATAGGGGCTCGAAACCCACTTCGAGAGCCGCGCGCCTGCTACCAAGCCAACTTCACCGGCCTTCAGCGCGGCCTCAAAACCAGCTACAGTTTTTGCTGCATCTCCCGGAGTACCAAAGCGAAGGTCCGTTGCAAGTTGGTTGATATATGCCGCTTCTCCCAAGGCTGTTGCGAGTTTCAGCGTAAAGGAACCGGCTTTTTGCAAACTACCCAGCATAGCGCCGGAAAATGCTATGCGTTCCGTCAATCTCACCTGGCGGTCGACAAAAAGCCCGGTTTCCGGATCTGTAAAATTTGGTAAGGTATCCAAAGAATAATTTTTATAGGAAATCTTTGCTTCCGGCGCGATGCCGTTTACACCGGAAATCCCATTGTTAACGAAATAATCGTCCGAAATCGCTACTCGAATTTTAAGAGCATCTCCATCCTTATACAGATCATATTGAAAATTATCTATGATGTCGCCGATGGACTTTCCAGAAATACGCTCAAGCAAGTTGCTTTTCGCGACCTCTGAATCAAAAGACAGCTCCTCAGAATTATATAAAGAAAGTAGAACGTCTCGAGGTATTCCGTTGATATTCGTAACATTGCTATTGCGAATAAGATTTGGAAGTTCGGTATTGGCTAATACCTTATCATATCTAACCCCATCTACGACAATAAAATCCGTCGTATCCGCCGCAATAACAAGAACATTACCTTTTGCCTGATTGGCGATTTGACTGGACAGCTCGTTCCAAAGAGATGCGATCTCTGCTTTTGCCTGACTATCGGACAGTCCAGCCCTAAAAAGAACTTCTCTAACTAAGTTCTCACCGGTGCCATCCGAAGCGTTGAGAACTTGCCCCATGCCGGTATCCATATCGACAAAGAACTTGTCCGGTGCGCTGTTTTTGATCGCATCACGAACTTGCCATGAACCAACTGTATTCGGGGCATCTGCACCACCTTCTCTCTCTACAAGGCCAGCAAAATTACCGCTATATAGCAGTACGGTTTTGTCAGTTGGAACCGTCCATTCGACCGAACGAATGACGTCTAATACCTGCTGCCTAGTCGGTTGCTGTCCATTCGGCAGACTCAAATAGGATTTGAGCGTATCAGTTGCTTGCTGTACCGTTGCTCCCACGATCAATACCCCTCCAGATACTGAACATATTTGACCGTTACCAACGCTTTGCTCGGTATTCCGTCCTTGAATAAACCAAATCCACCATGCCTATTACGAGAAGCACACAAGGCTTCTTCGATAATAGCCATCTGCTCTTCCGTTAAGGTATGTCTCGCCACCAAATAATGTGCCCAGCCACCGTATCCCGGATATTTCAATTTTTCTTGGTCTGTAAAGAATTCACCACCAATTGACTGACATTCAAACGAAAATACCGTTTTATCGGTATCTATTTCCTTAATGGAATACCAAAAATTATCTCTTCCTGGAGGAGGAGATTTCATCAGATATAGGCCATTTTCTTTGTCTAACACCGGACCTTTTTCTTGCCATGACCATGCCATTATTTGAAATCCTGTAAAAAATTATTTATTCATTGAGCAAGAAGAATTCTTTGCAAACGAAGCTGCGCTTCCACTAATCCAGTAATGTTAGGTTGACCACCTAGCGGAACGACCCGCCCCTTAGCGCCATTGCCGGTTGAGGGCATGTAGACCCACATCGTCCCGCCGCTGTCGCTCGCCGCTTGCCTGTAGAGCTTCATCGCTCGGGCTTTATCCCGCGGGACACCGTTGCCTTCTTCGAACCTTATGCCGAGGTCGAGTTGGGCCTGCTTGTCACCATTCTGTGCCCGTTGCGCGAGTTCCTGCAATTCCGATGTAGTTTGAACAGGCGCTAAGGATATGCCCATATAGCTGGAACCAGCGCATCCGGCCGTGCTTAGAAGAACTGTGCCAATCGCACACAGAGCCAGCTGGCTCCAACAAGGTGCCAGTTTCATCGCTCCCTCCCGGCTTCATCCAGCGACTGTACGATGGGTGAGAGCAGATACTGAATAATCCGCCGCTCGCCCGTCTTGATCTCAGCCTGCACAGCCAGCCCAGGCCCAATCGGCTGATCCTTCCCAGCTACCCTTATCGTCCGCTGGTTCAAGCGAATGCGCGCGGCATAGACAAGACCCGGCTGGACCGGTCGGTTCTTCTCATCCCTGAGCGCCGCCTGCTGGTTCTGCTCGATCGCATCGCGGCTGATCGTCTCGACCATACCTTCGATCAAACCATAGTCTGTAAACGGATAGGCCTCGAGCTTGACCCGCACCTCCTGCCCCTCGCGCACGAATCCTATGTCCTTGTTGAGGATCATGGCCTCGACCTCGACGTCACTTCCATCCGGTACAATCACCATGATCGGCTGCGCAGGCTGGACCACGCCGCCTATGGTTGTAACCGCGAGCTGTTGCACCGTGCCACTGACCGGCGCGCGCAGTTCCTGGAATGCTCGACGACGCTCCGATTTGTGCAGTTCCTGAACCGCCAAGGCCGACTTGTCAGTAGCTTCGGAGAGTTCGGTCACCGCGCCCTTGGCAAAACCTTCGCGCAGCTTGGAGAGTTCTGCGTCCAGCGCGCCCATTGCGGCACGCGCCTTGGCAGCGGCAGCCCGCTGAACCGCGATATTCTGGATATGCTCGAGGCGCAGTTGCTCATATTCGAGAGCCTTCAGCTTCGAGTAATAGCCCCTCTCCGCCAGCTCATTGCGCGCGGCAAGTTGACGTTCCACTAGAGGCAGGGTCATTTTCAGCTTGGCGATTTCCGCTTCGGCGGACGACAGTTCAGCGGCCTGCTGCGCGCGCTGCTCACCCAGACTCGCGCGCTGCGCTTTATACTCCGCGATGGCAGCACGAACGAACTGGGCCTGAGTGGAGGATACATCCGAAGGCGTCCCAAGAGGCGCGATGAAGCGACCCGGTCTACCGGCGAGATAGGCCAGCAATGCATCGTTGCGCGCGCGGATCACATTGGCGAAGAGAAGCTGCTGCCCCGCTTGCGCTTCATCGGCTCCTGCCAGGGTCGGATCGAGTTCTACAAGCAACTGCCCCTTTGTGACGTGCTGACCGTTACGCACATGGATGGCACGAACCGAACCGATTTCGATGGGCTGGATGATCTTTACGTTGGCGGATGGAATAACCTTCCCACTCGCGACCGCGACGACATCCACCTTGCCGATCGCGGACCAAATAAGGGCTATGGTGAAAAGACCGCAGAGCAGAAGAAGGAGCATGCGCAGGCCCGGGCTGGGCGGCTTCTCCATGATCTCCAATGCCGCAGGCAGGAATTCATGGTCACTGATCGGACGCTTGGCCTTGTCCGCCTCGTTCTGCATCGTCCAGCTGATCTTCAGCACCCGCCAATGATGGCTGAGCGTCGGGAAGGTCGCTGCGGCCCAGGCCTTCATGCCACCTGTCCCATCTGCTTGGTGTAGAGCTGCGCATAGCGCCCCCCGGACTTGCGCAGGCTTTCATGATTGCCAATCTCGGTGATCGCTCCTCCCTCGACGGTGACGATGCGATGGCATTGGCGAACAGCCGAAAGCCGGTGGGCAATAATGATGACCGTACGGCCTTGCGCGATGCGGCGAAGGTTGGTCTGGATGATCTCCTCGCTCTCGGCATCGAGCGCACTGGTCGCTTCATCAAGGATCAGAATGCGGGGATTGCCAATCAGCGCCCGCGCGATGGCCATACGCTGGCGCTGCCCGCCAGAGAGGTTGCCGCCCCGCTCGTCAATGACGGTGTCGTAGCCGTGCGAGAGTTCCAGGATGAAATCATGCGCACCCGCCAGGTTTGCCGCAGCCATCACCCGTTCCATTGGCATGGTGGGATCGGCAAGCGCGATATTCTCGCGCACCGAGCGGTTGAACAGGATGTTCTCCTGCAGCACCACGCCGATCTGGCGCCGCAGCCAGGCAGGATCGACAAGCGCGAGGTCGGTGCCATCGACCAGGACGCGCCCCTGCTCAGGGACGTAAAGGCGCTGGACCAGCTTGGTGAGGGTGGACTTGCCCGAACCCGACGGTCCCACAATGCCTAGCATCTCGCCCGCCTCGACCGTGAGGCTGACGCCGCGTAAAGCTTCGGGCGCATCGGGCCGATAGCGAAAGCGAACCTTATCGAACTCGACCTTGCCCCGGATCGGCGGCAGGCCGGCGCGGTTGGGGTTATGCTCAGGCTCGGCGGGCGTGTTCAGCACATCCCCCAGCCGGTCGACGGAAATGCGGACCTGCTGGAAATCCTGCCAGAGCTGCGAGAGGCGGAGGATCGGCTGCGCGACGCGTCCCGAGAGCATGTTGAAGGCAACCAGCGATCCCACGCTCAGATCACCCGCGATCACCGCCTTCGCGCCGAAATAGAGGATGGCGACTGTCGTCAGCTTGGAAACGACCTGGATGAGATGGCTGCCCCAATTGGCGAGCGTCGCCACCGCAAAGCCGGTATTGGTGTAGCCGGCAAATTGCTTTTCCCATTTGGCGCGCATCTGCGGCTCGACCGCCATAGCCTTCAAAGTGCCTATGCCGGTGACGCTTTCGACGAGAAACGCCTGGTTTTCCGCCCCGCGCTTGAACTTCTCGTCCAGCTTAGCGCGTAAAGGCGGCGTAATGACGATCGAAATGGCCGCGTAGATGGGTATCGACAGCGCCACGACCAGCGTCAGCATCGGGCTGTAGAGATACATGACGATGAAAAAGACGATGGTGAAAAAGAGGTCGATCACCACGGTCACGGCGTTCGAAGTCAGGAACTCCCGGATTCGCTCCAGCTCCCGCACCCGCGCCACGCTGTCACCGACGCGCCGCGCCTCGAAATAGGAAAGCGGAAGGTTCAGGAGATGGCGGAACATGCGCGCCGACAGCTCGCTGTCCACTCTGTTGGTGGTATGGGCAAAGAGCCAGTTACGAAGGGCTGAGAGCAGCGTCTCGAACAGAAGAACGGTCGCAAGACCGATCGCCAGCACATCGAGCGTGGTCATTGACTGATGCACCAGCACCTTGTCGATCACGAGCTGGAAGAAGATCGGGGAAACCAGTCCCATTAGTTGCAGGAAGAAGGAGCCGATCAGCACATCGCGCAGGGCGCTGCGATATTTGACTAGCGCGGGAATGAACCAGCTGATGTCGAACGGGCGCGACGTCCCTGCCATCTGCTCGCGCGTGGTCATCAACAACAAGCGTCCGGCAAAACGCCCATCCATTTCACCGCTGGTCCACACCTCCGGCTTGTCGCCATCACCGCGCTGGACCAGGAGACGGAGAGCCTCCTCCTGCTGATCAACCTTCAGCAGAATGACGACTTGTCCGTCGCGCAGTTCGGCGAGTGCGGGCAAAGGCAGCTTCGCCAGATCGGCAAGCGAAGCGGAGCGGATCTTTGCAACGATTTTCAGCCGTTTTGAAATCCGCGCCAGATCCTCCAGCACATAGCCGTTCGCAGGCTCGCCATGATCGTGCGCGATCTGCGCAGGATCAGCGGGAACCCCGAGAAATTTCGCTAAAAGGACAAAGGAGGAAAGGACAGAATCCGAGAAGGAAGATGTTTTGGAACTTCCGTCGAATCCGCCACCCTCAACGGCAGCGGACGTCATTCAGGCTGGGTGGTTTCAGCCCGGGCACCGCCCACAACAAGACCCTCTGGAAAATTGATAGACCGAAACAAACGACATCCCCCGCAAAATCACCCAACGTGCGAAGGACACGACCCCTCATATTTATTCCCCCGCATCTCCTTGGCTATCAAATCCAAAATGGCCCCGCAATCAGTTATTTAGCGATGGTATAACTATTTACTCCGAAACGGAGGAATCTCTCGCCGGGCCAGTCGGCACGAATCGCATGATGAACAATCTGCCGTTGTTGACCATGCAAGGACGACATAAACCTCGGCGCTCCGCTGGTCCTCACACTCCGATCCCCAGCCCTCGGCCGCGCCCCAGGTCGATCCCATGGTTGAACGCGAGCTCCGCCCCCAACCTTCGCCCGCTGTCGATGGCAATGCCGAGTTCACGCTTGCGGTTGGCTAGGATCGATTCCACCTGCGGATCGCGCTCCAGCGATCGCGCCATCGACCGCATGCCATCCTGACAGGTGCGGCGCCGGTCATAGTCGCCATCGACATAGGCGCGCTCCGCGGCTTTGGCGTAGCGGTTCCAGCGCTCGACGAAACGGTCGGCCCTGAGGTTCGGATCGGTGCGAACTTCGCGCTCCTGGACGATGGCCAGGCGCGCTGGCTCCGTGTCACCCCGCGCGGCTCCGGCGGCCAATGACGGGTTACGGCCATAGGCGGTTTCCGCGTCGAGCGCCGCATGGTCGCGCAGGCCGTTCAGCTGCTGCCTGGCTTGTTTGAGTTCGTTTCTCTGATCCGGCGTCATTTCCGCGCCCTGATCCTGCATCGAGAAGATCGCCTGCACGACGCGGGCATGCCGTGCGATCGCACGATCCCGGACCTCCATGATGCTTTCCGCCGGTTCGGCCATGGCAGGCTGATCGGCCCGCAGCTCCAACCCTTCGAAGGGAGACCGGGCGGGTTTTGGTGCAGCCTGCCGCTCTGGCGCGGGTGACTGGGCATAATCCGACGCCATGTCCTTGCCGCGCTCGCGGCTGAGGGCGCGCGCCAGCCTGCCGCGATCGGCAAAATCATTCTGGCCATAATGGAGGTCGACCGTGCCGCGATGGCGTGAGAGCGCGACATAGGCGGCATGGCGATCGAGCCCCGGCGTTGCGAGCACATGCACCCGATCCACGGTCATGCCCTGTGCCTTGTGGATGGTGGCGGCATAGCCATGATCGATCGCGGCATAATCCTTCACGTCGAATGCGACGGCACGGCCATCGTCCAGCATCGCCGTCATGCGCAGCTGATTGACATGCTGCACGGTGGCAAGGGTGCCGTTCCTGACGCCCAGGCTGCGCTCATTTTGCAAGAACATGACCCTGTCGCCGGAGGCAAAGCTGCGCGTTCCCCGTTCGACCGTCAGGCTGACCTCCTGGCCCAGCCCACCTGCGCCGCGCAGCCGGTCGCGAGCCGCCTCGTTGAGTTCGCGCACCTCGTCATTGGTGTGGGTGAGGATAATGCGACTCGCTTGCGGGTTAGCACCGCGATCCCGGTCCCAGCGGTCGATCAGCTCCTCACGTGCTTGGCTGCGCGTTGCGGCGGCATGGACATGGCCGGCTTCCTCATAAGCTGACAGCGCCTCGCCGGTCCGGCCCGTGGCCAGCGCCCGAGCGGCTTCACGCTGCCATTCCTCCTGCTGGCGGCGAATGGAGGTGATCTCGACGCTACCATGCCGTTCTGCGACCGAGCGGAACGCCGCCCCCGCCTCGATCGCCTGGAGCTGTTCGGGATCGCCGACCAGCACGACCTTGGCGCCGTGCTTTTCGGCTTCGCGGATCACTCGCTCCATCTGCCGGGTACCGATCATCCCGGCCTCGTCGATGACGAGGATGCATTTGTCGGTCAGCAGTTCACGATCCTGACTCCATTGATGTTCCAGACTGGCGATGGTGCGGGACGTGATGCCCGACCCGCCTTCGAGATTTTCCGCGGCGATGCCCGACAGCGCCGCGCCCTGCACGGTATAGCCCGCCTGCTCCCACGTCTCACGCGCCACGCCCAGCATCGCGCTCTTGCCGGTGCCGGCATAGCCGATGACATTGCTGAGGGCCTTGGGGCTGGTCACATGCTCGAGCGCCCCGCGCTGCTCGGCGGAGAGTTCCATGCCTCGCTGCGCTGCCTGCGCCAGTGCGCGATCGACATGCCGCGCCGCGACGCCATGATGGCGGCGCGCATCGAGCGTGGCGGTGGCACGTTCAAGCCGCTGTTCGGTCTCCAGCATGGCGCGTGAGGTGAAACGCTGTTCACTGCGGCCATCCTTGCCCAGCGCGACAAGATCTGGCGACGCCTTCACCGCCGCCATTACCGTATCGAACTGATCCTTCCCTTCGCTGTGGCGATGCACGAACATCGCTAGGTCACGGGTGGTGAAGGTGGCCTGTCCGTGGGTGATCGCGTCGAGCGCGATGGCGGGATTGGCAATGATCCGCTCGCCATTGGCGCGGGCAATGGCGTGATGCTCTTCCAGCCGCTCACTGTCATGGCCTTGGCAACCCATGCGGGAAGCGGCGGGACCGATCTTGTTCTGGGGCTCCAGATCGATGCCTTGGGCTTCCAGGCTACGATGATCGATCCGCGCATCAATATCGAGTTCGGCGAGGCGGGTGTTCACATGGGTACCCCAAGCTTCGCGCCAGTGCGTGAGCAGTTCTGTCCGGTTCCAGTCGCGGACCTTGGCGCCAAACCCTTCTTCGGTCACCTCGCGTAGGCCGAGCATCACATGGGCATGGGGCTTGGACTGCCCGTCAGGGCCGACATCCCAATGGACATTGAGATCGGCGACCATGCCGCGATCAACGAACTCGCGTTGGACGAAATCACGGGCCAGCGCGATGCCTTCCGCTTGGTCGAGCTCGCGTGGAATGGCGAACTCGATCTCACGGGCGAGTTGCGCGTCCTTGCGGATTTCGGCTGCCTCGACATCATTCCACAGCTTTTCCCGATCGCGCCATGCTTCCGGCGCCCCGTCCGGCAGCATCACCTCGCTGTGGACGACGCCCACCTTATTGGAGAAATCATGATGTCGGCCAAGCCGCTCATCATGGAGGCGCGAGGCCGAACGATAGGCGGCCGCCGCCAGCGCCGACGAACCGGCAGCGCGGGAAATGATCTTGGCGGAGAAATGATAGATCGCCATGGCGACATACCAATTACCGCTAAAAGCGCACGTCGGCACGACGTATAAGCGCGCCCTCGAAAGATTTCATCAATCTCGGGATGCGGCAATCTCATGAAATATCAGAGCATTGCCGCTGATCGAGAGGAACGATAACTGGAATGTCCTTTCGTTTACAAGAAGGACATTCTCCATGCGTAAGCCACGCGATCCCTCGACGCCGCTCGGGAGAGCCTATGATGCCGAACTCAAAGCGCTGACCGACAAAGCGAGACAACTCAGGCTTCGCAAGCAGAGCCAGTTGGGCGAGCTGGTGATGGCGACCGGCGCCGATGCGCTCAGTGCCGAAGAACTGGCGGGCGCACTGCTCGCCATCGCCACGACCAGCGACAGCGTGAAGCGGGAGGCGTGGCGCAAGCGGGGCGCCGTCTTCTTTTCAGGGAAAGGAAACGAGGCTGGCCATGGGGCTGGCGATAAGCCGGGCGGCGCTGCGGCGGGTGACGACCGCCCGGCACCGGCTGCTGGCCAGACAGGCACGCAATGACAAGCGGGATTGGCAGGTGAAGCGGCGCGAACGCACCCGGCATCTGATCGAGCTTGGCGGCCTTGTCATGAAGGCGGGACTGGTCGAACTTGTCGACGACGATCGCGCCGCCATCCTCGGGCTGCTCGGCGAAGCGGCTGCAAGGCTGCGGGCTGAGGATCGTGCGCAACAGTTGCTGCTTTGGCGGCGGCGCGGCCAACGCATGTTTGCGGCCGCATCCTTGCCGGTTCAGGACTGAACCGTCATAGGGCAGGCCATGGACGAAGAAATGAAAGTCATCATCCTGGGCGTGATCGAACGCGCACCGCAATGGATTCGGCATGATCTTGCGGCGAAGGACGCGGCCGCTCGCGCCCGTGCGGAAGAAACACTGGCGGCGATGATCGCCGATGCGCTGGGAAAGGACGGCAGCACCGCCGTTTGAGGGGCGAGCTGCGGATCAACCCGCTTGATGATCCTTCATGTCAACGCGTCGACGCTTTCGATCGGCAGGGTCGAGCCGGGGTGATAGTCCGATGGACGCATGTTCCACACGACCGGCGGCAGTTCGCATATCGTTGGCTTGCGGCCTTGGATTTCAGCAAAAACCCCGGTGAGTTCGATCCGGTAGTCGCTGCTGAAATCGGGGGCATTGGGGAAAGGCGCAGGCAAACCGGTCGCCGCAAATTCGATCTTGATGCTGTCAACGGATTGCGCCGGAATCGGGAGATGCAAAAGGCCGCCAGCTTCCTTTGGCCGAAATATATGGTTGCGTGCATGCGGCCGATCTGACTGACGCAAAACAAGCATCGCGGTGTCGAAGCGAATGACGGCCTTGCACGGTGTCCGCGTCAGATTCCGCCATAGCGTCAGATGGAGGCGGCACTGATCCATCGTCGTGCCGGTCATCGACACTTGCGGCGCTACGGTGATGATTGAAGTTGTGGGGCGGTGACGAAGCCAAAATCCGATCCGGAAGAACGGTCGGGGAAACCAAGGGCGTGGCATTCGCACCAACAAGCGTCGCCAGCCCATTATAGTAAGAGCGGACAGCAGTACGGCACCGGCGCCAATCACAACAGACAGGCCCAGAGGCTCCGGCAGCTTGGGAAGAAAATCGGGCAGCAGATGATCCAGCACCCAATAGGCGATCGCCGCTAGGGAAGGCAGGGTCAGATATTGCGCGATCTTTGCCCGCCATGACCATGCGCCGGTTGCCATGCTATCACCCCGCCTGACGCGCGGTTGCTTCAAGTTGGGCTATACGTTCGGAACAGATAGCGTGTACCACGCGGCCGAGTTCCTCGACCTGTTCGCCGAGCCACGCCAGTTCTTCCTCGGTAATGCGGTAATGCTTGGCGTATCTCGCCTTCACATAGGCTTCCTTCAGCTTCTCGAACCGTCCGCGCTGCTGGCGATTGTCGCGCGGCCAGACATGGCAGAGCCGCCGGTCGATCCGTTCGGCCTGTGTCCGCAGGAACGCCAGATTGTGACTGTGTGGCGTATGGAATGTGCACGTAAGAAGAACGCAATTGTAGAGTCGTTCGGCCGCTTGGTGTAAAAGGAATGCTGCGTCCTTTAACCGACCTTGCTGCTGACTGAAACGCGCAGTTTCAAGCATACCGGAAGCGTTTGGCATCCACTCTTCAAAATATTCCTTCGCCATCTCCAGCGCCGCATGTGACGTCTTGGGCTTGGGCTCGAAAAGCTCGCTGTCTTCTGACTCGTAAAGGGCGATGCCGTCCTTCGCGACGTCCATGAAAAAATAGCGGCCATGGGCAAGGCCGTCATTCACCTCGTCAAGGGTGTGGACGATGAAATTGACCGGGGTCTTGATGGTGCCGGTAATGCTATATTCGCGGATCAGCCGGTCATCGAGCTTGGCCCAATATTTGACGCGGTCCGTGAGCCGCTTGTCGCTGACGATGATGAGCAGATCATAGTCGGACTGGTAGCCCTTGGCGGTGTGCGGTTCGTCAACCCATGTGCCGCGCGCGTAGCTGCCGTAGAGCAGAATCTTCTGGATGCGGCCTGCCTTCTTCCACTCGTGGCGCGACAGGGAAAAGGCATCCTCAAACTCCTCGAAGATGATCTGGATGATCCGCTCCAGCTCACGCTGCTTGTTGGCAGGAAGATGATCGAGACCGGTTTTCATGGGGTTGATCCTAGCGAGGAGAGAGCGATGCGCCAACCTCGCCCGGCACGAACCGGGCGAGGCAGTCTTGTCAGCGAAACCAGCGCCGCCAGCGATGCCGCGCTGGATCGCCCAGATTGCGGCGGAAATTGGCGAGAGCCTGAGCGAAGAGCCGTTCGACCTGCCGGTTGGAAAGACCTGTTCGTTCGGCAATTTCGGCATAGCTCAGGGCATCAAGCCGGATGGCCAGAAAGATATCGCGCTGGATACGGGGCAAGCGAAGCACCGCATCCTCCAGCCGCGCGATCAGGGCCGGATCGTTGCTGTCGTTCATCGGAATTCTCCCGACAGGAAAAACCGGCGGCATTGCTGCCGCCGGTCGAATCAGGCTGCCTGGGCCAGCGGGGACGGTTGCGGCGCGAGGGATGCGACCAGATCGGCCAGCAATACGCTGCGCTCAACTGTGGGGACACCACCGCGCTCGGTGTAGGCCGTGGGCGGAAACACCATCCAGCGGGGCACCCAGCCTTCGACTTTCGCCCGGCCATTCTCACCGATCAGGCAATCGCGGATGATCTGCCGCTTGACCTTGCCGATTGCCCCTCGGTTAGCGGCTACCGCTTCCTCACCCGCAACCTCGGTCAGGATGTCGTCCAGCACTTCCCGGTCGCGCAACTGGTCGAGCAGGGCATCGTCGCAGGTCCATGCCTCACGCATGTCGATGCCAAGATGCAGGCCCAGCAGATCGACAAGGGTACTACCTGCTTCCAGCGTTTCGGCCATGACGATAGCCAGCACCTCCTGCACTGCCTCGTCGGACAGGGATGCCAGGCGGACGAACAGGCTTGCCACGCCATGATCGCTTTCATAGCCGCCGGTGACGGTCGAGGTGTCGGGATCGAAGCCGAGCAGCGCCAGCACCGCCCGCCGCCGCGCATCGAACGCCGTTTCAGAAATGCTCGTCTCGATGTTTTCGGCAACCGCCTCGTTCACCGCCCGCTGCGGTTCGACCGATACCCGCCACAACGATGATCCCACGATAGCATGGGCCACCATCAGGCGCAGGGCCAGCGACGGGGAGCCAGCCACCGCCGCCCGCACGACGGCATGACGATGAAGGTCCACATAGTTGCGGATGGCAGGACCGATTTCGGGGCGCACCGGCTTTTCGGTCACAGTCTCACCCGCTGCCTGTTTCCGCGCCTCTCTGATCGTCAGATAGCCCTCATGGAAAGTGACATCGCCGCGTGATCCCACAGCAATGAAGACCTTGCCGCCCTTGCGCTTGGGGGTGCGTTCATGATCCCAGCTATGGAAGGGTTCGCCAACGGGAAGGATGACGACATCCTGCCATCCGGCTTCGCGATAGGCGTCGGCCCGCTCGACAATGGCCGCCTCCTGTGAGGTCCAGAATATGGACGCATCGGCAAAGTAGCGCTCCTCTCCGAAGAGGTCAGACACGATGTTGCCCGGAAAGCTGGCCAGATCGAACAGGGCTGCGCTGACCGGGACGGATGCACCACCGCAGGCCCACGCTTTCAACCGGGAGCCGGTTGGGCAATATGCTTCCGGATCGTCCAGCAGAGCCAGCCACTCACGCTGCCGGACCTTGGACAGCAGGGTCAGATGCCGAACGGTCGCGGCATCGATCTCATTCTGGCGATAGAGATTACGGATGCGAGGCAGGAGATTGCCCAAGGCCAGCGTCCGCTTCACCTGCAATTCGGTAAGACCGAAGGTAAGGGCTATATCCTCCACGTTCCGCCCTTCGCGCACCAGCCGGGTGAAACTTTCCCATCGCGTCACTTCGTCCGGATCGAGCCGGGCCACATTCTCGATCAGCGAGGCTTCCAGCGCCGCCGCATCGTCGCCTGCTTCCATGATTGCGCATGGCAGGGCTTCGGCTTCACCGCTTTCCTGTGCAATGGTCAGCGCCGCTTGGTAACGCCGCTTGCCCGCGACGATCTCGTAGCTGTCAAGACTCCCATTCTGCCGTACGATCAGCGGCACCAGCACACCCCGCGCCCGCACGGAGGGCAGGATATTGGCCAGATCAGGGGTCTTGCCCTTGGCCCGCATATTGGCAGGCGAGATGGACAGATGGGCGATGTCGATATGCTTGAGTTCCATTTCCTTCACTCCTTCAAAACACCGCAACCGGCGCCGGATGGCGGGGGGAGCGGCAGGAGCGACCCAAAGGCCCGTCGAGGGAGCCGGGCTGCACCCGCAGGGGCGCAATGGAATGGAGCACTCAGGCGCAGCCTGAGTTGTTGCCCGGCGCGACGGGCCTAAGGGCAAGCGACGCTCCCCCCGCCAGATCGACGCCGGAGGCCAACGCCAGCGCGCACAGCGCGATGACCGCATACGGACCAACGGGCCGCCCCAAGCCCGAATCGGGCAACTTGCGCGCTGATCTTCAGCGCGCTCCGCAGCTCCTTCCCACCTGAAAAGGCTCCACAGCCGCATCGCCGATGGCCGCAAAATCCATCGGCAAAATTTTTCTGCATACGATCTGGCCCGCCGTGAACCGACATGGTCCGCCATGGCCCGATTTGACCCAACGCCCTGATTCTCATGGGCTTGACGCAGCCAATGCCGCTCACAATCCTGATGCTCAGGGGCAAGCAAACCGCATCGCAGCATACAGGAATTTGCTATGACCGCTCAGTTCCCCGACCGCATCCTCCGCCTCAACACCGTGCTCGACCGCACCGGGCTCAGCCGGGCCACCCTCTATCGCAAGGTGGCGGATGGCACCTTTCCCAGACAGGTGCGCATTGCCACCCGCTGCATGGGATGGCGTGAGTCCGCCATCAACGACTGGCTCAAAAATCCCATGTTTTATAGCGTCGAGGATGGTTGACCCCGCATTCAGTCCGTTTTGGTGCCAGTTGGCATTGTGTCGGCACTGGCTCGGCCTACATTATTCTCACCGCTCTTTCCCCTTGAGTGCGGCAACTACCTTGAACTCGTCCCCGCCGTTGAGCTTGCTCCGGCGGGGCAACTTTCCTTCGGGTGCGTGCACATCGTTGATAATCACATGCCGACATGCGTCCCGGCCGCGCTTGGGATATTTGCGACAGTCGAGTTCGGAACGCGACAGCGTCGAATTCGACCGGCGCCCGAGAGCGGGCCGACGTCCGTTCGCGCCGATTTAGCGGTCGTTCTCGGGCCCCGGTCGAAGCGTCGATAGCTACCCCTCATTCAGGTGTCGTGGAGCGGCCGTATGCGGTGCGGAGACGGTCAAATTTCGCCTTACGAGACGCTCACCGGTCGATTTATGCCGCATGCGCCCTCAGCGGCCTTCGAGCGGGCAAAGCGCAAAGAGTGCGATCCTGATCATCGACTTTCTCACCGCCCTCGACTTCCCGGAAAGAATTGCAACCGCTTGGTCGACGCAATACTACGCATTGGTGAAGACGGGAGTAAAAGAGTGCAAAAGCTGATCGTTGTCGAAGGGAAGAAGGGATCTGGTAAAACGTCCGCAATTCACGAAGCAGCGAAGCTTCTAGGCTGCGGCCTCACAATCAACAGCCCTGCGGATATTTTTATGATCACGTATCTCAAGCTTGGTACAACCAAATTTGGCATCGGGATCGCAAGCTCAGGTGACAGTGCGCAGATCATCAAGGAGAACATAGACGCTCTATACCCCCACCACCTCGACTAAATTATCACCGCGTGTAGCGCGCCACGCGCGGGCATGCCGGTCCTCCAGGGGTTCGCAGCACTTGAGAGAGCTCAATTGGTCACCATCCAGTCCACCTGGCAACAGAACGCGACAGCTCAGCAAATCGGCGCGAAGGTCGCGGCCATTGCTCAGCAAATTCGAAGCCAGATTCCCTGAGTGCTTGAAAATTGCCGGCTCTTCATACGCCGGGATCGCCAACATAGCCGACGTTTGTGGCGCTTCGCCTCACCGTCGAAACCGGCCGTTCATGCACACGGCAAATTATGGCGCCCTTGGCCGATCTCAGGATCGCGGGTTACTGGCAACGAATCGGGAAAGCTGCCCTTCCCTCGTAGAGGAAGCCGCCGCGCCGCAGTCGACCAGTTTTTGCCGCTCAAATCCGCATCACAATTTCCGGTTAGCGGACATTGCGTCAATGACGATGCACCGGCATAACCTTGCCTATGAGCGAGTATGAATGGGTTAAGCGGCCGCCGAATATCTTAGAACGCATTATCGCTGGTGCGTTTGTCGCTGTGCTTCTCTTGGCGTCTGCAAGCTCTTATGCCGGATGGCGTATTTTTGGCGAACATGACGGCAAGGTAGCCATAGGCGCAACCTTTGTCGGCGTCATCCTGATCAGGCTGTTGCCACAAGCGAGGCGTAAGCCGCCAGCCTGATTACGACCAGTATTTGCCATTTGATTGCAAATAACCTGTTCCAGAACCGGACTAAGCGGGAGTTTGTTCCGGCCCATATAACGGTTCAGGAACAGTCCACGCAGAAGGCAAATCTGAGAAATTACCCCACAGCTTCCACTCACCACTAGCTGCATAAAACGATGCCAGTCCCCACTGGGGCGGATCAGGCCAGCCGAACCAATCCCGATCAATCAAAAATAAAACTTCATCGCCAAACTCGGCAATGAAACCCGTTCCCATCTTTCGCGCCCAATCGTGGTCGTCTCCGAGTGCAGATATCGCTGGCCAGTCGTTTAGGCCTGCGCGCCGCCAAGTAAGTGGCCAGCTTGCGCGTTCGCGATACCCCTTCTTCATAGAACGTGATCGCAAAAATCCCGCCTTCCATGGGTTCGCTTCCCAAAACATTTGTGATTGGGCCTCTTGTGTCTGATCGCCCCCTTTATGCTCCGAAAGCCGACAGGCTGCAAACCACCCCTCGCCAGCCATCGGCGGCGCTGGTTCGCAAGCGGCCCGCTCAATTGGCGACCTTCCGGTTTAGAGACGGCCAGCTGCCGGGCAGCACGCGCCTGAATAGCCGACGTTTGTGGCGCTTCGCCTCACCGTCGAAACCGGCCGTTCATGCACACGGCAAATTATGGCGCCCTTGGCCGATCTCAGGATCGCGGGTTACTGGCAACGAATCGGGAAAGCTGCCCTTCCCTCGTAGAGGAAGCCGCCGCGCCGCAGTCGACCATTCTTGGTCACTCCGTCAGATCGTCGGCATCGCTGAAACCGGCCACTCTTTCGGCTGGCACGTCGGACGCCGGATGACGAAATCGTGGTGGTTAGCTTCCGTCCGGCTCGATGCGGTTCAATCGCACAAATCGCGCTGCGGCTAGGGTCAGAACGAGCAAACATGTAAAGTATCCGACCGCCAGCATGTCATTCGGGACAAAACCACGCAACGGCTCCGTCAACAAAAGGATCGGTGAAGTATAGGCCGCCACGATCCACCAGCCCAAATTGCCGTCATACTGCCAATCCAAGGCGCTGCTTACAAACATGGCCAGCGGGACGGACCAAAGATAGCCTACAAGCCACACCAGAATCATCGTGCGTCGTGTTAGCTTACCGATCATGTGAAACTATGAGCATTATGCGCGATTGTCCGCAAGTGGGCGATTGTTGCCGAATGTTTTTTCCGCGCAGCGACAACTATCGCCGGTCACGCTTCCAAAACCCGACCTTCCGCTAACCACCCAGCATCGTCGTTCCCGTCCTGCGGATCACCGCGTGCCGCCTGTAAGCCGCTGGGCCGGTTCAGGCGAGGAAAGCCGCCCAGCGGCACGCGACCATTTTTTGCCGCTTCCGTCGCTTCGCGGACTTGCCGATTGCGGACGTTCCCCTTCGTGATATTTTCCGGTCCATGAAAGTACGTCAGAAGAAGCTACGCCTGACCGAAGCGACTGCCCACTACCTGCGGCAGATCGGGCGGAAGGCGCAAAAAGGCGAGGAGCCGAACGATCGCGGCTTTGATCGCAAGCTTGATGAAAAGCTAAAGCGGATGCGGCCTGAAGACGTCGATGCTCTTTTTCGCGGAGAAGACGACTAGCGTTTCAACGGCGGCTGCCGACCATTCTTGGTCATTGCGTGATGTTTCCAGAAACCCTGAAACCGGACATCTCAACGCTTCGAAAACATCGATTCAAACATGGCCGCTGGCATAAGTTTGACATGAACGGCTCCTTGATCCCCTATCCCATCCTGCACTACGTTTCGGGGAGCCTGGAGCGAAATGAGCATGTAGCCATCGGGTGCTTTTGAAACGAAAAGCATGTCAATGTCTGAGCCGGGGATGGTGTTTTCGTGGACAACCTGGAATCCACCAGCCTTCAAAAGTGCGGCAACCTTGGTGCGAACTTCCACCGTCTGCTTTGTGTTAGCCAACACCACATGACAGGCTCCCGGACTGTCCCCGACCCCGATAAAAACTTCGTCTGGCTGCGCCTTCAGTCGAAACCATGTGGGAACCCGATTGAAATGGGCCTTCACCGTTGGGGGGACTTCTGACGTACTTTCGAGGAGAAGGCTCGCCGCAGTCTCCTGTGTTGGCGGCTTCCCTCGCGCCGTTTGAAAGCAAACATCGGGAATAGCGTTAAAAAACCGCGTAGCAAGGTCGGCGGTGCCCGCTGCCTGCGCCTGCGAAGGGCTAGCAACTAAGAGTCCCATAATACCCAGCACTGCCATCTGGCGCATACACATATCTCCCTTACGGAAGCGCCTAACCAATTCTGCCTAATTTTCTTTAAAGATAAGGTTCTGCTTTTAGGCAAATTTGATCCAAAGCCGCCCTTCCGCCATCCACCCTCGCCAGCCATCGGCGGCGCTGGTTCGCAAGCGGCCCGCTCAATTGGCGACCTTCCGGTTTAGAGACGGCCAGCTGCCGGGCAGCACGCGCCAACATAGCCGCCGTTTCGGTGATCCGCCTACGGTCCTACAAGGCGCCATTCGTTCATCCTCCAAACCAATGGCGGCTATCCCAGAGCCCAGATACTTGTTGCTGCCAACAGGCCTCATCGCAGACGATCGTCGCGACCACCTCACCCCGCAGGTCGAGTTCAAATAACTTGGGGCGTCGCCCGGAGGCTGATTAAACTGCGACGGCCTGTTGTACTCGACCATCTTGCCCGAAGATCCTCAGGTAGCGCTCGATTTCAGCAGGATCGCCGGTCGCCTTGGAAGGATTGTCGGAGAGCTTCACGGCTGGACGCCCGTTGGCGCTAGTCACCTTGGCCACGAGCGAGATCGACCGCAGCTCGTGCCTGCCATCGGGATCGCAGCCTCGAAAGTCGTTGGTGAGGTTGGTGCCCCAGCCGAAGCTCATCCGCACCCGATCATGGAAGTGACGATACGTCGCTTCGATGCTGTCGACATCCATCCCATCGGAGAAGATCAGCAGCTTGGTGCGAGGATCGCGGCCATGCGCCTCCCACCAGGCAATGATCTGCTCGCCGCCCCGGATCGGGGGCATGGAGTCCGGACGGAAGCCGGTCCAGTCGGCGAGCCAATCGGGGGCGTCGCGCAGAAACGCGGTAGTGCCGAAAGCATCCGGGAGCGCGATAAGCAGGTTACCGTCATAGTGTGCCTGCCATTCCTCTAGCATCCGATAGGGCGAGGCCGCGACGCCGGCATCATCATCGGCGAGAGCCGCCAGCACCATTGGCAGCTCGTGGGCGTTGGTGCCGATCGCCTCTAGGTCATTGTCCATCGCTAGCAACACGTTCGAGCTGCCGATGAAGCGCGTGCCCAAACCCTCCTTGAGCGCTTCAACGCACCAGCGTTGCCAGAGGAAGCTGTGGCGGCGGCGGGTGCCGAAATCTGAAATCACCAGGTCAGGACGCTGGCGCATCCGTTCCACCTTTTCCCAGAGCTTGGCCTTGGCGCGGGCGTAGAGCACGTCGAGCTCGAAGCGGCCCTTACCCCTGAGCGCGACACGCGAACGTAGCTCGTTGATGATGGCAAGCGCCGGGATCTCCCACATCGTCGTATGCGTCCACGGCCCCTCGAACTGCAGTTCGAACTGGCCGTCGACCTTGCGCAACTCATAGTCGGGCAGCTGGAAATCGGCCAGCCATCCGATGAAATCGGGCGCGAACATGCGCTGCTTGCCGTAGAAGCTGTTGCCCGCGAGCCAGATCAACTCCTTCTTTGAGAAGCGGACCGTACGCGCATGGTCAAGTTGCTCGCGCAGCTCCGTCTCGTCGATCACGTCCGCCAATCGCACCGACTTGCTGCGATTGATCAGCGAGAAGGTCGCCTGCACGTCTGGATGCAGATGCCGGATCATCTGCAGCATCAGCAGCTTGTAGAAGTCGGTGTCGAGCAGGCTTCGCACGACCGGATCGAGCCGCCAGCCATGATTATAGACACGAGTCGCGATATCGGTGACGGGCATGGTCGATCCTAGCCAGTTACGAGGTGAAGAGCATGGGCAGCGAGAGCCACGGATACGCGGCGGCCCCAGTCGAACACCAGAAAGTCCTGTTCCATGCCGTCCGCAAAGATCACGCCGCCATCGTTCATCCGCAAGGTGACCTCGATCATTTCGCCGGGGAGCTTGCCTGCTGCGCGATGAAACCGAAATTGCGGACGTGCGCGATCATTGTTCCCCTTTTGCTTGACGGTAGCAATAGAGTTCGGCCGGTCGGAACGACGCGCCGGTTTCGCGCTCGCCCGTCGCTTCCAGCCAGCCGCGGTCGAGCATGCGGCGACGGAAGGCAGGCTTGTTGAGCTTGGTGTCGAGGATGGCTTCGTAGATGTCCTGCAAAGCGCGCAACGTGAAACGCTCGGGCAGGAGCGCGAAGGCGATCCCGGAATAGTCGAGCTTCCCGCGCAGGCGCTGCACCGCGAGGCTGAGCATCTCACCGTGATCGAACGCCAGTTGCAGCGGATCGCCGTCACCGATACGCGCCTCGATGGGGCCGCCTATCTCGCCGGGCCATGGTACGTTGAGTTCTGCGAGCGCCAGCTCCGGGGCGGACTTCAACGCGGCCGCGAAGCGGTCCGCCGGGAGGAGCGCGAAATAGGCCACGCTGATGATCCGCGTCCGCGGGTCACGATCGACTGCCCCGAACGTGTAGAGCTGCTCGACATAGGCATCCGACATCCGCGCCTTCTCGACAAGGATACGATGCGCCGCTTCGTCGAGGCTCTCACCGATCCCGACAAAGCCGCCGGGCAGCGCCCATGCCCCCGCAAACGGGTGTTGGTCGCGTCGCGTGAGCAACACGGCAGGCGCGCCATCGACCACGCTCATCAAGATCAGATCTACCGCGACTGACGGGCGTTCATACGCCGCAGGATCGTAGTTTTCGAGAAAGGCAGCTTCGTCCATTGCTCCACCTTATATGCGTTATGCGCTTTACTTATGTGCGAAGTGCACATATGTCAAATGCCAAGGAGATGAGCCATGAAGCGTTTCGTGATCGTCGTGGACATGCAGCGGGATTTCGTGGCCGCCGACGGGGCACTGCCGGTGGGTGGAGCGGAGGCGATCGTACAACCAATGAAAGCATGGCTCGCGGGCCTACGTTCCGAAGACGTGGCTGGCGTGCTCTTCACTGCGGACACGCACGTGCCTGCTATCTATGCAGCCTCGACAGAGGCCGAAGAGTTTCCACCACATTGCGAGAAGGGCACGCCGGGATGGAAGAATGTGCTCGATCCAGACGCGATCGATCCTGCCATGCCGGTCTATCGCCTCGAAAAGGGCATGTTTGACATGTGGGCCGAGCCCGACCTCACGATTGCGGTGGTCGCCACAGATGAGCAGATTGCGCGGGACGCCTTCTTTGCGGAGCTGAAGGCGCGGGGCGTCAACGAAGTGACGGTGATCGGCGTCGCTGCCGACTATTGCATACGCTGGGCAATCGAGGGCCTCCTCGCACGTGGATTCCCGGTCGAAGTGCCGACGCGACTTACCCGCGGTATCAGGCGACCGATCGAACAAGTCATCGCCGATGATTTTGCGGGCGCGCCGGTTCGGTTGGAGGCGGCGGCATGATTGTCCTGTGGCGCGTCTCTAATCACTGCAATCTGGCGTGTCCCTTCTGCGCCTATGACAAGCGCCTGAGCTTACCGCGGGAAGAGGCGAATCCGAAGCAGGTGGCGCGGCTCATCGACCTGCTCGGTGCGTGGCGGAGCGAAACCGGACGTCCGGTGCTGTTGAGCTGGCTCGGCGGCGAGCCGTTGTTGTGGGCGCCGCGTGCCGAGCTGGACAAGCACGCGGCCAGCCAAGGCATTGGACTTAGCCTGACCACCAACGGGACCCGCTTGGGTGCGCCGCGCGTGCGAGCGGAGCTTGTGCAGCGCTACAGGGAGGTCACGATTAGTATCGATGGCATGCCCAGCTTCCATGATGCCATGCGCGGCTGGCGCGGCGCATTCGACAAGCTCGCGCAGAGCGTCCCGGCGCTGACAGGTGAGCGGGACGCCGCGGGCGCGGGGCTCAAAGTGCGCGCCAACATCGTGCTGATGCGCGACAACATCGATGGTTTTGCCACATTGTGCCGAATACTCGCAGGCTGGGGAGTCGACGAAATCAGCTTCAATCAGTTGGGCGGGCGCGATAGACCCGAATTCTATCCCAACCATCGCCTACGCCCCGACGATGTCGCGCAACTGGTGGCTGAGGTGCCCCGGCTGCGCATCGAGCTCGGCCAGATGGGAACAACGTTGGTCGGCGGGACTGCTTATCTGGAGCGGTTCGCCGACACGGTCGCGGGGCGACCACTGTCCGTCGCCGATTGCCGGGTAGCAGAAACCTTCCTGTTTATAGACGAAGCCGGCCGCATCGCGCCATGTAGCTTTGCGCCAGAGCATTTCGGCGTTTCAGTTGATGATCTTCGTAGTGTCGCGGATCTTCAGGCTCTGCCGCGCCAATTGCAGTTGCACCAGCGCGTGCGGCCGGCTCGCGACTGCGCCGATTGCCCCAGTACCCAGCAGTTTGCCAAGTTCGAACCGCTGCTAGCATGAATCCGTCCGGGCGAACTCATTTGACTGCAAGCGCCGACATAGCCGACATTCGTCCACCCGAGACGACTACCTAAAACCTGCCTTTCGTTCATTCCTCTGGCGGGCGGCAGCGAGCTACCACAACTAGGCACTCAGCCGCCCTTCCAAGCGGCGGCGGCGAACGAAAGATTCGATCAGGAGCGGACCTTCAGTCTTTCTTAGTGCCAACCGGGCAAGCCGGGGCCGAAATAGGTCGAAGAGCTCTCCATCGCGGCACACAATCACGCTGCGAACCCGAATAGGGTAACCGTCTATGTCCGTCAGCCCAATGACCGAAACAGCGTAGCGCCTTTGTCGCTCGATCTCATAATCGACCGGTGCCACGAGTTCTGTGGACGAGAGCTCAAGGACTATCGCCGCACGAACCACATGCTCGTGCCACCACCAAAATTGAGCTATCGAGCGGTAATGGCATCCCGCGTACCTCCAGACCAGAACTTGCTCGCCGATCTCGTCGAACGTCGGATCGAAGCGCCCGATGTCGAATACAAGAATTTCATGCCGCTTACCGAGAATGTCGAGAGGGCGAAGATTGCACGTCACATTTGCGCGTTGGCAAATGCAGGCGGGGGGTGGTTGGTCTTCGGCTTCGAAGATGACGGCGTACCGAGCCATCCCCATCCGGGGGACCTTGCTGCCTATGGCCAAGACGCGATCAATGGGATCGGAGCGAAATACCTTGAGCCGCAGCCGCATTGCGAAGTGCATCGCGTGACCGCGGCGTCCGGCCTCTCCTACCCAGTGGTCCGGGTGCCGTCGCATGGGGCGGTGCCGGTGTGCGCCAAGACCGATGGTCCCCAGGATGCCAAGGGTAGGCCACAGGGGATCAACAAGGGCGTCCATTATGTGCGGGCGCCTGGGCCGCAGTCGGTGCCGATCGACTCTCCCGAACTCTGGAGAGAGGTACTCCGGCGATGCGTAATGACGGATCGAACCTCGCTCCTGACCTCAATCGGGCAGCTGTTCGATCGGCCGCAGCCCACCGCCGATTCGGCGGCCCCGCTGCTGCGACAGGCGGATTGGGCGCTCGAGCGGTGGACAGCGGCGGCGACCGCAGCGGACGCCGACTGGCCGGTCGCCATGGCAGGCAATCGGGTCGCGTTCGGTTTTCGGCTGACCGATGACGCAGGTGACGCGCCTGCGCCGCTCCCGCTCACAGCGCTGGACAGCGCGTTGCGGGAAGCATCGTCGGCCTCGGCGAGCATGAGCCGTGGCGGAAGTGGAGCGTTCGAGCGCGGGCATTCGGGCGAGAGCAAGCCCGGGGTCATCCTTGCAGAGGGTCGGGAAGCCTATGCGGCGCAACAAACCGCCAAGGGTAAGGAATATTTACTACCCGCCGAATGGTTCGTCCGGGACGATGGGCTCGGTGTGGAGGTAGCGGGAATGGGTGAGGACAATCCTTGGGTCACCGAGACACTCGCGCAGCGGCGATCGCGCCCGTGGCCGCCAGGTGAGCGCCTCGCCCCTAGCTTCCAAGTGGATATGACCGCCGAACGGGTCGCATTCGTCGGCGCGCTGGCAGGCCACTTTCCGGATGCGACGAGGTGCGAGCTCATGGTCGATTATTTGGGACTTGCCGGCCGGCAAATCGATGAGACAGCTGTCGGTGCCTACTTCAGCATCGAGCGGTCGAGCCGAGAGAATGGCAGACGTGTCGTGATCGAAGTCGGGGTCGCGGCCCTCACCGCGGAATTGCCCGAGGTGGTTGCCGCGCTCATTGGACCCATTTTCCGGCTTTACGAGTGGGAAGTCGGTGCCGACTATGTCCGCAAGTTTCTCACCGGCGGTCGCCGCTGAGTGGAGTATCAAGAGACTGGCTCGCACGTCTTCAGTCGATGATTATCGCAACCGCAAATGGGCCAGCTCGATTGGCTGCCGGAACTGGTCCAAACAACCGCGCGCACCGAAACGGAGCGGGATTAGTTGCTTATTCAATCAGTGAACAGAGCGGCTACGCGATCTTCGTCAGCTGTAGAATGCGTGACTGCGTGGGCCTGGCCATTGGTCCCGCTCCAGATTGGCCGCAAAATCCTGGTTCCCAATCCTGCGACAGGCCGATGCCGCGATAAATTGCACGCCAAGCGCAAGCTTTACGACCGAAAGCCTCGTCAGCCCTGAGGCCGCATAACGGCTCTGCACATAGTCCGGGAGAGCGGCTGCAACCGCGGCGACGATGGAATCGTCACGATGGGGACTAAGCGCTGCCAATCTTCGTGCCAGCTCTTCATGATTATGTCCCACGTCACGCTTGGCCAGCGCCTTAGCATCCACACCAAGATCGATGAGGGCAGCTTTCATCGACAGTTCGGCGGTCAGGCAGATGGGCTGCACGACGGAATCCACGCTGAAACCGCTCGCCAGGATGTTGGCGACGTCCTCGAGGTTCGACAGCGCCATGCGCCAAAGTTCGGACGGCGGCTGAACTTTCCCGCCGTCGATGCCGTAGGTCAAATCGTAGAGGTCTGCGAACGCGAAGGCGCTGCAGGCCGCAATAGCTGCATCACCTCGGCACCAACGAACCCATTCTTCGTGCGACTGAAAGTCTAGACTCTGATGAATCGAGACCGAACACGTCCCGAATACCACGGCGACCGTCACCTTGCGGACGGTGTCCACGGAAGCCGCGAGACCGACGCCCTTCCCAGGCCATGCCTCATCGACCTGCGGAAACAGCCGGCGATAATCCTCCATGACCCGGTCGACATCCGGATTGCCGAGGACTCCCATGACGAAGCCGCTCCCGAGGATCGCCATCGCGGCACGCATGGGGCGCGCATGCATGGCAACGCCGGCTTGGGCGAACTCAACGTCGAGCCGCAGGAGATCCCGATCGGTCCAGGTCGTCATGCGACCGAGACATCGAAGGACGGCCAGGCTCGGCGGAATGTCCTCAATGCCTTGGTGCGGGCCTCGTCCAAGGCGCGGGCGGCGCTATGATCGACCATGAAAACAGGGCAGTTTGGATCGTCGCAGGAACAGTGCCGAATGCTCTGATCGGCCAGGTGGTGTTTGAAGACTCGGCGAATCTCGTCGAGCTCGCGCACGACTTTCGTCATTTTTGCCCGCGTTCCGGCATCTCGCAGGGTGTGCAGCGACGGCAATCGGCGAATTTCCGTTCCGTCCCGTGTTCGCCAGATCCCGGTATTGAGCGCGCCGATCGTATCCTCGATCGCCTGCTGAAAGGCGGGTAGAGAGCTTTCAGCCTGGAAGGGTGTTCGGAAGGCTGGCCGCTCGAACACCGCGGCCATGATCCGCAGGGTGTCCTCATCGGACAATTCGGGAAAGTCATCGACGAAACGGCGCAGCTCGCTCTCGGCGTCTGGGAAAACGACACCCTCGACGAAACGCTGAAGCAGAAATTCCGCACGCAGCCGGAGCGCTTCTTCGAACTCCACCCCTGACCAGATATCGACGATCTGAATGCCGAGCTTACGACCGGCTGATTTTACACGATCGCGCTGATCGCTGGAAACGGCGCCCCGACAAACAAATTTGAAGGCGTCAGGCACGCCGCTCGGAGCGCGGCACGCCTTTTCCATGTCACGTGTGGCCTTCGCTTCGGTGAGGCTCGCGCGGTTGACGCACTGGATCACGGTGCTGCGAGGTTGCCAATCTTCGAAATGTTCGATCCCGACAATGTCGCGACCGAGGTCACTGCCGGTCTGGCCATGCCATGCGAGATCGCTCCAACCTGCGCGCAGATGATAGGCGAAGACCAGACGCTCAAAATCCTGCCCGCCAAAATCCTCGAAATGGACGGGCCGGACAGTGCGGGCGATGATGCTTGTCATGGAGTCGCCCTCATTTCCGCGGCTCTCTGAGGAACATCGGGTAGAAACTCGTCTGCGGCTTGAGCTTGAGCATGTCTCCGATGGCGATGGTGTTCGCCTTGCGCCGCTCACCGCCAGCGGGCGTTATGACCTCGACATCGGGATTCTCGATAATCGCGCTGTGCACGTCATCCGTATGCGCCGGCGTCGTGTTGTAGATGCTCTCGTAAAAGTCGCCCACGCCAATGACGTCACCGGACCCAGAAATCAGCTTGGGGATGTCTGTCAGAAGCTGCGTCTTCGCCGCCTCGCGGCCGGAGAGATCGAAGAGATATAGCGACCCATCTTCGTGGCTCGGGTCGTAGCTCAGCATGTTGAGCCCCGAGCGGCCGAAATGCGCTTGGGCACTGCTGTTCCCATGCAGGATGTTGTTATAGACCTGACGAGCGCGGTAGAAATTGCCGAAGTGAATCAGCCAATATCGCCACCCATCGGGATTATTGATCGAGAACGGGCTGACGAAGGGGGCGCAGGTCCGGAAGGTTTCGAACACCAATCGCTCAGCTGCGCCGAGCCAATTGCTCTTGCTCATCGCGCCATTGAGCGTGCCCAGATTGGTGGCATCGATATCGAAGGGCCGAAGCTGGGCTGCTAGCTGGACCGGGTCAGACTTCTGCAGGAAAGACACCAGGGCCTCGATCGCGAAGGTGTAGAATATCTCGACCGAATGATAGGATCGCATGATGTCGAGCAGCGTCTGGCGCTGAACATGGCTGTGACCGCACTGGTCGAGGTTGAAGAGGACGTTGCGATAGCGGCCTTGGTCGAGCAGCGCCTTCATCTGCGGATAAACGACCTCGAACGCTTCGGTCATGTACGCAATACGCAGATGCAGTTTGGGGACATTCTCCACGATCTCCGCCTGCAGAGGCGCGATGTTCGCCTTGAGCGCCTCGATCGCGTCTCGATTATGATCGTTCAGGATCAGTAAGCATTCGATCTCGATCAGCCCCAAGCCTTGCGCAGCGCGCTGGACGTTGACCGTCTCAATCGCCCGCTTCAGTTCCTTAACGAAGATCAGAGGCGAGCCGGCGGTGCCGCACTGATAGCGGCCGCCACCGGCAAACCCGTCGACGATCGCTAACCGGAACCGTTCCTGTTTGGGGAGCTGGCAGCGGACAGTCAGATACTCGGAGAAATACTCCCGAAGTATCTTGTGCTTGCGCCGCGAATGATCTTCCAGCGTCGCACCATCAGCCCACTCATACGGCTTTTCCGCCATCGTGCCCCCTTAGCAACGCCGTTCCCCTTGTGATCCCATGGCACCCACAAAGGCGGACGGCATCTCATCCCAGGTTTGTCCGCGATATTCTCTGCCGTTGGCCTTCTTCGACCGGCGCTTGTTGTCTTTGCCCGACGTTCCCCATTGCTTGAAGAAAAAAGCAGTTTCGTATTCTGTGCACTGGTGATGGATCTGGTCGATCCACTCCTCCCGGATCGGCCGGGCCGATCGGCCGCTCTCGCCGCCCACGATGGCCCAATGGATATCGGACAGATCGACATCTCCGACGGGACCGATCAATGGTTCGAACGACAGGAAGCGAATGGCTGCTGGCACCGTTCGAAGATGATCGATCCTGCTCACAACATCAGCATCTTCGACGCTAGTGCCCAACCATACATTGGGCAGGATATCCTGGATTTGGGTCGAGACGATGGATGCCATGCGCTCGGGGCGTTTGGTGAGAATCTGGTAATTGTGGTGCGGAGTCTCGCGCATGACCCGCCACACCTCAAGGATGAAGGCATCGCTCACCTGTTCGTGGAACAGGTCGCTCATTGAATTGACGAATATCTTGCGCGATTTTTTCCAGCGCAGGGGAATGGCGAGCGACGCCTGATCTTCCCGGACGACGCCGCTCCAGATGGTGCGCTTGCCGCTTCGCCGGGTCAGTCCGGCATATTTTTCCATCCGCATCGCTTCGAGCCGCTTCGCCATCTCCATGGCGTAGCAGTTCGTGCATCCGGCGCTGATGATCGAGCAGCCGGCGACTGGATTCCAAGTGGCGTCCGTCCATTCAATCTGCGTTTCAGCCATGCCGTTCTCGCTGCACAGTCCGGGCCTGGATTCGTGCGCCGATTGCCCGTCGCGCGGCCTTTATACCACCTGGAACATAATGGGAACACGTTGAAACGGCGATATTCATGCCGCTTCGACCGCGTGAGCCTGGATATCGACGCCGAGCCGTTTGCGGACGGCACCAAAGATCGCGGCGAGGTTATCCATGCTCGGATTGCCTTTTTCGGAGAGCATCCGATGAAGGCTCTTGCTGGGCTTATTGGTTTCGACGGCAAGCGTCTCGAAGCCCACCGAAGCGTTCACAAGATCCCGCAAGATGAGGCGCGCAGTATGGGGTTCGCCATTGAGAAACAGCGTCGCCGCTTCATCGAGCATGGCCTTGGCGAAGGCAGGGTCACGCGCCGCGCGCTCCTTCACCGTCTCCTTGAAATCGCGGGTCAGTTCCATGTCGTCATCTCCTGCCCGGTGGCTTCGCAGCCGCCTTTCGGGCCTTGTATTCTGCCAGTAGCGCGCCGGCCCGGTCGATATCGGCCTGTTGCCGCTTCTTCGTTCCACCTACGAACAGAATGATGAGGGTATCACCGTCCTGAGCGAGGTAGAGGCGATAGCCTGGTCCCCAATCGATCCGATACTCGCCCAGCCCGCCGCCGATCCATTTGACGTTCGAGGTATTGCCCATCTCCAATCGCAATGTCGCCGTGGCGACTTTCGCCGCCGCTTGCGGATCGAGATCGCCAAACCAGGACCCAAACGGATTTGAACCATCCTCCCGAATATACTCTTGAACGATCATCCCAACGATCCGATCAGTAACATATACGTTACCGCCTGTCCAGTAGGCTCTGACGGTCCCTCAAGGCATCGCAAGTAGCCAATGCCTATCGGCGGGGCCAGCGCGTATCTCAGCAGGCTGGGATTTGGAGGCATTCGACGGAGCAATGAAGCTCGCCGCCCTGCCAACCGCCGTTCTGCAATCCGTGACTAATAAGGTGGATCGAGCACCGCCATGGGCAACGGGTCTAAATGGCCCCAGAACCGTCCAATCCCGCGCGCGTAGCGCAGGATATCGCCCGCCCGAATCCGGAGCATTTCGCTGACCGGCGTCGGTGCGGGCGCCAGATCGTAATAGTCGAGCGACGTGCTGTCCCAAAGCAGTGGCGCAATCGCCTGCAGTTCCTTGCATGACCGACCTTCGCCATGACGGACCACATTGGCGACCAGATGCAACTCCTTGAGGTCATCTGCCATACCCGTTGCCGCCAGATCGAGGCCACCAATCCGCACGCAAGCGGGAAGCGCCGTCTCCATGCTGCCGGCTTGCTCGCCATGAGCATGAGCCCAACGGCACAACTGGCGCTCGAACAAGCCGTCCAGGGTTAGCGCAAACGCCTTGGCAGCTTCATTGGCCGTGTGGTTGTCAACCTGGGCCGCGCATCGGGCCAAGAATTCGTCCATGCTGCTCGTTTCCCCCACCACAGGCGGGTTGTGTGCCGGAAGCTGATCCAGCGTCACGACGATCACCCGGCGATAGAGGCGATCGATATTGGCTTGGAATATCCGGGGCAGCTGATCGGCGACATTCATGCCATGAGCATAGCGCATGCTCCGCAGCCACCAACGCTACCAATTTTTTGCTGTCGCCCTGCTCGGAACCAAGTGTAGCCTCCGCTGCGATGATGGTGCCCTCATGACCCTCGGCCGTTCGGGAATTCCTGACCACATACGAGAGTGGATGGAAGCCCGCGTGCGTGAGCGCGGTCCTGTGCCGATGACGGACCGGATGTTTGATCACGGCCGGAACTATCACGAATGCGCTTTGCGTTGCCTCGAATTGCGGGGAGACGGCCAGACCTTTCTGTTCCCGCCGGCCCTCGTATTGCTTGCGTTCGCCGTCGAGATTTACCTCAAGGCGCTGCTCACCATTGAAGGCAAGACTGGTAAGGATCTCCACGGCCACGATCACAGTGATCTCTACGGTCGCCTCACAGCCGATACGCAGGCGACGGTCGCTGCCCGTTATAAGCAACGCTATCATCGGACACTATCTGAGGACTTGCCGGGATATGCGGATCTGTTCGTTAAGCACCGCTACGCTTACGAGTTGGAAGGTACGCATGAGACCGACATGTCGGGCGTCGCCCAGCTCGCGTCATCGCTGTATGAAGTCTTGACCGAATTGCGTCCCAATCTCGGTCGTGCGGGGTTGGTTCATGATCGTATCATCGCTCCGAATCAAGGGGTTCCGATAGTAGCCGGGCCTGCCTAAGAAATTACCGGCCCGCTAGTGCTCCGGCCAAAGATGACTGCTTATGAAATTGGTTATCAGCGCGCGGAACGGCAAAGATGAAGGCCTTGCGGTCGCAAGGTTTTCGTTCGGTCTGATCCCGGGAACGTCCACCTATCTCGATCTGCGCTCCAAAGGAGACATTCGGGACTGTCCAACAAAGCGGACATGATGACCGGCCCGCACGCGGCAATGAAATGTCCGCTGCCGGTGAGCGAAATTTTGCCGCTGAGCGGCCAGGAAAGGGTCGAAATTAGCTAGCAAAATTGGCTGTGTTTTCTTACTCCCCAGATCCAGACCCCTAGGAAAACCGCCACGTCGCTTCAAAAGCACTCATAAAAGCTCAGTGACGTGAGGGACGATTTTGGCCATCGGGGGAAAAATCCACCATTCAAACCACATTTTTGGGGTTGAATGGTGGAGCCGAGGGGGATCGAACCCCTGACCTCGTCATTGCGAACGACGCGCTCTCCCAGCTGAGCTACGGCCCCGTAAAGGAGCGCTGCCTATAAGCGAGCGATTGCGGCCATGCAACGGTCTTTTTGCGCAAAATTGGGGCGGCTGCGAACGGTCTGCCCAGGTCACGCTCAATAGCTATGCCGGGGCAAAGGCGGGACATTACTCCTGCGTAACGCCCGGAACGATGCAGCTTCATGCTCATTGGTGCGGTGACGGCGGCCGAATGGGCGTCGTGCAAAAGCAGACAAGGAGACGGACAATGGGTTACCAAGGCGGACGTCGCTATGGTGACGGCGATCGTAACTGGACGGACTGGGACCGCGATTCCGACCGTTACCGCGCGCGGCGCGACTGGCGGGACGATCGCGGCTATCAATATGGCACGCGCGGCCAGTTCGGCGGAACGGGTTCCGGATATGGCGGGTCGCGCGACCGGCGCCTGCCCGACGATTATGATCCGGAAGAGCGCGGCTTCTTCGACCGTGCGGGCGACGAAATCCGCAGCTGGTTCGGTGACGAGGATGCGGAACGCCGTCGCGAATATGACGATTATTACAACCGCCCCTATGGCGATCCGCGCGACCAGAGCAGCCGGATCGGCTATGCCTCGGCCTCCAACGCGAGCCGCTATCTGCCCAATCGCGGTTATGCGCCCTATACCGGCGAACGCAGCGGCTTTGGCAGCGAGGATCATGGCTATCGGGTGCGCGCCTTCGGTGTGAACCATGATTATGGCGAGCATCACGACGCCAATTACCATGCCTGGCGCCAGCAGCGGATCGACGAGCTGGATCGCGATTATGCCGAATATCAGCGCGAGAACCGCGAACGGTTCAACAATGAGTTCGGCACCTGGCGCACCCGCCGCGGCGAACAGCGCGAGGCCGTGCAGCAGGTGCGCGAGCATATGGAAGTTGTCGGCAGTGATGGCGAGCATGTCGGCACGGTCGACAAGCTGCGCGGCGACCGCATCGTCCTGACCAAGAGTGACCAGGAATCCGGCGGCGTCCATCATTCGATCCCGTCATCCTGGATCAGGTCGGTCGATGCGCAGAAAGTGACGCTGGAAAAGACGGCGGAACAGGCACAGACCGCCTGGCGGACGGAGCGCGAGCAGCAGGCGATGTTCGGGTCGCAGGGCGATGACGCCAATGACCGATATAGCGGCGCTGGCGGCACGAGCTTCGAAAAAGGTCGCTACCGATAAAGGTCAGAAAAAATGAAGGAGGGTCCGGCCGCACCGCCGGACCCTTTCTCATTCTCCCGCGGCCAGCACCCGCTGCGCCTGGATGAGGTGTGGCCGGTCGATCATCCTGCCGTCCAGCTTCAGCACCCCTGCCCCCGGATTGGCGGCAAAGGCATCGATGACGGCCCTTGCCCGCGCGATCTCCGCCTCGCTGGGGGTGAAGCCTTGGTTGATCGCCGCGATCTGCACCGGATGGATCGCCATCATGCCTGTAAAGCCGTCACGCCGCGCGCGCCCGATATAGGCCTTGAGATCGTCCATCGCCTCAATACGGGGAAAGATCGTGTCGATGGCGGGAACACCGGCCGCATGGGCGGCGAACAGCGTTAGGCTGCGCACCATTTCAAAGGGCGCGGTGTAGCGGCCATCCTCCTCCCGAGAGGTCGAGGCGCCGATCGACGCAGGCAGATCCTCCGCCCCCCAGCTCAGCCCCGCCAGCCTGTCGCTCACCTGCCGGAATGTGCCCATTTCGAAAATGGCGGCGGCAGTCTCCGTCGCGATGGGCAGGACCGGCGGCAGGTCGGCGCCCCCCGCCCGCGCGATCAGCGCCCGGATGCTGTCCGCGCCCTCCGCCTTGGGCAGCATGATACCGTCCGGCGATGCCGGCAGCACGGCGTCCAGGTCGTCGCGGCTGTCATCACCGTCCAGCGGGTTTATCCGCACGAACGCCAGACAGTCGCGCGGCGACGCCAGCCACTCGGCCATGGCCGCCCGTCCATAAGCCTTGCGTTCCGGCGCAACCGAATCCTCAAGGTCCAGGATGATCGCATCCGCGCCGCTGGCCACCGCCTTCGCAAAGCGCTCGGGACGGTCGGCGGGCACGAACAGCAGCGAACGGAGCTTCATGCCGGCCTCTTCTTCAGCAGCGCCATGCGCAGGCACTGGCAGACGATTTCATCCCGCTGGTTATGGAGGCGATGGGTGAAGGTCACGATGCCCGCTTCGGGGCGGGAGCGGCTTTCCTTGAGTTCGGTCACCTCGCTGTCCGCTCTCAAGGTATCGCCGATGAAGACGGGCTTGGGCATGACCAGCCTGTCATAGCCAAGATTGGCGACCAGCGTGCCCAGCGTGGTGTCACCCACGGACAGCCCCACCATCAGCGCGAAGGTGAAGGTGCCGTTGACCAGGATCTGGCCGAATTCGGACGCCCTGGCCGCTTCGGCATCGAGATGCAACGGCTGGGGATTATGGGTCATGGTCGAGAAAAGCAGATTGTCGGTCTCCGTGACGGTGCGCCGGATTTCATGGGTTATCCGATCGCCGACAGTCCATTCGTCATAATAGCGGCCTGCCATTAGCTTTCCTCCCGCTCCACCAGCACCAGCAACGTGCCTTCGCTCACCTGCCCGCCTTCGCTGGCGGCCAGCTCCGCCACCACGCCGTCGAAGGGCGCGACAAGGCTGTGCTCCATCTTCATCGCCTCCAGCGTCACCAGCTTCTGACCCTTGGCGACCCGCTCGCCTTTGGCCACGGCGACGGCGATGATGCGACCCGGCATGGGGGCGAGGATCGCGCCGTCGGATGCGGCGCCTCCAATCACGCCCTCGGTCCGGGAGGGCATGAATCGCCATGTCTTGCCTTGGAAGGTGACGAATATTGCATCGCCATCGTCTTGGATCAGCGGATAGCTGCGCTGGTCATAACCGATCCGGCTATCCCATCGTCCCCTATATTGGGCCATCTGATCGGAAAACCGAACTTCGGCCTGAGGGCTTGCGTTGAGACGCAGTCCTTTGCGACCAGAAGTCTGTGGTGAGAACCGTTCCACAAAGCGTTCGGCAATCAGGTCGAGCATCCATTGAGGCGGATCAACCTCATAAGCCGTGTCATCCATATGCCTTTCAATGAAGCCGGTATCGATCTTGCCGCGTCTAAAGTCAGGCATGACGACCAGCGATCCCAGAAAGGACGCATTAGTCTTCACTGGCCATATCCGGCTGTCCCAACACATTTTGTTAAGGCCGACAAGAGCCTCCTGGCGCGTTTCCGCATGGCAGATGAGCTTGGCGATCATCGGATCGTACCAAGGGGAAATTTCGTCACCCTGCGATACGCCCGTTTCGATCCGCAGGCGCACGTCATAGTCGGTCGACAGTTCCGCAGTTCCCCGCTCATCCCTCCATTGCGTTTGTCTCATGGCGTGTGGGATGGTGAAGCTCTCCAGCTGTCCCGTGCTTGGCAGGAAGCCTTTTGCAGGGTCTTCGGCATAGAGCCGCGCCTCTATGGCGTGACCGTCGATCGACAATTCCTCCTGCCTTTTCGGCAACGGTTCGCCGCTTGCCACGCGCAATTGCCATTCGACCAGATCGACGCCGGTGATCTCCTCCGTCACCGGGTGCTCGACCTGCAAACGCGTGTTCATCTCCATGAACCAGATGCGGTCGGCGCGCAGGCCCCCGCCCTCCCCGGCGCTGGCGTCGGCGATGAACTCGATCGTGCCCGCGCCGACATAGTCCACCGCCTGCGCGGCGCGCACCGCCGCGCCGCAAATCGCCTGGCGGGTTGCCTCGTCCATGCCGGGCGCGGGCGCTTCCTCGATCACCTTCTGGTGGCGGCGCTGGAGCGAACAGTCGCGCTCGAACAGATGGACAATATTGCCATGGCTGTCGCCGAACACCTGCACCTCGATATGGCGCGGCGAGAGTATATATTTCTCGATCAGCACCTGGTCGTTGCCGAAGCTGGAGGCCGCCTCCCGCTGGCAGGAGAGCAGCGCGTCGGCGAAATCCTCCGGCGCGTCCACCCGCCGCATCCCCTTGCCGCCGCCGCCCGCGACCGCCTTGATGAGGACGGGGTAGCCGGTGGCATCGGCCTCGGCCTTCAGGCGTTCGGTGCTCTGGTCCTCGCCCAGATAGCCGGGGGTAACGGGCACGCCTGCTTCGGCCATCAGCTTCTTGGCGGCGTCCTTCAGGCCCATGGCCGTGATGCTGTCGGGATTGGGGCCGACCCAGATGAGCCCGGCGTCGATCACGGCCTGCGCAAAGGCGGCGTTTTCCGACAGGAAGCCGTAGCCGGGATGGATGGCCTGTGCTCCCGTGGCCTGCGCGGCGGCGATGATGCGGTCGCCGATAAGATAGGACTCGCGGGCCGGGGATGGACCGATATGCACAGCCTCGTCGGCTTCGCGGACGTGGAGAGCCTTCGCGTCTGCATCCGAATAGACCGCGACGGTGCGGATGCCGAGGCGCCGGGCGGTGCGGATGATGCGGCAGGCGATCTCGCCGCGATTGGCTATGAGCAGGGACTGGATCACATGCGGAACACCCCGAAGCGGGGCGCCTCCTCGACGGGTGCGTTGAGCGTGGCGGCAAAGGCGAGGCCAAGCACGTCGCGGGTCTGGGCGGGGTCGATCACGCCATCGTCCCACAGCCGCGCCGTCGCGTGATAGGGATTGCCCTCATCCTCGTATTTCTGGCGGATCGGCCCCTTGAAGGCTTCGGCTTCCTCCGGCGTCCATTTCGCGGCGTCGCGGTGGACGGTCGCCAGCACGCTCGCCGCCTGCTCCCCGCCCATTACGGAGATGCGGCTGTTGGGCCAGGTGAAGAGAAAGCGCGGGCTGTAGGCCCGGCCGCACATGCCGTAATTGCCCGCGCCGAAGCTGCCGCCGATCAGCACGGTGATCTTGGGCACGCTGGCGGTCGCGACCGCCGTCACCAGCTTCGCGCCATGTTTGGCGATCCCCTCCGCTTCATATTTGCCGCCGACCATGAAGCCCGAGATATTCTGGAGGAAAAGCAGCGGAATGCGCCGCTGGCAGGCGAGTTCGATGAAATGCGCGCCCTTTTGCGCGCTTTCGCTGAACAGCACGCCGTTATTGGCGAGGATCGCCACCGGCATGCCCCAGATATGGGCGAAACCGCAGACCAGCGTCGCGCCGTAGAGCGATTTGAACTCGTGAAATTCGCTGCCGTCGACGATGCGGGCGATCACCTCCCGCACGTCATAGGGCGCACGGACATCCTGGGGGACAATGCCGTAAAGTTCCTCCGGATCCTGTTTCGGCGGCCTGGCTTCGCTCAGGTTCAGGTCGATCCGCGGCGCCGGTTGCAGGGTCGACACGATGTCCCGCACGATGGTCAGCGCATGCTCGTCATTCTCCGCGACGTGATCGACCACGCCTGAGCGGCGGCCGTGCACGTCCGCGCCGCCCAGATCCTCGGCGCTGATGACCTCTCCCGTCGCCGCCTGAACCAGGGGCGGACCGGCGAGGAAGATCGTGCCCTGATTGCGCACGATCACCGTCTCGTCCGACATGGCGGGCACATAGGCGCCCCCCGCCGTGCAGCTTCCCATGACGCAGGCGATCTGGGGGATGCCCCGTGCCGACATTTGCGCCTGATTGTAGAAGATGCGGCCAAAATGCTCCCGGTCGGGGAAGACGTCCGCCTGGTTGGGCAGGTTTGCGCCGCCGCTGTCGACGAGGTAGATGCATGGCAGCCGGTTCTCCATCGCGATTTCCTGCGCGCGGAGATGCTTCTTCACGGTCAGCGGATAATAGGTGCCGCCCTTCACCGTGGCGTCGTTGCAGACGATCATCACCTGCCGCCCCGACACCCGGCCGATGCCCGCGATCAGCCCGGCGCCGGGCACTTCGCCATGATACATGCCGTTGGCGGCGAGCTGTCCGATCTCCAGAAACGGGCTGCCCGGATCGAGCAGCCGTTCCACCCGATCGCGAGGAAGCAACTTGCCGCGCGCCACATGCCTGGCCCGTGCGGCCTCGCTTCCGCCGAGCGCCGCCTGTGCGACCTTGGCGCACAGTTCATCGCGAAGCGCGCGGTTATGCGCCGCATTGTCGCGGAAGGAATCGCTCTCCGTCGAAAGCTTCGTATCAAGGGTCGGCGCGCTCATCCCCTTGCGCTCCCCCGCACGCTGATGCGAGAGGGCAGAGGACTTCCCAAGCCGAGTCCCTCCATGCCGACCATCCTGCTCCTCACCATTTCCAACCTCTTCATGACGACAGCCTGGTATTGGCACCTGAAAGGCGGGATGAACAAACCCCTTTTCACGGTCATCCTGATCAGCTGGGGCATCGCCTTCGTCGAATATTGCTTCGCCGTACCCGCCAACCGGATCGGCTTCGCCCATGGCTGGAGCGCGGGCCAGCTCAAGATCGCGCAGGAAGCCATAGCGCTGCTGGTCTTCGGCGGATTCATGGTGACGGTGCTGGGCGAACCGCTGCACTGGCGCCATTTCGCCGCCTTCCTCTGCATCATGGCGGGGGTTGCCTTCCTGTTCGTGGGCCGCAGCTGAGTCACGCGCCGATCAGTTCGCGGCCGATGAGCATGCGACGGATTTCGTTCGTGCCCGCGCCGATGTCGAGCAACTTGGCGTCGCGCATGTACCGCTCGACCGGCCAGTCCTTGGTATAGCCAGCGCCGCCCAGCGCCTGCACCGCCTCCAGCGACACCTTCATCGCATTTTCGCTGGCCAGCAGGATCGCGCCGGCGGCGTCGAAACGGGTGGTCTTGCCCATGTCGCAGGCCCGCGCCACGGCATAGACATAGGCCCGCGCCGAATTGAGCGCCACATACATGTCCGCCACCTTGGCCTGCATGAGCTGGAAGGTACCGATGGGCTGGCCGAACTGCTTGCGCTCCCGCACATAGGGCAGCACCACGTCGAGGCAGGCCTGCATGATGCCCAGCTGGATGCCGGACAGGACCGCCCGCTCATAATCCAGGCCCGACATCAGCACGCCGACGCCGCCATTGAGCGGGCCCATGATGTTTTCCTCCGGCACTTCGCAATCGTCGAAGACCAGTTCGGCCGTGGGCGATCCGCGCATGCCCATCTTGTCGATCTTCTGCCCGATGGAGAAGCCCTTGAAATCCTTTTCGATCAGGAATGCAGTGATGCCGCGCGATCCCTCGCCAGTCTTGGCGTAGACGACGAGCGTATCGGCATGGGTCGCATTGGTGATCCAGAATTTGGTCCCGTTGAGGACGTAGCGGTCGCCACGCTTCTCGGCGCGCAGCTTCATCGAGACGACGTCCGATCCCGCGCCTGCTTCCGACATGGCGAGCGAGCCGACATGTTCGCCGGAAATCAGCCTGGGCAGATAGCGGGCCTTCTGTTCCGGCGTGGCCCAGCGGCGGATCTGATTGACGCAGAGATTGGAATGCGCGCCATAGCTGAGGCCGATGGAGGCGGACGCCCGCGCCACCTCTTCCTGCGCGACGACATGTTCCAGATAACCGAGGCCAAGGCCGCCATCAGCCTCCTCCACGGTGATGCCGTGCAGGCCAAGCGCGCCCATTTCGGGCCACAGGTCGCGCGGGAACCAGTCCCTAGCATCGACTTCCGTCGCCAGAGGCGCGATGCGATCGGCAGCAAAACGCGCCGTCGTTTCGCGGATCATTTCCGCATTATCCCCCAGCGCGAAGTCGAAATCAGTCATGGCGGCTCTCCTTGCGGCGCATCCTATCGTTCACCGGCCTTCAGGAAAAATTGAAACGGTGCGGGATAGTGTATAGTTTCTGTCTATGATCGAACGCTATCTGCTGCGCTATTTCCTGGCTGTCGTGGACCAGGGCAATTTTTCCCGCGCCGCCGCGCATTGCCTCGTGTCGCAACCGACGCTGTCGGTGGGCATCGCCAAGCTGGAGCAGGCGGTGGGCGCTGCGCTTTTCCTGCGCAGCAACCAGCGGGTCGAACTGACCATGGCGGGCACCAGGCTGGTAACGCACGCCCGACGGATCGAGCGCGAATTCAACCTGGCGGAGCTCGCGGGCGAAAGTAGCAAGCAGACGCCGGTGCTGCGCATCGGCCTGTTGTCGAGCATTTCAGGGGAAAGGATTGCCCATGCCCTGACCGACGGCGCCCTGCCCAGCGATGGCAGGATCGAATTCATTCCGGGCAGCGAGCGCGAATTGCTGGGCCGGCTGGACGCGGAACGGATTGATGTGGCCCTCACCCTGATCAGGCCTGGCGCGGACCGATTTCTGACGCAACCGATCATAGAGGAAGGCTATGCAGTCGCCATGGCCGATGGCCATCCGTTTGCAGGACGGACCGTTGTGGCGGCCGAGGAATTGGCGTCGGAAACGATGATCGTGCGCCGCCATTGCGAGGCGCTCTCCGCCACCAGCCGCTATTTCGTCGATCGCGGCGTCCGACCGCATTTCGCCCTGCGATCGACCAATGACGAGCGGGTGATGCAGATGGTCGCGGCAGGCCTGGGCATCACCGTCATGCCCGAAAGCTATCGTTGGCCGGGCATGGCACAGGTCACGCTCAGGGACTTTCACGAGCGGCGAAATGTCGGATTTCTCTTTGGCGCGCGGGCCGCGGCACTACAGGGCGCGCCGATGCTCAAGGCGATCGAGGCGTCCTTGAAGGCATAGCAATGCCAGCGGCGGCCGCGCCCGCGCTGCGCGTCACCCGGCCGAACAGCACCTGGTAGACGTCATGGCCGCCGCCTTCGTCAAAGACCGCCATCACGCGCCGGAGATCGCGCGGCGAAAGGGGCCTGCGCCCTTCGTTCGGCACCACCGCCCCGATGCCCTTGAGATGGGCGATCAAGCCCTTCGCGCCATCGCACGGCAGGGCATATTCCTCGTCAAAGGCGAAGGCGTCGTCATACGCCGCCAGCATCGACCGCAGCCCTTGCAGCGAAGGATAATGCGGGATGCCCGCGCTCAATCCGGCGGCCTGATGCGCGGCGCGCCAGCGGGTGAAACTGCCCTGCCCCATGGTCGAGAAAAGCAGGCTTCCGCCGGGCCGCAGCAGTCCGGCCAGACGCGCAATCGCGCCCTCCAGATCGTCGAACCATTGAAAGGCCAAGCTGGAAAGGATGAGATCGAACCATTCGCCTTCGAAGATCGGCGCTTCCCCATCCATCGCCAGGAATGTGCCCGCGACCAAACCGCCCGTGGCGGCGCGGGCCAGCATGTCGGGCGACAGGTCCGTCACCACGAATTCCGCGCCGGGCCAGCGAGCCTGGATGTCGCGCGTCAGAAAGCCCGTGCCGCAACCGATTTCCAATATCCGGCCGGAGCCGTCGCGCCGCTGCCGCTGCGCGAGATCGGCCACGAGCGCCGCGGCCTGCCGCTGCGGTCCGGCGTGATCATCATAATGCTCCGCAGCCGCGCCAAATGCGTCGCTTATTCGTTGCTTGCGGTGGCCGTTCATGGCTAGTCGCAATGACAGAGCCGCACTCCCTTTTCCAGCCTTTCGAGGACCGCACCGACCCATGACCGCCCCCTCCTCCCGGATTCCCGCCATGGACGTTCTGCGTGGCTGCGCGGTCATGGGAATCCTCTGGATGAACATCGCGGCCTTCGCCCTGCCCGAGCAGGCCTATTTCAGCCCGGCTGCCGCGGGCCGGCTGTCCACAGGCGACATCGCCTTCTGGACGGCCAGCTTCCTGTTGGTCGACGGCAAGATGCGCGCCCTGTTTTCCATGCTGTTCGGCGCGTCAATGCTGCTGCTGATCAACAGGGAGGAAATGGCCGGGCGGAACGGGGCACGCGCGCAGATAATCCGGGCCGGCTGGCTGTTCGTCTTCGGCCTCGCTCATTATCTGCTGCTGTGGTGGGGCGACATATTGATGATCTATGCGCTGGTCGGGCTGGCGGCGCTGCCCTTTGCGCGGCGGGAACCGCTGTCGCTCGTCAAATGGGCCTTTTTCTTCTTCCTGGCACATTTCCTGATCTGCGCGGGCTTCATCGGCACGCTTTACGCCTGGGGCCATGCCGCCGCGACATCCGGCGCGCCCAGTCATGTCAGCGCCGGTTTCGCCAATTTCATCGACTCGTTGTCCAATCCTGCCCATGCGGCGATTCGGAACGAATATGACGTCTATCGCGGCAGCTATGCCGGTATTGTCCTGCATCACGTCGCCCTGTTCGGTGGGCAGTGGCCTACGACCCTGCCGTTCATCGCGTTTGATACGCTGGGGTTCATGCTGCTGGGCATGGCGATGCTGAAGGGCGGCTTCCTGACCGGTCGCTGGGCGGCGGAGCAATATTGGCGAACGGCGCGCCACTGTTTTCTGATCGGGCTGATCCCGATGGCGGTGCTCGCGATATGGATCATTTCCAGCCGGTTCGCTCCGCTCACAGCGCTGGGATCGGTACTGGCCTGGTCGTTCCCCTTCCGAATCCCGCTGGCGGTCGGATGGGCGGCGCTGGTCCTGTGGCTGTTCACCCGTCACCGCAGCGCAGCCCTGACCGCGAGGATCTCCGCCGTCGGCAGGCTGGCGCTCAGCAACTATCTGGGCAGCAGCCTTGTCATGTGCGCGATCTTCTATGGCTGGGGGCTGGGTCTGTTCGGCCATGTTCCGCACCATATGCTGCCGCTGTTCGTGGTGGGGGCATGGGCGATCATGCTGATCTGGTCGCCGCTCTGGCAACGGCGATTCGCCCTGGGCCCGGCGGAATGGCTATGGCGCAGCCTTGCCCGAGGGCAAACGCAAAAGATTCGCAACAGCGACTGAATTCCTATTGCGACCTATTATCATCTAAGCTATCTCCCTGTTCAGGAGATCTGCATGGTTGTCTGTGTCTGCAATGCCATCCGTGAAAAGGACCTGAAAGAGGTCGCCCGCGAAGGTTGTGCAACTCCCTGCAGCGCCTATGCCCGGCTTGGTCGCCGGCCGAAATGCGGCCAATGCGTGCCCTTCGCCCGTACGATCATCGCGGCCGAACGCGCCTCCATCTGAAGCCATTGCGTATCAAGCGCATCGGAATGACGCGAACTTGACGCAATAGCGCGGCAGAAAATGACGGATTCCCGCGGCTTTCCGGATTAACAAACGGAAGCGAAATGCTTATGATCCAGGCACTTTCCCCTACAGCCGGAGAAGAACGCCATGAAGGGCGACGCCAAGGTCATCGAATATCTCAATGAGGTTCTCAAGAACGAACTTACCGCAATCAACCAATATTTCCTCCATTATCGCATGCTCAATCATTGGGGCATCGAGAAGCTCGCCAAGTTCGAATATGAAGAATCCATCGATGAGATGAAACATGCCGACAAGCTGGCCGAGCGGATCCTGTTCCTCGACGGCCTGCCCAATTTCCAGTTGCTCGGCCGCCTGAAGATCGGGGAAACGGTGGAGGAAATCCTGAAGGCCGACCTTGAGCTGGAATATGAAGCGCTGCCGGTGCTGAAGGATGCCATCGCCTATTGCGAATCGATCCGCGACTATGTGAGTCGCGACCTGTTCCAGCACATCCTCGAAAGCGAGGAGGAGCATGTCGATACGCTGGAAACCCAGTTCGAAATGATCGATCGCATGGGCATCCAGAACTACATCCAGTTGCAGAGCAAGGCTGCGGAGGAATAAGCACAGCGGGGCCGGCTCCTCCGGAACGCCGGCCCCGCCCATTCCGGGCATGGGTGGACAGCCCGGCCGCGCCTTCGCAAGGAAGGCTCTGGCAGCTAGAGCGGGTTTCGATCTGATTGAATCAGATCGCCGCTCCGGATTCTTTGTTTTCCGCTATTTCTTGACCAGCGATCGGTTCCGATCGCTTGGAAATCGCTCTAGATCAGGGAATCAAGCAAACCGATCAACGGCAGGTCTGCGGGCGGCATCTCCAGCGCATACATCTGCGCGGGCCTGATCCATTGGAGCGCGGTCGCATGCCGCGCTTCGGCCACGCCCTGCCATTTGCGGCAGACGTAAAGCAGCAGCAGCAGATGGCGATCACCCAGCGGTTCGCTGGCGAAGGTCGCGGGCGCGAGGCAGCTCGCATGGGTGCGGATCCCCAATTCCTCCTCCAACTCACGGATCAGCGCGGTTTCAGGCGCTTCCCCCGGCTCCACCTTGCCGCCAGGGAACTCCCAGAGATGCGCCATTGGCTTTCCGGGCGGACGTTGCTGCAACAGGACGCGGCCATCAGCGTCGATCAAGGCGGCGGCCACCACCAGCAATGGAGAATTTATCGTCATACTGTTCCCGCTTCAGGGGTTTGTTAACCCTGCCCCTTTTACAAGGGCGTCCGGGCTGTGTGTAAATGGGGTGCGACATGCGGGCATTATTCAAAAATTTCAGCTTCTGGAAGCTGATCTATTGCCAGCGCGGCGCCACGGCGGTGGAGTATGGGCTGATCCTTGCCCTTATCTGTCTGGCTGTCATGGGCGCAGTTTCCAACGTCGCCAACAAGACAATCGGAATGTGGAACAACGTCGCGACGGAGGTCCTGGCGCATTAACCATCTATATCTGACACCTCCTTCGCCCATTAAATCTTTATCAACCCCCTTCTTCTACATCAGTCCAAGCTGACCTTCATCTCAAGCGGGGGGCGGCCGGGTAGTTAAACGTGGAATTTAATTCAAGGAGACTTCCAATGCAGTTCATCCGCAAGATGCTGAAGAACGAAAAGGGCGCCACCGCCATCGAATACGGCCTGATCGCCGCTCTCATCGCTGTCGCTGCCATTGGCGCGATGACCAGCCTGGGCGGCAAGCTGACCAACACCTTCACCAAAGTTTCGAACAACATGAACTAAGTTCAGCTTGGTCGATAAAAAAGGGCGGCGGAAGCAATTCCGTCGCCCTTTTTCATTGCGTTCGTCCTTACCAGCTAACGATCTTCACCCGCTGTCCCGGACGCAGGACGCTGTTCGCCGTCAGGGCATTGATCGTCAGGAACCGGTCCAGCGGATAATCCGTATAAGCCATGCGCTTTGCCAGGGACTGGACAGTATCCCCTGACTTTACCGTTACAACCTCGACCCGACGCGGCTTGATCGCCGCGGCATCCTGGGCTGAAAGACGCTGCACTGACTGCACCATGCTGGAAAAGGGGCCAATCCCCTGTCCCGCCGCCGTCAGCAGCAGGAAGTGATAGGCCTTCCCGCCACCGAAATCATAAGCGAAAACGGTCGCATCGACCTGGCTGGACTGGGTGCTGGCGCGGATCGTTCGCCAGGCCGCCGGAAGGCCATTGACCGTAACGCGCCGTACCTCCCCAGCGGGAACACCGCCGACGCCCCCGCCCAGCTTTGCAAACACCGAATCGATATAGGCGGACAGATCGCCGGAATAAGGGGCGGCGCTGAACTGCGCCTGGCCACCCGATCCCACGACGCTGACGGCACTCGCGCCATTTTCCATGCCGAATCCCGATGGTGCGGTGAAGCTCACCCTCAGATCAGGATGGCAGAAACGGCTGCCCTCGATCACGCCCTGTTTGGGATCATCGCCATAGAGAACGCCATTGAGCGCGTTCAGGAATGCATCACGGTTCCGGACCGTGCTGGTGGACCCGCTGCTGGCTGCATTGCGCGAAGCGCGGCCGACGCGCGAGGCGGGATCCGGATGGGTGCTTGCCCATTCCGGCACCGATCGGGAACTGCCCGCAAACCGGGCGTCCAGGCTGCTTTGCGCGGCGAGCGACGCCAGCATGGATGACAGGGCCCTTGGATCATAACCGCCCGAGGCCAGATAGCGTATGCCCAGGTCGTCCGCCTCATATTCCTGGCTGCGCGAGAATTTGAGCGTCAGCAGCTGACTGCCTTGCCCAATTCCCTTCTGCAACAGGCCGGTAAACGCCGAATCGCCCAGCAAAGCGCCGGTCAGTACCTGCAACAGGGTGCCGCCAATGGCATTGCGCTGCGCCGCCTGCTGTCGCCTCTGACCATGCTGGGCCGCGACATGGCCGATCTCATGGCCCAGCACGCCGGCCAGTTCCGCCTCATCGTTCATCAGCGCCATGAGCTGGCGCGTCACATAGACATAGCCGCCGGGAATGGCGAAGGCGTTGTTCACCGGCGAATTGAGCAGGGTGACGGTGAAGTCCCCCTGCGCATTGGACAGGCCGGACTGGACCGCGATGCGTCGTCCCACGCCCTCCACATATTTCACCTGCGGCCCGGCATAGGCGCCGCCAAATTCGTTGAGAAGCTGCGGATGCTGCTTGGCGCCCGCTTCCTTTTCCTGCGGACTGATCGACGAAACCGTCCGAATCGCGCGCTGCTGTCCTTCCGCCGACGGCGCAGCCGCCAGGACGATCAGGCCCAGCCCGGCGACAGCCAGAGATGATCTTCGTTCCACGGCCTTTCCTGCTCCCCTGTTACCTTCGCGTAACGAGCAATAGCAGGCGGATGTTCCCCGAAACAGAGGATCGCGCGGTCAGACGCCGATGGCCAGAAACTTGTCGGCGCGATCGGTACGCAGCGCATCGGCACCAAGACCGGATAGCGAATCCAGCTCCTCCCCGATCGCGGCGCCCAGATTGGCGATCGCCTGCACCGGCTCCCGATGGGCGCCGCCGACTGGTTCCGGCACGATGCGGTCGATGACGCCCAGCGCCTTCAGATGCTGCGCCGTCACCTGCATGGCAGTTGCGGCATCGCTCGCCCTTTCGGCGGTGCGCCAGAGGATGGAGGCGCAGCCTTCGGGCGAGATCACCGAATAGACCGCATGTTCGAACATCAGCACGCGATTGGCAGCCGCCAGCGCCACCGCACCGCCGGAGCCGCCCTCGCCCACCACGGCGGCCACCATCGGCACGCCCATCGCCAGGCATTGCTCCGTCGAACGGGCGATCGCCTCCGCCTGTCCGCGTTCCTCCGCCTGCACGCCGGGGAAAGCGCCCGACGTATCGACCAGCGTCACCACCGGCAGGCCGAAGCGGTCGGCAAGCTGCATCAGGCGGATTGCCTTGCGATAACCCTCGGGCTTCGCCATGCCGAAATTATGGCGGACGCGGCTTGCCGTATCATCGCCCTTCTCATGGCCGATCACCACCACGCGCCGCTCATCCAGCGTCGCGAAACCACCGATGATCGCCTGATCGTCGGCAAAGGCCCGGTCGCCGGCCAAGGGCATGAAATTGTCGAACATGCCCGCGACATAATCCTTGAAATGCGGACGTTCGGGATGGCGAGCAACCTGCGTCTTCTGCCAGGGCGACAGCCTGGCATAGGTATCGACCAGCATTTTCGAGGCGCGCTGCTCCAGCTTGTCGATCTCGCCGCTGATGTCGATGTCGCCCGCATTGGCGGTCGCGCGCAATTCGATGATGCGCGCTTCCAGTTCGGCAATCGGCTTTTCGAATTCGAGAAAACTAACCATGGCGCATGGCGTTAGGACGCAGATGCTTCGCCGTCAACGCGGCGATGCGTCATGGAAGCAAGCGGATGGCGGCTGTTGACCAGTTCGACCAGCCTGCGGCTGTCGACATGGGTGTAGATTTGCGTCGTGCCGATATCGGCATGGCCCAGCATGGACTGCAGCGCGCGCAGGTCTGCCCCACCCTCCAGCAGATGCGTGGCGAAGGCATGGCGCAGCACATGGGGGCTGACCCGCTCCGGCGCGATGCCGGCAGCGGCGGCCAGGGCCTTCACCATCTGATAAAGACGAATCCGGCTGACATGGCTCTTGCCCGAAGGGAAGAGCCAGGGGCTTTCGGCCGGCACATGGGGCAACCAGGCCGCCACGGCGGCACGGGCCCGGTCGGAGATCGGCACCAGCCGTTCGCGCGCGCCCTTGCCCTTCAGGATCAGGAACGGGCGATCCGACGCCAGGGCGCGGCGCGGCAGCGACACCAGCTCCGTAGCCCGAAGTCCCGATCCGTAGAGCAGTTCGATCAGCGCCGACAGTCGCAGATCCAGCGGCGCAGGATGATCGACGGCCAGCCTCGCCGCGATCAGTGCGAACAGGGACTCGACCTCCTGGGTCGAAAGGATCCGGGGCAGGGGCCGACGGGTCACGGGACGCGGCAGGGCGGCGGACGGATTGTCGGCGCGCAGCCCCTCCTCCTCCAGAAAGGCGTAGAAGGCGCGCAGGGCGGAAGATTTCCGGGCGACCGAAGAGGCCGCCAATGTCGCCCAGGCTGTGGCCAGTTCCGCCAGGCCATCCTTGGTCGCGACCACCAGACCGCCGACAAGGTCCGCCGCGCCCTGCAGATCGGCCCGATAGGCCAGCAACGTATTGCGCGACGCACCCCGTTCGGCCGCCATCATCTCCAGAAAGCGGTCGATAAGCGCGGCATCCTCTCCCATCAGAGTCGCGTCATCGCCTCCGCGGCGATCATCCGCGCTTCGGGATCGAGGCCGACGCGGTGCAGCGCCCCGACAATATGGTAGAGGTGGAAGGCCGGCAGGCGGTTCCAGTCGGCGGTCTGCATGCCGACCGCCGCCAACAGCGCGACGCTGCCCTTCTCGCCACGGGCAGCCGCGGTGTCGATCGCGCGCGACCAACGGCTGGCGGCAGCCAGGTTGAAGCCATGATCCTGCGCCAGCGACGCGCTGTCCTGCGCATTGAGCCGCGCAAGTCCAGCCAGCGACGCTATCAGCATCTGGGCCTTGCGCGGATCGGCATCCTTGGCGAAGGAAGAAACCCGTCCCGCACCGATCTCCACCACCGCACTCGGCGCACCGACCGCCAGCAGGGCCCAAAGGTCCGCCGCGCCGTCCCCGTCCGCCTGCGCCGCGAGCCGCGACCATTGCGCCGCGCTGCGATCATAACCGGCGGTGAACATCGCCGCGACCAGATTGGCCGCATCGCGCGCACTCAGCTCTGAAACCGGCAACGCCGCGGCCGCACGCGCCGTCGCGATCAACCCGACGAAATCCGGCCGCGCCTCATTCTGCCAGAGCGTCCGCATGGCCTGGAGCCGCTCGTCAGCCCCCGCGCCGGCATAGGCTGCACGCAACGCATCCACCCGATCGGCCGCTTTGGCGGGCACGTCACCATCGGACTGCAACTGGCCGTAGAAATCGACCAGCGCCTGCGAGGAAAAGACGCCGAGCCGCGCCGCCACCTCCGCTCCCGGCAGGCGGCGAACGGCGGACAAAGCAGGCGCGCGCGCTTCCCAGGCGCGGACATGCGCACCCGCCGTGGCATAGAGATCATCGGGTATCTCGACATTGAGCGCCGTCGCCAGACCGAAACGCCAAGCCGTCAGCCGATCCACCCCGTCCCATTCGATCTTCACCGACCGGCGGGCGTTGAATCCCGCGCCGACGACCTTTTCCGCCAGCCGATAGTCGATGCCCCGCACCATGCCGCGCCGCTGCTCCTGATTGAGCGCGCCGCTGGCCGTTCCTTGATCCCCCGACAAGGCCGGGCAGATCGCCCTCGTCATGTCCCAGCCAGGCTCCTTGCTGAACCGCAGCGCGCCCGCCGACAGCGGGCAAAGGCCCGCCGGATCGGCCGTCGCCAGATAGGTCTGCATGGCGATGGCGTAGAGGCGCGGAGTGAAACGGTCGGAATCAACGCTCTGCACCAGCAGGCGGGCACTGTCCGCCTCCCCCATGCGCAGCAGCAGCCAGGCGCGCTCGGCCACCCAGTCCGCGCCATCGATGTCGCGCGGCGTATCGGTCGCCGACAGCAGCGCCCGGCGCAGCAGGATCGACGCCCAGCGCGATGTGATCGGCGCGCGCGTTTCCTTCATCAACGTCGCCAGGAACCGGCCCGATTGCGCGCCAAAGGCATTGGGCGCCAGTCCCAACCGGCCGGGCGTCAGCGGCCCTATGCGGTCGAGCGAACGATGCGCGTTTTCAGGCAGGTCATATTTCTGCTTTTCGGCGGAGAGTTCCTCCTCGCTCATCGGTTCCGTCGCATTGTCGCCCGCCTCTTGCGTGACGGCGAAGCCGGGCGGCAATATGGGCACCACGGAGGGCGAACCGGCAGGCGCCGCCGGGGTACCCGGTGCGGGGCGCGGCGGCGGCGCAACGGGTGGCGGCGCCGCGGGCGCATCGCCAAAGCCGGGCGGCAGGAGCGATTCGGGCGTCTCCTGCGCCACCACAGGCAGCGCCAGCGCCAGCGCCAGCGTGCCCAGCGCCCATTTCGCGTTCACCCGCCGCTGCCGCATGCCGTTTACCGGCCCAGCTTTTCGGCAGGAATGACCTTTTCCACGCGGGCCTGCGGCTTTTCGCCGCCGCGCGACCAGAGCAGGGCGATGATCCCCGCCAGCACGAGGACCGCAATGATGGGAATGATCGGCAGGGACGTCTTGCGGCGCCGGGAGCTGCCCTCAAAATTGCTGTAGGAACGATTGCGCTTCATGAGTCCTGTTCTGGCTGGCTATTCTGGCTGGGCCAAAGCTGAAGGAAAGTTGCGATTTGCCTTGTCGACGCGGGGATGTATAGCCCCGCTCGCCATGCAGCGAAACAGCAAATCCGCCGATGCGCAAGCGAAGCGCGGCCCCATCGTCCTGGTGGGCATGATGGGCGTGGGCAAATCGACCGTCGGACGGCGGCTGGCGGCGCGGCTCGGCCTGGGTTTCGTCGATGCCGACGAGGAGATCGAAAAAGCGGCGGGCATGACGATCACCGAAATGTTCGAACGCTATGGCGAGGACTATTTCCGCGACGGCGAACGGCGGGTGATCGCCCGCCTGATGGACGGCGAGCCCAAGGTGATCGCGACCGGCGGCGGCGCCTTCATGCAGGAAGAGACGCGGGCGCTGATCCTGGATCATGCGCTGGCGATCTGGTTGAACGCCGACATCGACACGCTGGTGGACCGGGTGTCGCGACGGGAGGGGCGTCCGCTGCTGAAGGGCAAGGATCCGCGCGTGGTGCTGACTGAGCTCGCGGCCATACGCAATCCGGTCTACGCGCTCTGCCCCATTCATGTGAAAAGCGCCGCCGCGCCGCATGACGTGGCAGTCGACAGCATCATGGAGCAGCTTTCCCAATGGCCATAGTCCGCGTCGCGCTCGATTCGCGCAGTTACGACATTCTGATCGAACAAGGTGCGCTGGACCGGGCGGGGACGCATCTGGCGGGCTATGCGCGCAAGGGACGGCTGGTCGTCGTCACCGACGCAAATGTCGCCGCCACGCAGCTCCCCCGCCTGGAAGCGAGCCTGCGCGCCGCCAATGTCGCGGTGGAACCCATCATCCTGCCGCCGGGCGAGCAGACCAAGAGCTGGCGCCACCTGGAAGAACTGCTCGACGCGCTGCTGGCACTGGAGATCGAGCGCGGCGACCATGTAGTGGCGCTGGGGGGCGGCGTGATCGGAGACCTGGTGGGCTTTGCCGCCTCGATCCTGAAGCGCGGCTGCCATTTCATCCAGGTGCCGACGACATTGCTGGCGCAGGTGGACAGTTCCGTCGGCGGCAAGACCGCGATCAACGCGAAGGCGGGCAAGAATCTGGTGGGCAGCTTCTACCAGCCCTCGCTGGTGCTGATCGATCCGTCGACGCTCGACACGCTGCCTGCGCGCGAAACGCGGGCCGGCTATGCCGAGGTGGTGAAATATGGCCTGATCGACGATCCCGTCTTTTTCGCCTGGTGCGAGACGGAAGGACATAAGCTGCTGTCCGGCGACGTCCAGGCGCGCGAATATGCCATAGAGCGCAGCGTGACCGCCAAGGCGGCCATTGTGGCCGATGACGAGCGGGAGACGTCCGGAAGGCGGGCCTTGCTGAACCTAGGCCATACTTTCGGCCATGCGCTGGAGGCGGATACCGGCTTTTCCGATCTTCTGCTCCATGGCGAGGCTGTTGCGGCGGGAACCGCCCTTGCGTTCCGTTATTCGGCGCGGCTCGGCCTCTGCACGGTCGAAGATGCAGAGCGGGTGACCGCGCATCTGAAGGCCGTCGGCCTGCCGCACGATCTGGCCAGCGCGCATGTGAAGGCGAACGGCGCGGCGCTTGTCGCATATATGCTGCACGACAAGAAAATGGCGGCAGGCACCCTCTCCTTCCTGCTGGCGCGGGGAATCGGGCAGACCTTCCTGTCGAAGGATGTCGTGCTGGACGATGTGGCTGCGTTTCTGGATCAGGATCGCGCGGCCGAGGTTTGACACCAAGGCAGGAATGAAGGTCAGGGTTGTATCAGGGGATACAACCCAATTTAAGTGCTCAGCAAGCTGTTGTCAGGCCAAACAATCTCATATCCCGGCACATCTTCTTCCGGTGGCATGAATTTCTCGCCATACCGCGGGCATATCTCCAGCCGAACTTGCCATGATCTAATCTGACTTGCGCAGGTCCGCTATCGAGAAGCACCCATGGTGATGATCGTAACAATTTATCGATCTCCTAAGGGCATATCCGTGCAGCGCCTCAAGGGTGATTTTTGGCATGCTCCATGCGCCGCTCGGCGCGCCATTGTCGCAACGCCTTGGCAAGACAACCGGCAGCGCTGCTGCTGACGACCGAACAACCGCTGACGGGCAGGCTGTCACGTTGCGTTTCTTCCATGGTCGCAGCTTGGCTCGTCCAACCTGGAGCACCCGATGAAGCCGATTTTTCCCGTAATTCCTTGGGGATGCGATAGCGCTCCGCTTCCGGTCTACGGGCACAGACCACAATCTCATTATCCCGGCCCGGCGGACAGGAATCATTGCCATAGACGGTCAGGTTAACGGTTCGCGGGGACGATGATTCGGACGGATCAGATGCCGTGGCAGCCGGTTGTGCCAGCGCGGGAACGGACATGGCTGGCATCGACGCAAAGATGGTGATCATCGAGGCTTTTTTCATGATTCCCGCTTATCAAATGCGCTTGGCGAACGCGATGCCAACGCTCAGCGCTACAGCATACACCTGATATAGGAGGTCCGGCATCTTGCGGATGAGTTGAGGGCATGACCGCTTTCGAGCATCTCCTCAATATCATGACCAGCGACAACTGGTCGAACCTGCCCCCTTATCCAACAAAAAAGGGCGCCCAGAAGGCGCCCTTTCAAATCATGCCCCTTGAAGGCGTCGATTACTTCTTCAGAGTCAGGCCGCCAAAGCGCTTGTTGAAGCGGGCCACCTGGCCACCCTGTTCAAGCTGGCGGGTACCGCCGGTCCAGGCCGGATGCGACTTGGGATCGATGTCGAGCGCCAGCGTGTCGCCTTCCTTGCCCCAGGTCGAGCGAGTGCGGAACGTGGTGCCGTCGGTCATCTGGACGGTGATGAAGTGGTAATCGGGGTGGGTATCGGCCTTCATGGGTCTGCTCCGTTCAGGGGCCGGTTTCCGACCGGCCATGGATGCGAAAAATTGCGAAGGCGCGCCGTTACATGGGAATGCGCGCAAAAGCAAGGGGAAGAGCGGGCCTTGCCCCTTGGCCGGTCGACCCCGTCATTCCCGCCGGGGCGGAAGTGACGGGAAATTCCGGATCACTACCCCGCCTCAATCCACAGGCGGGTCGGCAATCATCGCGACGAAGCTGGCCTCCGCGCAGAGCTTGCCTTCGACCATCGCCTTGCCCGTGAACTTGCAGACGCGGCCACGGATCTGGACCAGATCGACATGCAGGTCGAGCAGGCAGCCCGGTTCGACCGGAGTGCGGAACTTCGCCCCGTCGATGCTCATGAAATAGACGAGCTTGCCCGAACCCCGCAGGTTCATCGTCTCGACCGTCAGCACGCCTGCGGCCTGCGCCATGGCTTCGACGATCAATACGCCGGGCATGATCGGCCGGCCGGGGAAGTGCCCCTGGAAGAAGTCCTCGTTGATCGACACTGCCTTGACCGCGTGGATCGCGCTGTTGGGCACGAGCGAAATCACGCGGTCGACGAGCAGCATCGGATAACGGTGCGGCAGCGCCGCCATCACCCCACGAATATCGATGGGGCCGACGGCGGCGGCCGCATTGTCAGTCTGATCCGTCATCCGTGCGATCAGCGCGAGGCCGGCTGCTGCGACGGATTGGCGGGTGCAGCGGCAGGGGCGGCAGCGCCCTGGCCCTGACGGCCCGGCTGCCAGCCGGCCGGCGGGGTGATGCCGACGCTGGGCACCAGCGCGTTGAGTTCGGTCACCACCGACTGGGTGATGTCGACGGTCGGCTGATAGGACACGGTCGCGTCGGGCGACAGGATCAGGTCAACCTTGGCCTTGGTCATGGCGGACTTGAGCGCGTCCGACAGCTTGGCCGAAATCTGCTCCTCGACATAGGCGTTGGCGAGCGCGATCGGCTGGCCCAGGCGCTGCAGTTCGGCCTGACCGTCCTGGCCGGCCTTCTGATAGGCCTCATATTGGGTCTGGATCGCCGGGGTCGGCTTGCCGCCGGCGGCCTTCATCGCGGTTTCCAGGGCAGTGCCCTTCGCCTTCAGGTCCGCGTCGATGGCGTTCTTGCGCGCGGTGAAGCTGTCGATCTGCGCCTTGTAAGTGGTCTGGATCTGCGTGCGCGCGGTCGAATAGGCCGAGCTGGTGGCAACGGCGCGCTGCAGGTCGACGACGGCGATGCCGGTCTTCGACTGGGCAGCGGCAGGAACGCTGGTCAGCGCCATGGCAGTCATTGGCGCAAGAACCAGCGCAGCAGCCTTGAAAATCGTCTTCATCAGAATTGAGTCCCTACGTTGAAGCTAATGAGCTGAGTGTCGTCCCCTGGTTCCTTGAGCAGGGCTTTGGCGATGTCGATACGGAACGGACCGAAGGGCGAGTTCCAGTTGACGCCGAAGCCCACGGCAACACGCGGCTTGAGCGTGTCGCCGAGATATTGTTCCACGAAGCCGCTGCTGACCGTATTATAGCCGACAGCCGTGTTGCAGACAGGCGCCACGGCCGATCCGGTAGCCTGAACCACCGGCAAGGCGGGATTGCTGGTGGACGAGCAGAAGCCCGGGAAGGTGCCTGGGGTGGAGCCAGGTACGCTGACCAGACCAGGTCTCTTGAGCCCCCCGACAGCGCCCGCGTCCACGAACACCGAAGGCCGCAGCCCCATTTCACGCGCGCCCGAACCCAGCGGAATTTCCATTTCCGCATGCGCCAGATAATAAATGCGGCCGCCCAACGCGTCGTCGGCGCGATTGTTGTTGCCGGTATTCTCGACACCGGTGAAGGTGCCGTCGCTATTGGCTGTGGTCGTGAAGTAGCGACGGACGATCCGGGGCCCGACGCCACGAATGTCGAAGCCGCGAATCTGCGGATTGCCGAGGAAGAAGCGGTCCGTGAGGCGAACCGCATCAACCAGGGCGCCCGTGCTGTCGCGGCGATCCCCCTCAAGGCTGTGGATATAGCCGCCTTCGCCAGTCAGCGAGAAAATGAAACCACCGCCGACAGGCCAGTATTTTCCGCCGCTGAGGCGGGTGCGGACATATTTGACGCTGCCGCCCAGGCCGGCGAAATCCTGGCTGAGAACCAGATTATTGCCGCGCGTCGGCCGGATGCGGTTGTCGCGCGTGTCGTAGATCAGCGAATAACCGATCATGGACGTGGTGCGCTTGCCGATGGCGTCGCAAAGATAACGGCCCGACAGGATCGGGTCGCAGGTGTCGCCAGCGCTGTTGCCGCGAATACCGTCGCCATTGCTGTCGGTATAATAGGTCGACTTGTCCAGCGTCACATTGTCGAGGTTGAGCGTGTAGCGCAGCGCAAGCGACATATATTCCGTGATCGGCACGCCGGCGCGAAGCTGGAAGCCGGTCGTGGTCTGCTGGTAGGTGCGGTTGCGGTCGTTATTGTTGATATAGTTGAAGCTGTTGAGGTCGCGGCGATAGATGTCGCCGCCCAGCGCGATGTTCTTGTCCATGAAATAGGGCTCGGTAAAGCCCAGTTCGATCGACTTGCTGTAGGCCGAGTAATTGACGCTGGTGCGCAGTTCCTGGCCCTTGCCGCGGAAGTTGCGCTGCGTGATCGACGCCGAGACAATGAAGCGTTCCAGCGAGGAGAAACCAGCCGACAGCGACAGTTCGCCGGTCGATTTTTCCTGCACGTTCGTTTCCAGAACGATGCGGTCGGGCGCAGAACCCGGCTTCTGTTCGACGTCCAGCTTTTCCTGGAAGAAGCCCAGGGAGTTGATGCGGTCCTTCGACCGCTTGACCAGGAAGCTGTTGAACGCATCCCCTTCGGCCAGGCGGAATTCGCGCCGGACCACCTTGTCCTGGGTCAGCGTGTTGCCGTTGATGTCGACGCGCTCGACATAGACGCGCGGCGCATTGGCGATGCGGAAATCAATCCCCATCGTCAGCGTGTCCTTGTTGCGCTGGAAGTCCGGCTGGACGTCGGCAAAGGCATAGCCGAACAGGCCCGCCGTCTCGCTCAGCGTGTCGACCGTGTCCTCGACCTGCTTGGCGTTGTACCAGTCGCCCTTCTTCATCGGCAGCATCTTGGTCAGCGAATCGCCCGACAGGTCGCGAATGTCGCTGTTGACCTTCACGTCGCCGAATTTGTAGCGCTGCCCTTCCTCGACCACATAGGTGATGATGAAGTCCTGCTTGTCGGGCGTCAGTTCCGCCACGGCGGAAATCACGCGGAAATCGGCATAGCCGTTGGTCAGATAGAACTGGCGCAGCTTCTGCTGGTCATAGGCCAGGCGATCCGGGTCGTAGCTGGTGCCCGAGGAGAAGATGCGAAACCAGCGCGACTGCTTCGTCACCATCTGGCTGCGCAGTTCGCCGTCCTTGAACTTCTCGTTGCCGATGATGTTGATCTGACGAACCTTGGACTTGGGCCCTTCGGAAATTTCGAAGACGATATCGACACGGTTCTGGTCGAGCTGCACCATCTTCGGCTCGACCGTGGCGGCGAAGCGGCCCTGGCGGCGATACAGTTCGATGATGCGGGCAACATCCGCGCGGACCTTGGACCGGGTATAGATCTGCCGCGGAGCCAGTTTTATTTCAGGACGTATCTTGTCTTCCTTGAGGCGCTTATTACCTTCAAGGACGATGCGGTTGATGACCGGGTTTTCCTTCACCTCGACGGTCAGCGCGCCATTGTCGTTGCGGATCTGGACGTCGGCGAACAGCTCCGTCTCGTAAAGGTCGCGCAGCGCCTGGTCGAGCGATTCCTGGGTGAAGGGCTGGCCGATGCGCAGCTTGGTGTAGGACAGCACCGTGTCGGGTTCCAGGCGCTGGACGCCGGTGACGGTGATGTTGCGGATCGTGCCGGCTGCGGGCGCAACCGCTGGCACGGGCGCGGGAACAGGTGCGGCCGCCGGCGGGGCATTTTGAGCCATCGCCGGGACTGCAGACATGCCCGCGATCATCGTCGTCGCCAACAGGGCCACGACGACCGGGCGCTGCCTGTTGCTGCTCATCATCGCTGTCACCCGCTCCACCTTCTACAAAAAAGCAACATGTCGTTCACGCCGGACCCATTCCGTACATATCCGGAAAGACGGCGCCAAATCGCGCCCTCCTGCCCGATACGGCTCAGCCGATCAAGCCGGACAGACGATCCCAGAGACCGAAAGAGGATAAATCGTTGAATGTTACCAGCACCATCATCGCCAGCAGGACCGCCAGACCCGAACGATAGGCCCATTCCTGCACCTGCGGACTGACCGGCCGCCGCTGTATCGCCTCCACCCCATAGAACAGCAGATGGCCGCCATCCAGCATCGGGATTGGCAAGAGGTTGATGAACCCCAAGTTAATCGAGATCAGCGCCATGAAGAAGACGAAGCTTTCCACCCCCAGCGTCGCGGCCTGTCCCGAAACCTCGGCAATCTTGAGCGGTCCGCCCAGTTCCTTGACCGACCGGCCGCCCCCGACGATCTGGCCCAGCGTCTCGACCATGGTGCGGATGATCTGACCCGTCCGTTCGATCGCGACGACAGGCGCGCGGACAAGGCTGACAGGCTCGATCACCGGCTCGCCCGGCGCGATGCCCAGCCGCCCCAGCCGGAATCTATTGCCGAACCCGTCATTTTCCTCGACCGCGCCGACCTTGCCCTGCTTTTCGATCAGCTTGCCCTGCCGGTCGATCAGGATGGTGACGGGCTCACCCGGGCGAATCTGAGCGAACAGGCGGATATCGTCGAAGGTCGTCATCGCCCGCCCGTTGAGCGATACGATACGGTCACCCGCCAGTATACCCGCTGCGGCCGCTGCGCTGCCCGGCTGCACATGCCCGGCCACGGCGGGCGTGCGGCTCTCGCCATGGACAAGGGCGAAGGTTGCCAGGATCGCTATGGCAAAGAGGAAATTGATCGCCGGCCCGGCCGCAACGATCGCGGCCCGCTGCCACAATGGCTTGGCCGGAAAGCTCTCCGCCCGTTCGGCGGCAGGCATTTCCAGCCAGCGCGGGTCGGTCTGGCTGGCGGCGTTCATATCGCCCTTGAAGCGCACATAGCCGCCCAGCGGCAGGGCGCCCAGGCGCCACCGGGTGCCGCGCCTGTCGACCCAGGCGGCGATTTCCGGGCCGAAGCCGATGGAGAAGGCCTCCGCCTTCACCCCGCACCAGCGGCCCACCAGATAATGGCCCAGCTCATGCACGAAGACGAGCGGGCCGATGACCGCCACGAATGCCACTACGGTCAACAGGAAACCGGGATTCTGGATCAAGCGGTCAATCTTTCCATCACTTGCGCAGCCCTCTTGCGCGCCTGCGCGTCCGCTTCCAGCACATCGTCGATCTGCTGGGGCACAGGCGCGCTATAACCGTTCAGGACATCATCCACAATCATGGCGATATCAAGGAAGCCTATGGCGCCTTTGAGGAAGGCGGCGACGGCGACCTCATTGGCCGCGTTCAATATGGCGGGCGCAGCGCCGCCAGCCTCCGCCGCCTGTCGGGTCAGCCGCAGCGCGGGGAAGCGATCCTCATCCGGCGCCTCGAAATCCAGGCGACCGATCCGGGCGAGGTCCAGCGGCTGGCAGGGCGTGGCGATCCGCTCCGGCCATGCCAGCGCATGGGCGATCGGTATGCGCATGTCGGGCGAACCAAGCTGCGCCAGGGTGGATCGATCGCGATATTCGACCATGGAATGGATGACCGATTGCGGATGGACGAGGATCTCGATCCGGTCGAGCCCGACCGGGAAGAGATGCGCCGCCTCTATCAGTTCCAGCCCCTTGTTCATCATCGTCGCGCTGTCGACGCTGATCTTGGCGCCCATCGACCAGTTGGGATGGGCGACCGCCTGCGCGGGCGTTATGCCGCGCATCTCCTCCCGACTGCGGGTGCGGAAAGGGCCGCCGCTCGCCGTCAGGGTGATCCTTGCCACATCTTCCATGCGACTGCCCGCAAGGCACTGGAATATGGCGTTATGTTCGCTGTCGACTGGCAACAGCGTGGCACCCGACGCGCCGACCGCATCCATCATCAGCGCGCCCGCGGATACCAGCGACTCCTTGTTGGCAAGCGCCACCGTGCCGCCCGCCTTGAGCGCGGCCATGGTCGGGCGCAACCCCGCGCAGCCGACGATCGCGGCCATGCTCCAGTCTGCACCGGCCCCCGCGACGTCGATCAAAGCGCTTTCGCCCGCCGCCGCCTCCGTCCCCGAACCGCGCAGCGCGTCCTTCAGCGCCTCATAACGCGCCTCGTTCCCGATCACGGCGATCGCGGCATTGCTCTGCCGCGCGGCGGCCGCCAGGCCCGCCACGTCGTTGTGCGCGGTCAGGGCAACGACCCGATAGCCTTCCGGATCACGCTGGATCAGGTCCAGCGTGGACATGCCGACCGACCCGGTCGCGCCAAAGACCGACACCTTCCTCATGGCAATTGCACCAGGATCATATAGCAGATCGCGGCCAGCGGTGCGGCGGCGACCACCCCGTCCAGCCGGTCCATCACGCCGCCATGGCCGGGCAGCAGCGTACCGCTGTCCTTGACGCCGGCCCGGCGCTTCATCCAGCTTTCCAGCAGGTCACCCAGTTGCGCCGCCACTGCCAGCAGACCGCTTGCCGCGGCGAGCTGGATCGGCAGGTCCGCGAACCGATAGAGCAGAAAACCGACCATCAGGGCCGCCAGCACGCCGCCGCCCAGGCCGGACCAGGTCTTGGAAGGGCTGATACGTGGCGCCAGTTTCGGCCCGCCGATCGAGCGACCGGCGAAATAGGCGCCGATATCCGTCGCCCAGACGAGACCCAGCGCCCAGAAGGTCAGCAGCAGCCCCTGAAGATTGGGCGACTGCTCGCGCAGGAACAGCAACGCCATCACCGGCACGACGATATAGGGCACGCCCAGCGCCAGCCTGACCGAACGACCGGCCAGCGCAACAAAGAAGAAGGCAGCCGCCATCAGCGTGAAGCCAAGCCAGGACACGCCGGCCGCCGCGGGGCAAAGAATCGCCAGCGGCACCGATACGGCAAACATCGCCAGCTTGCGATTCTCAGGCCTGGCTCCCGTCAGGTCGCCCCACTCCCCCTGCATCAGCACGCCCGCCACGGACAACAGCACCCAAAAGGCGAAACCGCCCGCAAACAAGGCGCCCAACGCCACCAGGATAAGGAGGACACCGACTATCGCGCGGGTGCGAAGCTCGCTCGACATGCTGTCACAGCCCGCCGAAACGGCGGTCCCTCAGGCGGAAGGCGTCCAGCGCGGCGGCGAGCGCCCTCGCGTCGAAATCCGGCCACAGCATGTCGGTGAAATACAGCTCCGCATAGGCGGCCTGCCACAGCATGAAATTGCTGAGCCGCTGCTCGCCCGAGGTACGGATCATCAGGTCGAGCGGTGGCAGGTCGGCGGTGTAGAGCGCTGCATCCACATCATCCAGACCGATCTCCTCGGCCGCGATCTCGCCCGCGGCCACCCGGCGCGCCAGCGTCTGCGCCATGCGCACCAGTTCGTCCTGCGCGCCGTAATTCAGCGCTATGGCTATGATCGGCCCGCTGTTGCCGGCTGTCCGCGCCATCGCATTGTCGATCATTTCGACCAGCGAGGGATCCAGCGCCCGATAATTGCCGATGATGCGCAGCCGCACGCCATTGGCGTGGAATTCGTCGAGGTCGGACTGGATGAAATGGCGCAGCAGGGCCATCAGATCGGCCACCTCGCTCGCCGGACGCTTCCAGTTTTCCGAGGAAAAGGCGTAGAGCGTCAGGCATTCCAGGCCCAGCTCCCGCGCGGCGCGGGCGACGCGGCGCACCGCCTCCACCCCGGCGCGATGGCCGGCGATACGCGGCAGGAAGCGCTTCTTCGCCCAACGGCCGTTGCCGTCCATGATGATGGCGACATGACGCGCGCCATGGGCTGGCGCGCCGCTGGTCAGATCGGGTTTGGCTTGGGTCGCCATCAGACAGGAATGCGTGCTTTGGCCGCGAAAGGAAAGCCCCGGATCACTGACCGAGAATTTCCTTTTCCTTCGCCGCCGCCGTCGCATCGATATCCGCGATGGTGCTGTCGGTCAGCTTCTGGACCTCGGTTTCCTTGCGCTTGCGCTCATCCTCGCTGATCTCGCCCTTCTTCTCGTCCGCCTTCAGGCTGTCCATGCCGTCACGGCGGACATTGCGGACGGCGATGCGGGCCCCTTCCGCATATTTGCTGGCGAGCTTGGCCAGTTCCTTGCGGCGCTCCTCCGTCAGGTCCGGGATCGGCAGGCGCAGCGTCTGGCCATCGACAATGGGGTTGAGGCCCAGGCCCGCCGAACGGATCGCCTTGTCGCACGGGCCGACATTACTCTTGTCCCACACCTGGACCGACAGCATGCGCGGTTCGGGCGCCGAAACGGTCGCGACCTGGTTGAGCGGCATATGCGCGCCATAAACCTCGACCGTCACAGGATCGAGAAGCTGGATATTGGCCCGGCCCGTACGCAGCCCCGACAAATCGCCCTTCAGCGATTCCACGGCACCCGCCATGCGGCGTTCGAGGTCGGCCTTGTCATATTGAGCCATTTTGTTTCAGCGCTCCTGATTTTGCACGATCGTCGCCACACCATCGCCGGCCAGCACCTTGGCCAGGTTGCCGGTTTCGCGGATGTTGAACACGACGATGGGGATGTGGTTTTCGCGGCAAAGGGCAATGGCGCTCGCGTCCATGACCTTCAGATTGTCGTTCAGAACCTGATCGAAACTGATCGCGTCATAGCGGGCGGCATCGGGCACCTTCTTCGGATCGGCATTGTAGATGCCGTCGACGCTGGTGCCCTTGAACAGCGCGTCGCAATCCATTTCCGCCGCGCGCAGCGCCGCCGTGGTGTCGGTGGTGAAGAAGGGGCTGCCGGTACCCGCCGCGAAGATGACGATCCGGCCCTTTTCCATATGTCGCACCGCCTTGCGCCGGATATAGGGTTCGCAGACCGACGCCATCGGGATGGCGGACTGGACGCGGGTGTCATAGCCCAGCTTTTCCAGCGAATTCTGCACGGCCAGCGCGTTCATGACGGTGGCCAGCATGCCCATATAATCAGCGCTCGCCCGATCGAATCCCTTGGCGGCGCCCGCAAGGCCACGGAAGATATTGCCGCCGCCCACGACCACGCACAGTTCGAACCCGGCATCCTTCGCCGCGGCAATCTCGCCCGCCACGCGGTTCACCGTTTCCGGCTCGATGCCGAACTGCCCCTGCCCCATCAGCACTTCGCCCGAAAGTTTCAGCAGGATGCGCTTGAAGGCTGGGCGAGACATGCGGGGCAATATTCCTTTTATGATCGGGCAAGGAAATGGCGCGCACCTTAAGCAGCGCGCGCCATTATGTGAAGCAGGGTTTTGGCAACCCCGAACTTCCTTAGCGCCCGCGTCCGGCTTGTCGAGAAGCCTCAGCCTCCCGACACCGCCGAAAGCGAACGAACTGTCGGATCAGACGCCGGCGGCGGCGGCCACTTCGGCGGCGAAGTCGCTCGTTTCCTTCTCGATACCTTCACCGAGCTGGAAGCGGATATAGTTTTTCAGCGCGATCGACGCGCCGGCTTCCTTGGCCGCCTTGGCGACCACGTCGGCGACCGGGGTCTTGTTGTCCATCACGAAGAGCTGCGACAGCAGCGCGTTTTCCTTCGCATATTTCGCGACGGCGCCGTCCACCATCTTGGCGACGATCTCGGCGGGCTTGCCCGATTCGGCCGCCTTTTCGGCAGCGATCGCGCGCTCACGCTCCAGCAGGGCCGGATCGATATCGGCCGAGGACAGCGCCAGCGGGAAGGCAGCGGCGATGTGCATCGCGATCTGCTTGCCCAGCGGCTCCAGAACGTCGGCGGATGCATCGCCCTCCAGCGCGACCAGCACGCCGATCTTGCCCAGACCCGGAGCGGCGGCATTGTGGACATAGGGAACGACGACGCCCTGGCTCACCTCGACCTGGCCGACGCGGCGCAGGGTCTGGTTTTCACCAATGGTGGCGATGTTGGCGACCAGCTTCTCGGCCACGGTGCCGCCAGCCGGATAGGCAGCGTTCGACAGCGCGTCGGCGTCGGCAACGCCATTTTCCAGCGCGATGGTCGACACGGTGCGGACGAAATCCTGGAACTGGTCGTTCTTGGCGACGAAGTCGGTTTCGCTGTTCACTTCGACGGCGACGCCCTTGGTGCCGGCAACGGCGACGCCGACCAGACCTTCAGCGGCGGTGCGGCTCGACTTCTTCTGCGCGGCGGCAAGACCCTTGGCGCGCAGCCAGTCGGTTGCCGCTTCGATGTCGCCATTGGCTTCGGTGAGCGCCTTCTTGCAGTCCATCATGCCCGCGCCCGAACGGTCGCGCAGTTCCTTGACGGCGGCAGCGGTAATCTCGGCCATGTTTCGGCTCCTAAATGTTTCGGATGGTTCAAATAAGCGCTAGGGCGCGTTCCATCGGAGCGCGCCCTAGCCTGTCAATCTTGCAGTTCGAAGACCGCGTCTCAGGCCTGAGCGACGACCTCTTCGGCCTCGGGCTCGTCCAGAGCGCCAAGGTCAACGCCGGAAGCCTGCTGCGCACCACGGTTGCCCTTGGTGGCGGCGGCGGCGACGGCGTCGCAGTAGAGGCGGATCGCGCGGCTGGCGTCGTCATTCGCCGGAACCGGGAAAGCGATGCCGTCGGGCGAGACGTTCGAATCGAGGATCGCGACGACCGGAATGCCCAGCGTGTTGGCTTCCTTGATCGCCAGCTCTTCCTTGTTGGCGTCGATCACGAACATGACGTCAGGGATGCCGTTCATGTCGCGGATGCCGCCCAGCGACATTTCGAGCTTCTCGCGCTCGCGGGTCATCTGGAGGACTTCCTTCTTGGTGAAGCCGTGGGTGTCGCCCGACAGCTTCTCTTCCAAGGTCTTCAGACGCTTGATCGAGCCAGAGATGGTCTTCCAGTTGGTGAGCATGCCGCCCAGCCAACGATGGTTGACGAAATGCTGGCCCGACTTGCGGGCGGCTTCAGCGATCGGATCCTGCGCCTGGCGCTTGGTGCCGACGAACAGCACCTTGCCGCCGGCGGCGACGGTCGCGGACACGAAGTCCAGGGCGCGGCCGAACAGCGGCACGGTCTGCGACAGGTCAAGGATGTGAATGCCGTTGCGCTCGCCGAAGATGTACGGCTTCATGCGCGGGTTCCAGCGGTGGGTCTGGTGGCCGAAATGGGCGCCAGCCTCGATCAATTGGTGCATGGTGACGACAGGAGCCGCCATAATTATTCTCCTTCCGGTTACACCTCTGGGAATCAGGAACTGAAGCAGCGCGCCGCAGCACCGGATATGTCGATTCCCATGTGGAATGGGCGCGCGTTTAGACGCGTCGGAATATCATTGCAAGGGCTTGACTCTCCGTTCTAGATAGAACATAAGGAGAACATTGGGAACAAACGGCGGATTTGCACCGTTTGCATGCCCATAGTGAACCAAGCCGTGCAAATGGCAAGACAGAAAGTGAGCTGCATATGTTCGCACTGGTCGCAGCACTTGTTTTCACCGGATCATTCCTGCTCGCCGCGGGCGTCATTGTCGGCATGCTGCTGACCTATCATGACAAGATGGTGGCGGCTCTCGCATTCGAACCCATCCCGCGACAGGTTCCGGTATATCGCCTGCGCATCAGCCGGCGTCGCGCCGCACCCTCGACGCGACAAGAACGCCCCGCTTTTGCCGCCGCGGCGCTGGCTGCCTGAGGATCATTGCGCTTCGGCCGCGCGCTGGCGGCGAACCCTGGCATAGGACATCATGCCAAAGGGGATGAGCGCAAGATAAATGGCGCACAGCACCAGCAGAGTCAGCCATGGATCTGTGATCAGCAGCGCTGCCAGAAGCCCGGCCAGCGCAATCGCCTCCAGCCTTATGCGTTTGCGCAGACGCAGCGCGGACCAGCTATAGGTCGCGATGTTGGAGATCATCAGGAAGGCTGAGAAGGCGGTCCACGGCGCCACTACATACCATTGCCGGAACAACGGTTCGCCGGTCACCAGCCAGAGATAGAGCGGCACGAAGGCCAGACCGGCACCAGCGGGCGCCGGAACGCCGGTAAGAAAGCCGGCGGATTTGTGCGGCTGCACGTCGGCGTCGATATTGGCGTTGAACCGCGCCAGCCGCAGCGCGCAGGAAAGCGCATGGGCAAGAGCGAATATCCAGCCGAATTTCGGCATGGCGTTCAATGACCAGAGATAAAGCACCAGGGCCGGCGCCACGCCGAAGGCAATGGAATCCGACAGGGAGTCCAACTCCGCGCCGAAGCGGCTTTCCCCCCGCAGCAGCCGGGCAATGCGGCCATCCAGCCCGTCCAGCACGCCGGCGATCAGGATGGAGAGCACTGCCCGCTCCCATTCGCCCGAAATGCCGTAGCGCACGCCCGTCAGGCCGAAGCACAGCGCCATCGCCGTCACGGCGTTGGGCGCCACCATCCGCAGGGTGATCCCCCGGCGCAGACCGCGCGGGATGGTGCGCCGCTGCCGCATTATTGCTGAATCCCCGAAATCACGCGCATGTCGCCAATCTGGCCCAGGATCGTTTCGCCGGCCACGGTGCGCTGCCCCAGAACCACGCGCGGGGCGGTGCCCGCCGGCAGATAGACGTCGACACGGCTGCCGAAACGGATCAGGCCGATGCGCTGCCCCGCCGCGACCATGTCGCCCGGCTTCACAAAGGGTACGATCCGCCGCGCGACAAGGCCCGCGATCTGGGTAAAGCCGATGCGCACCCCGTCATGCCGCTCGACCAGGATATGCTGCCGCTCATTATCCTCGCTCGCCTTGTCAAGGTCGGCGTTCAGGAACTTGCCGGAAATATAGACGACCGACTTCACCGTCCCGCCGATCGGCGTCCGGTTGATGTGCACGTCGAACACGCTCATGAAGATCGACACGCGGATCATCGGCTGGTCGCCCAGCCCGTCCGGCCCGCTCATCTCCCGCGGCGGCGGCACCCGCTGGATCAGTGTCACCAGCCCGTCCGCGGGGGCAACGATGGCGTGCTCATCCTGCGGTACGGCGCGGACCGGATCGCGGAAGAACGCCAGGACCCAGATCGTCACCATCACCATCAGCCAGCCCGGAATCTCCCAGCCCACCAGGAACAGCAGCGCGGTGATGGCGGCCGCGATCAGGCCGAATTTCACGCCCTCCGGATGCACCGAGGGGAAGCGCCATTTCACATTGCCGCCCAGTGCGACGGTCAGTTCGTCATTTTCCATGGACACCGTCTTTAAGGACAGACACTTGCAGTGACAACGTCCGATCCCTTCCGAAGAGCCACGAAATAATCCCGCGCCGCATCTTCTCCCCGAACATGTGATATCCGGCGGCGGCGGCGCCCATTTCCCCGCGCGCCCTGCACACTCCAGTTGAACATTGCCGTCGCTTTCCCTAGGGCGTTCGCAAATTCCACCCGAATGAGAAGGCACAGGCGCTATGGCTAAGATCAAGGTGAAGAACCCCGTCGTGGAAATCGACGGCGACGAAATGACGCGGATCATCTGGCAGTGGATCCGCGAGCGCCTTATCCTTCCCTATCTCGACATCGACCTGAAATATTATGACCTGGGCGTCGAAAAGCGCGACGAGACCAACGACCAGATCACCATCGATTCCGCCAATGCCATCAAGGAGCATGGCGTCGGCGTGAAGTGCGCCACCATAACCCCCGACGAAGCGCGCGTCGAGGAATTCGGCCTGAAGGAAATGTGGAAGTCGCCCAATGGCACGATCCGCAACATCCTGGGCGGCGTTGTCTTCCGCGAGCCGATCGTGATCCGCAATGTGCCGCGCCTGGTTCCCGGCTGGACCGACCCGATCGTCATCGGCCGCCATGCCTTCGGCGACCAGTATCGCGCCACCGACTTCCTCGTCCCCGGCCCCGGCAAGCTGCGGATGGTGTGGGACGGCGCCAATGGCGAGAAGATCGAGAAGGACGTCTTCAACTTCCCGAGCTCCGGCGTCGCCATGGGCATGTACAATCTGGACGATTCGATCCGCGATTTCGCCCGCGCCAGCATGAACTATGCGCTGGGCCGCGGCTGGCCGCTCTACCTGTCGACCAAGAACACCATCCTCAAGGCCTATGACGGCCGCTTCAAGGATCTGTTCCAGGAAGTGTTCGACAATGAATTCGCCGCCGAGTTCAAGAAGGTGGGCGTGGTCTACGAACACCGCCTGATCGACGACATGGTCGCCTCCGCCCTGAAGTGGAGCGGCAAGTTCGTCTGGGCCTGCAAGAATTACGATGGCGACGTCCAGTCGGACACGGTGGCGCAGGGCTTCGGCTCCCTTGGCCTCATGACGTCCGTCCTGCTCTCGCCCGATGGCAAGACTGTCGAGGCCGAAGCCGCCCATGGCACCGTCACCCGCCATTATCGCCAGCATCAGCAGGGCAAGCAGACCTCGACCAATCCGATCGCGTCGATCTTCGCCTGGACCCAGGGCCTCAGCTATCGCGGCAAGTTCGACGAGACGCCGGACGTCACCAAGTTTGCCGAAACGCTGGAGCGGGTCTGCATCGAAACGGTGGAAAGCGGCAAGATGACCAAGGATCTCGCCCTGCTGATCGGCCCAGATCAGGCCTGGATGACCACCGAACAGTTCTTCGAGGCGATCCGCGTGAACCTGGAAGACGCCATGGGCAAGTGGAACTGATCTGCCGTTCTGCAGTTCAATACGGTAACGGAACGAGGCGGCGCCGCATCCCGGCGCCGCCTTTTTCATGAGCGGAAAGGCGAATGATGACGACAACGGCGAAGAAGCGCCTGGAAGTCCGGCCGGCGGTTCCGGCGGATGTGCGCGGCATTCAGCGGCTGATCGCGCGGGTCTATCCCGGCCTGCCCAATTATTCGCTCGCGACCCTTCGCGGCCAGATCAACAATTTCCCGACCGGCTGCTTCGTCGCCCTCTATGACAGCCGGATCGTCGGCTATTGCGCGACCATGCGCGTCAGCAAGGCGATGGCCTTTTCCCCCCATGACTGGGAGGAGATCACCGCCAATGGCTTCGGCACCCGGCACAGCGCGGCGGGCGAGTGGCTCTATGGCTATGAAATGGCGGTCGATCCCAAATTGCGCGGACTGCGCATCGGCCAGCGTCTTTATGACGAGCGCAAGGAACTGGCCGAGGAACTGGACCTGCACGGTATCGTCATCGCCGGCCGCATGCCCGGTTACGCCAGGGCCAGGCGGCGCGTCGATGGACCGGCCGATTATCTGGACAAGGTCGTCCAGGGCAAGCTGCGCGACCAGGTCGTCAGCTTCCAGCTCAAGAACCAGTTCGAGCCGCTGGGCGTGCTCGAAAACTACCTTCCTGAAGACAAGCAGTCCGACGGACATGCCGCGCATCTTGTCTGGCGCAACCCCTATGTCGATCCCGACGAAGCACCGGAAATGCGCGTGCCGCGCGGCGTGGAGAGTGTCCGCCTCGCCACCTGTCAGTTGCAGGCCCGCGCCGTCAAGGATTTCGACGAGTTCATCCGCAACATCGAATATTTCGTCGACGTGGCAGCCGATTATCGCTCTGACTTCATCGTCTTTCCCGAATTGTTCACCCTGCCCCTGCTGTCCTACGAAACCAGGAACCTCTCCCCTGCCGAAGCGATCGACAAGCTGACCAGCTACACCCCGCGCCTCACCAGAGAGCTGGAAAGAATGGCGCTGGAATATAATATCAACATCATCGGCGGCTCTCACCCGACCCGCGCCGATGACGGCGATATCCAGAATATCGCCTATGTCGCGCTGCGCGACGGATCGCTGCACAGGCAGGAAAAGATTCACCCGACGCCCAATGAGGCCTTCTGGTGGAACATCAAGGGCGGCGACTCGCTGGACGTGATCCAGACCGATTGCGGGCCGATCGGCGTGCTCATCTGTTACGACAGCGAATTTCCCGAACTGGCGCGACGGCTGGTCGACCAGGGTGCGCGAATCATCTTCGTGCCCTTCTGCACCGACTCCCGCCTGGGCTATATGCGCGTGCGATACTGCGCGCAGGCACGGGCGATCGAGAACCAATGCTATGTGGTCATGTCAGGCAATGTCGGCAACCTGCCCAATGTCGACAATATGGACATCCAATATGCCCAGAGCGCGATCCTGACGCCCTGCGACCTGCCCTTCGCGCGCGACGGGATCGCGGCGGAATCGACCGAGAATGTCGAGACGCTGACCATGGCCGACGTGAACCTGGCGGACCTCAGTTGGGCCCGGGCGGAGGGTACGGTGCGCAACCTGCGCGACCGGCGGTTCGACCTCTATCACATCGACTGGGACAGCAATCCCGATCACGCCCACGCGCCAAGCGGAGGCCCGGTCCCGGCGGGCGGGCACAACGCGCCGGGCGGGGGATAACGCAGATACCGTCATTCAAGGATGACGGAATATACTGCCGGCAGGCTTCAGGCGGTTACCCCATCCGGCAGCGTCGTTCCGGGCATCATGACAGTCTATCCCTATATCCGCGCTCCGTCACTGAACCAGTCGAGCCGTCTGGAGGGCAGTGGAGAATAGTTGCTGGAGAGCTGTGGTGATATTGTCATCGGCCGTCACGGTCTGCACCAGTGGCGAACCATTGATGCCCGATGACGCACAACTTTGCAGCGCGGTGAGAACCTGGTCGGAACTTCCCGCATTGCCGGCCGGATAGGGCGAAGGCGGACGCGGCAGGAACGGAGCGATATTCGACTGCGACCAGCTGTCACCGGCAAGCGATTCCGGCAGATATTGGGTATAGAGAATGGCAATCTTGATACCCTTGGTCTTGATCGCCGTGCATTGGGTCAGGTCGCTGCTCCGCATCGGGCCGAAATAACGGCCGCCGCCATTTGGCTGGTCCAGCATGCCGTCCGTGATGATGAACAATATCTTCTGCGGCGTCGCTCCAGGCGCGCCCGTTCCCGCGGTGGGGATGACGTTGTTCATGGCGGTGAGCATGTTCGTCACTTCGGTCGCTTTATCGTCGATGTTGCTGCCGCTGGTCGGCATGGAATTCTTCCACCAATAATCGTCGGCCGGGAACAGCGATGCCGCGGAAAAGCCGCTGCCATAGGAGGCGACGCTGGTCAGGCTGTTGAGCGTCCTGACCGGCGAAGAATTGCCAGATCGCGTCCAGTCGAATGAAAACATCTGCGCGCGATAGGTGACCTGATATTGGGACGCCTGGTTAGCCGCGAAGGGGATCAACTGCGTCGCGGCCGAAACCACATCGTCCTTGCGCAGGGTGATGCTGGCGGGACTGCCGTAGATCTGCCCATAATTATGGGTGAGCCAATAACCATCGGCAAAATAGCTGGTATCATACAATGTGTCGATTGGGGTGCCCGTCGTCGTGGTCGTCGTGGTCGTCGTGGTTCCACCGCTTGCCGGCGTGGAATCCTCGACAATCTTCTTGGTCGGCGTCACTCTCTTATATATGTTGGTTACGCCGCCTGGATTCTTGTTCACCGGCAAAACAATATAAGTGGTGACGTCGTAGGTACTGGTGGTGGTATCGATGTTCTTCTTGTTATTTCCGTTTCCAGATGTTGTCCGCACGGGGCCCACGACCGTCGGCGTCGAAGTCGAGGTCATGAGATTGCCTGCGCTGTCATAGATGAGGTTCGTAGTATAATCCCATCTATAGAAGACGTTCCGGGTCGCCGATCCCGACGTATAATAGCCCGTTGACAGCAATATATGGCGTGTTTGCTGATCCTTGACATAGATATTGTCGCTCGTCGGAAGCATCGCGTGGCACGCAAAGGCGCAGCCATTCGCGTTTTCGGAAGTCTTGGTGGCCGCGATGATCTTGCTGACGCCGTCCGACGTCGCGGGAAGCAGCATCGAAGGCGAATTGTCCATCGCCAGGTAGAAATCGACATTGGGCGGCTGCGCGGCGCTGGCCGAGGACGTACCGCTGACTGTTAATGTACCGACCCCCAATATGTTGCCGAACATATTGACCGACTTGACCGTATAGCTGACGGTCGCCTTGCGAAGATAGCCCAGCGCGCCGCCGCTGCCTGAGGTGCCGTCGGTGATGGTGGGCGTCACCTGCAGGTCCTGATAGCCGTTCAGAAGGCTGGCCTGCGCCGTGAACATGGCTCTTGCGGCGGTAGTCGCTTCACTGTTCGATTGCAGGATAAGCGAAGGGCCGACAGCCGCCAGCGCAGCCGCGTCGGCCGCCGCGTTCAAGTGCGTCTGAAGGGCCATGGCGCGGGAATAATCGACCCCGAACCCGACGACGAAGGTCAGCGGGATGAGGGAAAATGCCGTGATCATCAGGGCGCCGCCTCGCTGGTCGCCCTTCAGCCGGGCAGCCAGCCTGGCCAGGACACGCGCAGCGTTGGGGCAAGAGGATCCTGTCATCATTCAAGCACCTAGAAAAGACGAGGGGTCATGTAGAGGGTGTGAGTCAGCGTAGTCGTCTGGATGGGGATAAAGCTGATCGACGGCGTGAAATTATATTTGACCTTGCCCATGAACAGCCAGCCACCGGCCGTACCGACCTGGGTCTTGGTGCCGGTACCGGGCCCAAGGTTTCCGCACACATTCGAACCGTCCGGAGAGGTCGGGACCATCGTGGAACTGATCATGTTGGCGGGGATGGAAACAACGGTATTGGCCGACTGCGTCCCGGCCGTGGGGAGCGTCCCGGCCGTCTGTTCCGAAGTCGCGGCGGTGACGGTGCTACCGTCGGCGCTTTGCGTCTGGGCCTGGGTCCACACGACATAGGCATGGGTGGCATCGCAGACCCTGAGCAGCGATATCTGCTCGGTCGCCTTGTCGAGCTTGTAGGGCGACAGGACGACTGCGCTGGCGCTGAGATAGGATTTCGCGTCGGCGCTCGTCGGGTCCGTGTAGACGATGGTGGGTGACATCGTTCGGCTGGTGAGGTCGACAAGGGAGCGCGTCGCGATCGTGACCTTGCGGTTGCAGGCGATCATGTCCGACAGGGAGCATCCGCCGGTGTACAGGAGCACGAGCACCGGCAGGCAAATCGCGAATTCGATGAGAACCGCTCCACTTGCGTCCTGTGCAAAGCGCCTCAACATGAGCTTTGCGATGCGCTGCATGAATAATCTTCCGTCGTGAATACCGATGTCGCGACAAGCTGGCGGTTGCTGTTGGGCTGGTTCACCAGGTTCAGGCCCAGCGGGCCTTTTCCTGTCGGCCAGAGATAGACAAGCTGAAGAACGACGATGCGGGATTTGCCGCTGCCGCCCGACTGGTAACTATAGCCCGTGCCTGTCGAGGTCAGGACGCCATTGCTGTCATAAGTGAAGGTCGGCTTGGCGGTGCTGCCGGCATTATAGGTGCTCGCGGTGGCGACATTGACCGTCAGCCGGGAACAGGTGAGCAGTGCGGGCAACAGCGATGGGACAGTGATTGCCTGACCATTGGCATCGGTTCCGGAGAAACCGTTGCAGATGGCGTTCTTGAAATCGCTGGCGGTCATGCCGACATGGCCATTGGCCAGTTGCACGGTCTGGACGGTCCCCGTCAGCATCAGGCGCCCTGCGCTCTGCGCCGCGGTTTCCAGCATCTGCTGCGCCAGATATATCAGCATCGAGTAAAGGATCGCGAGCAACAGCGCGAGCAAGGCCGGGGCGATGACGGCGAATTCCACCATGGCCATACCCTGCCTGTCCTGCGACAGGTTCTTGCCGAAACGGCGCACCGCCTTCCCTGCGCAAAATATATTGCGTAAAACCGCCATTACGGAGCCTCCCGGAGGCTGTATCAACGATCAGCGTTCAAATTTGGTAAACGGCCCGTCGCGCCGGGGGAGACAGGGTTAAGGGGGTGCGTCAGCACCGGCCGAGTTCCGCCTCGTCGGGCTTCCCGCGACATCTTCGCTTCCGGGCCGATCCTGGCCGGAACACAGGCTCATGACCTTGCGTGATGCAATGGCCACAGCCTCGCCGAAAAGCGTCCTATTTTCGCAACCCCTGCCGGTTAAGCCTGTCCTATTTCGCGCCGACGGCCCATTCCGGAACCCTCTTTGAAACGTCCGACACATTGCGCAGCCGCCTACGCGCGCTGGCACGCGCGCGCATACGGTGTGAACTTCGGCGGCAAATGGCTGTTTCCCAAGGCGTCGGATCAGCGATGAAACATTCCCGGCCGCCAGTCATTCCATGTCTCATGCTGTCAAAGGCGATCCGGGATGTCGACTATGACGCGGCTGAACACCGGCTGGAGCATCGTGCGCAAAAGTGGGAACCGGTTTTGCGCACGGCAGCCGCCGCTCACTCGACGGTAACGGACTTGGCAAGGTTTCTTGGTTGATCGACGTCCGTGCCCTTGGCCACGGCGACATGATAGGCCAGCAACTGCACCGGAACGGCATAGACCATCGGCGCGATCAGCGGATGCACCTTGGGCATGGTGATCGTCGCCATGCAACCCTCACCCGCCGCCTGCACCCCGTCATAGTCGGAGATCAGCACCACCTTGCCGCCGCGCGCCTGCACTTCCTGCATGTTGCTGACGGTCTTCTCGAACAGCGGTCCACTGGGCGCCAGCACGATCACCGGCACCTTGTCGTCGATCAGGGCGATAGGGCCATGCTTCATCTCGCCAGCGGCATAGCCCTCGGCATGGATATAGCTGATTTCCTTGAGCTTGAGCGCCCCTTCCAGCGCCAGCGGATAGTCCGGCCCGCGCCCCAGATAGAGCACATCGCGCGCGCCCGCGATCAGATGCGCCATCCCCTCGATGGATTCGTCATAGGCAAGCGCGGCATTGAGCGCGGCGGGCGCCTCGGACAGGTGACGGACCAGTTCCTTTTCCGCCTTTGCGTCCAGCCGTCCCTTCGCCCGCGCCAGATTGGCCGCGAACGCCGCCAGCACCGCCAACTGACAGGTGAAGGCCTTGGTCGATGCCACGCCGATTTCCGGTCCGGCATTGGTGGGCAGCAACAGGTCGGCCTCCCGCGCCATGGTGCTGGTCGGCACGTTGACGACGGCGGCGATCTTCTGTCCCTCGGCACGGGCATGGCGCAGCGCGGCCAGGGTGTCGGCGGTTTCGCCCGACTGGCTGATGACGATCATCAGCCCGCCCTCTTCCATCACCGGCGCGCGATAACGGAACTCGCTGGCCACATCGATGTCGACGGGAACGCGGGCGAACTGCTCGAACCAATATTTGGCAACCATGCCGGCATAATAGCTGGTGCCGCAGGCGACGATGGTGACGCGGCGAATGCTGCCAAGGTCGAAATCCGGGATCGGCAGCGACACCTGGTCATCCATCCGGCGCAGATAGGAACGCAGTGTCTGCGCCACCACCACCGGCTGCTCGTAGATTTCCTTGAGCATATAGTGGCGGTGATTTCCCTTGGAGATCAGTTCGCCGGTGACGCCGGAAATGGTGACGGGCCGCTCGACGGGAACATTGTCCTTGTCGAAGATCTCCGCGCCGTCGCGAGTGATGACGACCCAGTCGCCTTCCTCCAGATAGGCGATGCGCTGGGTCAGCGGCGCCAGCGCCAGCGCATCGGAGCCAAGATAGGTCTCCCCCTCGCCATAGCCGACCACCAGCGGCGAGCCGAGGCGCGCGCCGATCAGCATATCGGGATGGCTGCGGAACAGGATCGCCAGCGCGAAGGCGCCGTGCAGGCGCGGCAGGACCTGCGCCACCGCGTCCTTCGGGGATGCGCCCTGCTCGACCAGTTCGCTCACCAGATGGGCGACGACTTCCGTATCGGTCTGGCTGTCGAAAGTGCGGCCCCGCGCCATCAGCTCCTCGCGCAGCGGCTTGAAATTCTCGATGATGCCGTTGTGGACGAGCGCCACTTCCTTTGTGGCGTGGGGATGGGCATTGCTGGTCGTGGGCGCGCCATGGGTCGCCCAGCGGGTATGGGCAATGCCCGTCTTACCCGGCAAGGGCGCGGCGCCCAGTTCCTTCACCAGATTGGCAAGCTTGCCCTCGGCGCGGCGACGGTCGATCTGCCCGTCATGGATGGTGGCGACGCCCGCGCTGTCATAACCGCGATATTCAAGCCGCCTGAGACCTTCGACCAGCCGCTCCGCCACGTCGTCCTTGCCGATGATTCCGATGATGCCGCACATGGATGTTCAGTCCCAAAGCCGTGAAAACTCTATGCTTGTGCCGCCTATGCCACGATCGCGCGGCGGGCGACAGGGGTACCGCATCATCGTGGATGAATTGTAATCAGCCAGACATCCGGCGGCGCCAGTAACCGGATCGGCAGGCCGCTGGTGCCAAGCCCGGCCGATACCACCATGATCCGCTGTCCTTCCCGGTACACCCCGCAGGCATAGCGGGTACCATAGCGTGAAGGCACATAGACTATGCCGGCAAAGGGCAAGGCCACCTGCCCGCAATGGGTATGACCCACCAGCGTCAGCATCGGCCGGTCGGGCAGCAGCGGAAAGACATCCGGCCCATGGGACAGCATCAGCGGCGCACCGCCCAACGCCTGCATCGCATCCAGCGTCGCGGGGATGTCGGGTCGGTCGGTATAGATGTCGCGCAGCCCGCCGATCGCCAGCGGACCCCGGCGCACCGCCTGATTCTCCAGCAGAGGAATGCCGATGCGGGCAAACAGGGCGGCCCATTGCCGGCGGCTGATCCGCGCATGTTTTCGGGCGTCGTGATTGCCCAGCACGGCGACCACGCCCAGCGGCGCGCGCAAATCGGCAAAGGGCGCGATGCTCTGCTCCGGACCATAGGTCGCGCCACCCTTTTGATCCCCGATATAGTCGCCGCCCAGGACGACCAGATCGGGTTTCAGCCCATTCACCAGGGCGACGATCCGCGCCATCCGGGCTGGACTGTTGTCGGGACCGGACAAATGGCCGTCCGTCAGCAGAGCCACCGTGACCGGCCGTCGGGGCGCATCCGTCGGGAAGGGAAGGGCGACGTCCAGATGCCGCACCACCGGCATGGCCCGCGCATTGAGCACGAGCCAGACTACCGCTCCCGTCAACAGGAGCAAAAGGATCAGCAGCGCGATCAGCCAGCGCCGCGTTCGGGAAAGGGCCTTCACTTGGCGGCTTTGCGCGCCTGCATTTTCGCCCGGAAGCGGGCGGCCCATCCAGGTTTCACCTCCTGCGCCGGCCGGACGAGACAAAGCGCATCGGCCTCCACCGGCTGGGTCACGACGCTTCCGGCCGCGACGATCGCGCCATCCCCGATCGTCACGGGCGCGACCAGCGCGCTGTTGGAACCGATGAAGGCGCCCGCGCCGATCTCCGTCCGATATTTGAAGAAGCCGTCATAGTTGCAGGTGATGGTGCCCGCGCCGATGTTGGCGCCTGCGCCCACGCTCGCGTCACCGATATAGGACAGATGGTTCACCTTGGCGCCCTCGCCCAGTTCGGCCTTCTTCATCTCGACGAAATTGCCGACCTTGGCCTTATCGCCGACCTTCGCTCCAGGGCGCAGGCGGGCATAGGGACCGATTGCCGCGCCCTTGCCGACAGAGGCGCCCTCCAGATGCGAAAAGGCGTGGATCGTCGCATCGTCAGCAATGCTGACGCCCGGACCGAAGACGACATGGGGTTCAACCACCACGTCGCGACCCAATAGGGTGTCATGCGCGAAGAACACTGTTTCCGGCGCGATCAGCGTCGCTCCATCCCGCATCGCCTCCGCCCGACGACGGTCCTGCCAGACAGCCTCCACCCCCGCCAGTTCGGCGCGGCTGTTGACGCCCGCCACTTCCCATGCTTCCGCCTCGATCACCGCGCTCTGGGCGCCCGGCAGCATGACGATGTCGGGCAGATAATATTCCCCCGCCGCATTGTCGTTGCCGATCTTGTCGAGCAGCACGAACAGGTCGGTCGACCGCACCGCCATCAGTCCCGAATTGCAGAGCGTCACCGCCCGCTCCTCTGCACTGGCGTCCTTATATTCCACCATCTTTTCGATCACGCCCTGATCGCGAGCGATGATCCGGCCATAGGCGGCGGCGTCCTCAGGCCGGAAACCCAGCACAACGGCGCGCGGCTCGTCACCCCAATTCAGGCGGTCCAGCATGCTTCGCAGCGTTTCGGTGCGCACCAGCGGCACGTCGCCATAGAGGATCAATATGTCGCCTGCGAAGCCGGCCAGCGCATCATGCGCCTGCGCTACGGCATGGCCGGTGCCCAGTTGCTGTTCCTGCACTGCGATGACGGCGCCGCTGCCCTCGACCGCCTTTTCCACCTGGTCGCGCCCCGCGCCGACGACCACCACCTGCCGCTCAGGCTGCAACGCCGCCACGCTGGCGAGCAGGTGGAGCAGCATCGGCCGCCCCGCTATCGGGTGCAGCACCTTGTGTTTCGTTGATTTCATGCGCGTCCCTTGCCCGGCGGCAAGGATGATCACGGCCAGGGGACGGGCGGGCGAGCGGCTGGAGGTCACAGGGGCATCCTTCACGAAAGGGCCAAGAATCTGAGCGCTCTCTGCCATGTTTGACTTGCCTTTGCCACTGTGCAGGCGGCATGAGCCGGCCATGGCCAGCATTCCCTTCGACATTGTCGGTTTTGACCTTGACGGCACCCTGCTCGACACCAGCGGCGACCTGGCGGCAGCGGTCAACTACGCCATTGCGACGGACGGCCGCCCGCCATTCCCGGTGGAGGCGATCCACCCCTTCGTCGGCAAGGGCGCGAAGGTGATGCTTCAACGGGCTCTCGACGCCTCCGGCGGATATGACGAGGCAATGCTGGCCAGGATGCTGCCCATCCTGCTCGACTATTATGAGCAGAATCTGGCGATTCATTCCCTGCCCTATCCCGGCCTGACGGCTGCGATGGACGCTTTGCAGGCGGCAGGCGTGAAGCTCGCCATCTGCACCAACAAGGCGGAACGCTTCACCATCCCCCTGCTTCATCAGATCGGCCTGTCGGATCGCTTCGCCAGCGTCGTGGGCGGCGACACGGTGGGCATCGCCAAACCGGACCCCGCGCCGATCCACGCCATGGTCGAACGCGCAGGGGGCGGGCGGGCGATCTTCCTGGGCGACACCATCAACGACATTGCCGGCGCGCGCAATGCGGGCATCCCCAGCATCGCTGTCAGCTTCGGCTTCCTGGATGGGCCGGTGGAGGCGCTGGAGGCCGACGCCGTGATCCACCATTATGACGATCTGATGCCCTTGCTGGAAAACTGGCCGGCATGACGCTTCATCTGGAAAGCGACGGTCCGGTCGCGACGCTGCTGATCGACCGGCCACGCCAACATAATGCGATGAACCAGCAGATGTGGGAGCAGTTTCCCCAACTGGTTCAGGAGGCGATGGCGGACGAGGCGATCCGCGTGCTCATCCTGACATCGGCGACGCCAGGCCTCTTCTGCGCGGGAGCGGATATACACGAATTCGCGCGCTGTTCGGGGGAGGAAGACTGGCGCTTCGCCAACCAGGCGGCGATCCGCGCCAGCCAATATGCCCTTGCCCATGCCGAAAAGCCGGTGATCGCGGCGATAGACGGCGATGCCGTGGGCGGGGGATGCGGACTCGCAATAGCCTGCGACCTGCGGATCTGCTCCCCTGCCGCCCGGTTGGGCATCACCCCGGCCAGGCTCGGCATCGTCTATTCGCTGTTCGACACGAAGCTGCTGGTCGACCTGGTCGGGCCTGCGCGGGCCAAGCGCATCCTGTTCACTGCCGCCCTCCTCGACGCGGGTGATGCGCTCGCCATCGGCCTGGCCGACCAGATCGCGCCCGCCCCACGGGAGGCAGCGATGGCACTGGCGCACAGCATGGCCGCCAACGCCCAGCATTCGATCCGTTCGTCCAAGGCCATTGTCCGCCGCATCCTGGATGGACAGGCAGACGACGATGACGAAACGCTCGCCATGTTCCGCGACGCCTTCACCCAGCCCGACTTTCATGAAGGCGTGCAGGCCTTCAAAGAGAAGCGCCGCCCCTCCTTCTGATCTGCTCGTCGACGGTTCGTCCATAACGGATTAACATCTCGTCCGATCTGGAAGTATTTGTTAAGGATCGGCTTTTACCCGTCTGGCGGTAGAGACGCCGCGCCGGCTGACGACCGACAAGAGGAACAGGCACAACAGCGTGGGGGAAAATTTCGCCTTCTTCCTGCCCGTCATGATGGCAAGTTTCAGCGTGGTGTTCGCCTTCGTCTGGAGCCTGCGCGTGCGCGCCGCCGGATATTGGAGCGCGGCCTATCTGTGCGTTGCTGGCGGCTTTGCCATGCCGGCGGGATTTGCCCTTGCGCCCTCACCTCTCTGGAGTCTGGCGGCGGACCTGCTGTTCACCAGCGGATTCCTGCTGTTCAGCCAAGCGTTGCTGGAACGGTGGCGGCCGAACTGGCTGCTGCGGGCGCGGATCGCGATCTGGGCCCTGTCCATATTGCTGTGCGCCGCCGCCCTCCTGTTCGACCATTTGCCCTTCGAACTGGCATCGTCCGATTTCGGCTGTTTCCTGCTGATCGGCCTGCCGCTGATCGCGGGGAGGAGCCGGCTCGACAACTGGTCGGACCGCACGCTGTTCGGGGCGGCGACATTGGTCGCGCTGGACAATCTGATACGCGGCAGCACCATGCCGCTCACATTGTCGGGCGGCAATTTCCTGAACAGCGATTATGCCTTCCTGATGCAGGCGCTGGCCTGCGTCTTTGGCCTGTTCCTGGCTCTGGCGGCGCTCGCGGCGAACATGCTCGACCTGCTCTCCCGCTATCAGCGCGATGCGCTGCATGATCCGCTTTCCGGCCTGCTCAACCGCCGCGGCTTTGACGACGCGGTCGGCCAGAGAGCGCGCAAATTGCCGACACAGGGCAGCCTGATCCTCTGCGACATCGATCATTTCAAGGCGATCAACGACTCCCATGGCCATGCGCTGGGCGATCGCGTGATCGTCGCGCTGGCGCGTACATTGGTGCGGTTCGCGCCCGAAGGCGCGGTTACAGCCCGGTTCGGCGGGGAGGAGTTCGTGCTCTTCCTGCCCGATACCAATGCTGCCCGCGCGGCGGCCATCGCCAATGACATTCGCGAGAGCCTGGCTCAGGAGGTCGCTGGACAGGTTGGCCTGTCCCGGCCGATGACGGCCAGCTTCGGGCTATCAGCCGTGCAACGGGGCGACGCTTCCATCCATGACGCCATTTCGCGGGCGGACGAGGCGCTCTACGAAGCCAAGACCCGTGGCCGCAACAGGGTGTGCGTGCGCCGGGCGCTCTCGACGCCGGCCACGACGGAACAGGATGTAACCTCGCGGGTCAGCAACGGCTGAAGCGCCGCTTCAAATCCGACGCGGGCCTCCAAATTCTCCGTCGCAGCATCCGGTGAGCGGAAAGCCGGCCCCGGTCTTCCGGACGGCGTTGCAACCGCTCGCTCTCCCCGAAAAAAGGCCGCCCCGAAGGACGGCCTCTTCATCTTCGCGGAAGGCTGCGCGCGATCACATATGGATCGGCTTGCCCGTGACGGCCATGGCCGCTTCCTTGATCGCCTCGCTATGGGTCGGGTGAGCGTGGCAGGTATAGGCGATGTCTTCGCTCGACGCGCCGAATTCCATCGCCTGGGCCGCCTGCGCGATCATCGTGCCGGCAACCGTCGCGATGATCCAGACGCCCAGCACCTTGTCGGTTTCGGCATCGGCAATGATCTTCACGAAACCATCGGGCTCATGGTTGGTCTTGGCACGGCTGTTCGCCAGCATAGGGAATTTGCCGACCTTGATCGCGCCCTTTTCCTTGGCCGCCTCTTCGGTCAGGCCCACGCCCGCGATTTCCGGCTTGGTATAGACGACCGACGGAATCACGTCATGGTTCACGATGCCGGTCAGGCCGGCGATATTCTCGGCGACGGCAATGCCCTCATCCTCGGCCTTGTGCGCCAGCATCGGGCCGGGAATCACGTCCCCGATCGCCCAGATGCCCGGAACCTTGGTGGCGAAATCATGATCGGTCTCGATCTGGCCGCGGGCATTGAGTTCCAGGCCGATCTTCTCGAGGCCCAGCCCCTCCGTATTGGGGCGACGGCCGATCGATACCAGCACGACATCGGCCTCGATCTTCTCGGCCGCGCCACCGGCGGCCGGCTCGACCGTCAGGGTCACGCCCTTCTTGCCGACTTCCGCGCCCGTGACCTTCGTACCAAGCTTATATTCGAAGCCCTGCTTCCTGAAGATCTTGTTCGCCTCCTTGCGGACTTCACCGTCCATGCCAGGCAGGATCTGGTCGAGATATTCGACCACAGTGACCTTCGCGCCGACGCGGCGCCACACCGATCCAAGCTCGAGCCCGATGACGCCGCCGCCGACGACGACCAGATGGCCTGGCACCTTGTCCAGTTCCAGCGCGCCGGTCGAATCGACGATCTTGCCGCCCGCATTGTCCACCGCGACGCCCGGAAGCGGCGTGACCGACGAGCCGGTGGCGATGACGATATTCTTCGCCGTCACCTTCTTGCCCGCGACTTCCACGGTATTGGCCCCGGCGAAGCTCGCGAGCCCCTTCAGCCAGTCGACCTTGTTCTTCTTGAACAGGAACTCGATACCGCCGGTCAGGCCCTTCACCGCTTCCTTGCGCTGGCCCTGCATGGTGTCGAGGTCCAGGCTCATCTTGTCGATCTTCACACCCAGCTTGGCAAGCGCGCCATTGGCCGCTTCGTCGTAAAGCTCCGATGCGTGCAGCAGCGCCTTGGACGGAATGCAGCCGACATTGAGGCAGGTGCCCCCCAGCGTCTCGCGGCTTTCGGCGCAGGCGGTCTTGAGGCCCAGCTGCGCCGCGCGGATCGCCGCGACATAGCCGCCCGGACCGGCGCCGATTACCAGAACATCATAATCGAAGTCTGCCATGGTTCACCTTCCTCTGGCGTGATGTCTTACAGGTCGATCAGCAGGCGGGTCGGATCCTCGATCGCGTTCTTCACCGCGACGAGGAACGTCACCGCCTCGCGACCGTCGATCAGGCGATGGTCATAGCTGAGCGCGAGATACATCATCGGGCGGATCACGATCTCTCCGTTGCGGACCACGGGACGGTCCTCGATGCGGTGCAGGCCCAGCACCGCCGACTGCGGCGGGTTGATGATCGGGCTGGAGAGCAGCGAGCCGAAGACCCCGCCATTGGAGATGGTGAAGGTGCCGCCCTTCATGTCCTCCATGGTCAGCGTGCCTTCCTTCGCCTTCTTGCCGAAATTGCCGATCGTCTTTTCGATATCGGCAACGCTGAGCGACTCCGCATTGCGGATCACCGGCACGACCAGACCGTTCGGCGCGGACACCGCGACCGAGATGTCGGCGAAATCATTATAAACGATCTCGTCGCCCTCGATCTGCGCGTTCACGCCCGGAATGTCGCGCAGCGCCATGCAGACGGCCTTGGTGAAGAAACCCATGAAGCCCAGACGGACGCCATGCTTCTTCTCGAACAGATCCTTGTACTTCGCCCGCGCCTCGATGACGTTCGTCATGTCGACGTCATTATAGGTGGTGAGCAAAGCGGCGTTATTCTGGGCTTCCTTCAGGCGCTTGGCCACCGTCTGGCGCAGCCTGGTCATCTTGACGCGCTCCTGCGCGCGGCTCGGGCCAGTCGCGGGACCGGCGGCCGCAGGCGCAGCGGCAGGGCTGGCGGCCGCAGCCCGCGCAGTACCGGCAGCGGCAGCGGCCAGCACATCGTCCTTGGTCAGGCGGCCATCCTTGCCCGTGCCCTTGATCTTGCTCGGATCAAGGCCATGCTCCAGCACCAGGCGGCGCACGGCAGGCGACAGGGTCAGGTTGCCGCCCTCATCCTCCTCGACGGGCGCCGAAGCGGCCGGCGCTGGCGTGGCGGCTTCCGCCTTGGCAGCGGGAGCCGGAGAAGCGGCGGGCGCAGCGGCAGTCGCAGCACCCTCGTTCACATAGCCCAGCAGCGCGCCGACCTCGACCGTGTCGCCTTCCTTGGCGATGATATCGCCCAGCGTGCCGGCGGCCGGCGCGGGCACGTCCACCGCGACCTTGTCGGTTTCAAGGCTGACGATGGGCTCGTCGGCCTTCACGGCATCGCCGGGCTTCTTGAGCCACTGGCCGACGGTTGCTTCGGTAACGGATTCGCCCAGGGTGGGGACTTTGACTTCGGTAGCCATGAGCTTGTTCAGCCTTTCTTCTGGCGACGGATTTCTTCACGGACGCTGTGACCCAGCGCATCGGCGACGAGGGCGCCCTGTTCGGCGACATGGCGCTTGGCGAGGCCCGTGGCGGGCGACGCCGACGCCTTGCGGCCGGCATAGCGGGCGCGCATCGGCGCCTTGCCGGCGGCTGCCAGCGCTTCCTCGATATAGGGTTCCACAAAGAACCATGCGCCGTTGTTGCGCGGTTCTTCCTGACACCAGACGACGTCTTCCAGGCTCGTCATGCGCTCCATGCGCTTGGTAAGGGCCTCCGTCGCGAACGGATAGATCTGCTCAATGCGCACGATCTGCACATCCGTGTCGCCGGCGGCATCGCGTGCTTCCATCAGGTCGTAGAACACCTTGCCGGAACAGAGCACCAGGCGGCGAGTGTCCTTGTCGGCCGACCCATTGGGGTCCGACAGGATACGCTTGAAGTGCGTTTCGCCCAGGAAATCCTCCGCCTTGCTGACCGCCAGCTTGTGACGCAGCAGCGACTTGGGCGCCATGATGATCAGCGGCTTGCGGAACGGCCGCAGCATCTGGCGACGCAGGACGTGGAAGTAATTGGCCGGAGTCGTGATGTTCGCGACCTGGATATTCCCCTCCGCGCAAAGCTGGAGATAGCGTTCCAGTCGGGCCGAGCTATGTTCCGGACCCTGCCCTTCATAGCCATGCGGCAGCAGGCAGACCAGGCCGTTGGAACGCAGCCACTTGGTCTCCGACGAAGCGATATACTGGTCGAAGATGATCTGCGCGCCATTGGCGAAGTCGCCGAACTGTGCTTCCCACAACACCAGGCTCTTGGGATCGGCCAGCGCGAAGCCATATTCGAAGCCCAGCACACCATATTCGGAGAGCGGCGAGTCCAGCACCTCGAACCGTCCATGCGGCACGGTCGAAAGGGGGATATATTTGTTCTCCGTATCCTGGTCGGTCCAGACCGCATGCCGCTGGCTGAACGTGCCGCGCCCGGAATCCTGGCCCGACAGGCGGACGCCATAGCCTTCCGACAACAGCGATCCGAAGGCCAGCGCCTCGCCGGTCGCCCAGTCGAAATTCTCGCCGGACTTGAACATCTCCGCCTTGGCGTCGATCACGCGCTTCAGCGTCTTGTGGACGTTGAGGCCTTCCGGAATCGCCGTCAGCGTCTTGCCAAGACTGTCGAACAGCTTCTGGCTGATCGCGGACTCGACGCTCTGACGGGTCGTTTCCGCGTCGGCCGGCTTGTGCAGACCTGACCAGCGACCGGCGAACCAGTCGGCCTTGTTGGGCTTGTAGCTCTTCCCGGCCTCGAATTCTTCCTCCAGATGGTTGACGAAGTCACCCGTAGCCTGGGCAACGAAATCGTCATCGACCACGCCTTCGGCCTTCAGCCGCGCCGAATAGACATCGCTGACGGGGGGATGCTGGCGGATCTTCGCATACATCTGCGGCTGGGTGAAAGACGGCTCATCGCCCTCATTGTGGCCGAAGCGGCGATAACACCACATGTCGATCACGATATCGCGGTGGAAGGTCTGGCGATATTCCATCGCCAGCTTGCATGCAAAGGTCACCGCCTCCGGATCATCGCCATTGACGTGCAGGATCGGGGCCTGAACGCCCTTCGCCACATCGCTGGGATAGGGCGAACCGCGCGAGAATTGCGGGCTGGTGGTGAAACCGATCTGGTTGTTGACGATAAAGTGGATGCAACCGCCGGTATTATAGCCCGACACGCCTGAAAAACCGAAGCACTCCCAGACGATGCCCTGCCCGGCAAAGGCTGCGTCGCCGTGGATCAGCACGGGCAGCACTTGTTCATGTTTGGCAAGGTCGTCGCGGAAAGTCTGCTGCGCGCGCACCTTGCCCAGCACCACCGGATCGACGGTTTCCAGGTGCGACGGATTGGGGACCAGCGACATATGCACCTTGACGCCGTCGAACTCGCGATCGGTCGAGGTGCCAAGGTGATATTTGACGTCGCCCGAACCGCCGACATCCTCGGGATTGGCCGTACCGCCCGAAAATTCGTGAAAGATGACGCGAAAGCCCTTGGCCATCACATTGGCCAGCACATTCAGGCGGCCGCGATGGGCCATGCCGTAGACGATCTCGCGAACGCCCTGCGCACCGCCATATTTGATGATGGCTTCCAGCGCCGGGATCATCGATTCGCCGCCGTCCAGACCGAAGCGCTTGGTGCCGACATATTTGCGACCCAGGAACTTCTCATATTGTTCGGCGTGGATCACCTTGGCCAGGATCGCCTTCTTGCCTTCCGGCGTGAAGTGGATTTCCTTGTCCTTGCCCTCCAGACGCTCCTGGAGGAAACGGCGTTCCTCCACGTCTGCGATATGCATATATTCAAGGCCGACATTGCCGCAATAATTGGCGCGCAGGATCGCCACGATCTCCCGCACGGTGGCATATTGCAGGCCCAGCGTACCGCCCAGATAGACCTTTTTGTCAGGGTCGTTCAGGCCGTGATATTCCGGCGTCAGGTCAGCCGGCAGGTCGCGCTGGGTCAAGCCGAGCGGGTCGAGATTGGCAGCCAAATGACCACGTACGCGATATGTACGGATCAACATCTGCGCGCGTATTGCATCGTCAGCCGCGCTTACGGCATCAGCGTCCGAAACCGCCTTGCCATTGGTCTTGGCGGCGGCCTTTACGGCCACTTGCATCTGCGTGGGGTCAAGCGCCCCGGTCAGGTCGTCGGTGTCGATCGGCGGCCAGTTGGTGCGCGCCCAGCTCGGCCCGCGTTCAGCCTCGCCAACTCCGTCAAAAACTTCCTGGTTCTCGTAACCCATTTCTCTTGTCCCATGCCAACCGCGTGCAGTCGCGGAGCGGGGTAACCGATGGCCGGGGTGCAGCCCGGCCATCGCGTTCGGCCGGTTCAGCCCTTCAGCACTTCCAGCAGGGTCGTGCCAAGTTCGGACGGGCTGGCGGCGACCTTGATGCCGGCCGCTTCCATCGCCGCGATCTTGCTCTCGGCGTCGCCCTTGCCGCCCGACACGATCGCGCCGGCATGGCCCATGCGACGGCCCGGAGGCGCCGTGCGGCCCGCGATGAAGCCTGCCATCGGCTTCTTGCGGCCCTTCTTCGCCTCGTCGATCAGGAACTGGGCGGCCTGTTCTTCGGCATCGCCGCCGATTTCGCCGATCATGATGATCGATTCGGTGGCGTCGTCGGCCAGGAACAGTTCCAGCACGTCGATGAAGTTGGTGCCGTTCACCGGATCACCGCCGATGCCGACGGCCGTGGTCTGGCCCAGGCCCGCATTGGTGGTCTGGAACACCGCCTCATAGGTCAGCGTGCCAGACCGCGAAACCACGCCCACGCTGCCCTTGGAGAAGATGTTGCCCGGCATGATGCCGATCTTGCATTCGCCCGGCGTCAGCAGGCCGGGGCAGTTCGGGCCGATCAGGCGCGACTTGCTGCCGGAAAGGGCGCGCTTCACCTTCACCATGTCCAGCACCGGAATACCTTCGGTGATGCAGACGATCAGCGGGATTTCCGCATCGATCGCCTCCAGGATGGAATCGGCCGCGAACGGCGGCGGGACATAGATGACCGAAGCGTCGGCGCCGGTCTTCGACTTGGCCTCCGCGACGGTGTCGAACATGGGCAGGCCGATATGGGTCGTGCCGCCCTTGCCAGGCGTCACGCCGCCGACCATCTGCGTGCCATAGGCCAAGGCGGTTTCGGTGTGGAAGGTACCGGTGGCACCGGTCATACCCTGGGTGATGACCTTGGTGTTCTTGTTCACCAGAATGGACATGAGCGTCCCTTCATTTTCTGTGGACGTGGCACTTTGGGTCTAAAGGCGAACCGCCCCAGGCTGCGCACTTACCTGGGACGGTCCGGTGCAAGCTCGTTTGGGGCTCAGGCCAGCGAAGGATCAATGCCCTTGCAGGCTTCCAGCAGTTCCTTGACGGCGTCGATCGACACCTGAAGGTTCGCCTTCGCCTCATCGTTCAGTTCGATCTCGACAACCTGCTCGACGCCATCCTTGCCGATGATCACGGGCACGCCGACATAAAGATTGTCGACGCCATATTGACCGGTCAGATTGGCGGCGCAGGGCAACAGGCGCTTCTTGTCGCCCAGATAGGCCTCCGCCATCGCTATCGCGCTGGTTGCCGGCGCATAGAAGGCGGAACCGGTCTTGAGCAGCGCGACAATCTCGCCGCCGCCCGAACGGGTGCGCTGCACGATGGCGTCGATGCGCTCCTTGGTCGAGCGACCCTGCTTGATGAGATCGGGAACCGGGATGCCGGCGACGGTCGAATATTCGATCACCGGAACCATCGTGTCGCCGTGGCCGCCCAGGACGAAGCTGGTGACGTCCTTCGCCGACACGTTGAATTCTTCCGCAAGGAAGTGGTTGAAGCGCGACGAGTCGAGCACGCCCGCCATGCCCACCACCTTGTTGTGCGGCAGGCCGGAAAATTCGCGCAGCGCCCACACCATCGCGTCGAGCGGGTTGGTGATGCAGATGACGAAAGCGTCGGGAGCATTGGCCTTGATGCCCTCGCCCACGGCCTTCATGACCTTGAGGTTGATGCCCAACAGATCGTCGCGGCTCATGCCCGGCTTGCGAGCAACGCCCGCGGTGACGATGATGACGTCGGCGCCCGCGATGTCGGCATAATCATTGGAGCCGGTGATCTTCGCGTCGAAGCCCTCGACCGAAGCGCATTGCGACAGGTCGAGCGCCTTGCCCTGCGGAATGCCCTCAACCACGTCGAACAGAACGATGTCGCCCAGACCCTTGAGAGCCGCGAGATGCGCGAGGGTGCCACCGATATTGCCAGCGCCGATGAGCGCGATCTTATTACGGGCCATATGCAATCATCCTCCAAGCCGTAAACTGGATTGCCGAGAAACCGAAACTGCATGAGCGCTTAGGCCTATACGACCTAGGTTTCAACCGCGCAAAAGCGCCCATCACAATTTATCTTTGCAATTCGTTCGCAATTGCATTAACAAGCCAATGCCTCTGTTGCCCACGCGCTCCTACCCTGGCGCACGGCCCTTCCCCACAGCGGCCACCTGCTGCGCGCCTCCCTGGACGGGAGCGCGCGGCCCCTTTCCTAAGCCTGAATTCTGATCAAATAAGCGGGCTGGCGACGAGCCGAGACTATTTCTCGCCGTGACCCAGCGCCAGATAGTCGTCGGACTGCATTTCCATCAGCCGCGATACGGTGCGCTCGAACTCGAACGCCCCGTCGCCTTCGGGATAGAGGCGTGCCGGCTCCGCATCGGCGGAGGCGAGCAATTTCACCTTATATTCGTAGAGCGCATCGATCAGCGTCACGAAACGCGCCGCCTCATTGCGCTTCTCCGGCCCCAGCACCGGAATGCCGACGATGATGACGCTATGATATTTGCGGGCGATCGCCAGATAATCGGGCGCGCCGCGGGCCTCGACGCAGAGGCGCTTGAAGGAAAAGACCGCCACGCCCTTCAGGCTCTTGGGCACGTGGAGCGTCCGGCCGCCCTGCACCTGGATATCCTCGGCCGGAACCTTGGCCCGGTCTTCCACGGGATAGTCCGTCAGCCGGAAAAAGGCTTCCGACAGCGCCCTTGTCGCTTCCGCGCCATTGGGTGAATGCCACAAGGCGGCATCGCCCAGGCGATCACGGCGATAATCGGTCGGCCCGTTCAGGGTCATGACGTCCAGCTTCGCCTTGATGAGGTCGATGAACGGCAGGAAAAGTTGGCGATTGAGACCGTTCTTGTAGAGTTCGTCCGGCGCGCGGTTGGACGTGGTGACGATCGTCACGCGCTTTTCCAGCAAGCCGGTGAAGAGCCGGGACATGATGGCGGCATCGGCCATATTGTTGACCACCATCTCGTCGAAACAGAGCAGCCGAGCCTCTTCCGCCAGCGACTCGACCACAGGGGGGATCGGATCGCCCGTTTCCGATTTGCGCGCCTCGGCCAGCCGGGCGTGAACGTCGAGCATGAATTCGTGGAAATGCGCGCGCTTCTTGCGCTGGATCTGCACCGTGTTGAAGAACAGGTCCATCAGCATCGATTTGCCGCGACCCACGCCGCCCCACATATAAAGGCCGCGCGGCGGTTCCGGCGCCTTGCGCAACAATCGCCACAATGTGGAACCACGCGGCGGCGTTGCCCCCAGTTCCTGTTGCAGCCGCTCCAGCCGCTCCGCCGCGGCCCGCTGGTCGGAATCGGGGCGCAATTCGCCCGCAGCGACAAGCGCGTCGTAGCGAGCGATGACGCTGCTCATCCTGGAAGCCTCCTGGCTTCGGGCGCCTTGCGCACGGTCGCGGTCGATGCCGCGATCAATTCATCATCCTGGGAAATGGTCAGGCGCAGGAACATCAGCCGCCCTGTTTCGCGCAGCAATTCGACCTCCGCGCGCAGGACGGGACCGATTTTCCCGGGACCGCAATATTGCATGGCAAGGTCAACGGTCACCGCCGCCACCTGTTCCGGCCGGCCCATCGCTGCCAGCCCGGCGAAATAGGCATGGTCGGCAAACGCCGCGAGAAGACCGCCATGCAGCACGCCCAGCCGGTTGGCGTGCGATGGCCTGCTTTCCAGCATTACCGTCGCTTTGCCCGCGGCATCGCTGCGTAAATATGTGATGCCAACGGCCGAATCGAGGAAGGTGCCCTCCACCATGTCGGCCCAGCATGACCAGCCCGCCCATGGTCCGTCGGCCACCAGGCTCAGATGACCTGCTTCCTCGCTCACTTCCTCAGAGTTGCCGTTCGACCATCATCTTCTTGGTTTCCGCGATCGCCTTGGCGGGGCTGAGGCCCTTGGGGCAGACATTCGCACAGTTCATGATGGTGTGGCAGCGATAGAGACGGAAGGGATCCTCCAACTCGTCCAGACGCTCGCCAGTATATTCGTCGCGGCTGTCGGCCAGCCAGCGATAAGCCTGCAGCAGGATAGCAGGACCAAGGAACTTGTCGCTGTTCCACCAGTAGCTGGGGCAGCTGGTCGAGCAGCAGGCGCACAGGATGCACTCGTAGAGGCCGTCCAGCTTCTCGCGGTCGGCCGGCGACTGGAGCCGTTCCTTGCCGCTGGGCGCCGGGCTGACGGTTTGCAGCCAGGGCTTGATGCTGTTGTACTGCGCGTAGAAATGCGTGAAGTCGGGCACAAGATCCTTGATCACGTCCATGTGCGGCAGCGGCGTCACGCGCACTTCCTTGCCCGCGCATTCCTCGATGGAGGTGGTGCAGGCGAGGCCGTTGCGGCCGTTCATGTTCATCGAGCAGGACCCGCAAATACCCTCGCGGCAGGAACGGCGGAAGGTCAGCGTCGGATCATATTCGTTCTTGATCTTCAACAGCGCGTCCAGGACCATCGGCCCGCAATTGTCGAGATCAATCTCGAACGTATCGTAACGGGGATTCTGGCCGGAGTCGGGATCGTAGCGATAGACCTTGAAGCTCTTGACGTTCGTCGCGCCGTCGGGCGCCTTGTGGGTCACGCCCTTGGCGCTGATCTTGCTGTTCTTGGGCAACGAAAATTCGGCCATTTCGATAAGTCCTGCTATCCCGTTCCCCGCCCCTCAACAATATAGGCACCACTTAGTCAAGCACCTACGGATGGCATTCCCATTGGCACTGGGCATCAAACCCGCTACGAGCCGCGCAAAATGACCGATGAGCGACAAAAGGACCCGCAGAATTCGAAGATGAATGACATCACTCACATCGGGATGCTGTTCGTGGGCGGAATGCACCAAGCCATGCATATTGCTCCCCTAGCGCAGTCGCTTGCACGAACGGAAGACGTTCGCGTTACAGCATTTACGGGACCAGACGACGCCGAAGCGCTAAAGATGATGCTGGCTGGACTGGCCCGGCCAAGCTCCTCACCGATACGTGTCAAACAACTATCCTTTTCAGGCAAGGTCGGCTTCATCAGCCGTCTGGCACCCAAAAAATTGAATAAGATATTGCGTATCCTCGCGCTGCGGGCGCAATTTGAAGGTCTGGATGCGCTGATTGCTACAGAGCGGACCTCGACCATTCTTAAGCGTTTTCCCGGTTCCAAGCCGCCTCGGATGATCCATTTCCCTCATGGCGCCGGTGATGGAGGACGGGGCTTCGATCCCCGCATTCGTTTGTTCGATTATGTGTTAGTTGCAGGATCGATGGTGTATGAAAGAACACTCGCAATGGGGCTGGCCGGCCCAGATAACTGTACCATAGTAGGTTCAATTAAACTGGCAGCACTAACCGGACCGGATGCACAACCTGTCAGAAGTCCATTCAGCGACGACAAGCCGATCATTCTTTACAATCCGCACTTCAACACTCGCCTGTCATCATGGAAAATGGCGGAGGCGATTGTAGATCGCATCGTATCCGATGGCCGCTTCAACTTGATCCTGGCACCTCATGCCCGCCTTTTCGATATGATGGGTGATGCGGAGCGTGCTAAGTGGCTCGAGCGATCCGGCGCGCCAAACCTCCACATCGACATGAAATCACCGCGTCTAAGCGACATGAGTTACACGCGACTTGCCGATATTTATCTTGGCGACATCAGCAGCCAGGTCTACGAATTTTTGCACATTCCACGACCCTGCGTCTTTGTGAACGCCCACGGGATCCACTGGAACGACGATGCCGATTACGCCATGTGGCTCTTGGGCGATGTCGGAGCCTCGCCCGATGAGATCATGGATGCCTTATCAAGTGCGCTAGACCGTCATTCGCACTATCGTTCAGCGCAGGAACGCAAGGCAGCCGAGGTGCTCGGGCCTATAGATCAAGGCGTTCCCGATCGTGCTGCACTAGAAGTCATAAGATTCCTGAAAGCCTCCGGTAAAGCAGCTCAGGATTAGGAACGAGATTTGGGTCTGGAAATACAGAAGAACACTGCGCTGGGGCCGATGCGGCTGCTGGGCGACAACACCACCCGTATCTGGGGCATGTCCAATGCAGAGCGCTGCCGCCGCATGGCCGAAAGCTCCGCGAAGAACGGGAGCGCATTGGCCGATGGCCACGAACTGCTGTTCAACCTCGCCTACGCCTTCGACCCGCTGCTGCTGCGGCTGGTGCTGGAGGAGCCGGGGACGGTGTTCGTCTGGGATGCCAGCCCGATTGTGGGACAAGTGCCGGCAGGCAGCGATCCGTTGGCGGCGCCGCATGTCGTCGATCTGTCGGACGGGCAAAAGCTCTACAACCGGCAGCTCCGCAAGCTGGAGCAGCCCTTTGTTCGAGAATTGACCCCCGCCACCCGGCGAGGGATCGAGCGAAAAAGCTATTTCGGCGCCTATAAGGGCGTCACGGACCTTCTGACCAAATATCTCTGGCCCGAACTGGCGCTGTGGCTGACGCGCCTGGCAGCCTCCATAGGCATGACACCCAATATGGTGACAGCCATGGGCGCGACGCTTTGCGTGCTCGCAACCTGGTTCTTCGCCCAGGGTCTCTATTGGACCGGTATGCTTGCCGGTTTCGTCTTCATGGTGCTGGACACGGTGGACGGGAAGCTCGCGCGCTGCACCATCACCTCCTCCAAATGGGGCAATGTGGCGGACCATGGCGTGGACCTGATCCACCCGCCCTTCTGGTGGTATTTCTGGGGCGTGGGCCTGTCGGCCTGGGGGCTGGCGCTGTCGACGCAGACTTTCGCGCTGGTGATGGCGGCGGTGATCGCGGGCTATGTGCTCCAGCGGCTGATCGAGGGGATGTTCATCAGGGATTTCGGCATGGACATCCATGTCTGGGGCCGGTTCGATAGCTGGTTCCGCCTGATCACCGCGCGGCGCAACCCGAATATGGTGATCCTGTTCTTCGCGCTGCTGGCCGGGCGCCCCGACATCGGCTTGATCGCACTGGCATGGTGGACCATCCTCTCGCTCATCGTCCACGCCGTGCGGCTGATGCAGGCCTATGCCGCGAAGCGCTCCGGACGGCCCATCGTCAGTTGGATGGAGGCAAGAACATGAACGCGACCATCGAAAAATTCGGCTATCCCGCGACGCTTGTCGCGCAGTTCCCGCACTGGGTCGTTCTGCTGCGTCCTGCCCAGCCGACGCTGGGATCGCTGGTGCTGGCGGCGAAATCCGACGCCACGGCCTTTGGCGACCTTCCGGCGGAGGCCCATGCGGAGCTGGCGGCCGTGACCAGGGCGATCGAAAGCGCGCTGGCCCGGGCGGTCGGCTACGACAAGATCAATTATCTGATGCTGATGATGGTGGACCCGCATGTCCATTTCCATGTGCTGCCCCGTCATGAGGGCAGCCGCAGCCATGCGGACCTTCAGATAGCCGACGCCGGATGGCCGGGACAGCCCGACCTCGGCAGCGCGGTTGCGCTCTCGCCCGAGCAGGTCGCCGTGCTCACCGACTGGCTGAAGCCCTATTTCGCGTAGCGGCCCTCTGCCAGCCAGCGAGCGGTGAGCGTGTTCGCCGCCTCGACATCCTGCGGGAAGTCGACCTCCTGCCAGTCCAGCCCCTCGATGGAGACGGTGCCGACGCGATTGCCCTTGGCGACGATGTCTATGGCGCGCAGATACCAGCGCTCCACCCCCTCGGGCGTTCGCATCATCTGGTCGATCTGGTTGCGGAAGATCGCCGGACCCTCGCCCCGGAAGGCCAGCATGCCGATGGATTCGGCGTTGGTGTCGTGCGGCAGCAACCTCTTGCCGATGGCGTGCAGGCGTCCCGTCTCGTCCCGGTTCACCTTCATGTCGTCATCATCATAGTCGCCCGGCTTGACGTCGACCGTGACGGTGATGGCGTCCTGCGCTCCCGCGATCAGCCTGCCCACAATCTCGTCCGAAACGATGGTGTCGCCGTTCAGGATGATGAAGTCGCGGTCCATTTCCTCCCGCACGATCCAGCAGGTGCCAAGATTGTCCGCCACCTGGAAGAAGGGGTTGAAGACCGTGCGGATGCGCGCGCCCGTTTCGCGATAGAGCTGGAGCGCGTGATCCTCCACCCGCTCGGTGCGGAATCCGGTGACAACGACGATGTCGGTCACGCCATTGGCCACCAGCGCCGCAACCTGCCAGCTGATGAGCGTCCGGCCGTTGAAGTCGATCATGCATTTGGGCACGTCGCGGGTCAGCGGCAGAAGGCGCGACCCCTGACCGGCGGAAAGGATGATGGCTTTTGCGATAGTCATGGGCTGCGCCTTTAGAGCAAATGAAAGGGGAGGAACAGCGTGTGTTGCATCGTTCCCCGGCCGATCATAGATAGTCGCGCGCCGGTCTGTCGGCGCGCGACGAAAGGCCGGAACCCAAGTGACGAGCAAGCATGGATCGGGTGGCCCCCAGGAAGGCTTTGCCCGCATCCTGGCGAATACGGGCTGGCTGCTTGGCGGCAAGGGCGTGGGCGCGGTGCTGAGCCTTGCTTATCTCGCCATCGTCACGCGAACGCTGGGCGTCGCCGATTTCGGCCGTTTCGCGCTGGTGCTGAGCGCCGCCAACGTGATCCAGACGCTGGTGAGCTTCGACAGCTGGCAGATCGTGGTGCGCTATGGCCAGCCTCACCTGGCATCGGGCGAAGGCGATGCGCTGAACCGGGTGTTGCGCTTCTGCATCCTGATCGATCTTGGGTCGGCCGTGGCAGGAGGGCTGATCGCCGCCTTCATCATCCTCGCCTTTGGGCCGCTGATGGAATTGTCGGCCGGGATGGGATGGCAGACCTGGATTTTCTGCATGGTGATGATGATCACCATCCGGTCCAGCCCGACCGGCGTGCTGCGGCTGTTCGACCGCTTCGATTCCGGCGCCTTCGCCGAAACCATGATCCCTGTCGGACGCATGATCGGCGCCGGGCTGGCCTGGGTGCTGATGCCCGATATCACTGGCTTCCTGATTGCCTGGGGCGCCGCCGAACTGCTCTGCGCGATCAGCTATTGGTGGCTCGCGCTGCGCGTCGGGGGTAAAATGCTGGGAAGCTGGCGCGCGGGCCGGACGCTGGATGCGCGCGGGGAAAATCCCGGCATCGTCGGCTTTCTCACCGCCACAAATTTGCAGACGACCCTATCCTCCGTGGGCCAGCAGGTGGCCGTGCTGGTGGTCGGCCTCTTCGTCGGCCCGGCGGGGGCCGGCCTCTACCGGCTTGCCAATCAACTCGCCAACTCGCTGACCAAGATTTCCAGCCTTCTGTCCCGCAGCATTTTCGTGGAACTGAGCCGCACCCATTCCAGCCACGGCCACGAAGCGCTCGGCACGCTGTTCCGGCGGACCAACCGACTGGCATTGGTCGCGGGCGCGGTGATCATCGCGTTGATCCTGACGATCGGTCATCCATTGCTGGGACTGATCGCAGGCAAGGCGTTCCTGCCGGCCTATCCGCTGCTGCTGCTGCTGGGCATCGCCGCCTGCATCGATCTGGTCGGGGTGAGCTATCGGCCGCTCCTCATGGCGACCGACCGGGCCAGCCTGTCGCTCCGCATCACACTGGTTTCAACCGGCCTGCTGCTGGGTATGCAGGCAGCCTTGTTGCCGATCTATGGGACCGTCGGCGCGGCCGGCGCCAATATCGCCGCCTCGATCGCGGGTTTTGCCATGATGGGCCTTGCGAGCCGACGGGTTTTGAAGCAACCACGCATGATGCCGTAGAGCGATTTTCAAGCGATCGGATCGAAATCCGACCTAGCGAAACCGCGCAGGAGAATAGGGCACCGGATCGATTCCCGCGATCTGCGCCGGCAAAGCCTCTCCCCGAAGAAGGGCTGCCCCCAGCAAAGCCGCGGCGGGCGAGGTCTGGATACCGAACCCACCCTGCCCCGCGAACCAGAAAAAGCCTCTCGCCGCCGGATCAAAGCCATAGACCGGCGCCCGGTCGGGGGAGAAGCTGCGCAGCCCCGCCCATCTGCGCTCGACCGCCTCGACCGGCCAGTCGACGACCGCCTCGAAACGGGCGATGGCCTCCGCCACTGCCAGTTCCTCCGGCGCGGCATCGCAGGGGGGCGATGGCTCCTCATCATGCGGAGTCAGCCAGACGCGCCCCTCTCCCTCCGGCTTGAAATAGAATTGCGAGCCAAGGTCCATGACCAGCGGCAGATCGGCGGAAGGCATGGCGGGCACGCGCAGCTGCACCACCGTCCGGCGCAGCGGCGCAATGCCGATGGGCGCCACGCCGCAAGCGCTGGCGACGCCGTCCGCCCACGCCCCCGCAGCGTTCACGATGATCGCGCAGTCTATCGCGCCTGCATCGGTTTCGACCCGCCAGCCCTCGTGCCACGCTTCGGCCCCTCGCAAGGCCGTCGCCAACCGCACCTCGCCACCCAGGCGACGGAAGCGCCGCAACCATGCCTGATGCAGGGCCGCCACATCGATGTCGCATACCCCCGGCTCCAGCACCCCCAGCGTCCATTCCGGCCGAAGCCCTGGAACAAATGCGGCAGGATCGACCGGAACCAGATCCACCTTGCCGGCGAACGCCTCCAGCAGCCGGTCGCGCGCTACCGTGTCGCCTGCCCGCCCGATATGCAGTGTCCGGCGCGGCTTCAGGAAAGGGGTGTCGGAAAAATCGGGATCCGGCGCAGCCAGCATCGGCCCCGATGCCGTGGTCAGCGGCTGGACGGCAACACCGCCATAGGTTTCTTCCCAGAAGGACACCGCCCGCCCCGTGGCATGATAGCCGGCGCTTGCTTCCATCTCCAGCAACAGCACGCTGGCATGCTCCGCCAGCACGGCGCCAAGGCTTGCCCCGGCAATGCCGCCACCGACGATGACGATATCAGGCCGCTTCATCCCCCGCCGCCCCTGCGTGGCGCGACTTCGTCCAGAAAGCCGTCGATCCGCCCCAGCGCGTCCAATCGCACCGGGTCCAGCTCCCGCAATATCTCATGCGCGGCCTCCCGCCCGTAAACATGGAGCCGCGCGCCCGCGATCCGTGCTGCGATCCGCTCGATGGCAGGGGTGGAGACGAGCTGGTCGGTCCGCGCCGCCAGGACGAGCAAGGGGACGACGATCCGCTCCATTTCCCGCCCCTTCTCCAGCATGCGCGTCGAATGCAGCGCCTGCGCCACCCATTTCCAGCTTGGCGGCCCCAACGCAACCTCGCGGCTATGGTCCCGCCACCACAATTCGTCGGCATAGCGTTCCGGATCGTGCGTCAGCCGCTTCTGCCGCATGCGCCGCTGCCGTTCCGACTCCTCCTTCTGGGTCCAGGCCTGCTTTTCCGCAAAACCCAGGGCGCACATGGTTTCGGCAATCGCCACCGCCAGCCAGCGGGGCAGAGGCGCTGTATGCAGTCCCATCATCGGCGCGACCGTCACCGCCGCATCGGGCGGCGCCATGCCCTCCGCCAGGGCGCGCAGCAGCAGGTGGCCGCCCATGCTGTGCGCGACGATCGCCTTCGGCCCCCTCCCTTCCCCGCGCCATTCGGCGGCGAAGGCGTTGAGGTCGGCGATCCACTGTCCGAAATCGTCAATATGTCCGCATAGCGGATCGTCCGTTGTTCGGCCCGATCCCCCCTGCCCCCGCCAGTCGAAGCTGGTGACGGCCCAACCGCGGTCGGCCCAATGGCGGATGACCTCGAGATATTTCTCGATCATGTCGCCGCGTCCGCCCAGCACCAGCATCCGGCCCCGATCGCCATCGCCCAGCCGAAAGCGGCGCAGGCGCCAACCGTCGGGTGCGGCCCAGTAGTCCAGCCGTCCGTCCATGGGCCAGGCACGCCGGTCGAAGGAAGCGGGAACGAAGCGGGGCGAATCCATGCGCGGCATGGTTACGCTTTGGTAAGGCATGCGGTCTATAGTTTCGAACCCATGATGGGGGATATTTTCCAAATGGCGCTGATCGGCGCCCTGGCACTGCTGCTGATCGTGGCGTCTGTCACCGATCTGCGGTCACGTATCATCTCCAACCGGCTGAACCTGACTGTGGCCGCTCTGGCGCCGATATGGTGGCTGGCCTGCGGGCTTGCGCTCTGGCCCGGAATGGCGGTGCAGCTTCTGGTTGCGCTGGTCGTGTTCATGGCGTTCGCCGCGCTGTTCGCGCTCGGCTGCATGGGCGGCGGCGACGTGAAGCTGCTGGCCGCGCTGGCGCTGTGGTTTCCATGGCAGGCGACCTTGTCGATGCTGATGCTGATGGCGGTGCTGGGGGGCATCGTCACCATCGTGACCGTCGTGCACCATCGCATGACCCGGCGGCTGGGTCAGCCGCAAATCCCCTATGGCATTGCCATCTCGTTCGCGGCGCTTTGGCTACTTGGCGAACGATATATTAACCAATTTGCGTGAATATCCGGGGGCTCAGACGCAACTCGTCTGATTGAGGGAGGCGAATTTCATCATGGATGCCAAGAAGATCGTGCTGCTGGTGGGAGCGCTGATCATAGCGGTCACTACAGCCCTGCTCGCACGCAACATGCTGAGTTCGTCGAGCGCGCCGCAGGCGGGCGCATCGTCCATGCCGGTTGAGGCGGACCAGCCCCATGTGCTGGTCGCGACGAAGGCCCTGCCGGTGGGCACCATCCTGGACGCGGAAAGTTTCCGTTTCCAGCCATGGCCCAAGGATCTCGTCGAGCAGGCCTATTATATCAAGGGCCAGGCCGATCCCCAGAAGCTGGTGGGCAGCGTCATCCGTACCGCCATTTCCGCCGGTCAGCCGATGACGGTGGGTTCAGTGATCAAGCCTGGCGACCGCGGTTTCCTCGCCGCGGCTCTGGGACCGGGCATGCGCGCCGTGACCGTGCCGGTGTCAGCGCAGAATTCGGTGGCGGGATTCGTCTTCCCGGGCGACCGCGTCGACCTGGTGCTGACGCAGAGCGTCAGCGGCGGCGGCGATGGTGATCCGCTCAAGGTTTCCGAGACCATCCTGCGCAACCTGCGCGTGCTTGCCACGGATCAGCGCATGGACGCGCTGGGCGCCGACGGCAAACCCGTCGTCCAGACCTATTCCAACGTCACCATCGAAGTCACGCCCAAGATCGCGGAGAAGATCGCAGTGGCGCAGACGATCGGCTCGCTCTCGCTCTCGCTGCGCTCGCTGGCGGACAATAGTTCGGAGCTGGACGCGGCCATCGCGGGCAGCGACGTCGACCTGCCCGACGGCAGCAATCCCAATGCGGAAAAGAAGCTGCTGGCCAGCATCGCCGCTCGCCCGGTCGACAAGGGCGGCACCTATTCCACCGGCGCCGACGTCTCGCGCTATCAGCGCAGCAGCGTCCCCGCCAAGCCTTTGCAGGCCATGGGCGCAGGCGGCGCTCCGGCCATGGGCGTGCCGGTCGGCGGCAGCATTGCGGGCCAAGGGCCGGTGATCCGCGTCGCCCGTGGAACCAGTGTGACCGTCGTTCCGGTCGGGGGGAAGTAAGATGAAGGGGTTTATCGTTCACACGGCAGCGGCCAGGCCGCTGCTCGGCCCGGCGATCGCGCTTGGCCTGGCGGTTGCGATCGCCGCCGCGCCGACCACAGCGCTCAACGCGGCGCCGGCCTCCATGCAGGACAATGCGATCCTGCTCTCCGTCGGCGGCAGCAAGGTCATCAACCTGCCGGCCAAGATGTCGGACGTGGTGATCGGCGATCCGGATGTGGTCGACGTCCATGTTCGTTCGCAGAACCAGCTTTACCTGATCGCGAAGAAGGCGGGCGAGACCACCGTCTTCGCAACGACGACCAACGGGAAGGTGCTGTTTTCCGGCACGGTCCGCGTCGGCAACAACCTGACCAGCATCGACGAGATGTTGAAGCTGGCGATGCCCAACGCGGACATCGCCGTCAACAAGATGAACGGCATGGTCCTGCTGACCGGAACCATCGCCGCGCCGGAAGACGCGGCAGAGGCCGAACGGCTGACCCAGGCCTTTGTCGGCAAGGAAGTGACGGTGGTGAGCCGCCTGCGCACCGCGACGCCGCTCCAGGTCAACCTCCAGGTCAAGATCGCCGAAGTCACCAAGGATGTCGGGCACAAGATCGGCATGAATATCACGGGACTCGGGACCGGAACCGGCAGCTTCAGCGGTTACATCAACCGCGCCGATCGAGCGTTCCAGACCAACACCGGTGGCGGCGCACCGACCAGCGACATTTCGCGATCCTGGCTGTTCAACAGTCCCACGGACGGCACGACCTCCTTGGGCTTCGTCGCCAAGCTGCTGGGCATGGATGTCGCCGCCGCGCTCGACCTTGCAGAATCAAGCGGCCTCGCCACCACTCTCGCCCAGCCCAACCTGACCTCGCTGTCCGGCGAAACCGCCAGCTTCCTGGCGGGCGGCGAATATCCCTATACCGTCAGCAACGGCACGCAGGGAAACAGCATCGAATTCAAGCAATATGGCGTGCAGTTGGCCTTCACGCCCACCGTTCTGGCGGATGGCCGCATCTCCCTTCGGGTGCGCCCCACCGTGTCGAGCCTCGACTTCTCGATCAACGCCAGCGTGCCTGCGCTCAAGAGCCGAACCGCTGAAACCACGGTGGAGCTGGGTTCGGGTCAGGCTTTCATGATCGCAGGGCTGTTGAGCAACGAAACGGGGAACAATGTCAACAAGGTGCCCGGCCTTGGCAACCTGCCGATCCTGGGCAGCCTGTTCAAGTCACGCAGCTTCCAGCGCAACGAGACCGAATTGGTGATCGTCGTCACGCCCTATCTGGTGAAGCCGATGAATGCATCGGACGTGCGGCTGCCGACTGACGGGTTCCGCAATGCCAATGAGGGTCAGGGCCTGTTCCTGCAACAGGGCCATGACGGCGTCAGCGGCGCCCAGGCACCCATGCCGAGCCGCGCGCCGGGTGCGCCGGTCCCGGCGCCCGGTCCGCAATCGTCGGCGGCCCTGCCGCCCGTCGCCTCCCGTGACACCGGAAAGCGTTCCAAGGACGCCGCGCCGGGCTTCAGCTTCTGACCCGAAGGACGAAAGACATGACTTTCCAGTCTCGCAAGACCCCCGTCCTCACCGGCATCGTCCGCTTGGGTGCGCTCGCCCTGATGGCGTTGCCGCTCGCCGCCTGCCAGACCGACCAGGCCGCCAATCGCGGCGTGCAGTCGGTCCACCAGCCGGTCGTCGGCCATACCGCCTTCACCTATGACGTGCAGGCAGGGCCCGATGGTGGCCTTTCGGCATCGGAAGCGCGCCGGCTGGACGACTGGTTCGTTTCCATCGGCCTTGGCTATGGCGACCAGGTCGCCGTCGCGACGGAGGCGGGCTACTACAGCCCCGCCCTGCGCGAAGGCATAGCCGATGTGGTCGCGCGCCATGGCATGTTGGTGGGGGAAGACAGCACGGCCGTCGCCGGCACCGCGCCGCAGGGCGCCATACGCCTGATCGTGCGCCGCGCCACCGCCAGCGTGCCGGGATGCCCCGACTGGTCGGACAAGCCGGAAGCAGACCAGCAATTGGGCGCGTCGAAAAATTTCGGCTGCGGCGTGAACGGCAATCTAGCCGCAATGATCGCCAATCCGGAGGATCTGGTGCGTGGCCAGACCACCGACAGCGATCTGCGCACCGCAACGTCCAACCGGGCGATATCAACCTATCGCGACAAGCCGCCGACGGGAACGGGCGACCTGAAGACCTTAACGGGAGGCAAGTGATATGAACGCACCCTGGAAACCCGGCGCATCCGGCCAGCGTGACCCTTTCCATGCCTTTGTCTGCGATGATCACAGCTTCGACCTGCTGCGCGTCGTCGCGGCCGAGATGGGCTGGGCGCCGGAAAAGGTGAACAAGGGCGGCATGCGCAACGCCGTGCAGTCCCTGTCGATCACCGCCTCGCCGCAGATCCTGTTCATCGACATGTCGGAAAGCGGCGATCCGCTCAATGACATCAACAACCTGGCCGAAGTGTGCGAGCCCGGCACGGTCGTCATTGCCGCCGGCCAGGTCAATGACGTGCGCCTCTATCGCGACCTGCTGGCCAGCGGCATTCAGGACTATCTGCTGAAACCCTTCGGCGCGGACCAGTTGCGCGACGCACTGGCCCAGGCGCAGGCCGTTTTCTTCGCTCCCCGCGACGCCGGGCCGGAACGGCCGCACATGACCACGGCGGTCATCGGAACACGCGGCGGCGTGGGCGCTTCCAGCGTTGCAACCTCGCTCGCCTGGCTGCTCAGCGAGAAGAAGAAGCGGCCGACCGCCCTTCTCGACCTGGACGTTCATTTCGGCACCAACGCGCTGGCGATGGATCTGGAACCGGGACGCGGGCTGACCGACGCCATCGAAAATCCCAGCCGCATCGACGGGCTGTTCATCGAACGAGCCATGGTGCGCGCCAGCGACACGCTGGCGATCCTGTCGGCCGAGGCGCCGATCAGCCAGCCCATGCTGACCGATGGCGGCGCCTTCTACCAGTTGCTGGAGGAGTTCCGGGTCGCTTTCGAATGCAGCGTCATCGACCTGCCGCGCGGCATGCTGATCCAGCACCCCCATCTGATGAGCGACGTGAACGTCACGGTCGTGGTTACGGAATTGACGCTGGCGGCGGCGCGGGATTCGATCCGCATTCTGTCCTGGCTCAAGACCAATGCGCCGCAGTCGCGCGTGCTGGTGGTCGCTAACCGCGTTCATCCAGGCGCGCCGGAAATCAGCCGCAAGGATTTCGAGCAGTCGATTGAACGCAAGGTGGACGTGCTGATCCCCTTCGACCTCAAGATTGCCGCGCAGGCGGCGAAGCTGGGCAAGACGCTGGCGGAAACGGCCAAGGGCAGCAAGGTGGGCGGCGCCTGCCAGGCCCTGCTGGAGGCGGTGCTGGGCGCGGCAGAGGATGCGGATGCCGAAGGTGGCGCAACCTCTTCGAAGAAGGGTGATTCCCTGCTGGGCAAGATCAGCGATCTCAAGAGCATGATCCCCTCGCGGCGCAAGGACAAGGCTTCGGCCTGAACAGGACGGACCATGCCGCCAGCGGGTGGCATGGCCGCTTTGATGGAACCAGACTGGAAACGGGCAGGCGCATGAACGGCAATATCATCCTGATGACGGTGCTGCTCGCAGCCATGCTGGGCCTGATCGTCATGGCCTTTGGCGGGCCTTCGCCGGAAAAGGCGCAGAAGCGCCGCATGCAGCTGATCCGCGGCCGGCACAGCGATTCGACGGACGCCATCATGGAAGCGCGCATGCGCAAGGCGATATCCAACCGCCCCGCCGGCAATGAAGCGTCGATGCTGGTGTCGCTGGTGCCCAATCCGGAAAATCTGGCCAAGCGCATCCGCATGACCGGCAAGAAATGGACGGTCAGCCAGTATATGACCGCCTGTGCCGTCATCTTCCTGCTGCTGACCGCCATATTGATGCTGCGCGGATTTCCGCCGCTTTTCGCGGTGATGCTCGGCCTCGCAGCGGGCCTTGGCCTGCCGCATATGTGGATCGGCCGGCTCATCAAGGGTCGCGTGCTGAAGTTCAACGCCAAGTTTCCCGACGCGCTGGAACTGCTGACTCGTGGCCTGCGCTCCGGTCTTCCCATTTCCGAGACGCTGACTGTCGTGTCGACCGAGGTTCCAGGACCGGTGGGCGAGGAATTCAAGCTGATCACCGAACGCATCAAGATCGGCAAGAGCATGGATCAGGCGCTGCAGGAAACTGCAGACCGGCTGGGCACGCCCGAATTCCAGTTCTTCGTCATCAGCCTGGCGATCCAGCGCGAAACCGGCGGCAATCTGGCGGAAACGCTGTCCAACCTTGCCACCGTGCTGCGCCAGCGCGCGCAGATGAAGCTCAAGATCCGGGCGATGTCCTCGGAATCCAAGGCTTCGGCCTATATCATCGGCGTCCTGCCGTTCCTGGTGTTCGGCCTGATCTGCTACATCAACTATAATTACATGTCGCCCTTCTTCACGCCCGACCCGGCGGGGCTGTTCGGCCTCTCGCTCATGCAGGTCGTCGGTATTGGCGGGATGTGCTGGATGGCCATCGGAGCCTTCATCATGGCCCAGATGATCAACTTCGAGATTTGAGGAAGCCGCCAAGATGGAAAGCACGCCCGTTCCTGCCGGCACCCTGTTCGGACTGACCGCCACCGATTTCGGCACACTGCTCGCCGCTCTGGCGACGCTGGCGACGCTGTTCGCGCTCTACGCGGTGATGACGGTGCGCGATCCGATGGCAAAGCGCGTCAAGACGCTCAACGATCGGCGCGAGCAGTTGAAGGCGGGCATCACCGCCTCCACCGCGCGCCGCCGCGCCAAGCTGGTGAAGAAGAATCAGGCGACCGACCAGATGCGGTCGCTCCTCTCCAACCTGAAGGTCCTGCAGGACGATCAGCTCAAGGAAGCGCAGACCAAGCTGGCCCAGGCCGGCATCCGGTCAAAGGACTGGGCGGTCGCGGTCATTTTCGGCCGCATGATCCTGCCGATCGTGATCGGCGGGATGGCGGCGCTGCTGCTCTATGCCGTGGGCATCTTCCCCGAATGGGGCGGCGCCAAGCGCTTCATGGCCTTTGCGGGCGCCCTGCTGCTGTCCTACAAGGCGCCGGACATCTTCATCGACAACAAGGTCCAGAAACGCTCCGCCGCGATCCGCAAGGGGCTGCCCGACGCGCTCGACCTGCTGGTGATCTGCGCCGAGGCGGGGCTGACGGTCGATGCCGCTTTCAGCCGCGTCGCACGCGAACTGGGCAAGGCCTATCCGGAACTGGGCGATGAATTCCACCTGACCGCGATCGAACTCAGCTTCCTGACCGAGCGCCGCATGGCGTTCGAGAACTTGGCAAACCGCGTCAAGCTGGACGCGGTCAAGGGCGTGGTCACCACCATGATCCAGACGGAAAAATACGGAACGCCCCTCGCCTCTGCTCTGCGCGTGCTGTCCGCCGAATTCCGCCACGAACGCATGATGCGCGCAGAGGAAAAGGCCGCGCGCCTGCCCGCCATCATGACCGTGCCGCTGATTCTCTTCATCCTGCCGACCCTGTTCGTCGTCATTCTGGGCCCTGCCGCCTGCTCTATCAGCAAGGCCTTCTGAAAATCGGGGGACGACAAAGGGGCGCTGCCGTAGCGTCCCTTCCAAAACCCCAGGAAAGCCGTTGATTTTCGGCTTGGCGAACCGGCGGAACCTGCCTTATCGCTCTTTGCAAAGACGCAAAATCCGGAGAGGTCAATGGTCGCCATCACCCGCATCGCCGCCCGCGCCGCACTGTTCGCCCTGCCCCTGTTCGCCGCCCTGCCCGCTGAAGCTGCGCAGCCCATCATCGGCCGCTGGGCCACTGTCGACGGCAAGGCCATCGTCCAGATCGCCCCATGCGGAAAGACGCTGTGCGGGCGTATCGAGAAGATCGTGAAGCCCACGCCGGGCCGGCCCCAGACCGACATCAAGAACCCCGATCCTGCACTGCGCAGCAAACCCCTTGCCGGACTGGCGCTGCTCACGGGTTTTGCCGACGCAGGCGAGCTGTGGAAAGGATCGATCTACGATCCGGAGAGCGGCAAGACCTACAACAGCAAGGTCAGCCGCAACGGCAACGGCACGTTGAAGGTGCAGGGTTGCATCATGATCTTCTGCAAGACCCAGACATGGACGCCCGTCCGCTGATCTGATGACCCGTTCGGACGGCGAATGCGGATATTTCCCGACAGATATGCGCCACGCTAACTGCAACGCCCCGGCCACGACCGGGGCGCTGGTTTCAGCTCCACCACAAGGATCAGGCCGCCTTGCGGGCCTTGGTCAGCTTCTTCATCAGCATGTCCCGCTTCAACCGGGACAGATGGTCGATGAACAACACGCCCTGCAGATGATCCATCTCGTGCTGGAGGCAGGTGGCGAGCAATCCCTCCAGCCGTTCCTCGTGGATGCGTCCATCCCGGTCCATCCAGCTTGCCCGGATGCTGGCCGGCCGTTCCACTTCCGCGAACTGGTCGGGGACGGACAGGCAGCCTTCATTATAGACCGACAGATCCTCCGACCCCTCCAGGATTTCCGGATTGATGAACACCATCGGTTTCCTGACCGGCGGCGCCCCTTCCTCATCGGATTCGGGTTCCTGCAGGTCGATCACCAGCACCCGCTTGGGCACGCCCACCTGGATCGCCGCCAGACCGATGCCGGGCGCGTCGTACATGGTCTCCAACATGTCATCGATCAGACGCTGCAAATCGTCATCGATCGCCTCCACCGGAGACGAGATGGTACGCAGGCGCGGATCGGGCGCCTCCAGGATGGGAAGAATGGCCATGGCACCAAAATAAACGGCCGGCCGGAAAATTTCAAGCGATCGCCATATTCACCCGATGGGACGACGGGCCCTCAGCGCCTGGGCCAATGTCCCCTCGTCCAGATAGTCCAGTTCCCCGCCCACCGGCACGCCATGAGCCAGCTGCGTGAGGCGCACGGGAAAGCGCTCCAGCCGTTCGGCCAGATAATGGGCGGTGGTCTGCCCCTCCAGCGTCGCATTCATCGCCAGCACCACCTCGTCTATGCCGCCCGCCTCCACCCGCGCCACCAGCGCGTCGATGGACAGGTCCTCCGGCCGCACGCCCTCCAGCGCAGACAGCCGTCCGCCCAGCACATGGAAGCGTCCCGGAAACAGCCGGGACTTGTCGAGCGCCCAGAGGTCCGCCACATCCTCCACAACACAAAGCGCCCGCGCATCCCGGCGCGGATCGGCGCAGATACCGCAGGGATCGACCGTGTCGACATTACCGCACAGGCTGCACGTCACCAGCCGATCGTTTACCGCGTCCAGCGCGCGCAGCAGCGGCTCCAGCGCGGATTCCCGCTTCTTCAGCAGGTGCAGCACGGCACGTCGCGCCGAACGCGGGCCAAGGCCGGGCAGGCGGGAGAGCGCATGCGTCAACGCTTCGATTTCGGGAGAAGCCATGGGACCGGAATAAGGGCTTGCAAGTCGTGGATACAAGGGGTTTGAGAGGCGTCTTCGTAAATACGCCTCCGGCGCGTTTCAGATGCGGCACCTCAACGTGCCGAAACCGAGCAAAAGGCCCGCCATGCGCATCGTTTATATGGGAACCCCCGATTTCGCCGTGCCGGCTCTGGCCGCCCTGGCAAAGGCCGGGCATGAGATCGTTGCGGCCTACAGCCAGCCGCCCCGACCGGCGGGGCGCGGCAAGGCGCTGCGCCCCTCACCCGTCCACGCGATGGCGCAGGAAATGGGCATAGAAGTGCGCACGCCCGTTTCGCTGAAGGATGCAGAAGTGCAGGCCGCCTTCGCCGCACTGGACGCCGATGTGGCGGTGGTCGCCGCCTATGGGTTGATCCTGCCGCGCCCGGTCCTGGATGCTCCGCGCTTCGGCTGCATGAACATCCACGCATCTCTCCTGCCCCGCTGGCGCGGCGCGGCGCCGATCCAGCGCGCCATCCTCGCTGGCGACAATGTCACCGGGGTCACCATCATGGACATGGAGGCAGGGCTGGACACCGGCCCGATGCGCGCCAAGCATGTCACGCCGATAGAGGACAAGACCGCCGGCGCGCTGACGCAGGAACTGGCCGATGCAGGCGCGGAGCTGATGGTCGAGGTGCTGGACGACATCGCCCTCCATCCGCCCGTCGCCCAGCCGGAGGAAGGCGTCACCTACGCTACCAAGATCGACAAGGCGGAATCGCGGATCGATTTCAGCCGCGACGCGCGTCAGGTCGAACGGCAGGTGCGCGCCTTCAACCCGGCGCCCGGCGCCTTCTTCGAATATCGCGGAGAGCGCTTCCGTATCCTCGCCGCCCATGTCGAGGAGGATGAAGGCCCGGCGGGCGAATTGCTCGACAACAGCCTGCTCATCGGCTGCGGCCATGGCAGTATCCGCCCGGCAGCCATCCAGCGCGCGGGCAAGGGCGCCATGTCGGCGGGCGAATTACTTCGCGGCTTTGACATGCCCGCCGGCAGCCGGGTCGACGCCTGACCCCATGGCCCGTTTCGCCTTCACTGTCGAATTTGACGGCCGCCCCTTCATGGGCTGGCAGCGGCAGGCCCATGGGCCGAGCGTACAGCAGGCGATTGAGGATGCGATCTTCGCCGTCACGGGCGAACGGGTCGCCGTCCATGCGGCGGGCCGCACCGACGCGGGCGTCCATGGCCTTGCCATGCGCGCCCATGCCGACATTGCGAAGGACATGACGCCCTTCCGCCTGATGGAGGCGCTGAACGCGCTGCTCCGCCCGGCGCCGGTCGCGATCCTGGCCTGCAAGACCGTGCCGGATGATTGGCATGCGCGCTTTTCCTGCAACGGCCGATCCTATGTCTATCGCATCGCCAACCGCCGCGCACCGCTGACCTGGGAAGATGGGCTGGTCTGGCGCGTGATCCAGCCACTGGATGCGGAGGCGATGCAGCAGGCCGCGCAACTGCTGGTCGGGCGGCACGACTTCACCACTTTCCGCTCGGTCCATTGCCAGGCGGAAAGCCCGGTAAAGACGCTGGACCGACTGGACGTGGAGCGTTCGGGCGACCGGCTGGCCATTCATGCGGAGGCGCGATCCTTCCTCCACCATCAGGTGCGGTCGATGGTGGGATGCCTTGCCATGGTGGGCATGGGGCGCTGGTCGGCGGCGGACATGGAGGCGGCACGGGACGCGAAGGACCGGGCGGCCCTGGGGCTCAATGCACCGCCGGACGGGCTGTATTTCGTAAGCGCGCGTTATCCGGACGATTGAGACGCGCCGGCTCAGGCGGCAGCGGGATGCGTCACAGGCTGGTCCGGAACGGCGTGAAATTCGTGCCCTCGTCGAACACGTCCAGCCCCTCGGCGCGCTTGAGGCGGTCGACCACGACATAGGTGACGGGCGTCAGCACGGCTTCCCATGTGACCTTCATCAACCAGTTCGTGACCATCACGGTCGCCACCTGTGCGTTGGTCCAGTTGCCGTAGAAGGCGAGCGGATAGAAGAGCAGGCTGTCCACCCCCTGCCCCACCACGGTCGATCCGATGGTCCGCATCCAGAGATGCCTGCCCTGCGTCAGCAGCTTCATCTTGGCGAGGACGAAGCTGTTGGCGAACTCCCCCGCCCAGAAGGCGGTGACGGAGGCGAAGACGATGCGCCATGTGCTGCCAAAGACGGCCTCATAGGCCTTCTGGTCCGGCCATCCCTCCGCCGGGGGCAACTGCACCACCACCCAGCTCATCAGCGCCATGAACAGCATCGCGCCAAAGCCAGCCCAGACGCAGCGCCGCGCCCGCGCATAGCCATAGACTTCCGTCAATACGTCGCCCAGCACATAGCCGAGCGGAAAGAAGAGGATACCGGCGCCAAAGGTGAAGCCGCCTACGGTCGACAGCTTCGCCGCGCCAATCAGGTTGGACAGCAGCAGGATCGCGACGAAACCAGCCATGCAGAAATCGAAATAGCGCAAGGGCCGCGCACCCAGCGCATAGGCATCGATTTTCCTTACCCCCTTGTCGGTCATGCGCTCCTGCATATCGGGCACGCGCGCAAATGCAATCGCCCATGATTGCAAGCGGGGCGAAGGGCGGCTATCGAACGCGCCAACGGCCCCGTAGCTCAGCTGGATAGAGCATTCGCCTTCTAAGCGAATGGTCACAGGTTCGAATCCTGTCGGGGTCGCCAATTCCCCTTTGCTTCACCGCTTTTCGCGGCGATCGGCCCCATCCCGGATCGGCCGCATCGCTTCATGGATCATGCCTGTCAGCAACAGGCTGCCTTGCCGCGACAGATGGTCATCGTCGGAATAAAGCGGCACGCCATGCATCATGGTCGCGCAATGGCCGCTGCGGCAGAGAAGACGGTGCGGATAGACGATGCTGACCGCGAAACGCCGCCGCATCGCGTCGAAGGCGCCGAAAACGCTGCGCTGACGCCGCAGATAATCCGCCAGGGGCAGGTCCAGCCCCGCCGGTTCGCTGTAGAGTTGGGCCCGCGCCAGGCTTTCCGGTACATTGCGGCGGAATTCCGGAACCGGGGCGACCAATATGACCCGCTTGCCCATGCCGGTCAGCGCCCGCACGCTCTCCTCCAGCCCCGCCCGGAATAGTTGGGCATCCCGGCTGAGGCTCCTGTCGTCATTCTCGTCCCGGCCAAGATAGCAGGGCATCCCGCCTTCCGGGCGACGTCCATCTGCGCACAGGCCCCAGCGGGACACAAGGAATATGGTGTGGATGGTCGGGCTGTCGCGCAGCATTGCCAGAACCTGCGCATTGAACGCGCTGCAATCATGGCTGGCGGGCTGGTCCAGCCGGTCCAGCCCCAGCAGGGTGGGGCAGGCGGGGTAGGATGCGATCCGTCCGGACAGGCCCAGCGCATCGCCCGCCTGATCGAATGCAGGTTTCAGCGCATGGGCGTGAGAATCGCCCCATAGCAGGAAGCTGGGCGCCGTGCCGTTATGCGCGCCCACCGCACAGAGCGTCCGGTGCCGGACCGCCGCCATGCCCGAACAGCGCTCGGGCAGGTAGGCCATGCTCCCGCTCGCCGCGTCGAGCGCAGCGACGGACGGCGCCACCCGCGCGGGCAAGCCGCCCGAAAGATAGAGCAGCGCTCCCGCTCCGCACCCCGCCGCCATCATCGCGCCAGCCAGCGCAAAGGCGCGGCCATTCGTGAAGCGGCGCGCCCGGCGGAACGGCTCCTCGATGAAACGCCAGGACAGAAAGGCAAAGAGGAAAGAAAGCAGGATGACGAGCAACTGCTCCCGCAAGCGCCAGTCCCCGTCGGTGCGATAGGTCCAGAAGACGACGATCGGCCAGTGCCACAGATAGAGCGAATAGGATATGCGGCCGATGGCTACGGGCGCCGCGCCGCCCAGCACCTGGCTGATCGCCGATCCGCTCTGCCCCGCATGCAGGATCAGCAATGCGCCGAGCACGGGATAAAGCGCGTTCAGCCCCGGAAAGACCGTTGCGCTGGAAAAGCCGAACAACGCCCAGCCGATCGACGCCATGCCGGCCAGCGCGCAAAGCTGCGCCGCCCATCTCCTCCGCAGCGGCGGCAACAGGCCCATCGCCAGCAACGCCCCCGCCAGCAATTCCCAGGCGCGGGGAAAGGGAAGGTAGAAGGCCAGCACGGGCGCACGATCGACCAAAAGCAGCGCCGTCGCGAAGGACAGCAACGCCATCATCGCCAGCAACAGCCGGCTGCGCCCTCCCGCCCGAAAGGCGCAGAGCATCAGGAGCGGGAAGAGGATATAGAATTGCTCCTCCACCGCCAGCGACCATGTGTGCAGCAGCGGCGCCTCCTCCGCCGCGCTGCCGAAATAGCCGCTGTGCCGGGCAAAATGCAGGTTGCTGGCGAAAAGCACCGTCGCTGCGGCGCTCAGGCCAAGAGCGCGATAATCAAGCGGCAGCAGGATCTGGCTGCCGACCAGGATGGTGACCGCGATGGTCGCGAACAGCGCGGGAAATATGCGGCGGATGCGCCGCGCATAGAAATCGGTCAGGCTGAACCGGCCTTCCGTCATTTCCCGGCTGATGATCGTGGCGATCAGATAGCCGGAGATGACAAAGAAGATGTCGACCCCGACGAAACCCCCGGTAAAGGGCCAAAGTCGGACATGATAGAACAGCACCGGCAGCACCGCCAAAGCGCGCAGCCCGTCGATATCGCGACGATAGGCCAGGGATGGCCTGGCGTCCGTCGCGGACGAAACCGGCAAGACCGGACAGGAAGCACTGGCAGCGATGCTTTCCCTCCTCTTTTCCGGGGATTTGGCAGGCGCTCATGGTGATAGAGCCTGTATCGCCCGGCGCATCGGCGCATCGGGACAGTCCCCAAGATCATAGGTGTTAGCAGGCTGGCTGGAAGGCGCAGGGAGGAGCGCGCAAGGGGTGGGTCCTTGACCGATCGGTCAGTCGCTGCTGCCGCGCCCTCCCATCGAACGCAACAGCAAGTCGTCGGTCACCGTCATGGTGAAGATGGGATCGGCGTCGGGCGGCACTTCAGCTATGGCATCGACGAAGGCGGCGCGGGTTTCGGGATCGTCATAGACCATCTTTTGATCGAAGGCCGTGCGCCAGGTCGCCTCGTCGGGCCATTCGGCATAGCCGACGAACCGTCCATCCGCATCGCGATGCAGGCGCGAACCATAGCTGCCATATTTCTCGCGGATCAGGTCGGTTCCCCGGCGCCATGCCTTGCGGAACTGATCCTCCTTGCCGGGGTGGACGCGCCACCAATAGACCGCGACGAACATCGCCTCTCTCCTTCAGGGGAGAGAATGAACTGCGCGGCGGGGAGTTGCGACGAAAAAGAGCAAAGCGCCGTGTCCCTGCAAAGCCGCTGGAAGGAGACCAGTGGCGCGCCGGCACGGTCCAGACGGCAGGGACGGGCTCCCGCCTTCGCAGGAACCCGCCATTCCCCGACGCCTATCCTTGGAACATCAGAGAACCGACTGGCCGGTCTTCTCCCAATCCGCCAGGAAACCGGCAATGCCCTTCTCGGTCAGCACATGGTTGAACAGCGCCTTGATAACGGACGGAGGCGCGGTCATCACGTCGGCACCGATCTTCGCGCTTTCCAGCACATGGATCGGGTGGCGCACGCTGGCCACCAGGATTTCCGTGTCGAACGCGTAATTGTCGTAGATCAGGCGGATATCCTCGATCAGCTTCATGCCGTCAAAGCCATTGTCGTCATGGCGCCCTACGAAGGGCGAGATGAAGCTCGCGCCCGCCTTGGCCGCCAGCAGCGCCTGATTCGCCGAGAAGCAGAGGGTGACGTTCACCATCACGCCCTCGCTGGTCAGCGCCTTGCAGGTCTTGAGGCCATCGATGGTCAGCGGCACCTTGATGCAGACATTGTCGGCGATCTTCCGCAGGACGGCGGCTTCCTTCATCATCGTCTCATGGTCGAGCGCGACGACCTCTGCCGACACCGGGCCTTCGACGATGCCGCAGATTTCCTCCACCACTTCCAGGAACTTGCGGCCCGACTTGTGGATCAGCGAGGGGTTGGTGGTGACGCCATCGAGCAGGCCGGTAGCGGCCAGTTCGCGGATTTCATTGGTGTCGGCGGTGTCAACGAAGAACTTCATGGATCTGCTCCAGCGGAGGGGAAAGGGTCGAATCGCGTCTCCTTTAGCGGCTCCCTGACGGATTAGCCATTATTGCCGATGACTGGCCCTTTACCGGGCGCCCCGCGCACCATTATGACAGCGGCACCTTTCCAAAGGACCGATCCATGCTCCGCCGCCTGCGTCCCCGCCACATATTGGACGCGCTGATCTCTGCCGGCCTTCTGGCCGCCTCGCCCGCCCTTGCCGCCAGCCAGGAAAATCAGTTCTGGACGAGCGAATCGCTGGTCGTCCAGGCAAGCGACGCGGACATCGTGTCGCTCGACCTCAGCCAACGTTTCCGCCAGGCCTCCTCCGGTGGCGAGCAGCAGACTGCGCGCATCACGATCGACCACCGCATTGCAAAGGCGGTGCAGATCGGTGGCGGCATCGCCTTCTTCCGGTCCGACCCGGAGCAGGAAATGCGGCTGTTCCAGCAGTTGACGCTGACCAGGGGCATTTGGCTGTCCCGCACCCGCATCGAGCAGCGCTTTTTCGATACGGCGGACAGGGCGAGCTGGCGGCTGCGGCAACGGGTGCAGGCTTCGGTGCCGCTGGATAGGGCGAAGCGGTGGACGCTGATCGCAGCAACCGAGTTGATGTTCCACCTGAACCGCGCCCGTCCCAATGACAAGCTGGGCCTTGCCGTCATGCGCAACCAGATTGGCCTGCGCCATCCGATCACCAGAGCGCTCGACGCGCAATTGCTCTACATGCGGCAGCAGAGCTTTCGCGACGGCCGCCCAGATGCGGTGGCGCATATCCCCTGGCTGACATTGAGCTGGAAGATCTGACGCTTCTTGGCCTTGCCTCCCCTGCCCGGCAGTTTAGGGAGGAGGCAATGAGTTCGCGCGCCCGTGTCATCCTGCTGAACGCCGCCCTGGGGCCCCTCGACTATCGCGTGCCGCACGGGATGGCCGTGAGGCCGGGCAGCATCGTCGTGGCGCCGCTGGGGCCGCGCCAGATCGTCGGCGTCGTGTGGGAAGAGGACAGCTTCCCCGAGATAGAGACGGTGGGCGACAATCGCCTGCGCAATATCATGGCGATCGTCGACGCGCCGCCGGTGCCCGAAACCGTGCGCCGCCTGATCGAATGGACGGCGGATTATTATCTCGCCCCCATCGCCGCCGTCCTGCGCATGACGCTGGCCTCGATGGCAGCGCTGGAGGGCGCGCGCACCGTCATCGAATATCGCGCCACGGGCGACCTTCCCGACCGCATGACCGAACAGCGTGCCCAGGCGATGGAACGCATCGGCGAACGGCAGGGGCTGATCCGCGAACTGGCGATGATCGGCGGAGTCAGCGACGCGGTGATTCGCGGATTGGTAAAGGCCGGTGCCTTCGAAGCGGTGGAGGTGAGCGTCGACACGCCCTTCCCCATGCCCGATCCCGATCACGCCCCGCCGCTGCTGTCGGACAAGCAGGGCGCCGCCGCCGACCAGTTCATCGCGGCAGTCAGGGACCGGGCCTTCGCTCCCTTCCTGCTCGACGGCGTGACCGGTTCGGGCAAGACGGAGGTCTATTTCGAGGCCATGGCCGCGACGATGAGGGAGGGTCGGCAGGTGCTGGTGCTGCTGCCCGAAATCGCGCTGACCGAACCTTTTCTGGAGCGCTTCGAAAAGCGCTTCGGCACCGTACCGGTGAACTGGCACAGCGGCCTGCGCCAGAGCGAGCGGCGCCGCGCCTGGCGAGCCATTGCGGCGGGCGAGGCGCGGGTGGTGGTCGGCGCCCGCTCGGCGCTGTTCCTGCCCTACCCCAATCTGGGCCTGATCGTCGTCGATGAAGCGCATGAGGCGAGCTTCAAACAGGAGGATGGCGTTCATTATCACGCCCGCGACGTGGCGGTGATGCGCGGCCTCATCGAGAAATTCCCGGTCATCCTCGCTTCCGCGACGCCCGCCATAGAAACGCGACATCAGGTGGAACTCGGCCGCTATCGCGAGATCAAACTGCCATCCCGCTTCGGCGGCGCGGCCATGCCGGAGATAGAGGGCATCAACCTGCTCACCGATCCGCCGGAGCGCGGCCGCTGGATCGCCCCGCCGCTGGTCCGCGCCATTGACGAGACCATGGAGAAGGGCGAGCAGAGCCTGCTTTTCCTCAACCGCCGGGGCTATGCGCCGCTGACGCTCTGTCGCCATTGCGGCTATCGCTTCCAGTGCCCCAATTGCACCGCCTGGATGGTCGAGCACCGGCTGACCCACCGGCTGGCCTGCCATCATTGCGGCCATGTCATCCCCGCCCCGCGCTTCTGCCCGGAATGCAAGGAGGAGGATTCGCTCGTCGCCTGCGGGCCGGGGGTCGAGCGCATCGCGGACGAGGTGAAGGCGCTGTGGCCCAACGCCCGCACCGCCATCGTCACCTCCGACACGCTCTGGTCGCCCGCCAAGGTGGCTGAATTCGTGAAATCAGTGGAGGCAGGCGCCGTCGACATCATCATCGGCACGCAGCTCGTCACCAAGGGCTATCATTTCCCGAACCTGACGCTTGTGGGGGTGATCGACGCCGATCTGGGGCTGGAGGGTGGCGACCTGCGCGCGTCGGAGCGCACCTTCCAGCAGATCGTGCAGGTGGCGGGACGGGCCGGGCGCGGGCAGAAACCAGGCCGCGTCTTCATCCAGACCCGCATGCCGGAGGCGGAGGTGATCAAGGCCCTGATCGCCGGCGATTCGGAGCGCTTCTACGAGGTGGAGACAAAGAATCGCCGCCACGCCAATGCCCCGCCCTTCGGCCGCTTCGCCGCGATCATCGTCTCCAGCGAGGAGGCGGACGAAGCCGCTGAGATCGCCCGGTTGATCGGCAAGTCAGCGCCCCTGATCGACGGGATGCGCGTCTATGGCCCCGCCCCGGCTCCCTTGTCGGTGCTGCGCGGGCGCCACCGCCACCGCCTGCTGATCCACGCCACGCGGCAGGTCGACGTGCAAGGCATCATTCGCGAATGGCTGGGCAATCTGACCTGGAAATCCGGGACACGCGTCGCGGTGGACGTCGACCCCTACAGCTTCATGTGATGGCCTGAGACCCCATGGAAAGTCCCTGCGTCAACATCTGCAAGCTGGACAAGGCCCGGCACGTCTGCACCGGCTGCGGCCGGACAACGGACGAAATCCAGCGCTGGGCAGGCATGAGCAAAGCCCAGCGCCGCGCGATCATGGAGCGGTTGAAGGACCGCTGAAACCCCATGCTCCTGCGCCAGAGCGCGCCGATACTCAGCCCTTCTCCCTCTCCAGCAATCTCTTCTTGCGTTCCACCCCATAGGCGTAGCCGCCCAGGCTCCCGTCGCTCCGCAACACCCGATGGCAGGGGATCAGCACGGCAAGAACATTGTCGCCGCAGGCCGTCCCGGCAGCCCGCACTGCGCCTGGCCGGCCGATGGCCGCCGCGATTTCGCCATAGGTGCGCGTCTCCCCCGGCGGAATCGCCCGCAACGCCGCCCATACCGCCTGCTGAAACGCCGTGCCGCTCACGTCGATCGGCAATTCCAGCGACTCGGCAGGCGCGTCGATCAGCCGGACAAGCTGGGCTGCCAGCGCCGAAAACGCCTCGTCGGCGGGCAGGATTTCCGCCTTGGGAAAGCGGCGGCGCAAGTCCGCCTCATCTTCATCGAAACTGATCCGGCACAATCCCCGCTCCGTGCCGGCGACCAGCACTCTCCCCAGGCTGGTCTGCACCACCGCATGGCGAATCGCCACGCCCCGGCCGCCATGCTTCCAGGCGCTGGGCGTCATGCCCAGGTGCCGCTCCGCATCGGCATAGGCGCGGCTAGGGGCATTATAGCCCGCTTCATAGATGGCGCCGGTGACGCTGCCGCCATCCTCCAGCGCGCTTTTCAACCGCTCGGTGCGCAGCGAGCGGGCGTAGGCAGCCGGCGTCATTCCCGTTTCCCGCCTGAACAGCCGGTGGAAATGATGCGGCGAATAGCCCGCATGCGCCGCCACCGCCTCCAGCGAAGGCGGGGTTTCGGCTGCGGCGATGAAGGTGACGGCCGCCTCCACCGCCAGCCGGTCGCGTCCCACTTCATCAGGGCGGCAGCGCAGGCAAGCGCGGAAACCCGCCGCCCGCGCTGCCTCCGGGTCGGCCAGGAAGATCATGTTCTCCCGCCGCGGATGCCGCGCGGCACAACTGGGCTTGCAATAGATGCCGGTGGTCAGCACCGCTCCCACGAACCGCCCGTCAAAGCTGCGATCGCGGCGTAAAAACGCGTCCCAGCAGGCGTCGGCGTCAGGCACGGCATGGATCTGGGCTTCGATCTGTCTCATCTCGGTCATGGATAAGAGATAGCCCGCCCGAACGCATCAGGCTTCCTGCCGCTTGCGGTCAAAAAGCGGTTCCGCGCTTTTTGCGCATTGCCTCTATCCCGCCATCGCATATGAATGCCGCCAGTCATGGTCGCATCATTCCGTCGCCTCGCCCCCTTCCTGGCCGCCCTTCTGGCTCTTGCCGGACCGACCGGCGTGCATGCCGAACAGCAGGACATTGCCGCCGCCGCCCGCGGCGTGGTCCGCGTCGTGCTGGTGGCGACCAACGGTTCCGACGCCTATTTCGTGGGCCACGGCAGCGGCTTTGCCGTCGCGCCGGACAAGATCATCACCAACGCCCATGTCGTCGAACTGACGCGCGAGGAAAAGGATCTCGTCATCGGCGTCATCCCTTCGGAGGGAACCAAGACCTATGGCGGCAAGATCATCGCCTTCTCGCCCGGCAACGACCTTGCGCTGATCCAGCTGGAGGAAGGCCATCTGCCGGTCAGCACCTTCTATGCCGGAGCGGTGAGCGACGGGCAGCATGTGACCGCCATCGGCTATCCGGGCACGGTCGACCGGGCGCAGGGGCTGGGCCTCAAGCAGTTGGTGGAACCGCTCGGCACGGTGAAGACCAGCGGCAATGTTTCCTCCGGCCGGGCCAGCCAGAATTTCGACACGGTGCTGCACACCGCGCCCCTGGCCGCCGGCAACAGCGGCGGACCGCTGATCGATGATTGCGGCCGGGTGCTGGGCGTCAACAGCTTCGGGTCTGTCTCCGACGGCAATGATGCGGAATTCGGATTCGCCGTGTCGTGGCGCGAAATCGCCTCCTTCCTGCGGCAGGCGGGCGTATCGTCGCTGCACACGATCGTTCCCTGCCGTTCGATGGCGGAGGCGGACGCCGCCGAATCCTCCCTGACCCAGCGGGAGCAAGCCAGGAGCGAGCAATCCGAGCGCGCCCGCGCGGACGCCCGCGAAGCGGCGCTGAACAAGGCGCGCGACACAGCCGAACGCGACGTCATCTCCGCGCGGGAGAACGCCATGGCGGGCGCCGCCGTGCTGCTGGCGCTGGCGGTGCTCGGGCTGGGCGCGGGCGGCCTGCTCTACAGCCAGGGACGGGAAAAGCGCGCGACCTGGTGGCTGGCCGGCGGCGGCATCCTGCTGTTCGCGGCAATCGGGCTGTTTTTCCTGAAGCCCAGCTTCTCCAGCATAGAGGAGCGCATCAAACTTCCGGAGGATGCGGGCGTCAACGGCAACGGCGCCTATGCCTGGGCGGGCGACAATATCTGCCGGGTGGACATGAACCGCAGCCGGCTTACCATATCCCAGCCCAATGACATCGGGTTCCACTGGGCCGAGGGCGGGTGCGTCGACGGAAACACCCAATATGTTTCTTCCGGCACAGGATGGCAGCGCGCATCCGTGCCCGATGATCATAATTTCGTGACCGTCAGCCGCTTCGATCCTGCGACGGGCACGCTCCGGGTCCAGCGCTGGCTGCCAGACATCGATACCATGGCGAAGGCCCGCGCACTAGGCGGCGGCGCGATCAAGGGGTGCGCGGGCGATCCTGCCCTGCTGGGAAAAATCGCAAGTCTGCAGAATGATCTTGCCGCCCTGCTTCCGGCCCAGCCCAATGAACGGATCGTCTACCATTGCCAAAAGGGTCGGCTCACCCCGGGCGAAGGGTGACGCCCGCCGCAGCCGGTCAACGATTCGGCCCATATTGAAACCCTGTCAAATCGCGATGATTTCATACTGACGGTCGAATCGCGTTCCATGGCTTGCATAGTCACAATCCCACTGCTAACCGGCCCCCCAACAGGGGATCGGGACGGACAGACCGGGCCCCCTTTTTGCATGACCGGCAATTCAAATTGCCTGGAATCAAGTGGAGGACGGTAAGCGCGTGGAGACGACCGGCGGTATTCAGGCCAGCCTCAGCGGCCGCTATGCGGTGGCGCTGTTCGATCTGGCCCGCGACGGCAAGACGCTCGACACCGTCGCGGCGAGCTTGGCTGCGCTCAAGGCGGCCCTGGCCGAATCGGCCGATTTCAAGGGTCTGGTGAACAACCCCGTCCTCAGCCGTGACGCAGCAGGCAAGACGATCGCCGCGGTCGCATCCTCCATGGGTCTCGACGCGCTGACCACGAATTTCCTGGGCGTGCTGGCCCAGAACCGCCGCCTTTCCCAGCTGCCCGCGATCATCCGCGCCTATGAAACGCTGCTGTCGAATCACAAGGGCGAGGTTCGCGCCGAAGTGACGAGCGCCCATCCGCTCGACGCCGGACAGGTCAGCGCCCTGCAGCAGGGCCTTCGCGCCCGCGTCGGCCGCGACGTCGCGCTCGATGCCAAGGTCGATCCCGCGATCCTGGGGGGGCTGGTCGTCAAGATCGGCAGCCAGATGATCGATTCCTCCATCCGCACCCGTTTGAATAGTCTCGCTTTGGCGATGAAAGGCTGAACATGGATATCAACGCCGCAGAAATTTCGAAGGTCATCAAGGACCAGATCGCCAATTTCGGCACCGAAGCGCAGGTGAGCGAAGTCGGTTCCGTGCTGACCGTGGGTGACGGCATCGCCCGCGTCCATGGCCTCGACAACGTCCAGGCGGGCGAAATGGTCGAGTTCGCCAATGGCGTGCAGGGCATGGCGCTCAACCTCGAAGCCGACAATGTCGGCGTCGTGATCTTCGGCTCGGACGCCGAGATCAAGGAAGGCGACACCGTCAAGCGCACCGGCACCATCGTGGACGTTCCCGTGGGCAAGGGCCTGCTCGGCCGCGTGGTCGACGGCCTCGGCAACCCGATCGATGGCAAGGGCCCGATCCAGTATACCGAACGCAAGCGCGTTGAAGTCAAGGCGCCCGGCATCATCCCCCGCAAATCGGTGCACGAACCCGTGCAGACCGGCCTGAAGGCGATCGACGCCCTCGTCCCCGTCGGCCGTGGCCAGCGCGAGCTGATCATCGGCGACCGCCAGACCGGCAAGACCGCCGTCGCGATCGATACCTTCATCAACCAGAAGGGCATCAACGCGGGCGACGATGAGAGCAAGAAGCTCTATTGCATCTACGTCGCGGTCGGCCAGAAGCGCTCGACCGTCGCGCAGATCGTGAAGCAGCTCGAAGAAAATGGCGCGATGGAATATTCCATCGTCGTCGCCGCGACCGCTTCGGAACCCGCTCCGCTCCAGTATCTGGCGCCCTATACCGGCGTCACCATGGGCGAATTTTTCCGCGACAACGGCATGCATGCCGTGATCGTCTATGACGACCTTTCCAAGCAGGCCGTCGCCTATCGCCAGATGTCGCTGCTGCTGCGCCGTCCTCCGGGCCGCGAAGCCTATCCCGGCGACGTCTTCTATCTCCACAGCCGCCTGCTGGAGCGCGCTGCGAAGATGAACGACGCCAATGGCAATGGCTCACTGACCGCGCTGCCGATCATCGAGACTCAGGCGGGCGACGTGTCGGCCTATATCCCGACCAACGTGATCTCGATCACCGACGGCCAGATCTTCCTCGAAACCAACCTCTTCTACCAGGGCATCCGTCCGGCCATCAACGTCGGCCTGTCGGTGTCGCGCGTCGGCTCCGCCGCGCAGACCAAGGCGATGAAGAAGGTGTCGGGCTCGATCAAGCTGGAGCTGGCCCAGTATCGTGAAATGGCGGCCTTCGCCCAGTTCGGTTCGGACCTCGACGCTTCGACCCAGAAGCTGCTGAACCGCGGCGCTCGCCTGACCGAGCTGCTCAAGCAGGCCCAGTTCTCGCCCCTGCCCTTCGAAGAGCAGACCGCGTCGATCTTCGCTGGCACCAACGGCTATCTCGACAGCGTGCCCGTCAAGGACGTGACCCGTTATGAAGAGCTGATGCTCGCCTATCTGCGTCACGACCATGCCGACGTGCTGGCCGCGATCCGCGACAGCAAGGACCTAGGCGACGAGCCCAAGGCCAAGCTGAAGGCCGCGCTCGACAGCTTCGGCAAGACCTTCGCCTAATATTTAGCCGTCACCCCAGCGAAAGCTGGGGTCTCAGGCCGGATAGGTCCGACCTGGGGGCGTGAGATGCCAGTCTGCGCTGGCATGACGGAACAGGATTGAACGAGACGGGACATGGCCAGCCTCAAGGAACTGAAGATCCGTATCGGGTCGGTTAAATCGACCCAGAAGATCACCAAGGCGAAGCAGATGGTCGCCGCCGCGAAGCTGCGCAAGGCGCAGGCCGCGGCTGAGGCTGCGCGCCCCTATTCCAGCCGCCTCGAAGCGGTCGTCGCCAGCCTCGCGTCGAAGATCGCCGGCGGTTCGGGCGAAGGCGCTTCCCCGCTGCTCGCCGGCACCGGCAAGGACAACGTGCATCTGCTGGTCGTCGCCAACTCCGACCGCGGCCTCGCCGGCGCGTTCAACGCGAATATCGTCAAGGCCGCCCGCGCCAAGGCGCAAGAACTGATCGACGCGGGCAAGACCGTCCGTTTCTACCTCATCGGTCGCAAGGGTCGCCCGGTCATCAACCGCACTTTCCCCGGCATGATCGTCGCCCAATATGACACGACGGGCGCCAAGGAGCCGGGCTATGCGCAGGCTGAAGCCATAGCGCACGAGCTGACCGACATGTATCTGAACGGCAAGTTCGACGTCGCGCACCTCTTCTTCTCGCGCTTCAAGTCGGCGCTCGCCCAGATCCCGACCGAGCAGCAGATCATCCCGGTCAAGATTCCCGAAGACGCCGACCGCAACGCCATCGGCGCGACGGTGGAGTATGAACCGAGCGAGGAAGCGATCCTCGACGACCTGCTGCCGCGCAACGTCACGGTGCAGATCTTCAAGGCGTTGCTGGAAAACAACGCGTCCGAACAGGGCGCGTCGATGACCGCCATGGACAATGCGACCCGCAATGCCGGCGACCTCATCAACAAGCTGACGATCCAGTATAACCGCAGCCGCCAGGCCGCGATCACCACCGAACTCGTCGAAATCATTTCGGGCGCCGAGGCCTTGTAAAGAAGGTGTTTGATGCTGCTATCTCTTCTTTTGGCTGCAAGTTCAACCGCGCTACCGTCAGCTGAGGAAGTGGGATCAGCCTTGGCGATATCTCGAGGCTGCAGAGATTTGGATGGCTATACAAATTGCAACCCGGAGCAGCCTGTAGGAGCGACTTTTAGAGAAGTTTTGTGCGTTGAATATGGAAGCGATAAAGATGGAGACATCATCGCCCGCTGCGTATTCAAAGGTGCGAGAGTGAAATTTTCCGGTAAGCGCCGAAAGCTTGAAGAGCTTGGCGATGGCTCAATTGATGTAATTTACCACGGCGACATCTGGTTGCCGGCACGCTGACAAAGAAGGCAAGGAAACGAAGCAATGGCAACCACCAACAATGTAGGCCGCATCTCGCAGGTCATCGGCGCTGTCGTCGACGTGACCTTCCCCGATGCGGTGCCGTTCATTCTCTCGGCGCTGGAAACCAGCAACAACGGCCAGCGCCTCGTTCTGGAAGTCGCCCAGCATCTGGGTGAGAACACCGTCCGCACCATCGCGATGGACTCGACCGACGGTCTGACCCGCGGTCAGGAAGTCATCGACACCGGCGCGCAGATCCGCGTTCCCGTCGGCCCGGCCACCCTCGGCCGCATCCTGAACGTCGTCGGCGAGCCGATCGACGAGCGCGGCCCGGTGGAAACCACCCTCTCCGCCCCGATCCACGCCAAGGCTCCCGAGTTCGTCGACCAGTCGACCGACGCGTCGATCCTCGTCACCGGCATCAAGGTCATCGACCTTCTCGCCCCCTATGCGAAGGGCGGCAAGATCGGCCTGTTCGGTGGCGCGGGCGTGGGCAAGACCGTGCTCATCCAGGAACTGATCAACAACATCGCCAAGGGCCATGGCGGCACCTCGGTGTTCGCGGGCGTCGGTGAGCGTACCCGCGAGGGCAACGACCTTTATCACGAATTTCTCGACGCCGGCGTTATCGCCAAGGACGCCGACGGCAACGCGATCAGCGAAGGTTCGAAGGTGGCGCTGGTCTACGGCCAGATGAACGAGCCCCCGGGCGCCCGCGCCCGCGTCGCCCTGTCGGGCCTCACCATCGCGGAATATTTCCGCGACCAGGAAGGCCAGGACGTGCTGTTCTTCGTCGACAACATCTTCCGCTTCACCCAGGCGGGCGCTGAAGTGTCGGCCCTGCTCGGCCGTATCCCTTCGGCCGTGGGCTATCAGCCAACCCTCGCCACCGACATGGGCGCCCTTCAGGAGCGCATCACCTCGACCAACAAGGGTTCGATCACCTCGGTGCAGGCCGTGTACGTCCCCGCGGACGACTTGACCGACCCGGCACCGGCGACTTCGTTCGCGCACTTGGACGCCACCACCGTTCTCAACCGCGCCATTTCGGAACTGGGTATCTATCCGGCGGTCGACCCGCTGGACTCGACCAGCCGCGTTCTGGAACCCCGCGTCGTAGGGCAGGAGCATTATGAAACCGCCCGCGCGGTTCAGGCGATCCTGCAGAAGTACAAGTCGCTTCAGGACATCATCGCGATCCTGGGCATGGACGAACTGTCCGAAGAGGACAAGCTGACCGTCGCCCGCGCCCGCAAGATCCAGAAGTTCCTGTCGCAGCCCTTCCACGTCGCCGAAGTCTTCACCGGCATCTCGGGCAAGTTCGTCCAGATCGAGGACACGGTGAAGTCGTTCAAGGCCGTGGTCGAAGGCGAATATGACCATCTGCCTGAAAACGCCTTCTACATGGTCGGCGGCATCGACGAAGCCGTCGAGAAGGCGAAGAAGCTGGCTGCCGAAGCCGCCTAAGCAACGCTCATGTCCCCCTCCCTCTTCATGGGAGGGGATTTAGGACTTCCCAAGAATGGCACTGCATTTCGAACTCGTGACCCCGGAAAAGCTCGTCCGCTCGGAAGAGGTCTATCAGGTGGTCGTCCCCGGCACCGATGGCGACTTCGGCGTGCTGGAGGGCCATGCACCCTTCATGTCGACCGTTCGCGACGGCGCGATCCAGATCTTCGCGTCGTCAGGCGCTGCACCGGAGGTCATTCCGGTTCGCGGCGGCTTCGCCGAGGTCAACGAAAAGGGCCTGACCGTCCTTGCGGAGCATGCGGGCTGACATCAGCCACAGCGACATATGCTACAGAAGGGCCGTGCTCCAATCCGGAGCGCGGCCCTTCTTTTTTTTGCGCGTTTCCATCCTGCCTTGCCCGGCAAGACGACCCGTCGCCATTAGGCATTTATCAAAGTTTCCGCCTTATTCACCTTTTCTAGCCACAGCTGTGCCCCAGTCATTTCGGCGGAGAATTATGAGCGCGTTTGGACGGAAAAATGGACCTGCAGGCATCAAGCCAGGTTTCGGCCTCGCCCGACCGATGCAGGGGGGCGCGCCCAGGGAAGAGGTCAAGGGCGGCGAGCAATTCCCGCCCCTGGACATGACCGCCATCCCGACGGAAGCGCCGCTCGACCCGCTTTCCGCGCCCACCGGCCAGATGCAGCGCAACGCCGACGCGATGCAGCGTCTGTCGGATCGCGCCAATGCCGAACATGCCGCCGATGCCGGACCCCAGGGCTTCGAAGCCTCGGTCCACAAGATCAAGGAGCAGGTGCTTCCCCGCCTGCTGGAACGTGTCGACCCCGAAGCCGCCGCCACGCTGACCAAGGATGAACTGGCCGAGGAATTCCGCCCGATCATCATGGAGGTGCTGGCGGAACTGAAGCTGACCCTCAACCGCCGCGAACAATTCGCGCTGGAAAAGGTGCTGGTGGACGAACTGCTCGGCCTCGGCCCGCTGGAGGAACTGCTGGCGGATCCGGACGTCAGCGACATCATGGTCAATGGTCCTGAGCAGACCTATATCGAAAAGAAGGGCAAGCTCCAGATCGCGCCCATCAAGTTCCGCGACGAAGAACATCTGTTCCAGATCGCCCAGCGCATCGTGAACAAGGTCGGCCGCCGCGTCGACCAGACCACGCCGCTGGCCGACGCCCGCCTGCCCGACGGCAGCCGCGTGAACGTGATCGTACCGCCACTGTCGCTGCGCGGCACGGCCATCTCGATCCGTAAATTCTCCGCCAAGCCGATCACCCTCGACATGCTCGCCCAATGGGGCGCGATGAGCCAGAAGATGTGCACGGCGCTCAAGATCGCAGGCGCCTGCCGCTTCAACATCGTCATCTCGGGCGGTACGGGTTCGGGCAAGACCACCATGCTCAACGCCCTGTCGAAAATGATCGATCCGGGCGAACGCGTGCTGACCATCGAGGACGCGGCCGAACTGCGCCTGCAACAGCCGCACTGGCTGCCGCTGGAAACACGCCCGCCGAACCTGGAGGGCCAGGGCGCGATCACCATCGGCGACCTTGTCAAGAACGCCCTGCGTATGCGCCCTGACCGCATCATCCTGGGCGAAATTCGTGGCGCGGAGTGTTTCGACCTGCTCGCCGCGATGAACACCGGCCATGACGGCTCCATGTGTACGCTCCACTCCAACTCCCCGCGCGAATGCCTGGGCCGTATGGAAAACATGATCCTGATGGGCGACATCAAGATCCCGAAGGAAGCGATTTCCAAGCAGATCGCCGACTCGGTCGACCTGATCGTGCAGGTGAAGCGCCTGCGCGACGGTTCGCGCCGCGTCACCAACGTCACCGAAGTCATCGGCATGGAAGGCGACGTGATCGTCACCCAGGAACTGTTCAAGTTCGAATATCATGACGAGGACGACAGCGGGAAGATCATCGGCGAATATCGATCCATGGGCCTGCGCCCCTACACGCTCGACAAGGCCCGGCAGTTCGGCTTCGACCAGCCTTTCCTGGAAGCCTGCCTGTAACGATCGGCGCCTCCAGTCGCTTCCAAGCGATCCGAACTGGCCGCCGACCCTGATATGCCGGGAAAGCAGGGAACCCGGATTGGGTTTGTAACAATGTGTTGCCGGCGGACATTTTCCGCTGGCCCGCTTGCGCAAGGCGCGCATCATCGGCACATCGGACGCTCTTCCCGCAAAGAGAGGAATGCCGATGAACCGACTAGCCCGCGCCGCCCTGCTGCTGACCGGCCTGTCCCTGCCGCTGCTTCCCCTCGCCGCCCAGCATGCCCAGCATCAGGCGAATGATCCGATCACCGCTGCCGTTGCCTCGTCCAGCCGCACGCCCGCCAACGTCGCCCGCGACATCTATCGCCATCCGGCCGAAACGCTCGCCTTTTTCGGCGTGAAACCGGGCCAGACGGTGGTCGAATATGCGCCCAGCGGCGGTTGGTACACGGAGATATTGGCGCCCCTGCTGCGCGAGAAGGGCAAATTCTACGCGCTTCAGCCGACCGGCCGCTACCTGGACAGGTACAAGGCGTTCCTTGCGGCAAAGCCCGCCGTCTATGACAAGGTTCAGCTGGTGCCCTTCCCTGACCAGACCAGCCTCGTTCCGGCCGGCAGCGTCGACACGCTGCTGACCTTCCGCAACGTCCACAATATGGTGATGAACGGAACCGAAGCAGCGACGTTCAAGGCCTTTTTCAACCTGCTGAAGCCGGGCGGCACGCTGGGCATCGTCGACCATCGCCTGCCCGAAACGCGCGATGTCGCGATGGAGAAGACGAGCGGATATCTCAAGGTTTCGACCATCCGCCATCTCGCCGAGGCCGCCGGCTTCCAATATGTCGGATCGTCGGAGGTCAACGCCAATCCCAGGGACAGCGCGGATTGGGAAAAGGGCGTGTGGACGCTCCCGCCGACCCTGAGCAATGGAGAGGTCGACAGGGCGAAATATCTCGCCATCGGCGAAAGCGACAGGATGACGCTCAAATTTCGCAAGCCGATGAAGTAGCGTCTCGCCCTGTACGGGGATAGTAGTTGCGCGCCGCATCTTCCCGGTTAAGGGGAAAAACGTGCCGCCCGCTTCCCCTTCCTGCCGTCCGCATCGTCCGTTCACGGCCATTGGCCTGCGACTGATAGCGGTCATCTGCCTGTCGATCATGTCGGTGACGATCAGGCTGGCCGACAGGCACGGCGTCCATTTGGTCGAATCGCTGTTCTACCGGCAGGCGCTGGCCTTGCCTGTGGTGTTCGTCTGGATTGCCACGACGACAGGCATCGGATCGATCCGCACGCGGCGCATCGGCGTTCATGCCACGCGCATGGCGATCGGCATGACCGGCATGGCGCTCAATTTTCTCTCCTATATCCTGCTGCTGCCGGCGGAAGCGGCCACCATCGGTTTCACCATGCCGATCTTCGGCACCATATTGTCCGCGCTGATCCTGCGCGAGGCGACGGGCATCCACAGGTGGAGCGCCGTTCTGGCCGGCTTTGTCGGCGTTCTCATCATGGTCCGGCCAGACGCCGGCCATTTCCCCGCCATCGGCGTGGCGGTCGCACTTGGCGGCGCGTTCATCACCGCCAGCGTCAGCCTGATCCTGCGCGAATTGGGGCGAACGGAAAGCGCCGGGGTGATCGTCTTCTGGTTCACCCTGCTGTCCCTGCCGCCATTGGGCGTGGCCATGCTGTTCTATGGTCAGGCGCATGATGCCGTCACCTGGGGACTGCTGCTGCTGATCGGCGTAGCGGGCGGGATCGCGCAAATCTGCATGACGGCCGCCCTGCGCCAGGCGCCGGTTTCGGTGGTGCTGCCGATGGACTACAGCGCGATCATCTGGACGACGCTGCTCAGTTGGGCGATCTGGGGCAATTGGCCGATGGTGACGACCTGGGTGGGCGCGGCGCTGATCATCGGAAGCGGCCTGTACATCGCCTGGCGGGAACATGTCCGCGCCAGGCGCATGGCTCCAGCCTAGAGCAGTTCCGCGTCCAGGCTGATTTCCGCCTTCAGCAGCTTGGACACCGGACAATTGGCCTTCGCTACGGCCGCCAGTTCCTGAAAACGGGCATCGTCCACGCCGGCTATGCTCGCCTTCAGGCTCAACCTGCTCGCCGTGATGGCAAAGCCGCCATCCTGCTGTTCCAGCGTCACGACGGCATTGGTCTCCATCTTCTCCGCGGTCAGTCCAGCTTCGCCCAGAATCAGCGACAGGGCCATGGTGAAGCAGGAGGCATGCGCAGCCGCGATCAATTCCTCCGGATTGCTGCCCGGCACGCCCTCGAACCGCGTCGCAAAGCCATAGGGATAGGCGTCAAGCGCGCCACTCTGGGTCGAGATCGCACCCTTCCCATCCTTCAGCCCGCCGCTCCATACCGCCGATCCGCTGCGATTGATCTTCATGATCGTCCTCCTGTCTGCCTGCCGAGCTCGGGGAACCCTGCCGGTCCCCCTGGGTTCGGTCACCATAGCGCGATTTTTTCGCAGGAGAGTGACAATGTCTGACATGGCGAGGGAAAATCATGGCGACCTGATCGCATCCGACCGGGTCGAGGGCACCACAGTCTATAACCGCCAGGGCGACCGGCTGGGCCATATCTCCAAATTCATGGTGGACAAGCGCAGCGGGCAGGTGCGCTATGCGGTCCTGTCTTTCGGCGGCTTTCTGGGCATGGGCACCGACCATTATCCGCTGCCCTGGTCGATGCTCAGCTACGACACGGACAGGGGCGGCTATGTAGTGGATCTCGCCCGGGACATATTGGACCAGGCGCCCCGGCATCTGCCCGACGAACGGCCGGATTACGACGACACCTATGGCCGCAGCGTGTTCCATTATTATGGGCTGATCTACCCCTGGTGAGGAACATTCGGGCAGCGTCCCGCCGCGCAAAGGAGGTAGCCGACGACGCCTTTGGCTAGATGAACGTCAGATGAATCGGGTTGCCTAGATTCCGACACATTTTGTCGCTTCCCCATTGTCTACTGGATAAATAGAATTATCTCTCCCTCGACAATAGGACGAGGATCTCACCATGGAGCGATTCGGACATTCGGGAGACGCGCGCCAGCCGGTCGTGCTGACCATTCCCGGCCTCAACAATAGCGGGCCTGGCCATTGGCAGACACTATGGGAAAAGACGCGGGGCGATTGCGAGCGCGTCGACCTGGGTAGCTGGGCCAGCCCCAGCCGCAACAGCTGGGTCACGCGGCTGGATGCCGCGATCCGGGCGGCGAACGGCCCGATCATCCTGGCCGCGCACAGCCTGGGCTGCCTTGCGGTCGCCTGGTGGGGCGCCCTGCAGAGCCAGGCCTATGGCTGGCCCGTGACAGGCGCGTTGCTGGTGGCGCCGCCGGATTGTGACCGGATGGAAACGCCCGAGACGATCGGCGGCTTCGGCCCCACACCGCGCGCGCAATTGCCCTTTCCATCGGTCGTCGTGGCGAGCCGCAACGATCCCTATATCTTCTTCGAACGCGCCCACAGCATCGGCAAGAACTGGGGCAGCAGCTTTGTCGACGCGGGCTTTTGCGGCCATATCAATGCGGATTCGGGTCTGGGCGAATGGCGCTTCGGCCAGGCGCTTCTCGACAAGCTGATCGACAATGCGCATGAGCAGGCCTCTGCAATGCGCCAGTTAAGGCCCGCCATCCCGCTCGCTCATCAGGAGCGACGATTGGCGGCATTGCGGGTCAACGGCTGAACTTTCTTCCAGGGCGCGACAAGGGAAACTTGAGCGCCCCTTATATTTGCTTTTTTGTCTATCGATACAGTTGAGATAAAGAGCAGCCAAGAGGTATTTATGAGTGAAAACCGATCGATCGAATTCGCCCGCAACGGCCACGGCGATGGGCAGCGCCACGACATAGCGGTCAGCATCGAAAGGGTGCGCAGCGTATTGGAGGCCCTTCGCTTCGGATCTGTCACGCTGACCGTCCATGATGCACGGGTGGTGCAGATCGACGTGACGGAAAAGACGCGCCTTACCGCCTGAAGCAAAGCGGGGGCGCAAGACTACAGGGTTGCTGAAAAAGGCCCGCCAAAGGGCTGAACAACAGGTGGCAAGGGGTGGGCCACATTTTCCATTCCCAGACCAGGGGCTTTGAGCGGATCACCGCAGAGGCCGCGATCAACATTCACCGGACATCCGGAAGGGGAATCATCATGATTGCGCGTTATCTGTTGCTCGCCAGCGTGGCGGGCGCATCCATCATCGCGTCCAGCGCACAAGCGCAGGATGCGTCTCAAACCTCTCCGCAATCCGCGGCGGACAGCGCAGAACAGGCATCCAGCGCCCGCGGCGAAGTGATCATCGTCACCGCCCGACGCCGCGCCGAAACCGCGCAGGAGGTGCCGCTGGCGATCTCCGTCGTGCGCGGCGACAGCATCGAAGCGACCGGCAACTTCAACGTCGTGAAGCTTCAGCAACTCGCCCCGACGCTCCAGGTCTACACCACCAACCCGCGCAACACCTCCGTCAACATCCGTGGCCTGGGCGTACCGTTCGGCCTTACCAGTGACGGGTTCGAACAGGGCGTGGGCATCTATGTCGACGACGTCTACAACTCGCGCGTCGCCGCCGCGACTTTCGACTTTCTCGACGTCAACCAGGTCGAAGTGCTGCGCGGCCCCCAGGGCACGCTCTACGGCAAGAACACGACCGCCGGCGCGATCAACATCACGACCAACCAGCCGACTTTCAATTTCGAGGGCCGCGCCGAACTCAGCGTTGGCAATCTGGGCCTCAAGCAGGCGAAAGCCGCCGTTTCGGGACCGCTGTCGGACACCATCGCCGCGCGCATCGCGATCGCCTCGACCAGCCGCCGCGGCACGATCTACAATGTGACGTCGGACCGCTGGATCAATGAGCAGGACAATCTGGGCATTCGCGGCCAGCTGCTGTTCCAGCCGAACGATGACTTCAGCCTGACCCTGTCAGGCGATTACAGCCGGCAGAACCCGGAATGCTGCGGCACCGTCTTCGTGCGCGTCGGCACGACGCAGCGCCCGCTCACCCGCCAATATGACGCGCTCGCCGCCGCGCAGGGCTATGTGGTCCCCAGCCGCAATCCCTATGACCGCCTGACCGACCTTGATTCGGAACTGAACGCGGGCAACAAGATCGGCGGCGTCTCGGCCCGCATCAAATGGAATGTCGGCCCCGGCACGCTGACGTCGGTCACCGCCTGGCGCTTCTGGGACTGGAAGCCCGCGAACGACCGCGACTTCACCGGCCTGCCGATCGTCTCGCTGTCGCAGAACCCGTCGCAGCAGGACCAGTATAGCCAGGAATTCCGCTATAATTACGAAAGCAGGAAGGTCGACTTCGTCGTCGGCCTGTTCGGCTTCAAGCAGCGGATAGACACGCAGGGCACAGAACAGCAGGGCGCTGCAGCCAGCAAATGGAACCTCACGGGTGCGAATGCGAACAACCCGAGCATTCTGCAGGGGTTGACCGCAACCAACACGCAATGGCTGAAGAGCGAAAGCGCGGCGCTGTTTGGCCAGCTTAGCTGGAAAGTCACCGATGCCCTGACCATTCAGCCGGGCGCGCGCCTCAACTATGACAAGAAGTCGGGCTTCTATCAGCGGGTCGTGACCACCGGTACGGGTGCGGTCATCACCAGCTGCGCTCCCTCGGCAACGGCTGGCAATCCGGTGCTGACCGCCCAATGCGGCATCTACCAGCCGCAGGTCAGCGCACCTTCCGACAGCGCCTGGAACTTCACCTACGACTTCAACGTCAACTACAAGATCGCGCCCGACATCCTGGCCTATGCGACCTATGCCAAGAGCTTCAAGACGCTGGGCATCAATCAGAACGGCCTGCCGCTCAATTCCGACAACACCGTCAACTATGCCGCCGGCACGGTGAAGCCGGAATCGGTCAATCATTTCGAAGTGGGCCTCAAGACCCAGTTCTGGAACCGTCGCGCGACCTTCAACCTCACCGCCTTCCGCACCGAGATCAAGGATTTCCAGGCGACGGTGAATGGCGGACAGTTCGGCACGACGCGCGGCTATCTCGCCAATGCCGACAAGGTCCGGTCGCAGGGTATCGAGGCCGACTTCAAGATCGTCGCCAGCGACCGCTTCACCGCTTATGCGAACGGTGCCTATACCGACGCCAAATATGTGAAGTTCTGCAACGCGCCGCCACCGCCGGAACTGGCTGGCGGATCAAGCACTGGCATAGTGGTGACCGACCGTTGCTCCTACACCGGCACGCCTGGCCCCGCCGCTACGGCCAGCCAGGTCAGCCCGCCCTTCGTCGACATTTCCGGCGAGCGTCTGCCCGGCGTGTCGAAATGGGCCTTCTCCTACGGCGCGGAATATAATATTCCGCTGACGTTGCTCGACAAGGACGGCCAGCTCTATGTCGGCGTGGACGGCAACTATCGTTCACACTGGAACTCCAACGCCACGCCGTCGATCTATACGGAGGTGAAGGGCTACGCCCTCACCAACTTCCGCGCCGGCTTCCGGGGTGACGGCTTCGATGTCTTCGGCTGGGTCCGAAACGCCTTCGACGTCAACTATATCGACAATCTTCAGGTAGCCCCCGGCAACACCGGCCTTATCGCCGGCACGCCCGGCGACCCCCGGACCTGGGGCGGAACGATCAAATTTTCCTTCTGAACTTCTAGACACTCAAGCGAGGTTCACCCCCTGCGGGAGCGACACGGCCCTGTCGCTCCCGTATTTTTGGGTGGTGCTCCTGTGAAGACATGGGCGATTTCCGGTCAGCTGGCATCATCTGACGGTCGGGAAATCGGCATGGAAGGAAACAAGAGAGCGATCGGCCTCATCCAATCAGATCGAAAAACCCCACTTATGCCAAATATGTGGCATGATTTGCGCCCCGCGCCCCGCTGCGTTACAGCGCAGCCATGTCCACGACCTTCACGCTCGACACGTCGACCAGCCGCGCCAATCCGACGCCCGCGCCGATGAAGCGCCTGACGGTGCCCGCCATCCAGCGCCGCAAGTTCGAAGGGAAGACGCAGGAACCGCTGGTGATGCTCACCGCCTATACTGCTCGCCAAGCGCAACTGCTCGACTCGCATTGCGACATGCTGCTGGTGGGTGATTCGCTGGGGCAGGTGATCTATGGCCTCCCCTCCACCCTGCCCGTCACGCTCGACATGATGATCGCCCATGGCGCCGCCGTGGTGCGCGGCAGCTATCACAGCGTCGTGCTGGTCGACATGCCCTTCGGCAGCTACGAAGCCTCCCCGCAACAGGCCTTTGCCAGCGCCAGCCGCGTCATGGCGGAAACTGGTTGCGCGGCCGTCAAGCTGGAAGGCGGGGTCGCCATGGCGGAAACCATCAGCTTCCTCAGCCAGCGCGGCATTCCGGTCATGGCGCATATCGGCCTCACCCCGCAGGCGGTAAACGCGCTGGGCGGCTATGGCGCGCGCGGCAAGAGCCAGGAAGAGCATGCGAAGATCATCGCCGACGCCCGCGCCGTGGCGCAGGCCGGCGCCTTCGCCATGGTGCTGGAGGGCGTGATGGAAGACATCGCCATCACCGTCACCGACAGCGTCGACGTGCCGGTGATCGGCATCGGCGCTTCGGCCCATTGCGACGGGCAGGTGCTGGTGGCGGAGGACATGCTGGGCATGTTCGATCGCGTGCCCCGCTTCGTGAAGCGCTATGAAAATATCGCGGAAACCATCGAAAAGGCCGCTGCCCAATATGCGGCGGATGTCCGAAACCGGCACTTTCCAACCGAAGATCAGGTCTATCGGCCCAAAAAGTGATTTGCGCGAAGCAATAGCGCCGCTAATGATCGCGCCTTCCGCCTGCCTTTTCTGATGAATTTCTGGAGACCCAAGTGGCCCTGACGCCGCAAAACAGCGAAGCCTTTATGCGCGAGGTCGACGAGGCCGTCCGGCAGGACCAGTTGCTGACCTTCTGGCAGCGCTTTGGCCGCTGGATCGTCGCGGCGGTGATCATCGGCCTCGCTGCCTTCGGCGGCTGGCTCTATTGGCAGCATTATACCAGGACGCAATCGCAGGCGGTGTCCGAGGAAATGGACAAGGTGATCGCTACCGCCGTCGGCGGCGGCACCCCCGATGCGAAGGAACTGGACAAGCTCACCCAGGCGAGCCAGCCCGGCTTTCGCGCCTCCGCTCTGCTGGTGAAGGCGGGCGCCGCCGCGCGCAAGGGCGACAGCAAGGCTGCGATCGCCGCCTATAAGGCGATGGCCGATGACAGTTCGCTCGACCAGCCCTATCGCGACCTCGCCCTCATCCGTCAGACCACGCTCGAATATGAAAGCCTGGCTCCGCAACAGGTGATCGACCGGCTGAAGCCCCTCGCCGTGGAGGGCGCGCCCTGGTTCGGCAGCGCCGGGGAACTGGTCGCCATCGCTTATATGAAGATGCGCAAGCCCGACCTTGCCGGGCCGCTGTTCGCCGCCATGGCGAAGGACAGGAACGTGCCCCAGTCGATCCGTTCACGCGCGCGACAGATGGCGGGCTTATTGGGTGTGGACGCAGTCGAAACGCCGGTTGTGGCCGGACAGGAATGATTGGGCGCATGGGAATGCACAGCATGACGAAATTTTCTGGCGCCAGCCGCGCCCTGACCGTTGCCATGATGATCGCCCTGCTCGCAGGTTGCGGCATTGTTGGCGGCAAGAAGGGCGGGCCCAAGACCCCCGTGGTCGGCAAGCGCACCTCGATCCTCAGCAATGAACAGGGGGTGGAGGTCGACCCGACGCTGGCCGACGTGCCGGTGACCCTGCCCGAACCCTATGTGAACGATCAATGGTCGCAGCCGGGCGGCAGCCCCGCCAAGACCATGGGCAATCTGGCGCTCGGGGCGTCCCCCTCGCAAGCCTGGACCACCTCCATCGCCGGCAGCACGCCCCAGGCCCGCCTGGCGTCCAGTCCGGTGGTCGTGGGCAGCAAGCTCTATGTGATCGACGCTGACGCGCGGGTAATCGCCTTCGACGCGAACAGCGGCGCGAAGCTCTGGCAAACCGCCCTCCCTGCCGAAGGCAGCGGCCGCGCCCTGTTCGGCGGCGGCGTCAGCGTGGTGGACGGAAAGCTCTATGCCAGCACCGGCGTCGGCGATGTCGCCGCGATGGATGCGAATACAGGCGCTGTCCTGTGGAAGAAGCGCCCCGGCGGCCCGCTGCGGGGCGCGCCAACGCTCGCCAACGGCCATGTCTATGTGATGGGCCAGGACAATCAGATCTTCGCCCTCAACCAGAGCGATGGCGAAGTGCAGTGGACGGACAGCGGCACGCTGCAGGTCACCGGCATTTTCGGCGTCGCCGCGCCGGCCGCCGCGCAGGGCACGGTGATCGCGGGCTACAGTTCGGGCGAACTCACCGCCTATCGTTATGAAAATGGCCGGACGCTGTGGGGCGATGCGCTTTCGCGCACCAGCATTTCCACGGCCGTCGCCACTCTCACCGACATTGATGCTGATCCGGTTATCGATCGCGGCCGGGTGTTCGCCATTGGTCAGGGCGGCCGCATGGCGAGCTATGAACTGGTGAGCGGCCAGCGGCTTTGGGAAATCAACATCGCCGGCATCTCGACGCCTGCGGTCGTGGGCGAATGGGTGTTCGCGGTGACCAGCGACGCCAAATTGCTCTGCGTCGCCCGCGCCACCGGCAAGATCCGCTGGATCAGCCAGCTTCGCCGCTGGCAGAAGGAAAAGAAGAAGGACAAGGCCATCCGCTGGAGCGGACCGGTGCTGGCTGGCGGCCGCCTGATCCTGGTATCGACCCATGGCGACCTCAACTATGTCGATCCGACGACCGGCAAGGTCCAGGCCGAAGTCGACCTGAAGAAATCCATGTCGCTGTCGCCGGTCGTCGCGAACAACACGCTTTATATCCTGGCGGACGATGGAAAGCTGACGGCGTTTCGCTGACGCCATCGATAATGCTAGATAACCGTGCTCCTGCGGAGACGGGAGCCCAGTTCCAACGCCTGGACTGGGCTCCCGTCTCCGCAGGAGCACTCATAGTTTAAAGGAACAGGGCCTCTCATGCTGCCCACCATTGCCATTGTCGGGCGGCCCAATGTGGGCAAGTCCACCCTTTTCAACCGGCTCGTCGGCAAGAAGCTGGCGCTGGTCGACGACCAGCCCGGCGTGACCCGCGACCGGCGAGAGGGGCAGGCCAACCTGCTCGGTATCGATTTCACGATCATCGACACCGCCGGTTATGAGGATGAAGATCCGCAGACGCTGCCCGGCCGGATGCGCATGCAGACCCAGGCGGCGGTGGAAAATGCCGACGTAGCGCTGTTCGTCGTGGACGCCCGCGCAGGCGTGACTCCGCTGGACGAGGAAATCGCCCGCTGGCTGCGCGAAGGCGACGCGCCCGTCGTGCTGATGGCCAACAAGGCAGAGGGCAAGGCGGGCGACGACGGCGTAATGGAAGCGTTCAGCCTGGGCCTGGGCGATCCCATCCCCTTTTCCGCCGAACATGGTCAGGGCCTGGCCGACCTTTTCCAGGCTCTCCTGCCCTATATCGACCGCGAGGAAGAGGAGGAGGAGGCCGAACCCGATGAAGCCGACATCGAATCCGCACCGCTCAAACTGGCCATTGTCGGCCGCCCCAACGCGGGCAAGTCGACCCTCATCAATCGCCTGCTGGGCGAAAACCGCCTGCTGACCGGCCCGGAAGCGGGCATCACCCGCGACAGCATCGCGGTCGATTGGAAATGGACCAGCGCCGACGGCCAGGAACGCCCGGTCCGCCTGATCGACACCGCCGGCATGCGCAAGCGCGCCAAGGTGCAGGACAAGCTGGAAAAGCTGGCGGTTTCGGACGGCCTGAACGCTGTGAACTTCGCCGAAGTGGTGGTGCTTCTGCTTGACTCCACCCGCGGGCTGGAGGCGCAGGACCTGCGCATCGCGGACAAGGTGATCGAGGAAGGCCGCGCCCTCGTCATTGCCCTCAATAAATGGGATACGGTGGAAAACGGCTCGGCGCTCTATCAGGGCATCAAGCAGGCGTTATCCGACGGCCTCGCGCAGATACGCGGCGTACCGATCATGACCGTCTCAGCCTCCACCGGCAAGGGACTGGACGATCTCATCCGCGTCGCCTTCGAAACACGCACCGCCTGGTCGCAGCGCGTGTCGACCGGAATCCTCAACCGCTGGTTCGAACGCGCGCTGGAGGCCAATCCGCCCCCTGCTCCCGGCGGAAAGCGGATCAAGCTTCGCTACATCACCCAGAACAAGACCCGCCCGCCGACCTTCGTGCTGTTCGGCACCCGGCTGGATGAGCTGCCGGAAAGCTATCGCCGCTACCTCGTCAACGGCATCCGCAAGGAACTCGGCTTTGGCGCCGTGCCGGTGCGCCTGACGCTGCGCAGCGCCAAAAATCCCTATGCCAGCAAGTGAGACCGTGCATATCGATGCCAGGGGGATGAAATGCCCCTGGCCCGCCCTGCGCGTGGCAAGGGCGATGCGTTCGGGACATGCGGTCACGGTGGAGGCCGACGATCCGATCGCGCCGGCGGAACTGGAGGCTTTGGCGCGGCAGCAGGGCTGGCAATTCACCGCCACTGGTGCCTCGCTTTTCGAGATTTCCAGATCGCCATGACGCCCGTGGGACGGCACTGGATTATATGGGGCTTTCGATCTTTCGCGACTTAACCCCCTATTTACGCTCTTCTTCTATGCTGCCCCCGGCAAGGCAGGGAGTGTCAGGGTGTCATATCAAGAGGCCGAACTGGTCAATTGGACGGATTTTGCCAAATCCCGTTCGGAGTTGGGCACCGCCTTCCTCCGTATCCTGGGCTATTTCCGCGAGGATGGCGAAAAGGCGATAAGCGCGATCGAAGAGGCATTTCGCGCCCGCAACGCCGCTGCACTGGTCACCCCGGCGCACACGCTGAAGGGCGAGTCGGGCCAATTCGGCGCCTATCGACTGAGCGTCCTGGCCGAGAAGATAGAGATGGTCGCTCGCCGCTGCGTCGAGAGCCGGGAAGGGCCCGATGAACTGATCGAGGACGTGGTTGCGCTGCGCCCTTGTTTCACCGAGACGATGGCGCTGCTCGACCGCGACGCAAATCCACTCGTCGCGCGCCGCCCGCAGGGCTTTGGCAGACGCGTCGACAGTCCCGCCCCCGGATTCGGCCGCGCCGCGGGTTGATTGCGCGGTCAGGCAGGCGCAGGCGCCGGACCATGCGTGGAGCGATTTCCACTCGGATCGCATCATCTGACGGTCAAGAAATGGCGGCACCACAAGGATAGGGTGGTCGTTCTGGTCCAATCGGATCGAAAACCGCTCCGGGCGTCCGCCCCCATTAGGTATTGAAATAAAACGGGTCATGTCCCCATATGCTGGCCATGACCCGTTTTTCCGTATTGGACCTCGTCCCCGTCAACGAAGGCAGCACTGCCGGTGAAGCGCTGGACCGCGCCGCTGCCTTTGCCATCCATGCCGAAACCCTCGGGTTCCACCGCTACTGGGTGGCGGAACATCATGGCATGCCGGGCATCGCCTCCGCCGCGACCGCCGTGGTGCTGGCGCATATCGGACGGGCCACCAGCCACATTCGAATCGGTGCGGGCGGCATCATGCTGCCCAATCATGCACCATTGCTGATCGCTGAGCAGTTCGGCACGCTCGCCGCACTCTTCCTGGGCCGCGTCGACCTCGGCCTAGGACGCGCTCCCGGCTCCGACCAGCGCGTGGCGCAGGCGATGCGACGAACGCTGAGCGGCGGACCCGACGAATTCCCGCGCGATGTGATGGAATTGCAGGCCTATTTCGCCGGCGACGCGCGCCTCGGCTTCCGGGCAACGCCTGGCGCAGGAGAGGATGTGCCGCTCTGGATCCTCGGCTCCAGCCTCTACGGCGCGCAACTGGCCGCCGCGCTTGGCCTGCCCTACGCCTTCGCCTCGCACTTCGCGCCCGGCGCGCTGGACGAGGCCATCGCCATCTACCGCCGTGATTTTCAGCCCTCGGCGCAGCTTGAACATCCTTATGTGATGGCGGGCTACAATGTCTTCGCCGCCGATACGATGGACGAAGCCAGGCTGATCGCAACATCCATGCAGCAGGCCTTTGTTCGACTGCGCACCGGGCAGCCGGGCAAGCTACAACCGCCCGTTCCCGGCTATTATGAAAGCCTGCCCCCGCAGGCGCAGGCGATGCTAGCCGATGTATTGAGCGCTTCGACCATCGGCACCCAAGCCGATGTGGAGCGCGACCTGGCGGCCTTCATCCGCCGCACTCAGGTGGATGAAATCATCATCGGCGGCCAGATTCACGATCTGGCTGCACGCAAGCGCAGTCTGGAGATCGCCATGGCAGCCGGTCAGGCGGCGTCAGACAGACATCAGCCGGCCCCCGCTCAATAGCTTCGCCAACCCTGGTGCGGCGCGGCTGAGCATGGATCCAAGCATCACCACGACCAACAGCACCAACAGCGGCTGAACCAGCAGATAGGCCGGATAGAAGGGCGATCCCAGCTTTCCGAACAGTTGACCCAACACCGGCCCTCCCAGCCAGATCAGAATGAGGTGTGAGCAGAACAGGAAGAAGGCGAACGGCTCGATTCGCAGCAACATTCCCCGTGCCGCGCTGGCCGCCAGCGACCAGGCCAATCGCCAGAAGAACAGCGCAGCCGCGATCCGCACCATCATGTCAAGCACGCCCGTCCCGATGCCCGGTGGCAAGACGCCCGGATGCAAGGACATATAAAGCTGTGCCGTCATCAACAGCGCAAAGGGCGGCGCCGCAACGATCCAGGGCAGCGCCGACATCCGGCTTGCCAGCCCCTCGCGCCGTGCGATGATGCCCATGGTGAAGAAGAACAGGATCGACGCTCGCATCAGCACTGGCGGTCCCCAGCCCATGATCTGGCACAGCGCCGCCATCGCCGCGACCATGGCCAGCGCCCAGCCGGGCAGGCGAACGAGCAGGGGGGCCGCAAGCATGCACAGGAACAGGTCGCGCAAAAACGGCATCTGCACATTGATGTCGGGATTGCGGCTGACGATGAACAGTTCCTGGAACATCCAGTCGCCGGACGAAGGCACTGGCGCCGACAGGCCCAGCACCCAGGCCGCACCCGACACAAGCAGGATCGCCAGCGCATTCCACAGGATCATCGGCAGCAGGATTGTCCGCGCCTTGCGCCCGACATGACGCAGCCAGTCATGCGTTCGCGACGATCCCGCGACCAGCCAGCCAGAAATCAATCCCAGCAAAGGTACGGCGCTGCGCCCGAAAACCTCCATCAGGCCCCAGCGCAAGCTGTCCTGTGGCGTCCCCCGCAGGCTTTCCAGATCGTGCCCGTTAAGGCCTGTCCATGCATGTACATAGACCACGCCCAGAATACAGATCACCCGCGCGATGGAAATCGCATCGGATTGCCGCGCCACGTCGGTCATCGGCATCCGCGACACAGGATATCCCCGACTTTCGGTCAATGTTTCAACAGCCAAGCCTGACACGCATTTCCTCTGACCAACACGGCGCCAGACTGGCCGCACCAACAACATGGGCAGGCGATAAGCAGAATCTTTACCGGTCGCCGGTTAAATCGATCCAACGTGCCGGAATCCCGTCCGGTCGAGGGAAAAGCAGGTTCATGACCCAGATGCACGGTGCAGACCATTTTGCCGGCGCGCAGCCGCATGTCTTCCAGGCTCCTGTCGATGCCATGGGAATGGTTTTCCAGATCGCCGGATCCAGTTCGCAACTGATCATCGACGCTGCCCGCATTGCGTCATTGGCGCATGATCCCGACCCTTCGCTCGCCATGGCGGGGCAGGTCGGCAGCCAGGTCAAGATGCGCGTTGGCCCCGTCTGGCTGATCGCCAGCGTCCGCGCCATGGCGATGGACCGGCAGGACAGCAACAGCATCATTGTCGACATCGATTTTCTGGGCGAAGGCGATGAAGAGAAGCTGACGGGGCGGATCTACCGCTTCCGCCGCGGCGTGACCCGCTATCCGACGCCGGGGACGGAGGTCTATCCGGTGTCGAGCGCGGACATGCAGCAGATCTATTCCGCCGACGACCGGCCCCATGTGCAGATCGGCACCGTTTATCCCACGTCCGACACCCGCGCTGCGCTCTATGTCGATTCGATGCTGGGCAAGCATTTCGCCCTGCTGGGTTCGACCGGCACCGGCAAATCGACCAGCGCCGCACTGATCCTGCACCGCATCTGCGACCTGTCGCCGCAGGGCCATATCGTGATGATCGACCCCCATGGCGAATATGGCGCCGCCTTCCACCAGAATGGCGCGGTCTACGACGTCAACAACCTCGCCCTGCCCTATTGGCTGATGAATTTCGAGGAGCATTGCGAGGTGTTCGTCACCTCGGAAGGCTCCGAGCGGACGGTGGATTGCGACATCCTCGCCAAATGCCTGCTTGCCGCGCGGTCGAAAAACCGGCTGGCGGAGAGCATTGGCCGGCTGACCGTCGACTCACCTGTGCCCTATATGCTGTCGGATCTCACCAACATCCTTCAGAACGAGATGGGGAAGCTGGACAAGGGCACCGGATCGCTGCCCTATATGCGGCTGAAGACCAAGATCGACGAGATCAGGAGCGATCCACGCTACAGCTTCATGTTCTCCGGCATGCTGGTCGCGGATTCGATGCAGGAATTCCTTGCCAAGATCTTCCGCCTGCCCTCCGGCGGCAAGCCGATCTCGATCATAGACGTGTCGTCCATGCCGTCCGACATCACCTCCGTGGTGGTGTCGGTGCTGTCGCGGCTGGTGTTCGACTATGCGCTGTGGGCGCGGGACGAGCCACAGCGCCCGATCCTGCTCGTCTGCGAGGAAGCCCATCGCTACATCCCCAGCAGCACCAGCGGCAGCGGGCAGGCCGTTCGCCGCATCCTGGAACGGATCGCAAAGGAAGGCCGTAAATATGGCGTGTCGCTGGGCCTTATCACCCAACGTCCGTCGGACCTTGCGGAAGGCGTGCTGTCGCAATGCGGCACGATCATCTCCATGCGCCTCAACAATGACCGCGACCAGGCATTTGTGAAGGCTGCCATGCCGGAAGGCGCGCGCGGCTTCCTCGATTCCATCCCCGCGCTGCGCAACCGGGAAGCGATCATCTGCGGCGAAGGCGTCGCCGTGCCGATCCGCGTGGCGCTGGACAATCTGGAGGAAGCACGTCGTCCCGCTTCGGGCGATCCGAGCTTTACAGAACTCTGGCGTCAGTCGGGCGGAGAAGCGGAGATACTGGCGCGCACCATCACGCGCTGGCGCAGCCAGGGGCGATAGGCTTCTATCCCGCCGGGACGACCCGCCCGGCTGGTTCGCTCTCCGCCTGGACGCTTTCGCGGCACTCTTCCTGGTTCACGGGAACGAGCAGCTTCGCCTTCCGCCAGCCACCCTGCAGATAGACCAGCCCGGCAAGCAGGAAGGCAGCAGCCGAACCCGCAGGAAAACTCAGCCACAGGGCATCCGCACCCAGATGCGGATAGCCCAGATGGTAGAAGCCCAGCCGCACTGCGAAGAGAGTGAACACAAGGATCAGCAACGGCCGCACCACCACGCCGTTGGCCCGCATCACCCCGAACAGGATCATCGTGCCGCCGAACAGCATGAAGCTCCAGCTCGCCAGAAGCTGCATGTGCCAGGCAGCGGCGATCGCTGCCTCATTCTGTCCCAGGAACAGCGACAGCAACGGCGCGTGGAACAGCAGGATAACAGCGACCATCGTGCCGGTGATCAGAAACAGATAGCCCATGCCATAGCCGGTGATGCGGCCGATCCGATCCCATCGGCCAGCGCCGATATTCTGCGCCGCCATGGCGCTGACCGCCGCGCCCATCGCCATGGCCGGCATCTGGAGATAGGTCCAGATCTGCTGGGCCGCGCCATAGGCCGCTGTGACAAGGAACCCCTCGCGATTGACGAGGCCGATCATCACCAGTCCCGACGTGGACATGACGATCATCTGCAATCCCATGGGCAGCCCCTTGCCGAACAGAAGCCGCATCTGGTCCGGCGCCGGGCGCAGATATGCCAGTTCCCGTCCGCGCAGCCGCAGCGGCAGATCCTTCGCATAGGTGTAGAGGATGATGCCGATAAGGCTGATCACGCCCGCCGCCGCCGTGGCAGCCGCCGAACCGCCGATTCCCATGGCCGGAATCGGGCCAAGACCCAGGATCAACACGGGGTTGAGGACCAGATCGACACCGACGCTCACGAGCATGAAGATCAACGGCGTTCGCGCATCGCCCGTTCCGCGCAGGCCCATCATCATCATGACGCTCAGCAGGGAAGCGGGCATGGCGACGAAGATCACCCGCAAATAGATGAGCGCAAGGTCGAACGCCTCCGCCGGGGTCGCCAGCAGCCTCAACAAGGCCGGCGCGCCGATCCATCCGGCGGTCGCTACGACCAGACCCAGCAGGGTGCAGAAACCAACAGCCGATCCGAAAGCCCTGCGCGCCGCGTCAAGATCGTTCCGCCCTACCGCCTGCGCAACCATCACCGTCGACGCCATGCCAAACCCGAACACGACGGAGAACATCAGGAACATGGTGATGTTCGCATTGGCGGTCGCCGCTAGCGCCTGCGCGCCCAGGAAACGGCCGACCCAAATGGCGTTGATCGATCCGTTCAGCGACTGGAGGATGTTGGACGCCAATGTCGGGATGGCGAACAGCAGCAACGCCGATGCAATCGGTCCTTGCGTCAGGTCTCTGGCCCGCTGTTCCCCTGCAACCATGAACCCTCCTGTCCCTTGCGGATGACAACTCGCACCATCTGGCTGACCCGGTGACTCCCGGTCAGATTCCTTCGCCGGTCAGGCGAGCCGTTCCAGCGCCGCCTTCAATCTTTCCGCCTCTGCCGCCTTTTCACCATGATCCTCGCGCGCCTTGGCCACCGCCTCGGGCTTGGCCTTCTCGACGAAGCTGGGATTGGAAAGACGCCCGGACAGCGAATCCCGTTCCTTCTCGGCCGCCGCCAAGGCCTTGGCGAGCCGCGCTTTCTCGGCGGCGATGTCGATCACGCCTTCCAGCGGCAGGATGAAGGTCGCCTCGTCCACCACGATCTGCGCCGCGCCGCCCGTGACGCTATCGCCAAAGGAGAGGCTTTCCACCCGGCCCAGACGCGCCAATGCGGCCCCCTGGCGATCGATGCGGCGGCGGGTTTCCTCGGCCGCGTCATGCACGACCACGCTGAGCTTCGCGCCGGGCGGCACGTTCAGTTCGGTGCGCGCCGTCCGCATCGCGCCGATCAGCCGGATAAGCCAATCGATCTCCCCCTGCGCCTCGCTGTCGACGGCATAGAGCGCCTGCGGCCAGCGGGCGACGATCAGTTCTGTTTCGCGGCTGCCGGTCAGATTCCATAACTCTTCGGTAATGAAGGGCATGAACGGATGCAGCATCACCAGGATCTGGTCGAACGCCCAACCCGCGACGGCGCGCGTTTCCTCGTCCATCGAGCCCTTGGTAAGCTCGATATACCAATCGCAAAACTGGTCCCAGACGAAGTGATAAATGGCGTTGGCCGCGGCGTCGAACCGCAGTTCGGACATGGCAGTGTCGATCGCCTGGACGGTCGCCACCGTCTCCGCGATGATCCAGCGATTGGCCGGGGCTTCCGCATGGGGTGCCTCATGGCTGGTCGATGCGGCGACGCCGTTGGCTTGCAGGAAACGCGCCGCGTTCCACAACTTCGTCGCGAAGTTGCGATAGCCCTCGACGCGCTTTTCATCCATCTTCACGTCGCGCCCCTGGCTTTCCATGGCCGCCATGAAGAAACGCAGCGCATCGGCGCCGAACCTGTCGATCAGGCCCAGCGGATCGACGACATTGCCCTTGGACTTGGACATTTTCTGCCCATCCGCGGCCCGCACCAGACCGTGAAGATAGAGCTTGCGCCACGGCACATCACCCATGAACTCCAGCCCCTGCATCGCCATGCGCGCATCCCAGAAGAACAGGATGTCGAAGCCGGAGATCAGCAGGTCATTGGGGTAATGGCGCTTGAGCGTCTCGGTCTCCTCTGGCCAGCCCAGCGTGCCAAAGGGCCAGAGCGCGGAGGAGAACCAGGTATCGAGCACGTCGGGATCGCGGACCAGCGCCTTGTTCCCGGCCATCGCCTGCGCTTCTGCTTCGCTCTCCGCGACATAGGGATTGCCGTCCTCGTCATACCAGGCGGGAATCTGATGTCCCCACCAGAGCTGGCGCGACACGCACCAGGGCTGGATATTCTCCATCCAGTTGAAGAAGGTCTTTTCCCATGTTCTGGGCACGATCTCGATCCGCCCGTCGCGCACTGCCTGCATCGGCGCGACCGCCAGCTTCTCCGCATCGACATACCATTGATCGGTCAACCACGGCTCGATCACCACGCCCGAACGGTCGCCAAAGGGCGTCTGGATGGTGCGCGGCTCTGCGTCGGAGAGGACTTCCTCGCCTTCCTTGTTCTTCGAAACATGCGGCACCAGCAGGCCGAGCGCCTTCATCTCCGCCACCACCAATTCGCGTGCGCCGTCAACGCCATCCTTCCGGAAGCGGTGCAGCCCCAGGAACCGATCCGGGATCAGCCCGTCGGCGGTCTGGGTCACATTGGCGTCGGCATCGAACATGTTGAGCATCTCGGCGGCGCGGAAGCCCGCCCGTCTGCCCACTTCGAAATCGTTGAAATCATGCCCCGGCGTGATCTTGACCGCGCCCGATCCGAGTTCAGGATCAGCATGCTCGTCGCCCACTATCCTGAAACGCCGGCCAGTGATCGGCTGGAGGATGTCCTTGCCGATGACGTCCCGGTAGCGGGGGTCGTCCGGATGAACCGCGACCGCCATGTCCGCCAGCATCGTTTCCGGCCTTGTCGTCGCGACCACGATATGGTCGACCCCGCTGGGGAGCTTGACCCCATCGGCGAGCGGATAGCGGAAGTGCCAGAAGCCGCCCTTCACCTCCTGCGTCTCAACCTCCAGGTCCGAAATCGCCGAGCGGAAGCGCGGATCCCAGTTCACCAGCCTCTTGTCGCGATACAGCAGGCCACGCCTGTGCAATTCCACGAACACCTTGATGACGGCTTTCGAAAAGCCCTCGTCCATGGTGAAGCGCTCATTGGCCCAATCCATGGAACAGCCCAGGCGGCGAAGCTGGCGCGTGATCGCACCGCCGCTTTCCGCCTTCCATTCCCACACCTTCTCGACGAACTGCTCGCGGGTGTAGTTGGTGCGCTTGTCCTGCTGCGCCTCCATCTGCCGTTCGACCACCATCTGCGTCGCGATGCCCGCATGGTCGGTCCCCACCACCCACAGCGCGTCCTTGCCGCGCAGCCGCTCGTAGCGGATGACGATGTCCTGCAAGGTGTTGTCGAGCGCATGGCCGATATGCAGGCTGCCCGTGACGTTCGGCGGCGGGTTGACGATGGTGAAGGGTTCAGCATCGGGCCGGGCCGGGCGGAACAGCCCCCGCTCCTCCCAATGGGCGTACCAGCGGGACTCGATTTCGGCGGGGTCGAAGGTCTTGGGCAATTCGGTCATAGGCTGGCCTTTACGCAAGGCGGCGGCGGCGTCAAATATCCGCTGCATCTTTCCTCCGTCCATGAGGCAAAAAAGCCGTGACCGCATCCCCAAAGCCGCTGACCATCGTACTGATCCCCGGCCTGATGAACGATGGCTGGGTCTGGCACGGCGTGATCGGCGCGCTGAGCCGCCTTGGCTCCATCCATATCGCCCGCACCGACGGCTGCGATTCTCTGGCTGCCATGGCCCGGAATATCGCGGACAGGGTCAGCGGTCAGATGGTGGTCATCGGCCACAGCATGGGCGGCCGGGTCGCGCTGGAGCTGGCGGACCAGGTGGCGGACCGCATGGTGGGACTGGCGCTGCTGGATACGGGCGCGGGCGGCCCCAAGGCGCATGAGGCGGAAGGGCGCCTGAAACTGGTCGATCTCGCCCGTAAAGAGGGCATGGGCAGCGTCGCGAAACAGTGGATGCCCCCAATGTTGGCGCCGCACCGGCTGGAGGATGTGGCGTTGATCGAGGGCATCACCGACATGCTACTGCGCGCCGACGCCGATATTTTCGCAGCCCAGCAGAAGGCTCTGCTCAACCGGCCGGATCGATTGGACCTGCTTGCGTCCATAAGCTGCCCCATCCTCGCGGTCACCGGCAGCGAGGACAATTGGGCTCCCCCGGCCCAACATCAGGAGATGGTCGACCGCGCCCCCCATGCCCGGCTGGAAGTGGTGGAGGGCGCTGGCCATATGCTGCCTGTCGAGGCGCCGGAGAAGCTGGCGGAGATACTGACCGGCTTCATCCGCGCTATCGCCTGATCCGCCCTAATTTGGAGCGCAGACCCATAGAAGTCTCACCGGTCCTGCTTCTTCGTCCACCGATCCAGCCAGCCCAGTGCCTCGTCATACCATTGCAGCGAGTTGCGCGGCTTCAGCACCCAGTGATTCTCGTCCGGGAAGATCAGCAGCTTTGACGGCACGTTTCGCCTCTGCAGCGCGGTGAAGGCCGCTAGTCCCTGCGTGTAGGGAATGCGGAAATCCTTTTCGCTGGTCACCACCAGCATCGGCGTCTTCCATTGGGTCACATGGTTGACCGGGTTCCATTTTTCGAACTCTTGCGGATTTTCATAATAGGGTCCGCCATGTTCCCATTCGTCGAACCACAATTCCTCGGTTTCATAAGCCATGGCACGGGCGTCGAACACGCCGTCATGCTGGACAATGCACTTGAAGCCGTCGGGCCAGTTCCCTTCGATCCAGTTCATCATGTAACCGCCATAGCTGGCGCCAAGTGCGCAGCCGTTTCCTGCGTCGACCTGCGCGTCCCGCGCCGCGGCGGCCGCCAGACCCAGTTTCAGGTCCTCCAGAGGCTTGCCGCCCCAATCCTTGTTGATGCTGTCGGTAAAGGCCTGCCCATAGCCCGTCGAACCATGGAAATCGACGATGACCGCTGCATAGCCATGGGAAGCGAACAGCTTGGGATTCCAGCGGTAGGACCAGCTGTCGTTGAAGCTGCCTTGCGGGCCGCCGTGGACGAGCAAGGCCACCGGCAGCTTGCCCCCAATCCCCTTCGGCTTCACGATCTGGCCCCAGACAATGTCGCCATTCGCGCCCCTGAAGCTGTATCGCTGCACCGACACATCGTCGACCCCGGCCAGCTTGTCCCCATTGACGCTGGTCAACCGAACGGCCCTACCCTTGCCGCCCGGCATCTTCCAGAAATCGGCGGGCGACTGAATGCTGTCGAGCGTGTAGACGAAGCCGCCCTTGGGCAGCGGCAGGACGCTGCCCGCATGACCCGCCTGCGTCAGCCGCGTGACCTTGCCCGACGCGGCGTCCACGCGGAATACCGGATGGTCCAGCACATCATCGGCGGTAACCAGAATGCCCCTGCCATCGGCTTCCCACACAATGGACGCGACCGATCGGTCCCACGCCTCGGTCAGCGCCCTCGTCTCGCCCGTCGCGATGTCGCGCAGCATCAACACCTGCCGGTCACTCTCATAGCCCGGCCGCTTCATCGCGGCATAGGCAAGCCATTTTCCATCGGGCGACACCGCGGGCATGCTGTCCATCGCATCATTGGCGTCCGTCAGATTGACGGGCGCCGCCGCCCCGTCGGCGGGGACCGCGAAAATATCCAGGTTGGTGGACAGGGATTCGATGCGCCCCGCCTCGCGCAGCGTGAAGAACAGAGTCTTGCCGTCGACGCTCCAGACGATCTCTTCGGCACCGCCAAAGGGTTTGGACGGGCTGTCTCCGACCAGCGCACCCATGACCGACACGGCATTGCCGCCATCCAGCGGCATCACGAAGATCTGCGAGCGCTGCCCGTCCGCCCATGTATCCCAATGGCGCACGAACAACTGGTCATAGACGCGTCCCGTGCCAGCCGTGGGCGGGGGCGCGGCCTTTACATCGTCAAGGGTCTTCGCACCCACGGGCCGGTCTGCCCACAGCGCGACGCGATCACCCGCCGGACTGAGCAGGAACCCCGAAATCCCGCCGGGCGCCTTCGTCACCTGCTCGCTCTTACCGTCCTGGACGACGACCCGCCAAAGCTGGTCTTCCCCACTCCGGTTGGAGAGATAGTAGAGCGATCTGCCGTCCGTCGAAAAGGCTGGCGCGCTTTCATTCTTGTCCGGGAGGGAGGCAATCATGCGAGGCGCCGCACCCGCCTTGCTCAGGTCCAGCAGATACAGGTCCGTCCTTCCCCTGTTCCCTGCAAGATCGGTCGCTCGCAATTGATAGGCGAGCCATCGCCCGTCGCGGGAAAGCGCCGGCGCCGACACGCGACGCAGGTCGACCATATCGCCGGGCGTGAATGGCCGGGCAGAGGCTGGCGCGGCGATCCACGCCGCTTGAGCGAGAGCCAGAGCACCAAGTCCCGCTTGCAGAAGAGATTTCATCGATGACACCCTTGAACCGGATCGCGCCGCTTTTCGCGGCGGCGACGAAGCTATGAACAAGGGTGTAGGCAGCCGCCGGCTGGCTCGCAAGGATCAGCCACTGGTGCGTAATAAAATAACAAAGACCGAATGATCGCGGTCAGTTCAGCATGATTGCGGCGGGAGACAAGCAACCGCACCTCGCAATGGCGCGAATCAGAGCGTCTCGACTCAGCGGCCCGTGATTCGGGCGATTTCCTTGGCGACCATGTCCTCGACCATCTGCGGCAAGCGCGCGTCCAGCCATTCCTTCAGCATCGGCTTCAGCATCGAACGCACCAGCCCATCCAGCGTATTGTCTTCGCCTTCCCTGGGCGTAACGAGCATGGATGACAGGGCGGACAGGGAATGCCGGGCCGCAACTTCGCTTTCGACGGACAGGATGGACGCACCCTCCTGCTCGGCAGCAGGCCGGGACGCGCGGGACGTTCGATGAGCAGGCATGGGTTCCTCCACAGCAACCTCGTCGGTCAGTTCCAGCACTTCGTCGCCAGCTGGTTCGGACAGGGCCTCCGGCACGGAAACAGGCCGGACCTTCTGCGCGGCTTCTCCGCGTGCTCGGCGTGGCAGGGTCTGCACCGCTTCCTCGCCCTCTTCAGCGATGATCCGCTTGATGGACGAGAGGATGTCCTCCATCGAGGGTTCCTTGCTCATGTCGCCCATGGTTAACCCCTATTCCTGTCCCCGTTAACGCCATACCACCAAGGAACGCTCCTGAGGTTAAAATTGCGTTAAGGCTGCGCCAAACCGGGGTCCACATTGGCGTTTTGCGCCGGGGAGTCAACGGTCCGCGTCGATTGAACCTTTGGCGCTGGGTCGAAATCCCAATCGAACCATTTGCCCTTCACCCGGTCATAATTAACCATCGGGTCATAAAGCGTACCGGTTTCGAGGTTCAGGTCATCCGCCTCGGCATGGCCCATGGCCGCCAACAGGCTGAAGCCGGCGACATAGGCGTTGCGGCGCGCCGTCACCAGTTGAACCTTGGCGTTCACCGCTTCCTGCTCGGCATTCAAGATGTCCAATATGGTGCGGCTGCCGACGGAATTTTCCGCTCTCACGCCTTCCAGCGACAGGTTCGCCGCGTCCACCGCCTTCTGGTTGGACTGGATGCTCTCCAGCGACGCCTGCCAGCTTGCATAAGCCGAACGGGCCTGCGCGATCACGCCGCGCTCGACCTCGATCACCTGCTCCATAGCCTGCGATTCGAGCGCCTGGCGCTGCCGCACCTGCGCGGCCGGACGTCCGCCCTGGTAGAGTGGAATGCTGAGTTGCACGCCTGCCGAGGCCTGCTTGTTGACCTGCGACCCGTCGGCGCTGTTCATGGCGCTCAGCGTATCAAGATAATTGGTGTAACCTGCCTGGGTGACGGCGGAGAGCGTGGGCGATACCGCTGCCTTGGCCACATTGACATCGTAAGCCGTCGCTTCCCGATTCTTGGCGGCGGCCAGGATATCCGGATTGTCCTTCAGTGCGACCTGTACCGCGGCATCAGGGGACGCCGGCAGTCCCGGAAGCGCTGGCGGCGGCTGAAGATCGTCCGGCGCCTCGCCGACTAGCGCGATATAATTTTCCCGGCTGGTGATCAGGTTCGCCTCGGCCGTCTGGAGGCTGGAGCGGGCCAGCGCCAATCGCGATTCGGACTGCGCGACATCCGTTCGGGTCACGTCCCCCACTTCGAAACGGTCGCCTGTCGCCTGGAGATTGACCTCCAGCGCCCTCACATTGGCCTGGTTGAGCGCGACCACGGCACTGTCGCGGATCACGTCCATATAGGCGGCAACCACGCGGGAAAAGACACTCGCCTCCGTCCCGCGAAGATCTGCCTGCCCTGCTGCCACGCGGGTCTTCGCCGCCTTCACGCCGTTACGCACGGCGCCGCCGGAATAAAGCGGTACGGTCAACTGGGCATTCGCATCCACCGTCCGCTGCGGCGAAGTGAAGCTGATCGTCGGCTTGAGAATGCTTTCCGTATAGGTCCCGGTCGCTCCAAGCGAGGGTCGCCCCGCCGCCTTCTGGATAGGCACGCCCTCATCGGTCGCCTGTTGCCCGGCACGCGCGCCGGTAAGCGTCGGGTTGGAGCGATAGGCCTTGGCCAGAGCCCCCTGCAGGGTCTCCGCATGAACCGTCCCGGCCATGGCAGAAGACACCGACAGCAACAGGATGAGGGCATTACGCCCCGAAAGGCAAGATCTTGCTGTCATGTCCCCCCCATAGGCCCTTTCAGAACACAAATCGTTCCGGTGCGGCAAAGCCCGGAAGTACGACCATTTCCATGTCGGCGAGGCGGGAAAGACCCAACACCCCCGACACCACCCGACCGCTGCACAAGCGGGTCACGCCACGCTCCACAATGCCTGTCACCACCCGCGCGCCATCGGCAAGCTGCTGAACGAGCGCGGCGGGCACTTCCTCCACCGCGCCGTCGACGAACAGCACATCATAGGGCGCGCCAACGGCAGAACCAGCATTCAGAGGGCCGCGAACCACGGTTACGCCATCGACCGCGATGTCCGGTCCGCCCTCTTCCTCGACCGCGGTGACCTGCGCACCCAGCGTCGCCAGCAGTGCCGCGCTGTAGCCTGTGGCGGCGCCGATCAACAGCACCCTGTCACCCTTGGCGATCTGCGCTTCCTTCAGCAGACGGCCCGTGACCAGCGGCGGATTGAGCGCGCGACCGCCCGCAAGCGGGACCGGCCGATCGACATAAGCCATGGCCCGCCGCTCAGCCGGCACGAATTCCTCCCGCGCCACATGCGCCATCGCCGCAATCACGCGCTGATCATCCACATCGCTGGTGCGAAGCTGGCTTTCGACCATGGCGGCCCGCATCGATGAAAAATTCTGCTCCGTCACGACAATTCCTCGACTGGGATAGCTTTTAGGAAAGCTGTATTAGGAAAGCAATACAGCAAAGATATAAATCGGACCTCTAAATCAGCCAACGAGCCACGCCAAGCGGCTTTACGTGCTCCAACACCAGAATCTTGCGCTACGATATCACAGCGCTGCTTGACTTTGCATCAAAAGCCGCACATTTGCGGCCACCCACGCCGAGGCCCGATGGCGGAGTGGTGACGCAGCGGACTGCAAATCCGTATACGCCGGTTCGATTCCGGCTCGGGCCTCCATTTCAGCTTCCAGAGACGTCCGCAGACGTCCGATAAATGGCTGATTTCTGCCGTTTTTTGTGCTAGACTTGCCAGGCAAATCCGGCCGGCTCCATCCTCTTCCGAGTACAATGAGGGTACAGTTGATGGACCGCCCGCCGAGCACCGCTTGGGAGGTCCATCATGGCAGAAGGCAGCAGTCGCAGAACAGGCCTCACCGCAAATGCGGTGAAAAACGCTAGGCCCAAGGAGAAGCCGTACAAGCTCTCCGATCGTGATGGCCTCTACCTGCTCGTAAAGCCGACCGGTGTCCGATACTGGCGCATGAACTACCGCTTCAACGGACAGCAGCGCACCCTGTCATTTGGCCGCTGGCCAGAGATCATGCTGAGCGACGCACGGGAAATGCTTCTCGAGGCGCGACGAAAGCTGGCGAAGCGAGTCGATCCGGCCGAGCAGGCGAAGCTGGACAAGATCGCCAAGTCGTTGGCTGCAACCAACACCTTCGAGACGATTGCGGAGGAATGGCTGGACAAGATCGAGAAAGAGGGTGCCGCGCCGCTCACCCTTAAAAAAGCAAAATGGCTACTGGGCAAAACCTACGCCGCGATCGGTTGCCGCCCCATCACCGAGATTTCAGCGCATGAGCTCCTCCTGGTCCTGAAGAAGGAGGAGGCCACGAAACGCTACAATACGGCAAACCGCATTCGCAGCACCTGCAGCCAGGTATTCCGTTATGCGATCGCCACCGCCCGCGCCCAGCGTGACATCGCCGTGGATTTGCGCGGCGCGCTCATCACACCGCGAGAGCAACATCGCGCCGCTGTCACGACGGCCGCCGAAGCCACCGCATTGCTGAGAGCCGTTGAGGATTACGAAGGCAGCCCCCTCACCCGAATCGCCCTTCGCCTCCTTCCGCACCTTTTTGTTCGTCCTGGTGAATTGCGATGGGCTGAATGGAAGGAGTTCGATTTTGAAAAGGGCGTATGGACGATCCCAGACTTCAAAATGAAGATGCGCCGCCCGCACGCCGTCCCCCTGTCACGGCAGGCGCTCGCCATCATAAGCGAGATCGACCACGACGCTGCGTACAGCGATTTTCTGTTTCCTTCGTTGCGGGCGCTTGATCGACCGATGTCGAACAATACGATCAACGCTGCCCTAAGACGGCTTGGCTATTCCAAGGATCAAATGACCGGCCACGGCTTCCGCGCTATGGCGGCGACGCTCCTCAATGAGATGGGTATCTGGAACCCTGACGCCATCGAACGCCAGCTCGCTCACGCAGACGGAAATTCGATCCGCCGCGCCTACGCGCGCGGGCAATATTGGGAAGAGCGGGTCCGAATGATGCAGCACTGGTCAGATTATCTCGACCAGCTACGGGACGGCGCTACCGTTTTGCGACCGAAATTCGGGCATAGCGGATCATAATTTGCCATTGAGGAATCGATGGCATAGCGGCCGCAACTGGCCGATTTGAGACGGTCCGGTTATTGGCGGACATAAGCAGAAAGCTGCCCTTCCGCTGTCATGGCCCGGCACTATGGTAGGCGGGCAATAGCCGCCGGTCGGCTGTCGACCATTAATTGCTGTTCCAATCACGACCCTTACTCTCCAAAAGCGGACATAGCTATTGCGTCGACCAACGCCTGCGTGGTTCCTGACACGCAAGTGCGATGGTTTTCTCGTCTTTTTCTTCGATGTTGATTACATGCCTCGGGGAAAATGGAAGCTCTGTTCCGAACCAAAATTCATCGTTCTCAGCGATGGCACTGGGTTCATTGTCGAGTATTCCCAGATACCCGCCATCTATGCGCTCCCTGACCAGAACCCACATCCGCTCCACGGCGACATTCTCATCACCGTCATCGACGCTTATCCGAAAGATCAGCTTTGCAAGGTCTCCGGGTTTAAGGTTTTCTCGCCTTTGCCGGTCGGGTATCCAAAACGTCTCTGGCGCAGCGGCGTGGTAACCCTCACCGTCATCAAGGCACCATCCGTCGGTTTGGAAATCTGGCTCACGCATGACACGATCTTAGCTCAGAGTGGAATGTCTGCAAGGCGCTGTCACCTAGCCGCAAGCCGTCATTCCGCTCTCCACACCATCGCGGCGATTGGGTCGGATGAAAGGCTTGGCGAGTCGCACCGGTGCTGTCGGTCCGGTTTATCTTTGCACCAAATACGACGCCGGGACGACCCGGACGGGTGGTGAGTGGACTGTCGGCTCTGGAAGTTGAAAACGCTATAGCTGCCGTTCCGCAACGACAGTATGTCGCTAGCATGACCGATGAAGCCTCAACTGACACTGATTGCTATTGTGGATCGCTGACTGATCTTGCCGTGGTCCCGATGGGTTCCGATGGTTTGGATGAACGCGTGTTTGCGTCCTTTGAGCGGCTGGTCGAGCATGGAGGCGATCAATGGTGGCTCTATATCTCAAACTGCCACCAGTGTTCGCAGGATTGGATGATCGCATCCGACGAGCGCATTTACGACAATCACTATCTGCGCCGCATCACGCCGTCCGTGCGGCAAGCCGCCGTGGAAAATGGGCAGTGGCCCGACGAGTTCATGACCTACGAGCAGGTTTTAAGGATCGGCCGAACCATGAGCACACCGTGGACATTTCTCGACCGTCGTTCGCCGGGATTGGTATGGACAGCCGAAGACTTACGTCGAGAAAAGCCCGACATCTCATTTGCTGAGATTGCCTATCTGCTTGGCATCCCCGAACCTGATGCTGTTCGCTTGCTGCAAAAGCCGACGCTTATGGACCGCTTTCGGGCATGGCTCTTGCGCCATTGAACGGCAATTTCTGGTCGACGGCCGACTATCTGCTTTTCTAACGCCTGAACCTGAACGAACGACCGGTTCCAGGAAACAGAAAATACCCGTTGGACGGCTACAAGTGGCGCGTTGCTGTCGAACCGCTTTCTATCAGATCAACGATCTTCCAGGCGCCGTACCAATGCCTTGATCCCCTCGACTGGGACCAGTGTCGCGCTTCCAAGCTTGAGCGTCCTGATCTCGCCCTCGGCAATGAGTTCATAGAATTTGCTGCGCCTGATCCCCAGCATCCGGCAGGCATCGGGAATGCGCACCGTGATCGGCTCGATCCTGTCCTGAGACGGCAGGTCGATATTCTTGAACGGTCGATGTTCACGGCTCATTGCAAACTCCTCAGCTTTTGGATGATGGGATCGTCGGTGGCTGGCGGCGCCTTGCCCGCGAACCGATCGGCAATCTCGTCGATCAGTTGCGCAAACAGCTTGGCGCCTGCGGCCTGTGCGGCTTCGCTAACCGGGTTCATGGCCCCGGTGACGAGCTGATGCCGGACCATCCGCGCCAGTACCTCCCAGACCAGAGCCTGGTTGCGCCGCAGCCAGTCGGTGTTGCGGTCGATCCTGGTAAGGCGAATGCCAATGGCTTCGTCGCTCTTCGGCGCCTGCCGCCGGTTGAACCAGGCGTCGAGTGCCTCGACCAATATCTCCGACCGCGCCCGGCCCGAACTTTTCGCCAGATGCTCGAGCCGCCTGCTCATCTCCTCGGGCAGGAACAGTTGGTGCCGGGTCTTGTAGGTTTTCATGGGGCGTCGGCCTGCTCATGCTGATGTCCGGTGGCAGCGGATTAGCTCAGCGCAAGGGGGAACACAGGAGCGATCCGCTGCCATGGATGATGATGGCTGTCCGGCCTCTGCCTGGACATGGGGCAGATGGGAGCAAATCGGACCAGTTCGGCCCTACATGCCGCCGATACTGGGACCGCCGCGGCCCCGGTCGATGGTCCAGCTGATCGGCCGGTCCTCGCGCATCAGTCCGGAAAGCTGCTTGCCCACATGGCGGTCCAGCTCGTCACGCCAGGGCACCAAGGTAAACTCATGGCTGCGCTCGATCAGCGCGAAGCGGCCGGATGTCATGTCGATCCGTCGCCTGAGTGTCCCCTCCACCCGTTCGCCCGGCACCGTCTCGGCAAAGGGCAGGCCCATTTCCTTCGAGAGTTGGTTGGCTACGGCCCGCACCTCCCGCTCCCGCAGAATGCGCAGCAGATTGCGGCGGTAGATCACTTCATCGCCCTGACGCTCCGCGAGTTGCTGATCGACCAGCCATTGCTGGCGCAACGCCAGCGCCTTGCGCACCTCCTGACCATAGCCGCTGCTGGCGATCGGCGCCCTGTCGCTGGCGGTCAGTTCCCTGTCCAGCCAGGTGGCCGCCTGAACGCCTGTCTGCTGAAGGATCGGCGCGGCTGACAGTATCTCGACCTTCACCGGCTCGGCCCGCAGCTTGCGCTGCTCATAGGCGCGAACGGTGTCGAGATGATCGGGACCGATCTTCCATGTCCCGTCGGCTTCGCGTTCCGGCTTGCCGGTCACCTTGCGGATCGCTTCCAGCCGCCGGACATGGGTTTCGACAAATTCCTCGCTGGCATCGGGATCATGGTTGAGGTGAATGCCCAGGCTGTAGCGTCCGGCATTCGCTTCGGCGATCCGGGCGACGGTGCGGTCGACGCTGCGCGGTTCGGCCTGCCGGGACGTCAGGCTCACCATGCCGCCGATCGGCGTGGGTTCGGCGCTGGTGCCGACATCGACATAGTGGCTGCGCCCGTCGATGCCGTCGACAATGAGATAGCGACGCTCATGATCGTCATCGGCTGCGCCCCGCTTCATCACCCTGCCAATGATGGGACCGGTGACCTGCTCGGGCACCTGGTCGATGCCATGGACAACATAGCGGTCGGCATCGGGCGAGGATGCTTCCTTCTCCTTTGTCATCTCCCGATGCATGAGGCGGATGATGTCCCCGCGCATCCCCATGTCGGTCAGCGTCTGTTCCATCTGCGGGGAGAGCGTCCAGGAGAGCGGTCCGGTCGGCTCCGCCAGCTCCATCCGCTCCAACACCCACGCACGGGCAACCAGCAGTTGCTGCTGGCCCGCATCGATGCCCTGTAGCCCATCGATCCGGCGCAGGTCGATGATATGATATTTTGCCTGTGCCATTAGCATGCGGTCGAGCCGGGTGAGGCGTTCGGCCTCCACCTCGCGTTCGAGCTGCTGGCGCACCTCGATCTCGCTTTGCGGACCCAGGGACCGGGTCATGATTTCCGATGCCCGATAGCGGATGGCATGGGCGATATAGTCGCCTGCGATATGGAGGGTCTTGCCGTCCTCGGTGACGCCCCGGATCAGGATATGGCTGTGGGGGTGTCCCGTGTCGAAATGATCGACCGCAACCCAGTCGAGGGTGGTACCCAGATCTTCTTCCATCTTCGCCATCAGATCGCGGGTAAAATCGCGCAGCGTATCGAAGGCCGGGCCATCCTCCGGCGCGACGATCAGGCGGAACTGATGACGGTCGTCCAGACCCCGCTCGGCAAAGGCCCTGGAATCGGCCTCGTCCGCGAACGTCGAATAGAAGCGCCCCGGCTCCCCCTCGCGGCTGACGCCATCGCGTTCGAGATAGCGCAGATGCATCCCCACGGCGCCGGCCTTGCCGGCAAGCTTCACGACCCGCGCTTTCACCGTCACCCGCCGGGGCCGCACCCGCATGCCGCTGCCCCGGTCGAAGGACCAGCCCGAACCGCGCGGCACGGCAGCCGCAATCCGCGCGCCGCGCCCCCGTGCATTGAAGCGGCCGGAGCGAGGACCAGAATCCGCCCCATCAAGCCCCAAACGGCGCGGGTTGCCGCCGCGCCGGGCAACCTGCTTCAATATCTGCGAGCGCAGCCGAGCCGCACGCGGCGGGCGGGCGCCCTTGCGCCGCGAACGCCCGACGCGGGGCTCGAAGCTATCGTCATCCTGTGCCATAGTCAGGATATGGCGAGAAAGGTCCCAAGGCCTCAAGTATCTCGCGCGAAAGTCCAGCTTTGCTGCGGCTTTGCGGACAGACAGTGCCGGTTTTCTGGCTCTCGGGAGACAGGCCGTCTCCAGCAAAAAGGATGTGCAGACAAAGGCTTGGCCGGGCAGATGCGACGAAGCGTGCCGGCCTTTATCTTGCTGCGATCTCCTAACCCGGCACCCCTTCCTTATGTTCCCTATATGTTCTATTCTCAGGCCCATAGCGATTCTCAGGGAAGGGCCAGGCATGGGCGTGCAGATCGAGGCAATGGACGGCGGCAGGCTGAGGCTGAGCGGCGATGTCGAGACCATATTCGACCTGCCTGCCAGCGCGGTGACAGACGGCTTTTCCTTCGCCTTTTCCGATGGGACATTGCTGCGCGGCCATCATGATATTGGCAGCGGGCGCTGCCATTTCACGCTCGCGGCGGAGGGTGCGGCCATTGTCAGGATCGTGCGCGAGGGGCGTCATGACCGTGCGCAGATTGAATGGAAAGTCGAATGGATGACGCTCGCCTGTGGCAGCAAGACGCTGTGTCCGATCCATGCCAAACCGCATGATGACGGGCGGCAATTGGTGCTGGATATAGAAGCCAGGGAAGCGGCGTGACGCGCTGCGCTCAGGCAGCCTTGGCGAGGGTTTCGATGCGGCTTTCGCAAGCTTCGCGGACAAGATTTTGCAGCAGCGACACCCGCTGCGCGATCCAGTCCAATTCCTCTTCGGTGATGCGATAGGCCCGCGAATAGCGGGCCTTGATATAGGCGTCGCGCAGCAGGGAATAGCAGCGCTTCTCAAAACGGGTCTCGCGGGGCCAAACGGTTTTGAGCGACGGCTCCAGTTCCTCGGCCAGATCGCGCAGCCGGTTCAGATTATGGCTCTTGGGGCTGTACAAAGTGCGGACGAGAAACAGGCAATGATAGAAGCGCTCGGTCGCCTGATGCAGGAGAAACGCCGCTTCCTTCGGACGATCCATTTCCTTCACGAGCTGACTCGTTTTCAGGAAAGTTTCAGCGCTTTCAAACCACTCGTCGAAATAGTCCTGCGTCTCCTTGAGTGCCTGCTCCGCAGATAGCGGTTGCGGCTCGACAAAGGGGTGCTCCGGCTCCTCGAAGAGTGAAATCCCGTCACGCAATATGTCCATGAAGAAGTAGCGACCCAGCCGCAGCTTGTCGTTCACATCGTCGAGGCTGTGGTAGATAAGACTGACCGGGGTACGCAGAACCGTGCCCGCTGACAGATCGGCCAGAAGTTGGCTTTCGGTCTTCTCCCAGAATTCCGCAATGTCGGTCAGGTCATCATGATTGACGACGATCAGCAGATCATAATCGGAGAAATAGCGCCCCACCGGGTCTTCGACCCAGTCGCCTCGGGCATAGCTGCCGAACAGGATGATCTTGAGCAATTTGCCGTTGCGGTAGCGCGGCTGGGTGCGCTGCGCGGTAGCGCGGGCAAAGCCCTCGCGCACGGTCTCGACCACATGCGCCAGTTCGCGGCGCTTGCCTTCGGGCAGATGATCGAGGCTGGTCTTCATGGCCCTAGTCCTAACCTGCTATCGCAAATCCGCCAACCTCGCCGCGTAGCAGCGATGAGGTTGGCGGCATGAAATCTCTCCGCCTCGCAATCATTTGCGCCACCATCGGCGCGGTGGCGATGCTTCTCCATGGCGCAGATGATAACCGATATGAGCGATGGCGCGGACCATCTGCCGTTCGACGGCCCTGACGGAAAGGCCGGTTATTCTGGCGACCTCCTCATAGGTCATGGCATCGAGCCGCACCGCGAGGAATATCTCCCGGCGCAGGCGCGGCATTGTCAGCAGGGCCGCCTCCAGACGTTCCAGCCGATCAGGATCGGGGGTGTCGGTCATGACAGGTCTCCCGTTCAAAGGAAGGACCGGCGGTTTGAAAGACCGCCGGCCAGGACAGGTCATGCGGCCTGTGGCAAGGGTGCGGGATCGCCATGGGGTTCGGCGTAGGCGGACAAGGCCATGGCCTCTACGGCGCTGGTCGTCCGGCTGACGCTGCCGACGCCGCCGCGCTGCGTGTAGCCGCTGGCCGGGAAGCGCAGCCAGCGCGGCACCCAGCCCTCGACCATGGTGCGTCCGTTGGTGCCTGTCAGACAATCGCGAACGATCTGCTTCTTGGTCTTGCCGGTTGCCTTCGCATTGGCTTCGGCAATATCCTTGCCCGCCACCTCGGCCAGCATGGCGTCGATCACCTCACGGTCGCGGAGGCTATCGAGCAAGGCGTCGTCGGCCTGCCAGACCTGCGCCATGTCGATGCCAAGCTGCATGCCCAGCGCGTCGACAAGATCGCACCGTGCGTCCAAGGTCTCGCCCATCACCACAGACAGGATGGACATGACGGTGGCATCGTCCAAGGTGCAGAGTCTGGCGTAGAGGCTGGTCAGCCCATCGCTGCCACCCGTGATGGTTGGGGTGTCTGCATCGAAGTCCAGTACCGCCAGCAGCCTGCGCCGCTCGGCATCGAACTGCGCCTCGGATGGGCTGTTCTCGACGCTCTCGGCAATCGCATCGGCGGCGCGCTGCGGTTCGGTCCTGATCGTCCAAAGCGGCGATCCCGCGATCATATGCGCCACCGCCACCCGCAGGCAGAGGCCGGGATGGCCGATTATTCCTGCCCGGACGGCGGCATGGCGATGCAGGTCGATATAATCCTGCTGGCTGCTCGTCACTTCGGGCCGTGAGGGCTTGTTGGTGGCTTCACCGCTCTCCCCCTGCCTCTCCAGCTTGCGGGCTTCCTTGGTCGTGAGATAACCCTCATGGAAAGTGACATCGCCCCTATGGCTGGTGACGACATAGACCTTGCCGCCCTTGCGCTTGGGGCAGCGCTCATATTCCCAGCCATGGAAGGGTTCGCCCTGTGGGAGAAGGACGATATCGCGCCATCCGGCATCCCGATATTGCTCGACCCGCGTCTCTATCGCCGCATTCTGGGCCTGCCAGAAGGCCACGACATCCGCGAAATAGCGATCCTCCCCGAACAGGTCGGCCACGATCCCGCCTTCATAGCTATCGACATCGAACAGCGCCGCCTTGATCGGGATCGACACCCCTCCGAACAGCCATGCCTTCAACGCCGATCCCGTCGGCACATAGGCGCTCTCGTCATCGAGCAGGGCCAGCCAGTCGCGCTGCTGGGATTTGGAAGCGAGGGTCAGATGCCGCACGGTAACGACATCGATCTTTGCCGCCCGGAAGAGATTACGGATGCGGGGCAGCAGATTGCCCAAGGCCAGCGTCCGCTTCACCTGCAACGCGGTCAGTCCGAAGGTCAGCGACAGTTCCTCGACGCTGCGTCCCTCGCGCATCAATCGCGTAAAGGTTTCGCACTGGGTCATTTCATCAGGATCGAGCCGGGCGATATTCTCGATCAGCGAAGCTTCCAGCGCCGCCGCGTCGTCCCCTGCCTCGATCACCGCGCAGGGCAGCGCCTCGGCTTCGCCGCTTTCCTCAGCGACGGCAAGCGCCGCCTGATAGCGCCGCTTGCCTGCCACGATCTCATAGGTGTCCGGACTACCATTCACCCTGACGATCAGCGGCACCAACACGCCCCGTGCCCGCACGGACGGCAGAATGTTAGACAGGTCCGCCTTGCCCTTGCCGCGCATGTTGACGGCAGAGACAGTGAGCTTGGCGATGTCGATATGCTTGAGTTCCATGGTCCTTCACTCCTTCAAACCGCCGCAACCGGCGCCGGAATGGCGGGTGGGCGGCAGGAGCGGACCGGCAGGCCCGCCGGCAGAGCCGGGCTGCATCCGCAGGACCGGAACGAAGGTGGAGGACTCCAGCGAAGCCGGAGTTGCGGCCCGGCGCGGCGGGCCTAAGGGCAAGCGACGCCCACCCGCCAGATCGACGCCGCCAAGGCCAACGCTGTCGCACCGCAGGCGCGGCGACCGCCGGGGCGGTGCGTAGCACCGGCCCTCATGCGTTACTGATCGTTACCCGCATGGGACGAGACGCCAAGGGCGGCTCGGTGGAGCGAAGCGGAATAGAGCAGGATCGCGCCAGCGGCGCGAAACGCCGATCATCTCTTTTCAAATTTCGGTCCGACTGCGATCGCCCTGATCCCCGACGTTCGTGGCCCGAATTGCGCAGCCCGATAGCGGTCCTACATTCAGCTATACGATCGTCATGCCGATGAGTTGTTCCGAGACAGTCCACAGGCGTGTGGCCGCCACTTCATCCAAAGCCCTTGAAGGTATGTTCGCCCGAGCTGGGAAGCCTCGCGTTTCACTCAACCCGTCCGGACCATAATAGGCTCCCGGTTCCGCGTCGGGGGATGTTGCGGCGAAGAGCGTCGGGAGTGCGCCCCGAGACGTGGGTTGGAACAGGAACCATAGCAGCGATCGCGTCAGGCCCATCGCGCTCCAGCGTCCTGGTGCATTGTGAAGCAGATCGGTTCGCGCGATACCCGGATGTGCGCCAATGCTGGAGAGTCCCCATCCATTTGCCTCGCTGCGGCGCTGTAGTTCCAGCGCGAACATGAGGCAGGCCAGCTTCGACTGGCTGTAGATCGGCATGGGCTTGTAGTGCTTGTCCGCATTCAGATCGTCAAAATCGATCGAGCCGCTCCGTGCTGCGACGCTCGACAGTGTAATGACCCAGGCGCCATCGCTGGCTCTCAGGAGCGGCAGGAGTTGGCCTGTGAGCGCGAAATGGCCGAGATAATTGGTCCCAAGCTGCAACTCGAACCCGTCTTCTGTCTCCCGGCGCTGTGGAGGCACCATGACACCGGCATTATTGATCAGGAGGTCGAGGCTCGCTTGCTGATTTCGCAGCCTCTCTCCAAATGCTGCAATGGACTTCAGACTGGCGAGATCAAGCTGCTCGAAGCGCACATGGGCATGTGGGACCTGGGATCGGATCGATGCGATCGCTGCAGCCCCTTTTTCTTGGCTACGGCCTGCGATGATGACGTCGCAACCAGCACTTGCCAAGGCCAGCGCATCCTCGAAGCCTAGGCCTCCTGTTCCCGTAATGACCGCAGATCGGCCGCGCTGGGAGGGAATGTCGGATACGGTCCATGTCGTCACGGGAGGAGCCTTTTCAAAAAAGCGCACTTAGTGTAAAAAGACAAATATCGCACTGAGTGTAATTTTCAAGAGGCAATGCTTATTGTGCCGAGCGCAACCTCTCAAATGTCCACCGACGGATTGCGGGAGCGCAAGCGCCGCGAGACCCTGCAGCGGATAACCGATGCGGGAATCGCGCTTTTCGTCGCCAAGGGTTACGAGACGACCACCATCGACGAGATCGCGGTCGCGGCCGGAATCTCTCGGCGGACGTTCTTCTATTATTTCAAGTCGAAGGACGACATCCTCCTGTCTTTGCAGAGCGGCATGGGCGCGATGATCGCGGACGCAATCCGGCGTGCGCCAGACACCATGCGACCACTCGATGCGATCCGCGAGGCAGTGGTGGTGGTTAGCGCGTCAGTACCGACGGACGACATGATCGTTATCGACAGGCTCATGCGCTCTAGCGAAGCGGTTCAGGCGCGAAAGCAGGCAAGCTATGTGCAACACGAGCAAACACTGCTCGCGGCGCTGCGAGAGCGCTGGCCAGATCAGCCGAGTGAGATGGCACTGCGGCTCGTCGCAATGATGGCCATCGGCGCCATCCGGCTTTCAACGGAAATATTTCACAACGAGGGCGGACAACGTCCAATCGAGGCGGTGCTCCGCGAGGCTTTTGAAGCGTTGGACAACGAAATCGCGCCCTAATTTTACTTCGAATTCTACGACCGAAGTCTTCCTGCTCGGCGGCTGCTGCCGCCGACAAAGCTGTCGTTCGCGGGGGCAGATTCGCTCGTTGATACCTGCCGGTCGTTCATAGGGGTGGACCGGCTTCCCAGAGATATCAGGAAGCCGGAATTTTCAAATTTCGGTCCGTTCGGACAGCGTCAGAGCATCATCGACATCTACGCCGAGATATCTGACTGTATTTTCGATGTTGGTATGGCCGAGCAGGATTTGCACGGCGCGAAGATTGCCTGTGGCTTTGTAGATCAGCGCCGCCTTGGTCCGTCGGATCGAGTGTGTGCCATACTCGCGTCTGTCGAGGCCGATCGTCGAGACCCATTCATCGACGAGGCGCGCATATTGACGTGTACTCAAATGACCGAGGTCGATCCCGCTTGGGAATACGAAGTGGCGTATCGTCCCGCCGCGCCGATCAAGCCATGCTTTGAGGCTCTTGCGTGCCTCGGACATGATCTCGAATTGCACCATCGCACGTCTCCTACGACCTTTGATGGCCGCGCAAAAAACGCTCGGCTAAAACTATGGGCATTCCGTAGGGAGACGTCACGGATATCTCCCAATGGTCCCGACCAAAATTCAAACCTATCGGAGCGCCAAGATAGATTGAGGTTTCGCGTACTCATGCGCGTATAGAGAAGCATGCGAGGAGGTCTCGAAGCATGAAACGTCACCTGATTGCTGCTGCATTGATGCCGTTTTCGACCGCAGCCAGCGCGGCCGCGCCTATCGTTGTGCATCGCGATCCCGGCTTCGGCTATTGCGAGAAATAGGCGGTGGAGGTGCAGGCCCAGTTTGGTCGCCGCGTGACCCTGATCGACGATCAAGCCCGAGCGACATTTCAGCGTACCCACGGCTTCTGGGGTTTGACCAAGGACGCTGTTGAGCGGGACCGTGAGATCAAGACACCGCTGGCAACGCGGGCGCTTGTCCCGTCGCTTGCATCCACGCAGGCTCCGTCACCCCCTGTCATGAAGAGCGCATCAATGTCCGACCCACAGTCGCGACCGGCGTGCGCAAGGTGATTGAGGATGCACTGCGCGCCACCGGCTTCACTGTCGCTCCGGACGATTTCCTCGACATGGGCGTTCGCGTGAGCGTGGTACCGCTCTGAAGGGGTGCAGGAAGGCCCATGCCCAACGCCGCTCTTTACATCCAGATACTGGCGGGCCTCGGTGCGATCATATTGATGACGGCCTGGGTTCCGATGATCATGCGGAAAATGCCGCTCTCGCTGCCAATCTTCTGTGTCGGGGCCGGCGCAGCCTTGTTCATGCTGCCAGCGTTGCACCCCTTTGCCGTTCATCCGCTACAACACCCGATCGCTGTCGAACGCCTGAGCGAGCTGGTCGTGGTGGTTTCACTGATGGGCGCCGGCCTGAAGATTGACCGGCTTATCGGGCTTCATCGCTGGGCACTCACCTGGCGTCTTCTTGCAATTGCGATGCCGATCACGATCCTGCTGGTCGCGGCGCTCGCCTCGTCCCTTCTGGGGCTGGGAATTGCCGCGGCAGTGTTGATAGGATCAAGTCTCGCGCCGACCGACCCCGTGCTGGCCAGCGACGTTCAGGTTGGAGCACCCGGAGAGGGGGAGGAAGGGGAAGCCCGCTTCGCGCTCACATCCGAAGCGGGACTGAATGACGGGTTGGCCTTCCCCTTCGTCAATCTGGCGATCGCCATGACAGGCCTGTCGTTCGGGACCGAGGCGTTCGGGCGCTGGCTGCTGATCGACCTGATCTGGAAACTTCTGGTCGGGCTCTGCATGGGTTATGGCATTGGCAGGGTGCTTGGCCATTTGACCTTCCACCTTCCCAATGTGGCCAAGCTGTCGCGCACCGGCGACGGTTTCGTCGCCCTGGGCGCCGCGCTGGTTGCTTACGGATTAACGCAACTGGCCGGTGGGTACGGCTTTCTTGCTGTGTTCGTCGCAGCGCTCGGCCTTCGTCATGCCAGCCGTGACCACAGCTATCAGCATCGGCTGCATGCGTTCGCGGAGGAAACCGAACGCCTGCTCATGATGCTGTTGCTCGTCCTGTTCGGCGGCATGGTCATGCATGCCGGCTTACTGGCAAAGCTGGACGCCCGGATCATTGTGTTCACTTCCCTCACCATTCTTGTCGCGCGTCCGCTCGCCGGCTTCATCAGCCTCAGCGGATCGCAGATACCCTGGCGGGAAAAAGTCGTGATCTCTTTCTTTGGAATTAGAGGAATGGGCACGATCTATTATCTCGCCTTCGCCCTCAATCAGGCTGATTTCCCTGACCCGGCGAAGCTTTGGAGCATCGTCGCCTTGACGGTGCTTGTTTCGATCCTGCTGCATGGCATCACCGTCACTCCGGCCTTGCAGTTCCTTGATAAATGGCAGGCGCGGCCGAAGGCCGATGCTGGAAGGCCACCCTCAATGTGAGGAAGCAAGCTTCTCCGAGGACATTCTGGCATTGCTGGAAGGGGCTTCTTCCAAACAAGTCGTTAGGTGGCCTCACCGTTACATGCTGAATAGCCCCTAGTTTTCTAGACGCCTTCAATCCTACTTTTGAGGACAGGAGGTGATGATGGGGAAGCCCAATTTCAGCGATGAGTTCAAGCGTGATGCGGTGGCCCAGATCACCGAGCGCGGGTATCCGGTAGCCGAGGTCTCGCAGCGGCTAGGCGTGAGTCAGCACTCGCTGTATGCGTGGAAGCGGCAGCTGGCGAAGCAAGTGTCGAGCGATGCCGGCAAGGATGCCGAGATCCGCCAGTTGAAGCGCGAGCTGGCCCGGGTGACCGAGGAGCGCGACATATTAAAAAAAGCCACCGCGTATTTCGCCAGGGATGCAAAGTGAGATACGCGTTCGTTGCTGAGCATCGTGACCAGTTCAGGGTTCGGTCGATGTGTCGATGCCTGCGCATCCAGCCCAGTGGTTTCTATGCCTGGCAGAAGAGCCCGCTGAGCCAGCGGGCTCGAGAAGATGCTCGGCAGACGGAACTGATCCGGCAGGCCTGGAACGACAGCGGCAAGATCTATGGCTACCGCAAGCTGCACGATGACCTGCTGGATCAAGGCGAGACCTGCTGCCCGAACCGCGTTGCCCGGTTGACCAGGCTGGCGGGCATCAGGGCGCAGATCGGCTACAAGCGCAGGCCCGGCAGCTATGGCGGCAGGCCGTCCCTGGTGGTCGACAACACCCTCGATCGCCAGTTCGACGTGGCTGCACCAGACCGGGCCTGGGTGACAGACATCACCTACATCCGCACCCTGGAAGGGTTTGCCTATCTGGCTGTCGTGATCGATCTGTATTCCCGCCGCGTGGTGGGTTGGTCGATGCAGAGCCGGCAGACCACCGATGTGGTGCTGCAGGCGCTGCACATGGCGGTATGGCGGCGTAAGCCGAAGCACCGGGTGCTGATCCATTCGGACCAGGGCTCGCAGTTCACCAGTATGGACTGGGCTGCGTTCATCCGGGCTCACAATCTTGAGCACTCGATGAGCCGGCGCGGCAATTGCCACGACAACGCGGTGGCCGAGAGCTTCTTCTCCTCGCTCAAGCGCGAGCACATCCGGCGCCGGACTTACAGAACCCGCGAGGAAGCCCGGCAGGACGTGTTCAATTACGTCGAGATGTTCTACAACCCGGTTCGAAAGCAGGTCAGGAACGGGATGCTGTCGCCTGTCGAGTTCGAACGGCAGAAGATTTTGAAAGCGGAAGGCGTCTAGAAAACTAGGGGCTATTCATGAACAATTGACGCCAGCGCCCTCAAGCGCCGCATTTGGATCATGGAAAAAGGCATCATGAATATATCCCAGAACAGCGTTGGCCTGGCGGTTTCACTGATACAGGCACAATCTCGCCTGCCGTCTGTGCCGGCAAGCGAACTGATAAAATTACAGCGGCTGGAATGTCTGCTCACGACTGCTCGCGACAAGCTTGCGCGCGGGGGAGCGCTGTCCCGGGCCGATATGCAACGCCTCAACGGCGCCCTCGACGACCTGCAAGCCACGTGAGCGTCGCTGGCGGGTCGCGTGGTGAAGAAGGACCGGCGGCGGCATTCCTTTCCGCCCTTTCCCGTCCGCCTCGATTAGGTGCAGCCCTGAGCCATATCTGTGCTACAATGTGCGATCACCCGGATTTTTGCCCCAGGCATGTCGTGACAGAGAGACCATCGTGTTCCCGCCTGCAAATGGGAGATAATCGATGTCAGACGCTTTGCCGCCTACATGCCCCTCTAACGAGCAGCCGTCATGATCAGCCAGACCACCCACAAATCGGTGATATTTTCCGAGCCATTCCAACTGCCGGAATTCGAAACGCCTCTTCCCGCCGGCACCTATGATGTGGAAACGGAAGAGGAGGTGCTTAAGGGCAATGTCCATACGGCCTTACGCCGGATAGCTACAACGCTGCGCATCAGAAATGGCGCGGCCATCGAGCGTCACCCGGTCAACCCTGAGCATCTGGATGCGGCCTGGGAGCGCGATCAAAGGGCAGCGCGAGTGGCCGGGGTCCCGCCCGCGAATCGGGCCTCGGTTCCTCTCTGGGTCCAAAACATACCCGCCGACGACAGCCGATAGGTCAGCCATGCTCAACAGTTCAGCCATGTGCAGGCGGCAGGCAGCGTATCATCGGCAGGTCGCGGCGGCCTCACCCCTTGAGAAGGTGCGCAGGATCGCGCTTGCGGCCGCCAACGCCTGGGAGGTCCAGGCCATGGAGGCGGAGGCACAGGAAAGCGGAGAGCGGGGCATGTTAAGCGCACAAGGCGCAGCGATCGCTCTGGAATTGCACCGGGAGGACGAGGAAAAGGAACGCGCCCTCATGAAGCGCGGCGCGGACAAGAGCGATTTCAATCGTCTGCAACGCCCTGCAGACGATTGAAAGACGCACCCGCCCAGCACGGATAACGTCATCAGCTTTTCAGCGTCACGATGCTCAATGTACCCGGCTTCTGCGAAGGGCTGGAGGCATTGTGCTTCCGGGGCTTTGCGGCCTTGGGTTTACGAACTTCGCGGTTCGATCTTTTCTGACTTTTGGCCATCGGAACGCTCCTTCAAGATCAAAATGGACGGCTCGCAGCAGGAACGGCGCAACCGGGATCAGCATTCCCGCTGAACCAGGCCGCCACCCTCATTCTCCCATTCGTCGAGGGCATCTTCGAGCTCAACCTTTCGTCCCGCAGCCCACGCCTCGTCGCCGGCTCTTCGAATATGGCCTTTCAACCAAATCCTGGCAGCGACGATTTTCTCATAGCCGTGGATCGATCCCGCATAGGCCATGCGGGCGACCGCCCCGACAAAATCATCATTCCTTTGGGGATTTTTCGTCTCATATTTACGCATCGTAATCATAGGAGGAGCTCCCATCAGGCAAGCGGGAGCGGATGTCTCTCTGTCACAGGATGCTTGCGATCAAAAGCGAGTGATGAAGCACTATACCATATATCCGGTTGGATGACGGCATCGATTCCATCCTCATGGCCAATATTTCTGCAGCCCGGAGAAAAGCTGCGAGATCACCGCATTCAGGTCGCCAGAACCGGCTGAGTAATTTCCGAGGCTTCTTTGCGAACAGTGAACCCGACATTGTCGGCGAAGCGCGCTCGGAAGTGCGGATGGTTGCAGCAATACGGGGCGAGTGAAGCGGAAACATGGGGGAATTGCCATGACAAATGTGGGTCTGCACCGAAAGGGATCGCGTTCGGGAAGGAACTCGGCTTCCGATATCCTGACCAGACAGGATTTTCATCCATCCGGCAGTCCCAATTCGATCCGTCTGCGTTATTTCGCCCCGCCAGCCGATCTGCGATTGCACATCGGCTGCATATATCTGGTCACGACGGATACAGATCATGCCACTGGCATGATGGGCGCAGACTTTCCCCAATTGCGCTTCATGCTGTCGGGCAGCGGCCACTATATCTTTGCCGATTCCGCCACCTTCGCGACGCCGATGGTCTGCATGCTCGGCCCGACCATGGGGGCGACCCGCTTTCTGTTGGCTGGGCCTCTGCAAATGTTGGGGGTCGCATTGCTGCCGTTGGGCTGGCTTGCGCTTACCGGCCGTGATGCATCGGCGCATATTGACCGCCTTTATGACATGACGGCGAGTGCTGGTGGCGCCGCCCATGAGGAGATTCTCAGTCGACTCAAGGCAGCTGATGAGCCGGAAGAAGCGGTGATCTTGCTCTGGGATTATCTGCGAGCGAATATGGCCGAGGTGCGTCCGGCGATAAGGGCATTTGTCGCTACGGTGGACGACTGGCTGGCCAGCGAGACATCGCCGCAAGTGCGCGAACTTCGGGCCGCCACCGGCCTCTCGGAACGGCAAGTCGGCAGGCTGACCAATCGCCTCTATGGTGCGCCCCCTCAATATCTGGCTCGCAAATATAGGGCGCTCCGCTTTGCCGTGCAGATCGCGCGCGGTGGTCAGGACCGGCACGGGCTTTGCTACGACAGTTTTTATGACCAGTCTCATTCCATCAGGGAAATCAAGCAGTTCCTTGGCCGCACGCCCAGTCAGATCAGGAAACTGCCGATGGCCACGCAAATACCAGACGCGCCAGTTCAGGAAGCGACCTTGCCCCCATTTTACGCATGATCGATGCCCGGTGATTTTCTACGGTACGCTGGCTGATGCCCAAATCCGCAGCGATATTCTTGCTGGGATGCCCCAAAAGCACCATGTCCATTATTTGATGCTGCCGCTTCGTCAATGCAGCGATCCGGCGTGAGGCGGCTTCCTGGACCCCGGACGATTTACCGGCATCATGAGATTGTTCGAGCGCACCGCCAATGCTGGCGAGCAGTGCCGCGCGTCCGACCGGCTTTTCGATGAAATCGCAGGCACCCGCTTTCATCGCCTGAACCGCCAGCCCGATTTCGCCGCTGCCCGTGATGATGATCGCCGGCAATCGGTCGCCCCTGTCCCGAAGCGCTTCCAAAAGTGCGATGCCGCTCATGCCGGGCAGGTTGGCGTCGATCAGCAGGCATCCCTCGCCCCCCGGCAGATATCCGGCGAGAAACGCCTCCGGGCTTCCAAAAGCCTCGACATGGCTGCCGTCGGCTTCCAGTACGTCGCGAAGGGACGCACAAATTTCCGGGTCGTCATCCACGACGAACACGGTGGGCACCGGACCGGCGCCCGACGCCCCATCCATCGGGGCGCCATGCGGCGCACTGTCCGGCAAGAGCCGCTCCATCGCCGCGGCAAGTTCGCGGGGCTGTACCGGCTTGCTCAGTTGCACACAATCCTGAAGCGCGATCTCCGCAAGGGAAGCCGTCGATATGTCGCCGGTCAGGATGATGCCGGGCACGGGATGATTAAGCAGATTGCGGAGCTTCGCCAGCAGTTGCAGGCCGTTCATGCCGCCCGGAAGATTATAGTCGGCCAGGATGATATCCGGCCGGATCGCTCCACCCGATACGAGCTTCACGGCAGTCTTTCCGTCCGGCGCGATCCTGACGATATGCCCTTCAGCCTTGAGCAGTTGCGCGAGCAGGTCAAGGACGTCGGGATCATCTTCAACAAGGATGATCTCGCAACCTGAGCGGGCCGTTTTTCCGGCATCATGCTCGCCCCGTTCGGCAACGAGCGCCGGGCGGGAGCCGCCGCTGCCTCGCCTGACGCCGATGGAAAAAACCGACCCTCTGCCGGGGGCCGACCGGACGCGCACTTCATGATCCAGCAATGCCCCGAGGCGCTGGACGATCGACAGGCCGAGGCCAAGACCAAGGCTGCGTTCGCGCGCGGCGTTGTCGACCTGATGAAATTCATCGAAGATCGCATGAAGCTGGTCTTCCGGGATACCGATCCCGCTGTCCCAGACTTCGATGCGCAGCCCGTCGCCGCTGCGTCGGCAGCCCAGCACTATGCGGCCCCGCTTGGTATATTTTATGGCGTTGGCAAGCAGATTACGCAGCATCTGTTCCAGCAGGCGCGGATCGCTTTCGACTATCGCAGAGCTTGGCCGGACATGCAGAGACAAATGCCTCGCCTGGGCCAGATAGGTGAATTCATTCTGCAGCCGGTCGAGCAAATCCCTGATCGGGAAGGCCACGGGCCGCGCCGTGATCACACCCGCTTCGATCTGGTTGATGTCGAGCAAAGCGTTGAGCATGCCCGACATCGCGCCGACCGTCTGATCGAACCGGGCGATCAGTTTCTGAGCATCCTCGCCTTCGACCAGCTGCGCCAGAAGCGCCTGTAGCAGCGTCAGCGATTGCAGCGGCTGCCGCAGGTCGTGGCTTGCCGCCGCCAGAAAGCTCGATTTGGCCAGGTTCGCCCGTTCAGCTTCCTGCCTCGCCGCGTCCACGGCCGATACGGCCAGCTTGCGCTCGGTGATATCGACGAAGGTAATGACGACGCCTTCGACCCGATTGTCATGGGCAAGATAGGGAAGAATGCGCCGCACGAACCAGACACCGTTCTTCGCGCCGATTTCGCGTTCAATGGCATCCTTGCCCGCCAGGACCGCCTGGGCATCGGTGAGCAGATCTTCATCCGTCGCGAGCGAATGGAGGTCGGCGAGCGGCCGGCCAATGTCGCCAGGTATGACGTTGAAAATGGATCTGGTTGCGGGCGTGAAAAAGCGGATGCTGAGTTCACGGTCAAGGAACAGCGTCGCCACATTCGTGCTGTAGAGCACGTTCTGCAAATCGTCGGCGGTCGTCCGCTGGCGATCAAGTGTTTCCTGGAGCTGCGAGTTCAGTGCCGTCAACTCCTCGTTGAGGGATTGCAACTCTTCCTTGGATGTCAGCAATTCTTCGTTGGTCGACTGGAACTCCTCGTTGACGGACAAGGCCTCCTCATTGATGGCTTTCTGTTCCTGGGTCGACATTTCCAGATTCTGCAGCGCATTCTGCAATTCGTCCTGGGTTTCTTCCAGTTCGCGTTCCAGATCGGCGATCCGGGACCGGTCGACACGCGCCAGGATGGAACCCGGCATGCGTTCCCGGCCAGTCTCTTCGATGAAGCAGACGAGCAACAGCTCCTCTCCCTCATGCGTCAGAAACCGGACATCGATGTCAAACCAGATCGTCGCGCCATCGCGGTTCAGCCGGCTGCGTCCGGCGCTGACCTGCGGCCTGTCCTTCCCGGCCTGTTCGATCGCGAGCCTCAGCTTCGTCCGCAAGGCAGGGGTCGCCATCGCGAGCAGGTCGTGCGAGGGGTAACCGGGCGCTACGCGCAGATATCGGTCCGTGGGGCCAAGCGAATAGAGGCACTGGCGCTGACGATTGACCAGCACGGCGGCCGGCGCATGCGTTCTGAGCACGGCCTGACGACACAGATCGGCAAGCGTCGCCTGACGCGCCGGCGGTTGCGTTCCGGTTGACGCGGCCAATGTGGGAATGCTCTCGTCGAAACTCAACGGAAAGCCCGGATCGCCGGGCCGGCTCCGCGTGATATGCCGATAGATTTTCTCGGTCTTCGCGATCAGTTCGAAGCGGTCGTCGATATTACCGGCGGCATCCGAAGGGCCGAGGAGCAATATCCCCTGTTCGCGCAGGGCGAAATGAAACAGCGCGACGGCCTTCGACTGCGCTTCGGGGTTCAGATAGATCAGCAGGTTCCGGCACGATATCAGGTCGATCCGCGAAAAAGGCGGGTCCGCCAGCAGATTCTGGACCGTGAATATGACGTCGCCCCGCAGGTCGGCAACGACGCGATAGCCGCCGCCATCCTCCTTCCTGAAAAATCGGGCCAAACGGTCGGGCGAAACATCCTCCGAAATGGTTCCGGGATAAAGGGCTTCGCGGGCGGCAGCGATGGCATCGGGCTCAACGTCGGACGCAAATAGCTGGAGCTTGATATCGCGCCTGGCGGCCGTGATGGCGTCACGGCAAACCATCGCAATGGAATAGGCTTCCTCGCCCGTGCTGCAACCCGGCACCCATATCCGCAGCGCCCGATGCTCTTTCAATCCCCCAATGAGGTCTGGAATGATCGTTTTGCCCAGGGTCGTGAAGACCTGCGGATCCCGAAAGAAGCGGGTGACGTTGATGAGCAGGTCCTTGGCGAGCTGATCGCGCTCCCGCGGGTCATTCCGCAACAGCTGCAAATAGCTGTGCATATTCTTCGCCTCGATCGGGGCAAGGCCGATCCGTCTTTCGATCCGCCTTTCCAGCGTGCCACGCTTGTACAGCCGGAAATCATGCGCGGTCGTCTGCCGGAGAAAGTCGATGACATCGGGCAAGCCGGTCGATTCAGGCCGATCGGGCAAAGCAGCGACATGCTTACCGAATTTCGCAAGTGCTTCCGGCATCCGGCCCACAGGAAGCACCGCGTCGACCTTGCCGGTGAGAATGGCGCTGCGCGGCATACCGTCATAGTCCGCTTCGTCAGGGTCCTGCGCGATGATGAAGCCGCCCTTTTCCTTGAGTGCAGGCACGCCGAGGCTTCCGTCCGCGCCTGTGCCGGAAAGGATCAGGCAGGCAGTGCGTGAACCGCAATCCTGCGCCAGCGATTTGATCAGGAAATCGAAGGGAAGACGCGCGCCGTGCCGAGCCTGGGGCAAAGACAGATGCAGCGCGCCGGAGCGTACCGACAGATAGCGCCCGGGCGGAATGACATAGAGGCAATCGGGCTCAAGCAGCGCACCGTCGCTCGCCTGGACGACGTTCATGGCGCCATGTTCGGCGAGCAGTTCTACCATCATGCTCTCATGCGTCGGGGCTAGATGCTGGACCAGAATGAAGGCCATGCCGGAATGGGCGGGTAATCCGGCGACGAGTTTGGTGGCGGCTTCGAGCCCACCGGCCGAAGCCCCTATGGCGATGATGGGAAAAGAGGGGCTCCGCTGCATCATGTGCGCTGGCAAGGTCGTTCGGCGGCTGACGGAGTCGCATGCCCTTCGACCGAGATGCCGCGGTGTCGTTGGCCGACACCCGACTCGGGAGTAAATGCTGCCATGGATCGGATTATAGCATGTCGGCCAGCGCAACCCATTACGCCCAAACGATATGGCATATGCGAGATTTGAGTAATTTCCGACCCTGATCGGTCTGGTGACGGCTCTGCTATGGTCATGGGCAAGCCCCTCGCCGGACCGCTCTTGGGCGCACAGCGCCGGTCAGAATCGAAGATCGTCCAGAGGTGCACGCTTGGAAAAGGCGACGCATGGGAGTATGCCGCATCATGAAGCCGCTTCAGATATTGCTCGTGGAAGACGATGCGGTCATCGCAATGTCCCTTGCAGATCTGCTAAGCGGCCTGGGACACACCGTCTGCGCATTTGCCGAGACCGAAGCGGAAGCGGTGGCCGCCGCCGTTCGATGCAGGCCCGATCTGATGATCGTCGATGCCAACCTGTATGAAAGCAGCGGCATCTCAGCTGTCGCTCAAATCCTCCTCGGGGGCTTCGTGCCGCATATATTCATGACGGGCGATCCCTATCAGGTGCAGGAATTGGCGCCAGGTGCGGTCATCCTGCGCAAGCCATTCAAACTTCATGAACTCATCAGTGCCATCGAACTTTCCAGCCAGTCATCGGACTGATCCTTCACTCGACCAAATGAGTAGTTTCCGATCCTCAAAATACATCCTTAAGCCGTATATGATCATCCCTAATGATTAATAGCAATCATGGCTGGAGAGAAACTATGCGTATCTTCATAGCAGGTGCAATGGCCGCGGCCATGCTTACGGGCTGTATGAACGACGGCAATAATCGTCGTCCGTACGCACAATGGCGACAATATGACTATAACCGGCCAGACCCGAATTATAGCGGATATTATGCCGATCGATATTATCGTGAGGACCGTCGCTACGGCGAGCGCCGCCTGACGCAAAATGACCGCATCTATCGCGGTCAGGACGGGCGCTATTATTGCCGCCGTTCGGACGGCAGCACAGGCCTGGTCATCGGCGCCATTGCGGGCGGCGTGCTCGGTAACATGATCGCGCCCGGCGGATCGGAAACGCTCGGTACAATCTTTGGCGCCGGCGCGGGGGCGCTTGCGGGCCGCGAGATTGATCGCGATACCCGTTGCCGCTGAAGCAGCAACGGCATGGGATCGAACATTGCCGATCCATCCGCAGTGAGGGGATGGATCGGCAGGAGATAGGTTATGTCCATCGGTATCATCCTCATCATCATCCTCGTCATCCTATTGCTGGGCGGTTTCAGTGGCCGCTTTGGCGGCTATGGCTATGGCTATGGTCACGGCGGAGTTGGGGTGATCGGCGTTATTCTGATCATCGTTGCGCTGCTGTTTCTGACCGGTCGGCTGTGAATATAGTTCCCGGCGCGCTCGCAAGCGCGAGGGGGCTTCAGCTTCATTGATGATAATAGAACAGCATCAAAGGATATTTTTCATGCGCGCATTCATTCTCATGGCGTCAGTAGCCGCACTGACCATACCGCTGGTGTCGCTCGCTCCTGCGGCCCAAGCCCAATCAGGATGGTCGCGGCATGATCGGACATCGGCCGGCTATACCTTGAGGCAGGTCAGTATGTGGGCCGGGCCGGACACCGATTATCCTGCCATACGCTCCATCCCCGGTAACCGCCGGGTCGATATTTACGGCTGCCTGAACAACTGGAGCTGGTGCGATGTGGGCTACCGTTCGGATCGCGGCTGGGTTGCCGGCCGCTTTCTGGGTGCCGATTACCGGGGGAGACGGCAGTCGTTTGTCACGGTTGCGCCCTATATGAGCATCCTTGTGTTGTCGTTCCGGTTCGACGACTATTGGGACAATCATTATCGCAGCCGTCCATTCTATTCCGATCGCTCTCGTTGGGAGAGTCACTATTACGACAATTACAGGCCTGAATGGGGACCCCGTCCCACCACCCCGGATCGGTATCGGCGCGGGAGCGACTGGCAGCGTCCGCAGATGGCGCCGGACAGGCGTGGGTCTGGGCACAGGGATCAGCCGGTAAATCCTTACCGCCGCGACGCGACCCCCCAGGCAGTACCGACGCCCGACCACCCCAGCGTTAGCCCCGGTGCGATGCGGCATCGTGATCAGCGGCCTTGGGAAGCCACGCCCCCTGCGCAAGGAAGGAATGACTCCGCTGCCGGGAAGCAAGACGATGCCCAGGAGCACGCCAGGAGGAAGGCCGAGGGCGACAATATGCACAATGACCGGCAATAACGATCCGCGTCGTCGAAGGGCATATACCCTCATGAATGAATATGGAGCCTTATTGTGAGAATTTCACATTATATTCGATTTGCAATTTTGCTGGGCGGCTTCGCCGTTGCGAGTTGCAACACTGTCGAAGGCGCCGGAAAGGATGTGCAATCGGCGGGTAGAGCTGTTGAGCAAACGGCGCAGGATGCAAAATGACGGCGCGTAACAGGAATTTATGAAATCAGCCCGCTGGAACAGCGGAGGGATTAAGGGTCTGAAGTGCGGCCTGACCTCCGCGATAAGCGATGAAAAAAGCTGCCGTCTTGCCGCTTCACCCGAAAAATCGCGAAACGTTTCCTATGAATTGCAACAGGATTTGGTTGCGCTGGCTGATGAACAGGGTGGCATAGGATGAGTGAAATTCAGGTTCAACCGGCTCGCAGCATGGCTGAAGGCAAACCAGCCGCACGCGTTGCAGATCTTGCCCAGCGATTACTGGAGGGAGGGCTGTCCGAACTTTCGGTGCGCGAACAGCGGGTCATTTCCACAATTGTCGACCGGCATCATGTCACGCGCAGCGTCAATCGTGCGGTAGACGACGACCAGACCATTGGCGACCATATCGCGGACCGGGTCGCGCGCTTTGGGGGTTCCTGGACCTTCATCATCATTTTCGTGGTGGCGCTGGTTGCATGGGTCGGACTCAACACGCTGGTGCTGATATATTTCGGTCCAGCGCTCGACCCATATCCTTTCATTTTCCTGAACCTGATTCTCTCGATGATCGCCGCGCTGCAGGCACCTATCATCCTGATGTCGCAGAACCGCCAGGCTGCACGCGATCGGATTTCGGCCGGCCTCGATTATGAAATCAATCTTAAGGCTGAACTGGAGATCATGGCCTTGCACGAAAAGCTCGATGCTCTGCGGATCGACCGATTGGAAATGTTGCTAAGGAGCCAGGGTGAATTGCTTGAACAGCTTGTTCAATTCAGGCCAATGGAGCGCGCTCCAGTCGTCTCATGAAGCTCGACAGCCTTCCGACGTTGATGACGTCAACCCCAGGAGTATGAGGATGCCTATCCTACGTCTGGATGGGATATCTGATCGAACGATTGCCCCGGCTTTACCAATCCCCGTGTTACACCGAATTTGACCCCGGCATCTTCGTGTGGCCGGATATAGACACGATAGATGCTGGGAAAGTCTGTTCGCAATATCTGTTCGATCTCCCTGATGATACGCTCGACATCTCCCGCCGAAATCCGATTATCGAAATCGACATTTACAGTGGCAATGATTTCGGTCGGTCCGTTGTGGACGGTGACGATCTCGCCGATACCCATCACGCCTTCCCGGGTCGCGGCGCGGCGAATGCCGGCGATAAGTTCAGGATCGGCCGCTTCACCGATAAGTAGGCCTTTCGCTTCCCTGGCCAAAAAGATAGCCACGGCCCCGAGCAGCAGGCCGATCAGGATCGACGCAACACCGTCAAACCGTGGTTCACCGGTCGCCTGGGAAAGGCCAAGCCCAATCGCGGCGATAACAACACCGACCATTGCTGCACCATTTTCCAACAAAATGATGACGGTCGCCGCATCCTTGGTAGAAGTAAGCGCCTGCCACCAACGCTTGTCGCCCCGAGCCGCGTCGAACCGGCGAAACGCTGCTGCGGTCGAGGCTCCTTCCAGAAAAAAGGCTATTGCCAAAACTGTGTAAGCTATCAGCGGTGAGACAGCCGGTTCGGGGGCCAGTAGGTGAACGATTCCTTCATAGATCGCCACACCCGCGCCGAGCGCAAAGACAAGGAGCGCCACGACAAAGCTCCAGAAATAAAATTCGCGGCCGTAGCCTCCAGGATGAGCAGCGTCCGGAGGCTTGGCTGCCTGCTTCTGGCCATAGATCAATAATAACTCATTGCCCGAATCGACGAGGCTATGCACACCCTCGGTCAACATCGCGGACGATCCCGTAATCGCTGCCGCTGTGAACTTGGCGATTGAGATTCCTCCGTTCGCAACGAGTGCGATTACGAGAATCTTTGTTTCTGAATTCATCCCACCTGCCATAGCGGTCATTCTCAGAATATTGCTCATTCTTGTTACCATATACGGCCTTGCACGTCGTGATTCTCAGCGCGTGTACCTTCAGACCAGTACCTGCCTCAAAGAGAGAACAGGCGTGAAGGCAGACCCGGCGTTGGCAAATTGTATAACCGGCCTGCGCACAAGCGAACGGCAAATTCTTGCGGCCTAGTTCCGTAACCGTCATTCCGAAATGTCCGACATCCCTGCCGTGAGCGCTTACCCTCGACAATGACATTTGAAGCATGATTCGGTAGAAATAGGGCCGACGAATCGGCCTTATTTTTGGTCTGTGTTTCCGCGTTTGAGAATCGAACCCATTTTGATTCCAGCGATGATGGACCGATTGATGGATTCATTTGTCATACAAGTGAAATTTTGTTTATTTTTCATTATCTTATTTAAGTAATTCGATTCCGGCTCGGTCCAGATTGCTGTCAGCCAATGCTCGCTGATAATTGAAAAAACCCATGATTTCCGCTAGTTTACAGGTAATCGCTGATTGGCAGCGACTGCCTCTATTTGCCTGTGACCGCAGACGATGGGGCCCTACCTTGGGGGCCTCGCGAGGCCCGCTGACATCCAAAGCGGTTGCCGAGACCCTTTTGAACATGGCCATCGCAGCCTGCCTCATTCCGCTGATCATGGCGTGGCTCTGGCGTCGTTTCCAATACGGGACCGACAGGCTGCGGAAGCCACAAGAGCCAATCTACGCGAACGCCACCGACGAGACGCGGGAAGCGCTTGAAAAGCTCTTTGCCTATCTCCAGCGCGAAAGCGCACCAAGGGCCTACTACCGCAACTGGAGGGGCACCCCGATCTATCTGGAGCACCGTTATTTCTTCGGAAATTTACGAGTCCTGCTTCTGTCGGAATTTGCCGCCGTCCGGGCGCTTTGCGTCTCGCCGGGCGGGAACCGGATTTCCGGCGCGATCAAGATCGAGAAAGACCCCGACGAGGTTATCAAGGAACTCGGCATCAAACCCAAGCGGGCCGGTAGTCCAGGCCGGAACGCGAAATATGCCTATAGCGACGCTCGACTGAGCGCGCTGGACATGAGCAACCGGACAGCGGCGATCAGGGCAATCAAGAAATGACTGTCGGAATGGTTTGAGGAACATGCAGACGAGACCGGGGACGTGCCACGTGGCGACCTTCTCGCTCCCTATGCAGAAAAAATTTGCGTGCATTTAGATAGGGCGAGAAGCGGCACCATAGGCCGCAACCATCGGCAGCCAGACTGGGCTAGAATTCATTCACACATCTATTCAAGTTCGAATGTTTCAAACAACAATTATGCACCATTGCACTGCACATAAAGGATGACCGCTAATCCGCCGAAGCCTTCCATGTCGTACGCGCTTCAAAAAGCCACGAATATCTCGGATCGGTTCCTGCCACGAAGTTATATCAAGCCTGTGGCATTTGCGTGACAGCTTGTTTGAAAATTTCTTAAATCACAATAGTTTATACTTTACAGCTTTGCTCGGGGAATTAACCTGACCATCGCATTCCGCAAGGGTTCGGTTGGGGCGGGATAGTGAGCGGGGGGCGCGTACTTCCAGAGCAAGGGGACTGGAGCATGAACAGAATTTTGAAGACCGCGCGCCTGCGCGCGGGTGCAGCCACGGCTCTAGCCGGGGTCGCTTTGATGCAGGCGTCACTGCATGCGCAGGAACAGGCGCCTCAAAATGAGCAAGACACCGTGGAAGCCGGAGAAACGATTATCGTGACGGGTTCCCGCATCGTGCGGCCCGAACTCGATGTCGCCAATCCCATTGTCGCCGTCACCGCAGAGCAGATTGAGCAGACCGGCCGCACCAACATCACCGACGTCCTGCTACGCAATCCGGCCTTGTCGGCGTCGACCGGCAGTTCGCTCGCAGGCGGCGCGGATGCGGGCTTCGGCGAGACAGGCGTAAACCTGCTCAACCTGCGCAACCTGGGCACTGATCGCACGCTCGTCTTGGTGAACGGCAAGCGTCACGTCGCCGGAATCGCAAATTCCGCGGCGGTTGACATAAACTCCATTCCACAAGATCTGATCGACAGGGTCGACGTGCTCACGGGCGGCGCCTCCGCAATATACGGGGCAGACGGCGTGTCGGGCGTGGTCAACTTTATCCTTAAGCGCAACTTCGAAGGGCTTTCCGTCCGGGGCCAGTCAGGCATCTCCTCAAAGGGGGATGCTGCGAACCGCTATTTCAGCCTGACGGCTGGCCAGAATTTCAGCGAAGATCGCGGCAACATCGCTTTCGCTTACGAATATAACAAGTCAGACCGCCTCAGCCCCTTCAAGCGGAGCTTTTCGGGCGATCCCGCCCGCTATGGCGAAATCCTCCAGAATCAGGACGATCTGGGCGACGATCCGAGCGTCCCTGATCGCATTCTCTACCGCAATCTCACATGGGCAGACAGCGCACCTGATGGCGCCGTCGATATCGATCTCGACGGCATTCCCGACTTCACGGGCAGCGGTTTGCCTTATGATCGCGGCATCCCGTTGATCGGCGGCAACGCTCGCGCCGTTGGCGGATCCAACACGCCGGTCGCAGGCTATTTCGGCGACCTGCAGCCCAAAACCGAGCGGCATGTTTTCAACATGTTGACCAGCTATGAATTCTCGTCGGCCATCCGCTTCTACGCGGAAGGCAAATATGCCGCGACGCAGGCCTATTCGGTCGGACAGCCCAGCTTTGACTTTTTCACTTATCTCCAGCCCGACAACGCTTATCTTGTCGATCGCTTTGGCGCCGGTGCAGCGCCAGACGGCGCCTATGTCTCGCGCGACAATTTCGATTTCGGCATTCGCGGTGAAACCGTAAAGCGCAAGACGATGCGCTTCGTTGCCGGCTTCGACGGGGATCTGGGCAGCAACCTCAAATATGATATTTCCTACATTTACGGCCAGACGAAAGTACGGAACCGCCAGACGGCAAATCTGATCGGTGATCGCTACTATGCCGCACTGGACGCGGTCCGCGATCCGACGACGGGTCAGATCGTCTGCCGGTCGACGCTTGAATATGACGGCGTGATCGATCCCGACAATTTCGGCGGGCCGGCCACCACCTTCTCGCCGGGCGCCGGCAGCGCCTGCCGTCCCCTCAACATCCTGGGTAACGGCGTGGCGTCGCAGGAGGCGCTCGATTTCGTGCTGGCGGACAATCTTAGCCGATCGAAGATCACTCAGGAGGTCGTTACCGGTTCGATTTCGGGCAATCTCGACTCTGCCTTCACCTTCCCCGGCGGCGGCTCCTTCGGCTTTGCCCTGGGCGGGGAATATCGGCGCGAGAAAAGCTCCGATACGCCCGACCTGCTGATCCAGAATGGCGATTTCCGCGACACGGCGGCCTTGTCCCCTAGCAGCGGCAAGTTCAATGTGAAGGAGTTCTTCGCCGAAGTGAACGCTCCGATCCTGTCCAACATGCGCTTTGCCGAACTGCTCTCGGTTGGCGGAGCCATCCGCTTTTCCGACTACAGCACGGTCGGCAAAACGACGACATGGAAGGTCGACGGCATCTATGCCCCGATACGCGACATCCGTTTCCGGGGTTCCTACTCGCAGGCGGTGCGTGCGCCCAACATCGGCGAACTGTTCCAACCTGCTACCGGAACATTCGATTTTGTCGTTGATCCCTGCGATTTTCGCCGCATAAATGACGGCACGCAGTATCGGCAGGCCAATTGCACTACCATCCTGTCGGGGTTGGGGTTGTCACCAGCAGAAATCGCCGCCTTCAGTCCGACAACCGATCCGCAGGCCACCACATCACGGCGCGGCACGACCGGTGGCAATCCCGACCTGACGGAAGAAACGGCCAAGTCCTGGACTGCGGGCGTCGTCCTCCAGCCGCGCTTCATTCCAGGGCTGACGCTGACGTTCGACTGGTACGACATCAAGATCAAGGATGCGGTCAACACACCGACGGCTACCGAGCTCGCCGAACTGTGCGTCGATCAGCCAACGGTCGACAATGTGTTCTGCGAGAACATCTTCCGCGACACGGGCACCGGCTTCGTCCTGGGCGATGGCGACGATATCCAGCGGCGGATCGGCTTCAATGTCCGGCCGCAAAACGTCGCAGCGATCAGAACGGCGGGCGCCGATTTCTCCGTTCGCTATGCCTTCACTCCAGCGGGCAATCTGGGCTCCTTCGCCGTCAGCCTTGTCGGCGGCTATCTCGACAAGAAAACCGAGGTGCCTTCTATCGGCGCTGATGTGGATGACGATATTCTCGAATCCTACAACCCGCGCTGGCGCGGAACGCTGGACCTCGTCTGGAAGCTCAAGGGGTTCACGGCCAATTATTCGTTCAACTATTTCAGCAAGACACGCCGCTACACGACCGAGCAACTGGCGGCCAATCCGGACCTCGTGGACCCCAAATATGTCTGGTACAAGGAACTCAAGCAACACGACCTTCGCCTTGCCTATGACGTCAACGACCGGTTTCAGTTCTACGCAGGCGTCAACAATTTGACCGACCAGACGCCGGATATCGGTCAACTGAGCTACCCGATTTCGGGTGTCGGACGGTTCGTCTACGCAGGCTTTAAGGTGCAGACCGACCGGCTGTTCTGACCGAGGACGGGCAGCGGTCTGGCCTTTAGCGTTCTTCAGATTTTCAGGATCGGACGCCATGGCGCCAACTTAGGGCCGGAATAGGAGATGACCGATGGTTCGATAGGTCGGCCGGCGACCCGTGAAGCGTGATGCACGTCACGCGCAAACTCCAAAGAGACGCTTATTATCCGGGCCGCGACCCGAGGAATTCAGGCTTGCCTGATTTCCAAACTTCTGGGCCCGGCAGCCTTCGCGCTGCTGGGCCTTTTTTTAAGAGCCATCAGCCGGTAGGTTCGACCGCGCTGGCCCACAGGGTTTTGGGGGAAAAGCTTGCTTGAGGCGGAACGGCTGGCCGTTATCAGAAGCGTGTTCTCGTGCGGGCAGGCTGGTGCCGAGGCTCTGGCATCTGCCGTTCGCGACGCGGTCTTTCCACACAAGGCCTTCGTCGCGCATCAGGGCGACCTGGCCCATCATTGCTGGGTCGTCGTGGAAGGGGCTGCGCAAGCCCAGATCAACTCGGCTGACGGTCAACGGACGTTGCTCGCTTCCCATGGTCCCGGCGAAATCTTCGGCAGCTACCCTGTGCCAGCAGTGTTGCGCAGCGACATCGTCGCCCAAGGTTCGCTCCATCTACTCTGTATTGAAACGGCGACGCTGGTGGACCTTGCCCGATATAGCGCGGAGATTGCCCATGGCCTGAGCATGCTGTTCGCCCGGCAGCTGGATGTGATGCTTGACCGTATGGCTGCACGAACCACTTTGACCGCCTATGGCCGGGTCTACGCCGAACTGCTGCGCCTGGCCGGCCCCTCTAACCGGATTGAGCCGCCACCCGTGCTGTCGGCGCTTGCATTGTCGGTTCATACCACGCGCGAAACGACATCCCGGGCGATCGCACACCTGTTGCGGCGTGGTATCGTTAGCAGGACCGATGAGGCGCTCAACATATTGGCGCCCCGCCTCCTGGCCGACTTGGTAGCCTGAGAACACCAACCAAGACTTGCTTAAAAAGCCATCGGTCCGCTCGCACCATTCCAAGCGTTGCGGGCTGAAAGTCAGCGACTCTGCCCTAATTAAGGAAACAGGCCATACAGCGTCAGATCGCCCAGCGCCGTCCTGATGTCGCCCATCGGTTGGACATTTGCCTCCGGCGCATGCAAGGCAAGGGCCAGGGCGGCGGCTTCGCTGAGAACCACCGCCCCCTTGAGATCCGCCACGGCAATCATGAGCACGCGATCCCAGCGCCCCGCCCGCGCATCTGAGACGGCCCGGTAATCCAGTCCCAGCCGGGCATCAGGATATTCACTCCGCAAGTCGGAAACCCGGCGAGCAGCTTCGCCGAGGGAAGGCAGACGATAGGCGCGCTGTCCCTCCTGCCTCGCCAGATCCACGCCGTCCCCATTCAAGCAGAAATGCAAAGATTCGGGTATCGCGATCAGGGCAGCAGCCTCAGCCTCTGTCGACAGGGTGACCCGTCGACTGTCGCTCCGTTCGAGTTCCAGACGATCCAGCCGAAGCCCGAGGGCCTCCCAGCGGGCCATGCACTTCCCGCGCTCTTCGCCCCGTCCGACGATCTGCAAGGCGCGGGCCGAAGATTGCAGGCGCTTTGCCTCGCACAAGGCAAGTCCCATGGCGGCCTGCCTCGACACCTCGACGGACGCATCGCTGAGCGGCTGCCAATCATCCATTTCCTTCACCGCGACTGCCTGCTCCAGCAGCGCATCGAACCGATCGGCCCAGCTAGGTCCGAAGGGCTCGACCGAGGTGGTCCGGAACAGTTCAGCCGGACAGGGCAGAACGACATGCAGTTGTCGGCCCGCGACGACGGCGGCTTCTGCCACCAATATGTCGGTCCCGGCCGCCAGCGCACCGACCACCATGGAAGGTGCCAATGCATCCACCGCCCCGGCAACCGCCTCGGCCGCCCGGTCATCATCCGTGGCAAGGCCCAATATGCCTTCGAAATAGAGCGGCGAGGCCGGGCGATGACGGTCCAGCCAGTCGACGGGCTGCCCCGCCTCGGCCAGGATCATGGCGAACTGCCGCAGCGTAGAGGCATGATCTTCCCATGCTTCGGGCTGATGTCCGATCGCTCGCCTCAGCATCCGTTCGGCATCCCGAGTCCGGCCCAGCAGCAACAGCGCTTCGGCGCGCGTCGCATCAATCCAATAAGGCGTCTCGGCGGCGCGCAGCGGATCATCGAGCAGCGCCATTACGGCATGAGCCAACGTTGTCGCCGCCTCGCCTCGTCCGGCAAGAAAAGCGAGCGTCGCCGCGTTGATTAATGGATAGGTCGCGCGCGAAAGAGCCGAAGCACGCTCATAAGCGGTGATCGCGCGGTTCAGCAGATCTTCCCGCACGGTGCCGCTTTCCGCCGCCGCGCGATCCTTGAGAAGGCGCCCGTAGACCGTCAGGACATCCGGATCGTCCGACTGTGGCGACAGGCCGGCGGCATGAAACGTTGCCCAGGCTTGTTCCAGCGCGCCCGCCCGCGCCAGTCGCGTAATGCTGTTAAGCTGCGGCCTGATCATTGCCAGCCTTGTCCCATAAGCGCCTGTTCGCCGCCACCGAATTCGCCCGCTGCGCTATTTGCGCGGCCCTTTGCTGACGCCGTCCGGATCGATTGCCAGGACAACGCCGCCATCGCCGCCATGTTCATAGCGACCGCGAATATACAGGTTGAAGATGAAGCCCTGCTCCTCCCCTTCCTTCAGCGGTTCGCCCGTATAGCCGTTGCACATATAGTTACGGCACCGCAGCGCCGGATAGCCGCCAATCTCAATCATCTCCAGGTCGAAGAAGCTGCGGTTGGGCGCCACCGGGGCGGGCGGCGGAGCCAGCGAGCTATTCTCCTTCTTCTCCAGGAACCAGAGCGGATCGGTATCCTTCCCATCATGGAAGCTGTAGCCGGGCGCATCCAGGATGATGGTGAAGAAGCACATATATTCGATGAACTCGATATTCTCGAATCCGTAGCCCCTGAATTCGGCATGGTGCGCGGGATCGCTCGACTGCGCCAGCTTCAGCAGGCGCGCCTCGGTGGCCTGTAGCCCCCGTTCGCAAATCGTCGCGAACCAGCGACTCACATTCCATACGCCTTCCCGCACGCGAATGTAGAGCAAGGTGACATGGTCGATCTCGTCGCCGGGTCCAACGGTCCTGACACTGTTTCCGTAAGGCAGCATTCAATCCCCCTTTGCCAAAGCCCTGTTATCGGCCTGCGCTATAGCATCCAGACGCTTGATCGACGTAATCCGAAATGCCGGATCTGCCGCGGCATTCGGGCTTGCGTCGTGCATGATCCGACGGGCCTGGCCGACGAGGCGATGGACCTCTGCTCCCTGGTGGCGCGCCCTCGCCACCTCTGCCGCATCCATCAGCAGCCGCAGATGCTGTTCGAACCAGTTCTGGTTTTGCGGGTCGCGCCGGCGGAGCGCCGAAGACTGGATTTGCGCATCCTGAATCAGCCTGACCGCCTTGGCCGTCTCTCCGGTTTCGAACGCAATTCGCGCGAGGGAACGAGTCGCCACCAGAGTATCATAGGCAATGTCGCCATTTTGCGGGTCTTCCCGCCGCAGCGGCTCGAGCAGCCTTAATTGCTCCAGCCGATGCTGGGCCGCGGCCTGGAAATCACGACGGTCATACTGCACGTCGGCCAGCCGCGCGTGGCGTTCGGCCACCTCCTTGCGAATGGTGAGAGATCGTGGATCGGCCTGCTGCGCTCGCTGGAACCAGTAAAGCGACTTTTCATAATTCCGGATCGCATCGGCATGGTCGTTCTTCGCCTCCGATTGGACTGAGGCGATATTGCTGAGCGCATAACCCACTTCCGTAAAGCTGCGCGCGGCATGGGGTTGATGCTGCAAAAGCTGACGGGCCCAATGCAGATAGGCCCAATAATGGTTGAGCGCCCTATCGGGCTGCCCGGACAGCTGATCGACCTGCCCGATCCAGAATTCGCTCTGCGCGTGGACGAAGATCCATTCGGGCCGTTCCGGATCGTCGTTCAGCAGTGCGGTTGTCGTGCGATGCGCTTCTTCGAACTTGCGCCGTGCAGCAGGCAGGCTGCCGCGGGCAATGTCATCCTCCCCCATGGCCTGAAGGATACGCGCACGCCTTTCCAGACTGTCGTCCGGCAGATCGTCGAGATTTCCCTGATCGCGATAATAGTTCATTGCCCGGTCGTTGACGACAGAGAGGGCATCCAGGCGACCGACGCTACGCAGACGTTCCCGCAAATCGGTCAGCATGAATTCGATGATCCCTTCTGCTTCGGCGCGTTGCCGCTCGGCTTCTCGCTGCGCCTGCAAAGCCGCAACCGACAGCGCGACGAAAGCTAGCATGATCAGCAACAGAGCCAGCGTGACAGCCATCACGCGCCGGATGCGCCTTTGCGCGTCGCGCTGCACCAGCCGGTCCAGACCAATCCCAGCCAGCCCGGCAATGATCTTCAAGGTGCCGAGCCGGACGCCATCGCCCTCCCGCCGAAGGTCGGCCGCAAGCGGTTCGACCCCATCCCTCAGCGCCGGCGGGAAGGCATCCGTCGGTTCGCCATCAATGATCGCCGCCAGGATCGGCCGATCGGGATGGAGGGCCCGGAACAGGCGAATTTCCTTGTCCACCCATGGCGACGCCGCTGAATTGGGTGAGCACAGGACCAGCAATGCTGCGGACTTTGACAGCGCCTGCTTGACGGCCTCCGACAGGTCGGCCGTTGCGGGCAATTCATCGCGGTCGCGAAAGATCGGCCCCAATTTGCGCTTACCATCCGAACGGACCGTCCTGCCTGGAAAGCGATAGGATTCCAGTCGCCGCTGCAACGGACGCGCCCACGCAACGTCCCTATGATTATAGCTCAGAAAGGCGGCATAGGTCGCCTTCGTTCCGTTGTCCTCCATCACAAGGATTGACCCTGTTCCTCTCTTTAGCGGGCGGTGCACCACATCGTCGTCCAGTGCCATAATTTGCACGCTCGCCCAATGGAGCCGAGGGGTTTGGCTATCGAAAAAGCCGCCGTGGGGGAAGGTTGCCTGCAAAGTTCGCATGGCGGCGCGGTGCTGTCAAAGCAAACCGGGGTTCGGTAAATGGTGGGTCATGACCAAGCCCACCATTAGTCCGTTTCGGTATTTCAACTCCTCCCCGGAGGTGATCCGGTTGGTGGTGATGATGTATGTCCGTTACCCGCTGTCGCTGCGGAACGTCGAGGACCTGCTGTTCGAGCGTGGCGTCGATATCTGCCACGAAACGGTGCGGCTGTGGTGGAACCGGTTCGGCCCGCTGTTTGCTGGCGAGATCCGACGCCAGCGGATCAACAAGATGTGCAGCTTTCGCCACTGGCGCTGGCACCTTGATGAGATGTACGTGAAGATCAACGGCAAGATGGTTTACCTCTGGCGCGCCGTCGATCACGAAGGCGAAATTCTGGAGAGCTACGTTACGAAGAAGCGGGATAAAAAGGCAGCTTTGGCCTTCATGAAGAAAGCATTGAAACGGCACGGATCACCAGCAAAAATCGTAACCGACGGACTCCGATCCTATCCAGCAGCAATGCGTGACCTGGGCAATATCGAGCAGCAGGAAATGGGGCAGTGGCTGAACAATCGGGTTGAAAACAGCCATCTCCCCTTCCGACGACGGGAGCGGGCTATGCTCAGGTTTCGACAGATGCGATCCCTGCAGAAATTCGCATCCGTCCACGCCCACTTTCACAATCACTTCGCCCTGGAGCGCCATCTCGTCGATCGAGAGATTTACAAGCAAAGACGCTCGGCCGCCTTGGCCCAGTGGCAGTCTCTCGCGAGCTGAGTTTCTCCGTTCTAAGCCCGAAGTGCATCGTGTGGAGAGCGGTTCGCCTTTGTCTGACAGCACCGAAAATTCATATAAAACTGTAGCAAGTTGGATTCCGGCTCGGCAGATATTTCGCGGCTAGGCGATCAGCCGCCATCCCACCACCACCAGCACCGCAGCCAGCAGGGGCTGGAGCACGCGATCCGACGTGCGCGTGGCCAGCAGCGATCCGATCACGATACCGGGCAGCGACCCCGCCAGCAGGTTGACCAGCAGCACCGGATTGACGTTCCCGATCCACAAATGGCCAAGTCCGGCGACAAGCGTCAGCGGCACGGCATGAACGATATCGGTCGCCACCAGCCGCTGCATCCGCATGCGGAGTGGATAGAGCGCCAGGAGCAACGTCGCACCGATCGCGCCCGCACCGACCGAAGTCAGCGTCACCATCGCCCCCAGCAGGGCGCCGGCCAGCACAGTCAGCGCCGGCTGCCAGCGGGTGAAACCGTCGGCCGTGCCCACCCGGCGGGCGAGCGCCCAGCTATGGAAACGGCCGCGCAGCAGGGTCGCACCTGCGGTAGCGATCAGCACCACGCCCAGCGCCGCCGTGATCACGCCCGTCTTGATCTGCCCAAGGTGCATCTGCGAAAGGATCGCCAACGTGATCAGCGAGGCGGGGATGCTGCCGATCATCAGGCGCTTCACGACTTCATAATCCGGACCGCCCTCGGTACCGCCCTGATGGTGGTGAACCGCGCCGCCGACCGCCTTTGTGATCGACGCGAACCACAGGTCGGTGCCGACCGCCGTGGTGGGCGCGACGCCGAACAGCAGGATCAGGATCGGCGCCATCAGCGAGCCGCCACCCACTCCGGTCATGCCGACCATCAGGCCGACGAAAAGGCCTGCGATCGCGTGCAACAAATCCATATTTCGCCCCAAATTCGTTACGTCGTGTAATCCGCGATGTGTAGGACCGAAAAACCGCGCCAGCCAGCCCCCTTTTGGATTGGAAATTTATCGCCTCCAAAACAAATGCTGTTGAATGCAAGAGTGACGCGATGCTCTCGACTTTCCTTGCCACCGGCGTCTAAGAGACTATCTGGCCAAAATGCGTTCCTCCGCGAATTTCCCAACAGGCTGTAAAGACAGGGACATGATGAAGCTGTTCATTGGCAACAAGGCCTATTCAAGCTGGTCGCTACGCGGATGGCTGGCGTGCAAGCTGTCCGGCCTCCCCTTCGAGGAGGTTGTTGTGCCGCTTTACGACGAAGCGTGGGAAAAGCGCCGCGAGGGTGACGAATTCGCCCCTTCTTCCGGGAAGGTGCCAATATTGTGGGACGGCGACGACGTCGTCGTGTGGGACAGCCTGGCGATCGTCGAATATCTGAACGAGAAGTCGGGCGGCGACCGATTCTGGCCGGCAGACATCGCCGCGCGCGCCATGGCCCGGTCAATGGCGGCGGAAATGCACTCCAGTTTCGCTGCGCTGCGACGTGAGCACAGCATGAACATCCGCCAGATCTATGCTCCCGTCCCTCCATCCGAGGCCGCGGCTCAGGATATCGCGCGCATCATGCAACTCTGGGCGGAGGCCCGCGCCCGCCATGGCGGCGAGGGAGAGTTTCTGTTCGGGGATTTCAGCGCGGTCGATGTGATGTTCGCGCCGGTGGTGACCCGCTTCATCACCTATCAACTCCCCGTTGCCCGCTTTGCGGAAGCCTATATGCGCGCCATCATCAATCATCCCTGGATGCAGGAATGGATTGGCGGCGCACAGGCGGAAGAATGGGTGATCGACCGTTTCGAAGCGCCTCCGCAATTGGGATAAGGCAAGTTTTCGGTCATTTGCGGAGGTTGGGCAAATGTCGCGAGCAGATGGCCCGTTCCGCCATTTCCGCCATGGAAAAGGGGCGGCAGGCATATCACCCCCGGCCCTTTTCCAGATTATCGTGCCCGATCAGCCGACGATTTCTTCAGGCTTGAAGAAATAGGCGATCTCGATCGCGGCATTTTCCTCGCTGTCGGAGCCGTGGACCGAATTGGCTTCGATCGATTCGGCATATTCCTTGCGGATGGTGCCTTCATCGGCATTGGCCGGGTTGGTGGCGCCCATGATGTCCCGATTGCGCTTCACCGCATCTTCGCCTTCCAGAACCTGGACGACAACCGGGCCGGAAATCATGAAGGCAACCAGATCGGCGAAGAAGGGGCGCTCCTTGTGCACGGCATAGAAGCCTTCAGCCTGTTCACGGCTCATGCGGATACGCTTGGAAGCGACAACGCGCAGACCCGCTTCCTCCAGTTTCCTGGTCACGGCGCCCGTCAGGTTGCGACGGGTCGCATCGGGCTTGATGATCGAAAAGGTGCGGGTAACGGCCATAAGGCTCAAAAGCTCCGAATTGTTGGGATAAGTTGGCGCGCCCTTTAGACCGGGCCGGAGCCTATCGCAAGAGGGCTGATGGGGCAGGGCCCTGCTAGGGGCCTTGCACCCATTTGCGGCCTTCCTGCCGCCAGAAGCGGGGGGGGACCCCGTCCCGTTTCGAGAGATCGCGCCAGTTGGAGCGCGCGCCCTCTATGGTTTCAGCGTCGAAGAAGTAGAAAGCCCGCTCGAAACCCATCGCTTGCTCACGCCAGAGGCCATCCGCCAGTGCGACATGCCGTGCCCCGTTGGCGGCCAACTCGCCCGCCGGGCAATCCTGTGCGAGCAGTATCGGCTGCACCGATTCGGCACCCTCGCCGGCCCGGCCATGCGCCAGGAAGCTTTCGGGCGGCCCGGCCCATAGCCCGGCGGAAATCCGATCCAGCCGCTCAGGCTCCCTTGCGACCACCATCAGCCGCGCGCCCATGGCCAGGATGCGGCCCGCAATCGCGGGCAGCACCTGTTCCACCGGATCGCGGCTGAGCTGGTAGAAATCGACCTGCATTATTTCTCTATCTTGTCAGCCACATAACGGTCGAGCAGCCGCACGCCATAGCCTGTCGCGCCCTTGTCCCAGGTTGCGCCGGGCTTGTCGGCCCACACCATGCCGGCGATGTCGAGATGCGCCCATTTGACGCCCTCCTCGACGAAACGCTTGATGAACTGCGCCGCCGTGATCGACCCGCCATAGCGCGGCCCGATATTCTTCATGTCGGCGATCGGGCTGTCGATCAGCTTGTTATAGGCATCCCCGAGAGGGAAGCGCCACAGCGGATCGCCCGCCGCCTTGCCAGCCGCGATCAGATCGTCGGCCAGCCCGTCGTCATTGGCGAAGATGCCTGCATATTCATTGCCCAGAGAGATGATCATCGCCCCGGTCAATGTCGCGAGATCGATGATGATCTCGGGCGCATAGGTTTTCTGCGCCCAGGTGATGACGTCGCACAGCACCAGCCGCCCCTCGGCATCGGTGTTCAGCACCTCGATGGTCTGCCCCGACATGGAGGTTACGATGTCGCCCGGACGCTGCGCATTGCCGTCGGGCATATTCTCGACAAGGCCGCAGATGCCGACGACGCGGGCCTTCGCCTTGCGTCCGGCCAGCGCCTTGATCGCACCCGCGACCGCACCGGCGCCGCCCATGTCCCATTTCATGTCTTCCATGCCCGCGCCGGGCTTGAGTGAAATGCCGCCCGTGTCGAAGGTCACGCCCTTGCCAACGAAGACCAGCGGCTTTTCGATCACGCCGCCCGTCCCCGCCGAATCTGTGCCATCCCATTCCATCGCCAGCAGCCGCGGTTCGCGCATGGAACCCTGCGCCACGCCCAGCAGCGCGCCCATGCCCAGTTCCGCCATCGCCGCCTTGTCCAGGACGGTGATCCTGACGCCCAGTTCCTCCAGATGCCTGCACCGTTCGACGAAGCTCTCGGGATAGAGGACGTTCGCCGGCTCCGCCACCAGTTCACGGGTGAAGGCCACGCCCGCGGCCACGGCAGCCTGTCTTTCCCAGGCCGCCCCTGCGTCGCTCGACACCAGCGTGACCTGCTTCAGGGTCGGCTTGGCCTTCTCCGCCTGCCGGGTACGGTAGGTGTCGATCCGCCAGCCGCGCAGCAATGCGCCGAAGGCAAGGCGCGCCGCTTGTTCGCCGCCGGGCGCGCCTACGAACTCCACCGCAGCGTGAACCGCCCCGCTTGTCGCCAGCCGGGCCGTCAACGCGGCGCCCGCCCGCTCGAAATCCACATCACCGCCAGCTCCGGTACCCACCAGAACGACGCGCAGCACCTTGCCGCCTTCGTCCACGAAGCTCTCGAAGCTGGATCCCGCTTCCCCCGTGAAACGCGCGGCCGCCGCCCCCCCGACCAGCACGGACGCGGCGCTCAGGGGCAAGGCGTCGAAGCCGCCCTTGGGCACGGCGAAGACCAGTGTATCGGCTTCGGGACGGACAGGGCTGAACGCGATTTCCATCTGGGGTCCTTTATTTCCTGCAAGGCTTGTATCTCTCTGCCCAGATAGTGCGGCCGGCCCGGTCTGGCAAAGCCGTTCGACTGATTTTCCGGCAAAACTCTTGGCCGAGACGATTGCAGCGCAGACAAAGCGGTGCAATAGGGCAGTGCAATAGTCCGGGAAACAGAACGCCCCGTCAAAGAGGCCCCATTCTTTTGCAGAACCGCCCCTTCCTTTTGCGTTTCAATCGGCTCTTGGCCGCTGGCGTCGCCTTTCCGTGCCTGGCGGTCATCCCGCATGCCGCCGCCCAGCAACTCCAGGAACCGCAGACGACAATCAGCGCGCCCGACGCCCCGGTGCCGGAGAATGACGATCAGATCGGCTTTTCCGCCGATGCGCTGGAATATGATAGCAATAAGGAGGTCGTGACCGCCAACGGCAATGTGCAGTTGCTGCGCCACGGCAACCGGCTGCGCGCCGACAAGGTCGTCTGGAACCGTGATACCGGCAAGGTGGAGGCGAGCGGCAATGTCTCCGTCACGGATCCCGAGGGCAATATCGCCTATGGCGACAGGTTCGACGTCACCGACAGCCTGCAGGACGGCATGGTCCAGAACATGCTGCTGGTGCTGCAGTCGGGCGGGCGCCTGGCCGCCGTGAACGGCGAGCGGAAGGGCGGCGTCTACACCCTGCAAAAGGCGGTCTATACCGGCTGCGCAGTGGAGGATCACAAGGGCTGCCCCAAGGAACCGACCTGGCAGATCAAGGCAGTGAAGGTCATCTATGATCCGGTGAAGGCCAGGGTCAAATATACCAATGCTAGCGTCGAGCTGTTCGGCCTCCCGCTCATCCCGATGCCCGGCTTCTCCCACCCGGTCGGCGACAATGGCGGCAGCGGCCTGCTGGTGCCGATATTGCGCTACAACCGCAACAACGGCTTCGAACTCGGCTTGCCCTATTATATGAAGCTGGGACCCAATCGCGACATCACCGTCACGCCCCACGTCTTCACCAACGCCCTGCCCCTGCTGGAGAGCAACTACCGCCACCTGTGGGATCGGGGCGCCTATCAGATCACCGGCTATGCCACCTATGGCAGCCGCGTCGCTACCGGCAGCACATCCACCACTACGCAGAAGGATTTTCGCGGCTATCTCGATGCCAGCGGCGCGCTGCAGCTGACGCCGGAATGGAGCATCAACGGATCGATTCGCGCGACGACCGACCGCACCTTCCTGCGCCGCTACTATATCAGCAATGATGACCGGCTGCGATCGACCATCAATGCGCAGCGGATCGGGGACAACAGCTATTTCTCGATCGCCGGGTGGGCCGTGCAGACTTTGCGCACCGGCGATCCTCAGGGGCAGATGCCGATCGCCTTGCCCGTCGTCGATTATCGCTTGCGGATGAAGGACCCGCTGCTGGACGGCGTCATCCAGTTCCAGGCCAACAGCCTGGCGATCACCCGCACCCATGGAGAGGATACGCAGCGCGCTTTCGCGGCGTTCGAATGGAATCTGCGCAAGCTGACGCCGATGGGTCAGGACGTCACCTTCACGACCTATTTGCGCGGCGATGTCTACCACAGCGACGAAAATCAGCTGGCCACCGTCGCCAGCTATGCCGGCGATCCCGGGTGGCAGGCGCGCGGGATCGCGGCGGCGGCGATCGACGTCCGCTGGCCGTTCATGGGTGAGGCCTTTGGCGGCGTGCAGCGTATCGCCCCTCGCGTGCAGATCGTGGCGGCGCCCAGAATCGCCAATCTGACCGTCCCGAACGAGGATGCCCGCTCCATCGACCTGGAGGACAGCAACCTTTTCGCGCTCAATCGCTTTTCCGGCTACGACCGGTTCGAGGATTCGACCCGCGTCACCTATGGGCTGGAATATAGCCTGGCGCTGCGCCATTTCTCGCTCGAAAGCGTGATCGGGCAGAGCTACCGCCTGAACAGCCGGGAAAATATCCTACCGGTGGGCACGGGCCTGTCAGACCGGCTGTCCGACATCGTCGGTCGCACCACGATCCGTTATCGGGATTTCCTCAGCTTCACGCACCGCTTCCGGCTGGACAAGGATAATCTCGCCATCCGACGGAACGAGATCGACGCCACCATCGGCAGCAAGAAGACCTATGCGATGGTCAGCTATCTGCGGCTCAACCGGAATGCCGACCTCAGCCTGGAGGATTTGCGGAACCGGGAGGAGCTCCGGCTGGGCGGCCGCTTGCAGTTTGCGCGTTTCTGGTCGCTGTTCGGTTCCACCGTGATCGACCTCACCAATGCGAGGGAAGATCCGTTGAGCGTCGCCAACGGCTATCAACCCGTCCGACACAGGCTGGGCGTCACTTATGAAGATGACTGCCTGACGCTCGGCCTGACCTGGCGGCGCGACTATCAGGTGCTGGGCGACGCACGAAAGGGCAACAGCTTCCAGCTTCGGCTGGCTTTTCGCAATATTGGCATATAAGGATCAGCCGTCCCGTTTCCTGCTCAGGGCCGGTTAAGGCGGATCGGCGCATCTCGTGCCGACCCGATTGGAGAGTTTTGTCGACGATGCAGCCTGTCGTTTCCCATTATGCCTTAAAAGGGTTTTCCCGCATTGGCAGCGCCGCCGCCAAGGGCCTGCGCACCCTGCTTCTGTCCTCGGCCCTGCTGGCCACCGGCGCCTCCGGAAGTTTCGCCCAGACGGTGAATGACGATGACAATGTCGCCACCCAGCAGCTCAACCTGCCCAAGGACGTGACCATCTTCGGCAAGAGCGATCCCAATGTCCGCAAGGCGACGGCGATCGTCAACGGCCGCATCATCACCGGCACCGACGTCGACCAGCGCCTCGCCCTCATCATCACCGCCAATGGCGGCAAGGTGTCGGACGAGGAAAAGGAAAGGCTGCGCGTGCAGGTGCTACGCAACCTGATCGACGAGACGCTGCAGATCCAGGAAGCCGCCGCCAACGATATCAAGGTGGACAAGGCCGAGATCGACCAGAGTTATGAACGGGTCGCGGCCAATTTCCGCCAGTCCCCCGCGCAGTTCGATCAATATCTGCGTCAGCAGGGCAGCTCCGCCGCCAGCATCAGGCGCCAGATCGAGGGCGAACTGGCCTGGAGCCGCCTGCTCCGCCGCAACATCCAGCCCTTCGTCAACGTGTCGGAGGATGAGGTGAAGTCGGTGGTCGACCGGATGAACGCCGCGAAGGGCAGCGACGAATTCCGCATCGGCGAAATCTACCTTTCGGCCACGCCGGAAAATCAACAGCAGATCATCGCCAACGCCCGCAACATCATCGAACAGATCAAGCAGGGCGGCAGCTTCGCGGCCTACGCGCGGCAATTCTCCGAAGCCTCTACGGCGGCGGTCGGCGGCGATCTGGGCTGGGTTCGCCCCGCGCAATTGCCCGATGAACTGGCGCAGGCGGCAGCGGAAATGCAGGTCGGCCAGATTGCCGGGCCCATCGGGGTGCCCGGCGGCATATCGATCATCTACGTCATGGACAAGCGGAAGGTGCTGACCGCCGATCCGCGTGATGCGCTTCTCAGTCTCAAACAGCTCTCCGTGAGCTTCCCGGCAGGCACGACCAAGGAGCAGGCGAGCACCAAGGCCGCGGCCTTTGCCGCACAGGTCAAGGCGATCAAGGGATGCGGCCAGGCCAATGAACTGGGCGGCAAGATCGGCGCGGACGTGGTCGACAACGACAATGTGAAGCTGCGCGACCTGCCACCGCAATTGCAGGAAATCCTGATCAACCTCCAGGTCGGCGAAGCGACGCCGCCATTCGGATCGATCAATGACGGCGTGCGCGTGCTGGTGGTCTGCGGCCGTGACGAAGCCTCTACCGCCGCTGCTCCCAATGCCGAACAGATCATGGCGCAGCTTGAGGAAGAACGAGTGAACAAGCGCGCCCGCATTTATTTGCGCGATCTTCGCCGCGATGCCGTCATCGACTATAACTGATCCTGCGGCCCCTCCGGCAATGGGGCCGCCCTTCGCCGTTTCGCTCGGCGATCCGGCCGGCATTGGCCCGGAAATCGTCGCCAAGAGCTGGGTAATGCGCGAGGCGCGAGGCCTGCCGCCCTTCTTCGCCGTGGGCGACGCAGCCTCTCTGCGCGCCGTCTGGCTTGGTCCGGTCGAACCGGTCAGCACGCCGGAGGAGGCCGCGGAAGTCTTCGGCAAGGCCCTGCCCTGCCTGCAAGTGGCCGACGCGGGAGAGATCACGCCCGGCATGCCCAGCATCGACGGCGCGCGCACGGCTTTTCAGGCTCTGGAAGTGGCGGTCGGCCTCGCCCGCAGCGGTTCGGCCGCCGGGATCGTCACCGCCCCGGTCGGCAAGGAACAGCTTTACGGTGTCGGCTTTACCCATCCGGGACAGACCGAATTCATTGCGGAGCGCTGCGGCGTTGCGCCGCATAACGCCGTCATGATGCTGGCGGGACCATCGCTGAAGGTGGTGCCGATCACCATCCATATCCCGCTGGCCGAGGTGTCGTCCGTGCTGACGATCGACCTGATCCGCGCCCGCGCCATTACCACGGCAAAGGGACTCCAGCGCAATTTCGGCATCGGTCGTCCCCGTCTGGTCGTCGCGGGCCTCAACCCCCATGCAGGCGAGGGCGGCGCGCTGGGGCGGGAAGAGATCGATGTCATCCGGCCGGCCGTGGAGTCGCTGCTGGCGGAAGGATACGACATTCAGGGGCCGATCGCCGCCGATGCCCTGTTCCACAGCCGCGCCCGCGAAACCTATGATGTGGCGCTCTGCATGTATCACGACCAGGCGCTGATCCCGATCAAGACGCTGAATTTCGACGAGGGGGTCAACATCACCCTGGGCCTTCCCATCGTGCGCACCTCACCCGACCATGGCACCGCATTCGGCATTGCAGGCAAGGACAGTGCCAATCCCGGCGCGATGATGGCCGCGATCAAGATGGCGGCCGAGGCCGCGCGTGCACGATTGACCCCTGGCTGCTAAGGTCGATGACCGCCGATACCCACCCCAGGCTGTCACCGCCCAAGCTCCCGCCGCTGCGAGACGTCATCGCCGCCCATGGGCTGCAGGCGAACAAGGCGCTCGGCCAGAATTTCCTGCTGGACGAGCAATTGCTGGACAGGATCGCCGCCATTCCCGGACCGCTCAAGGACCAGCCTGCCTTCGAGGTTGGGCCTGGTCCCGGCGGCCTGACCCGCGCCGTCCTGCGCGCCGGGGCGCGGCTGGTCGCGGTGGAGCGCGACCGGCGCTGCCTGCCCGCCCTTGCCGAACTGTCAGAGGCGTTTCCGGACCAGCTTCGTGTGATTTCCGGCGACGCGATGGCCGTCGACGTCCGCGCCGAAGCCGGCGAAGGGGCGCATATCATCGCCAATCTTCCCTATAATGTGGGCACTGCACTGCTCATCGGCTGGCTTTCGGCCGACTGGTCTCCGCTCCCCTGGTGGTCGAGCCTGACCCTCATGTTCCAGATGGAGGTCGCCGAACGGATCGTCGCAAAGCCCAATGGCGATCATTATGGCCGTCTGGCCGTGCTCGCCCAATGGCGCGGCGACGCCCGCATCGCGATGAAGGTCCACCGCAGCGCGTTCACCCCACCGCCCAAGGTCATGTCCGCCGTGGTTCACATCACGCCCAGGCCAGCCCCCCAAGGCGTGCAGCTCAAGCATCTCGAACGCCTCACCGCCGCCGCCTTCGGCCAGCGCCGCAAGATGCTGCGCCAGAGCCTCAAAGGGCTGCCCGGCGCTCTGGAAGCGCTGGAGACCGTCGGCATCGACCCGCAACGCCGCGCCGAAACCGTCAGCGTCGAGGAATTCGTGGAGACGGCGCGCGTACTGGGTAGTCTTTGACCTTCACGCGGTTTCGGACGGATCCACGATGGGTCGGCAGCCACTTGCCCTTGCGAATTCAGCCTTCTGTCGGGACGAAAGCGCCCTTTTCCCTATCCTTCACGACCTTGTCGGCCCGGAACACCGATCCGCTCATCGTGATGTAAACCCCAGGAGCGGCGACCTGCACCGTCGCAAAGGCCATGCCGAGGTTGAAGCTGGCGTCGCTCTCGCCAAAGCGTGCCGGTGCGAGCGCGCCGACCAGCACCACTGTCTTGCCGGCAATGGCGGACAGCAGCTTCGCAGTCTCGGTCATCGTATCGGTGCCATGGGTGATGATGATGTGGCTTTCGGGCGCCGTCGCGACCCGGTCGCGGATCAGGGCGCGGTCGGCATCGTCCAGCTCCAGGCTGTCCTTGCGCACCACTTCCTCAATGCGGAATGGCCGCTTGACCCGGGCGATGTCGAGCAGCTTCGATACTACGGTCTCACCCACCTGATAGTCCGACAGTGCATCGAAATAGATCTTGTCGATCGTTCCCCCGGTGGTGAGGACAAGAATGGGCATTTCGGGGGACAACATTGCAGGACTCCCATAGGAACGCCGAGCCCGTAGAGCATTTCCAGGCCAAGGTGAACCGCGTCGGCGCTATTCGCCCCGGGCCATCGCATCGCCCCGGTCGCGGGCAGCGGCCAGCGTGTCGGTGAGCAGATCCAGCAATCGATCGTCGGCATCGAGCACGTTCAGTCCCTGCCGCGTCATGCCGCCAGGGCTGGCCACTCGATCCGCCAGCACCGCCGGGCTTTCGCGCGCCATGGCAGCCATGCTTGCCGATCCGCGCACGGTGGCCAGCGCCATACGCTCTGCCTGATCGCCGAGCAGACCGATCGACTCGCCAGCCCGCGCCAGGGCATCGATGAAGCGGAACAAAAAGGCGGGGCCACAGCCGGACAGCGCGGTGACCGCGTTGAACTGGCCTTCATCCTCAATCCATTCGGCCAGACCGAGCGGAGCGATGAAGGCTTCGACCGCTTTTCGCGAGAGCGCCGCGCAAGCGTCTTCCGCATGCAGGGCGATGACGCCCTCCCCGATACCCACCGGAAGGTTGGGCATTGCGCGCACGATTTCTCCTGCTGCAGGAAAGGCCGCGCGCAGTTCGGTCAGACGTGTTCCCGCGAGAATCGAGGCGATCCGCATATCGCCGCGGCAAAGAGGCGCGAGACAGCCCGCGACATCGCCAAGCTGATAGGGCTTCATGCCCAGCAGGACCGTAGTGCTGCCCGGCAGCGAGGCGGGATAGTCGGTGACCACTCTTACTCCCTCGGCCACCGGCTTGCCGCTGGGGCGCAGTACGGTGACTGTTGCGGGATCAAGACCGCAGGCGAGCCAGCGCTGCAGCATCTGCCCCGCCATATTGCCGCAGCCGACAAGGAAGAGATGATCGGGCCAGATGTCGGTCATCGAATTGCGCCTCAGGCTTCGCCGCGCGTTTCGATGAGGCTGGCGGAAATCGCTTCGGTCGGCGTCTTGCCGCCCCAGAGGACGAACTGAAACACCGGGTAGAAGCGCTCGCATTCGTCGATAGCGGTTTCCACAAGAAGCTGCGCCTGATCGAGGGTCAGCGTGCCGCCCGCCCCCAACAGCGCGCCGTGGCGGAACAGCACGATGCCGCTGGAGGACCAGAGTTCGAAATGGCCAAGCCAAAGCTGTTCGTTGATCAGGCCCAGCGTTTCGTAGATGGTGCTGCGCTTGTCGTCGTTCACCCTTATGTCGGGGAGGGCGAGCATTTGCAGTACCTGATCCTCGTCACGCCAGATGCCGCGAAGTTCATATTGTGCCCAGGATCCCTGGGTACTGGCGACGATTTCGTCCTCACCGACCTGATCGTAGCTCCAGCCATGCGCCTCGAAAAAGGCGGCCAGCATGTCGATCGGTGCGGCCTCCTGACCGCCATTTTCAAATTCGTCGCTGTCCATCATCTGCGCGCCTTAAAGCATTTTTTGCGCCGGTGGAAACCGGGGCGGCATGGAAAATGCGTGGACAACTCCGCTTTCGCCCGAAACCGGCCGCTTATTCTGCATCCTTGGGCTTGGCGCGGACCGTCTGCTTGACGGGTTCGGACGCCTTGCCCTCCAGCGCATCGAGGCGGGCTTTCAGCGATTCCACCTCTTCACGAGCAGCGGCGGCCAGCGCCTTGACGGCGTCAAATTCGTCGCGGCTGACGAAATCCATGCCGCCGATCCACTGCTTGGCCTTTTCGCGGGCGTTGCTCTCAAATTCGCGGCTCATGCCCGCGACCGTTCCGGCCGCGCCGTTCACCAGCTTGGCAAGGTCGTCGAAAAAGCGGTTTTCGCTCTGCATGATGCTATGTCCTTCCGTGCAGCACCACGGTCGTGGCGCCAAAAATCATATCTGGGTCTGGAAAGCCGGTTTGCCAAGGCTTTCCGCGTCCGGATTGAGGCGGCCGATCTCATAGTTGAGGTAGGAGGCAAAGGCCAGCCAACACAGATAGGGCAGCAGCAGAAGCCCCGCGACACGCCGCACGCGCCAGAACAACAGGATCGTGACGGCCACAAGCCCTAACAGCGCGACGATCAGGACCAGCGCCTGATCCACCAGATGCGCACGAAAGAACAACGGGGACCAGAGAAGATTGAGCGCCAGTTGCGCGAGGAATGCGACTATCGCGATCCCCCGGCCCCTCGCGCCCCTGGCATGCAGCACGACGGCGAAGGCGAGCGCCATCATTATATAGAGGATGGTCCAGGCAAGGCCAAAGACCCAGCCGGGCGGGATCAGGTCGGGCTTGGCCAAGGCCGCGAACCAGCGATTGCCATAGCCGCTATTGGCGAGCTTGCCTGAAAGAAAGCCAAGGAAAACAAGCGCCGGCACAGTAACCAGTGCCCAGCGCGCATAGGCAAGACGTAATTGACCCGGAGACGCAATCTCGTTCATCGGCAACGAAGCTCCACCTTTTACTCGGCGGCGTCGGGCGAATCCTTCAAGGCCGAGTCCAGCCGCCGACTGACGGTTTGCGGTGAAACGGTTCGTCCTGCAACCCGTGAATAGAGAATCGGGATCAGGAACAGCGTGATCAATGTCGCCAGGCTGACGCCGGAAACCACCACCACCCCGATCGAATGCCGGGCCGCCGCGCCTGCGCCGCCCCGTATGACCAGGGGAACAGCGCCGATGACCGTTGCGATGGAGGTCATCAATATGGGGCGCAGGCGACGGACGGCAGCCTGACGAACGGCCGCGCTGATCTCCAGCCCTTCGTCCCGCAACTGGTTGGCGAATTCGACGATCAGGATGCCATTCTTCGCCGCCAGTCCCACCAGCATGACGATGCCGATCTGGCTGTAGAGATTGATCGACCCGCCCGCCAAGGCAAGGCCCAGCACCCCGCCCGCCACGGCCAGCGGCACGGTGGCGATGATCACGCCGGGATGGACGAAGCTCTCGAACTGGGCGGCGAGCAGCAGATAGACGATCAATATGGTCAGGCCGAAGACCAGCCAGATCGATCCGCCGGTTTCACGCAGCGACTGACTCTCCCCCCTATAGCCGACGGCAAGGATCTCCGGTGACTGGCGCGCCTGGTCCTCGAGAAAGTTCAACGCCTCGCCCAGCGAGTAACCCGGCGCCAGAGCCGCTGTCAGGGTGATGGCGCGCAATTTGTTGTAGCGGTTGAGCTGGCGCGGCCCCGCGACTTCGCGAATCGTGACGACGGCGGACAGGGGCACCAGCGCGCCGGTGCGGCTGCGCACGTTGATCCGCTCCAGATCGGCCTGGGTCTGGCGCCCCTCCCGCTCTGCCTGAAGCAGCACGCGATATTCCTCGCCCCGGTCGACATAGGTGGTAACGCGGCGGGACCCAAGCAGCGTCTGCAGCGCCTGGCTGATGTCGTTGGCGAACACGCCCAGATCGCCCGCGCGTTGCTGATCGACATCGATCCGCATCTGCGGCTTGGTTTCCTTATAGTCAGAATCCAGATTGATGAGGCCCGGATTGGCGGCCGCGGCGGCCATGATGCGATCACGCGCGGCGACCAGCCCCTCATAGGTCGCTCCTGCCAGCACGAGATTGACCGGCAGGCCCCTTCCCCGGCCCAGCCCCGAACGCGGCGCGACATTACCGCGGACGCCGGGCTGGTCGGCGATCACCTTGTTGATCATGTCGGCCACCTGCACCGTCGTGATCGTGCGGTCCTCCCACGGCCGCAGGAAGGCGATGATATTTCCGCCGTTGAAATCGTCGCTGTTCGAAAAACCGGCGGGCGCGCGTATGTTCAGCACCTGGAGCGTGCCCTCGTCCCGAAGCGGCTGCAGATCGGTTTCGATTTTCCGCATATAGCCTTTCATGCGATCGAAGCCGGTGCCCTCAGGCGCCGTCACCTGGCCGTCAACGACGCCCGTATCTTCCGCTGGGACCAGTTCGGTCGGAAGCATGGTGAACAGGCCGCCGGCGACGGCAAGGAACAGCGCAACGGCGACGATGGCGCCCGCAGGCCGCGTGAGCACCCGGTCGAGAAGGCGCGCATAGGTCCCCTCCAGCCGCTGGAATCGCGCATCCACCCAGAGCGACAGGCGTGACCGCTCCGAACGTCGCAGCAGCTTTGAACAGAGCATCGGCGCCAGGCTGAGCGAAATGAAGCCCGAAAAGGCGATGGCGGCGATCATCGATATAGCCAGTTCGCGGAACAGCAGGCCCGTCTGCCCCGCCAGGAACATGACCGGCACGAACACCGCGCAGACCACCAGCGTGGTCGAAATGATCGCAAAACCCACCTGGCGCGTGCCGAGATAGGACGCGACCAGCGGATCCTCCCCCTGTTCTATGCGGTGATAGACATTCTCCAGAACGACAATGGCATCATCCACGACCAGGCCGATGGCCAGCACGAAGGCGAGCAGCGTCAGCAGGTTGATCGACAGCCCCAGCAGCCACATGACGGCACAGGTCGCCAGCAGGCAGATCGGCACGGTGACGGACGGAATGATCGTCGCCCGCAGGGAGCCGAGGAAGAGGAATATGACCAGCACGACGAGCAGTGCCGCCTCGGCCAGCGTATCATAGACATTGTCGATGGCGCGGCTGATGAACAGCGACTCGTCCGATCCGATCGTGACCTTCATGCCCGGCGGCAAGGTAGGCCGCAGCTCGTCGATCAGCGCCTTGGCCTTCTCCGCAACTTCCAGCGTGTTGGCGCCCGACTGACGGATGATGCCCACGCCGATGCCCGTCGCCGCGTTGGAGCGGAAGGACGTATAGGGGTTTTCGGCGCCCTGCTCGACCCGCGCCACGTCGCCCAGCTTCACCTGGTAACCGTCCGCACCGCGTCCCACGACCAGCCCGGCAAATTGTTCTGGCGTCGAAAAGGCCCGCTCTACGCGCAGCGTCTGGTTCTGGTCCTTCGATTCGAAGCGCCCGGCCGGCAGTTCCACATTCTGCGCGCGCAGCGCCGCCTCTATGTCGCCCGGCGTGATGCCGAAGGCTGTCAGCTTCTCCGCATTCAGCCAGATGCGCGTGGAGGGCCTTTCCTCGCCCCCGCCGGTGACTCGGGCGACGCCATCAATGGCGGAAAAGCGATCCAGCACATTGCGGTCCAGATAATCCGCAATCTGCGTCGGGGTCCAACCATCCTTGGTGAAGACGATGAACAATATCGCCCGCGCATCGGCGTCGACCTTCCGGATTTCCGGCGCGAGCGCATCCTCCGGCAGATCCTCCACCACAGCGCCCACGCGATCGCGCACGTCATTCGCCGCCGAATCGATGTCCCGCGAGGGGTCGAATTCAATACTGACTGAAGAAACGCCATCGCGCGAGGTCGAGGTGATGTTCTGGATGCCCTGGACCCCGGCGACGCCATCCTCGATGATCTGGGTGATGCGCGTTTCCACGACCGAAGCCGCCGCCCCGGTATAGCTGGTCTCGACCGAGACGATGGGCGGGTCGGTATCGGGATATTCGCGGATGGAAAGGCTGAGATAGCCGACAATGCCGATGATGCAGAGCAGCACGGCAACCACCGCCGCGAAGACCGGACGACGGACGGACAGGTCCGAAAGCTGCATCGCCTCGCCTCCTCAGCCGGCCGCTTGCCCGGCGCTGGCGCTCTTTGCTTCCGGCTTGCCCCCCGGGACGCGCACCGGCACGCCATCGGTCAGTTTGACAACGCCGTCGGTGACGACCGTCTGGCCCGGCTTCACTCCCCCCAATATCTCGACCAGGCCGTTCTGACGGATGCCGGTATCGACCTTGACCCGCTTGGCCTTGCCCTTCTCCACCAGGAAGACGAAATGGTCGCTGCCGTCGCCGACCACGGCCAGTTCAGGAACGGCCAGTGACTGGCGCTGCCCTGCAACCACATTTACCGTCAGCAGCATGCCCGGCTTCAAGGCGCGGTCGGGATTGGGCAGAATGGCGCGTATCCGGACGGCGCGGGTGGCAGGATCGATCACGGGATCGATGGTGGCGATCGTGCCGGCGAAGCGCTGGTCGGGCCAGGCGGCGGACACCGCCTTGATCGGCTGCCCCTCCCGCACCAGCGAGAGGCGGGTTTCCGGGATGGTGAAGTCCAGCTTGATCCGCGAGATGTCGCTGACCGTGGCAATCGGCGTGCCTGCCGTGACAATGGCGCCAGGCGACACCATGCGCAGGCTCACCCAGCCCGCAAAGGGCGCGCGAACCACCCGGTCGCCGATCGAGGCGCGGGCCTGCTGTGCACTGGCGCGGGCGGCGTTGGCGAGCGCGACCTGGCTCTCCAGGCTGGCAGCAGTGGCAAAGCCCCGCGCCTTCAAGGCCTGAATACGCTCCAGTTGCTGCTGGGCTGCAAGCGCCTGGGCCTGGGCGGCGGCAAGTTCCGCCTTCTCCTGCCCAACGGCCAGGGTGGCGATCACCTGCCCGTTGCTGACATAACCGCCATCGCTGAAATGGAGGGATGTGATCCGCTCCGTCACGGGAGCGGACAAGACCACCTGCTCATTGGCGAATGCAGTCCCGACCGCATCCAGATTGTCGGTGAAGGTTTCGTGCAGAATGGGCGCGGCCTCAACCAGCGCGGAAGGGCGCGGCTTTTTCTCCTTTGGCGCGCCGCAAGCGGAAAGGCTGAGCGCGATCAGGAAGATTGGCAGGAAAATGCGCATCGGATCAGGCTAATCGGCCTCTGCAAGCGACTCAAACCGGCATTTGTCGCAAATGGTAATCATAGCGGCGAAACGAACGGAGTGCGATTATCCGCCAAATGTTGCGAAGAGGAGAAATTCCACATTGCCCTGCGGGCCGGTGATCGGGCTGGCGGTGATCCCTTCGACCTGCCACCCCCGACCCGACACCCAGTCCCGCACCTCGTTGCACACCCGTTCATGGATGGCAGGATCGCGCACGACGCCACCCTTGCCGACTTCCTCTCGCCCTGCCTCGAATTGCGGCTTGATCAGGGCGATCAGGCGCGCGCCGGAACGGGCAAAGCCCAACGGGCAATCCAGCACCTTGGCGAGCGAGATGAAGCTGGCGTCGCAGACGATGACATCCACAGGCTCCGGAATGTGATCGGCAGTGAGGATGCGGGCGCTGGTCTGTTCATGGACAATGACGCGCGGGTCCGAACGCAGCTTCCATGCAAGCTGGTTGGTGCCGCTGTCGACCGCATAGACCCGCACCGCGCCGTTGGTGAGCAGGACGTCGGTGAAACCGCCGGTCGAACTGCCGACATCGATGGCGACGGCATCCGACACGTCGATATGAAAATGCTCCAGCGCATGCGCGAGCTTGATGCCGCCGCGCGAGACCCAGGGATGGTCACGGCCCTTCACCTCCAGCTCGGCATCGGCCGCGACCTGTTGCCCGGCCTTGTCGACCTTCCGCTCCCCCAGGAAAACGAGGCCGGCGAGGATCAATGCCTGGGCGCGCGCGCGGCTTTCCGCCAAGCCGCTGTCGACGAGGAGCTGGTCGGCGCGGACCTTGGCCATCAGGACACCAGCGCCGTCAGCGTGGCAGGGGTCAGGAGCTGGGGCAATGTCTGCGCGTCCCTGCCCGGCGCATACCAGAGATAGAGCGGAACGCCCGAACGCCCCTGCGCCTCCAGAAAGCGGGTGATGGCGGGATCGGCATTGGTCCAGTCCCCGACCATCATGGTGACGCCCGCTTTCTCGAAAGCGGCGCGGGTTTCACTGCGGTCGATGGCCGCGGCCTCATTCGCCTTGCAGGTGAGGCACCAGTCGGCGGTGAAATAAAGGAAAACCGGCTTTTTGGCGGCACGCAGGCTGGCCAGACGCACCTCGTCAAAGGGGATGCCATGGGCGGAGGCGGTGATGGCAGGCGCATGGGTCGGCAGCACGAAGGCGGTTCCCGCAAAGAGAATGAGCGCGGCGCAGACCACGGCAAATCCGCCGTGCCGTCCGTGATGCTGCCTGCGCCCAAGCCACCAGAGCACAGCGGCCAGAATCAAGGCTGCGCCGGCCCCCAGCAGGATGGCAACCGTGCCGCGTTGCTGCCCCAGCAGCCACAACAGGCCCAGCGCGGTCAGCGCCATGGGAATAGCGAGTATTTTCTGGAACCGCCCCATCCAGGCGCCTGGTTTCGGCAGGCGTGTACGGATTGGGGGGATGTAGGCCAGAGCCAGAAATGGCAGTGCGAGGCCCAGGCCAAGCCCGGCAAAGATTGCCAGAGCGGCGCCGATCGGCAGTACCAGCGCCGCCCCCATCGCCGCGCCCATGAACGGCCCAGTGCAGGGCGTGGCGACGAAAGCGACCAGCGCGCCAGTCCAGAAGGCGCCGGACGCGCCTGCCTTTCCCGCCAGCCGCTCGCCGCCACCGAAAGCGCTGAGTTCGAACAGGCCGGTAAGGTTGAGCGTGATCGCGGTCACCAGCAACAGCAGCAGCAGGATGATGCGCGGATCCTGCAACTGGAAGGCCCAGCCGACCGCCGTTCCCGCAGCGCGCAGGCCAAGCAGCAGGCCGCCCAGGGCAAGGCAGGTGAGAATGATGCCAAGGCTGTAGGCTAGCGCCTCCCGCCGGACGATATGCTCGTCCCCCCCCGCACGCGCCAGTTTCATCGCCTTCAGTCCCAATATGGGGAACACGCAGGGCATGATGTTGAGCAGCAGGCCGCCGAGCAGTGCACCGCCCAGCGCAAGGAAGAGGGTCCGGGCAGTGGCGGATCGAGCAGCAGGCACGGTGCCGGGACGGGCCGTCAGCAGAAAACCGACATGGTCGCCGGTGCGCAGCACCGCCTGAACCGGGCCGGACAGCGGGCCTTGCCCGGCTTCGGTTTCGATCAGCAGCCGGTCACCCTGCCGCGCGACGCTCTGCGGAGCCGCGTAACGGGTGAGACCATCGGCCAGCGCGAAGAGATGGACGTCGCGGGCTTCGGCCGCTGCGGGAAAGGGGATGGAGAGGCGCAGGCGGCCGTCAGCCAGGGCATAGGTCGCATCGCTGCCCAGCGGACGCGGCAAGTGGCTGCGCCAGCCATCGAACTGCGCCCTGCCGCCCGGCAGGACAGATCCGTCGCCCGCTATCAGGTCCAGCGACAGCTCCGCGCCTTCTGGAACGCAAACCTTGTCGGTGCAGGCCAGCCAGTTGGCGCGGACGCGGATCGGCAGCTTCGTACCCCTGGGCACGTCCGGCGCCACGGTCAGCTTTGCAAGCACTCCATAAGGCCCCTCATAGACATGGTTCATGAGGCCGGCGATCAGCAATGTCTCCGGCACGGGATAGCGCAGGGGACCGACCATGACTCCCTTGGGCAGCGTCCATTTGACCGTCATGCCCAGGCCGGCATCCCCCGGATTTTCCCAATAGCCGTGCCAGCCGGATTCCGGCGTCATGGAAAAGGCGATCGTCGTGCCACTGCCCCGATCCTGGCCCGGCCGCGGCGCATTGCTTTCGGCGGTGAGTTCGGCCGCAATGTGGGGGACGCCCTGGCCAAACGCACCCTCCGCCCGCGCCGCCACCGGCGCGAGCAACAGCAGCATTGTCATCAGAAGGACATGAAAAATGCGCATCGGGCCTCTGTTCCGGTGGACGCAAGGGGGCTAGGTCTCGATGCATCCGCCGTCAAGGCATGAGAAGGTACTCCATAATGTTGAAAAATGTCGCGGCAGCCCTACTTCTTGCCGGTTCGCTGCCGGCCCTGGCCCAGACCGAGGCTCCGCCCGCCGTGGCGGCTGCCGCGCCCGCCACGCCGCCCAGGCTGATCGTCGCCATCGCGGTGGATCAGTTTTCGGCCGATCTGTTCAGCGAATATCGTCAATATTACAGCGGCGGCCTCAGGCGGCTGACGGAACAGGGCATCGTCTTCCCCCGCGGCTATCAAAGCCATGCCGCCACCGAAACCTGTCCGGGACACAGCACCATCCTGACCGGCAGCCGCCCCTCGCGCACCGGCATCATCGCCAACAGCTGGTTTGACCTTGGCACCGCGCGCGCCGACAAGCTGGTCTATTGCGCGGAGGACGAGACGCAGCCGGGCACCGACAGCGAACATTATCAGGCTTCTCCCGTACATCTGAGGGTGCCGACGCTGGGCGGGCGGATGAAGGCCGCCAATCCGGCGACACGCGTCGTATCGATTGCGGGGAAGGACCGTGCGGCGATCATGATGGGCGGGCCAACCGCCGACCAGGTCTGGTGGCTGGGCGGACCGGAGGGCTATGTCAGCTACAAGGGAGTGGCGACCCCACCGCTGGTCGCCAAAGTCAATGAGGTCATGGCGCGGCGGCTGGCAGAGGGCAATCCCGGCTTCGAGCTGCCGCCGCAATGCGCGGCCAAGGATTTCCCCGTGAAGGCCGGAGATCGCACGGTCGGGACAGGTCGCTTCGCGCGGGCGGCGGGCGATTACAAGGCCTTCCGCATCTCGCCGGAACAGGATGCGATGACCCTGGCTTTTGCCGCCGCCGCCATCGAGAGCATGGCGCTGGGCAAACAGGCGCAGACAGACATCATCTCCATCGGCCTGTCCGCGACGGACTATATCGGTCACACCTACGGCACGGAGGGTACGGAAAGCTGCATACAGGTCGATCGGCTGGATCGCGAGCTGGGCGCCTTTTTCGACCGACTCGACAAGGACGGCATCGACTATGCCGTGGTGCTGACCGCCGATCATGGCGGGCATGACCTGCCCGAACGCCACCGGTTGAATGCCATGCCGATGGAACAGCGCGTCGACAAGGCGCTCACGCCCAAGGCGTTATCGGCCGCCATCGCGGAAAAGACTGGCATCACGGGCAGGACGCTGATCTGGGGCGATGGCCCGGCGGGCGACCTGTATTTCGACCGCGGCCTGACGGCGGCGCAACGCGCCAGGGTGGAAGCGGCAACTCTCGCCCTGCTCCGCGTCCATCCGCAGGTCCAGACCGTCTTCACCAAGGCGGAGATCGCCGCCACCCCCGCTCCATCCGGTCCTCCGGAAAGCTGGTCGCTGATCCAGGAGGCCAGAGCCAGCTTCGACCCGCAGCGTTCGGGCGACCTGCTGCTGCTGCTGAAGCCGCGGGTCATGTCGATCCCCGAAGCGGCGGTGATGGGGTCGGTCGCGACCCATGGATCGCCTTGGGATACGGATCGCCGCGTGCCTATCCTGTTCTGGCGCAAGGGGCTGCCCCACTTCGAACAGCCGCTCGGCGTGGAAACGGTCGACATCCTGCCGACCCTGGCGGCGCTGATCAAATTGCCCGTAGCAAAGGACCAGATCGACGGACGCTGCCTTGACCTGATCGCCGGCGACGGGGATAGCTGCGCTGAATAACGCATCTTCAAACTGATCGTTAAGGCCAACGCCTCGGAAACGCGGCATCAGATGGCTGGGGCTTTTCCGCTCATGGTGAGAATGCTCCAGCCATCGGCGCCATATTCCTGCGCATAGGCCCTCAAATATTCTCCGCTATCCCATCGCGTCCTTCCTCCAGCAGCGCGTGGACGCGATGGGGGGCGGACACCTCAACCCGGCTGGTCACTTCATAATGCGCCTTGGCCTGCCGGACATTGCTGTCGGCCGGCACGCTGTCGGTCAGCCAGACATTGCCGCCGATCACGGACCGGCTACCGATGATGATGCGGCCCAATATCGTCGCGCCGGCATAGATCACCACATCATCCTCGATGATCGGGTGACGCGGCAGGGCCTTTTCCAGCGCGCCCTTGCCATCGGCCGGAAAGCTGCGCGCGCCCAGCGTCACGCCCTGATAGATGCGAACCCGATCCCCGACGATCGCCGTTTCCCCGATGACGACGCCCGTGCCGTGGTCGATGAAGAAGCTGTGGCCGATCTTCGCGCCGGGATGAATGTCGATCCCCGTACTGCCATGCGCGATTTCCGAAATGATCCGCGCCACGAGCGGTGCTCCCAACTGGTGCAGCCGATGTGCCAAGCGATGGTGCGTGATCGCCATCATCGAGGGATAGCAGATCAGCACCTCATCGACGCTGCGCGCGGCGGGATCGCCCAGGAAAGCCGCCTCCACGTCGCTGTCCAGCAGTTCGCGGAGCGCTGGCAGTCCTTCGGCGAAATCGCCGATGATGCGCGACGCCTCCCTGTCGACCTGCTCTATCGGCGCGTCCTTCATCGCGTAGATCAGCTCCAGCCGGATCTGGCCGTAAAGGCGGCTGAGCACCGTCTGAAGGGTCTGCGCGACATAGGCGTCCTCATTGTGCAGACGCACGAAGCTGGGCCCCAGACGAAGCGGAAACAGTGCGCCGCAAAGCGCCTCCATGATCTTGGTCAGCGTCGCGCGCGACGGAAAACCCTCCGCCCCATATTCGGCATGATGTTCCTGACCCTGGCGCCAACGCCGCCGGACCGTGCCCAGTTCGGCCGCCAGCCTGTCAATGTCCCAATAACCCTGGGCGATTTCCTTTTCGCCTTCTGCCGTCATACATGCCTCTTTCCGAACAGGCGTCCGGCATAGCGCGGCATGGCGCCCGGCAGTAAATGAGTTTTGCTTGGGGGTGGGCAGATTCTCTTTGTCAGTGCTTCTGGGGCTGGGCCGGAAGATACAGGCATATTTCGGCCCGCAATCCGCCTTCGGGCCGGTTGGCGAGGATCAGTTCCCCACCCTCCAGTTCCACGGTGCGCGCAACGATGGCAAGGCCCAGGCCCAGCCCGCGCGTGTTGCGCTGCCGGGCCTCATCCAGGCGGGCAAAGGGCTTCAACACCTCCTCCAGCTTGTCGCGGGGAATGCCGGGACCGTCATCGTCGACCCGGATCAGCACTTCGCGATCGCGACGCTCCAGCGCGACCCGGGCGCGGCTGCCATAGTGCAGCGCATTTTCTATCAGATTGACGATCGCCCGACGCAGGCTGAGCGACCGAACCGCCATTTCCAGGTGGTCGGGCCCGACATAATCGACCGGCCTGTCCTGGTCCTGAAAGGCGTCGACCACGGTCGCGACCAGCACGGCGAGGTCGGTGCGGACGGGCGGCTCTCCATTTTTCTCCCCACCCAGGAAGGCAAGCAGCGAATCGATCATCTCGCCCATTTCGCTAAGGTCGCCCTCGATCGCCTCCCGCGCTTCCGTGTCCGGCAGGTTCTCCAGCCTCAGCCGCAGCCGCGCGAGCGGGGTCCGCATGTCATGGCCCACGGCGGCCAGCGTCTCCGTCCGTTCCGTGATCAACCGATGAATGCGCTTTTGCATGGCATTGAAGGCGCGGATGAGGTTGCGGACATCGTTGGAGCCACCCTCCTCCACAATGACTTCATCGCTAAGGCCGATGCGTTCGGTTGCGCGGGTGAGGTCGCGCAGCGGCGCCAGCGTACGCCGGATCAGGATGCCGCCCACGAGCAGCAGCGCCAACACCGGGATCAACGCGAGCCCCATGCGGCCGATGGTGAAGGTCCATTTGCCGCCGCTGTGGCGCATGCCGAAATAGAGCCAGCTTCCGTCCGCGAGGCGCAGGCCGCCGTTGATCTCCGAAACGCGTCCGGGCGAGGCCAGACGCAGCCACAGGCCCGACTGTTCAAGGGTCGGTTCCCAGTTGACGATCTGTCGCCGCATCCTCTCCAGCCCCGGCGCAAGCGCGGGTGGCGGCGGCGAGGACGGGGTCCAGTGCACGTCGTAGCGATCCGTGGTGAGTTGCAGTGACAGCGCATGCCGCTCATCGGGCGCATGCTCCGTCAGCAACTTGCGGGCAATCACCAGATGTTCGGCCAGGCGCCGGGCCTCGTCATCCTGCAGCGAAAGATGATTGGACCGTTCGTTCAACAGGATGCCGACGGCGAATTCCAGCGTCAGGGTCAGCAGCAGGATCGCGAAGATCTGCCCGACCAGGCTGACATGCCGTCTCAAGCGCGGCTGACCTCCGCATTGAACATATAGCCGACGCCCCGCACGGTGGTGATCGGCGCCGCGCGATCCTGCGTCGAGAGCTTGCGGCGCAGGCGGCTGACCAGCACGTCGATGCTGCGGTCGGAACTGTCGCCCATGCGGGTGCGCGAAAGTTCGATCAACCGTTCGCGGGCGATCACGCGCTGCGGATGGCTGAGAAAGCTGCCGAGCAGATCGAATTCCGCACCAGTCAGGTCGACGATGGCGCCAGTGGGCGAACGCAGTTCGCGGCGCGGGAAATTGACGATCCAGCCGTCGAACCGTGCTTCATTCTCGCGATGCTCGTCCGGGCCGCGTTCCACCCCGACGCGGCGCAATATGGCGCGGATGCGCGCGATGAGTTCACGCGTGCCGAACGGCTTGGGCAGGTAATCGTCGGCGCCCAGTTCCAGCCCCACGATACGGTCAGTCTCGCTGCCCTTGGCGCTGATGAAGATGATGGGAACGTCGCTCTTGCGCCGGATCTGGCGGCAAAGATCGATGCCGTTGGTGCCGGGGAGCATGACGTCGAGCACGACAAGGTCGACAGGACCGGCGTCGAACGCTACCCACATTTCGGGGCCGGAAGAAGCCGGGCGGACCTGATAGCCATGCTCCTGCAGGGCGCGCGCGGTCAGGGTACGCAGCGGCGGATCATCTTCGACAAGGATTATGGTCGGCGCGGTCATGACAATGTCGGCACGGCTTTGAGCATGACAGCGGGATAGGGGTGGCCGGAGCCATGGTCAACCGCAGGGGCGGCCGGAAAGCCCCGGATGCAACAGCAGAAACAATTTGTCACAGCCGGGAAAGAAGCATGGCCGGGCCTGGGTCCACCAGGCCCGGCGCAAGGGATCAGAAAGCAGCGGTCAGCGAGAAGAGGACCGTGCTGCGCGCGATCGACTTGCCGAAATCCTTGCTGTCGTTGACCATGAAGTTCGGGCGCAGATAATTTTCCTCCACGCGCGCGATATCGGTGTCGACATAGGCCACGCCAACGGTCAGCGGCGTGCCGGGAATGGCGAAGTCGGCGCCCACCAGCCAGTCGAGATATTTGCCGGTAGGAGCGATCGAAGTGCCATTGGGACCAAGGCCCGGATTGCCGTCCGACCAACCCAGATGGGCCTTCACCGTGACGGGAGTGTCGGGGATGGCGGCATTGACGTCGCCCCAGACATAGAGATTGTCTTCCTTGTCACCCGGATTGTCGATGCCGCTGGATGCGCTGCTCTGCCAATTGCCCAGCGCCTGCTGCTTGGGAGCGTAGGCGACACCGACCAGGCCCTTGACCGGACCGAACTGGTGCGACAGCTTCACATAAGGCTCGGCGAAATCCGTCTTGTCGGCACCCGACGGATACATGTACCAGGTCAGGCCGACATCGACCGTCGTGCCCTCGCCCAACGATGTCGAATAGCCGCCGACCAGGTCGAGTTCCATGTTGGCGCCGCCGAAACGACCCCAGCCGCCGAGGTTCGAACCCCAGGTGCCGATGTAGAAGCCGCTTTCATGCGTTGCCGTGATACCGCCCTGAATGGCCATGCCACGGTCGCTCTGCGATACGCCGCGGAAGCGGTAGTCGGACACCAGGCCGACGCTGCCGGTAACGGTGACGGGGCCTGCCGGCTCCTCCTGAGCGAAAGCCGGAGCACTGGAAAGCAGCGCAAGCGCGGCACAGGCAATCTGATACTTCATGAACATTCCCCTTTTAGGCAAGAATGTTCCGTCCTGCGTCCATTTCGTCCGAAGATCTTTTGTGTTGTCGTCGTCGGTACGGCGGATCGCAGGCAGGTTATGAGGACTATGCCAAATGGGGAAACGACTTTTCGCACCTGCGAGAAGGAATGTCGTCACTGTGTTGCCTGCAACACGATTATTGTCTTTTGGATTTCCTAATATTTCTATATTGTTTCTAATATATATCATAAATAAACCGCCGCATCGCTTCAGGAGCGATGCGGCGGCTCGTTCGACGCCTGACGAGGGGGTAGTATCAGGCGGCGAGGTGGCGCATGCGGCCGGTGGCGCCGAACAGTTCGACCTGCGCTCCGGTACCCCGACGGCGGTCCACCCATTCGCGGACCATTTCCGCACAAGTATGGTCGATATGGCTCAGGCGCTCGACGTTCAGGATGACGAGCCTTCCGGAAGGAAGCCCCTCAAGCCTGGCCGACAGCTTCGGCAGGTTGAGGAAAGTGGCCGTGCCGTGCAGTGCAACTTCATGCGCTTCTTCGCGGCTTTCCTCGTCCACGCTCAACCGGAGACGGCGGGCATGGGGCAGAAGCTCCAGCAGCGAGAGGCCGATGCCGACCAGAACGCCGGTCAGCAGGTCAGTCGCCACGACGCAGATCAGCGTCGCCGCCCACACCACGGCGGGAAGCGGGCCATAGCGGTGGAGAAGATGCTTTACATGGTCGACGCTCACCAGACGCACGCCGGTGACCACAAGGACGCCTGCCAGCGCCGCCATGGGAATTTCGCGCAGCAACCAGGGGAGCAGGGCGACGAAGCCCAGAATCCAGACGCCGTGCAGGATCGCCGACAACCGCGTCCGGGCGCCGGCCTGGACGTTGGCCGAACTGCGGACGATCACGCCAGTCATCGGCAATGCACCCGCCACGCCGCAGAGCAGGTTGCCCACGCCCTGTGCACTGAGCTCCCGGTTGTAGTTGGTGCGAACGCCGTCATGCATCCTGTCGACCGCCGCCGCGGACAGCAGCGTTTCGGCACTGGCGATGAAGGCGATGGCGATGGCCGTGGTGATGGTCGTCGGATTCAGGAGCTGCTGGACCAGGTTATCGCCCGGCAGCGAAATGGCCGAGACGATCGATTCCGGCACCACGACGCGCGCGACGGGCAAGCCGAGGGAAAAGGCGACCAGGGTCGCCAGCACCACGCCGACAAGAGCACCCGGGAGCAGCTTCATCGAGGCAGGACGCAGCTTCTCCCAACCCAGCATGCCGCCGATGGTGACGAGGCCGACCGCGAAGGCAGTGGCTGCGTCCTGATTGCTGAGGCCGAAAATCTGCCCTGGCATGGCGACCAGATTGGCAAGGCCGCTCGAAAGCGGCTTGTCGTCGAAAAGCACATGAAACTGGCCGACGACGATCAGCACGCCGATACCCGCCAGCATGCCGTGCACGACCGCGGGCGAGATCGCGCGGAACCAGCCGCCTACCCGCAGCAGCCCTGCAATCACCTGAATGGCACCGGCCAGGATCAGGATCGGCCCGAGAGCGGACAGCCCCTGTTTCTGCACGATTTCGAAGACGATGACCGCCAGGCCCGCCGCCGGGCCGCTGACCTGAAGGGGCGAACCCGCCAGCAGGCCGACGATCAGACCGCCGATCATGCCCGTGATCAGACCCTTTTCCGGCGGCACCCCGGAAGCAACGGCGATACCCATGCAGAGCGGCATCGCCACCAGGAAGACGACAATGGAGGCCGTGAAGTCGCGGCTGAAGGTACCGCCGGAAAATGCCTTGAGCATGGGTTTACTCCGCGGCCTCGGCATAGGCGATGTCGACCGCCAGTCGCTTGGCGTGGGGCAGCGCCACGGGCAGCGGCTGACCTTCACGCAGAGGCAGGAAACGGCCGGTCTCGCCGTCAAGGCCCAGAACGTGGCCGGCATGGATATCGACATACCAGCCGTGCAGGGCGATCTCGCCGCGGGCAATGCCCGACGCAACGGACGGATGGGTGCGCAGATGGGCGAGTTGCGCCACCACATTCTCAAGTGCCATGTTGCGCAGCTTCTCCGCATCGCTGAGATCGGCAGGGTAGCTTTCGCGACAGACCTTCTGCGCGGCATGGCTGTGACGCAGCCAGGCGGCGACGTTGGGCATGGCGCTCAGGTCGGCATTGGTGGACAGCGCCTTCATCGCGCCGCAATCGCTGTGGCCGCACACGATGATGTCGCGCACGCCCAGTACCATGACGGCATATTCGACCGTGGAGGTCACGCCGCCATTCTGCGTTGCATGGGGCGGCACGATGTTGCCGGCATTGCGGCAGACGAACAGGTCGCCCGGGTCAGCCTGCATGATATGTTCCGGCACGATGCGCGAGTCCGCGCAGGAGATCATCAGCGCCTTGGGGTTCTGCCCATCGCTGGCGAGGCGGTTGTAAAGCGCGCTCTGGTTCGGAAAGACATGGCTTTCGAAGCTGAAGACGCGACCGATCAGATCGTTCATGTCGTTGCATCCTTCTTGTCTGGTGACCGGTCAGGGGCAGACCGGCCTTGAGGATGCACAATAGGGAAGCGTTTTTGCTGCGCCGCAGCGGCTTTGTTAAATAATATGTCTGAGCGATGGAAAGCGCGATCAAGCTCGCGGTTCGTCCGATTTTGCCGCAGAATCAATGCAATGGAAGAGAAACATTCGGCCGCGCCCGGGTGGATCAGCGCCGGTCGACCTCGGCGCTGAACATATATCCGCCGCCGCGCACCGTAACGATGGGCGCGGGCCGGCCGCCATGGCTCAGCTTGCGCCGCAACCGGCTGACCAGCACGTCGACGCTGCGGTCGGAGGATGGCGTGTCGCGCACGCCGGCCAGTTCCATCAGGCGCGGACGGGCGATCACCACCTGCGGATGATCGAGCAAGACCAGCAGCAACGAAAATTCGGCTGCGGTCAACTCGACCTGCGCACCGTCGGGATCGAGAACTTCGCGCCGGGAAGAATCAACCACCCATCCTTCGAACCGCGCCTCGGCCGGGCGGCGCGCGCCCAGGGCTCGTTCATTACGTCCCCGCCGCAGCACGGCGCGCAGGCGGGCGGCCAGCTCGCGCGTCGAATAGGGCTTCGCCATGTAATCGTCGGCGCCCAGTTCCAGCCCGACCACGCGGTCGACCTCGCTGCTGTTGGCGCCGACCAGGATGATCGGCACGTCGCTGCGTTCGCGCACGTCGCGACACAGATCCATGCCGTCCGCACCACGCAAAGCAGCATCCAGCACGACCGCTCCAACGGGCATGCTGTCTATCGCATTCCAGATTTCGTTCGCGGAGGCGGCGGCGAGGGCGCGAAACCCGTTCTCCTCCAGCGACTGGCGCACGTCGTGGCGCGCATCCCGCTGGGCCTCCGCGATCAAAATGAGCGGTGGACTCATTCGCGGGTTACGAACCCTTTGTGGACAGCGCCTGAATGCCGTCCAGTTCACCCAGCAACACGGCGCGGTCCTGCTGCGCCACGGCCACGGCCTGGGCCGCACGGGCGCTGTGATGGCGTGCGACTTCCGCCTGGATTTCATCGCGGGCGGCAGTGCAGCTGCCGGCATGGCTGCCCGACAGCGGAGCAAAGCGGTGGATCGGCTTGGCGACGGCAGCCAGCGTGCGACCCTGCGTCGCGACGTCGCGGTTCACCACCAGTTCGGCCTGCCAGCGGCATACCGGCATGGACGGACGATTGGCCAAACGCGATTCGACCTCACGGAAGCGGACGGTCGATTCGGTTTCGTAGCGCGCCTGATAGGCGTTCGATGCATGGGCGATTTCAGCGCTGTGGATTGGCGTGGCGACGGCGAGTGCCGCCGCGCTGGACGCAAGAATGAGCAACATGGAGCCTTCTCCCTGACAACCGGAAATGGTCATCAGGCTTTAGGCGGACTGAATGTCTCCGAAATTTGCCGAGCGTTACAAATTGTTGCTCAAGCATTTTCCGACCCAGACGGGTGGGAGGACATGAGACGCGACCCGTATCCTTCCCCACCATCTATTCCGATGGCCGATCTGTCACGCCATGCGCATCAGGATGGGAGCCTCGACCTTGTGACTGGCGATATGTTCCAGCAGTGACGACAGCCATAGCGCATCACTCGCCGCCCGGTGACGTTGCGGGCGAAGCGCGTCGGCAAAGGCGACCGCATCCATGATCTGCTGCTCGCTTGCGCGATGTTCGTCAAGCAGCAGCGAAACATGGTCGATCAGGAAGGGCGTGGCCTGCCCTGCCGCATCAGCCAGGGTGTCGAGCCAATATTGGTCGATCATGCTGTCGGCCACCATCCGCGATTTCCCGCAGGCATCGGTCAATTCCGCCAGCACGGTTTCGACGGGCAAACCCTCGCGGAAGATCCGATCGAGGGTCAGTCCGTGCAGCCCCTCCGCCTCGGCCGACCAATGCCAGCCCGCCCAATCGTCATGCGGCCGGATCAGCCAGCTTCGCGCCTTGCCATTGCAGGCTATGCCGACTTCGATGGGATAGGACAGGCCATGCCGGGGCAGGCACGACGCCTCGAAATCGATCGTGAGGATCGTCAACTCGCTCTCCATATTCCAAGGCCATGTCCGCCCCCTCTTCGGACCGGCCAGCCAGATTCTCGCTGAGGCTTTCCTAAGCGGCGACTATGTCAGACCGAAGTCAGCGGCTTGGAAAATGATGCGGACGGGCGCTTTCCGGCGACCGGCCGAGCGGGCTCACCCATCGGAAAATCCTGACATGAAAGCGCAATGGCCATGCAACCTGCAGGCCGTTCACGCTTTTAACGATGGGCGCCCATCGCAGGTCGGGGGATCGGTGGAGGCGCTCTCTTCACGAAAGGGATGCCCCCGACCATGAAAATCGCACAAATCGCTCCGCTTGCCGAAAGCGTGCCGCCGCGCCTTTATGGCGGCACCGAACGCATCGTGTCCTATCTGACCGAAGAACTGGTGAGGCAGGGTCATGAGGTGACGCTGTTCGCCAGCGGCGATTCGGTGACCCAGGCGGAACTGGTGCCGGTGACCGACATGGCGTTGCGGCTCAATCCGGACGTGCGCGATCCCATTCCCTACCATATGATCCTGCTCGACGCGGTGCGCCGTAGGGCGGATGAATTCGACGCCCTGCATTTCCACATCGACCTCATCCACATGCCGCTGGTGCAGGATTTCCTCGGCCGCTGCGTGACGACGCTGCACGGCCGGCTGGACCTGCCTGATCTTCCCGCCTTCTACCGCGCCTTTCCCAATCACAGCCTGGTGTCCATTTCCGACCATCAGCGGCTGCCGATGCCGCCGGTGAACTGGGCGAGGACCATCCATCACGGCCTGCCGGCCGACCTGCTGCTGCCCCGTATCGGTCAGGGCGAGGGCTATCTCGCATTTCTTGGCCGGATTTCGCCGGAAAAGCGCCCCGACCGGGCCATCCGCATCGCCGCGCGATCGGGATTGCCGCTCAGGATGGCGGCGAAGATCGACGCGGTGGACCGCGCCTATTGGGAGCAGGAGATCGCACCGCTTATCGAGCGTTATCCCAATGTCTACTATGTCGGGGAGATCAACGAGGCGCAGAAGGCGGAATTTCTGAGCCGTGCAAGCGCTCTGCTGTTTCCCATCGACTGGCCCGAACCCTTTGGCCTGGTGATGATAGAGGCCATGGCCTGCGCCACCCCGGTCATCGCTTTTCGCTGCGGGTCCGTCCCGGAAGTGATCGACCATGGCCGGTCGGGCTATATCGTCGAAAGCGAGGACGAAGCAGTCGAGGCGGTCCACGGGGTTCACGAGCTCGACCGCGCGAAGGTACGCGCCGCCTTTGACGCACGCTTCACGGCAGAGCGGATGGCCGCCGATTATGTTCAGCTTTATCACGATCTTCCCGGTGCGCGGACGCAGGCCGCGATGCTGCGCCGGTTACGCGGCGAAGGTTCGGAACTTCAGGTCGTGGGATAAGATCAGGAGAGAGGCATGACGGCAAGCCAGTTGCAGCCGGAAAACCCGACCCCTCCGGTCCGGAATGTCGATCCCGGCGCCATGGACCCCGGTACCGGCAATCCAGGACAGGCGCTATCGCAGGCGCAGACGCAATTCTTCATTCCGGCGACGGCGTCGCTCCATGAGCGACGCCCCCGGACGCTGAAACATGGAGACAGCTTCGCCGTCTTCGACCATAGCGGCGACGCGATCGCGGGTCCGGGCAGTCCGGAAGGGCTGTATCATCGCGACACCCGGCATTTGTCGCATCTCTATCTCACCATCAACGACACCCGGCCGATCCTGCTCAGTTCAGGCCTTCGCGACGATAACGCGATGCTCACCTGCGACCTTACCAATCCCGATTTCACGGGCGAGGACGGACAAGTGGCGGTGGAACATGATCTCATCCACCTGCGTCGCACCCGTTTCCTGTGGGAAGGTGCGGTCCATGAACGGATCACGATCCGCAATTTCGACACGGAAGTCCGCACGGTGGAGGTGAATATCAGCTTCGCTGCTGATTTTGCGGACCTGTTCGAAATACGCGGCATGACCCGGCTGCGGCGCGGAACCATGCGTGAGCCGGTGATTGGCCCCCGGTCCGTACGGCTTGGCTATGACGGGCGCGACGACATGCGGCGCGAAACCTTGCTGTGCTTCGACCCGGCGCCGCAGATCCTGACGGAAAGCCGGGCGCGGTTCGAGGTGAGCGTTCCGCCCGGTGAGCGGCGCACGCTCTACCTGCTCATCTGTTGTCAACCGCGGGACGACGAGCCGGCAGGTGACCTGTCCAAGCATTTCCTCAAGACGCTGCGCGAATCGATGCAGGCGTTGAAACAGGCGCGTACGCGCGGGGCGACCATCATATCATCCAACCAGTTGTTCAACGAGGTTACACGGCGATCCGTCGCCGACATTACCATGTTGTCGACCGACACCGAATATGGGCCCTATCCCTATGCCGGCATTCCGTGGTTCAGCACTGTGTTCGGGCGCGATGCGATCATCACCGCGTTGGAGACGCTATGGCTGGACCCGGCGATCAGTCGGGGAGTCCTGGGCTATCTGGCCGCGAACCAGGCGACCGCCTACGACGCCGCCGCCGATGCAGAACCGGGCAAGATCCTGCATGAAGTGCGCCATGGCGAAATGGCGGAACTGGGGGAAGTCCCCTTCCGCCATTATTATGGCAGCATCGATTCGACGCCGCTGTTCGTCATGCTGGCCGGCGCCTATCTGGAACGAACGGGCGACGGCGGCTTCATCGCCTCCATCCTGCCAAATGTCGAGGCTGCGCTCAGATGGATAGACGAGCATGGCGACCGCGACGGCGACGGCTTCGTGGAATATGGTCGACTGACCGATCAGGGGCTGGTCAATCAGGGGTGGAAGGACAGCCATGATTCGGTCTTCCACGCCAATGGCACCATTGCGCGCGGCCCGATCGCGCTGGCGGAGGTGCAGGCCTATGTCTACGGCGCCTGGCGGGCGGCGGAGGCGATCTTCACTGCGCTGGGCGACCGGGACAAGGCGCTGAACCATCGGGCGCGGGCGGACGATCTGCGGGACCTGTTCGACGCCGCCTTTTTCGACGCCGGGATCGGCACCTATGTGCTGGCCCTGGATGGGGAAAAGAGGCCGTGCCGCGTCCGCTCCTCCAATGCCGGACACGTGCTGTTCACCGGACTCGCCAGGGAAGAGCGCGCGGATATGGTGGTACACACGCTGATGGCGCCCGCTTCCTTTTCCGGCTGGGGCGTGCGGACCATCGCCTCGACAGAGGCGCGCTACAACCCGATGAGCTACCATAACGGATCGATCTGGCCGCATGACAATGCGCTGATCGCCGCAGGCTTCTCCCGCTATGGTTATCGCGCGCAGGCGGCGCAGATTTTCGAAGGGCTGTTCGCCGCCGCGACCTATGTCGACCTGATGCGGTTGCCCGAACTGTTCTGCGGCTTTCCCCGGCGGCGGGCGCAGGGTCCAACCTTCTACCCCGTGGCGTGCAGTCCGCAGGCATGGTCCGCGGCGGCGCCCCTGTCGCTGGTCCAGTCGAGCCTGGGCCTGACCTTCGATGTCGCGGGGGCGGAGATCGCCCTGCGCGACCCCACGCTGCCCCGCTTCATCGACGAGCTGACGCTCTACGGCCTGCGCCTCGGGGACGCGGCGGTCGACATCGCCTTCGACCGGATGGGCGACAAGGTCGTGGTGAAGCCGCTCGACCGGAAGGGACATGCGCGCGTCGTGACCATTGCCTGACAAATGGCGCTTGGCATTGCCGCAAATCGGCTTACATCCCCCGTCATTGGCTGACAGGATGGAATGAAGCATGGCAGGAACGGCGCTGATCACCGGAGCAACCGCTGGCATCGGTGCCGCGTCCGCGCGGCGCTTTGTCGCTGCCGGATGGAAGGTGGTCGTCACTGGCCGCCGCGCCGAACGGCTGGAGGCGTTGGTCGGGGAACTGGGCGCGGACAAGGTGCATGCGATCAGCTTCGACATGCGCGACGAAGGCGCCATCGACGCCGCCCTGGCCGAACTGCCCACAGACTTTGCCGATGTCGACCTGTTGATCAACAATGCCGGACTGGCGCTGGGTACGGCGCCCGCACAACAGGCCGATCTCGACCAATGGCGCCAGATGATCGACACCAATGTCACCAGCCTGGTCACCATCACCCACAAGCTGTTGCCCCGCCTGATCGCGCGCAGGGGAGTGATCATCAACATCAGCTCGGTCGCGGCGACCTATCCCTATACGGGCGGCAATGTCTATGGCGGCACCAAGGCGTTCGTCAGCCAGTTTTCTCTGGGGCTGCGGTCTGACCTGCATGGCACCGGCGTGCGCGTGACGTCGATCGAGCCGGGCATGGTCGAAACCGAATTCACCCTGGTCCGCACCGGCAGCCAGGCGGCTTCGGACGCGCTCTATGGGGCCGCCAATCCGATGACGGCGGAGGATATCGCCGAGACCCTGTTCTGGGTCGCCAGCCAGCCGCCCCACATCAATCTCAATCGCATCGAACTCATGCCGGTCACCCAGTCCTTTGCCGGGTTCCAGGTCGCTCGCGAGGGTTAGGGAAATTCACGCCGTCACTGCCGGGCCATGCATGCACCGGCATTGTGACAGCACCGTCACGGAAACGTCTCCCTCCCGTCAAACACTCCACATCGCAGTGCAACATTGAGCCGCTAGGGCGCCCCCCAATCCACGATTGCGGAAAAAGGGGAAGTTCACATGCGTATCACCACAACCTTGCTGATGGCCTCCACGGCCATGATCGCCATGCCAGCCTTCGCGCAGGAAACCGCGCCTGCGCCATCAGCGGCGGAAGCAGCAGCCGAAGATGCGAACATCATCGTCTTCGGCCGGGGCGAAACCCGTCAGGTTCAGGAAATCCAGGCGCAGGACATCGTCACGCTGACGCCCGGCACCAACCCGCTGAAGGCCATCGAAAAGCTGCCCAGCGTCAATTTCCAGTCGGCTGATCCGTTCGGCAATTATGAATGGTCGCAGCGCGTCACCATCCGCAGCTTCAACCAGAATCAGCTCGGCTTCACCTTCGACGGCATTCCGCTGGGCGACATGAGCTATGGCAACCATAATGGCCTGCACATCACCCGCGCCATCAGTTCTGAAAATATCGGCAATGTGCGCGTTTCGCAGGGGGCCGGCTCCATCGGCACCCAGGCGACCAATGCGCTGGGCGGCACTGTGGAAACCTTCTCCGCCGATCCGGCCGATTATCTGAGCGGCGGCGCGCTGGCTGGCCAGGGCAACCTTACCTATGGCAGCAATGAAACCTGGCGCGCCTTCGCCCGCCTGGCGCTGGGCCGCCGCGACGGCATCCGCGGCTATGCCTCTTATGCCTATGGTTCGACCGACAAATATAAGGGCAATGGCACGCAGGACCAGCATATGGGCAATGCCAAGGTCGTGATCCCGGTCGGTGACGTGACGGTCGACGGTTGGCTCAGCTATTCCGACCGGCGTGAACAGGATTATCAGGACATGTCGATGTCCATGATCCGCCGGCTCGGCTGGAATTGGGACAACACCTATCCCGACTATGCCCGCGCGATCGATTATGCCAGCCGCCTCAACGACGTGGACCGGGTCAGCAACAGCGGCGGGTCGCCCTTCCCCGATGGGCGCTACGACTATAGCGGCGCGCTGGTCGCCACGGGCCAGGTCTATCCCGGCAACGTTACCAGCGCGGACGACGCCTATTATGATGCCGCCGGCCTGCGCAAGGACTGGCTGGGCGCGGTCGGCATCGCCGCACCCTTGGGCGAACAGGCCAGCTTCAAGCTCAAGGGCTATTACCACCACAACAAGGGCATGGGCCTGTGGGCGACGCCCTATGTGCCCAGTCCCAATGGCGTGCCGATGTCGGTTCGCACCACCGAATATGAGATGGACCGGATCGGCGTCTTCGGCAGCGTCGACGTCGCGCTGGGCATACAGAATTTCACCATCGGGGGTTGGTATGAGAACAACAGGTTCAACCAGGCCCGCCGTTTCTATGCGTTCGCCAGCCGGACCGAGCCGGGCCTCAGCTTCCGCGACTATCCGACAAATCCCTTTGCAACGCAGTGGGAATTCGACTTCACCACCGACACCGCCCAATATTATGTCCAGGACAAGATCGACCTTGGCATGGTGAAGATCAACCTGGGGTGGAAAGGCTTCAAGGTCACGAACGAAGCCGATGCCGTCGTCAAGGCCAGCTTCCCGGAGGGGCGCATCAAGGCGGAGGACTGGTTCCAGCCGCATGCCGGTTTCGCGGTGGAACTGTCCCCGCAGACGGAAGTTTTCGGCGGGTTCACCCAGGCGACCCGCGCCTTCGCCAGCGCGACGACGACCGGCCCCTTCTCGACCAGCCAGGCCGGCTTCGACGCGATCAAGGGCAGCCTGAAACCCGAAGCGTCGGACACCTATGAACTGGGCCTGCGTCATCATGACGGCATCTTCAACGGCGTGATTGGCGCATATCTGGTCAACTTCCGCAACCGTCTCCTCGCGGTGCAGGTCGGCAGCCCCATTCAGGGCTTCGCATCCGCCCTTCAGAATGTCGGTAATGTCCGCGCAATCGGCGTGGAAGCGGCAGGCACGCTGACGCTCGGCCGCGGTTTCAGCCTCTATGGTTCCTACAGCTACACGGATTCGACCTATCGCGACGATGTGGTTGACGCCAGCGGCACCGTCACGCCGATCAAGGGCAAGACTGTGGTCGACAGCCCCAAGCATATCGCCCGGGCCGAGATCAGCTACGACCATGAGGGCGCGTTCGGGCGGATCGGCGTCAACTATATGTCGCGCCGCTATTATACCTACACCAATGATCAATCGGTACCGGGCCGGATGATCGTGGATGCCAGCGTCGGCTATCGCTTCAACCAGAATCTGGAGTTGCAGCTCAACGCCACCAACCTGCTCGACAAGCGCTATATCGGCACGATCGGTTCGGGCGGCTTCGGCAATAGCGGCGACGCCCAGACCCTGCTGGTCGGGGCCCCCGCGCAATTCTTCGCCACCTTGAAGGCCGGGTTCTAAGGCGATGAACAAGGTCGCGCTGCTGCTGGCCGCCCTCGCCGCTCTTCCGGGAGCGGCCATGGCGAACCCGGTCCTGCTCATCTCCATCGATGGGCTGCGCCCCGGCGACGTGCTGGAGGCAGACAAGCGCGGCCTTGCCATCCCCAATCTGCGCCGCTTCGTTCGGGAGGGCGCATACACCTCCGGAGTGACCGGGGTGCTGCCCACCCTGACCTATCCAAGCCATACGACATTGATCACCGGCGTGGCGCCTGCGCGGCACGGGATCACGGCCAACAACAGCTTTGATCCCACCGGGATCAACCAGGGCGGCTGGACCTGGTATGCTTCCGATATCCAGGTGCCGACCCTGTGGGAAGAGGCAAGCAAAGCGGGTCTCACCACCGGCAATGTCCATTGGCCGGTCAGCGTCGCGGCGAAGGGCGTGACCTGGAACCTGCCGCAAATCTGGCGCACCGGCCATGCCGATGACGTCAAGCTGCTGGATGCTTTGGCAACGCCCGGGCTGCGAGCAGAACTGGAACGCGCCACCGGCACATCCTATGCCATGGGGATAGACGAAAGCCTGGCGGGCGATGAAAATCGCGGCCGCTTTGCCACTGCGCTGATCGAAGCGCATCGGCCGGATTTCCTGACCGTTTATCTGACCGCGCTTGACCATGAGCAGCACGCAAAGGGTCCGGACACGCCGGAAGCCCATGCTGTGCTGGAACAGATCGACGGGATCGTCGGCCAACTGGTTGCCGCGGAACGCAAGGCACATCCCGATGCGGTGATCGCGCTGGTCAGCGACCACGGGTTCGAGACCACGCACAGCGCCGTCAACCTGTTCCGTCCCTTCATCGACGAAAAGCTGATCACGCTGGGGCAGGACGGCAAGGTCGCCTCCTGGCTGGCCATGCCCTGGATATCCGGCGGATCGGCCGCGATCATGCTGGCCCGGCCGGATGACAGGGCGCTCGCCGCGCGGGTCAGGGCGCTGCTCGACAGGCTGGCGGCCGACCCCGCTTATGGCATTGCGCGCATCGCCGACCGCGCACAGATCGCGCAGATGGGCGGCAATCCGCTGGCGGCCTTCTATGTCGATCTCCAGCCTGACTTCGTGACCGACATCTTCCGCGGGCCTGCCGCGCCGCTGGTCGCGCCTGCCCCGATCAAGGGCATGCACGGCTATTTTCCGGGACCAGCCCATCTGCAGTCAACCTTCCTGCTGATGGGTGAGGGCATTCCCGCCGGTCGGAAACTGGGGCAGGTCGACATGCGCGCCATCGCCCCGACGCTGGCGCGGATCATGGGCGCTGGTCTGCCCGACGCAGAGAAGCCGGCGATCGATCTGCGCCCCTGACCGATATGCCGTTGCGGCAAAATCCCGCGATCAAACCGCCGCTTCGAAACCCCGCATGAGTGCAATGGCGGAGTTGCGGAAACGCAGGTCGTCGGTCACCTCCTCCCCCACCCAATCGGGCAGGTCGAACCGTTCGTCCAGGGATCGCATCTCGACCTCTGCCAGCACCAGTCCCTCAGCTGCCCCCGCAAAGACGTCGACTTCCCAGATCTTGCCGTCATGCGGCACGCGGTAACGCGTTTTCCTGATCAGCGTATCGGTGCAGAGCCGGTCGAGCATGTCCGCCGCATCCGCAGCCGGTATCGCATATTCGAATTCGTCCCTGACCATGCCCGCACGGGCGCTCTTCACGGTGAGCCATGCCTGGTCCCCCGACAGGCGGACGCGGACGCTGGCATGCCCTTCATGCGAGACATAACCCTGGCGCAGGGGCCGCCCGGCATCCGCCATCCTTCGCCATGCATCGCTCACGACCAGGAATTTCCGTTCGATCTCGACTGCCATGAACGCTCCGACAAAGGATCGCCAGTCGCCGGCGAACTGATCCATGTTTAGCGCATGCGGGACGTGAGCGGGAGTCGGTTCGTCGCAGCTGAACAATCATGCTTCCCGAAACCACCGGTGCACGGCTTCGGGCCGATGGCTGGAATCGCCTTCAGGGGTCGATCGTCCGCCCGATCAGCAATTTTTCCCGCATCACCGTCTGAGACATGGCAATCACGTGATCCACGCCCTCAATGGTGATCGCCAATGTCCCATGCTCGGTAATTTCGATGAGGCCCTTCGCCTTCAAATACCAGAGATGGAATTCAAAATGCGCATCTGAACAGCCGAGCATCTTTTGAACATAATAGCGCCCCACGCCGGCATCCTGCGCATTCTCCCTTCTCCTCTTGTACAGGAACAGCAGAATTTTGGAGTGGGCGTCCGCGTCGTCATAAGCCGATTGTTCGCCATCCCCTTCATCTTCCGCCTGAAACCGAAAGCCTGTCCTGGCCGAGTAGAGGAGGTCGTATTGCGCGCGTTGCTCCGGGTTTCTGAGCGCCTTGTATGCGGCAACCACGTCGTTGAACTTCGTGACGTCGGCGGTTTCCGCATGATCGGGATGGTACATCTTCGCAAGCAGGCGATAGGCGGCCTCCAGCCTGCGCGCATCGCAGTTCGGGCTGACCTGCAAGACACTGTAGTAATCAATGAATGATTGGCCATCAGCCATCACGACGTCCCCCGAACAATATCCCCCTGCATATGCCCGCCCGGACAGCCGCCAGCAACAACTCTGACGCTGATGTCGACTGCCCGAGGGGTAGGCCATATCGACCCCGGCCAATCGGGCAGCATAGCCACAACATCCAGATCGAAATCGCATAGCGCCGCCGCCCCATTCAGCCCAGGCCGGTAGCGGCAGAGGGACGATGAGAGCAGGCTGGCAACGCGGCCGTCCCGCGTCTAAGGAGCGGCCGACGAAAGCGAAGTGAAAAGGCGACCGGTTTTGAACTTGCAGGTGCGGGCCTATGCCATGCTGGGCATGACCATGACCTTCTGGGCGGGCAATGTGATAGTCGGACGGGCGGTACGGGGCGAGATTCCGCCGCTGATGCTGGCCTTCAGCCGCTGGACGCTGGCGCTCCTGATCCTGGCCCCGTTCGCGTGGCGCCGGGCCGTCGCCCAGCGCGCGCTGATCCGCCGCCATTGGGGCGCGATCCTGCTCCTCGGCCTGGCCGGCGTCGCTGCGTTCAACGGCTTCCTCTATTCGGGGCTGCGCTACACGACCGCGGCGAACAGCATGTTGCTGCAGGGATTGATCCCGACATTGGTGGTCATCGTCGGTAGCGTTGTTTTCGGCGGCAAGGCGCCCTGGCGCCAGGTCGCCGGCATCGCATTGTCGACGCTGGGCGTGACGTTCATCGTGTTCCGGGGCGAGCTGTCCGAAATCCTGCGGCTGCGATTGGGCATGGGGGACTTTCTGGTGCTGTGCGGCTGCGCCTCATGGGGGATCTACACCGCGTCCCTCCGCCTGCGCCCACCCATCGATCCGCTGGTCTTCCTGTTCGTGACCTTCGCCATCGGCGCGCTGGCAATGGGTGTCGGCGCCCTGAGCGAAGCGCAGGCGATCGCGCAGATGCACTGGAACACACACATGGTCGCCGCCATAGCCTATGTCGCGATCTTTCCCTCCATCCTCGCCTATATGTCGTTCAATGCGGCGGTCAGCCATGTGGGGCCCGGCGCGGCCGGACAGGCGATCAGCCTGATGCCGCTGCTGGGCGCCGTCCTGGCCGCGATGATCCTGGGGGAACCGCTGTTCGCCTATCATCTGGTTGGCATGGCGCTGATATTGGGCGGCGTATTGCTGGGCTGGGGCGCACGCACGCGGATGGCGGAGAAGCGAGGCTGACCGATCCCGTCCTGGACGGCGTCGCGGACCTTAGAGCATCGTGCGCATAAGTGGGAACCGGTTTTGCGCAAAAACGATGCGCCATCAAAAACATAGAGCGGGTTTCGATCTGATTGAATCAGATCGCCGCTCTGGTTTCCTTGTTTGCCGCGATTTCTTGACCAGCGATCGGTTCCGATCGCTTGGAAATCGCTCTTACCGATCGCGCCCCGGCCTTGCCGCGTACAGGCCATGGTGCGAGAGGATGAAGAGGGTTCTGCCCCCTTCCCCGCCGAAGAGAAGTTGCAGGGGCCGTTCGGGCACATCGATGCGGCCGATCTCCTTGCCATCGGGGGCATAGACGAAGACCTGCCCATTGGCGACATAGACCCGCCCCTGCGCATCCACCGCGACGCCCTCCCCTCCGCGATCCGCGAAGGGCCGGAGGTCGGTGATCTCGCCGCTCGCGCCCAGCAGGCCGCTATAGGTGCGGTTTTCCGAACCATTGGTCAGGAAGACGCGCTGGCCCGGCTCTCCCTGGATGAAGCCGTAGCTGTCGAGCGAATCGGAGAAGCGCAGGCCGCGATGGTCGGCCGGACCCTGCGCGAAGGTGCGGAAGGCCGGCAGGGCGATGCTGCCGTCCGGGGAGACATATTCGCTCGCCTTGGGCAATGCCATATCGCGCGCGAACATCTCCGCCAGCGTCGTGAACGCGTAGCTTTGGGGATCGATCTGGTCGCGGAATTCGCCATTGTTCCACCAGTTGACCGGCAGCACCGTCCTTCTGCCCGGGCGGGCGGCGACGGGCGTTGCCGGAATGACGCTGATCTGGCCATCGGGCGCGCCGGGCCTGACGCTGTAGACCGTGCCGTTGCGTCCGTAGGAGGAGAGGACGAGCAGATTGCCGGAACGGTCGATGCTGAGGTTGACCGGATCAAGCGAGGCGTCGCGCACTATCTCCAGCCTGCCCTCGTCCGACCAGCGCCAGATGCGCTGGAACCGGCGATCGATGAAATAGAGCCGCCCCTGCGCGTCCACCGCGCCGCCGCCTGCCGAATGGAAGCCGTCGGCCAGCTTCTCCACATTTCCACCCAGGAAATTGGCGGACTTCACCGGCGCCGGTCGGGCGGGCACATCCAGCACCGCAAATTCCCGTTCACGCACGTCGAGCCCGTGGGTCACGTCGCGAATGGCGTTTTCGAACGGGAATTTGGTGAGCCGCAGGAAGGTCGCGCAGCCATTTTCATCGCAGGTGCCAAGGCCGCTTTCGCCGTTCACATGGACATTGCGGAAACGGATGTCATGGGAATTGTAGAGGGTGACGGCGGCGGGTGCGGGTTCCCGGGTGCGGGTGACGCGATAGCCGTGGAAATTGGCGACCAATATGTTGCGCGAATCCCTGATCTCCAACGCCACGGCATCGCCACTCTCGCCCGCTTCGCCCTCCGTCTGGGGGGCGAGCAGTTCCCAGTTGGCGACGCGGTTCAGGCCGATTTCGGTGCGGACATGATGTTCGACCGATGCCTGGATGAGGCGGCCGGGCGTGTCCGTGTCGGAAATCAGGATGCCCGGATGACCGAAGGTGCTGGGGCTCCAGATATTGGCGAAAGTTCCCCCGCCGCCCTGCGTGACCCAGAGGCTGGCATATTGGCCGGCCCAGCGGCGGGCGGCGTCGGGATCGCCGGTCGCATTGTTGTTGTAGGGATCGACCCGGCTGCCGTCGAAGCGGTCGGTGCCATGGCCGCCCTGGAATTTGACATCATTGACCATGGAACGGGCGCCGGCCTTCCACAACAGCGCCGTGGCGCGGGGATTGGCGCCGTTGGTGTTGAGGCCAAGCCCCGCGACGATGGCGTCGCCGCCCTGCGCGCTTTCCACCAGCGCCTTGGGCGCGCCCACTCCTGACCAGGCGGGCGCGCCGTCGGGCAGCACGATCTGCGTCAGGCTGGGGTGCAGGCCCAGCAGCACCGTATCGGGGCGCAGACGCAGCGTGTCGCTGACATGATAGAAGCCGGCGGGCAGATAGACGACGCGGTGACTGTCGATCGCCTTCTGAATGGCGGCGGTGTCGTCGGTCTTGTCATCCCCTTTGGCGCCGAGCGCGCGGACGCTCACCCATTCCGACACGGGCGGCAAGGGACGGATGGCGGGAGCCGGCGGGGCCGGCAGGGCGCCCATGGCCTCCGCCTGCATGTCCGTCCGGTAGGCGCCCATTTGTCCGACCCCCGGCAGCGTCAGGCCGTGGGTGAAGGAGGCGATCTTGTAATCCGGCCCCTTGCCCGCGATGGTGCGGCCGCTTTCCCGGAAACGGGCGAAGACAGGCGTGTTGGCGGCCAGCACGTTCTGAAAGCCGATCTGGGTATAGACATTCTTTTCGTTCGAGATGACGATGCCTGCCTTCGCCACATTTTCGAACCGCAGGTCCTGGCCCCAGAGCCAATCGCCATAGCCCCGGTCGATCTCTATGCCGACCGGCACGTTGCGGAAGGCGACATTGACCATCGTCAGCCCGGCCTCATGTTCGCGAATGGCGGCGTCGCGCTGCCCTTCGAACGTGGCGTCGACCAGCGCGAAGCCCCAGGCGGGAGACGGCTTTTCCGCGAGGATGCCGTAGCGCCCGCCCCTGAAATGCAGGTCTTCCGCTTCATTGGCGACATGGTAGAGGCCGGCAAGGCCCGAGCCGATGTCGAAATCGGCATGGCTGACGAAGCTGTGCTGGGCGGAATGAAAGCGGATCGCGGTGGCAGCCGGATTGCCGTCCATGATGCGGAAGTCGATATTGCCGAGCGCGGAATAGAAGGTGCCGGAATTGGCGTCCGCGATATTCCTGTTGAACGGAACGCTGCCCGCCGGGGGGAAGGCAATAGGCGGGGTGTCCCCGTCGGTCTGGCGCCTGTTGGCGGTGAACATCAGCATATGGGCGACGCCGTGCTGAAAGCCCGGCGTGCTCCTGCCGAGCAGGATGACGGGGCGCTTTTCCCCGATGCCGAAGATGCGGACACCGGACCAGAGGAAGATGGTCCGACTGATGCGGTAGGTGCCGGCCGGCAGGAAGACGATGCCCCCGCCGCCCTTTTCCGCCGCCGCGTCGATGGCGCGCTGGATCGCCGCGCTGTCGTCCGCCCGGCCGTCGCCCACAGCCTTGACGGTAATGGCGCGCGGTTCGTCGGGCGCGCGCGTATAGACAGAGGACGAAGCGAGAGCAGGCTCCTGCGCCGCCAGCAACAGCAGCGCCGCCGCGCAGGCCCCGCTCAATCCACGAACCATCGACATACTCCGGTTACAAAGAAGTCCCGGCCGGTGAAGGCCGGGACGAGGTGGGGGAGAGAGTGGCAGGTCAGAAGTTGAAGCGAACCCCCGCGCGGTAGATGCGGCCCAGCGTGTCGTAGAGCGCGGGGTTGATGTCCAGCCCGGTGTTGGTCTGCGGAGCGGCCACCGGATCCTTGTCGAAGAGATTGTCCACCTTGCCGTAGATCGACAGATTGTCGCCGAATTTGAAGGTTGCGCCGATGTCGACGTAGAAGGCGCCCTTCATCCTGTTATAGTCGATGGTCGGGTGGTTGGCGGTCGAGGCCGGGCAGGACGACTGGCACACCACATATTGGTTGCCGAAGGTGCCGTCGCTGATCCAGCGTTCCTGCACCGTGAAGCTGAACCGGCCGCTGTCATAGGTCTGCACCGCCAGCCATTTCCAGTCCGGCGTCGCGCCGTTGTTGGCGCCTGCCTGATCGACCGGATCAACGCCCGCAATGCCCGCATTGACGATGAACTTGCGGATGTGCGTGCCCAGCGCCCGGATGGTGAAGGTGCCCGGCAGGCCCAGCGGCTGTTGCCACTGATAGCTTGCCTCTATGTCGAAGCCGCTGGTCTTCCAGGAGGCGAGGTTGAAGGGCTGGACATTGACGAAGTTGGTGCCCTGCGGCCCATCAAGCTGGAAACCGCCGCAAAAGGCCTGGTTGCCCTCGAAGCAGAAGCGGACGATCTGGTCCGCGGACAGGGAAGAGACGACGCCTTTCAGCTTGATATCATAATAGTCGAAGGACAGGCTGAGGCCCGGCAGCCAGGACGGCCGCGCGAGCACGATGCCCAGTTCGGTGTTGCGCGCCACTTCGGGCTTCAGATTGGTGTTGCCGATCGTGTTCTGGAACACCTGCACCGCCTGGTTGCGGAACGGGTCGTTGAAGTTGGGCAGCGTCGTCACCGTGGGCGCCGCGAACAGTTCCGACAGGTTCGGCGCGCGCACGTCCCGCGAGGTCACCGCGCGCAGGCGGATGCCGTCGAGCGGCGTGTCCCATGTGCCGCCGACCTTCCACGTCCAGACCGTGCCCGACGTGCTGTAGTTGGTGACGCGGGCCGCGCCGTTCAGGTTCGCGCGACCCATGGCGTCGCTGTTGATCAGCGGCAGGTCGACTTCGACATAGCCTTCCCACACTTCATATTTGCCGCGACCATTTTTGTAGTTGCCGGCTGCCCAGTTGCTGCCCAGCGTCGAGTTGAGCAGCGGGTCCGCGGGATATTCGGCGCTGTTCGGGCTGAGCGGCGATACGCCCGCGCCATAGGGATCGGCGTTCACGCGGTAGAATTCGCGGCGATATTCGCCGCCGAACGCGACCGAGACGGGTCCGGCCCACAGTTCGAAGGGGTTGCCCGAAAAGTTCAGGCTGGCGACGTCCTGCGTCAGCTTCGTATGCTGGAACGGTCCGTTCTCATGGGGCGCGACATAGGCGAGCGCGGCGTCCGACGGGGTGAAGCCGCCGAAGATGTTGATCGGCTGGCAACCGGCCGCCCGCGCCGCCGGATCGGCGCAGACGATGGCGCCGTTGAGCGTGATGGCGTTGGTCGCGGCGACATAGCGGTTCTGGAGGACGATATCGCGCACCCGGATGTCGGAGATGGTGATGCCATGTTCATAATAGGCGTCGTAATTCCAGTCCGTCCCGCCGACGCCGACCTTGCCCTTCAGGCCGCCGACGAAGCGATATTGCCTGCGGTCGGTATGGACATTGGGGTCCGGGAAGGCGCCGTTGCTGGAGCCGAAGCCGAATTCCGTGATGCCCGCCGTGGCGCAGCGGTCACGCACCAGTTGCGGCAGGAAGGGATTGGCGCACTGCACAGTCAGGCTGGGCCGGTTATAGCCGGGGCTTGGCTGGTTGCTGGTCTTCACCTGCGCGACATTGACCGTCACATAGGCTTCATTGTCGTCGGCAAAGTCGTAACCGATGCGGGTATAGCCATTGATGCGTTGCAGCGCCGATTTCAGCGAAGCGCCCGACCCCGGCGCACCCGACAGGTCCCCGCCCTCGCAAAAGCTGTTGCCGCGGAAGCAATTGCTGACCTGCCCATTGCCCAGGGGCTGGCCACCCGATCCATAGTTGAAATTATAGGGCATGCCGTTCCGGTCGAAGGCTATGCCCTGCAACGGGCCGTTGTTGATCAGGCCGTACAGCGCATATTGATAGGGCTGCGCATAATCGCGATAATTGAACTGCGGCAGGCCGTTATTGGCCTGGCCGGTGTTCATCAGCGTGGTCGCGCGGTACCAGTCGCGGCTGCCGGCAAGGTCCGTGCCGAAATTGCCGGCGCCCACGCCCCCTTCATGGTCATATTCGCCGCTCACCACGACATGCAGACGATCGTCGAGGAAGGATTTGCCCCAGGCCGCCTGCACCAGCGCGGTTTCATCGTCGCCATATTTCGTGATGCTGCCAAGGATATTGCCCTTGAAGCCTTCGAACCGGGTGTCGGTGATGAAGTTGACGACACCGCCGACCGCGTCGGAGCCATAGGAGGCGGAGGCGCCGCCCGTCACCACGTCGACGCGCTTCACCAGAAGCTGCGGGAACATGCTGATGTCGGGAACGCCGGTGACGTTCGCGCCGACGACGCGCTGGCCATCCAGCAGGGTCAGGGTGCGGATCGGCTGGAGGCCGCGCAGGGAGAAGGAGCTGAGGCCCTGCAGGCCGCTCGACGTGCTGAAGGTGCCGGTCGCCGCGCCGGTCGACCCCTGCAGCGAGGGGAGCTGCGCGATGGTGTTGAAGACATTGGGCTGCGCATTGTTGATGATCTGCTCCTCACCAATCACCGTGGTCGGCGTCGGCGCGTTGAAGCCGCTGGTGGTGATGCGCGATCCGGTGACGACAATGTCGGCGCTGCGGCGCGCGCCTGCATCTTCCGTCTGCGCCTGGGGCGCGGCTGCGGGGGCCGGGGGCGCTGCCGCGTCCTGGGCCTGCGCCATGCCGGCCAGCGCCATGCTGGCCATGACGGCCAGGCTGGCGCCCGTCAGATGTCGATGTGCGATCTTCACTTTCATGGATCCTTCCCTGCCTTCTGTCTATGTTATCTGTCCGCCTGTTGCCGGCTGACCGCGCCCCCGCCGGCGATCCTGCAAAGCTTATCCTCCGGCCCGTTCGACCGCACTTACGACATAGGTCGTAGGCAGGGTGGCACGGCGTTTTTCATGGCTTCGCGGCGTAAAGGGCGTGATGCGTCAGGATGAACAGCATGCGCTTGTCCCGCCCCCCGAACAGGATCTGCAAGGGACGATCCGGCACGTCGATCCGGCCGCTTTCCTGGCCGTCGGGGCCATAGACGAAGATCTGCCCGTTCGCGACATAGACGCGGCCCTGCCCGTCCACGGCCACGCTTTCCCCGCCGCGATTGGCGAAGCGATGAAGGTCGGTCAGCGCGCCGCCCGCGCCGACGGTGCCGCTGTAGGTCATGTTTTCCGATGCATTGGTGACGAACAGGCGATCGCCCGACTTGCCCGAAACGAAACCATAGGCGTTGAGGCTGTCGGACCAGCGCCAGCCCGTATGGTCGACCGGCCCCTGCTGCCAGGTGCGGAAGGCGGGCAGCGAGAGGCTGCCGTCGGGCGACAGATATTCCTGCGCCTTGGGCGTTCCGGCATCGCGCGCGAACATCTCCGCCAGCGTCGTGAACTGATTGGTCATGAAGTCGAACTGGTCGCGAAACTCGCCATTGTTCCACCAGTTGACGGGCAGCAAGGTTCTGGCCGCACCGCCGCTGCGCACCGGGGTGGGCTGGATCAGCGTCATGGCGTCCTTCGGCCCCGCCGGATCAAAGGAATAGACGCCCGCCTTCGATCCCAGGGAGGACAGCACCATCACATGGCCCGACGCGTCGATGGCGAGGTTCACAGGATCGAGCGCATGGTCGCGCACGATCTCCAGCCCCTTGTCCTCGCTCCAGCGGTGGATGCGCTGGAAACGGCGGTCGATGAAATAGAGTGCGCCCTGCGGGTCCACCGCGGCGCCGGAAATCGACCAGAAGCCGTCCTCCAGCTTCTCCACCTTCATCTTGCCGGGCGGCGTTGCGGGGATCGTGCTCCCCGCCGGGCCGATGTCCAGCCTGGCGAACTCCCTTTCCCGCACGAAGAGCTTGCGCGTCACATCCTCTATCGCATTGTCGAACGGATATTTGCTGGCGCGCAGGAAAGTGCCGCAGCCCTCCTCGTCACAGGTCGCATAGCCGCTTTCGGCGTTGATGTGGACGTTGCGGAAGCGGATGTCGCCCGAATTGGTGAGCTTCACCGCGCTTTCCTCCGGCGCATAGGTGCGCGTCACGCGATAGCCGTGATAATTGGCGAACAGCAGCTTGCTGGAATTGCGGATGTCGAGCGAGATGGCGTCTGGCCCGTCGCCCACTTCCTGCTCGGTCTGGGGCGCGAGAAATTCCCAATTGTGCACATTGTCGAGCACGAATTCATTGCGGGCGTGATGTTCGACCGACATTTCATAGACATGGCCGGACGTGCTGGTGTCGGTGACATAGAAGCCCGCCTGCGCGAAGCTGTTGGGGCTCCACACATCGACGAAGGTTCCGCCGCCCCCGTCCGTGACCCAGATGCTGGGATATTGCGCGTCCAGCCGGTCGTCCGTGACGGGATCGCCCGTGTGGACGCGCAGGGTGCCGAGCATCCTGCCGTCGGCCGTCGGCGTGCCGCCGCCGCCCATGATCTTGACGTCGTCCACCAGGCTGTTCGCACCCGATCGCCACAGCAGCGCGGAGGCGCGCGGGTTCACCCGGCCGGTGAAGAGGCCCAGGCCCGAGAGGATATTGTCGCCGCCTTTGGGACTTTCCAACAGGGGCAGCACTGCGCCCAGGCCGGCATGTCCGGGGTTGTTGTCCGGAATATAGAGCTGGGTAATCGCCGGATGCAGGCCGATCAGCACGCTGTCCGGGCGCAGTTTCAGCCGGTCGGTGACCTTGTAGAAGCCGGTCGGGAAATAGAGGATGGGGTGGCTGTCGATCGCCTTCTGGATCGCGGCGGTGTCGTCCGCCTTGCCGTCGCCCATCGCACCCAGCGTGCGGACATTGACCCATTGCGCCATTTCAGGAAGCGCGCGGATGGCGGGCGCGCGGGGCGCTGGCATGGCGGGCAGCGCCTCCACCTCCGCCTGCGTGCCGTACGCACCCATCTGGCCGAGCGCGGGCACGTCCAGACCGTAGGAGAAGGAGGTTACCTTATAGACTTTGCCCTTGCCGTTCACCGCCTGCCCGCTGTCGCGGAAGCGCGCGAAGACCGGGCTGTTTGCAGCGATCGCATTTTCGAAGCCGATCTGGGTGAAGACATTCTTCTCATTGGAAATGACCACACCCGCCTTCGATACATTTTCGAAGCGGACATCCTTGCCCCAGAGGCTGTCGCCATAACCCCGGTCGATATCGATCCCGACCGGCGTGTTGCGAATTGTGACGTTGACCAGCGTCAGGTCCACCTCATGTTCCCGGATGGCGGCGTCGCGCTGACCGTCAAAGGTGGAATCGAGCAGGGTGAACTGCCAGGCGGGCGAGGTCTTTTCCGTCACGATGCCATAACGGCCGCCCTGGAAATGCACATTGTCCATGACGTTGCCGGCCTGATAGACGCCCGCAAAGGCGGTGCCGAGGCGAAATTCCATATGGCTGAGGAAGGCGTGCTGCGCCATGCGAAAGCGAACGCCCGCGGCCGCCGGATTGCCCGGCGCGATCTCTATGTCGACATTGCTCATCGACGAATAGAAGGTGCCTGAATTGGCGTCGCGCACCACCTTTTCGCGCGGGACGATGGTGGGCACCGGCACGGGCACCTGGCCGACATTATACTGGTCGCCGCCGCCGAAGACGATCATGGTCGACACGCCCTGCTGGAACCCAGGCGTATTGGCGCCCAGCAGGATCACGGGGCGCGTCGGCCCCACGCCATAAACGCGCACGCCCGCCGGGATCACCAGCGTGCGCGTGATGCGATAGACGCCGGACGGCAGGAAAACGATGCCATGGCCGGTCTGGTCCCGCGCCCTGTCGAGCGCCTGCTGGATCGCGGCGCTGTCATCGGCACGGCCGTCGCCCTTCGCCCTGACGGTGACGGCATTGGGTTCGTCGGGAGCGATGGGGAAGAGCGATCGGCCGGCAGGGGATGCCTGTTTCGCCCGGACCTGTTCGACGTGGCCCTGTTCGGCGTGGTCCTGTTCGGCGTGCGCCTGTTCCGCCCCGGCCAGGGCCGTCGCCGCCAGCAGAGCCGCCATCATGGCCGGTCGGATCATCGCTCTCTCCCAAGATGGTTGTCGCCTCGATCCATGGCTAGAGCCAGTGGCGCGCCTTGGCACTTGCGACAAAGGTCGTAGTTTTCATCCCTCTGTCCGCAAAGCTATAGCAACAGCGACAAGGGGGCGGTCCGCCAGGGCGTGCCGCCGCCCGCCTGCTAGGGACGCCATTTTGCCTTCATCCGCCGATATTGCCCCTGCCCCGCCGCTCGTCGTCATCGTCATGGGCGTCAGCGGTTGCGGCAAGTCGACGCTGGGCGCGCTGCTGGCACAAACGCTCGGCTGCCCGTTCCTGGAAGGCGACGATTTCCATTCGGCCGATGCGGTGGAGAAGATGCGGGGCGGACGTGCCCTGACGGACGAGGACCGCTGGCCCTGGCTCGACCGGCTGGGACAGGCGGCAGCGGCAACCATGGCCGCGAACGGCGCAGTGGTCCTTGCCTGTTCGGCGCTGCGCAGAAGCTATCGCGATAGGCTGCGCGTCGGGATCGGGGCACCTGTCCGCTTCATCCTGCTGGAAAACAGCCGCGACCTGCTGCTGGCGCGCCTCGGCAACCGACCCGGCCATTATATGCCCGCCTGCCTGCTGGACAGCCAGCTCGCCACGCTGGAGCGGCCCTTGCCCGACGAAGGCGCGATGATCCTGATCTCCGACACGCCCGCCGAGGCGTTGCGCGACATCGCGCTGGACTGGTTGCGCTGATCGCCCTTACGGCATCAGCCGGCGGCGTCCTTCCCACAAATGCCATCGCATGGCGAGGGCCGCACCCTCCGGATCCTGCGCGCGGATCGCGTCGACGATCAGTTCATGTTCGCGCAGCATGGTCGCGATAACCTCCGGCGGGCGCGAGCGGGAGATGTCGACGCCGGCCCGCATGATCTTCTCGACATCGCCATAGAGCGCATCGAAGGCGATCACGAAGGCGGGATTGCCGGTCGCTTCGGCAATGCGGCGATGCAGGTCCATGTCCTCCACATGGGCGGGCTCGCTCGACAAAAGGGCTTCGCGCAGCCGGACCAGGCCTTCATCGACATGCGCCATCTCCGCCGCGGTGCGGCGCGTCGCCGCCAGCCGAGCCGCCTCTGCCTCCAGCACGAAGCGCACCTCATAGCTGCCGAGCGTCGTCGGCAATTCGCTGAGCGGCATGAAGGCGGTCAGCCGCTCCGACGGGCGGCTCTTGACGAAGGAGCCGGCGCCTCGCCGCGCCTCGGTGATGCCGTCCGACGCCAGCCTGACCAAAGCCTCCCGCACGATGGCGCGGGACACGCCGAACATTTCCGCCAGTCGCGATTCGGAGGGCAGGCGTTCCCCGACCTCCAGACCCTCGGACTTGATGATCTCGACTATGCCGGCATAGACGTGATCGGAAAGTCGTACCTGCGTCATCGGGATGCCTGCATGTCTGCCCAAGTCATCGCTGCCCCCCTTATTGGAAGATACTGCTCGCCACGAGCACCAGAAGCAGGCCGACGACGGCGACGACCGTTTCCATGATCGACCAGGTCTTGAAAGTGCCGGGCATGTCGGTGCCAAGATAGCTTTTCACCAGCCAGAAGCCGGGATCGTTCACATGAGAGAAAAACAGTGACCCCGCCCCGATCGCGAGGACCATCCATTCGGGCGCGACGCCGGAGGCCGCGACCAGCCCCTGCATCACGCCCGCCGTGGTGATCGTCGCCACAGTGGCCGATCCGGTCGCCAGACGGATGCAGACGGACACGCCCCAGGCGAGCAGGATGGGCGAGATCGCCCCGCCCTGCGCCAGCCGCACCAGCATGTCGGAAAGTCCAGCCGTCACCAGCACCTGCTTCAACGCGCCGCCGGCGCCGATGGCCAGGATGATGCCGCCCGCCGGCGTCATCGCCTCCGTCCAGATGGCGTTCTGGATGCTCCGATCCGCGATGCGCCGTCCGAACAGCAGCGGCAATGCGGCCAGCACCGCCACGAGCAGCGCGACCACCGGGTCGCTGATCCAGCGCAGCCACTGGAACAGCGCCGCCATGTCCGGCGGCATCAGCGCGACCGCCTGCCCCGCCGCGATCAGCACGACCGGCAGCAGCACGGCGATCAGCGCACGGCCCACGGAGGGCGTCGGGACATCCACCCGCACCGGATCGAGCAGCGGCGGGCTGAGCTTCACACCGGGCGCGGTGAAGCGCGCCAGCAACGGGCCGGCGATGATCGCGGTGGGAATGCCCACGATCAGGCCATAGACGAGCGTCAGGCCCAGATTGGCCCCCAGCGCATTCACCGCGAGCAATGGACCGGGATGCGGCGGCACCAGCGCATGGACCACCGAAAGTCCCGACAGGGCAGGCAGCATCAGGCGAAGCTTGGCCGTGTCGTTGTTCTGGCCATTGGGCAGGGCCGCCGCCGCCGATGCGACGATGGGCAGCAGAAGCACCAGCCCCGTTTCGAAGAAGAGAGGCAGGCCGATCACGATGGCGGTGAAGAGGCTGGCCCAAGGGGCGCCCCTGATGCCCGAAATGCGCAGCGCCCCGCGGGCAAGGCCCCCTGCGCCGTCGGACAATTGGAGCATGGCGCCAAGGCCAAGGCCCAGGGCCACGACAAGACCCGTGCCGCCCAGGATCGCGCCAGCGCCCTTTTCCACGGCCTTGGCGGTTTCCTCCATCGGCAGGCCCGCGAGCAGGCCGACCGTGAAGGCGCCGCAGAGCAGGCCGACAAATGGGTGCAGCCTGCCCCGGATGATCAGCGCAATAGACAAGGCTATGCCGACGATGGCTGACAATATCAGCCGGTAATCCGCCGGGCTCATGGCTTGCCCGCTCCAACCCTGGCGCGCGGCAGCGGCGGATTGGGAACCAGCGCCGCCATGACTGATGAAAACGCCATCCTCTCCCCTCACTTTACATGGCGATCCGGCTATATTGTGGTCAGCCGTTCCAGAAACCTGTTGGACAGGTCATAATCCCGATTTCACCGCAAAACCACAATCATGGGGTCGTATATCGCATTTTCCGCTTGAAGCTGTCTGACTGATTCCGATATGTTAGCGTTATCGAATCCGGCATTGCGGCCGCGCCGAAATCCGCGCCGCAGCAGGCCGGGCATAACAGGGAGAGAGAGGATGCACATCGCATTGGATCTGCATGAGAGCCTCGGTCATCAGGATCAAAGGCCCCAGGGCTTCAGAACCGCCGAACCGCCTCCGCTTACCCCGACCCAGATGAAAGTGCTGCGCTGTGTCCATTCGGGCCTGCTGAACAAGCAGATCGCCTATGAGCTTGGCATGGCCGAAGCGACGGTCAAGGTCCACATGACGGCCCTGATGCGCAAGCTGAACGTTCGCAACCGGACCCAGGCCGCCATTGTTGCGCGCAATCTGGGTTGGCTGCGCCCTGCGCTAGGCCGCGCCAACGACTAGGACGGGGTTCGATCCGACTGGATCGGATCGTCGCCCCGGATTGCCCGTTGTCCCGCGATTTCCCGACCAGCGATCGGTTCAGCTTGCCGGGAAATCATTCTGAAAGTCCCTTCATCCTCCGAACATTGGGAGACCCGCATGGCGATCACTTCCCGTCGTGAAATTCTGGGCGGCCTTGGCGCCGGAATGGTTCTGGCCGGCATGGGCACGCATGCGAACGCCGCACCGGCGCGCAAGATCGGCTATGCCGTGGTCGGGCTCGGTTCCTACGCCACGCGCCAGATCATGCCGAACTTCGCCGGTTGCGAGCAGGCCCGGCTGGTGGCGCTGGTGAGCGGCACGCCTGCCAAGCTCGACCAATATGGGACGCAATATGGCATCCCGAAGACCCATCGATACAGCTATGCCGACTTCGACCGCATTCGCGACAATCCGGATATCGACGTCGTCTATGTGGTGCTGCCCAACAGCATGCATGCCGAATACAGCATTCGCGCCGCACAGGCGGGCAAGCATGTGATGTGCGAAAAGCCGATGGCGGTTTCCGTCGCGGAGTGCGAGGCGATGATCGCCGCCTGCCGCAAGGCCGGAACCAAGTTGATGATCGGCTATCGCTCGCGCTTCGAACCCTATAACCGCCTGGCCATCGAACTGGCGCGCAGTGGTCATGTCGGCCCTACCCGCCTGATCACGGCCGAACATGGCTTCCCGGCCGGGCCGAACCAGTGGCGGCTCGACCGGCCGCTGTCGGGCGGCGGATCCATGATGGACATCGGCATCTACAGCCTGAACGCGGCCCGATACCTGACCGGGGAAGAGCCGGTTTCGGTCAGCGCGGTCGAGTCGACTGACCGATCCGACCCCCGGTTCAGGACGGTCGAGGACCGGATCAGCTTCCTGTTGCGCTTTCCGTCGGGCATCGTCGCCAACTGCATCTCCAGCTACAGTTCCTCGCACAACAGCTATCGCGTCATCGGCGCGCAGGGCTGGATCGATATGGAACCGGCGACACCCTATGAAGGGCACAGGATGACGATTCGCAAGGACGGCGTCTCGACCTCGCGCACGCTGCCGGCGGCTGCCAAAAACCAGTTTGCCGGGCAACTGGACCATATGGCCGAATGCATCGTCAATGGCACGACCCCGATCGTTCCAGGCGAGGAGGGCCTGGCCGACATGCGCGTCATCGAGGCGATTTACCGTTCAGCCGCCGAGCGGCGGGAAGTCGCCGTAAAGGCATGATCGCGCGTCGAATGGTCCTGGCCGGTCTGGCAAGCCTGTCGGCCGGCGCCCGCCTGAACGCGGCCGCCCCTTCCGCGATCGGCTCGATCACCCGGCTCGATCCCGGTCTGGACCGGATCGTTGCGCCATCGGCCGTGGTGACCGTCCTTGGCAGAGGTTATAAATGGGCCGAGGGTCCGGTCTGGGTGCAGCGGGACAATTGCCTGCTGTTCAACGATCCACCTTCCAACATGCTGTATCGCTGGCGGGCGAAGGATGGGGTGCGTCCCTTCCTGTCTCCGTCCGGGCTGCAGAGCGCCGTTCCGCCGGGCATAAGGGAGCCGGGCGTCAACGGCATGGCGATCGATTCCTCGGGCGCGCTGATCGCCGCCGACAGCGGCACGCGTGCGATCGTGCGGATCGACCTGCGCACGCGCGCCCGGACCATCCTGGTCGATCGGTTCCAGGGCAAGCGGTTCAACAGTCCCAATGACCTGTGCGTCGCGCCGTCGGGCATGATCTATTTCACGGACCCGCCCTATGGGCTGACGGATGGCGACGCATCTTCGCTGCGCGAACTGGAGCATTGCGGCCTTTATGCGCTGAGCCCGGACGGTAGGCTGTCGTTGCTAGACGGCAGCCATCGTCGGCCCAATGGCGTCGCGACCTCCCCTGACGGCAAGACGCTTTATCTTGCACTGTCGGATGAACGGCAGCCGGAAATACTGGCCTATGCGCTGGACGAGCGCGGCTTTCCCACGGGTCGGCACCTGTTCCACGACATGCGCGCCGAGCAGGGGAAAGGCCTGCCTGGCCTGCCCGACGGCATCAAGCTGTCCAGGCATGGAAATATATTCGCGACGGGTCCGGGGGGCGTTCATATACTGACGCCGGACGGCCGGGCGCTGGGCATGGTCGGGACGGGCAAGGCGGTGGCCAATTGCGCGCTGGACAGCGCCGAGCGGCGACTGTTCCTCACATCCTCCGACATGCTGGCGGTTGTGCCGATCCGTTCGGCTTGAGCGGCCGATCAGGCGACCCGACCGGGAGATCAGGTCGCGGCGCCGAGCCTGCCCAACTCTCCATCGGCGCGTGCCCGCCTTCCATAGAATATCTCGAAGAGCGGTCCCGCCATCATGGTGGTGACGATGGCCATCAATACGAGCATGGAGAACAGGGCCGGTTGGATAATGCCCTTCTGAATCCCGATATTGATGATGATCAGTTCCATCAGTCCACGGGAATTCATCAGCGCGCCTATCCCCAGCGCGGTCCGATTATCCTCGCCCGACAGGCGCGCCGCCGCATAGCAGGCGCCGAACTTGGCGAGGATGGAGGCGACCAATATGCCCAGGGCGATGAGCAGGAAAGACAGGGAATTCACCATGTCGAGCCGCGTGTTCAACCCGGAATAGGTGAAGAACATCGGCAGCAATATGACGACGGCAAGCGGTTCGACCTTCTTTTTCAGCTCTTCCACGAACAGCCCGCGCGGCATGAACACGCCCAGGATGAAGCCGCCGAATATGCCGTGAATGCCGATTGCGTCCATGATGAAGGCAGACAGACAGAAGAGCGCCAGCGTGATCGCCAGCACGGTCATGCTCATTTCGCCCTGCGCCTCCACCGCGCGACCGAGCGGCGCGAGCAGGCGTCGCCCGAACAGCAGCAGGAAGCTGACATAGAGGAAGGCGCCGACGATCGCGAGAATGGCAACGCCGCTGCCACCGCCGAACAGGGCGAGGACGATAGCCAGCACGCACCAGGACGCCGCGTCATCAAATGCTCCGGCGGTCAATGAGAGCGTGCCGAGCGGGCTGTCGGCCAAGCCCCGTTCGTTGATGATCCGGGCGAGCATCGGAAAAGCCGTGAGCGCAATGCAGGCACCCATGAAGAGCGTCGCGCTGCCCTGGCCAATGCCCTCAGCGAAGAGGCCGGGCATGGTGACAAGCCAGGGCGTGATCAGGATGGCAATGACGAAAGGCGCGAACAGTCCCGCCGCCGACACCATCGCGGCATTCCGCGCCTTGGACTGGAAATGATCCAGGCGCAGGGTCAGGCCGACAAGGAACATATAGAGCGCGACGCCGAATTGCGCGCCGGCATAAAGCACATTGTTGGTTTCCCGGGGGAAGACCATCGCCTGCAGGTCGGGCGCGACAAGGCCGAACAGCGAGGGGCCCAGGATCACGCCGGCGATCATTTCGCCCACCACCTGGGGCTGCGCCAGATATTTGTGGCAGAACCAGCCCACCCCCCTGCAGGCAAGGACGATGAGCGCGAGTTGCAGGAAGAAATGAATGCTGTAGTCGCCGGGAACGAAGCTCATCAGTTTCGCGCCTACCGGCGGCCCGTGAGGCGCCAATATGTTCGCCAGCGACGGAAAAATCTCCCCAGCCATCTCCACCCTCTCCTCTTATTGTTGGGAGCGCTACCACATATTGCGGGCGGAAGAAAGGGTTTGTGCCCGGCCGGCCCCTGCGCAAATCGCTGGATGCCGCGGGAAGAGGGAGGAGAGGCCTAAGGCAGGGCGGGGGAGGGGGAAACCGCCGCTGCCATGGTCCGGACAAGGCCCGGACGCAAACCTCTCCCCAGTTCAGCGTCATGCCGTCTGGCGCGCTTCGTCGCGCACGGCATGGTCTTTTCGTGCTGCCTGGAAATCGCCTAGAAGCGGAAACGTACGCCCGCCCGATACATGCGCCCGACCACATCGTAGAGCGCGGGATTGACGAAGAATGGGGATTTGGCCGGGTCACGATCGAACAGATTGTCGACCTTGAAATAGGCCGTCACCTGCGGCGTGACATTATAGGTGCCACCAATGTCCATGTAGAAGGCGCCGGGCATGAAGTTCTGGTCGATGGTCGGATGATTGTTGGTGGATGCGGGGCAGGTGCCCGGTTGGCAAACCACATATTGATGGCCCAGCACACCATCACTGAACCAGCGTTCCTGGACCATGAACGAGAATTTCTCATTCTCGTAGCTCTGGATCGCCAGGAATTTCCAGTCGGGCGTGTTGCCGGTATTGACGCCCGCGCTGTCGACCGGGATCGTACCGATCAGGCCGGAGTCCGTCACGAACTTGCGGACATGCGTCGCCAGGCCGCGCAGCGTCAGGGTGCCCGGCAGTCCCAGAGGCTGGCGCCACTGGTAGCTCGCCTCTATGTCGAACCCGCTGGTGTCGATCGACGCCAGGTTGAACGCCTGTACGTTGATGAAGTTCGGCCCCTGCTGGTTGTTCAGATTGAACGCGCTGCAGGTTTCGGGACGGACATTCTGGAAGCAGAGGTTGACGATGTCGCCCGCGCCCAGGCTGGAGATGACGTCCTTGATCTTGATCTTGTAATAATCGACGGAGACGCTGAGGCCCGGCAGCCATGATGCACCGGAAAAGGCGATGCCCGCCGTCGTGTTGCGCGCGGTTTCCGGACGCAGGTTGGGGTTGCCGATGCTGTTCTGGATCGCCAGCACGTTGACGCCCCGGAACGGGTCGAAGAAATTGGGCAATGTCGTGGTGACGGGCGCGGCGAACAGTTCCGATAGGTTGGGCGCGCGAACGTCCTTGGACGTCACGCCCCGCAGGCGGAAGCCCTCGACCGGCAGGTTCCAGGTGCCGCCGACCTTCCACGCCCAGATGGTGCCGGACGTGCTGTAGTCGGTCACGCGCACCGCGCCGTTGATATTGGCGCGACCAAGCGCGTCGCTGTTGATGACCGGCAGGTCGGCTTCGAAAAAGGCTTCCTTCACGCCATAGGCGCCGCCGCCGCTCTTGTAATTGCCGGCATACCAGTTGTTGCCCCCCGGCAGCAGCGTAGGATCGAACGGGTAATCGGGTTCGTTCGGCTGGAAATTGGTGCCGACGCCATAGGGATCGGCCCTCACGCGATAGAATTCGTGGCGATATTCGCCGCCGAACGCGATCGACAGCGGCCCGGCCCACAGTTCCACCGGCGAGCCGGAGATGTTGATGCTGACCACGTCCTGCGTCTGGCGGGTCCGCTGATAGGGTCCGTTCTCCGGCATGATATAGGCAAGGGCCCCCGCCGACGGGTTGCCGCCGAAGATGTTGAGCGGCTGGCATCCGTTCGCCCGCGCCGCCGCGCTGGCGCACACCACCGCGCCGTTCAGCGTGGTCGCGTTGATCGCGTCGTTGAAACGGTTGGTGAGCAGGATGTTCGAGACATCGACGTCGGTATAGTTCGTGCCGTGCTCATAATAATTGTCGTAGGACCATTCGGTGCCGAGGAAGTCGAACTGACCCTTGGCGCCGATCACCGCGCGATATTGGCGGCGGTCGGTGTTGACCTGCGTATTGCCGAGCGAGGCGTTGCTGGTGCCGTAGCCGAAGCTGGTGATGCCCGCAGTGGCACATGCAGCGGCGATCGACGCGGGTACGAACGGGTTGGAACATTGAATGGTCAGGCCCGGACGGTTCATGCCGCCCACCGGCTGGTTCTGCGTCTTCACCTGACCGAAGTTGAAGGTGAAGTAGAGTTCGTTTTTATCGGCAAAGTCAAAGCCGAGACGGGTATAAGTGTTGATCCGTTCTATCGACGACTGGAGCGAACGGCCCGCGTCGACATTGCCCGACAGGTCTCCGCCAAGACAGAATCCGGGGAAGCAACCGCGCACGTTGGTCGTGCCGTCCCGCGCGGGAACCCCGTTCGATCCATAGTTGAACTGGAACGGGCTTCCGTTCTGGTCGAACGCCGTGCCCTGCAGCGGACCGGAAGTGATGAGACCATATTTGGTGTAATTATAGGCCTGCGCATAATCGCGCAGCACATAGCGCGGCGATCCGTCATTGGTGATGCCGCGGTCGATCAGGCTGGTCTGCTTGAACCAGTCGCGGCCGCCAGCCAGGCCGATGCCCCATTCGCCGCCCCCTACGCCATCTTCATTGGCATATTCGCCGCTGACCACCAGATGCGCGCGATCGTCCAGGAAGCTGGTGCCGGCCGCAAGCTGGACCAGCACCTGTTGATTGTCGTCATATTTGCTGATGCCACCCTGGATATTGCCCTTCAGCCCCTTGAAACGGGTGTCGGTGATGAAGTTGACGACGCCGCCCACGGCATCCGACCCGTAGGACGCGGACGCGCCACCGTTCACCACGTCCACTCGCTGGATCAGCAATTGCGGAAACAGGCTGACATCGGGAACACCGGTTACGTTCGCGCCGACAACCCGCTGGCCATCGATCAGCGTCAGGGTACGGATCGCGCCCACGCCACGCAGCGAGAAGGAACTCAGGCCCTGTTGGCCGCTTGACGTGCTGAAAGTGTTGACCGTGGTGCCGCTCGACCCCTGGAGGGACGGCAACTGGGCGATGGTGGTGAAGATGTTCGGCTGCGCATTGGCCTGGATCGAGCCTTCGTCGATCACGGTCGTGGGCGTCGGCGCGGTATAGCCGCTGGCCTTGATGCGTGATCCGGTCACGACGATGTCCGACGTGCTGGCACGCTCTTCACCGCCTTGAGGCGCCGAATCCTGAGCCGTCGCCTGCGCGAAAGCGGGCGCATGGACAAGGCCGACACTGAGCGCCGCCATGCTTGCCACTGCGCAACCCGCGCGCATCAGGCTATGCTTGAACTGGAAATCCGACATCCTGCTCTCCCCAATATTATGATGCTTTGCATCTGAATGTGGGGCAGCCGCCCCGACGCCACACCTTTCCGTCTGACGATAACAATGAATCGACGGTTTTTTAGTTAGCGCTAACAATCCCTATTGATTGGAGCGGGATTATTGTCAATACTCCTACAAGATTATTGGGAGGGGACGTTGCTTTCGAACCACAAATGCCCACATCGCGCGATGTGGCCAGACGATGGCCGTCCGGCTCTCCACGCCCGAAAACGGCGGCAGCTCCTTGCTTCGCGGGAGAGCGGGGCGCCATGCTGACCCTGGCCGGCAAGTTCCGCTGGACGATCATCGGCCTGTTTGTGGGCGCGATGGTCATCAACTATCTCTCGCGCTCCGTGCTCGGCGTCGCCGCGCCCGTGATCCTGGCCGAGCAGAAGATCAGCAACATCGAATATGGCTGGATCACCGGCGCCTTCCAATTGGGCGTGATGCTCCAGCCGGCCGCCGGCTATTTCCTCGACAGCGTGGGGCTGCGCGTGGGCTTTGCCCTGTGCGTCGCGCTCTGGTCGCTCATCACCATGGCGCATGGCCTGGTGAATGGCTGGTTCGGCTTCGCCGCGCTACGTGGACTGCTGGGCCTTGCGGAAGGATCGGCCCAGCCGGCCGGCCAGAAGCTGGTGGCGGAATGGTTCCCGTCCAGGGAACGCGGCGCCGCGGGTGGCATCTACAATATCGGTGCTTCCTTCGGCGCGGTCTTCGCTCCGCCGCTCGTTGCCTGGGCCGTAATGGTGCATAGCTGGCGGCTGGCCTTCGTCGTCGCGGGCGGCATCGGCCTTATCTGGTCGGTCCTCTGGTTCCTCAATTACAACAGCCCGGCGCGGCATCGCCGCCTGGGCCAGGCGGAACGCGACTATATATTGAACAACCAGGAAGTGCGCCTGGCCGCTCGCGCGGAACGGCCCTCGGTGCTGGCCCTCGCGCGGCGGCGCGACCTCTGGGGCATAGCGCTCCCCCGCCTGCTGGCCGATCCGGTCTGGGGCATGCTCTCCTTCTGGATGCCGCTCTATCTCGCCCGCGTGCGCGGCTTCGATCTGGGGCAGATCGCGCTATTCGCCTGGCTTCCCTTCCTGGCCGCGGACCTTGGATGCCTGTTCGGCCCGGCCGTCGTCGCCTTTCTCCAGCGTAAGGGGATCGACCTTATCGATGCGCGCCGCGCGGCCTTTACGCTGGGCGCCGTGCTGATGACCGGCATGGCCTTTGTCGGACTTGCCACCAATCCCTATGCCGCGATCGCGCTGCTTTGCCTGGGCGGCTTTGCCCATCAGACCCTGTCCGTGACGGTCATCACCATGGCGTCCGATCTGTTCGCCAAAAATGAGGTGGCGACCGCCGCCGGCATGGCGGGCCTGGCGGGTAATCTGGGCGTGCTGATCTTTTCCCTCTCTCTGGGGCAGATGGTCGACCGGGTCGGCTATGAACCCTTCTTCATCCTTCTCGGCGTGCTCGATCTGGTCGGCGCCGCCCTTTTGTGGACGCTGGTGCGCAAACCTCGATGACAAACATTTCCAACCCGATTTTGCGGGGTTTCAATCCTGATCCGTCGATCGTGCGCGTGGGCGACGATTTCTACATCGCGACATCCACCTTCGAATGGTATCCGGGGGTGCAGATCCACCACAGCCGCGATCTGGTGAACTGGCGGCTCGTCGCCCGCCCGCTCGATCGCGCCGCGCAACTCGACATGCGCGGCGATCCCGATGGCTGCGGCGTTTGGGCTCCGGATCTCAGCCATGCGGACGGCCGCTTCTGGCTGGTCTACACCGACGTCAAGCGGTACGGGGCCACCACGGTCCAGGGAGCGAAGGGCATGTCGCTGCGCGACTTCCCCAATTATCTCGTCACCTGCGAGACGGTCGATGGTCAATGGTCGGACGCGGCGCACCTCAACAGCAGCGGTTTCGACCCGGCGCTGTTCCATGACGATGACGGGCGCAGCTGGATGCTCAACATGCTGTGGGACCACCGCCCCGGCCATGGCCGGTTCGCCGGAATCCAGGCGCAGGAGCTGGACCGCGCGACGCAGAAACTGGTCGGCGAACCGACGCTGATCTTCAAGGGTACGGAGCGCGGCTTTACCGAAGGGCCGCATATCTACAAGCGGGGCGGCTTCTATCATCTGCTTGTCGCCGAAGGGGGCACTGGCTGGGACCATGCCGTCGTCATGGCCCGCTCGCGCGACCTGCTCGGCCCCTATGACGTGCATCCGGATGGAGCCGTGCTGACCAGCGCGGGCCGCAGGGACGCGCCCATCACCCGTGCCGGCCATGGCGATCTGGTGGAACTGGCGGACGGCAGCCCCTGGCTCGCCTATCTATGCGGCCGGCCATTGCCGGGACGCGAACGCTGCATCATGGGGCGCGAGACCGCGATACAGCCGATGCGATGGGGCGAGGACGGGTGGCTGCGCACCATTGCGGGCGACGCGCAGCCCGACGAAACGCCGCCGGCGCCGGATCTGCCGCACGCCCCATGGAATATCGAGGCCTGGGACGGCCGCTTTGACCTTCCCCATCTGCCAAAAGATCTGCAATGGCTGCGCAGCCCCGCCCCGGAACGGCTGTTCAGCTTGACCGCGCGGCCCGGCTTCCTGCGGCTTTACGGCCGCGAAACCGTTGGCAGCCTGTTCGAACAGGCGCTGGTGGCCCGGCGGCAAACCGCCTTCCGCTTTACCGCGACGACCACACTCTCCTTCGAACCCCAGGGGTTCCAGCAGGCGGCGGGCCTGATTCATTATTATAACAGCACCAAATTCTACTATCTGTGCGTCAGCGCGGAGGGAGGCCGGCAGCAGCTTCAGCTTCTTTCCGCGTCACCGGAAAATCCGGAGGGCAACAGATTCGACGTCGCCGTTGATCGGCTGCCCGACGGCGCGATCGATCTGCGCGCCGATGTGGATGGCGACCGGCTGACCTTCGCCTGGCGGGCCAATGGAGAGGTGGGGTGGCATATCCTTCCGGATGTCCATGACGCCAGCATCCTGTCGGACGAAGTCACCCATCCCGGACTGCCGAATTTCACCGGCGCCTTCATCGGCCTGGCCTGTCAGGATCTGTCGGGGCAGGCCCATCCAGCGGATTTCGCCAACTTCGTCTATGTGGAGGAAGAATTCGGCGCTCCGGTGGACTGACGCTCCACGATCCGATGCTCCAAAATCCTTTCACGTGGAACGCGGGAACGACGGGGCCCCGCCGCGATTTCCGCGACCAACAGGCTCAGAGCCTCCGCCGCCAATGCGCGCACCGGCTGGTGCACGGTCGTCAGCGGCGGCCACAGCGTCTGGGCGGCGGTCGTATCGTCGAACCCCACGACGGTCAGTTCCGCCGGAACGTCGAGATGGCGACGGTGCGCCACGGATACCACGGCGGCCGCCATGTCGTCATTGCTCGCGAAGATCGCCGTGGGCGGTTTGTCCGCGCCCAACAACTGCTCCGCCGCGGCGAGGCCGGACATATAGGTGAAATCGCCCTGGGCGACCTGCACCTCCACCCCGCCTCGCTCCCGAACGGCGGCGTAGAAACCGGCCATGCGTTCGGCGCTCGCCGCCTGATCGGGATTGCCAAGGATGAACCCGAGACGGCGATGCCCCTTGTCCAGCAGCAGCCCGGTCATCTGATAGGCGGCCGCCCGATCGTCGATCCGCACGCAAATCGTCTCTGGCGACTGATAGGCGCCCACCGCCGCCATGACGCAATCCCTGTTCCGCAGGACGCGGAGCAACTCCGGCGCTTCGCCCAGCGGCGGCGCGAGCAGCACGCCGCTGATCCCCGAATCGATCCAGTCCTCCAGCGCGGTGCCGGACGGAGCCCGACCCCCTTCCCCCTTGAGCAGCACCAGCCGCGCGCTGCGGGCGGACGCCTCCTCGAATACCCCGGTCAGGAATTCGCTCATGAACGCGGCGCTGGGATTGGAGTAGATGACGCCGATCCTCAGTTCGCTGGACGTCACCAGGCTGCGGGCCGCGACGTTCGGGGTGTAGGAAAGCGCCTTGATCGCTTCTTCCACCACGGCGCGTGCCTGGGCGCTGACGCCCGCGCGCCCGTTGATGACGCGCGACACCGTCATGGACGACACGCCTGCCCGCGCCGCCACATCGACGATCGTCGCCCCGCGCGCCGGACGCTCCAGTCTCGCCATGTCCACCCCCAAGTCTTCGCCAAACCCGCAAATGATCTAAGCCAAGGATCGCCTTCGGCAAAGGGGCAAAGAGGCAGGTACCGGCACGGTTGGCGTCGTCGCTGGGTAGCGCGGCCGCGCTGCCGGGTGGCGAAGCCGTGCAACGCCATTGCAAGCACGCGTCATGGCCTGGTGCGCGGGCGCCATATCATTTCAAACTCATCATCATAAGGACTTTCCTCCCATGCGCCGATCGCTGTTCCCCTTCCTTGCCCTTGCCGCCATGGCCGCGCCCGCTTTGTCGCAGGACGCGGCGCCCGGGAGCAATCCCATCATCCGCGACAAGTTCACCGCCGATCCCGCGCCCATGGTCGATGGCGAACGCCTCTACCTCTATGTCGGCCATGACGAGGCACAGCGGGACGAGATGTTCAACATGAAGGAATGGCTGGTCTATTCCACCACCGACATGCGCCACTGGACCGACCATGGGCCGATCATGAAGGTGTCCGACTTCAAATGGGCGAAGAAGGATGCCTGGGCGGCGCAGGCGATCAGGAAGAACGGCCGGTACTGGTTCTACGCCGCTGTCGAGCATGATCAGACCCATCCGGGCAAGGCGATCGCCGTCGCGGTATCGGACAAACCGACGGGCCCGTTCGTCGACGCCAAGGGTTCGGCGCTCATCACCAACCAGATGACGCCCAAGGGCACGCATAGTTGGGAAGACATCGATCCTACAGTTTTCACGGACGATGATGGCACGACCTGGATCGCCTGGGGCAATCGTCAGGCCTATATCGCAAAGTTGAAGTCCAACATGATCGAGTTGGACGGGTCGATCCGCAAAATCACGCCGCCCCATTTCGAGGAAGGCCCCTGGCTGCACAAGCGCGGCAAATTCTATTATCTGACCTATGCTTCCCTCGACCGGGCGACGCACCGGGACGAGCGCATCTCCTATGCGACGGCAACGTCCCTTGACGGTCCATGGACCTATCGCGGCGAACTCACCGGATCGGGCAAGTACAGCTTCACCATCCATCCGGGGATCGCGCAATATAAGGGCGACTGGTATATTTTCCTGCACAACGCCTCGCTCGCGATCGGGGATCTCAACGGCGCCATCGGTCGCCGGGCCGTCACCGTGGAGCGGCTGGAATATAATCCCGACGGCACCCTGAAGCCGGTGGTGCAGACGGAGGCCGGCATCACGGCGCCCCGCGCGCAGAACTGAGCATCCCGCTCGACACATGGCGATGGTAGCGTTATCAATATAAGACGCCGCAGGATGGTCGGCACTTCAAGGAGAGATTGATCGTGACGCACCGGACCCTGCGCCTTCTGCCCCTTTCCTCCGCGCTGCTGTACGTTGCGCTGGCCATGCCGGGCGCCGCCGCCGCCGCGCCCGCCCGCTTCGATCGCTTTGCCTATGAGGGAACATCGATCGAGAAGATCGCGGTCAAGCCCGGTGAGTATCGCAACCCGATCCTGACCGGCTATTATCCCGACCCATCGGTCATGCGGGTGGGCGACGACTATTATCTCGTCAACTCCTCCTTCGCCCATTATCCCGGCCTGCCGATCTTCAGGTCGAAAGATCTCGTCAACTGGACGCAAATCGGCAACGCCATCGATCGGCCGGAACAGCTCGACTTCAACGGCCGCCGCATTTCGCAGGCGGTATTCGCACCAGCCATAAGCTGGCACGACGGCACCTTCTACATCGTCAACACTTGCGTCGAATGCAGGGGCAATTTCATCATCACGGCGAAAGACCCCGCGGGCCCATGGTCCAACCCCATATGGCTGCCGTTCGAAGGAATAGACCCGTCCCTCTACTGGGAAGGGGACAAGGCCTGGATCGTCAACAACCGCGCCCCCGACGAGTCGCCTCGCTATGATGGCCATCGCGCCATCTGGATCCAGGAATATGACTGGCGCGCGGGCAAGATGGTGGGGGAAAGCACGCAGCTCATCAATGGCGGCGTCGACATCAGCCGGAAGCCGGTCTGGATCGAAGGGCCGCACATCTTCAGGAAGGACGGCTATTATTATCTGACCGCAGCCGAAGGCGGCACCAGCGTCAACCATTCGCAGGTCGTGTTCCGATCCAAGGAGCTGCGCGGCCCCTACACCGCCTATGAGGGCAATCCGATCCTCACCCAGCGCGATCTCGACCCCGACCGCCCGGACATGATCGCGGCGGCCGGCCATGCGCAGCTGGTCGAGACGCAAAAGGGCGACTGGTGGGCGACCTTCCTTGCCGTGCGCCCCTATGATGCCGCCGATCACTATAATATCGGGCGCGAAACCTTCCTGCTGCCGGTGACATGGAAGGACGGCTGGCCGATCATCCTGCCCCGCGGTCAGGCTATCCCCCATGCAGGGAAAATCCCCGACCTGCCGCCGCAGCCCAGACCGGCGATCCCGACGAGCGGCGACTTCTCCTATGTCGAGGAATTCGACGGCGCGCATCTCCCCATGCAGTGGATCGGCATCCGCACCCCGCACGCACCCTTCTACCGGCTGAGCGGCGGCGCGCTGGAACTGGAGAGCGGGTCGCCGATCGGCGACCTCAACGGCGTCCCCGCTTTCATCGGGCGACGGCAGCAGCATGCCAATGCCACCTTTTCCACCACCCTGCGCTACACGCCGGTCAAGGACGGCGACCGCGCCGGGCTGGCCGCCGTGCAGAGCGATCGCAGCGACCTTTTCTTCGGCCTGACCCGCCTGGCCGGGAAGCCGGTCGTTGCACTCTACACCCGCGATGCGGCCGACGCAGACACGCTGGTCGCTGCCGCGCCAGTCTCCACGAGCAGCCCCCTGACACTCACGATCCGCATCACGGGCGGAACGATGGCGTTCGACTATGGCGTCGGCGGCAAGACCCGGACGCTGAAGCAGGGGGTCGACGCCACGCTGCTCAGCACGAAGAAGGCCGGTGGCTTCGTCGGAACGATCGTCGGCCCCTATCACTACACGCCCGCCTCATGAGGAAGCGCACCATGCTCCGCCCCGTTACCGTCGCATTGGCCGCCAGCCTCGCCGCCGCCGCGCCCGCGCAGGTGTGGCGCGCCGACCAGGGCGACGGCACCTATCGCAATCCCGTCCTCTTCGCCGACTATCCCGATCCCGACATCATCCGCGTCGACGAGGATTTCTATTTCGTCTCGACGACCTTCGCCAATTCCCCGGGCGTCACGATCCTGCATTCGAAGGATCTGGTGAACTGGCGCATCGTCAGCCATGTCGTCGACCGGCTCGACGGCGACCCGCGCTATGACCTGAAGGATGGCGGGGACTATCGCCACGGTTTCTACGCCGCCAGCCTGCGTCGCCACAATGACATGTTCTACGTCGCGGTGACGCCCGTCGGGCACCGGACGCGCATCTATCGCTCGGCGTCCATCACCGGCCCCTGGCCTTACAGGGAACTGGACCGCGAAGCCTTCGACCCTGCGCTGTTCATCGATGCGGACGGAACCGCCTATCTCGGCACCTCGATCGGCACTGACGGCACGGTGACGTTGCTGACCCTCAACAAGGACTTGAGCGCCGTCACCGCCGCGAAGGTCACCTATTACAACAAGGGCGCGGAAGGATCGAAGATCATCCGCCATAATGACTGGTACTATCTGTTCAATGCCATTCCCGGCAAGCTGGCGATGACCGTCTCACGATCCCGCAGCATCTGGGGACCATGGGAGACAAAGCGCTCCATCGACGACAGGACAGGCGGGCATCAGGGCGCGATCGTCGATATGCCTGATGGCAGCTGGTACGGCTTCGTCATGGTGGACGCGGGCGCGATCGGCCGCATGACCAACATCAGCCCGATCTTCTGGAAGGATGACTGGCCCTGGTGGGGCACCCCCGACCGGCCCGACCAGGTGCCCGAACGATCGCCCAAGCCGATCAAGGGCCGGGGCTTCGCCGAACCAGCCTCTTCAGACGATTTCTCGTCACGCGTGCTTGGCCTGCAATGGCAGTGGAACCATAATCCCGACGACCGCAAGTGGTCGCTGACGGCGCGTCCTGGCTATCTGCGCCTTCACGCCACGCAGGCCGACGGCATCTGGACCGCGCGCAACACGCTGACTGAGAAGGCGCAGGGGCCAAGGATGCGCGCCGTGGCGAAGATCGACACCGCCGGCATGCGGCCGGGCGATGTTTGCGGCCTTGGCAGCTTCGGCAAATATAGCGCCCAGCTTTCGGTTGTCGGCGGCGCCAGGGGCAGGCGGTCGCTTCGCATGATGCTGACCGAGAGCATGAAGGACGGGCCCAGGACGGAGGTGCGCGTCCCCGCCCTGTCCATCCCCGGCCGCACGCTCTGGCTGCGCATCGACATGGATTTCGACAGCAGCCGGGGGCGCGTCGCCTACAGCCTCGATAACCGGAAATGGGCGGAGGCGGGCGGTGCCTTCCCGCTCGCCTTCGACTGGCGCACCGGCACGTTCCAGGGGCAGCAGATCGCGCTTTCCTGCTACAATCCCGCGCCGGCGGGCGGTTATCTCGACATTGACAGCTTCACCCTCATGCCGCTTCCGCAGGGTGCGCGGCCATGAGCTCCATCCGCCGCGCTGTAGCGCTGATCCTCTCCGCCCGTCACCGCGTGAAGGGCAATTCGAACGATCCGACCGGCAGCGGCGCTTCATCATAGAGGTTGACGACCGGCGATTCCGCCCAGGCATAGCGCACACGCGTCGCCGGCAGGCCATCGCCCGCCAGCATGACGCGTGCCCCCTCGACCCGGCCGGGTACGAACCGGCAGCTTCCCGCCTGCGTACCGCATAGTTCGAAGCCGATTGCCTGGCTCGCGCTGCGCAAGCGCAGCATTCCGGTCAGCCCGGTGAATTCGACCGCCGCGCCGCCGTCAGCGGTGGCCGTCACCCGCGCCGCCTGCGGCCCGATGCGCGACACCGGCTCGCCATAGGCGACGGCCCGCATCGCGCGGGCCAGGCGGCGACCGACCTCCTGCTTCTCGCCCGGATGGATGTCGAACGGGTCGCCCAGATCGATGGCGGTGGCGAGGCCGCCATGCGCATCCCGCGCCATCGCCTGATATTGCACCTGCCGCATCGCCGCCCATCCGCTTTCCTCCGGCTGGGTCACCGGCAGCCCGTAAGCGGCGAGCTGGACGGCGACGAAGGCAAGGTCCGGCGCGCCGAACTGCCGCCGCCAATCCTCCATCATCGCTTTCATGCGGTCGGCATAACCCGGCAGGTCGACATCCGATTCGCCCTGGTACCAGGCGACGCCCTTCAGCCCGATGGAACCCAGCGGCGCGATCATGCCGTTATAAAGCGTGCCGGAGCCGGTCGTGTCGCCCCATGGAACACGCGGGGCGCCCGCAGGCGAAGTCGCCGGCACCGCATAGCGCCAACCCTGGCCCAGCGGCAGTTCCACGCCCTGCCCAAGCCCCAGTTTCATGACCTCCGCCGGGCCCGACAGCCCGCCATTGGCGTAATTGTCCTGCACATTGACGATCAGCACATTGCGCCCCGGCTTCAACATGCCGGGCGGCACGTCGAACATGCTGGGCTGCCAGCTTCGCGCGCTCATCGCCACCGGCTTGCCATTGATCCACACGCGCCCGACATCGTCCAGCAGACCCAGGGACAGCGTGGCCGCCTGCCTCGCCTGCGCCGCCGTCAGATCGATTTCACGGCGGAACCAGATCATGCCATTATAATCCGCCAGCCTGGGAACACCCCATTCTTCCCAGGGGCCTATGCGAGGCACGTCCTGCCACGCAAGGCTGCTGTCCGGCTGCCAGGGTTCCTTGCCGGGGGTGTCGCCGGTTTCCTTGCGCCACCATTTTTCCCATTCGGCGCTCGCCGCCCGTTCTGCCGCGAAGGGGTCCCGCCCATGCAGCGACACGAGCGCGGATTGCGCCGCCTGGCCAATGACCGCCTGCGCCTGCGCGCCCATCCACGGGCTGATCCGCGAACCGCCCCAGCTGCTGGCGATGGCGCCGACCGGCACCCCTGCCGACGCCCCTGTCATCTTCCGCAATTCCCGCGCCATATAATAGCAGGCCGCCGAAAAATCAGCGACGCTGTCGGGTCCGGCCGGGCGCCAGGACGGCGCCTGCGGGAAGTCGCGCAATGGCACGTCCGCGACCGCGCGCGGCACCAGCATCAAGCGCAACTGGGCGTCGGCAGAAGCGCGAATCTGGCCAACCGCATCCTGCGCGTTGCGGACCTCCAGCTCCATGTTCGACTGGCCTGAACAGAGGAAGACATCGCCCACCATCACGTCCTGCGCGACGATGCTGCCCGAAGCGGCGCGCGCCTCCAGCACCACCGGGCCAGCGGTGGCGAGGGAACCGAAGGACGCCGCGAAACGCCCTTCCCTGTCGGCGCGAACCTGACGAACCTGATCCGATAGCGTGACCGCGATGGTTTCGCCGGGATCGGATCGGCCCGTAACCGTCACCGGATGGTCACGCTGGATCACCGCATGATCGCCAAACATCGGATCGAAGCGCGGCGCTGCCAATGCCGGAACCGCACCCAGCGCTGCCAATATGGCGGTCAGGCCGGAATGGCGGATGATGTGGCGGGAAAACATGGGCCGTTGCTCCTCCCTCTGGCATGGCCCTGTGCCGGGCCGTTGCGCGCCGGGATAATCCACTTTCCTCCGGCGGCAACCGTTTTTGTTATCGCTACCCAAAGGCTGTTCTATTTCGTCGCTCCGAAATCAAGATGGGTGGAGAAGAAGGGGAGCACATCGTCCTGAAAGCGCTGCGTTATCCTGTTGCCATGGTCGCCGTCATAGATCTGGAAGCTGTTGGCAATGCCGTAGCGGTCGAGCGCTTCATGCAGCGTCTGCGTATCATCCTTCAGGCTATCCTTGTCCCCCACGTCGATGGCGATGGCCCGGTAGCGGCGCAGATTGCCGACATATTGGTCGACAAAGGCAAGCGGCGCGTTGGCCGCCCAGCGAGCCAGGACCTGCGGCTGCATCTGGCCGTCCTTGATCGGCAGGTCCAGATAGAGTGGCGGATTTTTGGGGTTGGGAGACCAGGCGGCAGCAGCTGCGAGTTGCGCCCGGAGGAAGAAAGGCAGGCCAGCCGAATCGGCGGGGGCCTTCAGCGCCTCCAGCGTCTTCATCGCTGCCGCGTCCATCTGCCCGGCGGGGCGCGCCGACATGCAACAGGGGCTCATGATGTAAAGGGCGCCGAACATGTCCGCATGCTTCATGCCGATGCGGCTGGCGCCATAGCCGCCCATGCTGTGCCCCACCAGGCCGCGACTTTCCCGCCGGGCGATCGTGCGATAATGAGCGTCGATATAGCGGATCAGGTCACGCGCGATGAAGGTTTCGAAGTCGCCCGTGGTCACCGAAGATGAATACATCGACCCGTTATGCGCAGTCTTCGAATCGGGAAAAACGACGATCATCTCCCTGGTGCCCTTCGCAAAGGCATTTTGCGCAGTCGTCGGGACGTTGAGATCCTTCGTCCATTGTTCGGCGCTCAGGGTATAACCGTGCAGCGCATAGATGACGGGATAGCGCCTGGCCGGTTCGCGGCCATAGCTGGGCGGCAACAGGACCAGAACGTCGCGATCGGCGGCGTCTCCCTCCAGATTGCCCTGGATGGTCGGCGCATGCACCTTGATGCGCTCGATGGTCGCGGCTTTCGCGCCTGCTGCGGCCGCGGGTCCGTCCGTCGCCGGCTGCGCCTTGCCGGGCGCGGCGCCCATCGCCAGTGCCGACCCGATCAACGCCGCCATGATCCTGTTCTTCATATCGTCCCCTCTTCTTCCTTTGATTTGTCGTTCCGGCTCAGCCGCCGCGCAGCAGGCGCATGACCAATGTTCGGATGCGGCCGTAATTGCCCTGCGCCAGCGGACCCAGGACGCCATGCCGTTCATCCGGCAGATGCGCCAGCGGATGCCCGTTCGGGCGAAAGACATAATGGTCGAAATAGGCCCGCCACGCGGCGCGTTCAGGCGCGGGCCGCTCGGCAATTGCGATCATCGCGAGCAGCATCGCCGTATAGGGCGCGTCAGGCCCTGCCGCGAACCCATCCCACCAATAATTGGCGAGGATGTTGACGTTATCCGTGGCCTCGACCTGATGCCACCAGAGCTTGGGCAGGTAGAGAGCGTCCCCCGGAAGGAGGTCGACCACCAGCGCCCTTGCCTGCGCGGCAGCGAAACGGGGATAGGTCGTCGCCGCATCGGCTTTGCCCGCCGCCATGGAAACGGGCTGACCGGACAGCGTATGATCCACCGGCCCGACATAAAGATCACCGATCGCATCCGGCGGATAGAGGGTGAAGCGCCGTCGCCCCGCCACCACGCAGGCGAGATTGTCATAACCGTCATAATGACAGGCAATCGTCGATCGATTGCCGATCCACAGGCGCGGATGGACCCCTGCACTCACCAGTCCGCAGGGATTTTCCTCCGCGAAACCGGGAAAATAGGCATCTGCCGGCAGCGACCCCAGATAGGCGGTTTCCGCGCCGCTCTCCGCATTGGCTGCGATCCGGCCCAGCGCGTCGCCGACGCTGGCCGTTTCCCGCCTGAAATTATAGCCGCCCGGCCCCGTGCCATAATGATAACGTCCACTCAGCTCGGCGCCGGCAGTGAAATATTCCGCGCTCAGTCCGGCCGCGAAACGGGCGATGTGCGACAGTGCCGACGCGGCGCTTTGCCTGCCTGCCGCCACCGCCGGCCAGTCGCTGAACCCCTGCCGGATCACTGCGGGCCGGCACAGTGCGGCGAGCGAGCGCAGGTCATCCGCGGTCGCCATGTCCGCTGCCGCAAGCTCCACCATTGGCCCGGAGCCGCCCATGGTCAGGCCGGCACCGCCAGCCGTTCATTGCGCCGGCGCGCCATCAGCGCGATATGCCGGAGCGAGCCGGTCATTGCATAAGCGCTTTGCATATGGCCAGCGCGGAACAGCCTGAGCACCGTCGCGTCGTCCAGATCGCCGAGCGCGTCGAGGCTGATGGTATAGAGGCCGTCGAGTCGCAGCCGATCCCCGTCGTCGAAGCTGAGCGAGATGTCGATCGGCTCTATCAGCCGATGCTCCAGCATGGCCGCGATGAAGGCGTCGGTCGCCTCGGCCCCCGCCATAAGGCGCCCCAGCGCGTTCTGAACAGCCTTGAGCGATGCCGTCGGCGCGCCCTGCGCGTCGAACAGCGATTCGCCGTCCCACTCGCCAAAACGGCTGTGCGCCGCGTCGAAGGCGATACTCTCCCCCATCGCGAAGAAGCCTGCGCGATCCGCCTCCAGCGGCCGGAACGCCGGGCGCCCGTCCGGCGAATCGATCAGGCATTCTCCCTTCCTGAAACCCATGAGCGCGCCGACATAGAATGCGCCGGTATCCGCATGCTTGGAAAAAAGCAGCGGACAGGCAATGGCGGCGGCCGGAAATTCGCTGATCACGATACGGACGAAGGGATCAACCTCCCTATATGCCGGTCGCATCCGCAAGGCCGCGTGACGCGCGCTGTTCAGCAGTTCCACCTTGTCCATATCCTCACCCTCCCGATTCGCCGCCATTCGACTTGCCTTCCCGGCCAGCTTCAGGCGCATGCGGAGACTGCATCCTGGCGTATAATGATTACACCTACAATTCCGCTTGATCACGCTTTTAGATAGCGCTAACATTTTCCCACAGAAAAAAGAAGAGAAGGGTGAGGATGATCAAAACCGCTTAAAAAGAGCGGCGCAAATCACCCCGATCAAGAAAACATGATCGCCGCAGCAATAGTGCAGCGGCGTTCGGGCGAGATATTGTCTGAACAAGGGGAGGATCATGACGCATAGAATGAACAAAGCACAGTCGGGGCGTGGCCGGGCCGCGCTTGCTGCCACGGCAAGCCTGCTGGTCCTGGCCATCGCGACGCCGGTCCATGCGCAGGAGACGGCGAAGGATGCTGCCGCCCCTTCGGCGAGCGATGCGGACATCATAGTCACGGGCATTCGCGGGTCGCTGCAGCGCAATCTTGATATCAAACGCGAATCATCCGGCGTCGTCGATGTCATTTCTGCCGAAGATATCGGAAAATTCCCGGACTCGAACGTTGCGGCTTCATTACAAAGACTGCCCGGCGTGTCGATCCAGCGCAATGGATCGCGCGGTGAACCGCAGGGAATAACGGTACGCGGCTTTGGTAGCGACTTCAATGAAACTCTGGTGGATGGACGACGACTTTCTACTGCATCAGGCGGTCGTTCGGTGGACTTCACCACCGTTGGCGCCGACTTTGTCGGGCAGCTCGCGGTCTACAAGACGCCGGAAGTTTCGTTGTCGAGCAGTTCCATCGGCGCCACGCTGAACATTTCCTACCCCAAGCCGTTCGACAAGCCCGGCACCCATGTGGCGCTGAGCGCCGCCGGATCGATCCAGGATGATGCCGGAAAGATCGTCCCCACCGTGGGCGGCCTGTTCAGCACGACCTTCGCCGACGACACGATGGGCATATTGGTGGACGCCATCTACACCCGTCGCGACACGCAGACGAACCGCGTCTATGTGTCGGGCTGGCAGGGCGGCCGCTATGCGCCGTGCCAGATCGCGGGCAGCACCGCGGCGGCATGTTCGCCCACCTCCGACCCCACCTCCACTGCCTGGGCGACGCCGACCAACAGGCAGAATGTGGTCGGCTGGTACCAGCAGCAATATGGCGCGGACCAGCGTTATACCAAGGATGAGCGCCTCGACGGCCGGATCGCCTTCCAATGGCAGCCGTCCGACGATGTCGTGCTGACGATCGACGACAATTATTCGCGCCAGAAGGTGGTGACCGACATTGCCGGTTTCGGCATCTGGTTCAACCAGGGCGATCTGCGCAATGTCGAACTGGACAGCAACGGCACCACGGTCAACTTCCTCCAGGCAGGCTCGCCCACGGACTTTACCGCCGGGACCGACAAGAACATCCTGGAAACCAACCAGGTCGGCGGCAACATTAAATGGGAAGCGACCGAAAATCTGACGATCGATGCCGACGCCAGCTATTCCAAGAGCCGGCTCAACCCGGATGGTCAGGTCAGCAGCGAGAATGGCGACATCGGCTATGGCGGCCTGCTCGGCACCTCGCTGGGCGTCCGCGTCACCGGCAACAGCAGCAATTCCTTCCCGGAACTGACGACCTACGGCCCGGCGGGGGATCAGGCACGCTGGACCGACCAGTCGATCATCGGTTCGCATGTAACCGTCCGCCAGGCGCAGAAGAACAGCGACACCATCAAGCAGTTCCGGCTGGGCGCGACCTGGAAGCAGGACGATCTCACCATCAAGCTGGGCGGTCGCTATATGGAGGATCGGTTCACCCTCCAGAACAGCAACACATTCGCCAATAATTTCTGGCAGGCCTATGCCGGTTACGGCACGCCTTCCGGCCGTACCAGCGGCGTGCCGATCCCGGCGAGCCTGATCCAGGGCACGATCAGCACGAAAGGCTGGATCCCGGGCTTCTCCGGCTCGCTTCCGCCGGTCCTGCTCAATTATGATGCGCGCGCTTACCAGCAATATCTGGAAGGGCTCTGGACCGGGCCGAACACCCCCGGATATAATAGCGGCTGTTGCACGGGCTTTAACGGTACATTTGATCTCGCCCTCGACCCGGGCAGCGTCCAGGATATCAAGGAAAAGAGCTGGTCTGCCTGGATCAGCGTGAACTTCAATACCGAAGTGGCCGGCATGCCCTTCCACTTCAACGCGGGCGCACGCGAGGAGATCACCAGCCTGGTATCGTCCGGCATCGGCCGCTTGCCGATATCGATCACGGGCAGCGCGGCGGATCCCACACTGCTGACCGTCGCCTTCTCTCCGAACCAAGCGGTTACGGAGCGCAACAAATATTCCTACTTCCTGCCCGCCCTGGACATGAAGCTGGAACTGACGAACAATCTGCACCTGCGGTTTGATGCGTCGCGCACCATGACCCGGCCCCGTCTCGATTATCTCGGGCCGGTCCTGAACGTCGGCGCCGGCCAGCGCGTGGGCGCACTGGGCGCGACGGGCAATAATCCCTTCCTCAAGCCCTATCTGGCCGATAATTTCGACCTTGGGATGGAATGGTATTACCAGCGCAACTCCTACGCGGCGGTCAACCTGTTCCTGAAGAATGTGTCGAACTTCATCGTCGCGGGCACCCAGCGCCAGACCATCAACAATGTCATCGATCCAACGACCGGCCAGCCGGCAATATTCACCGTGTCGCAGCGCGTGAATGGACCCAATGCGACGGTCAAGGGCATCGAACTGGCATGGCAGCATGTGTTCGGCGACAGCGGCTTTGGTTTCAACGCCAACGCCACCTTCGTGGAGACCAACAAGCCCTACGATCGGGCCGACCTGTCGCAGAGCGGCTTTGCCGTGACGGGCCTCGCTAATTCTGCGAACCTCGTCGCCTTTTACGACAAGAACGGCTTCGAATTCCGGACTGCCGTGAACTGGCGCGACAAATATCTGCTCCAATTCGGCCAGGCGCAGAACAATTCGGCCTTCGGTGCGGAACCGACCTTCGTCAATTCCGCGCTTCAGATCGATCTCAGCACCAATATCCGGTTGACCGACCAGTTCAGCGTCTTTGGCGAAGCGCTGAACATCACGAACGAAACCTACAGCACCCATGGCCGCTTCAGCAATCAACTGCTTGACGTCTATGGCTATGGCCGGCGGTTCACCGCGGGCGTTCGCTACCGCTTCTGAACTATCTCGCCCTGGAGGGGATGTCGGTTGACATCCCCTCCCTTTTTACGGGTAATTTCGATATGGTCCATCCGGTCCGCAACATCGTGATCGTCGGCGGCGGCACCGCCGGCTGGTTGACGGCAGGCGTGATCGCTGCCCGCCATCGCAGCCGCATCGGCCGCGGATTCAGCGTCACGCTGGTGGAATCCCCCAATGTCCCCATCATCGGCGTGGGCGAAGGGACATGGCCGACACTGCGCGCGACCCTGTCGCGCATGGGGATTTCCGAAACCGACCTGTTCCGCGAATGCGATGCCGCGTTCAAGCAGGGCGCGCGCTTCGCCCGCTGGACGACGGGAACGCCAGACGACGGCTATTACCACCCCCTGATGCTGCCCCAGAATTTCGGGCAGGTGAACCTTGCGCCCCATTGGCTGGCGAGCGAGGGGGACGAAAGTTTCTGCGACAGCGTCTGTTCGCAGGGCCGCATCTGCGACGACGGCCTGGCGCCCAAGACGATCGCCACCGCCGAATATGATGCGCTGGCCAACTATGCCTATCATCTCGACGCGGGCAAGTTCGCCCCCTTCCTGCAACGCCATTGCACCGAAAAGCTGGGCGTGCGCCATGCCCTGGCCGATGTGGAGCAGGTGCTGATGAAGGAAGACGGCGACATTCGCGCCATCCGCACCGCCCAGGCCGGCGAGATCGAGGGCGACCTGTTCGTCGACTGCACCGGATTCAAGGCGCTGTTGATCGAGGGCGCGATGAAGGTGCCGTTCAGGGACTGCGGGGACGTGCTGTTCTGCGATACCGCGCTTGCGATGCAGGTGCCCTATGAACGACCCGACAGTGCCATGGCGTCGCACACCATTTCGACGGCGCAGAGCGCGGGATGGATCTGGGACATCGGCCTGCCGACGCGGCGCGGCGTCGGCCATGTCTATTCCAGCAGCCATATTTCGGAGGATGAGGCGGAACGGGAACTGCGTGCCTATATCGGTCCGCTTGCCGACGGGCTGACCGCGCGGAAGATCGCGATCCGATCCGGCCATCGCGAAACCTTCTGGAAGGGCAATTGCATCGCCGTCGGGCTGGCGGCCGGTTTCCTCGAACCGCTGGAAGCATCCGCGATCGTCCTGATCGAATTGTCGGCCAAGATCATCGCCGAACAGATGCCCGCCTGCCGCGAGGTGATGGACATCGTTGCTGCCCGCTTCAATGCGACGACCCATTATCGCTGGGGCAGGATCATTGATTTCCTGAAGTTGCATTATGTGTTGACCAAGCGAACCGACAGCGAATTCTGGCGCGACAATGTCCGTGATGACAGCATTCCCGATCGGCTGAAGGAACTGATGCTGCTATGGCGCTATCAGTCGCCCTGGTTCCTTGACGAGTTCGACCGGGTTGAGGAAATATTCCCCGCGGCGAGTTATCAATATGTGCTCTACGGCATGGGCTTCCGCACGGAAGTGGAGCAGCCTGCCCTGGCGCGCGACGTTCATCTCGCAGAACGCGCGCGGCGCGAAAACGCGGCCATGACGGCGAAGCTGCTCGCCGGCCTGCCGCGGCATCGCGACCTGATCGACAAGATCATGAGCCATGGGTTGCAGCCCGTCTGACCTGCAGGTCTGGCGATCGAAGATCGTCGAGGGTGCCGGATAATTTGTCAGAGAAGATTGCGTTCACAAAATGGTAGCGCTATCGTGAAAGTTATAACAGAGAGGATCAGCATGCCCAAGATGTTGCGCGCCGCAGAGCGATTTCCAGCCGATCGGGCCTGGTCGCAGGTCAGGACATTTGCGCAGGCCGCGAATCGGGAGCGGCAATCTGGTTCAGGAAGATCGAAACCTGCCCTGGAAGTGCTGCCGCTCGCCGTCCTCTTGCTCACCGCCGGGTGCCAGCAGTCGCAGCCGGCGAACGAAGCCCAGCCAAAGACTGAGGCGAAGCGCGACGCGTCCGAATATCTGTCCCAGCCTCTCGTCAAGGACATCTACACCGCCGATCCATCTGCCCATGTGTGGAACGGGAAGATCTATGTCTATCCCAGCCACGACATTGACGGGCCGACGCCGGAGGATGACCTGGGCAGCCATTTCGAGATGCGCGACTATCGCATCCTGTCGATGGACAAGATCGGCGGCCCCGTGACCGTCGGTCCCGTGGCGCTGGACGTTAAGGACGTGCCCTGGGCCGACAAGCAGATGTGGGCGCCGGACGCGGCGTACAGGAACGGCACCTATTATCTCTACTTCCCGGCCAAGGACAAGGCAGGCGCCTTCCGCATCGGCGTCGCCACTGCCAAGAACCCGATGGGCCCGTTCAAGGCGCAGCCGCAGCCGATCAAGGGCAGCTATTCGATCGATCCCGCCGTCTTCACGGACGATGACGGTTCGAGCTACATCTATTTCGGCGGCATCTGGGGCGGGCAGCTTCAGCGCAATGTCGGCGGCACATATGATCCGGACGGTTCGAAGACCGACCTGGGCCAGGACAACAAGCCCGCGCTGGCGCCACGCGTCGCGAAACTGACCGGCGACATGCTGGAATTCAGCGAAGCGCCCCGCGCGATCCAGATCCTGGACGACAGGGGCAAGCCGCTGCAGGGCGGCGACCATGACCGCCGCTTCTTCGAGGCGTCGTGGATGCACAAATATAAGGGCAAATATTATTTCAGCTATTCGACCGGCGACACCCATTATCTGGTCTATGCCGTCGGCGATTCCCCTTATGGCCCCTTCACCTACAAGGGCCGTATCCTGGAGCCGGTGGAAGGCTGGACCACCCATCATTCCATCGTCGAATGGAACGGGAAATGGTGGCTGTTCTACGCCGACAGCCAGTTGTCGGGCCAGACCCGCCTGCGCAACGTGAAGGTGACCGAACTGCATTATAACCCCGACGGCACGATCCGGACGATCAATCCCTTCGTCGCCAAGGGCGCGAAGGGGGGCGCCGCCCAATGAGCGCGCCGGGCGCGGGGGAAGTGCCATCCCCCGCGCCCACCTGTTTGTTTGACTGAAAGCGACGGGCGATGCCGAAAACGGCGCGCTCATGGGGAAATGATCATGAAGACCGCACTCGCCCTTTGCGCGGCCGGCGCCTTATCGTGCCTTGCCACATCCCCCATGGCCCATGCCCAGGCCAGCGACATTCGGGCGGAGGCCGACAGCAAGGCGCGGGCGATTGTCGACAAGCTGACGCTGGACGAGAAGGTCGCGCAGCTTCTGAACGTCGCGCCTGCCATTCCGCGGCTCGGCATACCCGCCTATAACTGGTGGACCGAATCCCTGCACGGGGCGATCGGTGCGGTGCCCACGACCAATTTCCCGGAGCCGATCGGCCTCGCCGCTACCTTCGACGCGCCGCTGATCCATCAGGTCGCCTCCACCATCGGGACAGAGGTCCGCGCGCTGCACACTTTGGGGCGGCAGACCGGACATCTCGGACGGATCGGCACCGGCCTCGACAGCTGGTCGCCCAACATCAACATCTTCCGCGATCCGCGCTGGGGCCGGGGTCAGGAAACCTATGGCGAAGATCCCTATCTGACAGCGCGGATCGGCGTCGCCTTTATCCAGGGCATGCAGGGGGACAATCCGGACCTGCCACTCGTGGTCGCGACGCCCAAGCATTTCGCGGTCCATAGCGGCCCGGAACCCAGCCGCCACACCGACAATATCTTCGCCACGCCGCACGATCTGGAGGATACATATCTGCCCGCCTTCCGCGCCGCCATTGTCGAGGGCAAGGCCGGATCAATCATGTGCGCGTACAACCGCGTCGACGGGCAACCGGCCTGCGGCAGCCATATGCTGCTTCAGGATTATCTGCGCGGCGCCTGGGGCTTCAACGGCTATGTCGTGTCCGACTGCGACGCCGTGGTCGATATTTACGAGCATCACAAATATGCGCCCGACGCCGCCACTGGCGTCGCCGTTGCCCTGCGATACGGGGTCGACAGCGAATGCAACAACGCGACGCTGGGCGGGCGCACCGACCTGGGCGATCGATACAAGGAATCGCTGGCGCGGGGCCATATCGGCATGGCCGACATCGACACCGCCCTCGTCCGGCTCTTTTCCGCGCGATACCGCAATGGCGACCTGCCGGGCCTGTCATCCCGTCAGCCCGACGCGACCCCGCCGAGCGCCATCGGCACGCCCGATCACCAGGCGCTGGCGCTGCGCACGGCGGAAAAGAGCATCGTGCTGCTCAAGAATGACGGCGTCCTGCCGTTCAAGCCCGGCACGAAGATCGCGCTGGCCGGACCTTTGGCGGATGCGACCCGCGTGCTGCGCGGCAATTATTCCTCCGCCCGCAGCGCGCCGCCCATTTCCGTTGCCGAAGGCCTGAAGCAGGTCATGGGCGGGGATGCCGTGACGGTGATCCCCTTCAGCCCGTCCATCACCGACGGCGACCTCGTTCCGGGCACCGCGCTGCTGACGCCGGATGGCAAGCCGGGCATCAAGGCCGAATATTTCAACGCCACGGGCAAGGACCAGTTTGCAACCCGTCCGGTGCTGACGCGGACCGAGACCAGCATCGTGTCGCGGGCGAGCGAGTTCAGGCAGGTATCGGAAAAGCATCGGGTCCGCTGGAGCGGCTATCTGGTTGCGCCCGAAACCGGCGTTTATCGGCTGGCCCTGACCGGCGTGAAGGGCGACGTTTCGCTGAACAGCAGAGCCGTCGTCTCGGCCAGCGAATATTCGCGCTGGGCAGAACCGCTCAAGCTGGTCGACGTGCGGATGACCAGGGGCGAGCGCTACGCCATCCACCTGCAGGGAGAGAGCGGCGTCGCCGCCAGCCCGGCCATCTTCTGGAAGCGCGTCACTGACGATGTTGACCGTGACCTGACCAACGGCGCGAAGGACGCGGACGTCGTGGTCGCGGTGGTCGGTCTGACCTCCGACCTGGAGGGCGAGGAAATGCCCATCAAGGTCGATGGTTTCGACGGCGGCGACAAGACGACGCTGGACCTGCCCGCCGACCAGCGCGCCTTTCTGGAAAAGGCCAAGGCGCTGGGCAAGCCGCTGGTCATCGTCGCCATGAACGGCAGCGCCATCGACCTGTCCTGGGCGAAGGACAATGCCGCCGCCATCGTCGAGGCCTGGTATCCGGGCCAGTCGGGCGGGCTGGCGATAGGCAATGTCCTGTCGGGCAGGGTTGATCCGGGCGGCCGGCTGCCTGTCACCTTCTACAGAAGCGTGAACGACCTTCCGCCCTTTGGCGACTATGGGATGGAGGGACGCACCTATCGCTATTTCAGGGGGAAGCCCGTCTATCCCTTCGGCCACGGCCTCAGCTACACCAGCTTCCGCTACGCGCTGCTGGCGGTCGAACCGGTGAACGGTTCGGTCGAGAATGGACTGCATGTGCGCGCCGCCATTACGAACACGGGCGCGCGGGCCGGCGACGACGTGGCGCAGCTCTACATCACGCCGCCCCGCTTCGAGGGCGCGCCGCGCCTTGCCCTGCGGGGCTTCCAGCGCGTGACGCTGAAGCCCGGCGAGACCAGGAATGTCGAATTCACCTTGAGCCCCCGGGATCTCAGCTTCGTCACCATCGCGGGCGAGCGCGGCCTGATACCGGGCGACTATGGCCTGAGCGTCGGCAGCGGCCAGCCGGACGAGGGCGTGCAGGGCCAACAGGCCCGCTACACCATCACCAAAATGATCCCCCTGCCCAAATAGGTTTCACCCATTCCGCCGCCAATTTCCCAAGAGGACGACCATGATCAAGACCCTGCGCCGCAAGACTGCCGCGTTGCTCCTGTGTGCCAGCGCATTGGCAGCGACGACCGCCAGCGCCGATACCAACGGCAAGCCGACCACCGCCACCGTCCATGCCGACCGGCCCGGTCCGGTCTATGACCGCCGCATCTTCACGCAATTTGCCGAACATCTGGGGCATGGCATCTATGGCGGCCTGTGGGTGGGCAATGATCGGTCGATCCCCAATACCAACGGCTTCCGCAATGACGTGGTGGCCGCGCTGCGCAACCTTTCCGTCCCGGTGATCCGCTGGCCGGGCGGCTGCTTCGCGGACGAATATCACTGGCGGGAAGGCATCGGCCCCAGGGCAAAGCGCCCGATCAAGGTCAACACCAATTGGGGCGGCGTGACCGAGCCCAATAGCGTGGGCACGCATGAATATTTCGAGTTGCTGCGGCAAGTGGGCGCGGAAGCCTATATTTCCGGCAATGTCGGCAACGGCACACCGCAGGAAATGGCGGAGTGGGTCGAATATATCACCGCGCCCGCCGGCAGCCTGGCCGATGAGCGCGCGAAGAATGGACATAAGGAACCCTGGGCGCTGCCCGCCTTCGGCATCGGCAACGAGCTTTGGGGATGCGGCGGCAATATGCGTGCCGAATATGCCGCCGACGTGACGAAGCGCTATTCGACCTTCCTGAAGGTTCCCGCTGGCAAGACGCTGGTGCGGATCGCGTCGGGCGCGAATGGCGGCGACTATAACTGGACCGAAGTGATGATGCGCGATGCCGCCAAGCAACTGGATGCGCTCTCCCTCCATTATTACACGCTGCCGCAGGGTGGCTGGCCGCCCAAGGCCGACCCGGTCAATTTCGACGAGACCGCATGGGCCGACACGCTGGCCGCCACCTGGAAGATGGACGAGCTTATCACCGGCCACAGCAGGGTGATGGACAAATATGATCCGCAGAAGCGCATCTTCCTGACGGTGGACGAATGGGGCACCTGGTATGCGCCCGATCCCGGTACCAATCCCGGCTTCCTGCGACAGCAGAACACGCTGCGCGACGCGCTGGTCGCCTCGGTCAACCTGGACATATTCGCCAGGCATGCCGACCGGGTGCGGATGACGGCCATCGCCCAGATGGTGAACGTGCTCCAGGCGATGATCCTGACCGAGGGCAGGAAGATGGTGCTGACGCCCACCTATCATGTCTTCGAGATGTACAAGCCCTGGCAGGACGCGACGGTGCTGCCGATCGACATCGACACGCCCTGGTACAACAAGGACAGGTTCGTCATGCCGGCAGTCAGCGGATCGGCGGTGCGGGCGCGGGACGGCAAGGTGCATGTCGCCCTGTCCAACCTCGACCCCAACCAGGCCAACACGGTGACGGTGAAGCTGGACGGGCTGAACGCCGCGAACGTCTCAGGCCGCGTCCTGACCGCCCCGGCGATCAATTCGCACAACAGCTTCGACGCGCCGGAGGTGGTGAAGCCCGCGGCCTTTGCAGGTGCGCAGATCAGCGGCGGCGCGCTGACGGTGACGTTGCCGCCCAAGTCGGTGGTTGTGCTGGATCTGCAATGAGAATGGATGATCAGAGGAGGATGACATGATGCTTCTATCTGCCGGCGACGCATTGCGGCGCCCCTTCCGTTTCCCGGCGGCATGCGCCCTCGCCATCGGCATCGCCGCATGCGCCCTTGCTGCTCCGTCACCGGGGCAGGCACAGGACGACAGGATGACGCCTATTGCCGCCCCTGCCCAGCCCGACGCGATCGAACTGGGCACCGGCGCGCTTCCCGGCGCCACGGCAAAGGAAAGCTGGCACCGCCAATATGGCAGCCGCTTTGCGCGCAATGTCACGGTGGCGACATTGACGCCCTTCCTTCCCGATCCGGCCAAGGCGTCGGGCGCAGCTGTAGTCGTGGCGCCCGGCGGCGGCTTCCGCACGCTTTCCATGGACAATGAGGGCTATGACGTCGCGCGAGCGCTGGCCGCCAGGGGCGTTGCGGCTTTCGTCCTCAAATATCGGCTGCGCCAGACACCGGCCGACATGGCTGGTTTCGAACGGTCGATGCAGGAAATGTTCTCCGGCGCGGCCAGGACGCCGCTGCCCGCTCCCACCTCCGCGGCGACCGACCTTGCTCCGCAACTGGCGGATTCCACGGCGGCCTTTCGCCTGATCCGCGCCCGCGCGTCGCAGTGGCATGTCGATCCTGACCGGATCGGCATGATCGGCTTTTCCGCCGGGGCGATGCTGACCATGGCGACGACGCTGTCGACCACGGAGGCGAAACCCGCCTTCATCGGCAACATCTACGGCCCGCTGGGCAGCATGACCGTGCCCCAGGACGCGCCGCCGATGTTCGCGGCCATCGCCGCCGACGATCCGCTGTTCGGCAATCGCGACTTCAAGCTGATCGACGACTGGCGTGCAGCACGTCGCCCCGTGGAATTCCACCTGTACGAAAAGGGCGGCCACGGCTTCGGCATGTATCCGAAGGCGACCACCAGCACCGGCTGGTTCGATGCCTTCGTGCGGTGGATCGACATGCACGGAATGCTCAAGCGGACGCGGTAAAATTGGGATGGAGGGGTTGATCTCATGCGGCCGGATTGCCCCTTTTCCTATCCTGAAATGACTTCTTGCAAAGGGATCAGAAAGCGTTTCTGTGCATCAGAATCTGGATGGTGCCGAAAAGGATCACGATGTCGCGCATCAGGCTCCAGCCATTCATATATTCAAGGTCGGCTTCAACCCGCCGTAAAATATCCGCCCGGGTTTCCGTTGCACCCCTGAATCCGCGAATCTGCGCGAGACCAGTGATTCCGGGTTTCAACGCATGCCGCTTCCAATATTGGTGGTCGATGCGCCAGAACAATATGTCCTCCGCAGTAGATCCAATGGCATGAGGTCTTGGCCCGACAAGACTCATCTCCCCCAGAAGGACATTGATGAGCTGCGGCAATTCATCGATGCTGGTCCGGCGAATGATCCGGCCGACCCGCGTGGTCCTGTCGTCAGTGCGACTGGCCGACCGGACGCCGTCCAGGTCGCATCGCTCCGCCTTCATGCTGCGGAACTTCAGGATGCTGAACAAGGTGTTGCCCCGCCCGATCCGCTGCTGGCGGAAAAAGACCGGACCGGGCGAATCCAGCTTGATCGCAATGGCGACGGCAATCATCAGCGGCAACAATCCGATCAGCAAGGGCACCGTGACGATCAGGTCCAACAGTCGCTTCGTCGCCCGGTTCGCCAGGTTCAACGGCCCGCGCGCGACTACCAATGTAGCCATGTCCTGCCAGCGCCCGACCGTCAGCGGCGCCATGGATTCGACTTCGGGAGAAATGATCTCGCCCAATATATTTCCGCCCTTCAGCATCTGCGCCCAGACCACACGCCGATCAGCTGGACAGGCGACGACCACCCGATCGTGATCACGCAGCAGCATACCCAGTCTGTGCAGCATATAGGGGTCGTCCAGATCAGCGCGAAGGCCGATGGCCTGCGCATCGATCAATGCCAACCGGCCCGGATCCTCGGGGATCGGGCAATCGTCCACGATCAACAACTCGGCAAACAGCCGATCCCCGAAATGACGTTCGATAAGACGGCTCAGCAGCAGCCGTTGCGCAAGCAGCAGCCCGCCCGCACAGCTCAGCCCGGCCAGCACTGCGGTGCGTGAGAAGGTCGAGGCGGATTTCACCGCGAACAGCAGGAGGAAGAAGATCAGCACCATGCCGGCGAAGGCCCTTCCGGCATTGCGGCAATTGGTCGTCGCGTTGGTAAGGCTGCGGGGGTCATAGGCCTGATTGTGGAAGGCGATGATGAGATAGGCCATGAGCAGCGCCGCGACAGAAGCGCCGCTATCGCGAAGCCCGACATCCAAGGGCGCAAGCGCCAGTCCAACGCTCAGTCCGCATGTCAACGCCACCATGTCCCACAGGGCAAGTGCAAGGCAAAGCCCGATCCGCACCGCGCGATGCGCCGTGGCAGGACCCCGTCCGCCGGCTGGACGGGTCGCCATCGCCAGGTCAATTCTCGACATGCACACCTCATTTTGCGCGCTCGGAGGGCTCTCCGCGCCATGGCACGCATTCGATCGAAACGCAGTTGTCGCAGAATATCCGTTCCTGCAACCGATCCTTGCCCCCTCCAAATCAGACATATTATCGCTTTACGTACAATCCGGAAGAATACAGAGGGGTTGACGGGTCGTCCCGATATCCATCGGTGCGTATTCCTGCGTAGATGACAGGTGATTACTTTCATCTATATTTTGTCTGAAAACAGCTTCGCGACGCATCCCGAAGAGCTGCGATTGGATGATGGAGCAGGATGGCAATGATTATCGCGATGGCAGTCCTCTCCGGGATATGGGTTCATGGTTCCTGCAATCTGTGGCGATTGCAGAACAAGTCGCGGAACATTGTGAAGGTTGGATGGCGCGATCGGCTCTTCGCGATCATATGGTTGCCGGTATCGCTTTATCTTCTGGTCATTTCGCTGCCCTATCTCACCTGGGATCTGATCAGGCGAAAGCGGAGAGGACGTTCATGGCGCCGGTCGGCTCACGCCAAACGGGCCTCGCTGCGGCTGGTGAAATCGTCTGTCCAGCTGGACGGAAAAAGCAGGCAAACCAGCCTGCCGCATGCCCCCAATGGCGGATCGCAATTGCAGGTCGTCAGGAACGGGGCAGCGCCCGACGATGCCCTGTTCACGATTAGATTGCCAGCAGGACGACCGCGCTGAACTTCCAGAACAAGGAGGAAAAGGCATCGTCGCGCCATGGAACGGAGGACGAAGGCTCGGCATCCAGGCGCGACAGAGCGGTTCGACCGAAAACATTGCCGGTCGAACCGCTCTTATGACTCATTCATCCGAAGTGGCGGCCGAACGCGATGCATTTTCAAGAAACTGCCTCTTCAGCGCAGAAAACCTACAGGTCGCAAATCGCCAGTCTTCTCAACAATCCAACTGCCCGCCGATCCCTGCGGCAAAGGCCACGCGCAACGCATCGGACAGGCTTCGCGTCTCCAGTTTGGACATCAGATTGGCGCGATGTATTTCCACGGTACGTGGGCTGATCCCCAATTGCAGCGCGATATGCTTGTTAGGCAGGCCCATGGTCAGGCCCGACAGCACGTCGCGCTCCCGGGGCGTGAGCTTTTCCACCATGGCCCCGGCGCGTATCGCCCGCTGACGACGCGCACCGCTATCCTGGAACAGCGTCCAGCAATTTTCCACCGCGCGCAGCAGCGTTTCCCGCTCGAACGGCTTCACCAGGAAATCGACCGCGCCCATCTTCATCGCGGTCACGGTGGAGGCAATGTCACCGTGGCCGGTCAGCATGATGATTGGGAAATAGAGCTCCGCCTCGTTCAGACGCCGCTGCACCTCTATCCCGTCCATTTCCGGCATACGCAGATCCATGATCACGCAACCCGTCGGCTCATTCGCGGCCGCAGCCAGAAAATGCGTGCCGCGCTGCCAGGTACGGACCGTATAGCCCTCCAGCTCCAGCAGGAAGGCCGTTGCGGCGCGAACGGAATCTTCGTCATCCACGATGTGGATCAGCTTAGTGACTTCCAATGGCGTTTCCCTTCTTGCGTCTGAGACTGAAACCGAAGCAGCTTCCCGTGGCGCTCGGTTCCAGCCAGATCCGTCCGCCATGGGCTTCGACAATGGTGCGGCAGATGGACAGGCCGACGCCGGTACCCTCTTCCTTGCTGCTGACGAAGGCATCGAAAATCCGGTCCTTGATCGCGGGTGGAATGCCCGAGCCTGTGTCGGAAACGAGAAAATGCGTAGTGAGGTCATCTGCCGCCGCGACCCGCACGGTCAGTCGCCGTTCCGGCTCGTCGCGCATGGCGTCGATGGCGTTCCGGCAGAGATTGCCGATCACCTGCTGAATCTGGATCGGATCGGCAAATATCGACCCGGTGTCCGGCGCGACCTCCATTTCCACGGTGATGTCCGCCGCCGCGGCCATGGCCGCAATCAGCGCCAGGCTGCTGCGCACCACATCTTGCGCATCATGAATTTCCAACAGCGCCTCGCCGTCGCTGGCGAAATCCCGCAGGCGGCGCATGATCGCGCCGGCCCGCACCGCCTCTTGCGCGGCAGAGCGGAAGATACGGTTCAGCTTCGGCCGGTCGGCCTCCTGCCCGCGCATCAGCAGGATCGAACTGCCCTCCATATAGGCGGCGAGCGCGGTCAGCGGCTGGTTCAGTTCATGCGCCAGCATCGATGCCATCGCACCCATTGCGCTGTAGCGGGTACCGTGCAGCATCTCGGTCTGGAGCAGTTCCAGCCGCGCCTTGGTCGCCTCCGGTTCGGTCAGGTCGCGGATGAAGGCAGTATAGTGCGTCTCATGCGCGCCCTCCATCTTCACGAAGCTCATCTCGATAGGAAAGTTGGAGCCATTGCGGCGGCGACCGATCAGCCTGCGTGGATAGGATAGCGGGGTATCGCTCTCGACATGGAGAGGCTCTTCGCGAACCTCTCGCGGCGGCTGCGCCCCGGTCAGGAGAAGATCGAATTCTCCGCCTTCCAGTTCGCGCAGACCATAGCCGAACATGCGACAGGCGGTGCTGTTCATATAATCGATTCGCCCCGAAATATCGACGACGAACACCGCATCGGGGGCCGTTTCCAGAATGGAGCGCAGTTCCGCTTCCCGTTCCTGCAGGGCGACTTCCTGCGCCCTTTCCGCCGTCACGTCGCGTACCAGCTTGGCGAAACCCTGGAGCCGACCCTTGCCGTCCCGCAGCGCCGTCACCACGCAATTCTGCATGAAGGCACTACGGTCGTTCCTGATGAAATAGCAGTCGAATTCGCAACTCCCATGCTCCTTGGCAAGGGCGAAGGCTTCGGCCATATTGTCCCCCATGCCGGGAAGCTGTGAGTAGAGCAGCGATACGGGGCGATTCATGATGTCGCGGCTGTCCCAACCGGTGAAGCGTTGGGCGCCCCTGTTCCAGTGGACGACCCGCCCCTCCACATCGGTCATATAGAGGGCATAGTTGACCGATCCGTCAGTCAACAGCTTCAACTGCTCGGTCAGCCGGTTGACATAGGCGCCTTGCCGCTCCGCCCGCGCGCGCCAGAAGGTGGATTTAAACGCCACCCCATTGGCCGCCACCATGACCAGCAGGAAAGCCAGGCCGTCCTCGCCGCTTCCGCCCCTGATCTGCACGTCGACAATGGCGTAGATGACCGTCAGCAGGCCGGTAGTAGTGACAGCGGCCGGGCCAATTCCCATCAGGGTTGCGACGGAAATCACGATCAGGGTCAGGATCGCATAGTCCTCGGCAGCCAGCGACGCGACCCCGTCGCGGAAAATCCAGGAGGAGGCGAGAAAGACGATGATCAGCGAGGCAATATATTTGCCAAGGCCGCTCCAACGCACTTCGACAATCCACGCGGCAGGGGTGAACCGCTGCGACGCATTACGCATGAGTGCCAGCGAGAAACGCCGCTGAAGACGCTCATCGGCGCCGGTTGCAAGCATAGTCTTTCACTCCGCGCTTATAGCCCAGAACTATTTCTTGCGACCTCGGTTTACCGTATTTATTGGACCCGGCCGGGATCGGCCCGGCTCAGCTCATGCATCATCCCATACGCCAGCCCCTTTAAGGGAAATAGCTTAAGGGAAATTGCTGCGTTGCAATGGTCGTAACAGCATGATCGGGGATTGCCTAGTAGGTATTGCTACGGAATTTTACATCTTTACGGCAACAAAATCGCCCAAGAGCAATATGCTAGCATAGGTTACACTGTTCCGTACCGCCCCTTGGCGAACATCAACAGCTGAACCAGAGCGTTTCGCCCGAGCAACAAAAGGGCCATGCCATAGGTCAGCGCTCCGATGAGGATAGTGAGGGTCAGGACTTCCGCCGGCGCCATCTCGACAAGAAAAGGCCGCGCGCCCAATACGCATCCCGCCATGGCTGCGGACGCGAACAAGCCCGGCCGAACGGCCTTCCAATAGTCCTTCCAGCTGATCGGCAGCAACAGGATCACGCCCAGGACGGAGAGCGGATAAAGCAACCAGGCGCGGAGCGTGAAGGCGGCTGCGATCGCGCCCGGCCCCTGATCCGCCGCCGCCAGGAAGAGGGTGCAGTTCACCACGGCATAGAGGGCGGCCAACCACGTCTGCCATTGTGGCTTACCAAGGGCAAGCATAAGCGATTGATTATAAATGCCGATTGCCTGGAGCGCGCCAAAGAAGCTGAGACATTGCATCACCGGCACCGCTCCTGCCCAGCGCGGCCCGAAGAAGAGATGGATGAAGGAATCGGCCACCAGCGCCATGCCGACGAAGGCCGGGGTGGTGATCAGCGATGTCGCGGAGACGAGCTTGAGGAAGGCCGCAGCCAATCGCGGCGGATCATGCTTGAGCTGCGAGAAGGCCGGGAAGGCGATCCGGGAGAGAGCCCGCGCCAGCAGCAGATTGGCCGCCAGCAGCGCGCGCTTGCCGACCGTATAGACGCCCGTCGCCGCCGCACCCAAGACAACGCCCACGATCAGCACGTCGGAGTTGGAATTGAAGAAATTGGCGATGCCCGTCAGCGTCACATGGCGGCTGTAAAAGAAGATTTCCTGCCCCTTCTTCCGAACGAAGCGAAAGCGCGGCCGCCGGGAACACCCCGCCCAGAGGATCGCAGTGCCGACCAGAGCGGTCGCCATATTCTGCATCACGAGCGCCGTCAGCCCATAGCCCGCCATGGCCATCGGAATGCCAATCAGCGCGCCCGCCAAGGTCGACAGGGTGGATCGCACCGCCAGCGGTCGCATCATCAACGCCCGGGTCAGCCAGGCTTGGGGCACGACGTTCAGCGCGGAGAGAAAATTGGCGATGCTGAGCCAGTGCAGCACCCACGCCAGTCCCGGCTGCTCCAGCGTCCGCTCCACAACACCCGCGCAGGCGAGGGTGAGCAGCAGCATCAGCGCGCCGATCGTGAAGGCGATCCAGAAGGCGGTATCGTCCAGATCGGGATCGTCGCGCCCCGCGCTGACCATCGGGGCGCTTATGCCCGACAGCAAGGTCATCTGGAAGAACTGCCCCGCCAGCAGCGCCATGGCGACCACACCCAGCGCGGCGGCGTCGACATAGCGGGCTACCATCATGAACCCCAGAAACTGAATCGCCTGAACGCCCCAGCTTTCGACCAGCGACCAGGCCATGCCCGATCGGATTTTTCCGGCTATGCCGCCAGTGGTTGGGGACATGATGCTTCCCTTATCGCCTTATGAAATCGTCGCCCGCGCGGACATGCTTGACGAAACCCGCTGGATTGCCGCGCCAGAGCTGGCGGGCGGGAACATCCTCGAACACCACTGCACCTGCAGCTATCACGCTGTGATCGCCAATCGACACGCCCGGCAGGATCGTGGCGTGGCGCCCGATCCAGACGTTGCGGCCGATGTGGATCGGCCGGGGCCGTGCGGCATGCCCCTCATGGACCGCATGGAAGCTGGTGTCGAACAGGCTGGCATGGTCCCCGATCCGGCTGAAGGCGCCGATCTCCACGCTGGCGGCGCTGAAGATGGTGACGCCACTGTTGAGCGACACCTGATCGCCCAGGACGATCCGGCCGCTGCCAACGGCCTTCAGCCTGATGCGGGCGGGCTCGTTGCGCAAGCGCACGGCCTCACCCAGAACAAGTTGCCCAGCGAGATAGGGCACGCCACCCCGCACCCGCAGAGCACGGCCCCCTTTGCCGCCTGTCACCCGCAGACGCCAGCGGGTCCATCGCGCATAGAGGTCGTCGAGCCGGGCGGTGACGAAGAGCCTCATCGGCGCATGAACACCAGCTTGGCGGGATTGCCCGACATGACCGACATGGCGGGCACCCGGCCCGACACCACCGCGTTCGGCGCTATGATCGCGCCATCCTCTATCTGGCTATTGTCCAGGATCACCGCGCCCGCGCCGATCCAGACATTGTTGCCGATGCGGGTCGGGCCAGCCGACTGCACTCCCTGTTCGCGGATCGGCAGGTCGGCGCGGTCATAACGGTAATTGACGCCGATAATCGATACGTTGGGACTGATCAGGCAGTCGTTGCCGATGACGATGCCATGGCTGTGCCCGGCGATGAACACGCCGCAGCCTATGTCGGTCCGTTCACCCACCCTCACCGGCCCTTCGCTCGCCTTGATCTTCACGAAGGAACTGATCTGCGACTTGCGACCGATCTTCAGCAGCCTGCTCCATTCCAGTTCCGCGCGCGGGCTGACGATCGCGCGCCCGACGAACAGATGGTAGAGGCTGTGCACGAAGCCTGGAATGGCGAAACGGCGTATGGCGACACCCAGGCGCATGGCGTCATGCCTCGCCCAATGTCTGCGACAATTGTTCCACCGTACGTATTCCGGCAATCTGCTCCATGCTGAGGCGCACGCCATATTGCGCTTCGAACGCCGTGATGATCCGCAGATGGGCCAGCGAATCCCAGCCGGGAACCCCGTCCCGGTCCAGGCGCAGGTCTATCCGGGACGGATCGACTTCGATGATATCACCGACGAGGTTCAGCAGGTCGTCCATATCCACAGTCATCATCTCGCCTCCAGCATGATCCAGTCGCATTCCCTGAACGCGACATCCGCGCGGGAAAGCGCGTAGTCCGTGCCGTCGCCGCCCTTGATGGCGGCAAAGCCCTGATCGTCGAAAAAGCCGCGCACCGGATCGTTCTTGGCCGTCGGAACGTAGCTGCCGTGCAGGAATGCGGCGTCGCTTTCCAGAAAGCGACGCTTGACCTCATTCATCATGGCATGTTCCAGGCCGCGGCCCATGGCGCGGCAACTCATCAGCAAATGTCCGATATGGAGCGCCGTGCCCTCTCGCCTCAAGGCGCAGATCGCGACCGTGCCCAATTCCCCGAAGCGGTCGCGCAGATCCGCAACGATGAGCTGCCATGCCGGGCCGGTCATCATCGCCTCCACCTCCCCCATGGTCGGGCGGCCGGTGGTCAGGTTGAACTGGTTGGTCTTGTTGAAAAGCTGATGCACTCTCAGCAGGTCTGCAGGCCCCGCGTCGCGGACCGCCGCGCGCATGTCAAGGTCGCGCAGATAATCCATCGGATCGCAGGAAGCACACAGAGCCTCCCGCTTGGCAGCCAGCGCATATTGTTCGGTCCTGGCCCTGTCCTCCGCCGTCAACCGGCTTTTCTCGAACCAGGGCAGCGCGTCCAATATATCGACAAAGTCGGACGGATCTGGCGGCAGAAGCACCGCATGGACATCCGGGCAATATTGCCGCACGGCCGCGATCTCCGCCGCGTTGTCATCCAGGAACACCAGAGCGTCCAGACCGATATTGAGCTGGCTCGCGATCTTCTCTATACTCGCATATTTGGTATCCCAGCCTATCGCCGTCGCCGCCATGTCCGACAATTGTAGCGGCATGTCGGTACGCAGGCGAAACACTTCCTCGACATCTTCCGGATTGTTCTTGCTGCACAATGCGAGCATGATGCCGCGTTCCTTGAGCGCCTTGATGCGGAGTTGGAAGGCACGGAACGCCTCACCCACCATGTCGCCGCGGCCGATGCGGATACCGTGCGGCCCGTCCTCGCCCACCACCCCGCCCCACAGGCTGTTGTCGAGGTCCAGCACCAGGCATTTGCGCGCTGCTCCGAGTGCGCCCACAAGCGCATGGGCGAAGACCGCGCCGAATTCCCGCATCATCATGTCGGTCCAGCCCAACCCGGCGAGATAGTGCATCCGGCGGTCTATCGCATGCCGCGCGCCGACCCGGCCCATCGCTTCGACCACGTCCAGCATCATCGCCCTGGGGCGCGCCCGTACGGCGCGGATCAACGCCAGGTTCAGCTCCAGGAAGAATTCGCGCTCGCCATATTCACTGCTGAGGTCCGCGACGCCCAGCGCGCTGGAAGGACAGGGGAAATTGGCTACCATCAGCGTCGCTGTGGTGCGCATGACCGCGCTGTCGATCCAACCCTCTATCTCCGCCGCCATATCGGCCCGCAAGCGATGACGGTCCTCAACGGAAAGTTGATGGAACCGTGCGAAGGCATCGGGCCGCATCACCTCCGCCGACAGTAGCAGAACGATGACGTGGGGATCGAAGCACTGCAGCGCCTCGCCATGCAGATCCTGCATATATTGACCGAAGGGGCTGACATGGAATGCGGACATCTGGCCGACCTTCGCGGCCTCCACACGCAGGAAGGGGGTGAGAAGGTCCAGCGTGACATTGCCCATCAGCGCGACGCGCACGCCGGCCTGCGCCTCCATCTCGCGCAATAGCCTGCCGGTCTTGCGATAATCAAGCGACGCCGATCCGATGTACAGGGATTGCATCATCTCAGAAAAGCCCATTTGGGTGGTCATGTCTCAATCCTTTCCAAGCCGACGCCAGGCGAGGTGCAGGGTAAAGAGCGTGGGGATCGCACCGCCCAGCGTCGCGCCCCATAGCAGCCCGGTGATGCCGTAAGCGGCCCCGGCCAGCGCACCGCTGACCGTCAGCGCCAGACCCACCACGCCCCATCCGTTGAGCAGCACCAGATCGGCGGGCGATCCCGCCGCCGTGAGCATCGCTCGGGGGAAGGCCATGGCGACCTTTCCCACACCGTTCACGCAGGCGGCGAAGACCAGGGCCGGACTGATGGCGTAGAGGCCACCGGTCACCATCGTGGCGAGCAACGGGCCGCAGACGGCAAGGCCCGCCGTCGCCACGATGATCACCGCGAGCAGCGGCCTGGCCTCCGCCAGCACAATGGCCTGTCGGCGCGCCGGTTCCGCACCGATCAGCCGGGGCGCGAGGGTGAAGCCAACGCCGGAAGCGAGCAGGCGGAAGGGAAAAATCGCGACCGACGCCAGCACGCCGAACAACGCCAGATCCTTCAGGTCCAGCAGGATCGGAATGACGATCCGTTCGATCTGTAGCGACAGCGTGCCGAGGGCGACGAGGCCCAGCATTGACCCCGCCTCGCGCCAGCGCCGGGCGGGATGGCCGACATCGCCGTCCTTCGCCCTGCATCGCAAAAGACTCCAGCCGATCGCGCCGAAGACGATGTTTCCGGCGGCGAATATGGCAAGAGGCGTCGCCCCATGCTTGATGCCGAGAAGGACAGTCAGGGTTCCGGCAAGCAGGAGGATGAAACTGGCCGAAATCGCGAGCAGCATGGAGGCACCGGGCATCTCCCATGCGCGAAGGCCGGTGCTGGTCGCCGCGACAAGCCCGCCGCCGGCAATTGCCAAGGCCGTCAGCCATGCCTCGCCCCGGTGCAGTCCGCCCAGCAGGCCAGTTACCGCGCCCACCACACCGCCCACCACAAGGCCGGAGAGGATGAGGAAAGCCAGCAAGCCCCTTCCCGCCCGCATCGGCCCGCGCAGGAACAACTGATCCACGCCCATCGGCGTCAGCAGGCCGAAGATATTGAACAAAGCAACCGCCAGCGTGAAACGGCCATAAGCCTCCACCGGCAGCACCCGCGCCAGCAGAAGCATGCCCAGGGTGAAGGCTGCGCCCGACAGACCGAAACCCAGCGCGGCGAACAGGCTGGAGGGTGCGCCCTTCACCACCCGCGCGCTGGTGCCGATGGCCGTCATGCGGCCTCCAGCGCTGTGGGCGAAGGGGGTGTCGTGACATCTGACGAAAGCACGGCATAGGCGCTCCGCAGCCGCTCGACGAAGGCGGCATGGCCATAGTCGAGCCGAGCCCTTGTGGCCGCCGCCTTCCCCAGACCCTCTCTCAGCGCGTCGTCAGCGCAGAGCCGTCGCAGCCCTTCCGCCATGTCCTGCGGCGTTACCGGTGTCAGCATGGCGCAACGACCATCCAGAACCTGGGAATGGCTTTCGATATCGGTTGCCAGCAGCGCCCTGCCCGACGCCATATAGGAGAAGATCTTCATCGGCGTGTTCCGGCCCTTCAGGCGCGGCGAGCAGAGGATGTCCGCCTGCGCCAGATAGTGGCTGAGGCCATCCAGCGGGCGCGGCCCCAGCAGATGCACGTCGCCTTCCAGCCCGCGTTGCAAGGCGAATTGCCGATGCTGCGCGACATGGTCCGCCTGGCCGCCTATCACGACCAGCGCGGGGCGCTCAACAGGCGCAAGGGCCGCCATCGCTTCGATCAGCAGGCGGACACCCTGATAGGATTCCAGATTGCCGACATAGAGCGCGAGCGGACGATCCTTCGCATAGAGGCGCAGATCTTCGACGGGTGCTGCAGCAGCGGGTCCTTCCATCGCGACGTCGGGCAGCAGATGGATGCGCCCGGGGGCTGCGAAACGGCTGGCGCTTTGCAGGATGGCGGGGCAGACGGCGATCACCAGATCGCTGCGGCGGAAGACGAATTGCTCGCATCGCTCGACGATCCAGGCGAAGACGCCGGCTCCGGGCCATTTCTCGACGATCTGCTCGCTCAGGATCGAATCCGCATCATAGACGAGGCAGATTCCGAAGAGCCGGGACAGGGGCAGCGCGAAGAAGGCCGCCTCCTCGACAGCGTGGATCACATGATGACGATAGCGCCGAAGCAGGCCGATCGCGGTGAAGAGCATCCAGAAATCGCAGGCGAGCTTCTTGAGCGAAAAGCCGATCGGGACATTCCGCACCCCCGGCGGAGCCGCGATGCGGTGATGCCGCACGCCGGGCATCGGCACGTCGCGCCCCTCATGGAAGCTCAACAGATCAACCTCATGTCCCTGCGCAGCCAAGGCTTCGGCTGCCATTCGCACGGCAATGGGCGTGCCGCGTTCCTCGTAAAAGGGCTGTGGCGCCAGCATCAATATCTTCATGAGGCCATTCTCAGGCGAAACTGGTTGCCGAGGAAATGCAACGGCCCGGCGAGCGCACCATAATGCCGCGCCTGCCTGCCGGTCGAGCGGATCAGCAGGCGCAGGTCGCGGCCGGGACGATCGGCCGAAAGCCTGCCCTGCACCATGGTCCCGAAAGTACCGATCCGCCGGGCATCGCCCCCCAACGGCAAGGGGTCCGATCCGCGCAGAACCGTCCGATGGCGGAAGCGACGTTCCGGCCAGAAAGCAGGACGCCCGCCATTGTCGCCCAACAGCAGTCGCTCCTCCGAATCTCCGGCCAGCAGCCTGTCGACCAGCCGCCCTCGCGCACCGGCCCATTTGCCGACGCCCCAGGGAAGGATGATCAGCGCGTCCGCAGCGTCCATCGCCTCGATCAATTGTTCGGCCGGCGCGCCATCGACAAAGTCGGCGGCCGTAGCCAGCGCCAGCATCTCGAGCCTTTCGGCGCTGACGACCTGCCTTCCGGCCAGCACCAGCAGGTCTGCCGAACCGGTTTCCAGCCAGAGGCTTTCCGGTTCCGCCGTGGTCCGCGCCGATGCCTTCAACGTTCCGAACGCATCGCACCCCTGTTGCTCCGCCAGCATGAAGACAGCCAGGCAATCCTTCCCACCCGCCGCCGCCATCATGCGTTCATGCGCCTGCATCAACCTGTCCCATGGGTCGTCGCCGGGATGCAGATGGACGTGCGCGTCGATCATCAGTTCAGGCATGACGCGGTCGCCATCCGCCGGTTTGCGGCAAGAGCGCGGCGGGCCACAGGCGGCGCGCCACCTGTTCGCTCAGCAGCGGCGCGGTGGTCAGCTTGCCGCCCAATAGCATATGATAGCCCTCCGGCCCGGGACGCAAATGCCGGTCTCCGGGATGAAGCGCCCGCCCGCTGCCGTCACGATCCGGCAGCAGACCGGCATAGATGGCCAGCACCGATCCTTCGTCCAGTTCAAGGTTCGGAAGGCATTGGCGAATGGATGTGAGGGCGGACCGGACATCCTCCGCCGTCGGTTGAGGCGAAAGGCTGCCGGGTCCGGGACGGTAGAAAGTGCCGACCAGCGTCGCTGCGCCATAGCGGCGAAAGAAGAAGCTGCGGCCGCGGCCGGGCGTAGGCGACAGGGCATAGGCGTCGCTGGCGGGGGGCGCGGGAATGTCCATCAGCAGGTTGAAGGCGAGGACCGCCGCGCTCGGCACCCGGCGCGCCGGACCGAGGCAGCGCCCCGCTTGCGCGCCACCGCAATCGAATAGCAGGTCGGCAGCGATCCTCTGCTCCCGCCCGTCCTTCACGTTCCGCAACTGGACGGCCCGGACGCCTCCGCCCTGCTCGATCAGGCCGGTTATCTCAGTGGAGCGCAGGACGACGCCGCCGCGCTGCTCCACCTCAGCCAGCATTTCCCTCAGCAACGCGGGCGGGTTCAGCAACTGCGCATCATACCAGACCGCGCCGCCCAGCAGACCGTGAGCCGCGACATCATAGGCCTGCAAGACCTCCTGCCGCGAACAGGCCCCGTCTTTGGGAAGCGGCACATGCTGGCCGAGTGCCGTTCGCAGCATATGGTCAAGTCCTCGCGCGAGGGCGAACAGGCGGGGCGACCGGGGGGTACCGTCATAGAGCGGCATCACACAGCGCAGTGGCCGGACCTGATGCGGATAGCGGTCGATATACCAGTTCTGCGCGCGGCGGCTGCGCACCCAGCGGGGGATGTTCATCGACTGGAGGTAACGCAACCCGCCATGGATGATGCCATAGCTGTTGACGGACGCGCCGGAGGGATGATCATCCCGATCGACCAGGACCGGGCACACGCCCCGTTCGAGCGCGGCCAGTGCCAGCGTGGTGCCCTGGATGCCTGCCCCTATTATTATGGTTTCAGGCATCGGCGGACACATGCTCCACGATCTTTTCGACACGATAATGCTGCTTGCCGTCGCCGCGGGTGAAGATGACGATCTCCGCGATCAGGCCGATCGCCGCGATCTGGATGCCCAGCACCAGCAGCAGCACGACCAGCACCAGCAATGGCCGGTCACTCAGCGGAATATTGCTGACCTCCCGCTGGAACAGCAGGAAAGCCATCAGGGCCAGGCTACACAGGATCGACGCCGCGCCCACAGTGCCGAAGAAGCGGAATGGACGTTGCATGAAACGGACGAGGAAGCCGACGGCCAGCAGGTCCATCATCACGTCGAAATAGACGCCCGGCTTATGCTGCGGCCGGCCCGCGTCGCTTTCCGCCTGAGGCAAGGTGAGTTGGACGACCTTGAAGCCGTGCACCTCCGCCAGCAGGGGCAGGAAGCGCTGCTTTTCATCCTGGATCGGAATCTCGTCGAACACACTCCGATGGACGGCGCGGACGAGGCAACCTGGATCATCATATTTGGCCCCGGCGAAGCGCGCCATCTTCTGAAAACCCCAGCCGCGCAGCCGGTTGAACATGGCATCCGCCCGCCTGTCGCGACGGGCGGCGACGACGTCGGCTTCGTCCAGATGGTCCAGAAGTTCGGAGATCGCCGCGCCACCGATCTGGAAATAGGCGGGCAGGAACAGCAGGTGTCGTCCGGTCGACTGGCGGATACCTTCGCGCAGGCAGGCCGATTCGCCGAACTCCCGGCCGAAGCGGATGATCTCTATGGGTTCGCCGTCGCGCTGCAATTGCTCCAGCGTGGAGACCGGGTAATCCGGCTGTCCATCGACGACGAAAATGAACTCATAACTTTTCCCCGAGGCCACGATTCTATCCCGATATTCACCGTAGACGCTTGCAACATCATCGAAACGCTTGAGGACAGGGACGATGACAGAGATGTCCATGACTTTGACCAGATCCAGCTTTGCCGTGGCAACCATTGCTCAATTCCCCGATTTGATTTGGGTCGACAGTTTCGCGCCTAGCGACGCAAAATCGGAAACATTCCCGGTCAGGCTGGCGAGCATCTGTCCGATCACCGCCCAACCCAGCAGGAACAGCGCCAGCGACAGCCAGAGTACGCCAATCGCCAGCATCGGCAGTGCCAGCCCCTCGCCCCAGATCGCTACCGCGACGGACAGCAGGCCAAGCAGGGTGATGCCGACTATCATGTGCCGCGGCCATGCCATGGGCCGCCGCACGAAGCTAAGCAGGATGCGGATCGAAACGATGTCCAGCATCACCTTATAAATCCGCGAGAAACCATATTTGGAGACGCCGAACTGACGCGGATGGTGCCGGACTTCGATCTGCGCCAGCCGCGCGCCGGCAAGGCGCGATAGGGCCGGAATGAAGCGGTGCATCTCTCCATACATGGGCAAGCACTTGATGAGGATGCTGCGGAAGGCCTTCAGCGAACAGCCGCTATCCCGTACCGCCACGCCCATCAGCCGGGCCATGATGCGGTTGGCGCATTTCGATACGAAGACGCGCAGCCCGCCATCCTGTCGCTTCCTGCGCCAGCCGACGACGATGTCATGCCCGGCGTGGATCAGCTCGACCATGCGCGGTATGTCCAACGGGTCGTTCTGCAGGTCGCCGTCCATCGTGACAATGATGTCGCCGCGGGCATTCTGGATACCGGCCGCCATCGCCGCGGTCTGGCCGTAATTGCCGCGGAATTTTACTATGCGCACACGCCTGTCCCGCTCGACAACTTCCGCGGCGCGGACAAATGTCGCATCCCTGCTTCCGTCGTCAACCAGCACGACTTCATAGCTGGGTTGAAAATCCGCCAATGCATGGCTGATCGCTTCATGCAAGAGCCCTATATTGTCCTCTTCATTATAAAGAGGGACGACAATAGAAACATCGACCATGCGTTCATTCCTACAATATTATAAAATATTGCCGGCGATGCCCTCAAGATTTCCACAATCGGGTTCCACGCCAATCGATTCCGCGACCTCAGAAACACATTCACATGAATTGCAGAAACATACCATTATGTAGTCATACCTACGGCTAGGCGTTCTCCCGTATATTGACTTGAATACTGTTAGATCGAATTCTTGGGCCATCGAACATCCTGTCGGCTTTTGCCGAATGTGAGATCATATTCATGGCCACCATATCGGAGCATCTGGGATCGCGTGTTGCCCTGCCGTCGCAGAATTGCCGGCGCGCGCCCATGGCGTTGCCCGGAGCAGCCGCGTCCCTGCTTGCGGCATTGTTCGCGTGCCTGGTCTACGCACTGACCATTCAGACGCGCCCGGCCCATATCGACGAATTCTATCATCTGCTGGCGGGACGCAGCTGGGCCGCGGACGGCAGCTTCGCGATCCTGGACGGGCGTTATGAACGGGCGCGCCTGTTCACCGTCATGGTCGGCAGCAGCTTCGATCTGTTCGGGCGGTCCGACCTCTGGGCGGCACGCATTCCCGCGCTGCTCTGTTCGGGCATCAGTGTGGGACTGGTCTTCCACTGGCTGCGACAGAGCGGCGGCATCTGGAGCGCAGTGACCGGCGCCGCATTGTTCGCTCTTGCCGGTTATACACTCGATATCGCGCATTTCGCTCGCTTCTACGCCCTGCACGCGCTGGCGATCCTGGCTGCGGCGGGAAGCCTGTTCGTGGCCACGCGGCCGGAGAGCCGTTTCAAGCCGGGATGGCTGACTGCGGCAGCGTTCTGCCTTGCCATCGCCGCCCATCTGCAACCCGTGACGGCTATCGCCGCGATGACCATGGGATGCTGGCTGCTGGTCGATCAGCGCAAGACCATTGGGGCGATGCGCCCACTGCACCTTGTCATACTGGGCACAGTCGCGCTCGCCGGCGCAGCCATTGTCCTGTCGCAGGCGGATTCGGCGCTGGAAAGCTATCGTCATGCCGAACGCTGGGCGGTCGGATCGCAGCATGATGCCTATTATTATCTGCGCGAATTCTGGACGCAAATGCCCCTTATGCTGATGCTCTGGCCGGTCGCGCTCGCGGCGGCTTGGCGATGCAATCGCTCGCTGGCCAGCCTGTGCGCGGTCATGGTGACGCTGTGCCTGGCGCTCCACAGCTTCGCGGGGATGAAGGCGTGGCGCTACAGCTACTATGTCTTTCCGTTCATCTGCATGGCCTATGGCCTCGCGATAAGCACGCTGATCGAACGGCTCGGCGGCACCGGATCGCCGTTGCGCCCCGTCGCGCTGGCGGGCACGGCGCTATTGTTGTTGATGGGCGGAGACTTGGTCTATCGTCATTCCGCACGGCTGATGGCATCGGCCCTTGCGCAGGAACCCGCCTCACTCGCCGTCCGGGTACCTGATGGCGAATGGGACAAGGCGACAGCTGAACTGCGGCAGATCGCGCAAGGCAGCAGCCTGCTCATCACCGGTGACGACCTGCGTACCCTGGCGCATATCGGACCGTTCGACCTGTTCATCAGCCACAGCCGGCTGGGCGAGCTCAAGCCGCCGTCCGATTTCAACAGCGACTTCCGCACCGGCCGCCCGCTGATCGACAGCAGGGCAGCCCTATCCGAAGTCATCGACTGCATGGATAGCGGCGTGGTCATCGTGTCCGATCATCAGTGGCGTAACCCCATGGGCGTGCGCCCGGAAATCGCCAATGAGATCGAGCGGCGGCTGACCCCCGTCCCGACGCACAGCAGCTTCCACGTCTACAGCTGGCGGCACCCAACCGTGCGGCGCGCCTGCCCCCATGTCGGGAAGCAGGCCCTTCCCGGCACAAAAGGTGCGTCCATGGTCAGGCCCCTGCCGCCCCGCGGGCGGTGCGTGCCGTCAGGCCAGTCATGTCCGCATGCGTTCTTGAGCATTGCAGCAACCGCAGGCGCGGCATGACTGGTTTGCTTCCTCCCCCTGATCTGGAAACAGGGTCTGTCCAATATGCCCGCCGCTTTGCAGGGCCCTCGGGCGCCTATCTGCTCGACATTCAGGAGCGAGGGCTGCGCGATCTGGTCGACGATGGACCGCCCGTCCACCAAAGCGCGCTGGATGTCGGCGGCGGTCATGGACAACTTGTCGGCGGGCTGCTGGGCATGGGGCTGAAGACGACAGTCCTTGGCTCGACGGCGGACTGCGCCGAGCAATTGTTTCAGGGCACCGACACCGGCAGGGTGGACTATGTCACCGGCGATCTGCTGGCCCTTCCCTTCCCGGACGGCAGTTTTGACCTCGTTACGAGCATCAGGCTGCTGGCCCATATCGACGATCCGGACAAGCTGATGGATGAACTCTGTCGCGTCGCCCGCTACAGCGTCATCATCGATTATCCGACATTGATCGGCGCCAATGCGCTGTCGGCAGCCACCTTTCCCATCAAGCGGCTGATCGAGAAGGACACGCGCTCCTATCGCAGCTTCTGGCCGGGCCAGATCGAGCAGGCCTTCCGCCGCAACGGCTTCGCATCCCGACGCAGCTTCAAGCAATTCAGCGCGCCCATGGGCCTCCATCGCCTTGCGGGGAAACCGGTACGCATGATGGAGGAAGGATTGCGCCTCATTGGCGTTACCAGGCTGATCGGCAATCCGGTACTACAGCGCTTCGACCGGGAGAAGGAGGCATGAGCGGGAACGAGCGCCCTGTCGTGGCGGTCACCGGCGCAACCGGCTTCACCGGCGGAGCGCTGGCACGCCGGCTGATCGGCATGGGCTATCATGTCCGGTCCATGACCCGCCGCCCGCCCAGCGCCGCCGAAAGGGAGAGCGGCATCGAATGGATCGGCGGATCGCTGACCGACACCAATGCCTTTGGCCAATTGGTGGAGGGTGCGACGACCTGCTTCCACATTGCCGCGATGTACCGGTCCGAAGGCACGCGGGAGGAATTCCTGCGCGCCAATCGCGACAGTACGGCCGCGTTGCTGGCAGAATCGCGGAAGGTGGGCGTAGCGCGCTTCGTCTATTGCTCATCCATCGGCGTGCACGGCGATGTGGCGGAAACGCCAGCCGACGAAAGCGCACCCTTCGATCCGCGCGACGCATATCAGGAAAGCAAGTTGCTGGCGGAGGACCTCTGCCGCGACGCGATGATGCAGCCCGGCATGGACGTCGTCATCATCCGCCCCTGCGCCATTTACGGGCCGGGCGATACGCGCATGCTGAAGATGTTCCGTCTGGTGCAGCAGGGCCGTTTTCTGTTCATCGGATCACGGCGACCCAATTTCCACCCGGTCTATATCGACGATCTGGTCGATGGCTTCCTGCTGGCGATGACGCGCAACGCAGCACCCGGCGGCACGTTCATCATTGGTGGCAAGACTTATCTGCCCCTGCGCGATTATGTTGCGACCGCGGCCAATGTGCTGAACGTGCCGACGCCCAAACGCACCGTACCATATGGGCTGGTCAATCTGGCCGCACACGGCTGCGAACTGCTCTGCGCGCCGCTGGGCCTGCAGCCCCCTCTGCACCGCCGCCGCCTGACCTTCTTCAAGCATAACCGCGCCTTTTCCATCGCGCGGGCAGAGGGAGCGCTGGGCTTCCAGCCCGCCGTCGGGCTGGAGGAGGGCTTCCGCCGCACCGTCGCATGGTATCGCAATGAAGGGTTGCTGGCGTGAGCGCTTCAACCGACCAGGCGCTTGACGCGCCCCCGGTCACGCCGGTCCCGGCGATGGAGGCCGAGCGCGGCCGCGCCCGCGACCATGCCCGCCAGGGCCGTAACCGGCGCCACAACCCCGCACAGCGCGGCGATACCGCAGACCGTGCCCGCGCCGGCGCTCCATCGAACGAAGCGGGAAGCACCCGCGCCATATTGTCGCAATATGGCCTCCAGATCGGCTATGGCGATCCAGTCCCGACTGACCGGTGGACGCACAGCGATCGGCCGCACCGCACCATCGGGGCAGGTCAGCGATTTCACCAGCAGGAAATCGCCCGCCGCGATAGCCATGGAAATCGGGAGGGAAAGCGACAGCAAGGCGCCCGAAGACCGCCGATAATGGATTGGCCGGGTGCCGCCCGGTTGAGGCGCGCCGAGATCTACGACCCTGCCCTTTTCCTGGAGCAATCCCACCATGCCGAAATGGGTAGGCACATTGTCGGCACCCTGAAACCAGGGGAAGGCATCCGCCTCCACCATGTCGGGTGGGGGATCGCCGGGCAGGGCCTTTGCGAGCAGGTCGGCTTTCGCGCTCATCATGTCTCCTTCCCTTCAGCACCTAGCGGGGACGCAGGCACATCGCCATGGCAACAAAGGGACTTCATCCGATGAGGGTGGCAACTCGCCTCGCCACGCCGCCGCTGCTGATGCTGCTGGCCCTGCCGCTGACTGCCGAGCAACCTGCCACCGGGCGCGCACCCCTGTCGGGCGTCAACATAGCCGGTGGGGAATTCAACTCCGCCCGCAAGCCCGGTATCTTCGGGAAGGATTATATCTATCCCGACGCAAAGACGGCCCAGCCCTTCATTGACATGGGAATGCAAGTTGTCCGCGTGCCGATCCTTTGGGAACGGGTGCAGCCGACGCCGTTGAAGCCACTCTCCACGACGGAGATGGCCTTGATCGACAAGTCGCTCGCCAGTCTGGCGCCGTTCCGGACCATCGTGCTGGATGTCCATAATTATGGCCGGTATAACGGCCAGAGGCTGGATCAGATTTCCAATGGTTCCGCCATGCTGGCCGATCTGTGGCAGCGGCTGGCAGAGCATTACAAGGGCGATGACGCCATCGCCTTTGGTTTGATGAACGAGCCCTATGGCATGACGCCCGCCGCCTGGCGGCTGCTGGCGGACGGCAGCGTCGCGGCGATCCGGCGAACGGGGGCCGCAAATCTCATCCTGGTGCCGGGCTCGAAATATAGCGGCGCACACAGCTGGACCGCTGGCGGATCGAACTCCAATGCGCTCGCCTTCGCAAATTTCCACGATCCCGGCAGCAACTATGCCTTCGAAATGCACCAATATCTCGACACAGACAGTTCCGGCACTGCGACGAGCTGCGTCAGTCCGGACATGATCGACGCTCACCTGGCGGGCGCGACGACATGGCTGCGGACCAATGGTCATCGTGGTTTTCTGGGGGAATTCGGTGCGCCGCCAAACGACAATTGCCTGCACGGTCTCGACATTCTGCTCACCCATTTGCGCGCCAATGGCGACGTCTGGATGGGATGGACCTATTGGGCAGGCGGCGCCTGGTGGGGCACGCGCTATCCGATGAGCGTTCAGCCGATCGACGGCCCGCGTCCACAGGCTGCGATCCTCAGCAAATATATCGTTGCAAGAGAGCCCTGATGAAGCAGTTTTCCGTCATGAGCGCTGCCGCCACGGCGGCCTTCATGATCCCGCAGGCGGCCTTGTCCCAGACCGAGGTGGAGGTTCCACCCGACGGCTTGCGAGTCAGGCCGACCGTGCGCCTGCTCTACGACAACAACATCCTGCGACAGAATGACGATCTGGTCACGGGGGAACAGGACGACCTGCGCATCACGCCCAGCGTGGATGTGACCTACCGGCGGCAGTTCGGCCTTCACCAGCTGACGGTGATCGGGTCGGCAGGTTATGATTTCCACCAGCGTTTCGAATTTCTGGACCGGGAACGGATCAGTCTTCAGGCCGACGGCGATCTATCCGTTTCCGGTTACTGCCATGTCCATCCTCGGGCGCGCTTGAACTTCGCACAGTCGAATCTGTCCGATCAGGGTGTGATCGACGGCAACACCCAAAAAACGCAGGATTATCGCATCGCCGTCGATTGCGAGAAGCCCTATGGTTTCTTTCCCGTGGCTGCCGTCGGCTATCTTAACACCAGCAACAGCGCTTCACGACGCCGCGTGTTCGATATCGATACGTCCACGGCGATGGCGGGCATCGGCTATTCCATGGCCAGCTTGGGCGAAATCCGCGTAACGTTCCAATATGAGCGCTTTCGTCGCCCCAATGCCGACGAGGCAATAGACGATCTGCCCGACGGCGCCGAGAATCATCGCGCGGGCATCCTCTTCCGTCGGGCCGTTGCCCCGCGCCTGAGCTGGCAGCTGGGCGCCAATTATTTCAGGACCAAGCCGCGCGCGCCAGGCATTGCGGATTTCTCTGGCCTGGGGGTGGAAGCACGGGCGGCCTATACCCCCTCCAACCGGCTGTCGATCAGGTTCGATGTCGATCGCAGCTCGCGCAATCAGAGTAATACGGGCGCGACCTATATCGTACAAACCGACTTCACCCTGCGCGGTAATCTGAAGCTCGGCGGGCGGTCGGGCCTCTCGCTCGGCGGAACCTATAGCCGCCGCCTGTTCAAGGGCGAGCTGCAGCTCGACACTCCGCTGCTGCGACGGTCGGACCGCACCAGCGCAGTCTTCGCGGGCTATCGTTACCAGTTGCGCGGCCGCCTCAATGCCGGAGCGGAGATACGCCACGAATGGCGAACAACGGCCGTCGACCAGTTCCGGTATAAAAGTACGTCGGGCCTGCTGTTCGTCGGACTGGATCTATGAGGTACTGGCCATGAAACCGATCTTCCCCGCCCTTTCCGTCCTGGCCCTCGCATTCCTTGCTGCTGCCGTTCCGGCGGTGGCGACGGATGCCGCGCCGGGCGCAGCTCTGGCGTCCAGTTATATATTGGGCGCCAATGACGAGATAAGGGTGTCCGTCTTCGGCGCCTATCCATTTGACGTCAAAACCCGGATCAAGGAGAACGGCAACGTCACCCTGCCCAGCGTCGGGGAAGTCATGGCGCAGGGCGTGACCGCCAGCACACTGGCGACCAAGGTGCGCGACCAGTTGAAGGCGGGCGGCTATTTCGTCAATCCGATCGTCAATGTAGAGGTCGTGAGCTATGTCAGCCGGGCCGTAACAGTGTTCGGTAATCTCCAGAATCCCGGCATCTATCCGCTGGACCGGCCACAGACAATCGCAATGATGCTGGCCCGCACCGGCGGCGCGCGCACCGATGCAGCCGACTATGCCATATTGCAGCGCCAGGGCGAGGAGGACCGCCGCGTCCCGCTCGAAGATCTGAGCGGCGTGACAGGAACCGGGCAGATGCTGCGCCCCGGCGACTCCCTGTTCGTGCCCAAGGCTGAGGATGTGTTCATCTACGGCCAAGTCAACAAGCCCGGCAAGATCACCTATGAAAGCGGCATGACGCTGCGCCAGATGCTGGCGCAGGCGGGAGGTCCGACATTGGGCGGATCTGAAAAGAAGATCAGCCTCAATCGCGGCAATCAGAGAATCAAGCGCGCCGATCTGGACATGCTGGTGAAGCCCGGTGACGTCTTCACTGTCCAGGAACGCATCTTCTGACCAGGCTGGGAAGGATCCCGAAATGACCCTGTTTTCCAGGATACTTCAATGGCTGATGCCGAGACGCACCAAGAGCGAGGAGTTGGCGCGTCGCATGGCGGCCATCCGCACCGCCGTCGCTGCACCTGCTACGCCACAGTCCTCGACGGCCGACATGTTGAAGTCGGCCATCCGCAAGGGGTTCAACTCGACCCAGCCCGTCACCAGTTCCAGCCATCTTCACGGCCGGCAGGACCAGTTGGAACTACTGTGCGAGGGCGTACTGGACCGGGGCAATCACGCCCTGATCTACGGCGCGCGCGGGTCCGGCAAGACCTCGCTGGCGCGTGTCTTCGCCAATATGGCCGACGAACGGGGTTTGGTCGTCCTCTATTCAGCCTGCGAGCCCGATCAGGATTTCGGCGCACTCATCAAGCCCTATGTCGATGCTATGGCAGGGACGCGGATAGAATGGCCCGCGGATCGTCCGGTCAATCCGCGGGACGTGATCGAACAGATCGCGCCTCGCACGCGTCGTCGCTTCGTGCTGATCCTGGACGAATTCGACCGCATCACCGACCGTCCCGCGCAACATGACGTCGCCAGGTTGATGAAGATGCTTTCCGACGCGGCGATACCGGTCCATATCGTCGCAGTGGGCATCGCCGCAGGAGTGGACGCCCTGATCGCGGGTCATGCCTCCCTGCGGCGTCACATGTCCGTGATTCCGATTTCGCGGATAGAATCCCAAGCCGTGTTCGACATCATAGCCAGGGGTGCGGCGTCGGTCGGCATGAGCTTCACCGATGCCAGCCGCGAGACCATTGCGCATCTCGCCTGCGGGTCGCCCTATCATGTCCGGCTGTTCTGCGCTCTTGCCTGTTTCGAGGTGATCAAGCGGAAGGAACGGAAAGTAGGCCTGCCTGCCACGCTGGCGGGGGTGTCGCGGGCTGTGAATGACTGGGCGCTCACCAATGCGGAGGATGCAGCGCTGTTCCGGAAGGTGATCACAACGAACAGCCCGCACTGGAACATCATCGAAACCATCGTCCGTACCACAGCCGCCCAAGGTTTCATGACCCGGGCCGCAAGGAATGATGAAAGAGGCGATTGCATTTTGTTCCAGTTGAGGAATGCATTGATCATCGATGCGGAAAATGATCGCATTACATTCCAGGACAGTCTCGCACCGCAATTTTTTCTGGCCATGCTGTTCGCGGCCCAGAACAGCGAGAAAATCGACGAAAACATCATCAGCATGAACGATTTTCATCGCCAGATCGCCGCTGAATAGATCGGATCGCCATCAAACAGGATAGTGACTATGCTGATATTGGACATAATTCGCGCGATATTGCAGCGTTGGCGACTGATGGCGGGAATATTCTGCGGCGTGATGCTGCTCACCGCGATCTGGATATTGATGACGCCGCGCGAATATGTGGCGTCGGCCACGCTGCTGTTCGACACTCGCGCGCCCGACCCGCTGCCGGGCGAGACCCGCACGGCCAGCGAGCCCGCTGCCATGCTGGCGACCGAGGCGCAGATATTGCGCGGCGAGGCAATCACGAGCCATGTCGCCCGCGTCCTGGGTCTCGACAAGGATCCCGAATTGCACAAGCAATGGTTCGACCAGACCAATGGAACCCAGACCTTTCAGGGATGGCTCAACCGGCGCGTCCAGAGCGGGCTGGAGGTCACGCCCAGCTCAACGGGCAGCACCATCGACATCGCCTATCGCAGCACCAATGCAACGAAATCGGCTGAGATGGCGAATGCCTTTGCCGACGCGTTCAACAGGACGCGCCTGTCGATGAGCAATGAATTCGCCCAGCGCTATGCCGAATGGTTCAAGACGCGCCTCGGCGAATCCGAAACGCGGATGGAAAGGGCGCAGGGCGAACTGGCGAAGTTCCAGCGCGAGCATGGCATTGTCTCGACCGGCGCGATCGATGCGGAAAGCACGCGGCTGAGCGAACTGTCGTCCAAATTGTCCGCCGCCGAGGCTTCTGCAGCCGATGCGGGCGCCCGCGCCGCGGCCGGGGCAAGCATGCCTGAAGTGCAGTCGAGCGGGGTAGTGCAGGGATTGCGAGCGCAGATCGCGACGAAATCGGCCGAAATTCGTCAGATGTCGGCAGAACTGGGGCCAAGCCATGAACTGATGCGTGCGGCCCATTCGCAACTCGCCCAATTGCAGACAGCACTGGCGCAGGAAACGGCCAAGACGTCGGGCAGCCTGTCCGCAGCCAGTTCCGCTGCTGCGGCCAACCGGGGCGCCATGCAGTCGCTGCTGAACCAGCACCGCGCCCGCATGCTGTCGCTGGCTGGCGACCGCGGCAAGCTCAATGTGCTGGAAAGCAATGTGGAATCGGCCAAGAAGCAATATGAGACCGAGACGCAGCAACTGGCCGAACTGCGCGCCAAGAGCAGCATCCCCTCGCTGAACGTGCTGCATCTGAACGCGGCGGAGGCGCCGTTGCTGCCGAACGCGCCGAACATCCCCGTGCGGCTGCTGATGATGACGATATTGGGCCTGATGCTCGCCATCGGCACGGCAGTCCTGCTGGAATGGCTCCAGCCCCGCGTCCGCAGCCGCGATGCCGTCGGATATCTGACCGGAGTGCCTATGCTGGGACAGGCCGATCTCCGTCACATCGGACAGCAACTCCGCCTTGAAGGAGCCAAATGGTCATGAGACTCCGATCCACCGAAAGAACCGAGGAACCCGGCGCGATCTTCATCGCTGCGGGCCAGAACAAAGAGGCCGGAATGGAGGCCCCGGCTCCGGTTCAGGTCGATCCGCTGGTCGTGGCGATCAGCGACCCGGAAGACCGGCTGGCGGTGCAGGCGCGGGACATACAGTCGACACTGGCTGCACTTCGCCTGGCCGACGGACGGGTGCCCTCCTCCATCGCGGTACTCACGATTGGCGCGGTCGACGAGACGGCTATCCTAACCGCCAATGTCGCCGTATCGGCGGCGATGAGCGGGCTGCGGACGCTGCTCGTCGACATGAAACAGTCGGACTTCCTGCAGCACCGGCTGCTCGGCCAATCGCCGGTCATGGCGACCGATCCGGACGACGATCTCCATGCCTTCATCCGACCTGCCTTGATCCCCCGACTATCGCTTCTCGCGGCGACGTTTGACTGTCGGGGCCTGGCCGACATGATGGCCGATTTCGATTTGTGCCTGGTCGATGCCAGCCATGTCGAGGATCTCGCTCTGGCAGCGGCCAGCGCGGAGGTGGCGATATTGGCCGTCAGCCGCGACGCCACTACGACCGCGGACCTCAAATCCACGATCAACAAGCTGTCGATACTGGGCATGCCGTTGATCGGCACGGTCATGATCGTGTGACACGCATGAAGATCGTCCATATCTCGCGCCAATATTATCCCGGCATCGGCGGGCTGGAGAATTTCACCCGCAACCTCTGCGAGGAGCAGGCACGGGCAGGCCATGATGTCCGCATGGTCACGCTGAACCGCATCTTCGACGGCGACGGCGCGGAACTGCCCGCGCGGGAGACGATGGGCGGCGTGGAGATCGTCCGCCTGCCCTTCCGCGGTGGACGGCGCTATCCGATCGCGCCCTCGGTGCTGCGCCATGTGCACGATTGCGATCTGATCCATGTCCATGCCATCGATTTCTTCGTTGATTTCCTCGCGCTCACGCGATTCTTGCACAAGAAGCCGATGGTGCTCAGCACGCATGGCGGCTTTTTCCACACCAATTATGCGCAGCGGCTGAAGCAGGTCTATTTCCACAGCATATCTCGTCTGTCGCTGAGCCGTTTCAACGCGACGATCGCCTGTAGCGAGGCGGATCAGAACAGTTTTGCGCGCATTTGCGGCCCGAGGCTGATGCTGGTGGAAAATGGCGTCGACATCGACAAATTTGCAGCCACCGCCGACCCGGATGCGCGGACAATTCTCTATTTCGGCCGCATCGCCCCCAACAAGCGGATTGACCGGCTGATCCGCTGGTTCGCCGCGTTGAATGCGCTCGACCCCGGCTGGTCGCTGGTCGTCGCGGGCAAGCCGATGGGTGTCGCCATCCCTGACCTGCGCCGGATCGCTGGCGAACAAGGCGTAGTCGAGAAGATCGAATTTCACGATAGCCCCAGTGACGAGGCGCTTCGCGCGCTGATCGGGCGCAGCAGCATCTTCGCTTCGGCCAGCGCCTATGAAGGGTTCGGTATATCGTTGATCGAAGCGGTCTCCGCCGGCCTCTATCCCGCCGCCAGCGACATTCCGGCGCATCGCCGGTCCTGCGAGAAACTGGGTATCGGTACGCTCATGCATTTCGACGATCCACTGTCCGCGGCGCGGCTGTTCAAGGATTTCCGCACGGCCAGAGCCGGCGGAGCCCTGAAGGACGCGGAGGAACCGCTGCGGAGCTATAGCTGGCCGCAGGTCTCGGCGCGCATCGTACATATTTATGACCAAATATTGGGCCATCGCCAACGGACCATCGGCCCGGTGAAGGTTGCCGTACTCTCCCAGGCGGAGGCACTGGCGCAAATCCGCTGCCACATACGTGCGCAAAGCCCCAGGATCATCGCCTTCTGCAACGCTCATATGGCCAATCTGGCGCGGCAGAACGACCGGTTGGCCAAGGCTCTGAGTGACGCGCTGGTGCTGAACGACGGTATCGGCGTCGATCTGGCGAGCCGCCTGCGCTACGGTCGGCCCTTTCCCGTCAACCTCAACGGCACGGATTTCATCCCGCTCCTGCTGAAAGATCATCCCGAACGGCTCCGGTTGTTCCTAGTCGGCGCGGCTCCAGGCGTGGCGGAGCGAGCGGCGGCGGCACTCTCCCGCCTGTGCCCGCGCCTTTCCATCGTGGGAATGCGGCACGGCTTCTTCGACCAACAGGAGGAAGCAGACCTCAGCGAACAAATCCGGACAAGCAAAGCTGATCTGGTGCTCGCCTGCATGGGCAATCCTCGGCAGGAAATCTGGGCGGCGCGCTGGGCGCCAGAATTCGGACGACCCGTTCTCTGTGGCGGCGCTTTGCTCGACTTCCTCGCCGGACGGGTGCGGCGCGCCCCAGCCTGGGTGCGGCGGGTGCGGTTGGAATGGGTCTGGCGGCTGTGGCAGGAACCCTCGCGACTCGCGGATCGCTATCTGCTCGGCAATCTGAGCTTCATCGTCCGTGCACTGAAGGATGCCCGGCGCGGGCATAATTGGGAGGATATGCCTCCGCCTGCCCCAACCACCGCCCTGCGGGGGACCGATGCAGCCTGACCCCAGCATGGCTCTGGGCCGAACGGACAGCCCGAAGCGCATATCGGTCATCATCCCGTTCTTCCAGAGAAAGCGCGGGCTGCTGCGCGAAGCTCTCCGGTCGGTCGCCTGCCAATATCTTCCTTGGCCTGCCGAAGTTGAACTGATCGTCGTCGATGACGGTTCGCCGGTCGCGGCCGATCTCGATGCCCATAACCTCGTCCTCCCCGACTGGATCAGGCTGCGCATCCTCCGCCAGGCCAATGCGGGCCCGGCTGCAGCGCGCAACCATGGTCTGGACGCCATGTCGCCAGATTCCCACTATATCGCCTTTCTGGACTCCGACGACCAATGGTCGACCCACCATCTCGCCTGCGGGATCGACACGTTGGGGACGGCGCATGATTTCTACTTCTGCGACAGCGCCATGCCGCCGACGACCATGTTTGCGGCCATGGCATTTTTCCGGACACTGCCGACCCAACATGGTGTCGAACCACTCGACGGCACGCGCAGCACCTATCGCTTCATCGGGGCAAATGGCGGATCGTCGATGATGCGTGATTACCTGTGCCAGACGTCGTCGGTGATCCTGCGCGCTTCGGCTGTGGGACCACTGCGGTTCGAGGAGACCCTGCGTCATGCCGGGGAGGACTGGTTGATGTGGGCGCAGCTGGCGCATCGGGCGCGGGGCATCTCCTTCTCGCTTTCCGCTAACAGCGTGCGCGGCGAAGGCATCAACCTGTATCGCGACGCTCATGAGCGCCTGAGCGGGCGCAATCTGCGTCGCATCCTCTCCATGATCCGGATGAACGAGTTGATGGGCGCGATCGACGGCATCGATGCGCAAAGCCTGATGCTGACACAGCAACGGCGACGCAGCTTTCAAATGGAACTGGCGGCGATTCTGATGCACCCGCGGCTTTATCTGGGCCTGACAGACCAGCTCCAGCGAGCGACGATCGCAAGGGCATATCGGCATCTGGGACGCGAACTGCCCGGCTATTGGACGGAAATAGCGCGCCGCAAGCTACATCCCGATATGCGGGAGGTGTCCGTATGAAGCTCTATTACTATCGGGCGACGCAGGGAAATTTCGGTGATGACCTGAACAGCTGGCTCTGGGAAGAGCTGGCGCCAGGCCGCTGGTCGGACGAGGATGATGGGGAGCTGTTCTGCGGGATCGGCACGATCATCGGCAACGACATGCCGCAGGCGAAAAGGATCAGGGTGTTTTCCAGCGGAATCGGCTATCGTCCCCTGCCCGCCGATTTCAACAGCGAGCGTTGGAACGTCACGGCCCTGCGCGGGCCGCTGACCGCACAGGTGGTCGGGCGCCCGGAACTGGCGGTGGCAGATGGCGCGCTGCTGCTATCGACGCTGCCGCGGCTGAGGCCTCTGGCCGCGGAAGAACGGCACGGAACGATCCTCATTCCCCATTATGAGGCGATGGATGAAGGCCCTTGGGAAACGGCGTGCAGGCTGGCGGGCGTGGAACTGGTCGATCCCCGGCAATGCGGGCATCGTGTTATCGAGCGCATCCGAACAGCGCGGTTGGTGATAGCGGATTCCATGCATGCCGCGATCATCGCGGATACGATGCGGGTGCCCTGGGTTCCTGTGGCATCCTCCCGGCGTATCAACAGCTTCAAATGGCTCGATTGGACCCTGTCGCTGGACCTGCCCTATGAACCGATCGTGCTGCCATCGATCAGCCTAGGAGCCTATTATGAGGGGCAGGTGCAGCGCTGCACCGGACAGGATTTCCGTTTACCGCGGCCGGACAGAGAGAGTGCCATGGCACATTACCGGCGGATGATGCGCCGGGAAGGCAACAGGCTATGGCAATCCGTGCGGCCCAAGCTGAGACACCATCTGCGTGCGCTGCCAGGGCGCCTGCCGGCGCAAGCAGCCGCGCGGGACGCGATGGCGCGGTGGGACAGGCGGCGAACGGAGCGGATGGCAATGGTTTTGCATCAACTGGACAGTGCGCCTGCCTTCATGAGCGGCGACGTGATTTTCCAGCAAAGGGTCGAGCAGTTGAGCAGTGCACTGAACGGGATCGCAGGAGGGCGGTGAAATGGGTGGAAAGGAAACGGTTTCCTTGCGCTGCTTTTGACTGGAAGATCGCTAATGGCAGATTTTGCACCGGTTGCATTGTCCCTACCGCGCCGACGCCCGCGCCCGATGTCGCCGGACAAGGTGGCGCGCCAGCATTGGCCAACTGCGCCGGTCGCGCAGCATTTCCATTAATAGTGCCCACGGCCGCCGGCCGTGCAGGTGGGAATAGGCGCGATTCCAGATCGCCTGATCGCGAATTGCGTCCGCCCTTTTCGACAGCAGGCGCGCCAATGCCCTGTCTGCCCGAATGCGCGGGCGGGCGAGCAGGCCCAGCGTATGCTCGCGCATAGACTGAAGGTTGAGAATAGTGCGCGACTGGCCCGAACTGTCCGAGGAGATCGAACCGATGCGCTGGGTGAAGAGATAAAACCCCTCGCCCATCAGCATGAAGCGCGCGCCGGCCAGCAGCCAGTCCAGAACAAAGGCGAAATCCTCCCCATGACGCAGATCGGGCGGATATTGCAGCCCGCGTGCAGTCAGGAATCGGCGGTGAAATATTGGCTTGAGCTGGCCATAATCGAAGGGGGAACGGCCGGTCATGCAATGCCCGACGAAATCCGCCGCGCTGACCTGCTGCACATGATCGTCCGCCAGCCTGAACGCCCGGCCCGCCAATGCCTGCGCCTGCCAGTCGAAGAACAGCAGATTGTCGGCCACCAGATCGGCCTCATGCCGCCTTGCCAGCCCGATCATACGCTGCAACCGACCCGGAAGGAACGCATCGTCGGCGTCAAGTATCGCGACCCAGTCGCCCTGCGCTGCGGCCAACCCCTTGTTGCGCGCGATCGAAGGTCCGCCATTCTCCGTGCTGACGATCAGACGGACATTGTCGTGTGCCAGCGCCAGTTCCTGCGCCACTCGAACGGTGTCGTCGCTCGACGCATCGTCGATGATCAGGACTTCGACGGATATCTTTTGCGCCAGAGCCGAACTGACTGCGCGCGCCAGCGTATCCTGCGCGTTATAGGCCGCAATTATCACGGAGACACAAGGGGTTAGGTTCCGCTGCATAGGTGTTATGCCTTACTCGAAACAGCTGTGGGCTTTGGATATAACAGCCGCACAGGCAGCAGCGAATTGAGGGAATACCCCTAGGATATATCCCGAGGGTCGGAACCTGCTCTTCCCAGTGCGGACAGATATCATGCCCATGGTCGCCATTTACAGACGCGGTTTCCTACCCTTGTCCGAAACATTCATCGTGGACCATATCCATTCGCTCCGCCGGTATCGACCCTTCGTCATGGCCGACGATATTGTAGGTGGACATTATCGGGATGGACAGCAACTGCATCTCCTCCATCGACCGGGCTCTGGAAAGTGGAAAAGGATCAGCAATCGACTGACCGGACATTATGAGAATCTCGGCGGACAATTATGCTCACGCTCCACCGACCTTATCCACGCCCATTTCCTTCAGGACGGCGCGGCTATCCTGCCGCTCGCCTTGCGGCGAGGCATGCCGCTGGTAGTGACGGCCCATGGCTATGACGCCACCGTCACCGCCCGCGAACATGCGCGGAGGACCGAAGGACTTTGGTACCTGATGCTGAAGCCCGTCCTGATACGCTATGCCGACGGCATCATCTGCGTGTCGAACTGGATCAGGCAATGCCTGCTGGAGGCCGGCTATCCCGAAAACAAGCTGCGGGTCATTCGCTTGGGCATTGATCCCGCCGCGCTGCCGCCGGTCGATTCCCCCTCGCTGCGCCGCGGCGCGCTGTTCGTGGGCAGACTGGTCGAGAAGAAGGGCGTCAATTTCCTGCTCGATGCCTGGGCCAGGCTGCCGCTCCGCCTGCGTGAAGAGCCGCTCACCATCATCGGGGACGGTCCGATGAAACCGGCGCTGATGGATCAGGCGCGGAAATTGGGCATCCAACCGGCCTTTGTCGGTCCGCAACCCCGTGAGGCGGTGTTCGCGGCCATGGCGCGGCATCGGATTTTCGCCATGCCCAGCATGCGCGCCGCGAATGGCGACAGCGAAGGGCTGCCCATCGTACTGATGGAGGCGCAGGCGATGGGTATGGCGGTTGTCGCCTTCGACGACGGACCGATGCGCGAAGCGATCCTGCCGGGGCGAAGCGGCCTGCTGGCGGAGCGACGCGACACGGGCGGCTATGCCGCACACCTCGAACGACTGCTGCTGACGGCGGACCTGTGCGAAAGCTTCGGCCGAACCGGACGGGAATGGGTCAACAACAGTTTCCACATCCGCTCGAACATGGCGGCGTTGGAGGATTATTATGACGAAATCGTCGGCCGCAGGGAGAAACGCCATTGAACATCCCCTTTTCGGCCGCCCTCGCTCCCAATGGCATCTCCAACGCCCGCATCCTCATCCTGTCGCGCCATGACTATCGCACGGCACGGCGCGCCAGCGTGCATTTCATCGCCCAGAAAATGGCCGAGAGGGGCCACGACGTCGCCTTCCTTTCTATCGGCTACAGCTGGCTGTCGCGGCTGCGCGGCGACAGCCGGGCTCGGCTGGACCCGCGCGCCAACCGCTGGGAAAGGGTGGACGGCCTACACGCCTGTCTGTGGCGGACGCGCTGGCATCCGGTAAAGATGCCGCTACCCGACGCGCTGACCGGATGGCTGTTCCACCGCTGGGCCGGCATGGCCTGCCCTGTTCTGGATGAGGCAGCGGCGAAGGCGGACCTCATCCTCATCGAATCCGGCATCGCCCCCGCGCTGATCGGGCGCGTGCGCGCCATCGCCCCGCACGCGCGCATTGTCTATCGTGCGACCGACCTGCTGGCGACTGCGGGCGTGCCGCAATGCATCGAGGCGACGTTGCAAAGGCACGCGCACGACATCGACATGGTCGTGGTCGTCGCCCGCAGCATGCTGCCGCATTTCGACGCCTTCGATTGTCCGCGCATCTTCATTCCCCATGGCGTCGACCTGCGCAACCTGCGCCGGCCGACCATCAGCCCCTATGACCAGCCCCATAATGCGGTGGCGGTCGGATCGATGCTGTTTGACGAGGGCGCGATCCGCACGCTGGCGCAAGCCGTGCCGCATTTCACCTTCCACATGATCGGCACGCCCAAACGCGCCTTCCCATCCAATGTGGTGCTGCACGACGAGATGCCTTTCGAACGGACGCTGCCCTATATTCAGCATGCCGATGTCGGCATCGCAGCCTATCTGCCGGCGGAATCATCGGCCTATCTGGCGGATTCCAGCCTCAAACTGATGCAATATGGCGCTATCGGCCTGCCGGCCGTCTGCCCGGATTTCGCGGTGGGCGAGCATAAGCTGCGTTTCGGCTATCGCCCGGGCGATAGCCGGGACATGGTGCAGGCCTTCGCCAAGGCCGCCCAGACGCGCAGGCGGCCCGCGCCGACGCAGGATTGGGGTGATGTGGCAGACCGGCTGGTGGAGGTCGCCCTTGGCTGAGCTTGTCCTGCAAAGAGACGTCCGTATGCGAAGCGCCGTGGACATGCCGCGCGCGGTCATGCCAGTGGCGGCCGTTGCGCTGTTGGCGGCGACGGTCCTGTTCAACCCGCTCCTCGCCTGGGTGAACAGCCATGTGGCGCAGATGAGCGGATCGATCGTTTCCGTGATGCAGGGAGGCATCGTCATTTCCGCGCTGCTGATGGGCCTGTTCCAGCCGATCGCACTGGCGGCGCGATGGTGGGTGCTGGCCGCGCTGCTGGTTATGGTCGTGCTGCTGACCAGCGCAATCCGGGCGCAGTTCAATCCCAAGATATTGGGCGACGTGCTGCTGATCCCGGCCTTCATCCTGCTGGGCACGGCGCTTCGCACCGATCTGTTCCGTCGGTCGATCCTTGTCATGCAGGCGTGCATCCTGCTCGTGGGCATATGGGAACTAGCGCGGCCGGACCAATATGGTGCATTCTTCAACGTGGTCGACTATTATGTGAACACGCGCGGTTACGACGCCAATGCCTTCTGGGCGGGCGGATCGCTGTTCCTGAGTTCGGAACGGCCGGGCGGGCGGCTGCTGCTGAACGGCTTCGGCTTCCATCGCGGATCATCCCTTTTCCTGGAGCCGGTGTCGCTCGGCAACTGGGCGGTTGTCGCCACCATCTTCACGGCGGCCTGCTGGCGGGAACTGTCGCGCTGGTGCCGGACCTTCATGGTCGCGTCCACCTTCGCCTTGCTGGTGATCTGCGACGGGCGGCTGGCGATGACGGTCATCCTGCTCTTCTGCCTCTATCTGCCTCTCTGCCGTTATCTGCCTGATCGCTGGAGCGCGGTCTACCTTCCCGTCATGCTGGGCCTGCTTTGGCTGGGGGATGCGCTCGGTCTTCTGATGCCCAATGGCGACAATTTCGCCGGCCGGCTGGGCATCGGCCTGCATGCACTGGGAACAATGGACGCCACCGCATTGCTGGGGGTCAATCCCGAATTCGCGCGACTGGATGACGCAGGTTGGGCAGATTTCATCCAGTCCCAATCCGTGCTCATCGCACTTGGCCTATGGCTGACGCTGTCGCTGACGGGGTTCGGCACGGCACCCGGCGATCGCATGGCGAAACATGGCATCATGCTGTTCCTCATCCTGTGCCTGCCGATCAGCAATTCACTACTCTCCATCAAGACTGCGGCGCTGATGTGGGCGCTCTATGGCTTCTGCTTCGCACGCGGGCAGACGGCGGCGAACGGCATAGATACGGCATGAACGGGCGGCATATTCCAGCGCTGGACGGACTGCGCGGCTTTGCGGCGCTGATCGTGATGCTGTCGCATTTCCCCGATGTCGGGCTGCCGTCCTGGGTCAATCACCGCCTGGGCGATCATGGGGTAATGCTGTTCTTCGTGCTCAGCGGCTTCCTGATGGGCCATCTCTATCTGCGGCAGAGGCCCGACGCCCAGGTGCTGCTGCACTATGGAATCGCGCGGGCGGCGCGGATACTGCCGCTCTATCTGGGGGTATCGCTGCTGTCCTTCTTCCTGTTCAACTATGCCGATCCCGCCTTCATCTATCGCATAGACGGCCAGCAACTCCTGCGACTGCTCAGCTTTACAAGCGCACAGCCGATCTTCTGGTCCATCGGCCCAGAATTCCAATTTTACTTCCTCTTTCCGCTGATGTGGATGGCATTCTACAGCAGCCGCCGAAACAGGCCCATCGCCTTCCTGGCGCTGACGAGCGCGATCTGTCTCACCTATGCGATCAGCAGTTGGACGCCCGGCTTTTCCGTCTTCGCAAAGCTGCATATCTTCATCGCCGGGATCGGCGCTGCGCTGCTGGTCTGGGCCGGACCCCCGCGCCCGCTCCCGGCCATGCTGGTGCTGGCAAGCGCGCTTGCCTTCCTGACGGCGATCCTGCTCTCCCCACCGTGGGCGGAGCCCTTCCTCTTCCCTTCGACGCGCGGCGACCCCAAGCATATCGGCTATTATGGCGATCTGGCGAAGGTCCTACTCTGCGCCTGCGTCATCTACAGCGCGACCATCGATCATAGGCTGAACGACTGGTTGTGGGGCAATTGCGTCATGCGGCGGCTGGGGGCATGGAGCTTTTCGCTGTACCTGCTGCACATGCCCGCTCTTTATCTGGCGGGATATTTGCCGATACCGCAGGTCCCACGCGCCATGGCATCGCTGCTGCTGGCGGTCGGCATCGCGGCACTGTCCCATCGCTTCATCGAAGAACCGGCCAACCATCGGTTGCGCCGCCTGCTTGCAGGGCTGTTCGACCGGCAGTCCAAGGGCATCATATTGTCCCCTTATTGCCCGCCGGACACGAGTTCCTCCACATCATAATATTTGCCGTTGGCAATGACTTTCCTGACATTGAAAGTGTTGGCGATGTTCTCACGCGGATCGCCGGCGAGCAGGGCAATGTCAGCGAGCTTGCCCGCCTCCAATGTTCCTGCGTCCAGGTTGAGCGACCGGGCCGAATTGACCGTCGCCGTCTGCAGCGCCTGAAAGGGCGTCAGCCCGGCATCGACATAGGAGGACAGCTCCGCATGCAGGTTGGTCGCGATCATCGTGTCCGTGCCCGCCGCAACCAGCGTGCCGGCATCGAACATCTTCTTCAGGCTGGCCAGGCTTCCCGCCATCATCGGCCGCAACAACGCCATCATCGGCTCACTCTCCGTCACGGTCTTGCGCGCCCAGATCGGATAGAGGCTGATGCGCGGGTCATCGCGATAGGAAGGGTTCTTCTCCAGATAATTGGTCAGCGCGCCGAAATTGGTGGGTGTCAGCGTCCGGCCGCTCTTGCCGAATAGCTGGATGACATCCTCATAGGCCATGCCCATCGGCCCCTGTTTGGGCGAATAGCCGCGACGGCTGGTCGCGCCCAGATGCTCCGTCGCATCGACGCCCGTATAGGCCGCGGGGAAGATTTCATGGCCGGTGACCGGCACGCCCATCTCGTGCGCCGCTTCCACGATGCGACGCTGGTAGATATCGGGCATTCGGACATAGCTTTTCAATATGTCATATTTGAGGATGCGGGCGCGCTCCAGCTCCCGCTCCAAATGCGCCGGGCCGGATATGGCGACGCCCATCTTGTAATAGACGCGCTGCCATTCGAGCAGCGGGCCATTGACGTAGAGACGCGGGCTGATGCGCGCGCCCGCTTCGGCCGCCTCCCTGTCCTCTATCGCGTCATAGACCTGATTGCCCGGATCGCGCACGGTGGTGATGCCATAGGCCAGCCATGCACGCTCCAGATTCGAGCCGAAATCCTTCTGCAGATGGGCATGATGCTCGATCAGGCCGGGAATGGCGGTGAGACCCGTGCCATCAACGAAGCGGTCCGCCCGATGCAGCGCCGGATCATGATCGCAGATTGCAAAGATGCGGTTGCCCTCGATCACGATGTCCTTGTCGTGCTGGGTTTCGTCGCGGACGGAGTCCACCAGATTGCTGACATGGATTACCATCCGCCCGGTCGGGTTGGCGGGGCGGTAGGTGAGGTCGACCGGAATTTCCCGGATGACGCCCGTTTCCGTGTCGATCGCCTTCAACTTGTCGGATGACTGATAGAGAATGGTCCGGCTGTCGGCGGTCCAGCTGGGAAAATAGGCAATTTCGGAGGTATAGCTGCGCGGCGGCGCCATCGGCTTGCCGTCGGCGGCCACGGGCCAGATCTTCAGCAGGCCTTCATAAATGGCCGCCATCTTCGTGCCGTCAGGCGACCAGGCAGGCCCGCCCCCGCCACGCGTGTCGGTTCCGGCATTTTCCTGGGGCACTTGCCAGAAGGGTTCGCCCTTGCCGTCGCTTGGGATCATATAGATCTGATTGTCGCCCTCGCGGAAGCTGTTGGAATATTTGTAGGAAAGCGCGATGGCGACATATTTGCCGTCAGCCGACCAACTGGGGTTTCCCGGCTGCCCAAGCGACGCTTGGAGCCGCGTCACCTTGCCACTCGCCACGTCGACGACGCACACGCCCGCCACGCCCCAGCGCCCATCGACATCAAGGAAGGCAATGCGACTGCCGTCACGGGACCAGGCGGCGGCCAGAGGCTGGGTCTCGATATTGGTGAGCCTGCGATCCTTGCCCGTCTTGACATCGCGTATCCACAGCTGCGGCAGGCCGCCGCCCTTGTCGGAAGTGTAGGCGATGCTCTGCCCATCGGGCGACCAGGCAGGATCGGCATCCATCGCGGCGTCCCTGGTCAGATTTTCGGGCACGCCGCCCTTGGACGACAGGAGATAGAGATCGCCCAGCGCCACGAAGGCTATACGGCTTCCGTCGGGCGAAATGGTGGGATGGACGATGCCCAGCGCCTTGCGCGGCGCGGTGGAATCCCAGTCGCGCTTCGCCCTGGCATAGCTGGGCTTCACCACTTCCAGCGTGGCAGCGAAATCGACGGTCGACGATCGCCCGCCGCTGCGGTGCCTGATCTTGCCGTCCGAGACATAATAATAGCCGCCCTTCCCCCAGCCGATGCGGAACGGAAAGACATTCTCGGTTCCGCTCACCACCTTGCCCTCGATTTCCAGCCGGCTGCCCTTCGCGTCCTGCACCACATAGGCGAGTTCGCCGCCGGGACCGAAGGAGGGCGCGTCGATCCTGCCCTCCGCCTGTCTGAGCAGGCTTTCCGCGCCGTCCGCCAAAGCGGTCGTGTAGAGCGCCGTCTTATTGCCTTCCGTCCCCGCATAGACGATCCTCGCGCCATCCGGGGACCAGCTTGGCATCCTGTCCTCACGCGGATTGCGGCTGACCTGTTTCACTACCCCGCTGGCCACGTCCAGCGTCCAGATGTCGTAATTGCCGCTGCGGTCGGAGGAGAAGGCGATGGTCTTGCCGTTCGGCGACCAGGCTGGTTCGCGATCGTCCCACGCGCCTTCCGTCAGCTTGCGCATGCCGCTGCCGTCGGGCTTGATCGTCCAGAGATCATAGCCGCCGTCGCGATAGGCGAAATAGGCAAGCCGCGATCCGTCGGGCGACCAGACCGGCTGGCGGGCATCGTTGAAATAGTCGGTGATGCGCCTCGCCCTGCCGCCTTTGGCCGGGATGATCCACAAGGTGCCCTGAAGATCGACCGCCAGCCATTTGCCGTCCGGTGAGACGGACACACTCATGGACGTACCCTCATGCACGTCGAAGGCGATGGGCTTCTCACCGCCCGGCGGGGGCAGATTGGCTGGCTGGGCGTAGGCCTGCACGGCGCAGGCCGAAAGCAGGGCGATGGACAGATATTTCAGCGGAGATTGCATAGAGCGGTCCTCTTACCAGCCGAAGACATAGCGTTCGCGGCGCACATCCGCCCCGCCGCGCAGGGTGCCGCTGTCGGGCACGACACCGGCGGCAACGATGCCGGTGGAAACAGCGAACGGCCCCAATACATCGAGCTTGTGCCCGCGAGCGGCCAAATCGTCCCGCACCGCCTGCGGCACGCGGTCCTCGATTTCCAGCACGCCCGGCTCGTCCTTCTTGATCGCGAAGGAGGCGTGGAAATGATTGCTGTTGATGCGGGGCGCTTCGATCGCGGCCTGGAGCGGCTGGTCGAAGGCCAGCACGCGCAGCAGCACATTCATGATCTGCTGGTCCTGATTGTCACCGCCCGGCGTGCCGATAGCCAGATAGGGAGCGCCGTCCTTCAGCACCATGCAGGGGGAGAGCGTCGTGCGCGGACGCTTGCCGGGAGCAAGAACGTTGGGGCTTTCGGGATCCAGGTCAAAGACGGTCAGGCGATTGCTCATCGGCACACCCGTATCTCCCGCAATATAGGCGCCGCCCAGCAGCCAGCCCGAACTTGGCGTCGCACTGAACAGGTTCCCGTCCTTGTCCACCACTTCGATGGCGGTGGTATCAGCGGTCGGACGCGGCGGAGCCTTTAGCACATGGGGCGTGAAGACGGGCGTTGTGCGGGCGCTTCCCTCAAATACCCAGGGATCGCCATAGCGATGCTCCAGCGAGGCCTTGGGGCCGATCTGCCTCGCGCGTTCCGACGCATAGGCCTTGGATAGCAAGCCCTTCATCGGGATGGTCGCGAAATCAGGGTCTCCGAAATAGGCGTTACGGTCATCAAAGGCGAGCTTGATCGATTCCGCCACGACATGGAGGTAGGCGGCCGATCCCGGTTCCATCGTCGCGATGCCCGCAGCCTCTGCAATATTGAGCGCCATCAGCATGGCAGGGCCCTGGCTCCAGAAGCCCCCCTTGCAGACTTCATAGCCGAAGACGCTGGTCATCGTCGGCGTCTCGACCTTGCCCCTGTAGGCCGCAAGGTCTTCGTAGCGCATCAGACCCCCGTCGCGCTCCATCGCCGCGCCGATCCGACGGGCGATGTCTCCCTTGTAGAAGGCGTCGCGTCCAGCCTGGATCGCGGCCTTGCGGTCCTTCTTCTTCCTGTAGGCGATCCGGTCCGCTTCCGCGATGATGCGGATAGTCCTGGCCAGATTGGGCTGGCGGAATATCTCGCCCACTTTGGGCGATTTTCCACCCGGATAATAGGTTTCGTAGGCATCTTTCCACCGGGATGTCGCCTTCTTCTGGCTCGCGAAGACTTCAGCCAGGAAGTTGTACATCACGAAACCGTCCGCCAGTTCCATGGCGGGCTGCAGAACCTGGCTCAAAGTCATGGTGCCGTTAAGCTGTAAGGCCAGCGCCATGGCGTCGACCATGGCGGGAACCGTTCCGCCATTGGGACCATTGCCGGGAATAACGCCCGCCTTGGCGAACTTGTCCGGCGTGGCGAGCGCAGGGGCCACCCCTTGCCCGTTCACCACGGAGACTTGCTTCGCCTTCGCGTCGTAGACGATCGTCGGCGCCTCGCCGCCAAAGCCGAAATGGGAAATTTCCGTCACCGCGGCAGCAAACACGGCGGCGACACCTGCGTCGGTGGCATTGCCCCCCGCCATCAAGATACGCGTTCCCGCGGCGACCGCATAATGGCGCCCAGCGGCGACGATACCGAAATTCCCCACGATCTCCGGGCGCAGCGTTTCGCCGGCGCTCACCAGCCGGGTAGGTTCCAGCGGCGCTTTTGCCGCCGGTGCGGCGCCCTGCGCGAACGCCTGCCCCTGCGCCAGGACGGCGCCTCCGACAGCCAGTGCCGCCAAGTCACGACGGCTCAATCCCTGTCCTGCGGTATCCGTCATGAACGAAGATCCCCTGTAGTCGACATGGAAGCGCTGCCCAAGGGCAAGCGGGCATTGGTCCTGCCAGTTCCTTTTCCCTGTAACGATAAAGAACCCGCTTTCCGCTATCCTTGGGATATTTCACGCGTCCCAGGAAAATATTCGTCTGAATATGGCGGAAATCTTGATCTCATCAGTTCTACCCATTTGAACGGGCGCGGAAGTGGGCGCTGCGCCCGCCGATGCATGCTGCCGGCAGGGAGCCGGCAGCACATAGGCCCATATGGGGATGATGCCGGAACTCCAGCTACCGGGGTCCGCAAATGCACAGTCCGGAAAAATACAGAACTTACCAGATTCTTTGCCGGTCATGCACGATCTCCATCGGCGCGCGGCCGCCTGATAGCTGAAACCACGCAAAGTCCTTTGACCGCAACGTCGGAAACAAGGACTTCTTTACAGGGGAACAGAAAGATGAGGGTAAGAAGAGAGAGATTTTCAAAATTGGCAGGAGCCAGTCTTTGGGTATTGTCGGCCGGTGCCGTGCATGCGCAGACGGATAGCGTCCCGCTGTCAGAAATGGACAAGGGCGCTGAGATCGTCGTTATCGGTACCCAGATCAGAGGCGCGAACACGACCGGCGCGCTACCTGTCAGCGTCGTGGGCGAACAGCAGATCGAAGCAGTGGCTGCAGTCTCAGGCGCCGATCTCTTTCGTTCCATCCCGCAACTGGGCGGCGTGACGTTCAACGAGCAGGTGCTGGGCGGCGGCAACGCGAACGCCGCCCGTGGCGACGTTTCCACCGTATCCCTGCGCGGCCTGGGCCAAGGCAATACCCTACTGCTGATCAATGGCCGCCGAACCGTGCTGCATCCGACATCTCAGGCCATATCGGGCGTCATCGATTCCGGCGTTCCGACCTTCGGCTATAATGCCAATACAATTCCCGTCGGCAATATTGCGCGCGTGGAAGTGTTGCGCGATGGCGCTGCGGCCCTTTATGGATCAGATGCCGTTGCCGGCGTCGTCAACAATGTCCTCAATTCCGATTTCAACGGCGCGAAGTTTGACGCGCAATATGGCGGAGCTGAAGGCACGAACCTGCGCGAGTTCACGATCAATGGGCTTGTCGGCAAGGACTTCAGCGAAGGGCGCGGTAACATCACGCTGTTCGCCGGTTATGCGCGGAAGTCGAAGCTGTATCTCAGCGACCAGGACTATACCGCCAATGTCGACCGGCGTGGCTATGTGGCCGGCACCAGCTTCGCCAATGTCGCCGCGTTCAACGGCACCAGCACCAGCACGCCGTGGGGCACGTTCCGCGCGCTCAGTCCGGCCGCCAACGGATCCTTCCTCAACCGGACGATCACCAGCAACGGCATCGCCTTCACCAACAGTTCGAGCCAGTTCCACATTCAGCCAAGCGCCAACAGCGGATGCCGCATCCCCTCCGGCCCCGCAGGTACCTGCTATGACGACGGCAACGGCGCGACGGAGATGGCTACGGTCGACAGCAACCTGCGCTTCAATGCGCCCGCAACGTTCCAGAACCTCACCACGCAGCCCTCGGTCAAGCGCGTCAACCTGTTCGCCAACGGACATTTCGACCTGACCGATAATCTGACCCTCTATGGCGAAGCGGGCTTCTATCGCGGCAAGACACAGGCGATCATCGGTGCGCCGGGCTCGCTGGCGAACATTCCCATCACAGTCGCCGCCAACGCCTATTGGAACCCGCTCGGGCCCGTCGGCTCGCCCAACCGCCTGCCAGGCCTCAATACCGCGGTCGTTCCCGCCTCAGGCCTGCCTGTACAGATCACCTCGTTAAGCTATGTCGACTTCGGATCGCGCAAGGTCGACGTCACCAACTACCAATATCGGTTCCTCGGCGGCCTCAAGGGGAATATCGGGAACTGGGACTGGGATTCGGCAGCCCTGTACACCTGGGCGACCGCCGCGGACACGCAGGAGAACTTCTCCAACAGCTTGCTGCAGGCCGCAATCAACCGTACCACGCCCGATGCCTACAATCCCTTCAACGGCGGCTGCGTCGATACGCCGTCGATCGGGGACTGTACGCCCAACAGCGATGCGACCATCGACAGTTTCCGCATCAAGGCGACGCGCAGGACACGCACATCGCTGGCGCTGTGGGACTTCAAGATTTCAAATGCTAATCTGCTGGGCCTGTGGGCGGACAACAGCATCGGCATTGCGGCGGGCGTCGAATATCGCCGCGAGACCTATCATGACAACCGCTCCCCCTATCAGGGCGGAATAAGAGGGATCGATACAACCTATACCGATGCGGTCACCGGCATCTTCTACGGTTCCGACCTGGGCGGGGCTAGTCCGAGCCCGGACGTGCGCGGCAAGCGCGACGTAAAGTCCGCCTATGCGGAACTCGCCATCCCGATCTTCAGTCCGGAGATGGAGGTTCCCTTCTTCCGCAGCCTCGATTTCCAGATCGCCGGACGCTATGAAGATTATAGCGACGTCGGGTCGGTCGCGAAGCCGAAGATCGCGGGGAGCTGGGAACTGCTTGAGGGCATGCGGCTGCGCGGTTCCTGGTCACAGGGTTTCCGCGCTCCCAACCTGGAGGTGATCAATACCTCTACGCTGGACCGCGTGAACACCGGCATCGATTATGTGCTGTGCGAAGCGGACCTGCGCGCCGGACGAATCGCCAATTTCTCGCAATGCAACCGCAGTATTTCCGTGCTGCGGCGCAGTGGAGGCAATCCCAATCTGAAGCCTGAGGAGTCGGAAAGCTGGAGCTTTGGCGCGGTCATCTCGCCGCCGCTGGGCGAAGGATGGGGCAAGGTGACCTTCACCGTCGACCGCTGGCGCATCAAACAGAAGAATGTGGTCGGTTTGCTTGACTATCAGAACGGCCTCAACCTCGACTATCTGCAGCGCGTGCAGGGCAGCAACAATCCCAATGTCGTACGTCGCGATCCGACTGCGGATGATATAGCGCTGGTTGCGGGCACCGGCCTCGCGCCCGTGGGCGAACTGCTCTATGTGGTCGCCAATTTCGAAAATCTGCTGCCGGTGACCGTGCAGGGCATCGATTTCAACCTCGACTATCTGCTGCCCACCGTGACCGTCGGAACCTTCTCGCTCAATGTCAACGCATCACGCCTGATCAGCTATTATGTCGATGCTCCGGCGGGCGTGACGGCGGTGATCAATGGGCGGTCCGCGGGCCTTGTCAATGCGGGCGTGCCAATCCAGGGCGGGGGCGATGTCGTAGGGCGCGACGGCCAGCCGCGCTGGCGGCTCGCCGCGACGCTGGACTGGACCCTGGGGCCGGTGAAGATCGGCGCCTATACGCAGTTCATCGACAGCGTCTATGAAAACGCGGCACGCGACGCCTCGACCAATCCCTGGATCGTAAAGGGGCAGACGACCGTCAATCTCTATGCCCAATATACGTTCAGGAATGGTGGCCCGCTCAAAGACACCAGCATCCAGATCGGCGCCCGCAACATCTTCGACAAGGATCCCCCACTGGCATCGACCGGCTATCTGTCGAACCTCTACCAGCCGCAAGCACGCTACTGGTACACCAGCATCAAGAAATCCTTCTGATGCGGCAGGGTGCGGCGCCAGGGTTCCCACGCCGCACCCCCTCCTCCCCTTGCCATGAGGATCAAAGGTTGACCCATGTCCGCTCCCAATAAGCCCGTGCGCCCGGAAGCGCTCCATCGTCGAGAATTGCTCGCCGCCGGCCTTTCAGGCATGGTCCTCGCCGGCTTTCCTTCCGCTGCCCGCGCGCAGTCGGGCTCCCGTGCACCGGATGCGCCCCGCGCCGGCGGGACTAGCGTCGCAGCACACCGCGTCGAGGTGCCGATGCCGCATGGCGGCGTCACCGCCGGTCATCCGCTCGCCGCAATGGCGGGAACGCGCATGCTGATGCAGGGCGGCAGTGCGGCCGACGCGGTGGTGGCGGCCATGGCTGTGATGAACGTCGTCGAACCCTGGGCGTCGAGCGCGGGCGGCAACGGCTTCGCCACCTGCCTCGACCGCAAGGCGGGCAAGGTCCATTCGCTCGCCTTTACGGGCGGTGCACCGCGCCTGCTCGATCCACAGGTTGATCCCAGGGCGCTCGACCATGGACCAAGGGCACTCACCGTGCCGGGCGCGTTCGGTGGCTGGATCGCACTGGCCCGACGCTTCGGCAGGCTACCGCTCGCCATATTGCTGGAACCGGCGATCGGCTATGCCCGCGACGGTCACCCCCTCGATCCGTCGATCGCTCTGTTCATCGGCCGGGCGCAGAAGACGCTGAGCCTCTATCCGACCAGTGCCGCCCTGTTCCTGCCGGACGGGCAGCCGCCGTCACCCCGCTCGATCTTCCGCAATCCCAATCTCGCCCGCACCTTCCAGACGCTGGCCGATGCCGAGATGAAGGCGCTGGACGGCGGCGCTGACCGCAACCGGGCCCTGCAAGCGGCCTATGATTATTTCTACTCAGGCCCCATCGCCCAGGAATTTTCTCGCTTTTCGAACGAAAGCGGAGGCTGGTTGCGCCTTGATGATCTCAAGGCCTATCAGCCGCGCTGGAGCGATCCGGTCAGCACGCATTATCGCGGGCTGGACGTCTACAGCAGTCCGCTCACATCCCGCACCGGGCTGGAACTGTGCGAGCAGCTTAATCTGGTCGAGGGTTTCGACCTTGCCGCCCTGCCCGCGGACGGAGCGCAACTTACCCATTTGCTGATCGAGGCGATCAAGGTCGCCAAGGCGGATGTCTACCGCTATGCCGCCGATCCCCGCTTCGTGCAGACGCCGGTCGAGGGCCTGCTGTCCAAGCCTTTCGCGGCAGAACGGCGAAAGCTGATCGATCCGATCAAAGCGGCCTCCTATCCGGAGGGTGGCGATGCCGCCGCCTACGGCCGGATGGCGCAGCAAGGATCACGACCCCGCTTTGCCGCGCGGGGAGACGACCGCACGCGTGACGGCGATACCACCAGCCTTTCCGCCGTCGATGCCGAGGGGAACGCCATCGCCGTCACGACGACCATCGGCGGCGGTTTCGGTACGTTCCTCGTGATGGGCGATACGGGTATCCTATTCAACAATGGCCTCCGACTGGGATCGACGGCGCCATATGACGACCACCCGAACAAGGTAGTGCCAGGAAAGCTCGCGCTTTTGGGCAATGGTCCCACCATCCTCCTCGACAAGGGCCGGTTGCATCTGGTGTTTGGATCGCCAGGCGGCGAGACGATCGGACAGACGCAGTTCCAGTTCCTGGTGAACATCGTTGATCGCGGCATGCCTATCCAACAGGCCATAGAGGCGCCGCGCTTCGCGCTCGATGCGGATCCGAATTTCTACAAGCCCGGCGCGGCCATTACCGTGCAGGCGGAGGGGCGATTTGCCGATACTGTGCTGCAAGGGCTGACCGCCATGGGCCATCGGATCGAGAAGGTCGGTCCCTATGCGATTGGCAGCGTCCAGGGAATATTGGTCGACTCATCCGGCGCGCGCATGGGCGGGGCAGATTCCCGCCGCATGGGTTATGCCGTAGGCTATTGAGGCCGCGGATCTTACCGCTTCTGTAGCGATTCCGGTTTATGCGCGGCCTCTTGCCCTCATCCGTTTCCAGGACGAACTCAAGACTGTCAGGCGTGGCTAGGGTCTTGTGGTCCTTGATCCGGGTGGTGCCGGTAACCTCCTTTCACCACCTTGCCATGAGCCTCTCCGCCACGTCTGTCATGTCGCGGCCTCGCCTTTCCTAAGGGTTTTAGCCATTAGGCGCGCCCGGATCGACCGAGAGAGCGATCTCGCGCCGAGCCATTTCGTCGACCACGGCCCGGAGGAAGGGAAACAGATTTTCCGTCTCCTCCCCCGATGCCGTTTCCCAGCTGTCGATGAGTTCCTCATCGGTCATGTTCGCAACTTCGGCTCGATGATCGCAGGGACTACTTCCAGTCATGACGCTTCTCCATGCGGAAAGCCGGAGTCAGTCTCCATCGTCCATGATTGCTTCGCCGCCTTCCTCTTCCTCCAGAAGAACCGCTGCGGCGCCCTCCGCAGAAAGGCGGACCTGATTGCCTTCGACCGCCGCGACCAGTCCACCGGCGATGAAATGATGATGGTTGCCGTGCGAACCACTGTCAGCCTTCACCATCTTGATCCGGTCACCCTCGACCTTGTCGACCGTACCGACATGAACGCCGTCGGCGCCGATGATGTCCATATGTTCCCTGATTGCGCTCAAATCTGCCATGGCTCTCTCCTTCTTCGTCCTGAACGACCGGACGCCGCAAGAGATGCGTCAGCCATCGCCGATCGGCGCGCTGAAGCCACGGCTTCACGCAGAACCATCCATCAAGCGGTCAAGGCGGGCACAGCAACACCGCCTTCCTTCCCTCCAACGATCGGCCGCGTGGACAGCGATGACGATCTCTTCAGAAGGCATCGGCGCCGAGCGCCATGATGGTGGCTTCACCCGCCGCGATGCCGCTGGCCAGCCCGTGGGCCTGCGGCAGCATATGTTGCGCGAAATAGTCGGCCACCGCGCGCTTCGCCTCATGCAGCGGCGTGCTTCCCTGCGCCGCCACGGCCATTCGCGTCCACATCCAGCCCATGGAGACCAGCGCGAACAGGCGCAGATAATCGACTGCAGCCGCGCCCACCGCGTCCGCCCCGGCACCGCGGAGCGATATCGTCACCCCGCGCAGCAGAGCGAGCGCTTCGGCAGTCTTCGCGGCGATGTCCAGCCCCGCCGCAGCATCCAGATCCGCTTCGACAAGGGCGAGGAAGCCCTCGACCACCGCGCCGCCGGCCATGGGCAGCTTGCGTCCCACCAGATCCATCGCCTGGACGCCGTTGGTGCCCTCATAGATCTGGGCAATGCGGGCATCGCGGACATATTGCTCCATGCCCCATTCGCGGATGTAGCCATGACCGCCGAACACCTGCTGCGCCTGCACCGCGCTTTCGAAGCCGAAATCGGTGAAGGCCGCCTTCACCACCGGCGTCAGCAGCGCGACGAGCGCATCCGCCTTTGCCCGCTCGCCAGCGTCGGGATGGTGGTGCGCCCGATCGAGCTGCAACGCCGTCCATCCCGCAAGCGCGCGCCCGGCCTCCACAAAAGCGCGGACGTTGAGCAGCATGCGCCGCACGTCGGCATGCTCGATGATCGCGACAGGGTTGCGCGCTCCATCGGCGCTGCGTCCCTGGAGCCTCTCCTTCGCATAACCCGCCGCCTGCTGGTAGGATGCACCAGCGATGCCCAGGCCCTGGATACCGACCATCAGCCGCTCGGCATTCATCATGGTGAACATCGCGGCCAGCCCCTTGTGTGGTTCCCCCACCAGCCAGCCGGTCGCGCCGTCATAGTTCATCACGCAGGTCGGCTGGGCATGGATGCCCATCTTCTTTTCCAGCGCACCGACCGACATGGCGTTGCGGATCGTGAAGCCGCCATCGGCATCGGGGAGATATTTGGGCACCAGGAAAAGGCTGATCCCCTTCACCCCGGCGGGAGCTTCGGGCAGGCGGGCCAGCACCAGATGGATGACGTTGCCGCCGAAATCATGGTCGCCTGAAGAGATGAAGATCTTCTGCCCGGTGATGGCATGGCTGCCGTCCTCCTGCGGCATCGCCCTTGTCTTGAGCAGGGCGAGATCGGTACCCGCGCCGCTTTCGGTAAGCGCCATGGCGCCGGTCCAGGCGCCGCTCACCATGGGCGGTACATAGGTCGCTTTCAGGGGAGCGCTGGCATGGGCGATAATCGCTTCGCACGCCCCGCGCGTCAGGCCGGGGAACAGGCCGAAGGAGAGATTCGTCGCGGCGAGCATCTCGTCCAGCCAGAGCTGAAGGATGAACGGCAGCCCCTGCCCTCCATATTCCGGATCCGCCGACAAGGACGGCCAGCCGGCCGCCGCGAAATCGCGCCAGGCCTCGGCAAAGCCGTCCGGCGTCTTCACCGACCCGTCGACCAGGCGGCTGCCCTGCTCATCACCATGGCGATTGAGCGGGTGCAGCCGGTCGGCGCACATGCGCCCGGCTTCCTCCAGCACCGCCACCGCCAGATCGGCATCCACTTCCTTGCCGATGTCCGCCATCGCCTGGTCGAAACCGAGCACCTGCGTCAGCAGGAAACGATAATCGTCGATCGGCGGAACGTAGCTGAACATCGGAATCTCCTGAAGGTGTGGAGTTCATACACCAAACATCTGTTACAATCAATCTTATCCGAGCGCCGGCCATCCCGTAAAGCCGCTATTAACGTTCCGGAAACCCGCTTGCGCGCATGAAGGGACCATGCCCATTCATGCAACTGTCGATCAGTCACCCGAGTCCGACAACAGGCGCGACGCCCCGCGCTGGCGCATCCGACTCGAACTTCCCGGCACGCCCGAGGATGGCGCCGCCAGTCTGGTGATCCATGATATTTCGACGGCCGGCATGCTGGTGGAGACGAAATCGACGCTGGAGATCGGGCAGAGTGTCATGCTGTCCTTGCCAGACGCGGACCAGGTCGTGGCTCGCGTCGTCTGGCAGAATGATATCCTGTTCGGCTGCCGTTTCGAGACCACGCTTCCCCAAGGGGTGGTAAGCGCGATCAGGCTCCGCAATCCCGGCCGCGACGACGACATGCGGCCTGCCGCCGAGCGCCCGGAAAGCCCGGCCGAGGAAGATCTGGGCGCGCGCCTGCTCCGCCTGCGCCACGAAAAGGGGCTGAGCCGCACGGCGCTTTCGGAACGGACAGGGTTCAGCAAGCCGACCATCTGGGGCTGGGAAACGGGCCGAACCACGCCGCGACGGGAGAATCTGCGTATTCTCTCGGCCGTTTTCGGCCTCACCGAACAGCAGCTGCTTTATGGCAAAGGACGTCCGGCGGTTCAGGAAACGGATCGATCGGGACGGGAAGCCTATGCCCGATCGCTAAAGGACATCATCGATCAATCGAAGACGCGCATTGCCGAAGCTGCGGGAGTGGACCGGCTCAAGGTGCACATCTCCATCGAATTCTAGCGCTCACGGGCTGCCCGTTCCCCCATCAGGCAGGGATCATTCGTGCCGGAAGACGGCAACGACCTGGGCAGCCAGTTCCGCCGGCGTGAGCTTGCCGGGCCGATACCAGTCCGCGGTCGAATTCAACTGCGCAAGAAGCAGATTGCGATATACCGACCGGTCGATATGAGGTGGAAGCGGCAGTTCCTGCACCAATGCGCGAAACAGCCCCTCGAACCGGTCGCGCCGCGCGATCAGTTGCTGGCGCACATCCTCGGCCACTTCCCGAAAGTCGTTCATCATCGGGGTGGTCAGAGAATCGGGGGCGAGCTGAATATCCAGCAATGTCTCGCAAGCCGCCTTCAGCCTGGCCCATGGATCGGACTGCGCCTGCACCGCCTGGATTATCCGCGTTTCCGCCTGGTCAAGGGCGGCATTGTGAAGTTCGACGAACAGCGCGTCCTTGGACCTGATATGATGGTAGAGCGAACCGCCCAGCACGCCGGCCTGCTCCCCGATGTCCCGCATCGACGTGCCGCGATACCCCTTTCTGGCAAATAGCCGGGCGGCAATCTCCAATATCTGGCGCCGCCGCGTCGATGGCTCCTCATGCGGTTCGGCGGGTGGGACAGGCTTTGTCATCGTCGGGGCGCTAGCATATCCTCGATTGGCCGCGAAGCCTCTGTTCGAGTGGGGGCCGTTTCCTTCAGATGGCAGCGTCGAGCCGGCGCATGATCTCACGGCGGCGCCGTAGCGCTTCGAACCGGGCCCGCTCCGGGTCGCCGTCGAGGATCGCGGCGATGATGGCGCGCCGCTCCCGCTTCCAGCGCTGCTTGCCGTCGCTTCCGCCATAGACCGGGCCACGCGGATATTCGGCATAATGGTGCACCGCCACGCGGGAGAGAAGTTCCATGAGCGGCCGGTCGACCATCAGATAGAGGATGTCCAGCATGCTCTGGTCAAATGCGCCGCGCTGTCGCGCCGTATTGCGCCCGTCGATGGATTTGACGAGCGCGGCAAGCTTTTGCCGAAGCTCCTCATTCGTCGCCCGGGCAGCGGCGGCCATGAGTTCGCAGTCAAGCAGGGTGATGATGTCGATCGCTTCGGGGTGCGCGGAATGGTGCATGGCCAGGAAGCCCGAAATCGCCTGGCTGAGGCCCTCTGCATCGGGGCGGGTGCCGTAATAGCCGCCGCCGGGCCCGCGACGAACCTTCAGAAAGCCTTCATGCTCCAGCACGCGCGCCGCCTGCTGAACGGTGACGATGCCCACGCCCAGCGCCTTCGCCAGATCCGGCAGGGATCCGATCTGCGCTTCGGGCGGCTGCGCCACGATCATGTCGCGAAGCTTCGCCACCGCCGCCGTAACCAGTCCTTCGCGGGAATTCTGCTTGCGAATGCTCATCATGCTCCTCGTCTGGATCCCCTGCCCTTAGCGAATTCGCGCAGGAAATGGCACTGCTGTTCCGCCATCCTCAATTATATGCATATTATTTGTTGGAATTATAACGAATCGACGGTATGGCGATTCATATAGGTCGATAATGGGCACATTAGACCAGGCTGGGGATGTGGCGGCTTCGGCCGGATCAGGGGCGCGCCAACGCAGGACGAGGGTGGAAATAGTGAAAATCGGCATAGTGAAAGAGATGGCGCCTGGTGAGCGCCGCGTTTCCGGCACGCCGGAAACGGTCAAGAAATTCACAGCGCTGGGCGCGACGGTGGCGGTGGAAACGGGTGCAGGTCTGTCCGCCGCCATATCCGACGCGGATTATGTCGCCATGGGCGCGACGGTCGCCGATCGCGCCGCCACGGTGGCGGACGCGGACATCATCCTGGGCGTGCAGGGACCGGATGCGGCCAGCGTCGCCGGCGCCAGGCCCGGCGTCTGGATCGTCGCCGGGCTCAATCCCTTTGTCGAGCGCGCGCGGATAGACGCCTATGCGGCGGCCGGCTTTGAAGCCCTGGCCATGGAGTTCATGCCGCGCATCACACGGGCACAGTCGATGGACATATTGTCGTCGCAATCCAACCTTGCCGGATACAAGGCGGTGCTAGACGCCGCGGCCGAATATGGCCGGTCCTTCCCGATGATGATGACGGCAGCAGGCACGGTTTCGCCGGCCAAGGCCTTCATCATGGGCGTGGGCGTCGCGGGCCTTCAGGCGATCGCGACGGCGCGGCGGCTCGGCGCGCAGGTCTCTGCGACCGACGTGCGCTCCGCGACCAGGGAACAGATCGAGAGCCTGGGCGCCAAGGCGATCTTCGTGGAAAGCGTCGCGGGGATCGAGGGTGAAGGCAAGGGCGGCTATGCCACCGAAATGTCCGAAGAGTACAGGCAGGCCCAGGCTGAGCTCGTGTCGTCGCACATTGCCAAGCAGGACATCGTCATCACGACGGCGCTGATCCCCGGCAAGGCCGCGCCGCGGCTGGTTTCCGACGCGCAGATCGCGTCGATGAAGCCGGGCAGCGTCATTGTCGACCTGGCCGTCGAACAAGGCGGCAATGTCGAGGGCGCAGTCGCGGGCGAAGTGGTCGAGCGGCATGGGGTGAAGATCGTCGGACACAGGAATGTGCCATCGCGCCTCGCCGCTGACGCATCGGCGCTGTTCGCGCGCAATCTCTATAACTTCCTCTCCGCCTTCTGGAACAAGGAACGGAACGCTCCAGTGCTGGACGAGGAAATCGGCAACGCCGTCCGCGTGACGCAAGGTGGGAAAATCGTCAGCGAAAGGCTGCTTCAATTGGCGGGGGGAATGCAATGAGTTCGCTAAATCCCGATTATCTGTTCGTCTTCATCCTGGCGGCCTTTGTCGGTTTTCAGCTTATCAAGAAGGTGTCGCCGCTGCTGCATTCGCCCTTGATGTCGCTGACCAACGCGATCGCGGCGGTGGTGATCGTCGGCGCCATTTCCATTACCGGCGAGGAAGGCGCGACGCCGCTGGCGAAGACGCTGGGCTTTGTCGCCGTATTCTGCGCCACGGTCAATCTGGTGAGCGGTTTCATGATCACCGACCGCATGCTCAAGATGTTCAAGCCGCGGGGGAAATGAGATGAACGCATTCGTACCCTTTGCGGCGATCATCGCGTCGTCGCTGTTCATCCTGGCGCTGATGTGGATGAGCCATCCCTCGACCGCGCGCCGGGGCGTTCGCGCGGGCGAGATCGGCATGCTGGTGGCGATCGTCGGCGCGCTGGTCCAGCATGAGGTGGTCGACTACAACCTCATCATCATCGCCATGATCGCAGGCGCGGCCGCCGGCATCCCGATGGCGCTGCTGATGCCGATGACGGCGATTCCGCAGCGGACCGCCATCTCCCACGCTTTCGGCGCGCTCGCCGTCGGCCTGATCGGCGCGGCGGAATATTACAAGCATGCCCATGGCGAATATGCCGGCAGCTTCATCATGTGGGCGCTGATGTTCGAGATGCTGCTGGGTTTCCTGACCTGCACGGCATCGGTCATCGCCTTCGCGAAGTTGCAGGAGATCATGGGCAGTCGCCCCGTCTCCTTCGTTGGACAGCGAGTGGTGAATGGCGGCGTCGCGGTGGCGACGGTGGCGATCGGCGCGATGCTGGCGATCGATCCGACCCAGACGTGGCTGTTCCCCGCCTTCGTGGCGCTGGCGCTGCTGTTTGGCATCCTGCTGGTGATCCCGATCGGCGGAGCCGACATGCCGACCGTCATCGCGCTGCTCAACAGCTATGCCGGTCTGGCGGCAAGCGCCATGGGCTTTGCCCTGGGCAACAAGCTGCTGATCGTGGCGGGCGCACTGGACGGGGCGTCAGGTTTCATCCTGGCGGTCATCATGTGCAAGGCGATGAACCGCAGCTTTGCGAACGTCATGTTCGGTGGCTTCGGCAAGGTCGTGGCGGGCGCCGTGGGCGGCAAGGACGACCGCGTCGTCCGCTCCGCCTCTGCCGAGGAAGCGGCGCTGCAGCTTGAAAATGCCAGCAGCGTCGTCATCATTCCCGGCTATGGCATGGCGGTGGCGCAGGCGCAGCACAAGGTGAGCGAACTGTATCAGGCGCTGACCAAGAAGGGCATCGACGTGAAGTTCGCGATCCATCCGGTCGCCGGTCGCATGCCGGGCCATATGAACGTGCTCCTGGCCGAAGCGAATGTGCCCTATGAGCAGCTGATCGAACTGGACGACATCAATCCAGAGCTGCCGCAGGCGGACGTGGCGCTGATCATCGGCGCGAACGACACGATCAATCCGTCGGCGCGCGACGATCCGCAGAGCGCGATCGCGGGCATGCCGATCATCGAGGCGGATCGAGCCAAGTCGGTATTCGTGATCAAGCGGTCAATGAATGCGGGCTTTGCCGGGATCGACAATCCGATCTATTACAACAGCAACACCCAGATGCTGTTCGGCGATGCCAAGGATATGGTCGGCACCATCGCCAAGGAGCTGGCGGGCGGCGGTTCCGGCCTGCACTGAAGGGCGGACCGGCCGCTCCTTGCGCGCAGGTCCGCCTTCCTCCTGAAAGGCAACAAAGGTCGTTCCGGGATTATGTCTCTGGAATGGCCTTTGTTTTTGCGGCATGTCTAGCACGGTTGGCGGAGGGGAGCTTCGATGCGTCTGATATGTTCTGCGATAATGTCGATTGTCGTTCTGGTTCCCCAGCCGCTTTTCGCTCAATCATCGACCCCAAACGCCCAGGGTGATCTGTCCGTCACCATCTACAATAATGATCTGGCGCTGGTGCAGGACGTCCGCCGGATCGCGCTCCCCTCCGGACGCTCGCGTCAGGAATTTCCCGATGTCTCCGCGCGCATACGCCCCGAAACAGTGACATTGTCGGGCGAAGGCATCGGCATAGTCGAACAGAATTTCGACTATGACCTTCTGTCGCCCGCATCGCTGATGGAAAAAGCGGTCGGCCAGACGATCACCCTGCTCCGCACCAACCCCGCCACGGGCGCGGAAACGCGGGAACAGGCGCTGGTGCTGGCGGCCAATGGCGGCGTGGTGCTGAAGATCGGCGAACGGATCGAGGTGCTGCGCGACGACGGTCTGCCGGTGCGGGTCATTTTTTCCTCCATTCCGCCCAATCTGCGCGCGCGCCCGACGCTGAGCGTCACCATGGATGCGCCGCAGGGCGGTGCAAGGCCGGTGACGCTGAGCTATCTGACGCCGGGCATGAGCTGGAAATCGGATTATGTCGCCCTGTTCGACGAGAAAGCGGGCAAGCTCGACATGCAGGGCTGGATCACGCTCAACAACAGCACCGGCACCACCTTCGCCAACGCCCGCGCCCTGCTGGTCGCCGGGGAAGTGGGACAGGTGCAGCAGGGTTATGTCGGATATAATGGCGGGCGACCCCAGCCTCGCGGAAACCGGCCCGGGACGGAAAGTGGCGGCGGCGAGCAACTGGGCGATTTCCATGTCTATCCGATCGAGGGCCACACGACGATCGCCAATGCGCAGACCAAGCAGGTGAGCTTCCTCGACGCTTCAGGCGTCCCGGCGGAACGCGGTTACGAGTTCCGCAGCAACTGGATGGAGAGCAAGGATCAGGCGGAAAGCGCTGCATCCGTGCTCAAATTCTCCAATGCCAAAGCATCGGGTATCGGCGCGGCGCTGCCCGCGGGCACGGTTCGCGTCTATATGCGCGATACGCGGGGGCAGGCCCAGTTCGTGGGGGAAAGCGGCATTCCGCACACGCCCGGCGGCTCCACCCTTGCCTTGCGCACAGGCGACGCCTTCGACGTGAAGGTGCAGCCGGTGGTGGAACAGCGCGACACGATCACGACGGACGAATGGACGAAGACGGAACGCTGGCGCGTCACCTATCCCGACGGCACGAAGGCGGAAGGCTATGCCGAGCGGCCGCAGAAATATTATCGCACGCGCATGCGCTATATCGTCACCAATGCCAAGGCGGTGCCGGTGAATGTCGATGTGGTCCAGTCCGGCCTTTCCCAATGGTGGTGGTGGCGCGACCTGCGCGTGCCGGAGGAGAGCATTCCCGGCGTGCAGGAAACGGCTGACGTCCGGCGATGGGTCGTACCGGTGCCCGCCAATGGCAAGGTCGAACTGACCGCCACTTTCCTCACTCCCTGGTAAGCGCCGTCATGCCCCGCCTGTGGCCGTGGCTGTTGATCCTGCCGCTCTGGACGCCCATGGCGGCAAGGGCGCAGTTGCCGGTCGTGATCTCCAGCGGCCCGGACAAGGTCGCGGTCACGCTCTACCGCGATCCGGCGCGGGGAGAGGAGCCGCTCAACCGCGATGATCCCGCTGCCTTCGCCCTGATCGCGGAGACACGCACGGTAATGTTGCCGCCGGGCGAAGCCGTGATCCGGTTCGAAGGGGTCGCAAGCGGCATCGTGCCGCAATCGGCGATCCTCTTTGGCGCTCCGCCGCGGGAGCGCAATCGCGACGCGGCGCTGCTGTCGCAAAAGGGGCTGGTCGACGCATTCACCGGGCAACGGGTGATCCTGCGCCGCACCGATCCGGCGAGCGGCAGGACGGTCGAGGAAAGCGCAACCGTCCGATCCGCCGCCGACCGGCTGGTGGTGACGACGGCGCGCGGAGTGGAAGCGCTCTATTGTTCCGGACTGCGTCAGACGCTCCTCTATCCGGGGGCGCCCGCGACACTCTCCGCAAAACCGGTGCTGACCATGACGACCAGGGACCAACCCGGCGGCCTGGCGACGATCACGCTGGCCTATATCGCCACCGGCTTCGACTGGGATGCAACCTATGTCGGCACATTGGCACCGGACGGCCAGTCACTGGACCTGCTCGGCTGGCTGACGCTGGCGAGCGCGGACGACACCAGCTTTGCCGATGCAACCGCTTCCGCCGTGGCGGGAAGGGTGAACCGTTCAGATGACAGTCGCGACGAAAGCGGGGAAAGGGCACGCGATGAAGCCCGCTATCTGAACAGATCCAGTGCCTGCTGGCCCGCCGGGACGACCAGCGACCTGGGCAACGGCCTGCTGCCGCCGTCCCCTGCACCGCCGCCCATGGCAATGATGATGGCGGGCGAAGATATCGTCGTGACGGCCCAGCGGCGACAGGAAGTCATGCTGTCGGCGCCCATGCCGGTCGCCGTGGTCGCCAGGGCGGAAAATCTGGGCGACCTCAAGATGTATCGCATTCCCGTTCCCGTCACGGTCGCCGCCCGTGCACAGAAGCAAGTGGCGTTCCTGGTGAAGCAGAAGGTTAAGGGTAGCCTGATCTATCGGACGGCAATGAACTGGGAAGAGCCGGACGAGATCCGGATGCTGTTCCGTTTCAATAACAGCAAGAAGGACGGGCTGGGCGACCCTCTTCCGGCGGGCCGGGCAGTCCTTTACCAGGACAGCCCCTGGGGCCGCATGTATGTCGGGGAAAACGCGACAGACGACAAGGCCGTCGATGAGGAGGTCGAATGGCCCTTCGCTGAAGCCAGCAACGTGACCCTGGACCCTGAGCAGGAGGCGGCGGGCAAGGGGGTCATCCGCCACAGTCTGGTCGTGCGGAACGCCAACCCCTTTCCCATCCGTTTCGAGATCGACTTTCCAACAAATAGCGGGCGGCTGTTCAGCGGCTTCAGCGGTCGCCTGACGAAAAAGCCGGGCAAGCAGGTCTGGGCCATGACGGTGCCGGCGAACGGGACGATAAGCCTGCACTTCCAATCCGCCGAGCGAACAAACTAAAGCTTCGCGCGGAAACCTGCCCCTGATACAACGCGGCACGCGCCGGCTCTGGATTCTTTGCTTTCCGCGATTTCTCAACCAGCGATCCGAACCGATCGCTTGGAAATCGCTCTATTCCCCGCACTTATCCAGACCCAGCGCACCTTCCCCGTACAACAGGATGGAATCGGAGCGCGCCAACGCCACCAGAGCAAGCCCCGCCCCCGCCGCCCTTTCGGCGGCAAGGCGCGTCGGCGCCGAAATCGTCACCAGCAAGGGGCAATCCGCCAGTACGGCCTTCTCCACCAATTCGTATGAGCAGCGCGAGGAGAGCAGCGCGAAGCCGCCATCCCATGCCCATCCACGCTGCCACATCGCGCCAATCAGCTTGTCGAACGCATTGTGCCGCCCGACATCCTCCCGCGTCAGGCGGATCGTGCCATCGGCCGCCACGAGAGCCGCTGCGTGGGCCGCCCCTGTTCTCGCATTGAGTGGTTGATGTCCCTTCAAATCCCCCAATGCCCGGAAAACAGCCTGGCTGTCGCTCATTGAAGAGGCCGTGACGGACGGCAGGGGCCGGATCGCCTGGTCCAGATTTTCCAGCCCGCAAATTCCGCAGGAGGATTCCGAGGCGCGATGCCGCACCCGGCTCAGCAAGGCTTCGGTTCGCCCTTCCGGCAGGGTTGCGCGGGCAATGATGCCTTGCCCGGTCGCATGTACATCCACATCAAGGAGCGCATCCTCCCGCCCGATCAGCCGCTCCGCCAACGCAAAGCCAAGCACCAGTTCCTCTATGTCGGCGGGCGTGGCCATCAGCACGGCATAGCCGATACCGTTAAATTCGATGGCGATCGGCATTTCATCGGCCAGTTCGCGCGTCACGGGCGCGATGGGGCCTTCCGGCACTATTCGCCTGAAAATGAAGGATCGATCTTCCTGCTCCGCGCTCAAGGCGCCGTGATCCGTCCGACAGCTGCGGCGGCAATGGGCGACAGCGCATCGGGGCGGGCCGTCGCCAGCACAGCAATGCGCTGCTTCATCGCCGGATCCCAGAAGGCGCGGATATGATCCGCCGTCATGGCGACCGCCTCCACCTCACCCAATGCCGCGACATTGCGGGCAATCTGGTTGGCCATGTAGATCAGGCGGTCCTCGGTCGACATGACCTCATTTTCATCGCTCATGCGCGCTATCCTATTCGGCCGCTTCCAGGGGCGCAATGCGTCTGCTCTGGCGCGCCTGACTTGCATAATCGCGCTGCCAGTCGCTCGGCCCGTTCGAACGCATGACCTGCACCGCCGTCACCTTATATTCCGGGCAATTGGTGGCCCAGTCCGAATAATCGGTCGTGATGACATTGGCCTGCGTGTCGGGATGGTGGAAGGTGGTGTAGACCACGCCCGGCGCCACGCGCTCGGTGATCAGGGCGCGCAGGCTGGTTTCGCCGGCGCGGCTCTTGAGCGACACCCAGTCGCCATCGTTGATGCCCCGGTTTTCCGCGTCGGTGGGATGGATCTCCAGCCTGTCCTCTGCATGCCAGGCCTCATTGGCCGTGCGCCGCGTCTGCGCGCCGACATTATATTGGCTGAGGATGCGCCCTGTCGTCAGCAGGAGCGGGAAGCGCGGCCCCGTCTTTTCGTCCGTCGGCACATAGTCGGTGACGACGAACTTGCCCTTGCCCCGCACGAAACCGTCGATATGCATGGTCGGCGTCCCGTCCGGAGCGGCGTCATTGGCGGGCCACTGCAGCGACCCTTCCTCCTCCAGCCGGTCATAATGCACGCCTGCGAAGGTCGGGGTCAGGGCCGCGATCTCGTCCATGATTTCGGACGGATGCGCATAGGACCAGCCCAGCCCCATCGCCTGCGCGACGAGCTGCACGATCTCCCAATCCTCAAAACCATTCAACGGCGCCATCACCTTGCGCACGCGCTGGATGCGGCGTTCGGCGTTGGTGAAGGTCCCGTCCTTTTCCAGGAAGGTCGATCCCGGCAGGAAGACATGGGCGTAATTGGCGGTTTCGTTGAGGAACAGATCCTGCACCACCACGCATTCCATCGCCGCCAGTCCCGCGGCGACATGATGGGTGTTGGGATCGGACTGAAGGATATCCTCGCCCTGGATGAAGATACCCTTGAACGTCCCGTCCGTCGCCGCATCGAGCATGTTGGGAATGCGCAGCCCCGGCTCGGCATCCAGCGTGACGCCCCAGGCCTGTTCGAACTGGCCGCGCGCCGCATCGTCCGACACATGGCGATAGCCGGAAAGCTCGTGCGGGAAGCTCCCCATGTCGCAGGCGCCCTGGACATTATTCTGCCCGCGCAGCGGGTTCACGCCAACGCCTTCGCGACCGATATTGCCGGTCGCCATGGCAAGATTGGCGATCGCCATCACGGTGGATGACCCCTGGCTGTGTTCGGTGACGCCCAGCCCGTAATAGATGGCAGCGTCGCCGCCGGTCGCATAGAGCCGCGCCGCCATGCGGACTTCCTCCGCGCTGACGCCGGTCAGCGGCTCGACGGCTTCTGGCGAACGCTGCGGTTCGGAGACGAAATCGGCCCATTCGGCAAACTCGTCCCAATCACAGCGCTCCCGGATGAACGCCTCGTCATAGAGCTTTTCCGTGACGATCACATGCGCCAGCGCGGTCAGCATGGCGACATTGGTGCCGGGCCGCAGCGGCAGATGATGATCCGCCTCAACATGGGGCGACTTCACCAGGTCGATCCGGCGGGGATCGATGACGATCAGCTTCGCGCCCTGCCTGAGCCGCTTCTTCATACGGCTGGCGAAAACCGGATGGCCGTCGGTCGGATTGGCGCCGATGACAAGGATCACGTCGGCCTGCATGACGCTGTCGAAATCCTGCGTCCCGGCGGACGTCCCAAACGTCGTCTTCAGCCCATAGCCGGTGGGCGAATGGCAGACCCGGGCGCAGGTATCGACATTGTTGTTGCCGAAGCCCTGGCGGATCAGCTTCTGGACGAGGAACGTCTCCTCATTGGTGCAGCGGCTGGAAGTGATGCCGCCGATGCTGCGCGTGCCGTATTTCGCCTGGATACGCCGGAACTCGCTGGCGGTATGGGCAATGGCTTCCTCCCACGACACCTCGCGCCAGGGTTCGTCCACCGATGCGCGGATCATGGGATTGAGGATGCGGTCGCGATGCTGGGCATAGCCCCAGGCGAAGCGCCCCTTGACGCAGCTATGCCCGCGATTGGCCTTGCCATCCTTCCACGGCACCATGCGCACCAGTTCCTCGCCCCGCATCTCCGCGCGGAACGTGCACCCGACGCCGCAATAGGCGCAGGTGGTGACGACCGCGCGATCCGGCGTGCCGACCTCCACCACCTTCTTCTCGGTCAGGGTCGCAGTCGGGCAGGCCTGTACGCAGGCGCCGCAGGACACGCATTCGGACGAGAGGAAATCCTGTCCCTGGGACGGCGCGACCTTCGAATCGAAGCCCCGCCCCTCGATCGTCAGGGCGAACGTTCCCTGCACCTCGTCGCAGGCGCGCACGCAGCGCGAGCAGACGATGCATTTGCTGGGGTCGAAATCGAAATAGGGGTTCGACTGGTCCTTGGCCTGGCCCATATTGGTCGCGCCGTCATAGCCATAGCGCACGTCGCGCAGGCCGACCGCGCCCGCCTGTTCCTGCAACTCGCAATCGCCATTGGCCGGGCAGGTCAGGCAATCGAGCGGATGGTCGGAGATGTACAGTTCCATCACGCCGCGCCGAAGCTGCTTCAACCGCTCGCTCTGCGTGCGCACCACCATGCCCTCGGCGATCGGCGTGGTGCAGGAAGCGGGATAGCCACCCCGTCCCTCCACCTCGACCAGGCAGAGGCGGCAGGAACCGAAACTCTCCACATTGTCGGTCGCGCACAGCTTGGGGATCGAGCAGCCGGTCAGCGAGGCCGCCCGCATGATCGACGTTCCCTCCGGCATCGTCACCGGCTGTCCATCGATGGTCAGGGTCACGCTTTTGCCCGTCGCGATGGCGGGGGGCGTTCCATGGTCGGTTTCGCGTGTGTAGCTCATTCCGCAGCTTCCTTGATCGGGGCGGGGGCGCCGAAATCCTCAGGGAAATAGTCAAGCGCGCTCAGCACCGGATAGGGCGTGAAACCGCCCAGCGCGCAGAGCGAGCCATATTTCATCGTGTCGCACAGGTCGCGCAGCAGCCCCGTCTGCGCCTCCAGCCCGACATCGATCCGGTCAGGCGTCCGGGAGTTGAGCGCCTTTTGAAGATATCCCTCCCAGCCGCGGTCCGGCGGCGACGCGGCGGCACCATCGCGCGCCGCAATGATCCGGTCCATCACTTCGATCCCGCGCGTCGATCCGATCCGGCAGGGCGTGCATTTGCCGCAGCTTTCGACCGAGCAGAACTCCATGGCGAAACGGGCCATATGGGCCATGTCGACGCTATCGTCGAACACCGTGATCCCGGCATGGCCGATCAGCCCGCCCGCCTGGGCAAAAGCCTCATAGTCGAATGGCAGGTGGAACATGCTGGCCGGGAAGTAGGCGCCCAGGGGTCCGCCGACCTGCACGGCGCGAACGGGCCTTCCACTCGCCGTGCCGCCGCCGATGCCGTTCACCAGTTCGCCAAGGGTGATGCCGAAGCCAATCTCATAGAGGCCGCCATGCTTCACATTACCCGCAAGCTGCACGGCGATGGTGCCCCGCGACCGGCCGAAGCCGACCGCCGCATAGGCCTCTGCCCCCTCCGTCACGATGAAGGGGACGGCGGCGAGGCTGAGCACATTGTTGATCACCGTCGGCTGACCGAACAGCCCGGCCAGCGCCGGAAGTGGCGGCTTTGCCCTCACCTGCCCCCGCTTGCCCTCCAAGCTGTCGAGCAGCGCAGTCTCCTCCCCGCAGACATAGGCGCCGGCGCCGACGCGCACTTCGAGCGTGAAGGGCGCGATCCGATCGGCCGACAGCGCGATCGCATCCTGCATGGTGGCAATGGCGAAGGGATATTCGCTGCGGATATAGATATAGCCCCGGCTCGCCTGCACGGCATGACCCGCAATCGCCATGGCTTCGATCAGGCAGAAGGGGTCGCCCTCCATCAGCATCCGGTCGGCAAAGGTGCCGCTGTCGCCCTCATCGGCGTTGCAGACGATGAACTTGGTGTCGGACGCCGCATCCAGAACGGTCTGCCATTTGATCCCGGTGGGAAAGCCCGCGCCGCCCCGTCCGCGCAGCCCGGATGCCTTGACCATGTCCACCACCGCCTGGGACGGCATCGCCCGCGCCGCGTCCAGACCGCGCCAGCCGCCCAGAGCGGCATAGTCGGCCAGGCTGAGCGGATCGATGATGCCGCAGCGCGCGAAGGTGAAGCGCTGCTGTCCGGCGAAGAAAGGCAGGGCCGCCAGCTCACCCAGCCGGGAGGCATGGCTGCCATCCAGCACGGCCGCCACCTCTTCGGGCCCTACGGGGCCGAAGCCGATCCGCTTCCCCTCGCTCTCCACCTCGACCAGCGGTTCGATGGAGAAGAAGCCTCGGCTGCCGGTGCGCACCACATCGCATCCAGCCGCTTCGAAGGCGCGCGCGACTTCGTCAGCGCCCAGGGCGACCGAGGCCATGTCCCGGCTGATGTAGACGCGCGTCATGCCGCGATCTCCTGCGCGATCCGGTCAAGCGCGGCGGCGTCGATCCGGGCGACGGGCCTGCCGTCGACCAGGGCATTGGGTCCGATGGCGCACAGGCCCAGGCAATAGACAGGTTCCAGCGTCACCTGACCGTCGCGCCGCGTTTCGCCCATGGCGACGCCCAGCCGATCGGCCGCCGCCCTTTCCATCGCTGCGCCGCCGCGGGCCTGGCAGCTTTCGGCGCGGCAGAGCTTCACCACATGGCGGCCGGCCGGGGTGCGGCGGAAATCATGGTAGAAGGTCACGACTCCATGAACGTCCGCGCGAGAGAGGTTGAGTGCGGCGGCGATGGCGGGAATGGCCGCGTCATCGACAAAGCCTATCTCTTCCTGCAGCATGTGCAGCAGCGGCAGCAGGCGGTCGCGGGTGCGGCCATGAACCTGCGTCCATTCCTCTATCAGCCTTGTCGTCTCTTCCTGCTGCATCTTCCTCGCCTTTCCGGGGCGCCATGCTGCGCCCTGGAAGAGGCTGCGTCAAATTGAAGAGGATCATGTTTGATAGAAATTATCTATCAAACTCCTGGAAGGGTGCTCATGGATCAGCATCGGGCTGGACCGAGGGATGGGCGGCCACGAAGGGAGCCAGGGCCCGCGCCTTCTCTCCTGCCGCGACGAGCGCGGGAAAGGGCGACAGGTCGACCTTGAACCGCTCCGCCGAATAGAGCTGCGGCACCAGATAGCAGTCCGCCAGTCCCGGCCGGTCGCCAAATGCGAAACCCCGGCCGTGGCGCGCCACCCATATTTCCAGCGCGGCGAAACCCTCGGTGATCCAGCGGGCCATCCACCTGTCGATCGCGCCCTGATCCGCGCCGAGATCGGCCTTGAGGGCCTTCAGCACGCGCAGATTGTTGAGGGGATGGATGTCGCAGCCGATCAGCGCCGCCATGGAGCGCACGATCGCCCGCTGGTCCCGGTCGGACGGCAGCAGGGGCGGCCGGGGCCAGCGTTCCTCGATCCATTCCAATATCGCCGGGCTCTGCGCGAGGATGAGGCCGTCCGCCTCGATCACCGGGACCAGCCCCTGGGGCGACAGCGCCTGATAGCCCGCATCCCGCTGGGCGCCGACGCGCAGGTCATGGGCCACCTGGTCATAGGCCACGGCCTTCAGGTTGAGCGCGATCCGTACGCGATAGGCGGCGCTGGACCGCCAATAGCCATGGAGCGTCAGCGCGCTCATCGCGCAGGCCCGACCAGGGCGCGGCATTCGCCAAAGCCGATGGATATATGGCCCGGCGCCCGCGCCACCGCGGTCAGCGCCAGTTCGTCGCCATCCTCCAGGAAGGCGCGTTCCTCGCCGGTCGGCAGGGTGATCCGCACCTTGCCGCCTTCGGTCAGTTCCATGAGGCTGCCATAGCTGTCCGGGGTCGGGCCGGAAAGCGTGCCGGTGCCCAGCAGGTCGCCGGGATTGAGATTGCAGCCGTTGGAGGCGTGGTGGGCGACGATCTGCTGCGCGGTCCAGTACATGGACGAGGCAGGCCCGCGCGAAAGTCGCATCGGCGCCATGCCGGCCGCCCGCATCCTTGCGCTCGACAGATGGACCTCCAGGTCGAGGGCCAGCGCGCCGCCGGCCTGATCGGCCTCGTCCCACAAATAGGGCAAAGGCCGGGGATCGCCCTGCGGCCGGGGAGGCTGGGCGATGCGGAAGGGGGCCATCGCCTCCGCCGTCACCACCCAGGGGGAGATGGTCGAGTGGAAATTCTTGGCAAGGAACGGACCCAGCGGCACATATTCCCAGGCCTGGAAGTCGCGCGCCGACCAGTCGTTGAGCAGGCAGAAGCCGGCAATATGGTCCGCCGCCTCAGCGATCGGCACGGTTTCGCCCAGCGCATTGCCGGCGCCGATCCAGATGCCCAGTTCCAGTTCATAGTCGAGCCTTTGGCTGGGTCCGACGACAGGCACGTCGGCATCGGGGGCCTTGCGCTGGCCCTGGGGGCGGATCACCGGCACGCCGGACGGGCGGATGGAGGATGCCCGTCCATGATAGCCGATCGGCACATATTTATAATTGGGCAGCAAGGGATTGTCGGGGCGGAACAGCCTGCCGATATTGGTCGCGTGGTGAATGCCGACATAGAAATCGGTATAATCGCCGATCGCGGCGGGCAGATGCAGCGCGCAATCCGTCGCCCGGTGCAGCAGGGGTTCGACCGCCTGCCGCTGTTCCTCATCGCTGAAAAGCGCGCTCAACCAGCGACGCAGCGCCAGCCGGTCCGCCGCCGGGAGCGCCATCAGGGCGTTGAGGGTGGTTCCGCCCAGCACGGCGGCGGCCGAGGCGGGAAGCAGGCCCGCCTCGGCAGCGACACGCAGGTCGAATATCCGGTCCCCTATCGCCACGCCCGCCCGCGCTTCCCCGCCGGGGGGCGAGAAAATGCCGTAGGGCAGGTTCTGCACCGGGAAGTCGGTATGGCCATTGGCCCCCTCCACCCAGCTCGACCGGGCAGGATCATGGGTTTCATCGATCTGCGGAAAGCTCATGCCCCCTCCTCTTCTGTCGAACCATCCCCCTGCGGCAGTTGCGCCTTGGCAAAGCCGGACCAGCAATCGTCATAATCCAGTTGACCGAGGGGCGTTTCCATCGCGAAACGGGTCGGGCGGAAAGGGAAGCGGCTTTCGAACATGAAGGCCATGGTGTCGCTGATCCGGTGCGGCTTCAACTGCGCGGCGAGCGCGCCTTCATAGCTGGCCCTGTCCGGACCATGCCCGGCCATGCAATTGTGCAGCGAGGCGCCGCCGGGCGCGAAACCGCCCGCCTTCGCATCATAGGCGCCGTGGACCAGCCCCATGAACTCGCTCATCACATTGCGGTGAAACCATGGCGGGCGGAATGTATCTTCCGCCACCATCCAGCGCGGCGGGAAGATCACGAAGTCGCAATTGGCGGTTCCGGCGCGATCGCTGGGGGAGGTCAGCACGGTGAAGATCGACGGATCGGGATGGTCGTAGCTGACCGTGTTCATCGTGTTGAACCGCCGCAGATCGTAGCGGCAGGGGGCGAGATTGCCGTGCCAGGCCACCACGTCGAAGGGAGAATGGTCCTGCGTCGTGGCCCACAGGCTTCCGCCGTATTTCTGGACGATTTCATGAGGGCTATCGTCATCCTCATAGCAGGCGACGGGCGTTTCGAAATCGCGGGCGTTGGCAAGGCCGTTGGCGCCGATCGGGCCGAGATCGGGCAGGCGAAACAAGGCCCCGTAATTTTCGCAGACATAGCCGCGCGCCGTCCCGTCGGGCAGGTCCACGCTGAACCGGACGCCACGGGGGATCAGCGCGACCTGTTCCGGCGCGACCTCCATCACGCCCAATTCGGTGGTGAGGCGCAGCCTGCCCTGCTGCGGCACGATCAGCATTTCGCCGTCGGCATTGGTGAAGGCGCGCTTTTCCATCGGGCGGTTGGCGGCGTAGAGATGGACGGCCAGCCCCTCGCCCGCCGCCGGATCACCCGCGCCGCAATAGCTGACCAGCCCGTCGAGGAAATCGACCGGATGTCCGGGCAGCGGCATCGGATCCCAGCGCAGGCGGTTGGGCGTGGGCGGCACTTCATCGAAGGGGCCGCTGCGCAGCAGCGTATCGCGGGCATAGGGCCGATAGGGCGGATGGTTGGCCGCCGGCCGCAGGCGGTAGAGCCAGCTTCGCCGGTTCTCGCCACGCGGGGCGGTGAAGGCGGTGCCCGAAAATTGCTCGGCAAAAAGGCCATAGGGCGCATGTTGCGGCGAGTTGCGGCCCACCGGCAGCGCGCCGGGCACGGCCTCCGTCGCGAAATGATTGCCGAAGCCGGACATCATGCCTGTCATGCCGGCGGCGTCCTGCCCGGCGTTCCGTGCCATCCCATCCTGCCTCACTTGACCGAACTCCTGGCCGATTCCCCGGCCGCTATCTGGTATCAATTGTTACCATCATAGCGCTTTGCCAGGGAAGTATCAAATGTTACCAGATGGCAATGACCGGGAAAACGCTGCGCCTTGACGATTTCATCCCCTATCGCCTGTCCTTCACGGCGGCGTTGCTGAGCGACAGCATCGCACAAAGCTATGAACGGCTGTTCGGCATCAGCATCGCCGAATGGCGTGTCATCGCCTGGGTGGCGGAGCGGGGGACGATCACGCAGCAGCAGATCTGCGCGCAGAGCCGCATGGACAAGGTGACGGTCAGCCGGGCCGCCATCGCGCTCATCGAACGCGGGATTGTCCAGCGCCTGCCCCATGCGCAGGACCGGCGATCGCATCTGCTGGCGCTGACGGAGGAAGGGCAGCGTCTGCATGGCGCCATCGCCCCCAAGGCACTGGAACTGGAAGGCCGGGTCTTTTCGCATTTCAGCGCCGAGGAAGTGGAGACGTTCGTCGCCATGTTGCGGCGGATCGATGGGATCGTGCTGGGTGATGCGGGATGAGGAGCGGAGGGGGAGATGCTCCTTAAATCCCGTCGATCCGCCCCGAAATGTCCCGCGCCACGGCCAGTACCGCCTGGGCTAGCGGCCCCAGCGGCGCACGGTCCGAGACGATCACGCCGATGCGGCTGCCGTCCTCCGCGTCGGGCAGGGCGAAGGTGCGTACCCAGTCCAGCCCGTCCAGCAGCATCGCATGGCTGTCGGGCACGATCGAGCAGAGCCGCCCCTGCCGGACCAGCGCGAACAGGGCGACATAACTGTCCGCCGTTACCACCGGACGCAGCGCGAGGCCCCGCTCGCCCAGGCGCGCGTCCAATATGCGCCGGTTCTGCATGCCCTGGTGCAGCAGGCACAGCGGCAGGGCGGCCACATCCTCCCATTCGGGCGGATGCTTTTCATCCAGCACGCCCCGCGCCGCCACGAGCATGTAGCGTTCGACATAAAGCGGAGCGGCCAGCATGTGGGAGGGCGGCTCGAAATCCAGATAGGTGAGGCCCGCATCCAGTTCGAAGGCGGACAATTCCCGCTCGATCTGGCGCGAGGTCAGCGCCCGCACCGAGATGTTGAGGCCAGGATGCCGTTCCAGCAGCGACTCGACCAGCGGGCCGACGGCCGGCATCGCCGCGGGGATCGCGCCCAGCCGCAATTCGCCCTGCAACGGCCCCTTGGCGACGGCAGCCGCCTGCATCAGATTGTCGGTCGCCGCGACAAGCTGCTGCGCCCAGGGGAGGATCGCCCGGCCTTCCTCCGTCAGGCCCGCATAGCGGCGGTTGCGCAGGATCAGCCTTTTGCCCAGTTGCGCCTCCAGCGCGGAAATGCCGGCGGAAAGCGTGGGTTGCGACACATGGCATGCGGCCGCCGCCCGCGCGAAATGCCCCTCCCTCTCCAGAGCCAGGAAATATTGAAGGAGACGGGTCTGCATGCGTTTTACTCGCTGTTTTCCGGCTGATAGGACAAAGTGGCGCGCGGTAGAAGCCGGGTCTGGACGATGGGCGCCATCCGCACTATATACCGCTCGGTATGGAAACACAGACTCAGACAGCGAGGGGAAGGCCGAGGGAGTTCGATCCCGAACAGGCGCTTAGCGCTGCACTCACCGTTTTCTGGCGGCGCGGCTATGAAGGCGCGTCCATGGCCGAGCTGACCGAGGCGATGGGCATCACCAAGCCCAGCCTCTACGCCTGTTTCGGCAACAAGGAGTCGCTGTTCCGCAAGGCGCTCGACCTCTATGAGCGCGACAAGCTGTGCTACATCAGGTCGGCGCTGGACGAACCCACGGCGAAGGGCGTGGTCGAGCGGCTGCTGCGCGGTTCGCTGGCGATCCAGACCGGGGCGACCGATCCGCATGGCTGCCTGGGCGTGATCAGCGCGGTCGCCTGCGCCACCCAGGCCGAGTCGATCCGCGACGAGGTCATTGCGCGGCGCGCCTCATCCGACGCGGCCCTGGTCGCCCGGCTGGAACGGGCGCGCAAGGAAGGCGACTTCCCCGAGACGATCGAGCCGCAGGCGCTGGCCACCTATCTCACCGCCGTGATGCAGGGCATGGCCGTGCATGCCAGCGCCGGAATGTCGCGGGAGCTGCTGGAGCAGCTTGTGGAGACGACCCTGGCCGTCTGGCCGGGCAAGTGACGGAAAAGCAAGCCTTTCGGAATTAGATACCGAAAAATTACCAATCGGTATAAAAGTCCCTTGACCCTGCTGCTGCAGTGCATTATATACCATTCAGTATTGAATGGACCTGCCACCGCAAAGGGGTCATAGGATGCGGACATTTCTGAAACTCTGTCGTCGCTGACGACCTGACGCGTGCAGCCCACCGGGGCAGCGCGACCTGACCATCATTTCATCGTTCGACGCGTGGCCCGACGGTCGCGCGGCGGAGAGGTTTTTTTCCACGTTCGGCCGGGATGGCTTGCAGCGGACGACGACTTGTCGGCCCGGACATCCCGCCCTTGCGTCCTTTACAGGGGAATTGCCATGGCATTTCTGCAACTTGCCACGCTTGGCGAAGATGGCGGGACGATCGGTGCGGCAGCGGCGTCGAATGCCGGTTTCGCACCCGTCGAATGGCAGATCATCCAGCTTGCGCGGCGGGACGGGCTGGCGTCGCTGCGCGCGCCGAACCGTTGGGACCGGCTGATAAGCTGGATCTTTGGAGAGCGGGCCAATCCGCGCCTTGCCAACGGGCGGCTGGAAAGCCTGCGCCGCCTGGCGGTCGACGCCTGGCATCGCGGCTATACGGTGCGCCCGTCCTTCCTGAAGGCGTTTCTCAAGGCTGGCTTCAGCGAAGGCCAGCTTGAGACGCTGCTCGCCAATATCAGCGCGCAAAGACGCGCCGCCTTTTGATCAGGGCGCCTGCCGCCCCAAGGTTCCCGGAGTTGACACTATGAACATGCACAGCCCCATCGACATCGACACCCGGTCGGCAAGCCCCCTTGTCCGCTGGCGAAAGCGTCATGTTTCGCTGGGCGTCATCGCGCTGGCCCTGGTCGGGGGCGTGACGTGGAAGCTGCTCGACAGGCCGGAGGCGCAGGCCGCCGCCACCCCGCTGGTCACCGTGGGCATATCCGCCCCGCTGACCCGCGCGGTGACGCAATGGGACGAATATGTCGGTCGCTTCGCCCCCAGCCAGACGGTGGAGATCCGCCCGCGCGTCTCGGGGTCGGTGACCGCCATTCATTTCAGGGACGGCGACTATGTGAAGGCCGGGCAACTGCTCTTCACCATCGACCAGCGGCCCTTCCTGGCGGCCCTGGCGGAGGCGAAGGCCAGCACCGCCAGCGCCCGCAGCGCGCTGCTGCTGGCGCAGAATGACTATAGCCGCGTCCAGCGCCTGACCGGGGACGAGGCGGTTTCGGCCAGCGAGGTGGATTCGCTGAGGTCCCGCCTGCAGGCGGCGCAGGCCGCGCTGGCGGGCGCGCAGGCGCGCGAGCGGCAGCGGGCGCTGGACGTAGAGTTCACGCAGGTCCGCGCGCCGATTTCGGGGCGCGTTTCGGACCGGCGGGTGGATATCGGCAATCTCGTCTCGGCGGGCGAAGGCACCGGCGCGACGCTGCTGACGACGGTCAACAAGCTGGACCCCATCTACTTCAACTTCGACGCGTCGGAGGCGCTTTACCTGAAGTCGCAGCGTGACAAAGGCGCGGGCGGCGCGGTCGAGGTCCGGTTGCAGGACGAAGCCGACTACCGGCACAAGGGCCGGCTCGACTTCACCGACAATGGGCTGGACCCGCGTTCGGGGACGATCCGGGTGCGCGCCGTGTTCGACAATGCGGACATGTTCCTGACGCCGGGGATGTTCGGCAATATGCGGCTGGCCAATGGCGGCAAGGTCAATGCCCTGCTGGTGCCTGACGAGGCCATCCAATCCGATCAGGCGCGCAAGACCGTGCTGGTGGTCGGGCGGGACGACAGCGTCGCGGCCAAGCCGGTGGAACTGGGGCCCGTGGTCGACGGGCTGCGTATCATCCGGTCGGGGCTGACGCCCGGCGACCGGGTCATCGTGTCGAACATCCAGGCGGCCATGCCCGGCGCGAAGGTCGCGACCAGGCCGGTGGTCATCACGGCCAGCCCGGCGCCGGTTGCGCCGACGGATAGCGCCGCGCCGATAGCTGCCCAGGCAACCTTCGCGCGATAGCCCCCGGAACAGCGTGCTCCTGCCTTCGCAGGGGCACCGAGACTATAGCCGATCCGTCCCCCCGGATCGCAAACCCCTTTTCACGCCATCGAGGAATTCGTCCGATGCGCCTCTCCCGTTTCTTCATCGACCGGCCGATCTTCGCCGCCGTGATCGCGGTGGTCATCACCGTGATCGGCGGACTCGCCTTTGTCGGCCTGCCCGTTTCGCAATATCCCGACATCGTGCCGCCCACGGTCACGGTTTCGGCCCAATATCCCGGCGCCTCCGCCGAAACCGTCGCGTCGACCGTTGCCGCGCCGATCGAGCAGGAGATCAACGGCGTCGACGACATGCTTTACCAGAGCAGCCAGTCGACCGGCGACGGCAAGGTCACGATCACCGTCACCTTCAAGGTCGGCACCGACCTGGACGCCGCGCAGGTGCTGGTCCAGAACCGCGTCGCCGTCGCCATTCCGCGCCTGCCGGAAGAGGTGCAGCGGCTGGGCGTCGTCACGCGCAAGACGACGCCGGAATTCCTGATGGTCGTCAACCTGCAGTCGCCCGACGGGACGTTCGACCGCAATTATATCTCCAACTATGCGCTGACGCAGGTGCGCGACCGGCTGGCGCGGCTGGACGGCGTGGGCGATGTGCAGCTTTTCGGATCGCGCGACTATGCCATGCGCATCTGGATCGACCCCGATCGCGCCGCCGCGCTCAACCTGACGGCGGGCGAGATCGTGCAGGCCCTGCGCGCCCAGAATGTGCAGGTCTCCGCCGGGGCCATCGGCCAGCCCCCCTATGACGCCGGTTCGCATGGGAGTGAAGCCTTCCAGCTTGGCGTCGAGATGCAGGGCCGCCTGACCGAGCCACAGCAATTTGCCGACATCGTCATCCGCAGCGATGCGGACGGCCGCCAGGTGCGCGTGGGCGACGTCGCCCGCGTCGAGCTGGGCGCGCAGGATTATGGCATCAACACCTATCTGTCGAACAAGCCCACCGTCGTCATCGCGGCGATGCAGCGTCCCGGCTCCAACGCGCTGGACGCGGCGGAGAAGGTGAAGGCGGAGATGGAGCAGCTGTCCAGGCGCTTCCCCAAGGGGCTGGAATACAGCGTCATCTACAATCCGACCGAATTCATCAGCCAGTCCATCGACGCCGTCTATCACACGCTGTTCGAAGCCGTGATCCTAGTCGTCATCGTCATCCTGGTCTTCCTCCAGAACTGGCGCGCCGCGGTCATCCCGATCATCGCCATTCCGGTTTCGCTGATCGGGACGGCGGCGGTCCTGGCCGCCCTGGGCTATTCGCTGAACAACCTCTCCCTGTTCGGGCTGGTGCTGGCCATCGGCATCGTCGTCGACGACGCCATCGTCGTGGTGGAGAATGTGGAACGCAATATCGAGCGGGGCATGTCGCCGCTGGAGGCCGCCCGCATCTCCATGGACGAGGTCTCGACGGCCCTGATCGCCATCGTCCTCGTCCTGTGCGCGGTGTTCGTGCCCACGCTGTTCATCACCGGCATTTCGGGCGCCTTCTACAAGCAGTTCGCCGTCACCATTTCGACCGCGACGATCATTTCGCTGATCCTGTCGCTGACGCTGTCTCCGGCGGCGGCCGCGCTGCTGCTGAAGTCGAAGCATGACGGACATGACCTGCGCGATGCGCCGCGCTGGCGCCGGCTGGCGGCGCGGGCCGCCGACCGCTTCAATCGCGGCTTCGACCGGCTGAGCGCGGGCTATGGGCGGCTGACCCGCTTCCTCGTCGCGCGGCCCAAAAAGATGCTGCTGACCTATTCGGGGCTGATCGCCGCCACCATCGCCCTGTTCTGGGTGACGCCCGGCGGCTTCATCCCGGCGCAGGACCAGGGCTATTTCCTGGCGGTGGTGCAGCTTCCCTCCGGCGCGTCGCTGGAGCGCACCGACAAGGTGACGCGGGACGTCGCGGCGAGGATCCTGCCCATCAAGGGGCTGCGCGGCGCGGTGATGTTCGCCGGGTTCCACGGGCCGTCCCAGACGCAGGCGCCCAACAGCGCCGCCATCTACTTCCCGTTCAAGACCTTCGCCGAGCGGAAGGCGGAAGGCGTCACCTATGCCGGGATCATGGAGCAGGCGAGCAAGGCAGTCGCCGGTTATGACAAGGCCCGCATCCTGTTGCTGCCGCCGCCGACCATCACCGGCCTGGTGCCGCCGGGCGGTTTCCGCATGATGATCCAGGACCGCGAGGATCATGGCTATGCCGAACTGAACAGGCAGGCGCAGGACTTCATCGCCAAGGCCAACCAGACCCCCGGACTCAAGATGGTCTACACCCTGTTCGACGTCGGCACGCCCCGCATCTATGCCGATGTGGATCGCCGCAAGGCCGACCTGCTGGGCGTACCGCCGGAACGCGTGTTCGAAGCGATGCAGGTCTATCTGGGTTCGGCCTTCGTCAACGACTTCAACCTGCTGGGCCGCACCTATCGCGTGACGGCGCAGGCCGATGCCGGCCATCGCGACACGGTGGCGGACATCGCCAACCTGAAGACCCGGTCGAACAGCGGGCAGATGGTGCCGATCGGTTCGGTCTCGACCTTCAGGGACAAGACCGGCCCCTATCGCGTGGTCCGCTACAACCTGCTTCCCGCGGTGGAGATCGACGGCGATACGGCGCCCGGCTACAGCAGCGGCCAGTCGCTGACGACGATGGAGAAGCTCGCCTCCACCACCCTTCCCGCCGGTTATGGCAGGGAGTGGACGGGCGTCGCCTATCAGCAGGTGATCGCCGGCAACACCGCCGGGATCGTCTTCGCCATGGCGGTCTTCTTCGTCTTCCTGGTGCTGGCGGCGCAATATGAAAGCCTGACCCTGCCGCTGTCGATCATCCTGATCGTGCCGATGTGCCTGTTCGCGGCCATGCTGGGCGTGAACCTGCGCGGGATGGACAACAACATCCTGACGCAGATCGGGCTGGTCGTGCTGATCGCGCTGGCGGCGAAGAACGCCATCCTGGTGGTCGAGTTCGCAAAGCAGGCCGAGGAGGAACAGGGGCTGTCACCCGTCGACGCCGCGGTGCAGGCCGCCCAGACCCGCCTGCGGCCGATCCTGATGACCAGCTTCGCCTTCATCCTGGGCGCGGTGCCGCTGGTGATCGCGAGCGGGGCCGGCGCGGAACTGCGGCAGGCCTTGGGTACGGCGGTCTTCTTCGGCATGACCGGCGTGACGGCGTTCGGCCTGCTCTTCACCCCCACTTTCTATGTCGTGTGCCGCGCATTGGGCGACCGCTTTTCCCGCAAGGGCAAGGGTCAGGCCCCCGCCGCGCTGCAACCCGCCGAATAAGGAACGGCACGATGATCAAGACTCTCCTCCCCCTCCTGCTGGGCGCGTCCGCCCTGACGGCCTGCGCCGCGGGGCCGGACTACAAGGCGCCGGCAACACCCACCGCCGCTGCGGGCGCGTTCATCGGCGCGACCGGCCCGGCAGTCAGCACGGCGCAGGCCGACGACCATTGGTGGCGGCTCTACAGCGATCCGGTGCTGGACGGGCTGGTGCAGGATGCGCTGAAGGCCAACACCGACATCCGCGTGGCGGTCGCCCGGCTGGAAAAGGCCCGCGCCCAGTTGCGCGGCGCCCGTTCCGACAGATTGCCGCAGACGAGGTTGAGCGGTTCGCCCAGCTATGGCCGGGCGTCGGCCGCACAGACGCTGCCTGGTGCGGACCGCGAAAACTGGACCATCGATGCGGGGCTGAACGTCGCCTATGAGGTCGATCTGTTCGGGCGCGTGAAGCGCAGCATCGAGGCAGCCAGGGGCGACGTCAACGCGGCGTCGGCCGATGCCGACGCCGTGCGCGTGGCGGTGGTCGCCGACACGGTGCGCGCCTATGTCGACGCCACCAGCTCGGCGGAGCGCATCGCCGTGGCGCAGCGCACGGTCGCCCTGCTCGACAACAGCATCCGCATCACCAACGCCCGGTTCGAGGTCGGCCGGTCGGACCGGCTGGACGTGATCCGCGTGACGGCGCTGCGCGACCAGCAGGCGGCGATCATCCCCAGCCTGATCGCGGACCGGGACGGCGCGCTGTTCCGGCTGGCGACGCTGACGGGCCGGGCGCCGCAGCAATTGCCCGCCCCCATCCGCGACCAGGAGAAGACGCCCGACCTCAGCCAGCCCATCCCGGTCGGCGACGGCCGCGCATTGCTGGCCCGCCGGCCGGACGTGCGCGCGGCGGAACAGAGGCTGGCCGCCGATACCGCACGGATCGGCGTGGCGACGGCGGATCTCTATCCGCGCATCACGCTGGGCGGATCGATCGGCACGACGGCCATTGGCGGCGGCGATATTCTGGGCGGCGGCCCCTTTCGCTGGCTACTGGGGCCGCTGATCAACTGGGCCTTTCCCAACCAGGAAGCCAATCGCGCCCGGATCGCGGCGGCCAGGGCCGATGCCGACGGATCGCTGGCGAGCTTTGACGGGACAGTCCTGCAGGCGCTGGAGGAAACGGAAACGGCGCTGTCGGTCTATGCCCATGCGCTGGAGCGCCGCGATACGTTGAAGGCGGCGCGGGAGGCGGCGGACAGGGCCGCGCGCATCAGCCTCGCCCGGCAGCGGGAGGGGCAGATCGACTTTCTGACCGTGCTGGATGCGCAGCGGACGCTGGCGGCGGCGGAAGGCGACCTTGCGGCGGCCAACCGCGCCGTGGCCTTCGCGCAGGTCGACCTGTTCAGGGCATTGGGCGGAGGGTGGACGACGGGCTGACCGTTTGGGACTTGGCGCGGAACGCTCTATGCCGACTCCACCCGCCAATAGGTCGCATAGCGTTCATGCGCGATGCGGTGATAGGGGATGAGCCGGACCGGCGTGCCGTCCTTCGCCGCGATGGTGAATTCCAGCGGGGCTGCGCCGGGCCTGATCTGTTGCGCCAGCGCCTTCGGATCGCCCGCAAGGGTCGGCACGGCGACGTCGCCCCCATTATATTCGCCATATTTTCGTTCGTTGACGATGATGTCGGCGCCCGGGGCCAGGCCCTGCCTGCCAAGCGCGCCCGCCAGGACGATCGGTCCATAGGTGAAGGCGATGATGTCCGGCGCGGCGGGTGCGCTTTCGACCGCAGCTTCCATGGCGAGGCGCAGCTCCACCCGGTCGCCGTCCTGCCACAGGCGGTCGACCTCGACATAGCTGCCGGGCGTCGAGGAGCGCAGCACCTCCTGTCCGTTGACCGACACCGTGGCGGTGCGGCTCCAGCGGGGATGGCGCAGGCGCAGCGCGATCTGCGCTGGGGCGCGGAGTTTCCATTGCAGGCTGGTCACGGGTGCGTCGGGGAAGGCGGTGCGCTGGACCAGGTCCGCGCCCTTTTCCCGCCACAGCACCGAGGATGGCAGGAACAGATTGACATAGAGCGCGCGGTCATCGTGAAAATAGATGGAATCCCGGTATTTCACGTGATTTTCCATGCCGGTCCCGGTACAGCACCAGAAGCTGTCCTCCGGCGTGTGGTAGAGCTTCATATAGCCGGGCCGTGCGCCCTGGAAATAGGTCGTCATGCCGCTGTCCGGATCCTGCGAGGCGAGGATGCCGTTATAGAGCGTGCGTTCATGATAATCGGCGTAATCCGCCTGCGGATCCTGCATGAAGAGCAGCCGCGCCAGTTTCAGCATATTGTGCTGGCAGCAGGTTTCCGATCCCTTGGCCGAGAAGACGTGCCGGTCGAAATCCGCCATGGCGAAGAAATGTTCATTGTCGCCATGGCCGCCCGTCGCGAAGGAACGGGTGTGGGCGACCGTGCGGAAGAAGAAGGCGGCCGCCCTGGCGTAGCGATCATCGCCGGTTACTTCATAGACGCGCTGGAAGCCGACGACCTTGGGCACATTGGTGTTGGCGTGCATGCCGTCCAGCAGGTCGCGGCCCTCCGCCAGGGGTTCCATCACCGCCTGGTGGGAGAAGCGCCGGGAGAGATGCCGATATTCCTCCCTGCCGGTCATGGCGAAAAGGTCGGCATAGATTTCGTTCATGCCGCCATGTTCGGTGGCCAGCATCGCTTCGAACTGCGCGGCGGAAAGCGGGCGGGTGGCGGCCACGCCCCAGTCGGCCAGCCGGATCAGCACGTCGCGCGCCGCTGCGCTGTCGGCCAGCAGCGCGCCGTCGCGAAGGCCCGCATAGACCTTGTGCAGCGTGTACCAGGGAACGCCGGTGATCCTTTCCCCGCGGATGTGCGCAGCCACCAGCGCCGGGCCGTCGGGAAAGGCACAGACCAGCCCCGATCCCGCCGCCTTCTGACAGGCCGCCAGTTCGCCCGCTATATAGTCGACGCGCTGCCTGAAACGCCGGTCCTTGGTGGAGCGATAGGCAAGCGCGCAGGCGGAAAGATAATGGCCCAGCGTGTGGCCGTGGCAGTTTATGTCAGCCCAGGTCGGTTCCGATTCCCATCCGCCATAGACCGGCGCCTTTGGCTTCAGCCCCGCATTGACGCGGAAATTATGCAGCATCCGGTCGGGCCGGAGCCGCAGCAGATAGGCCTCCGTCATGCGCTGGGCGTGGAGGAACGGCCCCTCCCCCAGGGCCACGTCCGCCATGTCGAAGGCTTTGAGCCGGGGCGGCCGCGCCACGCTGTCCGCCGCACCCGCCTGCGCCGCGAAGGATGGCTGCACGCCGCCGAAGCCGGCGGCGATCGCGGCCGCACCCGCGCCGCCGAGCAGCCCCCGACGCGTGGGTTGGATGCTGGGCAGTTGGTGGGACACGCGCTTCTCTCCTGGCCGGGCATGGGTCGCCATGCCGCTGCCGAGATTTGGTAGCGCTATACTCCGACAAAATACAAGGCCGATGATCGGCAGGGCGGTGACGACGGCGCCGGCCGGACCAGCCGTCGCGGCACGATCCGGCGGCGGTCAGGATGCGATCGCGGCGTGCCGGAAAAGATGGGATCGCTCCTTCTCCATCCACTCCGCTGTCTGGGACGCGCCCTCCGTCTGTCGATCGAATGTGAAATCAGGCAGGTGGATGTCGATGGCGAAGCGCAACCGGCAGCGCCTGCCGCCCACCCGCCGCGAGAGCAGGACGCTTCCGTCCGGCTGAAGCGCGAACGTCCCCGACGCGATCTGCCGGCCGATCCTGCCGCCTTGCGTACTGTGCGTGATGGTCCGGCCGTCCAGCGCCACCGACACCTCATAGCTTTCGATCTCTTCCGGCGTGAGCAGCCGGTCCGTCAGCGCCTGGCCCAGACCGGCGGCATTGCGCAGGGCCGCGTCCAGTCGCGGCAATCGGGATTGCGCATAGGCGACATGGTTTCCCGCGATGATCAACCCGCCGTCCATCGGCAGGTCCTGCCCCATATCCTCGTCATGCAGGCTCAGGAGCCGCAGGCCAAGGAGAGGGCCGCGAAAGGATTGTTGCCGCCAATCCTCGACATAGGCACCCGATGGGGCGAATTCGAGCACGCTGTTGCCCATGAAGCGCAGCTCCGCCGGTTCCGGCCACTGGTTGCGCGGCTGGTAGCTTCTGGCGATCGACCAGGACATTTGCTGCCTTTCCTCATCCCACAGCGTGTCGCCGACCCAGCCCTGCCGGTCGGACACCGATGTGGCGGCGCCGTCGGGCAGCCGCAGGTCGAGCGTGAAGCTGCGCGACTGGAACCAGTAGACCACGGTCGCCTCATCCGTCACGCCGGTGCAGAAGGTGATGCTCTTGCGCCGGAAAGCCCCCAGCAGGCGGCGCGGAAAGGCCGGCTGGGCCGGAACCACCGGGGGCAGCGCATCGGGCAGGTCGGCCAGCCTCATGCGCCCGGCTTTCCCGGACGCCGCCCGAAGGAATCGAGCGGCATGGCGTTGGCCAGCACCAGTTCCCCCTTCGCGATCCGGCGCTTGAGATAGGCGAAGGTCTGCGCCGTCTGGTTGAACAGATGTTCACCACCCCTGAGCGGCGGATAGCGGGGTGTTTCGCCCGGCACCAGCGGGGCCACGACATAGTCATAGTCGCAGGCGTGGAAGAAGGGGAAGGAGTAGCGCTGCTGCGCCACTTTCTTCACGCGATGGGTCGTCGCGACATAGCGCCCGTTGGACAGGATCTCCATCATGTCGCCAATGTTCATGATCATCGCGCCGTCCATCAGCGGCACGTCCACCCAGTCGCCGTTCCGGTCGAGAATCTGCAGGCCCCCCGCCGTGGCGAAGAGCAGGGTGAAGCATTCATAGTCGGTATGGGCGCCTATGCCCGGCCTGTCCTGCGCGCTGGAATCGAACGGATAGTGGATGAGCCGCAACTGGCTGGGCGGGTTCCGGCGATGCGCGTCGAAATGATCCTCCTCCAGCCCCAGCGCCAGCGCGAAGGCGCGGAAGATCTGGCCGCCAATGTCCGACAGGTGCCGGTAATATGCCGACACGTCCTCGCGAAATCCGGGCATTTCGGGCCAGTTGTTCGGGCCCAGCAGCGGCCGGCGATCGTCAGGCCGCAGATAGTCGCGGTTGATGTCATAGGCTTCCTTGAGATCGCTGGTGCCCGTGCCGAACTGCTCCTCCCCCACGGGCACATAGCCGCTGTGGTTCTGCGAATGGCCGATATAGCTGGCCATCTTCGCCTCATGGTCCAGCGCGAAATACGCCTTGGCCCGCGCGACAAGGCGGCGAAACAGCGCCCAGTCCAGCTGCGCCCCGCCAATATAGAGAAAGCCCGCATCGGTGCAGGCGCAGTCCAGCGCGCGGGCTACGTCAAGCCTGTCCTCGCGGGAAGCGCTTGCCAGCCTGGATATGTCGACAAAGGGAAGGACAGCCATGGCGCAATGCTAGGCGAAGCGGGGCATAGGCATAGATGGGACGATTCGATGATTTCCATTGATTTGATCTATGACCACGTCATTCTGGCGAAGGAGGCGGAACATGAGTGATCGATCGATCCTAGTCGACAAGAGGTTCGCAAGCCGTGTCGACTGGAACCTGATGCGCACCTTCGTCGACATCGTCCGCGCCGGCGGGATCGGTGCGGCGGCGCGGCAGCTCAACCGGCAGCAGCCGAGCATCAGCGCCGCGCTCAAGCGGCTGGAGGATCATGTCGGCGTGACGCTGCTCCACCGCACGGCGACCGGCGTGGAGATGACGGCGGCCGGCAAGGCGATGATGGCGCTTTGCGAGGACATGCTCGAATCGGCGCAGATGATGCCGCACCAGATCGCCCAGGCGACCAAGCGGGTCGAGGGCATCGTTCGCATCCAGATCATATCCGGTCTGGTTTCGCCGGAATTCGACGAGGCGATCGCAAGCCTGCACCGGCGCAACCCGGCCATCCACATCGAGATCCGGGTGTCGCCCTGGCGTCAGGTGCTCGACGCGCTGGAACAGGGGGAGGTCGAGATCGGCGTCGGCTATGACAGCAGCGTTCGCGGCAGCCTGATGTACGAGCCGCTGCTGGTGGAGCGCCAACAGCTCTATTGTTCCCGCTACAGCCCCTATTTCGGATATCGGCTGAACCGCCTCCACGACCTCAGGGACGAGGGATTCGTCCTTACCGGAGACGATGAGATCGAGTTGATCACCCATCTGCGCCGCCGATACCGGCTGGGAACGAAGGTGAACGGCCTGGCCGAGGACATCAACGAGGCGAAGCGGCTGATCGTCCAGGGGGTCGGCATCGGCTTCCTGCCGGTGCTGGCGGCCGAGGATGATGTGGCGCGCGAAAGGCTGTGGCCGATCCTGGATGTGGATGCCGAGCCGTCCTACGACATCTTCCTCCTGTCCCGTTCCGAACGCGCCCGCGACACGGCCACGCAGCTTTTCTGGGACGAGGTGATCCGCAGGTTGCGGGCAAAGACCAGGACATAGATCTGATCTATGCATTGCATCAAAACTTTGCGTCTGCCCGATTGACGCAGCGCAGCACAGCCTTCCCATCCGAATGAAAGCCACGCCTGTCCGACGGAATCGCCTGTCGGCGCAAGCGGGCGGGAAACGGCCGGGGAACGGGAAGCGCGATGAAGGACAGGATCTTCAACTCCATGCCGCCCGCGATGATCGCTGCGGTGTTGCTGTTCTGGGCCTATGGTCCGAAGGCCTTGCTGGATCACCCGTGGACGTTCGTGGTGATGTCGCCCCTCATCACCATCATCGTCCTGCTCCTGGAGCTGGTCCATGAACGCCATTCGGGCTGGCGGATGAACAGGCAGGAATTCTTCACTGACCTGTTCTACAATATTCTGAGCGCAACCGTCATATCCTGGGTTTCGACGAAGCTTGCCGAAGATCCGCTCAAGGCGGCCAAGGCTTCGCTGGGCATCACCACGGAATGGGCCATGCACATGCCATGGCTGCTGCAGGTGGCGCTGGTGGTGTTCCTGATCGAATTCGGCCAATATTGGATGCATCGGTTGATGCACAACAGCACGCCCTTCTGGCTGACGCATGCCCCGCATCACCACCTGACCCAGTTGAACGCCGCGAAGGGCGCGGTGGGCAACCCCATAGAGCTGGTGCTGATCAGCCTGAGCGTGGTGGCGCTGTTCGACCTCGACAACAGCGCCGTGTTCGCGGCGATCAACGTGCTGGGGGTGATCTCCACCTTCGCCCACGCCAATGTCCGCGCCGATCCGCCGATCTGGTACGCCTTCTTCTTCACGACGATCCGCCACCACAGCCTGCACCATTCGACGGATTATGAAAGCACGCGCTGCAATTACGGCAATTCGCTGATCCTGCTGGACCGCATCTTCGGCACCTATCGGGAAGGCGAGTCCGCGCTGGTCGGCCAGGATGACCGCCGCCGCCTGTCGATCTGGGAACAGACCCTATTCCCCTTCCAGCCCCTGATCGACAGGGCCCGGGCCGGCAAGGGCGCGGCGCGGGTCCGGGGGAGCATGGCCGACGGCCAGATCGAGGCCGATGCCGCCGTCCAGAACGCCGTGGAAGGCGCGGCACCGGCATGACGACGATGTTCGCCCGGCAGGTCAGCGCCGCGCGAAACGCGCTGATGCGGGGCGACATCCAGGCGACGCGCCAGATTGCCGCCACAATGGTGGCGAACAATCCCACGGAGGCCGAAGGCCATTTCCTGCTTGGCGTCGCGGAGTCGAATGCCGGGCACATCCAGGCCGGGCTCCGCCATCTGGATCAGGCGGTGGCGATCGACCCCAGGGGGGAATATCGCGCGCAGCTCGCCAGGCTGCTGATCATGACCCGCCGGGACGGCGATGCCGCAGCGACGCTACGGGAGGCCGAAGCGGCGCCGCCCGCCGATGCGTTCAGCCGCGATACCATCGGTTGCGTCTATGCCCGGCTGGGGAACCATGCCGCCGCGCTGGCGCATTTCAACGAAGCGGTCCGGCTGGAGCCGCAGAACGGCAATTATCGCTACAATCAGGCCGTCACGCTCAACTTCCTGGGCCGGGCGGAAGAGGCCGATGCCGCGCTGGAGGCGCTGATCGCCCTCGCGCCCGGCGATGCCCGCGCCCACCATCTGCTGGCCGGCATCCGCAAGCAGACGCCGGCATGCAATCATGTCGAGCGGCTGGAACGGACGCTGGGCGGCACCGGCGACGGTCGAGGGCGGCTGCTGCTCAGCTATGCGCTGGCGAAGGAGCTGGAGGACATCGGGCGGCCGGACGACGCGCTGGCGCGGCTTTGCGTCGCGAACGCCGAACATCGCCGGACCTTGCCCTATGCCTTCGCGCGTGACGCCGCGCTGTTCGACGCGATCGAGGCAGCCTGGCCGCTGCCGCAGGCGATCGGGCCATCCACGGCCGATCCGATCTTCATCATCGGCATGCCGCGCACCGGCACGACGCTGGTCGACCGCATCCTCTCCTCCCATCCGCAGGTCGAAAGCGCGGGCGAACTGCAGGCCATGCCGCTGACCGTGAAGAAGGCTGGCGGCACGCGCACGTCCACGGTGATGGATGCGGAAACGATCGCAGCCGCGGCGCAGGCCGACATGGGGGCGATCGGGCGCGACTATCTGGAACGGGCCAGCCACCATCGGCGCGACGCAACCCTTCGGTTCATCGACAAGTTTCCCGGCAATTTCTTCTACGCCGGTTTCATTGCGCGGGCGCTGCCCTCGGCCAGGATCATCTGCCTGCGCCGCGATCCCATGGATACGGTGCTCAGCAATTTCCGGAACCTGTTTGCCGTCGGCTCTCCCTATTATGACTATAGCTACGACCTTCTGGATACCGCCGCTTATCATGTCCGCTTCGATCGGCTGATGGCCCGGTGGCGCCAGGCCCTGCCCGGCCAGCTGATCGAGCTGCGCTACGAGGATCTCGTTGCCGATCTGGAGGGTGAGACGCGCCGGCTTCTTGCCCATTGCGGGCTGGACTGGTCGGAGGATTGCCTGTCCTTCCACAGCAATAATGCCCCGGTTTCCACCCCTAGCGCCGCCCAGGTGCGACAGCCGATCTACACCGGATCGGTCGGGCGGTGGAAACGGCATGCGGCGGTGCTGGAGCCGGTGCGCCGCTATTTCGAGCAGGCCGGGATCGACATCCCATGAAGCAAGGGACGCCAATGCCATGACCCCTTTCGGCAAATTGATGCTGGGCGCGGTGCTTGCCGCTGCCGCAACGCCCGCCCTGGCGACCGGAGAGGCGGGCACCCGGCTGGTCCATTGCCGATCCGGCAGTTGCCTGCTGGTGTCGGGTCGCCGTGAGGATGCGGAAGCGCCGGTCATGATCAACGGCCATGCGGTATCGGTGGACGGCGCGCGCAAATGGCGGGTGCGGCTGCCTGTCGATACTGTCCGCCAATGGTCGCTTCCCCATGCCCGGACGATCACGGTTGCCGTTGGCGGTGGCGAGAGCGAGGTCCGCCTGCCAACAGGCCTGTTGGGCCGGAGTGAAAGGCTGACGATGCTGGTCGTTCACGCCAAGTAATAAAACACTTCGCCGTCAGTAATAAAATAACGATTTGAAGTCTTGTATTGAAAGTTTCATCTCCCGGAACTATGTGATCCGCAGTCGCCGGAGAGCGGCATTGGTTCAAGACACAGGAGATGATGATGAAGATTGGCCTTGCCGCCCTTGCCGCTGTCGCATGCGCCATCCCGGCGATTGCCAGCGCCGCCGACAATCCCTTTGCGCAGGATCAGGCGATATTGGACCTGAGGGGTCTGGACCTGTCGTCCGCGCAGGGACAGCAGCGTCTTGCCATCCGCATGGAGCAGGCGGCCAATGCGGTCTGCGGTGACCGGCTGGCTGGCATCCACCTCGCCCTGGAAGCCAAGGCCCGCGCCTGCCGCGCATCCGTGGTGGCCGATATCCACGCCCAGGTCGAAGCGCAACTGGCAATGACTCCGGCGCCGGTGCGCGTCGCGGCGCTCCGCTAGAGCATTTCCACCATGAGCGGAAACGCTCTGGTCTTTTGATACCGCATTTTCAAGTGATCGGAACCGATCGCTGGTCAAGAAATCGCGGCAAACAAGGAAACCAGAGCGGCGATCTGATTCAATCAGATCGAAATCCAGAAGGACGGTCTGGAAATGCGCCTTTGACGTATTTCCAGACAAACGCCGGAAGAACAAGCGCGCGACATGATCAGGGCAGCGCCCCGGTCATTTCGCCAGCCTGGCCGGATGGGGCCACCAGCTCAGCGTATGCACGTCATGCGCCGATGTCCAAAGGCCCTTGCGGGTATAGCGCAGCGCGCCGCTGCCTTCGACCTTGCCGACGCGAGCCTTGATCGCCAGCGTTTCGGGATCAATCGCCACGAAGGTCTGCCCTTCGGTCGTGCGCAGCCATATGACGCCGCCGCCCGTGTCGATATCGCCATATTGCAGCACTTCGCCCACCTTGACGCGGCCGGTCACCTCGCCGCTGACCGGATCGACGCGGGCGACCGTCCCGTCGCCCTGTTCCTGAACCCAGACGGCGCCTTCGCCGGCCGCCAGAAAACCCGGCTGCTTGCCCAGCGCCGTGGTCTTGACCACGCTGTTGGTCGCCGGGTCGATGCGCTGGATCGTCGCGCCGTCGCTGCTCACTGCCCAGACCGAGCCGAAGCCGGAGGCGAGATAATAGGTTCCCGCATTGACCGGGACGGTCGCCGTCACCTGGTTGCTCGCGGGATCGACGCGAGAGACGACACCCTTCTGGTCGCTGGCGACCCAGATCGATCCGGCTTCGGCGACGATGTTGAGTTCGCCCTTCGGATTGGCGATGCCGGTGGCTATGGTCGCCGTCTTTTCGGCGGTGGCGGTGTCGATCCGGACCAGTGCATTTTGCGCGCAATCGGCCACCCATAAGGATCCGGCCAATATCGCCATGGCGCCGCAGGGGCGCCCCATGGCGACTTCCGCCTTCTTGCCCTTGCGGGTCCAGCGTTCGACGCGGCCGGCGTTGGTCACCCAGACGCCGTCGCCATCGACCGCCAGGAAATCAGCAAAGCCCGGCACCTGGATCACCTGCTCGGCGCTTGCGGGGGAAGCGAACAGGAAGGTGGCGCAGCTTACCGTCAGCGCGGCGGCCAGCGCGGATTTCCTGGCCAGCGATCGGCGCCGATCGCCGGGAAATCGCCCCATGATGCGGAGCTTCGGCATCGCTAGGCCCTTCCGTCCATATAGGCGCGCCAGCCGCCCAGCGCCGTAATGTCCTCCGCGCCCGTCAGCGCGCGCGGCTCTGCGACAAAGCCCTTGACGCTGCTGCCGTCCGCCAGCGTCACCGTGCCGATTGCCAGCGGCGCAGGCACTTCGGCCACGAAACTTCCGAACTCCGCCACACCCAGCTCGTAAACCTCAAGCGCGATCGGGCCGCCATCCTCGCTGTGCACGAGCGCCGGCTTGGGCGGGACGCTGTTCGCCATGGCATAGAGCCGGTAGGTCGGCGCCGTTTCAAAGGCGCCGACGAACTTCGCCTCGCGCGATGTCAGTTGCCAGTGAAGCGGCATGTCCTTGAGATGAGCGCCCACGACGGCGAGTTTCACGGTCTGCATTTTGCCCTCCAGATCAAGCGGGGGTGGGGAAGGAAGATCAGCCTTGGCGAGATAGGCGTCCGCCGCGTCGAGCAGGGCGCGGTCGCTGTCGGCGGGGCCGATCAGGGTGATGCCAAACCCGGTGCCATTGGCCCTGATGCCGGCTGGAACAGCCACGGCAGCCATGTCGAGCAGGTTCACGAAATTGGTGTAATAGCCAAGCGCGCTGTTGAGCGCGACCGGCGCGGCGAGCAGTTCGGCAACGCGGAAGGTGGTGCCTGTGGTCGGGAAGGCCATCAGGTCGATATCGGCCCATTGCTGGTCGGAATGCCGCTTGAGTTCGGCCAGGCGATAGATGCCGTTGAACAATTCCACCGCGCCAATCGTCAGCCCGGGTTCCACGACCTCCCGCACGGTGGGGTCGATCGCGTCGGGATCGTCGGCGAGCAGCGTCGCCATGGCCGCGGCCCGCTCCGCCACCCAGGGTCCGCCGTAGAGAAGTTGCGCCGCTTCGAGGAGCGGTGCGATGTCGATCTCCACAATATCGGCCAGCCCTGCCAGCCGCTGCAATGCGCGATCGTACAGATATTCGGATTCCACGTCGCCGAACCAGGCGCGCTGGTCCCGGCGGGGCACGCCGATGGTCCTGCACCGGCGCGGGAGGTCCGACAGCGGCTTCGAATAGGGGTCCGCCGGATCGAAGCCGGCAATGATCCCGTCGAGCAAGCCGGCGTCAGCGGTATCGCCGGTGAAGACGGTGATGCAATCCAGCGTGCGGCAGGCGGGCACCAGTCCGCGATTGCTCCATCTCCCCTTGCTCGGCTTGAACCCGACCAGATGCTGGAAGGCGGCGGGCACGCGGCCCGAACCGGCCGTGTCCGTCCCCAGCGCGAAGGGGACCAGCCCGGCCGCCACCGCCACCGAGGAACCCGAACTGGACCCGCCACTGACATAGGCGAGATCATAGGCGTTGCGCGGACTGCCATAGGGGCTGCGCGTGCCGTTGAGGCCGGTGGCGAACTGGTCGAGATTGGTCTTGCCGACGCAGATCGCGCCGGCCGCGGCCAGGCGTTCGACGACCGTCGCCGACCGTCCCGGACGATAGGCGAAGGCCGGGCAGGCGGCGGTCGTGTCGAACCCGGCGGCGTCGATATTGTCCTTGACCGCGAACGGAACGCCGGCCAGCGGCAGGTCCTCTCCTGCGGCGAGGCGGGCGTCGATAGCCCGCGCGGCCGCGATCAGGTCGTCGGGCCTTGCCCGGCTGATCCAGATCTGCGGCTGCACGGCGTCATAGGCGGCGATCCGGGCAACCGTCTCCTCCATCACGGCAACCGCACTGGCATGGCCCGCCCTGATGTCTCCCGCGATTGTCGCAGCGCTGCGCCGGTCGAATGCGGTCATGCCCCGGCCCTCAACGCCAGCACCGGTGCGCCGGGCTGCAATGCCTGCCGCTCCTGCACATAGACGGCCGCGACCGTGCCGGTGATGGGGCTCTGCACCGCGCATTCCATCTTCATGGCCTCGATGACGGCAATCGTATCGCCCGCCTTCACTTCGTCGCCAACCGCAACCAGCAATTTCCAGATACTGCCGCCAAAGGGCGTTTCGACCAGATCGGCCCCCTCCGGCACGTCGATCGCGTCCGGCTCGGCCGCGTCGGCCTCCGTCAGGCTGGTGATGCGGTCGAACTCGCCGCTGCGCTGCCATTCGGCACGCTCCTCGTCGAAGGCGTCCTGCCGGTGCGCCTCGAAGGCGGCGATGGCATCGGCATTTTCAGCCAGGAAGGCGCGATAGTCGGCCAGCCGGAACTCCGACGGCTCGATCCGGATGGAACGCCGCCCGCTCGGGAAATCGCGGCGCCATTCGGCCAGTTCCTCCGCGCTGACCGGATAGAATCGGATCTGATCGAAGAAGCGCAGCAGCCAGGGCTTCCCCTCGACAAAGACATCGGTCTGGCGATGCGTGTTCCACACCTGGATGGTCCGGCCGAACAGTTGATAGCCGCCCGGTCCTTCCATCCCGTAGATGCACATATAGGCGCCGCCGATGCCCACGACATTGGGCGGCGTCCAGGTGCGGGCGGGGTTGTATTTGGTGGTGACGAGCCGGTGCCGCGGATCGACCGGGGTCGCGACCGGCGCGCCCAGATAGACGTCGCCCAGCCCCAGGACGAGGTAATTCGCCTCGAAGATCAGTTGCTCCACCGCCGCCGCGTCGGGAAGGCCGTTGACGCGACGGATGAATTCGATGTTGTCCGGGCACCAGGGCGCGTCGGCGCGCACGCCGCCCATATATTTCTCGATCGTCTCGATCGTCGCCGGATCGCGCCAGCTGAGCGGCATATGGACCACGCGAGAAGGAATGGTGAAATCCTCAAGGTCGCCCAGGCGCTCCTCCGCAGAGATCAGCGCTGCCAGCGCGGCACGCTGATCCAGTTGTTCGCCGTCGAAATGCAGTTGCAGCGAACGGATGCCCGGAACGACATCGATTATGCCGGGCAGGGCGATCCGTTCCAGCTCCGTCATCAGTGCGTGGACCCGGATCCGCAATTCGATGTCGAGTATGATGGGACCATATTCGACCAGGATGTTGCGATCACCCTGCTGGCGATAGACAGTCCGTGGACGGCCGGGCTGCTCCGGCATCTCTGCAAGGATGGGCGAGAGCATTTCGATCGGCCGCACCGGCGCGGCATCCTCCACCGATCCGGAGGCGAGCAGCCGCCGCTGCAACGCATCCGCCACGGCCGCATCGTCGATGTTGACGGGGGCGAAACGCAGCTTGTCGCCCGGCGCAAGCTGGCCGATTTTCCACCGATCGGCCGCGATCACCACGAAGGGGCAGACGAAACCCCCAAGCGAAGGGCCGTCAGGGCCCAGGATGATCGGCATGTCGCCGGTAAAGTCGACGGCGCCGATGGCATAGGGATTGTCGTGAATGTTGGATGGGTGCAACCCGGCCTCGCCGCCGTCGGCGCGGGCCCATTGCGGCTTGGGTCCGATCAGGCGGACGCCGGTGCGATTGCTGTTGTAATGGACCTGCCATTCGGCGGCGATGATGGCCTCTATATCGGCATCGGTGAAGAAATCCGGCGCGCCGTGGGGACCATAGAGGACGCGCAACGTCCATTGCGTCGAAAGAACCGGCAGGTCGGCGGAAGCAAGTGGTGCGCCTGTTCGATCGCGCGCGAAGTGCAGGGTATCGCCAGCCAGCAGCCGGCGAGCGGCATGCCCGCCGAACTGGCCGAGTTCGAAGGTGCTGCGGCTGCCGAGATAAGGCGCGATGTCGAGACCGCCGGCGACCAGGATATAGGCCCGCAGGCCGCCGCCGGACGCGCGGCCAAGGGCAAGCGTCTGGCCGGCCACCACGTCGATCGCGACGCCCCGTGCCACGGCCTGGCCATCCAGCGTCGCCCCGAAATCAGCGCCCATGAGGCAGATGCGCGCCGGCGCGGTGAAGTCCAGCGTCGGGCCGGTCACCGTGACTTCCAGTCCGGCGGTCCCTTCGGGATTGCCCAGCAGCCGGTTGCCCATGCGGAAGGACTGATCGTCCATCGGCCCCGAAGGAGGGACGCCGACCGCCCATAATTTCTGCCGGCCCGGCCAGTCCTGAACGGTGGTGGCGGTGCCGCCGCTGATCACGCGGATGCTGCTGGGATGGGAAACGACGCCGTCAAGAGCGCGGGTGGACACCTCGCCGCTGACGAAGGCGTCGGACCGGACCACATCGCGCAGCCAGCGCAGATTTGTCTCTATGCCATCGACGCGGCTCTGGTCGAGCGCGGCCTGCATCTTTGCGATCGCCTCATCACGCGTCGGGGCATGGACGATCAGCTTGGCCAGCATCGGATCGTACCAGATGCTGACGTCGCTGCCTGCCATGCACCAGGTTTCGGCGCGGATGTCGGGGGGGAACTGAACCGCCGTCAGCGTTCCGGAAGTCGGACGATAGTCGAGCGTCGGATCTTCGGCATAGAGCCGCACCTCCACCGAATGGCCGCGCGGCTGGGGCGGCGGCGCGTCGAGAAAGGCGAAGTCGCCCGCGCCGCCGCGGATCATCCATTCGACCAGATCAATGCCCATCACCTCTTCGGTGACGCCATGTTCGACCTGCAGGCGCGTGTTCATCTCAAGAAAGAAGAATTGCTGGCGTTCGGCGTCGTAGAGGAATTCCACCGTCCCGGCGGAGCGGTAGACGGCGGCCTGGCCCAGGCGGGTGGCGGCGGCGATCAACTCGCGGCGGACGGCGGGCGGCAACAGGGGCGCGGGCGATTCCTCTACCACCTTCTGGTTGCGGCGCTGGAGCGAACAGTCGCGCTCTCCCAGCGGCATGACGCGGCCTTCGCCATCGCCGAAAAGCTGGACTTCAATGTGCCGCGCCCTGCGGATATAGCGTTCAAGGAATATGCCCGCGTCGCCGAAATTGCTCTGGCCCTGGCGCGCCACGGCGGCAAAGCCCTCCCGAACGTCGCTTTCCTCCTCGCAGATGCGCATGCCGATGCCGCCGCCGCCGGCCGTTGCCTTCAGGATGACGGGGAACCCGATATCCCGCGCCGCCGCCACGGCCTCCTCCTCATCGGTCAGCAGGCCGGTGCCCGGCGCCAGCGGCACGCCATGGGCCGCCGCCAGGGCGCGCGCGCTGTGCTTCAGGCCAAAGGTGCGGATATTGTCGGTCGTCGGGCCGATGAAGACGATGCCGGCTGCGGCGCAGGCTTCGGCAAACTCCACATTTTCGGCAAGGAAGCCATAGCCCGGATGGATCGCGCCGGCGCCCGTGGCGCGGGCGGCGCTCAATATGGCATCGATGTCGAGATAGCTGTCCGACGCCCGCGCCGGGCCGATGCAGACCGCCTCGTCCGCCTGCGCGACGTGCAGGGAATTTTCGTCCGCTTCGGAATAGACCGCGACCGAGCGCAGGCCCATGCGCCGCAAGGTGCGAATGATGCGCGTGGCGATAGCGCCGCGATTGGCGATGAGGACCGTATCGAAGCTCATGCGGTCACGATCATGCGGACGGGGGTTGGGTTGAAGCCGTTGCAGGGATTGTTGATCTGCGGGCAGTTCGACACGACGACGATCACGTCCATTTCCGCCTTCAGGTCCACGGTCAGGCCGGGCGCGGAGATCCCGTCGACGATGCCGAGCGAACCGTCTTCCTCGACCGGCACGTTCATGAAGAAGTTGATGTTGGAAACGATGTCGCGCTTGCCGCGCCCTTCCAGCAGATTGGCCTCCAGGAAGTTTTCCACGCAGGCATGTTCGGCCTTGGTGTGGTGGCCGTAGCGCAGCGTGTTGGATTCGCACGAACAGGCGCCGCCGATGGTATCGTGATAGTCGACCGACGTCGCCGCGATGGTCATCATCGCGCGCCCCTCATTGGATCGCAGCACCGTGCCCTCGCGCAGGAACAGATTGCCCTGCGCGGCCACGGTATCCTGCGCGCTGTACCGTTCAGCGTCGTCCGCCGCCGAATAGAGGAGGAAGTCGACGGCCTGATTGCCTTCCAGGTCGACGATGCGCAGCGTCTGGCCGGCATAGACATGATGCAGCCACGGCGCCCGTGCGGGCACCACGACATCATGGACAATGGCCCCCGAAAGGCCCGTCAAATGGGGATCAAAGCTCATGCGGAAACCCGTTCTTTCCTGGGCATTTTTCCAGTTGGCCCCTGATGGTCGACAATCCGGAAGATGCGGGATCAAAAGACAGAGCGTTTTCGCTCAAAGGCAAAGGCGCTCTAGCGGCGATAATAATCTTCGACATTCAGGAAGGCGCGCAGTCCCTCCGGCGTGGCATTGCGGATGACGTCGTCCTCCGGCGTCACGGGGCCGCGCCAGGCGCTGACCCGCAGCGGCGTCACGGTCCACCGCTCCCGCGGGTCCAGGACATGGGGGCAGTTGGCGATGACCAGGGTCACGTCCATCTCGGCGCGCAGCACGACGCTGCGGCCGGCGGGAAAGGGTCCGATCAGCGGCGTGATCGCGCCATCCACCTCGATCTTCGCGCCCTTGAACAGCGTCACGCAGGGATGGACGTCGCGCCGCTGCAACCCGTGCTTCGCCGCGCCCAGCAGGAAACGGTCGCGTCCGTTGGGACAAGGCCCGCTATTGGCGCCATTGCCGTAGCGGGCGGCATTGGTCGCGGCGTTGGAAGTCCCGCAGAAGCTGTCATGCGTGCCCGCGCTGTCCTCCAGAAAGCTCATGAGCACCCTGCCCATGTCCGACAGCAGCAGCTTGCCCTGGCCCAGATAGGCGTTCCATTGCACCTTCACCGTATCGGCCACGTTGAGCCGCTCGGTCGGCATGTCCGCGTTGAACAGCAGCATCGATGCGCAGGCATCGCCCCTGAGGTCGATCAGGCGCAGGCGCGCGCCGCGCGGCAGGCGGCGCGTGGCATAACCGCCGGCCGCGATCGTTTCTTCCCACAACAGGTCCTGGGCAGGCACGCCGGCCGGAAGGTCATCCGCCGCCGGCGGCAACAGCGGCATCGCCTCCACCACCGTCCCCGCCATGCTGCGGGCGTGATCACGGGCGGCCAAGGGATTGGCGAGAGATCCGGTCATGCGGCATTCCCCTTCTGGCTGCCGTTTTCCTGCTCATAGAGCGGCGGCAGCAGCGCGGTGGTCGTGACGAGCTGAAGCTGGTGGACCCCCCGGACCCGGCGCAGCGCGTCGCACAATTCCTTCAACAGGGACGCAGGCCCCTGCACCAGCAGCACTTCAAGCGACTGGTCCCCTTCCAGGAACACATGCTGGGACGAGATCACCTCCTTGAGATAATCCGCCTGCGTCTGGGCAAGCTGATGCCGCACCCGCCCCCGATCGCCGCGATAGACGATCGTGATGGTACCCGCGAGCATCTCGTCCGGGCGGGTGAAGGCCTCATGCTCGGCCAGCGCGTGGCGGATCAGTTCGGCAATGAGCTGGGACCGCGACGGCAGCCCGCGTTCCTCCACCATGGCGTCGAGTTGCCGGAACAGATCGCCCGGCAGGCTCATGCTGAGCCGCGCCAGAGTTCCGGTGTCGCTACTCATGATCCGTCCTTTCCTCTTCATTCCGTTCGCTCTCGTCCGGAGCGTCGGATTCTTCGCTCGCCGCCGGTTCTGACCGGTCGCGCAGCGGCAGGTCGTAAACCGCGGTCGCGCCGAACCGATGGGGCGCGTGCGGGTCATGGCGGCGCTTGTCGAGCGCAAGCACCCGCGTGCCGAGCGAAAAGGCTTCCCTGATGTCGTGGGTCACCATGATGATCGTCAGCGAATAATCCCGCCAAAGCCGCGTGATCAGCACATGCATGTCCGCGCGGATGCCGGGATCCAGGGCGCCGAACGGCTCGTCGAGAAGCAGGATGCGAGGCTGTTTGATGAGGGCCTGGGCGATGGCAAGACGTTGCTGCATGCCGCCCGACATCTGCGCGGGATAGAGATGCATCGAATCGCGCAGGCCGACCGCGTCCAGCATCTCCTCCGCCTCCGCCCTGGCTGCGCGGCGCGCATGGCCGAACAGCCGGCCCGCGAAGGGAGCCTTGGCGCATTCCAGCCCGAAGATCGTGTTCTGCAGGGCGGAAAGGTGCGGGAACACCGAATAGCGCTGGAACACGACGCCGCGATCGGGCCCGCATTCCGGCGTCAGCGGCGTTCCGTCCAGCAATATGGTCCCGCGGCTGGGCACTTCCTGGCCCAGGACGACGCGCAGCAGGCTGCTCTTTCCGGCGCCGGAGGGCCCTATGATCGAAACGAAGGAACCCGTTTCGATGTCGAGGTTCACCTTCTCCAGGACGATCTTGTCGCCATATTCGACCCAGATGTCGCGAAGGGACAGCAGCGCGCTCAATGCCGCTCTCCATGTGCCCAGGGGTAAAGCCATTGGCTGGCGAGGGTCAGCGCCACGTCCATCAGGATCGCAAGGATCGCGATCCAGGCGACATAGGGTATGATCACGTCCATCGAGAGATAGCGGCGGACCAGGAATATCCGGTAGCCAAGACCCACGTCAGACGCGATCGCCTCCGCTGAGATCAGGAACACCCAGGCCGGACCAAGCGACAGGCGGACCGCGTGCAGCAGGCGCGGCATGGCCTGCGGCAGGGCGATGCGGATCATGATCTGCCAGGAACTGGCACCCAGCGTCTGCGCCTTGATGATCTGCTCCCGCGGGAGGGCTGCCACATGGGCGGCGATGTCGCGCATCATGACCGGCGCGATGCCGATCACGATGAGCGCAACCTTCGCCGTCTCCCCCAGGCCCAGCGCGATGAACAATATCGGCAGCAGCGCAATGGGGGGGATGACCGCGACCGCCGTCACCAGGGGTCCGAAGGTCGCGCGCACCGGCGGCAGGACGCCGAGCACAAGCCCCGCCACCAGCGCCGAGAGCGTGGCGATGCCCAGGCCCAGCCCTAGGCGCTGAAGGCTGGCCAGCGTGTCGGCCCAGAAGACAAGCTGGCCGGTCAGCGGGTCCGGCTGAAAGAGCAGCGCGGCCATCGCCGTTGCCATGCTCCCGGGAAGCGGCAGGATCTTGTCCAGCGGATTGGCGGCATGGCGCTGCGCCGCGATGAACAGGTAAAGCAGCACTAGCAGCAGGATCGGCAACGAACCCCAGAAGATCCGTTCGCTTCGGCGCGCATGTCGATTCACCCAACGCATCGTCTCATCACCTTCGGCAGGATCGAATGAACGCGATCAGAGTTTTCCGTCCGCCGCCAGCTTCATGAAGCTGTCGTCGAACCGCAGCGTCACCCGCTGCGGATCGCCAAGCGTCTTTCCGCCGGGAAAGGCGATGCCCACGGCGTCGGCCGACGACGCACCCTTGAACAGCCCCTTGGAAAAGCTGAAGTCGCGAACCTGGGTCATGGTCTTGACCAGCGCCGGAGCGACGGTCGCGGCCACCGCTGCCTTGGGATCGGCATAGAGATGCGTGGTCGACAACTGGCCGTCGAAACTTTCCGGCGTGGCGCCCGACAATTTGGCCATGGCGGCGCGCGCCGCCTTCCCCTGCGCGTCCTGCCGCTGCATCAACGCGACGGTTTCATACCAGATGCCTGTCAGCGCCTTGCCGAGATTGGGGTTCGCCTTGAGCGTCGCGGTATCGACGGCGAGCAGGTCCAGTATTTCGCCCGGGATCTGGGCCGAGCTGAACACCTGCTTCACGCCCGGCTGCGCCTTCATGACCGAAAGCTGCGGATTCCAGGCCACCGCCGCATTGGCCGCTGGGCTGCCAAAGGCGCCCACTATGTCCGCGTCGGACGTGTTCACCGTCCGGACGTCGGTGGGCTTCAGGCCCGCCGTCTGGAGCCCGCGCGCCAGCAGATAATGCGACACGGAAAGCTCGACCAGATACACCTGCCGCCCCTTGATCGCGGCGAGCTGATCCGCGCCCTTCAGCAGGATGCCATCATTGCCGTTCGAATAATCGCCCACGATGATCGCGCTCGTATCCTTTCCGCCGGCAGCGGGAATGGTGAGCGCATCCATGTTCGTGACGGTCACGCCGTCGAACTTGCCCGCAGTATATTGATTGATCGATTCCACATAGTCGTTGACCTGCACGACATTGATCTTGATGCCGTATTTATCGGCCCACTTCTTCACGATGCCCGCCTGTTGCGCATAGGGCCACGGCATCCATCCGGCGTAGATTGACCAGCCGATGCTGAATTCTTTCCGCTGCCCGGTCGCGGGATCGGGCGCCTGTGAACAGGAGGCGAGCATGAGAGCCCCGGCGAGCGCTGCGATCATGCCTGCCTTGCCAACCGTCCTGATCATGATTCGATCCCCTTTCGCAATGCAGCATCGCCTTGCTGCATGGCCTTGTCCATAGAAAATATTACGACATTCATAAAATGTAATAACGTCGAAACCAGACATGGGCCGGCCCCGCGCTGTCGGAAAATCGTCACCGTGCGAGGACACCGTCGAGATCCTTCTCTCATCCTGCTGCATTAAGCGGATTATCAGACGATTCGGAACAGGTTCGCCACCGGGGCGATTCGCCGGGTCGAAGCCTTTCCATCCTTGGGCGGCACACGGGTCTGACGAGGTGTTGCGAGAGATGCCATCTTGTCGGACAAGATGCTCATCCCGCCAAAATCCGCCATTTAATGCAATGCAACACATTCCGTCCTTCATACTGAGCAGGTGCGGAATTATTACGCTTGACGCGATAGGTAATATCCATACCGTGTCCTGTGTCGTTCATGCGAGCGGCGGAACGGGAAAGGGCGATCTGCCGCAAAGTGAGGGCATGTGGATCGAACAGGGGTCAGCGATGCAGCAGTGCCAGGCGAGATACCGGCTGTCGCCCGCATAGCGCGCGCGGCATTCAAGCGCGGGACTCCATGTGATTTGCGCGATGTTCGGAAACTTATCGTCACCTTTCCGCTTCGCCATGACAGGCTGTTCAGAAACGGCTGCAGTGTAAGCCATTATAAAAATGATCGGTCCTGCGGCGGGCAAATTATGTGACAAGACGCCGGCTCGTCCAGAGCGTCAAGAGGAAGGATGTCACTCAAGGCTCAACGGCAAGGGGGTCGGAGAGACTATGAAATTGCTACGCAATACGCTAATGGGCGCGACCATTTTGATGGGCGTCGGCACCAATACGGTTTTCGCGCAGGATGCCGCGGAAAATGACGGATCGAGCGGCGACCGCAACGAGATCGTGGTCACGGCCACCCGCCGCGCAGCCACCATCCAGGACGTTCCGATCAACATCAGCGCCGTGGGCGCGGAGCAGATTGCCAAGCAGCGGATCGACGATGTGCGCGATCTCGCTGACTTCACGCCCGGCATGACCATTTCCGACACTGGCCCCGGTTCAACCGGCACGATCGTGCTGCGCGGCCTCAACGCGTCGGACACGGACAGCTCGGGCAATTCCTATGACGATGCGATCGGCGTATATCTGGGCGAGGTTCCGCTCTATTACGACTTCAAGATGCTGGACATCGCGCGGGTGGAAACGCTGCTGGGCCCGCAGGGCACGCTTTACGGCCTGGGCACCCTGGCGGGCGCGATCCGCAACATCCCGAACCGGCCCAACCTGACGACCTTCGGAAGCGAGGCGCATGGCCGCCTTTATGGCAAGGATCATAGCGGCAATACCGGCTTCCAGCTGGACGGGGTCATCAACATACCGATCTTCCAGGATCATGTCGCCTTCCGGTCGGCGACAGGCTATTATTACGATCCCGGCTTCATCGATTCCCCCCTGCTGTTGCAGCAGCCTGGCGTGTCCCTGCCGCAACCGAGCGGTCCTGACGCCGTCACCCCCGCGGATTATGCCGCGAATCTGAAAAGGCGGGACGACGTCAACTTCGAAAAGACCTTCACCACGCGCAACCAGTTGCTGGTGCAGTTCAGCGAGGATCTGCAGGCCAATTTCACTTATGCCTATCAGCAGACCAGGACCGACGGCGGCCAATATAACAGCAATGGCGTTCTGGGGACGGGCCGATATGAAAATGCCGCCCGTTATCTCGAACCTGTGAAGCGTCGGGCGCACCTTGGCAGCATGGAAATCAACGCGAACCTGGCGGACTTCGCCGATCTCGTCGCGACGACTGCCTATACCGACGTCAGGAACCAGAGGCGGAGCGACAATACCGACCTGCTGCTCGACCTCGATTATGGCTATGAGACGTTTCCGGCCTTCTCCAGCTGGAACGAGTCCGTCGATCGACGCAAGCAGTTCAACCAGGAGGTCCGCTTCGTTTCACGGCATGGCGGGCCGTTCAGCTGGGTGCTGGGTGGATTCTTCAACCGTCAGAAGCTGCATCGCGACTATATCGAGCATGTGCCGAACCATCCCTGGGTGGAATTCGGAACGCAGCCCAATCCTGACGAGGTCGAATATGCGTCCTATGTGAAGTCGAAGGTCACGGAGAAGGCGGTCTTCGGCGAGGGCACCTTCAGGGTGACGCCGAACTGGCAGCTTACCGCGGGTGCCCGTTATTTCGGATACACGTCCAAGATCTCGGGCGCGCTTGTGGTGCCGCTGATCGGCGATCCGGTCAGCCCCTATGACATGCCGCCGGCCGGGGGCCCGGCGAAGAAAAGCGGCTGGGTGTGGAAATTCAACAGCTCCTATAATTTCACGCCCGACATCATGCTCTACGCCACTTACAGCAAGGGCTATCGCATCGGCGGCCCGAACAGCGTCGCCCCCTGTCCCAAGCCGCTGCCCAACGATCCGGACGGCGACGGAATCAACAATACCCAGTTGCCCTGTGGCCATCCGAACGAAGTCCAATATGACCCGGATACCACCAAGAATGCGGAGATCGGCATCCGCACCCAATGGTTCGACCGCAAGCTGACGTTCAATTTCAACGTTTTCCATATCAAATGGGATGGTATTCAGCTTGATTCGGCCACGGTTAACGGAATTGTCGGCATCACGGTGAACGGCGGCAAGGCAAAGTCGGAAGGCTTTGAAACCTCTTTCCAGGTAAAGCCTGTCGACGGCCTGTCGATCCAGGGCACCTATTCCTACACGAATGCCAAATTGACCCAGAATGTGCCGGACAACATACCCGTCAACGATCCGGCGGGAACCTATCCCAGCGTTCCGATCAAGCTCGACGCGCTATCCGGCGACCGCCTGCCCGGTTCGGCGAAGAACAGCGGCAGCCTGGGCGCGACCTACACCCTGCCGTTCAAGGAGGGCAACATCGTCGCAGACTGGACGGCGACCTATCGCGGCAGCGTCGTGACGCGGCTCGGCTGGGATCGCGCCTTTGGCGACAAGCTGCCGGGCTATGTGCTCCATCGCGCCTCGCTGGCCTATGAAACCGAAAGATACAGCCTGGGCATCTTTGCCAACAACATCTTCGACAAATATGCGGTGTCTTCGGTCGCCAACGACCGATCCCGCGTCGGCCTGAACGATGGAGTGGTCCTGCGTTACTACAAGCGGGCAGTCATCAGCCCACGAACCTTCGGTATTGAAGCACGGTTCAAATATTGAATCACATCCGGGAACGGGGAGAATCCTATGAAGGATTTCTCCCCGATTTCCATATATCGATCATTTTTAAGTCGATCTCCTGTGCCCGATGTTACCCAGGATCCGACATCTACGGGAAGATTTCTTTCCTTCCCATGATAATTTTCCCGAAGATATTGCAAGGAAAGGGTGGCAGGACATGACAGCGCGCGGCATTGCGGTCGTTCGATCGGCCAGGCTGGCCGGGATCATGCTGGCGATCATGGTCCCTTGCGGCCAGCCATCCCTGTCGGCCAAGGGAGCTGCGGCGCCCCGGCTGTTTGCCGAGAGTTGGATCGACGGGACGTTGCCGCAGGAACCGGAAGTCCAGGTGCAGGCGCTGGACAACGACAGTTTCGTCATCCGCCAGTCGGTGAAGACCAATTTCGAGGCGCCCTTTCTCTACCTGCTCTTCGGTCGCGACAAGGCGCTGCTGATCGACACGGGCGCGGAGGGCGGCCGCATCCGACCCGCGGTGGACCGGCTGGTCGCGCAATGGTCGGCGGCGCATGGACGCCCCATGGTCCCGCTGGTCGTGGCGCACAGCCACAGCCATGGCGATCATGTCGCCGGCGACAGCGCCTTTCGCGAACGGCCCGACACAACCGTCATCGGGCTTGAGCCCCAGGACGTGGCCCGGTTCTTCGGCATTGCGCGCTGGCCCGACAGCCTGGCCACATTCGACCTTGGCGGCCGCGCGCTCACCATCATTCCGACTCCAGGCCACCAGGCCGCGGCGATCATGGTCTATGATCCAAGGCTGAAGATCCTGCTGTCAGGCGACACGCTTTATCCCGGCCGTCTCTATGTGCCCGTCAATTTCCTGCCTGACGATCGCGCCAGCGTCGATCGGGTGGCGGCGTTCGCGGCCCGGCATCCCGTCCGCGCCGTGCTGGGCGCGCATATCGAAATGACGCGGTCGCCCGGCCGGGATTATCCCCACGAAGCAAAGGCGCATCCTGACGAACATCTGCTGGAATTGCCGGCAGCAAGCATCACGGAGCTTCAGACCGGGCTCAAGGCCGCCCTGAATGTACCGGAGCAGCCGCAGGTGCATGACGATTTCATCATATATCCGGTCGCCCCACGTCCCAATTGAGGATGCATGGCCGGAGCGTTTTCGCTAGAGCGCGTTGCGTTAAATCCGAGTCATGCAGCGCGCGCTATGCTTTTGATGTCGCATCGTGCGCAAAACCGGTTCTCACTTTTGCGTACGATGCTCCAGGCGGACGGAAAGACGCTATGCGCCGAGCAGGCTCTTTCGAAACAGCGATCTGACCAGCCTGCCTTCCAGAACGCGCCCGACGACATAGAGGCAGGCGAAGATCGCGGCGAAGATATAGGCGGCCCTGGGGGAAGGCTTCTTGTCATCCTCCTCCGACTTCGCCTTGTCCTTCTTCGGCTTTTCGGGCGCGGGCGCACCCAGAAACTTGTCGATCGGATGCAGCTGCAGGATCGCATCCTTTTTCTCGGGCTTTTTCGCCGTCGCATGGGCGGTTGCCTTCTCGATCTTCCCGGCAGCGATGGTCAATTGGGCAAAGCCCAGGAAAAGCAGGGGCGCCAGAAAGCAGAACAGCAAGGCCCGGCTGCTGAGATGATAGTGCAGCACAAGTCCCGCCGCACCCTTCCTGATCTGAAGCACGCCGCCGTCGAAGATCGACATCCTGTCCTGCGCCCCCTGCCCCTTTTTGCGGAAGGTCAGGGTATCGTCCGTCCGGTCGTGGCTGGTGCCCGCTTCGCGGAACAGGGGGTCAAGCCTGCCAAAGGCGTCGTCACGCGATTGCCCCGGCGCGAGCGGCAGGCTGCCCCGGACGTGCCAGAGCCAATCGATGAAGCGACGGTTCACAGGATGTCCCCTTGCAGGCACCGGGTGTCGATCATTCGGCCGGCTGGGCGATCACCGGGGCGGAACGCGCCTTGCCAAAACGCTCTTTCAGCGATTTCCAGCCCTCGGTGAAGGGATAGGTCATCGTTTCGGCGATCGACATCTTGCGCCCGCCCTCCATGCCCAGCAGTTCCGCCTCGCCATCCACGCAGGTGCCGAAAAGGCGGTCGATGACGATCCAGGTGCTCGCATAGTTGCTGCGCGTGGCTTCATAATCCTGCGAATGGTGCATGCTGTGATGTTCCGTCGTATTGAACAGGAAACGCCACCAGCGTGGCGAGTTGAAGCGGACATTGATATGCTGGTAGGTGCCGACGGCCAGGCCCAATGTACCCGCGAGCAGGGCGGCGCGGGGCAGGAAGTCGAAGAAACCGCCTATGCCGAGGCCGATCAGGAACAGTTCAACCGGATTGCCGACCGCGCCCTTGTTGATGTTCAACTGGGTGATGTAATGATGCGGCGCATGGGTCAGCCACAGCGGATACCAGTTGTGCATCCCGCGATGCATCCAATATTGGCCGAAATCGAAGATGAACGAGATCAGCAACGCCTGCAGCAGCAGGGGCAGGCCCGTGAACCAGGCCAGCTTGTCCCAGTCGAAATCATGCTGCACCGCTTCGATCACGACATCGCTGCCGATATAGCGTTCCACCAGGTTCAGCAGCGTATAGCCAAGCCCCACATAGAAAAGATCGCTGGCGAGTTCCTTCCATGTCAGGCGCCAGCTTGCGTGGCGCGGGTTCACCCACTCAAGCGCGAGCAACAGGATTCTGACGCCGATGCCGATACCGATGGCGGTCGATGCCTTGGCGATGGAATTGGGCGCATAATACCAGAAGGCGATCAGCGCGAACAGCAAGCTGGGCTGGAACCAGGTGAAGACGAACCGCTTCAACGGTCCTCCTTCCACGCGCGGTATGTTTTCCCACCCCACGACGACGGGCGCCTGCGCGCCTATGATCCTTTTACCTACCCGAACTCCGTCCATACCGTCCTCACATCGCTGCCCGGCCGTTGCGGGTCCTGTACGGCGCGCTCCAGGACGAGGACCATGTCCCGCCCCCGTGCGCATGACGTCGATGCAGGTTCGCGAAACCGCCCCCATCACGCCAGAGGTCATTCCGCTATATATCCCATAGATGGGGTCTATGCCTTTGGCCGCGCCCGGCTATTCCTGCTGATGCCGCCTGGATGATGGACCAGGAGCGCTGACCGGCTGAATCGCGCCTCGATCCGCTTCAACCTTCTGTGCCGACCACAAGCCTGAAACCGGCGCCGCGCGCTGTTGGGAGCAGGTGGAGTTCGCCATGATAGGCGTCGAGCAGCGACCGGGCGATGGCGAGGCCAAGGCCCGTCCCGCCTTCTCCCCTCCGGGTGGTGAAGAAAAGGTCGAAGATGCGGCTCCAGTCCCCTGGCGGTATGCCGGGCCCATCATCGGCAAAGTCGATCCATGCCACGCCCTCACGCAAGGCGACGTCGATGTCCAGGCGCGACGCCCCCGCCTGCCGCGCATTTTCCGCAAGCGTCGTCAGCACGGCTTCCAGCGCCCCGGCGTCCACTTTCAGCGGCGGCAGGTCCTGCGGCAGACGGAGGTTGATGACGAAATCCTCTGCGGACAATGCATCCGCCACCGACGCCAGCAGTGGCGCGGCATCGGTTCGCGCATCGCTTTCGCCCACCAGCACGTCGGCGCGTGCCAGTTCCATCAGCCGCCGCACCAGCCGCGCCAGCCGCTGGGCATCGGCCGCCATATTGGTGAGGAAGCGTTGGCGATCGGCGGGCGCCATGTCGGCCCCATGATCCTGCAACAGTTCGATCGCGCCGGAGATGCCGGCCAGCGGCGTCTTGAATTCATGGCTGACCGAAGAGGCAAAGTCGCGCAGATAGCGGGATCGCTTTTCGATACCCTGGGCCATCTGCTCGAAATCCCGATAGAGGGCCCGGATTTCCACTACCTGCAGGGAGGGATGACGCGGCGCGACGCGGCGGCCCAATGCCAGATCGCGTGTGGCGCGGCTCAGGCTTTCGATCGGGCGGACTATGGCGCGCGACAATATGGCCGACAGCAGCACCAGCATCAGGAAAATCGCCACCACGCCGAGCACGATCTTGCCGCGGTCCTCATATAGCCCCAGGGAAAGGGCGCGCGGCGAGCGCGACACCAGCAGCACGCCCGTCACTTGCCCATCGACGCTGATGGGTCGGGCATGGTGCAGGCGGATGCCCGCCGCCCGGCTCAGCCATTCCAGCGGATAATGGGTGGCGATGCCTTCATTCTTCCGCAGCACGGTCACGGCCCTGCCGCCGAGCGCGGCCCTGATCTCCGGCAGGGCAGCCAGGCTCCGTCCGCCTTCCGGGCCGTTCAGGACTATGCCGTGCCGATCCAGCATCAGGATCGAGGACAAGGTCGTCACCTTGGTTTCGGCAAAGGCGGGCATCATCCGCTTCGCAAGCGCAAGGGCGGCGCGATCAGGGCCGACACGCGTCGCCGCCGCCCGGGGGCGCGGCGGCAGGATCGGGGAAGAACGCAGGTCCACCTCCGTCATCCGGTCATGATAGCGCACCGGCGAGGCAGCCGCGGCGTGATCGGCGCCCATGCCGCTCCCCACGACCGCCGCGCTCGCCGCCAGCGCCGCGCCCTGCGCCACCAGTTCCGCCTCGGTCCGTCGCACCAGGGCATTTTCATAGACCCGCAGGAAGATCGCCCCCAATCCCGGCAGCGCCGCCACGAACAGCAGGGTGCCGAGCAGGATCGTGCGCAACCGCAAGACCGGCCAATGCCGGGCGATCCAAGCCTTCAACGCCGCGCTCATGCAGGCGGCGCCGTCCCGTTGCATCCGCCCAGCCGATAGCCGATGCCGGGGCGCGTCTCTATGATGTCGATGCCGCCGACATCGGCAAATTTGCGGCGCAGGTTGCGGACATGGCTGTCCACCGTCCGATCGGTCAAGGCAAAGCCTGGCCCACGAAACCGATCGATGATCTGGTCGCGGGAGAAGATGCGGGAGGGCATGGCCAGCAGGGTGCGCAATATGGTGAATTCCGTCACCGTCAGGCTCACCTCCTCCGTGCCCCAATGCGCCGACCAGCTTTCGGTATCCAGGGCAAGCCGCCCATGGCGGATCGTGCCAATCACCTCCGCCGCCGGCGGCCGGGCCGAGGTGCGGCGCAGGATCGCCATGGACCGTGCCACCACCTCCCGCGGGGAAAAGGGCTTTACCACATAGTCGTCGCCGCCAAGCTCTATGCCCAGCACCCGGTCGATCTCATCATCGCGGGAGGACAGGAAGAAAATCGGCACGTCATTATGCGCCCGCAGCCGGCGACAGACCTCCAGCCCGTCCATGCGCGGCATGTTGATGTCGAGGATGACGAGGTCGGGCGCGTGCCGTTCGACCTCCGCCAGCGCAGCCTCTCCATCGGCGGCCTCGATCGTCCCGAGCCCCGCCTTGCCGAAGGCGAAGACGAGCAGTTGGCGGATATGGGGATCATCGTCGACGATCAGGATCGTGCTGGGCATGGGGCATAGGATCATCTCCCCGTCTCCGCTGTCAACGCGCGATCCGTCTGCGGACCAACATTCCCATTGGGTGCAGCCGCCGCCGCGGGCGGAATCAGCGCGCCAGAGCAATCCCTCGCTCCCGCCTCGACGGCGACGGACCCGATCGCCGCCGTCATGGTCCGCGCCATTTCCAGCCGCCGCTGCCCAAGCAGGGTCCAGCGCTGGCCAATTTCCCGCGCCAGCCTGGCATGAAGGTCCATCCTCACCGCCCTCACCCGCTCGCGAAAATCAGGTCGCAGGTCGGTCCGTTGCTCCAGCGACAGCAAAGGCAACAGCGCGGAATCGCCCAACTGGCGCAGGTAGCAGAGGTCCAGCGCTACGCCTTGTCCACCGACATCCCGCGCATGACGCACATTCCATTGGGCCGCCACCGCCCCCAGATCGACAAAGCAGATCACGCCCAGCACCAGCCCGGTGGCCGCCAGATTGACGTTGATGAGCCATGCCGCGCTTCGCGCCCGCAGCAGCCGCCAGCAGATCGCGGCGAGGCCGAAGGCGACGAGCGCCATCCAGACCAGCGCGGCGATCCGGAGCCGGGTAAGCGAATAGGCTTCGATATAGTCCGCCGTGCGCAGCATGGACGATGCGACCAGAAAGACATTCTGTCCGATCCAGAACATCACCAGGCTGCGGACCACCCGATTCTGCGCCGTTTCCGATCCGGGCCGTAGCGTCACGAGCACGAACAGCGCCGCAAGCAGTGCGGTCGCGACCAGCGGATAGGCACCGCGATGGGCATAGCCGGCCATGGTCATGCCCGCGGGCATCGGCGCCCAGCCCCAGAGCCAGGCGACATCCATCAGGTTCTGAAGCGCGAAGATCAGGTTGAAGACCACCAACGACAGCGTGACCGAAGCGACCGACACGCCCGGCAGGCGCCGGTCGTTCCAGCCATCAAATGCCGGCAGCAGGCGCCGGGGCAGGCGCGGCCGCAGCAAGGCCCAGGCCATCGCGAACAACACCCCCCAAAAGGCCAGCCTGACGATCAATTCAGGCGACAGGTCCGGCAGCAGCAGCGAGGAGAAAAATTGCTCGAACAACGGATTGGCCGCGGAAAAGAGAAGGAGGATCACCGTGCTGCCGATCACCGGCAAGGCCAGCGTCCCCAGCGCCGCATGCAGGCTCCAGGCCCCTGCGCGTCCCGCCGCGCGCAGCTTCAAGATGCGCTTCAGATCGATCAGCGGCCCGAACGGCGCGCGCAAGCCAAACCAGATCAGCCGCTGGAACCAGCGCCAGCCATCGTCGAAGCGCGCCGTTGCCGGTATCAAAGCCGCCAACCCGGCCGCCACCCAGAACAGGGTCCAGGCCAACAGGCTTGCGTCGTAGAACAGGGCAAAGGCGAACAGCCCCGCCGCCGCCATCGCCAGCAAGGCCCCGCCTTCGCGCCGCAGCACGGGCCGCCCCGCCAGCAGAGCGCCCAGCACGGCCAGCGCGAAAAAGCCGAGATAGCCGCCATATAGATGCTGTTGGTAGAACAGCCAGTCCCCGGTCCCTACGATCAGCAAGGCAGGCGCCAGCTTCCAGCGAAAGCGGGCAAAGAGGGGCCATGATGCGGCCAGGGACGGCCGCGCGGCGGAGTAGCGCATCAGTCTTTCTCCCTGAATGTCCGTGCCAGAATGCCGCTGCCCCAAGCAGATCGGTGAGAACCGCCGATCAATAATCGGCGCAGTTCCGGTGCAGAAAATGTGCAGGCCACCGCGAGAAGGACGGAATTCCGCCGAAAAGATACGAACCCCGGCCTCGACACTCATTGATGCGTGCCGTTCACCATCGATTCGTCGCTTGCAAGCCTCGCTTTGCCGCCCCTATTTCTCTCTATCGAAACAGTGGAGAAACGCGCATGCGATCACATCTGGCGATCACCCTCACCCTTCTGCCCGGCCTCCTGCTCGCGGGCTGCGGCCAGGCTCCCGGCGGTTCCGTCGCCTATGAAGCCGCCAACGATGTCGGTCCGGCCGCAAGCAACGAGCGCTATGACGGTCATCCTGTCAGCCCGATCCACCAGGTCGCGGCCGAGCCGGTCTCAACCTTCGCGGTCGATGTGGATACGGGCGCCTACGCCAATGTCCGCCGCATGTTGCTGGGCGGCCAGGCCGTTCCTGCGGAAGCCGTGCGCACGGAGGAGATGATCAACTATTTCCGCTATGATTATCCGCTGCCCGATGACCGCTCGGCGCCGTTCAGCGTTACGACGGAGGTTTCGACGACACCGTGGAATGCCGGCACGCGACTGTTGCGCATCGGCCTGCGCGGCTATGACGTCGCCCGGTCGCAACGGCCGCCCGCCAATCTGGTGTTCATGGTCGATGTGTCCGGTTCGATGCAGGACGCCGACAAGCTGCCTCTGGTCAAGCAGTCGCTTTCCATATTGGCGGACGCGCTGCGGCCGGACGACAGCATATCCATCATCACCTATGCCGGGTTCGTCGAAACCTTGGTCGAGGGCAGCCACGATCCGGCGGAGATCAAGGCCGCGCTGGACGGATTGGACGCGAATGGTTCGACCGCTGGCGGCCCGGCCCTGGCACGTGCCTATGACCTGGCCCGCGCCCACTTCATTCCGGGGGGCATCAACCGCATCATCATGGCGACCGATGGCGACTTCAACGTCGGCCTGTCCGATCAGCATGGCCTGGAAGAGATGGTGAAGCGCAACAGGGACGACGGCGTAACGCTCACCACCCTGGGCTTCGGGCAGGGCAATTACAATGATGCGATGATGGAGGCGGTGGCCGACCTGGGCAATGGCAATCACGCTTACATAGACAGCGCGATGGAAGCGCGCAAAGTGCTGGACGATGAACTGTCCTCCACCCTCTTCACCATCGCGAAGGATGTGAAGGTACAGGTGGAGTTCAACCCGGCCCTGGTCAGCCAATATCGCCTGATCGGCTATGAGAATCGCGGCCTTGCCGAACAGGACTTCGCCGATGATCGCGTCGACGCGGGCGAGATCGGCGCCGGTCATCAGGTGACGGCGCTGTACGAGATCGTCCCGGCCGGCGAAGCGGGTTGGGTCGCTCCGCGCAGATATGCCGGCAATCGCGCGCCTTTCCCTCCCGCGGCGGACAACAGCGAGTTCGCCACCGTCCGCCTGCGCTACAAATTGCCCGAAGAGACGCATAGCCGGCTGATAGAGCGGCCGGTTGCCGCCTCACTCCTTGCCGACGCCAACAGGCCGCGGGGCGACATGGCCTTTGCCGTGGCGGTCGCCGCCTTCGGACAAAGGCTGCGCGGCGACACGCGGCTGGGCGACTACAGCTATGCCGACATCGCCCGGCTCGCCGGCGGCCAGAATGACTATTGGCGGCAGGAATTCGTCCAGCTTGCGCGGTCGGCCGGCCGGGACGGCGATGCATGGCTGCGGTGAATTTTCCGCCGCCCGGCAGCAACCCTCCCGGCGTCAACCGGCGCCCGCCGTCCACTCCAGAAGAACGCGCCGGTTGAGGGGCTCTTTCGCCGGACCGTCGGATGATCGGGCCGGGGATCGCTCCCCGGCTCCGGAAATTTGCAGCTTCGACAGCGGCACGCCCATCGCCACCAGATGCCTGGCGACATTGTCCGCGCGCATCAGGCTCAACCGATCATTATAGGCGTCAGGCCCTGCACTGTCGGTGAAGCCCGTGACGGAGAGCATCCCGCCGTCAGGGCCTGCTTCGGTCATGAAGGCGGCCAGGTCGCGCTGCGCTTCTTCACTGAGAGCGGCCTTGTCGAAATCGAAATGGACAGTGAGCGACCGGGGCCGGACCGCCGGAACCGGAGGTGGCAGCGGTCCGGCGGCGGCCTGCGGTTGCGCGGGAGGATAGACCATGTCGCGACACGACGCGTCGCTCCAGGCGATGCGTTCCAGCCGCATCCGCCGATCCCAGCGCAATTGCAGGCGGCAGATCCGATATTCCGTCCCCTGCCCGGTGTAGAAGTCCAGAATATAGTTCCACCGCCGCGCGCCCAGCAGGCCCTCATGAAAATGCGGGACGCCCAGCAGGGCATAGACCTGCCGCTTCGTCATGCCGGGCGTCAGCAGGCGCGGCGCCTGCGGCGGCAGGAAGACGCCCTCGCGCCGCGTCGCGCTGCCCGCGTCGGGAAATTCCGACAGGGGCGCAACTTCCGGCAGGAACTGGGGCTCCGCCGCATGGCCGGGCCATGGATGCAGGGCCAGCGCCAGCAGGGCGATCCACCGCCGATCAGAAAGCAATGCCCATGCCCGCATTGGCGCCTCCCTGATTGCGGCTGTTATAGGCTGCGGAAGCCCGGATGATGAAGCGGCCATTGTCCGACACCTTCGATATTCCCATGGCGATCGCATGTTCCCCCTGCCAGGTGCTGACGCCGACGCCCAGCGTACCGCCACCCGCCTCCGACAATTGGGGTATGCCGGCAATCGCCATGGCGGCGGCGGTACCCCCCTCCGCGTCGCGCCGCAGGTCGCGCAGACCGGCATTGATCAGGTTGAAGCGGATGTCGGTATAGGCGTTGGCGCTGTCGACCGCCCCTGCCATCCCGCCCTGAAGCTGGCGCAGGTTCACCGCATCGGTCGGCGCGATGCCGTCGGCCACATGGACGATCTGCCGTTCGGCCCCCGCGCTGCCCACCGATACCGTATTGGCCCGGTCCGCGACGGAAGCATAGCCCAGCGCGACGCTGCCCGGCGCGATCGCCTGGGCCTGCGTCCCCAGCGCGAGGCTGCCGCTGCCGGAGGCGACCGCGCCCGCGCCGGCGGCCATGCTGTCCGCGCCGCTGGCGACCGGCGTGGCGTAGCCGGAACTGTTATTGACCTGTAGATAGCCTGCGCGCCCTTGCTGAAGCTCGGTGATCGCGGTCAGATTATAGGCCAGTTGCACATTGGTCGCATGAAGCTGCGCACCGTTGACCGCCTGTGTCGAGGTTTCGCTCAACTCACCGGCGGCAACGCCGCTGATCGTCTGGTCGATACCGCCGCGCGCCGCATTATAGGCCTGGATCGACGGATCATAGGGCAGCGCGTCCTGCGGTGCAGTCCCGCCTCCGCCAGTTCCGCCGCCCCCGCCTCCACCGCCGGTCCCTCCGCCGCCGCTACCCAGTTGCGACAGGTTGACCGCGTCGGTCGGGGCGCTGGCGGCCGCGACATTGGTTATGGTCGTGCCGCCCGCGCCGCCCAGCACGACGGTGGCCTTGCTGCTGTCCTGATATTTGACGGCAAGGTCGTTCAGCACCGCCAGGTCATAGCTCAACTGGGTGATGGCCGCGCTGTTCTGCGCCACCAGATTGTTGGTCGCCTGCAACTGGGAACCGTTGATCGCGTCGCTGCTGGTGCTGTTCACCGCCCCCGCGCCAACATTGGTGATGCGCGTGCCGCCCGAACCCTGCAACGTCACCTGCGTCCTGGTGCCGTCATCATATTGCACCGCATTGCCGGCAAGCGTTCCGAGCGCATCGTTCACCGCCTGCAATTGCGCGACATTGACGGCGTCGCCGGGATCGGCGCCGCCCGCCAGCCCCGTCAGGCGGCGGCCGCCGATATTGACTTCCGCGCTGGCCGTGCCGCCGATCAGGAAGGCGGGCAGGTTCAGCGTCATGCCGTTCGCCAGCGATCCCGAACCCAGCGCCACGCTGCCCGCATGGGTGGCGGACGCGCCCGCGCCGATCGCGATCGCCCCATAGGCGCCCGTGGCCGTGCTGGCGAGATTGCCGATGGCGATGGCGTCCAGCTCGCCCGCGCTGGCTTCGGACCCCGGCGTGCCCAGTCCGGTGATCTTGTTGCCGCCAAAGGAGATGCCCTTGGGCGTGGTCAGGCTGAAACTGTCGGACGTGGTTTCGCATGTCGGGTCCGACAGCAGGTCGACGGCATTGCCGTTCACGTCCAGAACGTTGAGGGTGATCGGCGCGCCTGCCGCCGCGTTGGCCAGGGCGGCGTTGATGCCCAGATCAACCGTCCCGAAGGTCAGGGTGCTGAGGGTCGATTCAACCGGCGCCAGCACCGGCGTGATGACATCGCCGATCGTGTCGGTCAGCACTGATTTCGGCAGGCTGACGCCCGAACAGGCGCTGACCACATTGGCATGGGCGGTCATCCCTGGCGCCAGGCCGGCGATCAGGCTGGCGCCCGCCAGCCAAGCCCAGCGGCCCTTCCCCCGGCTGATGCTTCCGGCAGTCCCGGTTCGATGCCATTTCGCCCCTCGGTCCATAGATCCGCCCCCTGAAGGCAGGCCTGATCGCCCCGGTGACGGCTCGATCAGGCTTTGCGATGTCCCCAGGTCAGAATGGAGGCGTCGCCGCTAAGGCCGCGCGAAGGCGAAAGGACAGGATTTTACGCAAAATTCGTATCTGCGCATTATGCTGGAACCATCTTGCCCGTCTGGCCCTTCTGCATTTTCCGAAGGCGGATAGGCGAGTCGAGGAAATATCTGATCGACAAAGACAAAATCGTTACGATTCCGTTTTGATGATTTACACCCCGTCGAACATATAATACCGATATCGACAGGGATGGAGGCAAAGGGGAGCCAGTCCGTGGACGATCTGCCGCCCGGCCAAGTGGTCACCGCCACGGCGTTGATTCGGCATTTTGCCGTGCATTCGCGCCAGGCCATGACCGAACCCGTCCATATCATGAACCATGGGCATGTCGGGCTGACGCTCATCGCGACGGACCTGTTCCATCGGCTGGCGGGCGATCAATCCACCGGCCCCGACCAGGGCGCGCAGCTGGAAATCCTGCTCGACATGATTCCGACCCAGGTCCTGCTGACCGACCGGGATCTGAAGCCGGTGCGGGTCAACCTCGCCGCCCGCCGACGGCTGGGCATCAGCGAGAAGCATGTCGGCAAGCTGTTCCTGCCGCAGATGCTGGAGAGTTCGGACGCGCACTTCCTGTTGCGCGCGCTGGAAAGGGTCCATGACACCGGCGTGCCGGAGACGTTCGAACATAATGTCGCGGGACCGCCGCCGCTGGTCTATCGCGTGCAGGCCGCGGCCTTTCCGGGCGGATTCATCGTGCTGGTCGACGAGATTGCCGATCGGGTGACGCTGCGCGCGCAGGATGCGCAGATCGCGGCCTATGAGGATCTGATCGACGGGTTGCCCGGCCTTGCCCGCGGCGCATTCAACGTCCGGTCGGTCATCACCGACATCTCACCCGCACTTGCGGCGCTGGTCGGGACCGAGAAAGGCCGGCTGGCCGGCACCCGCTTCGCGACGCTGTTCGATGCTTCCGCGCGCGGCGCGATCAACGATGCGGTCGAGGAACTTCTCACCCACGGCAAGCCGTTCGGCATGAGGGCGAGGCTGCTGGGCGGCCATGGCGAAAGCCAGCTCGTCCAGGTCAAGGCCGTGCCGCTTCTGTCTGCCTCCGGCCAGAGGGAGGGCGTCTTCATGATCGGCCCCGTGGCGGCGGACGCGGGCAGCTGAAGCCGAGGGTTCAATATGTGATCGTGACGATCAGGCTGTCGGCATAGGCCCCCGCCTGGGGCCACTGGCCCGCGGCTATTCGGCCATAGACGGGGACGGTCTGGCTGAACGACAGCAATCCGTTCAATGACGCGGTCACGGTGCTGGTCCCCGACGATCCATTTCCCCAAATGGTGGTCCGGCTGGCGGTGGTGTAGAGATTATAGTTGAGCCGCGCACTGCCCTGCGCCATCTGGCGGACCAGGGCATCGCCCGACAGGCCGGGGCTGATCGCTATATCAATGGTGCCGGCCAGCGAGATCACCCCCGTGCAGCTCAGCGTCACGCTGCCCGCACCATCCCTGGGCGCGGAGGCGGTGGGATCATAGCCGCCGAAGCTGATCCCCGTCGTCGATGCCGAACAACTGCAAAGCGTGCAGGCCCAGGCCGGGCTCGCCAGCCCCAGGCCAGCCGAAATGGCGAGCGTCCATCCGATCAGCTTCATCATTTCCCCTCCTGATAGGGCAGGCACGCAAGAGGCGCCGATCGCGAGATACCGGCGTCGGCCCGCCTCGCCGGAACGGTCGCGCGGCACGCGATGGCCGGCCCCGCCAGCAGGATTTCCTGCCCCTCCTGCGCGTCGGCCAGGTAGATTTCGCCATCATGCCCCGAAATGCCCGACGACGCACCCCCCAGCGTTACGGTCAGCCCCGCCGGAACGGGAAGGCCGCTGCCGTCCACCAGCCGCAATGTCAGCGGCCGGGCGGCCGGGCCGCCGAAGCTGACCCTCACCGCCTGCCTGTACCCCGGCACCACCACCTGCTCGGCCGCGGTCACAAGGGTATCGATCGGCAAGGCGTCCAGATCAATGGCGATGCGGTTGGCGGCATAGGGTTGCAGGCCCGCGACGATCGCCGACCTGCCCGACCCGGCCCGACCCGCGACAGGCCGGTTCTCGAAGAAGACCGTCACGTCCTGATCGGCCGACACGTCCACCACCGCGAAGGCATAGTCGAGTTGCGGCGCGGCGACGATCTGCCCCCCCACCCGCAGCAGCGCGCCATGGGCCTGGAAACGCACGCCCTCCATTCCCCCCATATGCGATGCGGAAAGGTCGAGATCGCCGGCCGCGGTGCGCCATGTCACGCCGCCTTCCACCTGCGTCGGCGCGTCGGACCCGCGCGACGCCAGCATGCGATAGCCCCACCCCTGGTCGGGCGGCGGGCTTTGGTTGAAACTGGCGGCGGTACGCCCGCCATCCGCGAACAGGCCGACACTTGAACGCGCGCCGAGCGGCAGGGTGAGCGACCCGAAAAGACTGCTGGTCCGGCTTTCCGAGAGGCGCGTCCGCCGCGCGCCCAGCGTAATCCAGGCCGGACCCAGGCCAGCGGCATAGGAAAGCGAACCCATGGAGAAACGGTCTCCATCGCTCCGGCTTTCCAGATAATGGGCATTGATGCTGCCGCGGCGGCCCAGGTTGATGCTGCCCGCGACCGCCAGTTCCCGACGTCCCGCGGCGGCCCGCTCATCCTCTCCGACCTGCGTGAAATGCGCATCTTCCTCCATATAGCTCGCCGTCACCGAATAATGCGGGGTGATCCGCTGGACCTGCGCCCGCCACATCAGGCCGTCGCCGTCGCGGCTGTGCGACGCGGCGGCCGATAGCGACAATTCGCCCCAGGAGGACAGGAGCGCGCCAAGTCCCAGCCCAGCCATCTGCACCTTTTCGCTCGCCTCGCCCCGTCCAGCCAGCGTCATTCCCGCCGCCAGTCCATGACGCCAGAAACCCGCGGCGAACGGCGCGCCATAGGAAAAGCTGCTTTCCCCGAAATTCCTGCGCAGAAACCCCGCTTCCAGCGAAAAATCGTCCAGCCCCTCGCGCAGGAGCCGGGGGCTGGCATAGAAGCTCTGCGTGACGACACGGGCGGTGCCGGTCGCGTCGCGGATGGTCATCGTCACCTCGCCCGCGCCGTTGAAGAGCGGCTGATAATCGATCCGGAAATCGCCGGGCTGGACCGCCATGCTCTGGCGACTGCTGGCCGCCGCCAGATCAACGACCGAGGGCAGCGCCGCAGAGCCCGAAAGCCGGGGCAGCGGATAGGTCACGGCCTCGGGCGTCAGCGAGAAGTCGGTGCCCAGCCGCAGCCCGGCGAAACGGACCGGCCGGTTCCAGTCGGCCCCCCGCGTCATGGTGTCGCCAAGCACCAGCCGCAAACGCCGATCGGGAAAGTCGCGGATGACATTGCTGTCGAGACGCACCGCAGCCGGACCATCCACGCCCTGCTGCACCAGCGCCGTCGTACCGGCGACGCCCCAGGCGCCCGACAGGCCGGCGTCCAGCAGCAGGGAAGCGGCCCAGTCCCGCCCCCAGCGCGCGACCGACAGGTCATAGCCGACATATTGCAGCGGCACCGGCGCCATGACCGGTCGGCCGCGCTGTTCGGCACCGACATGGGTGGGGGAAAAGAGCGAGGGCGCGGCATCGATCAGCAAGGTGCCGCCCGAACTGTCGAGTTGCGCCGAAAGGCCGTCCATGCCGTCCAGCAGGGCGTAATCCGTTCCTTCCACCTCGATGCGCTGCAGCGGCACGGCCCTTTGCAGGCCCCATTGGCGCAGCATGTCCTGGCGGACGAACAGCCTGCCCCGGTCCAGCACGACAAGGCCGGTATCGCTGATCGGTTGGCCGTTGATGATGACGCCCACGGGCACCGGGCGTTGGCTGTCGCCGGGCCTGCCCATGACGGCGAGCGTCATGGGAAGATCGGACGCGGCGGACGGCTGCGCCAGCGGCAGGCAAAGCGGGATGAGCGCCCTGCCCAGCATCGAAAGCCCCTGCCTTGCGCCAAGCCATGCCGGAGCGGGCGACATCCGCTGCGCGCCTTCACTGCCCGGACGCTGCGGGGCGGGCGGTGAGCGGTCCCTGGGTCGTCTCCACCTGGACGGTGGCGACCGCGCGGCCGTCCGGCGGCTGGACCGGAAGGTCGATGCGCCCGCCCGCCAGCAGGTAGAAGCCCCTGTCGACGCGCGCGATCGCGTCCCCGCCCGCGGCGGCGCGAAGGGTCATGCCGGTTACCTGGACATGCCGGTCGCCCTGGTTGAACAGGCTGAGCGTCCATCCTCCGTCGGCGACCTTCGCGGTGGACCAGCGGAGCGAAGGCGCTGCACCGGGGGGTGCGCGGAATATGGGCATGCTGATGCGCAGCAATGCCCGCACCGTGCCCGGCACGGTCGTAGCCGTCGGCAGTTCATCGATGATCAGGCGGTAACTTTCCTCGCGCGGTCCAGTGCGCGCCGGCAGGCTGCATCGCACGAGCCTGCTCGCTCCGCCGGGGATGCTGACGATGGAGGGATTGACGACCGGGCCGTCAACGGGGTCGAGCTGGTCCGCGCCGTTTGCATCCTTGCGCCAGCCAAAGCCCCTGATCTGGACCGTCGCAGGGGTCGCGTCATCATTGGAAATGGTAAGCGAGCAGAACTGCTTGTCGGCGGCCATTTCGATCCGCACCGGCAGAATGCGCAGCGTCGCGGCGTCCACCGCCTGCGCCATCCCGAAAAGCGCGCAAAGTCCTATCGCCGCCAGAACCCGCGCGGGTCCGGCACCATGGCATGATCCTGTCATGACGAAATCCGCCTTCAATAGCTGACGGTTACGGTCACCGTATCAGCGTAATTCCCCGCAGCCACGCTCTGCCCGACCGGAATGCGGCCGTAAACAGTGAAGGCCGATGGCAGGATGGTCGACGCGGTCTGCGACACCGTGTCCGATCCAACCGAATTTCCCCAATTGGTGCTGCGTCCCGTATTGCTGTACAATCCGTAGTCCAGGGGAGTGGCACCATTGAGCATCTGGCGCGTGGACACTGTCGCTCCACCGGTACTTCCGGCATTCAAACCTATATTGAATACTGTTCCCGGCGTACAAGTCACTGTTATGGTACTGGTCGTATCCTTCGGCGTTGCCGATGTCGGATCGTAACTTCCAAACGCCATGTCCGTGGCCGAGACAAGACAGGCATTCAACACTGTCGCGGAAACACCCATTGTCGTAGTGGCGTCTGTCGCCGCTGCCTTGCCTGGCACGAGAGCCAGCAGGATAAACGCATAATATTTGCGCATGACGATCCCCCTCCGCTGAAGTCGATACGCCTTAATCTGCATCAACATTGCATCCAGAAGGTTAGAAAAGCGTTAGCGAAACCATGCATATGCCCGGAGAAGAAGGAAATTTGACGCCCAAGGAGCTGATTTTTAAAGGATATATACCCTTTGGAGTAGCCATTTTTGATATCTTCCCGAATTGGCGCAAACCGGATATTCGCATCCTCTATCCTTTACAGTCTTCGGTGACTCCGGAATACAAAAACATGATCTGAAAAGAATTTTCAGATCTGAAATATTCTTCGCCATTCACCCATTGCCTGTCCGCTTCAACTGTTTTCAGTTCGTCATTATCAGTTCTCAATGCGCGATGATTGTTCTGCCATTGCCCCGGCAAGGCACCCGATGATGCGCGTCGTGGAGGCATTTCGACGCAGCATCCACCCGCAATCACCACTACCCCTGCCTTGTCGATCGGAACCATCCTCCTCATGCGGGCGAAACGATCTGCCCCTTGTCCTTGCGTTCCTGATTGCCTGGACGCGATCTTTTGTTCAGTCTGGGCCGGATGAAGACAGAAGATGATCGGCAGGAATTCCCATGGGCCAGAATTTGACCTTCCCGCGAAAGCATCCGGTCGCCGCCACGCTGCTCCTGCTGTCGCTGTCGGGGATCGGCCTGGGCGGCGCGCTCTGGGCCTGCGCCGACTCCTCCTGTTCGCCGGGCTGGCAACTGGCTTCGCCCGATTATGATTGCGGCGGGCGGGCGGCGATCAGTCCGGGCAATGATACGCGGATCAACATCCTGCTGCTGATGCGCAGCCTGAAACCCGTGAACAGCGATCGCGCCGGGGCCGACGGCGATGTGAACAATCCGCAGTTCGGCCGTACCTTCATGACATGGCCCGGCCTGCGCGCGGCCTTCTGGCCACAAGCGGGGGAGAAGGACCAGGAAAGCAGCGCCATGGGCAATGGCGATGCCGCCGGCTGCGCGGTTTCCCCGGATGGCGTGGCCGCGTTCAACGCCGCGCTTGCGGTCGAAACGGACCTGCCGGCAGCCGAAAAGGCCGAGCTGACCGGGCTGCGCGCCAGGACCGGCTGCGATGCCGCCCATTGGGACGATGCGCCGATCTCGACCAGGCTCGGCCGCGAATATCTGTCCTATCTGAAGGCGGCCGACGCCTTCCACAAGGGCGACTGGCAAAGCGCGCGGCAGGGCTTTGCTTCGCTGACGCGCAGCCGCAGCAAATGGGTCGCGGAAACCGCCCAATATATGCCGATCCGCATCGGCCTGCGCGCGGCGGTGGCCAAGGCGGTGGACGAGTATGGCGATTTTGCCGGGCCGGAAAAGGTCGATGCGGCGGCGGTCAAGCAGGCAGGCGACGCCATCGGCGCCTATCTCAAGGCCTATCCCAAGGGCCGCTATGCCACGTCGGCACAAGGCTTGACGCGCCGCGTCGCATGGCTGAGCGGAGACATGGCGGCGCTTGTCCAGAGCTACGAAAAGCTGGTGGCCACGATGCCCGGCGACGATGAAGCGGCAGCCGACCTGGCCGAGGAAATCGATATCAAGCTGCTGGAGCGCCCGGATGCGGGCAGGATCATCGGCAGTCAGAACGGCGTACCGCTCTTGCTGGCGGTCGCCGATCTCAAGCAGATGCGGGGGCAGAATACCGATCCCGCTCCTCTTTCCGCGAGCGAATTGACGGCGCAGAAGAGGCAGTTTGCGGCCCATCCTGATCTTTATGGACTGCTTCAGGCCAGCCGGGCCTATTATGGTGGAGACGATCCGAAGGCGATATTGGCGTTGCTGCCGGATGCGGCGCGCAGCAGCGGCTTCACGCCCCTCGCCTTCAGCCGGCAGGTCCTGCGCGGCATGGCCCTCGGCCGGACGCGCGATCCCAATGAAGCGGGTTTCTGGCGCGACCTTCTGAAGGGAGCAAGCCCGCTTTATGAGCGGCCCCTGGTTGAAATGGGGCTGGCCATTCGCTGGCAGCGCGACGGACGGGTGGAGCAGGTCTTCGCCCCCGGATCGCCGATCACGGACAGCATGACCCGGACGATCCTGCTGCAAACCCTGGCGCCGCCCGCCATCCTGCGCATGACGGCCAGGGATGGCACCCGTCCCGCGCGCGAGCGGGACGTGGCCCGTTTCACCCTGCTCTACAAGGATCTGACAAGGGGTGCCTTTGGCGATTTCGGCAACGATCTGACGCTGGTGCCCGCCAATGCGGGGAGCGAAGGCGGGCTATGGGACTTTTCCCAGCAGGACAGGATCCCGACCGGGCTGTTCCGAACCGGGCAATGGTCCGACGGCTTTCCTTGCCCCAGCATAGCGCAGACCGCCGCGACACTGGCGAAATCGCCCGGCGATGCAAAGGCGCGGCTGTGCCTGGGCGATTTCTACCGGCTGAACGGTTTCGACGGGTTCGGCCTGTTCAATGCGAGCGAGGACAGGTCCATGCTCGGCAGCGGGCCGGACGGATTTTCCGGCCGTTCCCTCTCACGCTCGGATATCTACGCCGCGATCATCGCGGACAGGCGAGCGGCGCCCGACGACCGGGCCTATGCCCTCTACCGCGCCGTCATGTGCTATTCGCCATCCGGCTATAATGGCTGCGCCGGTCCCTACCGGACCTCGGAAGAAATGGACGCGGCGCAGGCGCCCCAGGCCGATCGGAAGGCCTGGTTCACGGAGTTGAAGCAACGCTATCCGCAAAGTCGATGGGCCAGGTCGCTGCGCTATTATTGGTGAGATATGGGCGCGGGGAAAGGCACGATGGCGCTGCTGGCATTCCTGGCGCTGGCCGGTTGCCGGCAGGAGGCGGAGACGGACGCGGGAAAGGTCGTTCCGGCGGCCTATGACGCCTTCTACCTTTGGCCCGGCATACGTCCGGCACAGGATGTTCGGGCCAGGATCCTCTATCTTCTTGATGGAGAGGTCCGGCGCGGCGGAACGGCCCGCATGGAAAGACTGCGCATGGGCACGCCGCGCCTGCCGGGCAAAAAGGTCTGGCTGGTCGTCAGGGCGGATCGGCTGGATTGGAATGACGCCGTTTACAGCGCGATCTTCGATGATCTGGCGCATTGGCGGGCGGCAGGGAATGAAGTCGTCGGGCTTCAGGTCGATTTCGATGCCGCCACGCGAGGCATCGACGGCTATGCGCGCTTCCTGCACGATCTGCGCAAACGCTTGCCGCAGGACTGGAAACTGTCGATCACGGGTCTGATGGACTGGAGCGCGCATGGCGACCCAGATGCCTTGCTTCGACTGGCAGGACTGATCGACGAGGTGGTCATCCAGACCTATCAGGGACGCAGCACCATTCCCGGCTATGAGGATTATTTCCGCCGGATGAAGGACTTTCCCATCCCCTTCCGGGTCGCGCTGGTCGAGGGAGGAAGCTGGCAGGCACCGCTGATGCTGTCACGCCATCCACAGTTCAAGGGCTATGTGGTTTTCCTGCTGTCCCGCACTGGATCCAAGGAACGCTGATCTTCCTGGTCTTTCGTGGAAGGGCAGTCGCATCAGGCGGTTTGAGGCTGGTCTTGGGCTGTTAGAGCGATTTCCAAGCGATCGGAACCGATCGCTGGTTAAGAAATCACAGCAAAAAAGGAATCCAAGGCGGCAATCTGGTTCAATCAGATCGGAACCCGCGCTCGAGTATTTTCGAGTTGACCGTTTACGGCCAAGGGCTCGGAAAATGGCATCAAAAGACCAGAGCGTTTCCGCTCATAGTGAAAACGCTCTAGATTTTGGGGTATCAGACGCAAGAAAGCCCGCCGTTGCGGGCGGGCATTCTTGCGTGAAGCAAATATTGTGGATGGGTATTGAAGCGCGAGCTGTAATGCCTGGCGACGCCCTACTCTTCCGGGGCTTGAGCCACAGTACCATCGGCGCAGACTGGTTTCACGTCCGAGTTCGGGAAGGGATCGGG
>NZ_JBEGHS010000024.1:0-1271 GCF_040676365.1 Sphingobium sp. LMA1-1-1.1
GCGTCATCGCCGGATCGCGCAGGGCGCGATTGAGCAATGTGGTCTTTCCGCTGCCGAGAAAGCCGGTCAGCACTGTGACCGGCGTCCTCATATCCTGTTTGGGAGTCAGCATGCGCGCGCTCAGGCAGGTGCGCGGTGGTTGGGATACAGCTGCGGGCGAAGCGCGGGCCTGGCCATGCCGTATTTGGGCGCATAGTCGGTCGTCGCGCCGAGTTCCTCGGCCGCGTGCCATGCCCAGCGAGGGTCGTAGAGCGCGTCGCGGCCGATCATCACGAAATCGGCCTTGCCGGAGGCGATGATCTCTTCAGCCTGCTGGGCGCTGCCACCGATGAGGCCGACCGACATGGTCGGGATATCCGCTTCCTTGCGGATCCGTTCGCCGAACGGCACCTGGTAGCCGGCCGCCAGCGGAATTTGCTGACGGTGATCGAGCCCGCCGGTGGTGACGTCGATGAAGTCGCATCCGAGCGCCTTGAGCGCCTTGGCGAACTCGACCGCCTCGTCGGGGTTGAAGCCGCCCTCGACCCAGTCGGTCGCCGACACGCGAATGCCCATCGGCTTGTGCGCGGGCCATTCCGCCCGCATCGCCTTGAACACCTCGAGCGGGAAGCGCATGCGGTTTTCCAGCGACCCGCCGAACTCGTCGGTGCGCTGGTTGGCGAGCGGCGAGAGGAACTGGTGGATGAGGTAGCCATGTCCGCCATGCATCTCGATCAGGTCGAAACCGATCCGTTCGGCGCGCGCGACGGCCTGGCGGTGGGCTTCGATCAGGTCGAGCATCTCGGCCCTGGTCAGTGCGCGGGGCGCCGGAAAGTCACCGAACGGGATGGCCGATGGTCCGACCGTTTCCCAGGCGCCTTCCTCTGCGGTCAATGCCTTGCCGCCCAGTGCCGGCGGCTGCTGCGATCCCTTGCGCCCGGCATGCCCGATCTGGATCCCCATCTTTGCAACGCCGTAGGTGCGGCAGAAATCCACGACCCGCTTCAGCGCGGCTTCATTCTCGTCCGAACACAGGGTGGCGCAGCGCGGCGAGATCCGGCCGTCCAGCGCGACGTTCGTCATCTCGACCATGACCAGGCCCGCAGCGCCCATCGACAGACCACCCAGATGGGCCAGATGCCAGTCATTGGCCGAGCCCTCGTTCGAGTTATACTGGCACATCGGCGACACGACGATCCGGTTGGAAAGGGTCAGATCGCGCAGGGAAATCGGCGAAAAGAGCGTGCTGGTCATGGGTTGAAGGCTTTCTCTTGATGGTTGAGCAGATAGGA
>NZ_JBEGHS010000025.1:0-1229 GCF_040676365.1 Sphingobium sp. LMA1-1-1.1
GGGACGCCGGGGTCGGCGAGCTGTGCCTGGTCGAGCAGTGCGCCGGAAATGACATGGGCTCGGCCCTGGACATAATCCTTGACCGCATTGACGCAGTCGAGCGCGATGAGCCTGCCGGACTTGAGATAGAGGACAGAGAAGCTGCGGGTTGCCGGGTCGCCGCGCAGGATCGTCTGGTCATGCCCTGTTGAAAGGCCCACGGTCTGGAGCTTCAGGTCATATTGGTTCGACCAGAACCAGGGCACGGCATGATAGGGTTCTTCCTTGCCCATGATATGGCTGACGGCCGTCTTCGCCTGGTCATTGGCGTTCTGAACCGATTCAAGCCGGATCTGCGCGCCGCGGGCGAAGCTGTTGGCATGGGCGGCGCAATCGCCCACCGCATAGATGTCGGGCAGGCTGGTGCGGCAATATTCGTCCACATCCACGCCATTGCCGCCCACGGCGCCCGCCGCGATCAGCGGGCCGGTTTCCGGGATAATGCCGATGCCCACGATGACCATGTCGGTCTCGATCCGCTCGCCATCCTGCATCAGCACGGCGGTCGCCCGAGGACCCGCATCGCCATCGGTCACTTCGATGCAGTCCATGCGCGCGCCGGTGCGCAGGTCGACGCCATGGGCGCGATGCTCCGCTTCGTAGAAGCGCGACAGCTCCTCGCCTGCAACGCGCGCCAGCACGCGGTCCAGAGCCTCTAGCAGCACGACCTTCTTGCCGAACTTGCTCAGCACCGCGGCCGCCTCCAGCCCGATATAGCCGCCGCCGATCACCGTCACATGGTTGATCTGGTCGATCTTCGCCATCATCGCGTCGACATCGTCGCGACGGCGCACGGCGTGGACATTGGATGCTTCGGCGCCGGTGCAGGTCAACATGCGCGGCGAGCCGCCCGTCGCCCAGATCAGCTTGCCATAGCCGATTTCCCGATCGCCCGTTTCCTTGCCGCCCATGGTCACGAACTTGCCCACCGGATCCACCGCCTTGACCCGATGGCCCAGCAGCATGTCGATCCCGCGTTCTGCCCAGAAGCTCGCCGGCCTGATCAGGATGCGCTCAAAGCTCTTGTCACCCGCAAAATATTCCTTCGAAAGGGGAGGGCGCTCATAGGGCGGATCCTTCTCATCGCCGATCATCCCGATCGACCCTTCAAAGCCAAGCTGCCGCAGCGATATCCCCGCCTGGGCACCAGCATGACCCGCGCCCACGATCAGAACGTCATAATAACTCAT
>NZ_JBEGHS010000026.1:0-1076 GCF_040676365.1 Sphingobium sp. LMA1-1-1.1
TTGGTCGCGGTACGGCCCATGTCCATGAAATGGTCCACCGCCAGGATGAAGGCGACACCCTCCACCGGCAGGTCGAACTGGCCCAGCGTCGCCGCGACCACCACCAGTGATGCCCGCGGGACGGCGGCGATGCCCTTGCTGGTTACCATCAGCACCAGCAATATGGTGATCTGCGTCGCGATCGGCAGGTCGATGCCATAGGCCTGGGCGATGAAGATGGTGGCGAAGGTCGAATACATCATCGACCCGTCCAGGTTGAAGCTGTAGCCCAGCGGCAGCACGAAGCTGTAGATGCGGCGCGGCACGCCGAAGCGGTCGAGCTGCTCCAGCATCTTGGGATAGGCGGCTTCGGACGAGGCCGTCGAGAAGGCGATCAATATCGGTTCGCGCACATAGCGGATCAGCTTCACCATCCGCTTGCCCAGGAAGATGGATCCCGCCGCGAACAACAGCGTCCAGAGCGCGATCAGCGACAGGTAGAATTCGCCCACCAGTTCGCCAAAGGTCTTGAGCACGCCCAGTCCCTCGGTCGTCACGACCGACGCCAGCGCGCCGAATACGGCGAAGGGGGCGACGCGCATCACATAGCCTGTCACCTGCAGCATCAGTTCGACCATCGCCTCGATCACGGTGACGATCGGCTTGCCCTTGTCGCCGATGGCGGTCAGCGCCACGCCCACGAACAGCGAGAAGACGACGATCTGCAGGATCGAATTTTCCGCCATCGCCCCGATCATGGAGGTGGGGAAGACATGCAGGATGAAGTCGCGGAAGTTGAGCGCTTCGGTACTGACGCCGGAATCCGCACCGGAACGGACAAGATTCAGCCCCTCGCCCGGCGCGAAGAAATTGACGAAGATGAGGCCCAGCGTCAGCGAGATCAGGCTGGCGATGATGAACCAGGCGAGCGCCCTCCCGCCGATCCGCCCCAGCGCCGCGCTGTCGCCCATATGCGCGATGCCCGCCACCAGAGTGGAGAAGACCAGGGGCGCAATGATCATCTTGATCAGATGCAGGAAGATGTCGGCCAGCAGGTGGTAATAGCCCGCCACATCCTTCGCCAGCGTCTTGTCGCC
>NZ_JBEGHS010000027.1:0-1009 GCF_040676365.1 Sphingobium sp. LMA1-1-1.1
ACATATTCAGATGGGCCTTGCGGGTTCTGCTCCGCTTGCGTTCATGCGTGCGAGGGCGGTTCGGTGTGCGACGCGATCGAGCAATGTCACCATCTCCTCCAGTTCGCCGGCGGGCAGATCCTGGGTGATGAAGACGATGCGCGTGCGCTGATCCTCGTCGGGCCATTCGGGAAGCCAGGTCAGGTTGTGCAGCAGATGCTGCGCGCCCTGGATGACGGCGGGCTGGCCGGGTTCCTCCCTGACATTCACCAGCCCCTTCACCCGGAGCAGATTGGCGCCGAGATGCTTTTCCAGGGACGTCAGCAGCAGGTTCAGAGCCTCGCGCGGGAGCGGCTCGTCCCGGATCAGGTTGAACGACGCGATGCCACTGTCATGCGCATGCGCTTCATGGCCATGCTCCGCATCCGCCGCTTCATGGGTGGGAGCCGCGCCAAGGGCGGCCTCCATCCAGCTTTTCGCGGCTTGTGGATCCTCTCTCGGATCGGCCATCAGCTTGCGCATCACGCCCACCGGATCGGCCGCCAGGTCATCGCTTTCCAGCACAGGGGCGGTGCGGTTGATCTGGCCCAGGCGGGCGATCAGCGCCGCCTTGCGCGCCGCCCGCTCCGCAGGTTCCAACAGGTCCGTCTTGGTCAGGAGAATGCTGTCCGCCAGCGCGACCTGCCGCACGGAAACGGGATGATCCGCCAGGGTTGCCTCCGCGTTCACCGCATCGACGGTCGCTACGACCGCGCCCATCCGGAAGAGCCCCTCAAGCGTGGGTTCGGACAGGAAAGCCTGGAGGATGGGGCCCGCCTCGGCCAGGCCGGAGGTTTCGATGACGACATGGTTGAAATCGACCTCGCCGGCCTCACGGGCATGATAGAGCCGGTTGAGGGTCTGGATGAGGTCGCCAAAGACCGTGCAGCACAGGCAGCCATTTTCCAGCACCATGATCGTATCGTCGCTCGCCGTGGTGAGGGCGTGATCGATCCCGATCTCTCCAAACTCGTTTATGATCACGGCGGTG
>NZ_JBEGHS010000028.1:0-853 GCF_040676365.1 Sphingobium sp. LMA1-1-1.1
GCGGCTATCACCTCGATTTCTGCCATGATCGGTTGTTCCGGCGACACGCTGCTGGAGTGGGTAAAAAAGGCCGAAGTGAACAGTGGCAAGCGGGCCGGCGTTCCGACCGAGTTGGCGGACCGGTTGAAGGCGCTGGAACGCGAGAACCGCGAGCTCCGGCAGGCCAACGAGATCCTGCGCAAGGCTTCCGCATATTTTGCCCAGGCGGAGCTCGACCGCCCGTTCAAGCGATGACCAGCTTCATTGATGAGCATCGGGGTGAGTATGGGGTCGAGCCGATCTGCCGGGTTCTGCCGATCGCCCCATCCACCTACCATGAACGTGTGGCGCAGCGCCGCGATCCTTCGCGCCTGTCGCCACGTGCCCAGCGCGACGAGGCGATGAAGCCCGAGGTCCGGCGGGTGTTCGATGCCAACTTCAAGGTCTACGGCGTACGCAAGGTGTGGCGGCAGATGAGGCGCGAGGGCTTCGATATCACCCGCTGCACGGTGGAACGGCTGATGCGTGATCTCGGCCTGCAGGGCGTGATCCGTGGCAAGCCGGTGAAGACGACGATCAGCGCCAAGGCGGCACCGTGTCCGCTAGATCAGGTCAACCGCCAGTTTCATGCGCCCGCGCCAAACATGCTGTGGGTGTCGGACTTCACTTACGTCGCGACTTGGGTAGGGTTCGTCTACGTGGCCTTCGTGATCGACGTCTACGCCCGCTACATCGTGGGCTGGCGGGTGAGCAGGACGGCGCATGCCAGCTTCGTGCTGGATGCCCTCGAACAGGCGATCCATGATCGGCGCCCTGTCCATCGCGGTGGCCTCATCCACCACAGCGACCGCGGCAGCCAGTATGTCTCGATCAA
>NZ_JBEGHS010000029.1:0-829 GCF_040676365.1 Sphingobium sp. LMA1-1-1.1
GCTCGCACCCATCGGCAACATCCCGCCTGCCGAAGCCGAGGAGCTCTACTACGCCATGCTGGACGACACACCCATGGCAGCATAATTTAAGCCAAATGGCCTCCGGCAATCCCGGGGCGGTTCAATACTTACAGGAATTAAGATCTGGACTCATTTGATTGAGCCAGAAGATGATGGTTGGGACGATACAGATGGCGGACATGAAGGTGTGGGCGCATCGATCGTAGCGGGTATGGATGCGCCGCCAGTCCTAAGCCTGCCGAACATAGTCTCGATCTTGTGGCGCTGGCGGTAGAGCGCGGCGTCGTGCGGGATCGGCACCTTGCGGTTTTTCTTCGACGGGATGCAGGCCGTGATGTTGCGGTCGACAAGCGCCTTGCGGAACCAGTCGGCGTCGTAGCCTCGGTCGCCGAGCAGAGCCTTGGCGGGAGGCAAGGCGTCGCTCATCTGCCCTTCACTGAGCAGCATGACCAGCGGTCTATCCCTGCCATCGCAAACGGCATGAAGTTTGGAATTCAGCGCGCCTTTGGTGCGTCCGATACGTATGGGAACAGCCCCTTTTTGAGAAGGCTGCTGCTGTGCGGTGTGCCTTCAGGTGGGTCGCGTCGATCATCAACCGGTCCGGCTTGCCGCTCTTTGCCGAGAGGGCCGAGAAGATCTTGTTGAAGACGCCGAGCCGGCTCCACCGGATAAGCGGTTGTTATACCGACGTGCGCGGGTTCTGACTCACGGTTGGATTCCCAAGGTGCTAATTTTCTGATTCGTTGCAGCGAGCAAGAGGAGGCTCGCGATGGCGGCAGCGATTGGGGTTCGAACGGACTACACATCG
>NZ_JBEGHS010000030.1:0-694 GCF_040676365.1 Sphingobium sp. LMA1-1-1.1
CTGAGGTATGTGGCGAGGGCGCACCCAGGGAGCCATGCCGGCGAGCACGTCATCACGATCGACGAGGTGATGCTTGAGTGCGGCGGCCACGTGGACGGCCACCAGCAGGATACCGCTCCAGCCGAGCAGCTCGTGCGCATTCATGGAGACGTCGGCCACGACTGCGCGCCGCGCCTCGGACAAGCTAGCGACGAATCCGATGTGCGGCCATTCGAACTGGTTGAACCACAGCGTCGGGATTGCGAAGGCCGCTCCCATCGCGCGGTTCCAGCCGGCCGACACGTAGATCCAGCCGCTCAGCGGCAGCCCAACTATCAGTACATAGAGGAGGACGTGGGAGAGGCGAGCGCCCCACCTCTCCCAACGCGGCATCTCCTGGGGACGCGGCGGTGCCCGATGCAACAGGCGCCACACGACACGGATGACGCTCAAGACGAGGATCGTCAGTCCGACCGACTTATGCACCTGGTAAGCCTCGAACGCGTTCGCCTGGGTCTCGGGTTCGTTGATCGCACGGGTCATCCACCAGGCGAGCGGATACATGGCGATGATGAGGACCGCGATCGACCAGTGAAGCGCGATCGATACCAGGCCATAGCGGTGTTGCGCGCACGGCATTGACTATCCCTTCATCGATCGGGAGTGAATTTCGCGGCTGAGCGGTCCCATACCCGCTTTCGCCCAATCCATCCGG
>NZ_JBEGHS010000031.1:0-686 GCF_040676365.1 Sphingobium sp. LMA1-1-1.1
GACCCCGCCACCTTCCGCGCCGCGAGACAGGTGCGAATGGTGAAGACCAGCACCGCCAGCACCACGAACAGGAAGATCGCGACCAGCGCCGCGTCGATCCGGTCGTTGAAGATGATCTGCCGCATCTCCGCCATCGACTTGGCCGGCGCCAGCACTTCGCCCCGGCCGGCCGCGCCGCTGAATCTGGCCGCATGCGCCAGGAAACCGACCTTCGCATCAGCGGAAAACAGCTTCAGTACACCGGCCGACAGGGTGCAGACCAGCAACCAGGCCGTCGGCACCAGCGTCACCCAGGCGTAGCGGTCCCGCTTCATCCGGAACAGCACCGCCGTCCCCAGCATCAGCGCGATGGCCGCCAGCATCTGGTTGGAAATGCCGAACACCGGCCAGAGCGTGTTCACCCCGCCCAGCGGATCGGTCACCCCCTGATGGAGGAAGAAGCCCCAGGCGGCGACGGTCAGCGCCGTCGCGACGATCCCCGGCACCATGCTCCTGCTGTCCTTGAAGCCCGGCACCACCAGCGCGATCAGGTCCTGCAGCATGAAGCGTCCGGCGCGCGTCCCCGCATCGACGGCGGTCAGGATGAACAGCGCCTCGAACAGGATCGCGAAATGATACCAGAAGGCCTTCATCGCCGGCCCGCCCACGACATGGGAGAAGATCTCCGCCATCGCCACCGCCAGCGT
>NZ_JBEGHS010000032.1:0-683 GCF_040676365.1 Sphingobium sp. LMA1-1-1.1
CTGGGCGCCACTCAGCAGCCGCGCGACAACAACTACATCTCCCAGGCGATGGCGCTTGACGACCGCAACCGGATGCAGACCTACAACGCGGCCCTGCACATCGACGGGTCGATCGGTGCGGTCGATGTGGCCCTGATCACCGACTGGAAGCAGTTGAAGAAGTCGTTCCTGACTGACACCGCACTGGTGCCGGTAAACTTCCTGGGCGTCGCCAGCGATGCAAACACCCAGCAGTTTTCGCAGGAACTCCGGTTGTCCGGGAAAAGTGACAGCCTGAACTGGAGTGCAGGCGCCTATTATCTGAACCTCAATGCCAAGGACGCCAGCGGGTTCCTTGTTCCCGAGGGTTCGATCCTGGTCAATCCCCTTGGCTTGCCTCCGGGCGGCGGGGACCTGATCAACTTCAACCAGCTCAAGACGCAGTCCTTCTCGCTGTTCTCCCAGCTCGAATGGAAATTCGCTCCGCAGCTGACTTTGGTTGCCGGCGGACGAATCATCTTCGAACATCAAAGCTATTCCTACCGTTCGGCCCTGATCCAGAATGATCGCGACTATTATATCGACAGCGTCGAACTGGCTCCGCTGCCGGCCTATCAGAAGGCCGATGGCACGCTGATCTTCGATCCCTATCGCAACAAGCGGAGCAACAACCTGTGGGCCGGCAAGCTCCAGCTCGAATATCG
>NZ_JBEGHS010000033.1:0-671 GCF_040676365.1 Sphingobium sp. LMA1-1-1.1
AATCGGCGCTTCAAATCCTGGGGGGCATGCCCCCCAGGATTTGATCACCCAAATGGCGGCATAAAACGACATCCGCGATGAGCTTAACTTAGCCGCCAACCTGTCCAAGAAGGCGAGGCCACCTCAGGTGGCTGTTCTCGACCCGATTGTTCGCCCACCGACCGATTTCCTGCTTCGCCCGGTTGCCAAGCTCATCCATTGCCGCGCCGTAGGTGCGGAGGCCATCAGTGGTGATCGATTCGGGAGATCCATGACGCTTCAGTGCCTTCTTCATGAAGGTTAGCGCAGCCATCTTATCACGGGTTTTGGTGACATAGCTCTCCAGGATCTCGCCTTCCTGATCGACGGCGTGCCATAGATAAGCCATTTCGCCATTCACCTTGACGTACATTTCGTCGAGGTGCCAGCGCCAGTGGCGAAATCCCCGCATGCGGCTGATCCGCTGCCGGCGAATGTCGCCTGCGAACAGCGGGCCGAACCTGTTCCACCAGTAGCGCACCGTCTCGTGGCTGATGTCGATACCGCGCTCGAAGAGCAGGTCTTCCACGTTCCTGAGGCTGAGCGGGAAGCGCACGTACATCATCACCGCCAGCCGGATCACCTCGCGCGACGAGTTGAAGTAGCGGAACGGATTGTCAGGCTTGGAGCGGCTCATGCCCCTACTTTAGCAG
>NZ_JBEGHS010000034.1:0-534983 GCF_040676365.1 Sphingobium sp. LMA1-1-1.1
ATATCGACAGCGTCGAACTGGCTCCGCTGCCGGCCTATCAGAAGGCCGATGGCACGCTGATCTTCGATCCCTATCGCAACAAGCGGAGCAACAACCTGTGGGCCGGCAAGCTCCAGCTCGAATATCGGCCGAACTCCGACACCCTTGTCTATGTCGGCGTCAATCGCGGCGTGAAGGGCGGGGCCTACAATGCCAAGTACCAGGACGGCAGCCTCCCGCTTCTCGAATCCCAGATGGCCTACGGACCCGAGACGCTGTGGTCCTACGAAGCGGGCGTGAAGGCGACCTTGCTGGATGGCGCAGTCGTCGCCAATCTCGCGGCCTTCTATTATGACTACAAGAACTACCAGGCGTTCCTGTTCGTAAACTCGTCGGGTCTGGTCACGAACAGCCCGGCGACCAACTACGGCATCGAAGGCAGTCTCCAGATCAAGCCAACGGACCGGCTTCTGGTCAACCTTGGCGCGTCCATCTTCCGGCCCAAGGTGAAGGATGTCGTCACCGCACCTGCCACGGCTACCGCGCCGGCCATTGTCAAGGACACCGAGCCTGCCTTCGCGCCCCGCGAGCAGTTCTCGGCGATCGTGAGCTGGACACCGCCCATTGCGAACGATGCGATTTCGCTGTCGGCAAATGCCAACTACACCGGGCGGTTCTTCAACAACCTGCGCAACTTCACCGGGGAAGTCACGAAGGGCTATATCCTGACCGCCGCCAATGTGGAGTGGAAGCTCACGCCCCAGTTCACCGCGGCTGCTTCGCTCGACAACATCTTCGACAAGCGGGTCAACGTGATCGGGTTCGATCTGGCGACCTTCTGTGGCTGCATGCATGAATCGTACAACCGTCCGCGCACCTGGAGAATTTCGCTGCGCTACGAACTATGAATAAGACGCGCCTTTAGAGAGGGTTCGATCTGATTGAATTAGACCCCTGTTCTTGATTCCTTGCATTCCGGGATTCTTGCGCAGCGATCTGTTCCAATCGTTCGGAAACTGCTCTAAAATAGAGAACGGGTACACCAAAGCTTGATGAGGAATACTCGTCGAGCTTTGGTCATTCCTGTTCGGGAATTCATCGATCACAGGGCCTGATCGTTCATCAGATCGGCACCCTGTGCACGAACTACTTAAACTTCGGGGCGACGGCATCAATGTTAATGGGTGCCGCACTTCGACGACCATGGTCGAGGAGACTGAGCTTGCGTACGGTGACATCCTTTTGCAGAACTTGCACTGCTGGCTGCGGTACGAAACTGACTATTGACGATGAGGACCGGATCGTCAGCATTCGCGGCGACGAGAACAACGCGATGAGCCGCGGCTATGCCTGCTTCAAGGGAATTCACAGTCACGAAGCGCAATATAGCCCCGAACGCCTGCTGCATCCCCTGAAGCGCCAGCCGGACGGCACCTTCGCGCGCATCTCGATCGAGCAGGCGCTCGACGAAATCGCCGAGAAGATGAAGGTGATCATCGACCGCGACGGTCCCGAGGCGCTGGGCCTGTTCATCGGCAACGGGGCGAACTTCAACTCCGCCGCCTTCTCGATCCACTTGCCGTTCATGCAGGCGGTGGGATCGCGGCACTTTTTCACCACCAATACGCTCGACCAGTCCGCCAAGATGATTACCTATGAGCGCATGGGTTTCTGGGCAGCCGGCCCGCAGCGCTTCGATACCGCCGATGTGATGATGGTCTTCGGCAGCAACCCGCTGATCTCGCACGCGTCGCTCAACTTCCTGATGTCAGACCCGGTCCGCACGATGAAGGCGGCGCGGGCGCGGGGCATGAAGCTCATCGTAATCGATCCCCGGCTGACGGAAACTGCGCGCTATGCCGACATCCATCTCCAGCCGATCCCGGGGCACGACGCGACGATCGCCGCAGGCATGATCCGCATGATCCTCGCCGAAGGCTGGGAGGACAAGGAGTTCTGCGAGCGCTATGTCGGCCCCGAGGGCATGGCCGCGCTGCGTGAGGCGGTCGAGCCGTTCAACGAGGAGATGGTGACGCACCGCGCCGGATTGCCCGAGGGCCAGCTGCGCGCCGCCACCGAGATGTTCGCGCGTGATTCAAAGCGCGGGCCGGTTTCGACGGGGACGGGCAACAATTTCGGGCCGAACTCGAACGTCGCCCAGCATCTGGCAGACGCCATGAACGTCGTGTGCGGACGCTTCCTGCGCGAAGGGGACACCACGCTCGTTGAAATGCTCAGCCCCGAGGCGCCGATCTATCCGGAAGTGATCCCGCCCTCGCGCACCTGGGAGCATGTCCCGCCGAGCCGCATCCGCGGCGTTGGAACGCTGCTCAACCGCGAGGAAATGAGCGGAACGCTTCCCGACGAGATCCTTACTCCGGGCAAGGGACAGATCCGCGGCCTGCTGATCCAGGGCGGCAACCCCGTCGTTGCCATTCCGGGCCAGAAGAAAGTCGTTGAGGCGATGAAGTCGCTGGAACTGTCGGTGATGATCGACCCGTTCATGCACCAGACCTCGCAATATTGCGATTACATATTGCCGCCGAAAATGCCCTACGAGCGCGCGGACCTGCCGCTGACCATTCCCACCATCGTCTTCACCACCATCAACTGGATCCAGTATACGCCGGCCGCCGTGCCGCCGCCCGCGGGGTCCGAGCTGGTCGAGGACTGGCAGGTCTATACCGGCATCGCCAAGCGGCTCGGGCTGGAGATCGAATACAATCACACGACCAAGATCGACCTCGACACGGTGACCACCGACGACCTGCTCGCCATTCGCGCCGCCGACGGCCGGGTGAAGCTCGACGAGATGAAAAAATATCCGAGCGGCAATTCCTTCCCGTTCGCCTCCGAACGGGTGGCGGCGCCTCGCCCGGAAGGCACGGCCAAATTCGACGTGATGCCCGCCGACGTGAGAGGCGAGCTCGAAGAGGCGCTGGCCTATGCCATCACGCCCGACAATATTGTCAGCAAGGGCAGGAAGTTCACCCACCTCGTCAGCTCCCGCCGGATGCGCCACATGTTCAACAGCGTCGGCACGATCGGCATGCCGAGCGTCCGGGCGAGGGCGAAGTTCAATCCGGCCTATATCCATCCGGCCGACATGGCCGATCTGGGCATAGAGAATGGCGATCACATCGAACTGGAATCCGATGTCGGCAAGATCACCGCGATCGCCGAGGCGGACGAGACGATGCGTCCGGGCGTGATCTCTATCCCGCACGGCTTTGGTCCGGCCACCGGTGAGATGGACGAGGATGGCGGGGTCTCCATCGGTGCCCTCATCGTCGCCGATGAGTTCTATCAGCGCGTCAACGCCATCCCACGGATGACCGCCATCCCCGTGAATGTCCGGCGCCTGAGCAGCAGGATTATCGGGCACCAAACCGCAGAAGTGGAGTGAGCAACGTCTGAGAATTGGTAATGATCAGACGCAAAAATGCAGTTGGGAATCTGTCTGTTGACCAGGAATGCCATGCCGTGAAAATTGCGCCCTCCGATAGTTCGGCGCAGGCGGCATCCGGTCGCCTGACAGATCCCAGTGGCCGTAGCTTCGAATATCTGCGGCTATCGCTGACGGATGTCTGCAATTTTCGCTGCACCTATTGCTTGCCCAATGGCTATCGCAAGGCGGCGGGACGGACGCCCGATCTGTCGCCTGACGAGATCGTGCGGGCGGTGACGGCCTTCGCCCGGCTCGGCTTGTGGAAGGTTCGGCTGACGGGTGGGGAACCCACATTGCGCGCCGAATTCACCGAAATTGCCCGGCGCGTAGCGGCGGTGCCGGGCATTCGCCGCGTGGCGATGACCACCAACGGCTATCGCCTGGCCGATCACGCTGCGGAATGGCGAGCAGCTGGCGTAAGCGCGATCAACGTCAGCATCGATTCGCTCGATCCTGCTCGCTTCGCGGCGATCACCGGCCATGACCGGCTCGACGAGGTGCTGCGTGGCGTGGAAGCGGCCCGGGTCGCCGGGTTCGATCCGATCAAGCTGAACGCCGTGCTGATGCGGGGCGTCAACGATGACGAGTTGGAGGCGATCATCGCCTTCGTGCGTGACCATGACCTGTCGCTGCGTTTCATCGAAGTGATGCGCACGAATGACAATGCGCCTTTCTTCCAGGCCCATCATCTACCCGGTCAAACCGTGATAGACGCCTTGGCGCGGGCAGGATGGACACGCGTGGCGCGCGCGCCGGGAGCAGGCCCGGCCGTGGAATTCGCCCATTCCGACGCCAGGGGGCGGATCGGCATCATCGCCCCCTATGCGCAGGATTTCTGCGCTACCTGCAACCGGCTCCGCCTGTCGGCCGAGGGCAAGCTGCATTTGTGCCTGTTCGGCGATGGCGGACTCGACCTGCGCCCGCTCCTCCAGGACGATGCACAGATAGACGAACTGGTCGAGCGGATCATCACGCTCACGGCGCGCAAGGCACCGTCGCACCGCCTGCACGATGGCAATAGCGGCGCCACGCCGCATCTCGCCTCGATCGGCGGCTGACCTGTCAGCCATGGCGGAACTGCACGCACCAGGCTTCGCCATGACCGTCCGGGCCAGCGATGGCGGATGGCTCGGGACAAGGTCGGGCTGATGGGCGCAGCACCGATTGGCTTCGACGAGGCAGTGGCGCGCCTGCCGGGCACCGAAACCGTGGCGTTGGCCAATGCGCCCGGTCGTGTGCTGGCGGAGCCGCTATACGCACGGCAGGATTCACCCAGCCAGCTGACCGCGGCGATGGACGGCTATGCGGTGTGCGACGCGACCACCGCCCCGGATCAATTGCTGTGGGTGACGGGAGAATCTCGTGCCGGGCTCGGCTTTCCCGGCATTGTGAGCGCCGGTGAGGCAGTGCGCATCTTCACCGGCGCGCCGATGCCCGCCGGGGCGGACCGCTGCATCGTGCAGGAGCACGCGATCCGCGAGGGCGGCAACGTCAGGTTCACGGCTGGCTACGGCCCGGCATGGAATGTTCGGGCCATAGCCAGCGACTTTGTCGCCGGCACGCTGCTGCTCGATCGCGGCACCCGTCTCTCCCCTCAGGCCATGATTGCGGCCGCCGCATCAGATGTCGCCAGTGTGACGGTGGCGGTTCGGCCACGCGTGGCGATCGTCGGTACCGGCGACGAACTCGCTTCGCCCGGCGCCGCGGCTGACCGGCCCGGCGCGATTCCCGAGAGCGTCAGTTTCGGAGTCACGGCAATGGTGGCGGAAGCCGGCGGCCTGGTGGGCGACGGGTCGCGATGAGCTGGCCGCTCAGGCCGATTGCGGATCCGCCTGGGCCAGGGACCGCACGTTGCGCGGTGACGCGCCATAGCGCTTGCGGAAATTGCGGTCGAAGGTGCTCAGTTCGTTGAAGCCCCAGCGGAATGCAACCTCGGTAATGGTTCGTTTCGAATGGGTCGGCGCCGTGAGTTCGGCATAGCAGCGATCAAGTCTCCGGTCGCGGATCCAGCTCCAGAATGTTTCCCCCGAAGCCTGAAAAACGCGATGCAGCGTGCGGACGGAGACGCCAGCCCTTGCCGCGACCGTTGCGGGGCTCAGCTCCGGATCGTCGAGCGCGGCGGTTGCGATCGACTTGAGGTCGTTCAGCAGGCCCATTCGCGCCGCATCGGCAAGGGATCCGGTCGCCAGGGTTCCAAGCTGGACGATCGCCTCGGCCAGGCCGACCTGGAGAGCGGCGCAGTCGGCTGCGGAAAGATCCGCGCGAGAGTTGAAGATCGCGTCGATGAAGGAGGCGACACAGGCCCCGATTCCGACCTTGCTCGTGAAGACGCGATCCAGGGAGATGTTCCGCCCATAGGCCAGGCTTTGGACCAGAGCCCAGGGAAGTTGCACGCCTATGGTTTTGCTGCCGCACGATGATGTGTGATATTCCAGCAGCTTGCGGGAGCGCAGGAAGACCAGATCGCCGGGGCCGACTTCATGGCAATGATCGTCGCTCACGATCGTGAGATTGCCCTCCACAATATATTGAAGGGAATGACCCAACTGCATCGGGCTCTTGCGCATGGAGTAGCGATGAAGCGGCGAATTGCATTTATGGACGGAGCAGCTCAGCCTGCCCAGATCGAACGCCATGGAGAATGCGTCGAGAGTATCCCGTTCCTGTATCTCGGCAATGACCTCGCGTTCCGATTCAATGGAACTGTAATAAGAACTGAGCACTTCGGAATAGCGGGCGGCGCGCCCACTTTCCGGCAGTTTTTTTGTGGTGAAGTCGAGCATGCTGTGCCCCCCACATATATGAAGTGCAGGAGCGTGCCATAGTCTACACCATGTTTCAATCCCGTGACGGAGTGGCGGCGACATTGGCACGGAAAGTCGAAAGCGCTGTCTCGGAACGCTGTGATCTTCAGCGCCGCATGAAGCTAGATATGGTCTTGCAAGGGACCGATGAAATATATGCCTCAGGGGTCGGGCCCGTCCGTTTTCGGGAGAAATGACGATGCGCATCGGATCTAAGGCCAGACGTCGCTGGTCTGCCAGGCTCAGGGGGGCGGCCCTGGCGTCATCATTGGCGATCTGCCTGATGCCGCTGGCGCCGGCGATCGCGCGAGGGCCTGTCGCGGCCGATCTGGTGCTGAAAAATGCCCGCGTCTACACGGTGGACGGGGCGCACCGCATCGTGGAAGCCCTGGCCGTAAAGGACGGCAAGCTGGTATTTGTCGGCAGTAACGCCGCCATAGGCGCCTTTATCGGCAGCAAGACGGTCGTCGAGGATGCAGGTGGTAAGCTTGTCCTGCCGGGCCTTGTTGATGCGCATATCCATCCTCGGGGCATTGTGGACTTTGGCGGCTGCAACCTCGAGGCCAAGGCGCATACGCTTGCGGAAATCGCGACGCTGGTTCGCCAATGCCTCGTGGACGCGAAGCTCGAGCCGGGGAAATGGCTTGCCGTTTCGCAATGGGAATATGCGGCCGGCAATCAGACCGATGCCAAATTCGCCACGCTCCGGGCTGCGCTGGATGATGCCGCACCCGATAATCCGGTCGTCATGACCGGTTGGGACGGCCATCATGGCGCCTATAACAGCCGCGCACTGGCCCTGGCCAAGAATGCGAAGGGGGAGACCGTCGGCTATTCCAAGAAGACGCTGCAGACGGATTTCGCTCATTACAAGCCCGTGGTCGGCGTCGACATTCACGGCGAGCCCAGCGGTGACATCCAGGACGAGGGCAAGACCCCCATCGATTCGTCGGAGACATCGCGCGAGGAGTTTGCGAAGCTGCTCGCCGAACCCCAGCGACTCGCCCAGGCGCTCAACAGCCGGGGCATTACGGCGGTATGGGACGCCGCCGCGTCGGCGTCTACCGGCATATTCGGACCGGGCAGCATCTTCGACGTCTATGACAAGCTGCAGAAGAACGGGCAGCAAAGCTTCCGCGTCAATATGGCGCAATATTGGGCGCCCGAAGACTTCCGGGACGCCGACGGCCGCGTGAACTGGGATGCCCTCTTTACCCAGGCGGATGCCATCAAGCGGAAATATGCCGGCAATCCGCTCGCTTCGGCGGATTCCGTGAAAATCTTCGCGGACGGCGACATGGAGGCCAATCCCAACAACGTTCCGCCCACCTTCGGCGCGGCCTTCCGCCCCGTGCCCTATTTGCAGCCGATTTTCGAAAAGGATGCCCAGGGCAATCTGTCCGTCAAGGACTATGTCGACATTTCATCGCCTGAATGCGTCTATGCGCGGGCTGTTCCGGCTGACCTGTCCTCGCCGACAGCCATTGCCGATTTCACCAAGCGCTACGGCTTCCATCCCGGACAATGTGCGATTTCCTACGGCATTCCGCAGCACGCGCCGTGGATCTTTGCCGATTATGTGATGAAGGCGCATCTGAAGGGCTACACGATACACATCCATACGATCAGTGACGCCGCAGTGCATATGGCGCTGGAGGCCATAGAGGCGGCGCGCAAGGCCGATGGCGTCTATACTCGTCCGGACACGCTGGCTCACCTCCAGTGCGCCACCCCGGCCGATATCAAGCGCATTGGCGAAGACCGATTGAATCTCGTCTATACCTTCAGCTGGATGTATGCCGAACCCACCGGATACGACCTCAGCACCGTTCCCTTCTTCGAAAAGGTGCACGGCAACAGCTATGAGGCGCTTCATAAGCCGAACGGCTTTTTCGAACAGTGCAATTATCCCACCAAGACGTCCAAGGATGCAGGTGCGGTTATTGTCGCGGGATCGGATGCGCCAGTCCTGACGCAGGATCCGCAGCCGTTCGTGAACATGGAGATGGGGGTGACCCGGTCGCGCCGCGGCGGGCAGCCGATCAGCCCCTGGCAGCGTCTCAGTGTCGAAGATGTGATCGACGCCTACACGATCAATGGCGCCCGGGCCTTGAATCGCGGTGCGGAGATCGGATCGCTGGAAGTCGGGAAGTCGGCTGACTTCATCATCGTGGATCAGAACATTCTGGAACTTGCCCATTCGGGCCATCCCGAAAAGATCGGCGATACCAAGGTGCTGGCGACATGGTTCATGGGCAAGAAGGTCTATTCGCCGTCGTCCGAATAGAAACGGACCATAAGCAGAAAACGAAATTTATGCCGGTGGGTTCGCCGGCGCGCAGGAGCTTGTCTCAATGATGTCGTTCAAGACTGGTAATGCCGATCGCTTCGTGGCGGATCGAGATCGTGTGGCCCGTATCGATCAGCGTGAAGTTGACCGTTTCAGGCAACGCACCGGCGCGTCCAACGCGCTTCGCGAACGCGCTCTGGCGGTGATGCCGGCAGCCGTCCCCAACTCATGGATGGCGGGCTATTATTCCCATCCCCAGCTTTTTGCCGATCGCGGCGAGGGGGCAAGCTTCTTCGATCCGGACGGCAATTCCTATGTCGACATGAACGTTTCGGACCTCTCGATGACGATCGGCTTCGGCGTGCCGGAGGTCGAGGAAGCACTGGCCCGGCAATATCGCAGGGGCGCCCACTTCCTGCTGCCGACGGAGGATGCCATCGTCTCTGCGGAACTGCTGGCGGCGCAGACCGGCATGCCGGCATGGCAGTTCACCGTCTCGGCTTCCGGATCGAACACCGACATCATGCGGATCGCGCGTCACATGACGGGCCGTCGCAAGCTGGTCGTGTTCGAAGGCAAATATCATGGCCATCTCGAAGAGACGCTGGTCGTTTCCCAAGACGGGCACAATGTCCCCGAATATCAGGGAATGTCGGGAAAGCGCGCGGAGGACACGATCATCCTGCCGTTCAACGATCTGGAAGCGGTTTCACGCGTGCTGAAGCAGGGCGACGTCGCACTGGTGCTGACAGAGCCGACGATGACCAATTGCTCGCTGGTGATGCCGGAACCGGGCTTTCTTGAAGGATTGCGCGAGATTACGCGCGAGACAGGCACGATGCTGTGCATTGACGAGGCCCACACCTATTCCTTCGCTTATGGCGGCCTGACCCGAAAGTGGCAGTTGAAGAGCGATTTCATGACACTGGGGAAGGGGTTCGGCTCCGGGGTTGCCTTCGCGGCCTACGGCATGACCCGCGAAGTATCGGATCATGTGGAGCGGCACCTCGACATCCTCCACCGCCGGTCCGGGATCGGCCTGGGCGGCACGCTCTATGGCAATGCCCTGTCGATGGCGGTTGCCCGGGCGATGCTGGAGCATGTGCTCACGGAAGCCGCCTACGACCGCATCTCTGCCTTGGGCGCGCGCATGGCGGATGGGATCGACGCCATCTGCCGTGACCTTGACCTGCCGTGCCGGGCGTTTCGCCTCGGGCCGCGGTCGGGCATGTGCCTGACGACCGAGTTGCCGCGCAATTATCAGGAGGCACGCGCCTCGATGGATCTCGACATGCTCGACGCCCGGCGTGTGTTCATGGCCAACAGGGGCTATTGGGATTGCATCGTCAGTGCGGGGCCGCAGGCTTCGTTCGCCCACACGGCTGAGGAGATTGACGGTTATGTCGCGCTGGTGGCCGAATTTACCGAGGAACTCGTGCGCGGCTGAAGGAAGATCGATCGGGTTCTTGCTGAGGAAGCACCCCGGTCGAGTAGTTCAAATCCGATAAAGAAAGAGAGATGGAGATGCCTGTCGACGATCGCCCCGATTTGGTCATGAAGGCTCCCTTTGCGGCGCGCTATGACAATTTCATCGATGGCCAGTGGCTTGCGCCGAAATCGGGCCGCTATTTCGACAATGTTTCGCCGATCACCGGCGGCGTTGTCGGGCAGATCGCGCGCTCGCAGGCGGAGGATGTTGAAGCCGCGCTGGACGCGGCGCATCGCGCCAAGGACGCGTGGGGACGGACGCCGGTGGCCGAGCGCGCCCTGATCCTCAATCGCATCGCGGACCGGATGGAAGCCAATCTGGACAAGCTCGCGCTGGCCGAAACCTGGGACAATGGCAAGCCGATCCGCGAATCCACCGCCGCGGACGTGCCGCTGGCGATCGATCACTTCCGCTATTTCGCCAGCGTGATCCGCGCGCAGGAAGGATCGATCGGAGAGATCGATCACGATACTGTCGCCTATCATTTCCATGAGCCGCTGGGCGTGGTCGGGCAGATCATTCCGTGGAACTTCCCGCTGCTGATGGCGGCCTGGAAAATGGCGCCGGCGCTGGCGGCGGGCAATTGCGTGGTGCTGAAGCCTGCCGAACAGACGCCGGCCTCCATCATGGTGTGGATCGACATCGTCGGCGATCTGCTGCCGCCCGGCGTGCTCAATATCGTCAACGGCTTCGGCCTGGAGGCGGGCAAGCCGCTTGCCTCCTCCAGCCGGATCGCAAAGATCGCCTTTACCGGCGAGACGACGACCGGCCGTCTCATCATGCAATATGCCAGCGAGAACCTGATTCCGGTCACGCTGGAACTCGGTGGCAAGTCGCCCAACATCTTCTTCGACGATGTCGCGCGCGAGGATGATGATTTCCTCGACAAGGCGATCGAGGGTTTCGTCATGTTCGCGTTGAACCAGGGCGAGGTCTGCACCTGCCCCAGCCGCGCGCTGGTCGCCGAGTCCATCTACGACCGTTTCATGGAGCGGGCGCTGGCACGCGTCGCTGCGATCCGGCAGGGCAATCCCCTCGACCCGGCAACCATGATCGGCGCGCAGGCCTCTTCCGAGCAGTGCGAGAAGATCCTCTCCTATATCGATATCGGCCGGCAGGAGGGCGCCGAACTGCTTGCGGGCGGCAAGGCGGCTGCGCATGGCGGGGCGCTCGCGGGCGGCTATTATGTCGAGCCGACGGTGTTTCGCGGACACAACAAGATGCGGATCTTCCAGGAGGAGATCTTCGGGCCGGTCCTGTCGGTGGCGACGTTCAAGGACGATGAAGAAGCGCTCCAGATCGCGAACGATACGCTATATGGCCTTGGCGCCGGCATCTGGAGCCGGGACGTGAACAGATGCTATCGCTTCGGACGCAATATCAAGGCGGGGCGGGTGTGGACGAACTGCTACCATGCCTATCCGGCGCATGCAGCGTTCGGCGGCTACAAGCAGTCCGGCATCGGCCGCGAAAACCACAAGATGATGCTCGATCACTATCAGCAGACGAAGAACATGCTGGTGAGCTACAGTCCGAAGAAGCTCGGCTTCTTCTGATGCGGCGCGGGGGATGCTCCATAGGCCGGCGCCGCGGCGGTCAGGGGGCTCTGCGATGAGCGGCGGCGCGGATACCGATGCGTCGGGGGCAGTCCCGCGCGTCGTCGCGTCGCCGGCCGCGCTTGCCTTCATCGCCGAATTGAAGGCGGAATATGGCGCGCTCCTGTTCCACCAGTCGGGGGGATGTTGCGACGGCTCCTCGCCGATGTGTTATCCGGCGGACGGGTTTCGTATCGGCGGGAGTGACATCCTGCTCGGCATGGTGGATGATGTGCCGGTCTATATCGGGGAGGCGCAGGCAGCCGCCTGGGCGCATACCCAGCTTATCCTTGACGTGGTGCCGGGGCGCGGAGGGATGTTCAGTCTGGATAATGGCCGCGAAAAACGGTTCCTCACGCGGGGACGGGTTTTTACGCCGGCGGAAATGGCGGCTCTGGCCGTACAACTGGTCGCGGCGGAGGCCGACAGCCGGGACGAAACCCGATGAGCACAGACATGCCCCATGACGATAATCATGAGATCGGCGCTATGGAGCCGCGCTACACCGCCGCCTGGCGCAGGAGCCTTGAAGATGCCGAGGCGTTCTGGACGGACGCCGCCGAAGCCGTCGACTGGGCCGTGCCGCCGCGCCGCGCCTTCGATCCTGAGGAGGGCTGGTTTCCGGGCGGCGTCCTGAATACATGCCATAACTGCCTCGATCGCCATGTGCTGCAGGGGCGGGGTAGCCAGACGGCCCTAGTCTATGAAAGCGCAGTCACCGGGACTTCGATGCACTGGACCTTCGGGGAGGCGCTTCACGAAGTCCAGCGCGTGGCCGCGATGCTGCTGCGCCTCGGCGTCACGCGCGGCGATCGCGTGGTCATCTACATGCCGATGGTGCCGGAGGCGATTTTCGCGATGCTGGCCTGTGCGCGAATCGGGGCGATCCATTCGGTCGTGTTCGGCGGCTTCGCGGCGCACGAACTGGCCAAACGCATCGACGACGCGTGCCCGACGCTGTTGATAACCGCGAGCTGCGGGATCGAGGGCAGTCGCGTCATTGCCTATAAGCCGATCGTCGACGAAGCCGTGGCTGCCGCCACGCACCAGGTCGATCGAGTCCTGCTGCTCCAGCGCGACCGACTTGCCGCAGAACTGAAACCGGAACGCGACCGCGACTGGGCGGCGCTGCGAGAAGCAAGCGCCGGCGACCCATTGCCGCCCTGCGCCATGCTCGACTCAGGCGACCCGCTCTATATCCTCTACACCTCAGGCACGACCGGAACGCCCAAGGGCGTGGTGCGCGACAATGGCGGTCATGCGGTCGCGCTCGCCTGGTCGATGGCGAACATCTATGGGATCGGCGCGGGCGACGTGTTCTGGGCCGCTTCGGACGTCGGCTGGGTGGTGGGCCACAGCTACATCGTCTATGCGCCGCTCCTCGTCGGGGCGACCACGATCCTTTACGAAGGCAAGCCGGTGGGAACGCCCGACGCCGGGGTCTTCTGGCGAACGATCGTGGCGAACGGGGTGAAGACCTTCTTCACGGCGCCGACGGCGATCCGCGCGATCCGCAAGGAAGATCCGCAGGCGCGGCTGCTCGGCGAGATCGGCACGGGTGAACTGACCGCCATCTTCCTGGCCGGTGAGCGGGCGGATCCCGACACGGTGACCTGGCTGGAGCGGCATAGCGGCCTGCCGGTCGTCGATCACTGGTGGCAGACCGAGCTGGGATGGCCGGCGATCGCGCCATGCCTGTCCCTGGGTGATGACCGGCGTCGACTCGGCAGCGCCGGGCCGCCCGTCCCAGGCTATGCCATCCAGGTGGTGGACGAGGACGGGGTCGAATGCCCGGCCGGCAGCAGCGGCGCGATCGTCGTTCGCCAGCCGCTCCCGCCCGGCGCGTTTCGCGGCCTGTGGAACAATCCCGTGGGCTTTGCGAAGAGTTTCCAGCGTTTCCCCGGCTATTATGAGACCGGAGATTACGGCCATATGGACGAGGACGGCTTTGTCTTCGTCATGGGCCGTACCGACGACATCATCAACGTCGCCGGCCACCGCCTTTCAACCGGGCAGATGGAACAGATCGTGGCGGCGGTCGACGGTGTGGTCGAATGCGCGGTCATCGGCGCGGATGATCCGATCAAGGGAATGGTGCCGCTGGGCTTTGTCGTCGCGCGGAAAGCGTTCGACGCGGACCAGTTGCCCGCGGAGGTCATATCGGCCGTGCGGCGCGAGCTTGGGGCGATCGCCACCTTGCGCGAAGTGCATGTCGTTCCGGAGCTGCCGAAAACGCGATCCGGGAAGATCCTGCGAAACCTCCTTCGCAAAATCGCCAATGGTCAGGATTGGACCGTGCCGCCGACCATTGAAAATGAAGCGACGCCCTATATGATCGCGCAGCTTCTTCAACCTACCGGGCGGGCCGATGGTTGAAGCCATCATATCCTGCCGAAGGAGTAGGCCGGCGCATCGCGTCCATGGCTTCCGCCTGCTGGCGCTGCAAGCCTGATGCGGTGGCACTCAGGGCGTAGCACTGACAGGCGACACATATGAATATGCGTTAGGGATTGGATACCGGGCACCTGCGTCATGAACGCAAGCACAGGGCTAACGGGGAGCACATAAAATGGGGTGTTTTCGAAGCAAATATGGCGCCATGTCGATTGGCGTGGCGTTGACGGCGGTAGCGGCGGCCACGGCGGCCCATGCACAGGAGCCGGAGAAACCGTCCGCGAATGACGCGCGGGATATGGGACAGGCCGAAATCGTGGTGACGGCTACCCGCCGATCCGAGACGCTGTCGAAGGTTCCGATCAGCGTCAGCGCATTTTCGCAGCAGGAGCTGCAGGCCAGGGGCGCGAGGGAGTTTTCGGACGTGGTGCGGCTGACGCCGGGCCTGTCGCTGCAGAAATCCCCGATCGGCGGCAATCAGGTTTCCATACGCGGAATCGCCTCCAGCGCCGGTGCTTCCACCACAGGCATCTATATTGACGATACGCCTATACAGGCGCGCAATCTGGGCTATGCGCCCAGTTCGAGCTTCCCCAGCCTGTTCGACATCGAGCGGGTGGAGGTTCTTCGCGGCCCGCAGGGAACGTTGTTCGGCGCGGGTTCGGAAGGCGGCACCGTCCGCTTCATCCAGACCGAACCCAGCATGAAGGACTTTTCCTATCGCGGCCGCGCCGAAATCGCGACCACGCGGAACGGGGCGCCGACCTATGAAGCGGCCGCGGCCGTCGGCGGCCCGATCGTCGAGGACAAGATAGGTTTCCGGGTCAGCGCCTATTATCGCCGCAATGGCGGCTGGGTCGACGATGTGAATGGAACCTACACGGTCGTGGATCCCACGGCCGCATCCTATGGCGACTCGTTAAACTTCACCAAGACGTCGACGATCCACAAGAACGCCAATTCCGACACGGCGCTTCTGTTGCGCGGCGCGCTGGTCTTCGCGCTCAGCGACGCCATCACGGTGACGCCTTCGCTGACCTATCAGAAACTGCGCAACCATGACGGCATCGGCCAATTCTGGCTGGCCGCTTCCAACCCCGGCAAGGCGCAATATGCCCGTTACCTCTACCAGGCGGGTGATCCGGCGAACGATCCGACGCTGACGGCCCTGTCCGGCACCGATCGGGAGGCGGGAGGCGATCGTTTCTACCTGCCGGCGTTGCGGATCAACTGGGACATCGGCTTTGCCTCCATCACCTCCAACACCTCCTATTACGACCGGCTGCAAGGCCAGCAAGCCGATTATACGAGATATTATTATCGCTATCTGACGCAACAGCTTGTCCCGCCGCCGGGAGCGCGGGCCAATTCCGATTTCACCAACAAGCAGAAGAATTTCGTGCAGGAAATCCGGTTGCAGTCGGCGGAATCGGAATCGCCCCTGCAATGGGTGGTTGGTGCCTTCTACTCGCGTAACATCCAAACGGCCCGGCAACCCATTTCCGAAAATTTCACCGCCAATCTTCCGGTAATCTCCTTTGGCGGCGTCCCCTACGGATTCACCGACGGCGAGCCGTTCGGGCCGGGATCGACCGCGTTTCTCAATACTTTCGGTGCGCCCCTCCTTCCCGGATCCGTCAGCTATGACGAGAACAGGCGGCTTGTCGAAACCCAGATTGCCGGTTTCGCCCAGGCCGATCTCCGACTGTCGAGCAAGCTGAAGCTCACGGCAGGCGTCCGGGTCGCACGCAACAAGTTTGAACAGAATGTCGACCTGCTGGGGCCGGAAAGCAACATCAACGCGCCTTATGGAACGCCATGCGAGGTCTATGTGGGCCCCGGTGGAACCTGTACAGTGGGTCAGGGGCCGCTGACGCCGGTTTACTCCAGCGCGCGATCGAAGAAGCTCGAAACCTCCGTCACGCCCAAGTTCGGGCTGACCTATGAACCGGATTCGCGCAATCTTTTCTACGGCACGGCAGCCAAGGGCTTCCGCCCCGGCGGATCGGGGCCGATCATACCGCCCAATGTGTGCGATGCCGACCTCAATCAGCTCGGCTATACCTCGACGCCCACCACCTATAATTCGGACTCGGTGTGGAGCTACGAGGTCGGCAGCAAGAACCGTTTCCTGAACGGTCGTGTCGCGATCGCGGCGAGCGGCTACATTATCAAGTGGAAGAACATCCAGACGGATATCGCGCTGCCGACCTGCGGCTACAGCTTCGTGGACAATGCCGGCAACGCGACCGCCAAGGGCTTCGACCTGTCGCTGGAAGTCTCACCCGTCCAGGGGCTGATCCTCACAGGCGCGGCCGGTTATACCAAGGCGACGTTTGACGATCCGGTGGCACGCGGCGCCAATGTCATATTTCCGCGCGGATCGGGGGTTCCCGGAGCAAGCGCGCCCTGGAACACATCCTTGTCGGGGGTGTACAACATGCCCCCCGTCGGCAACGTGAATTTCTACACGCGCGTCGATTTTACCTACACGTCGCGTGAACGGCGCGCCGGGCAGACCCAGCCAGGGGCGTTCGGCTATAATCCGCTGCTGCGCCAGGTGTCGGCCTATTCGACTCTGAACGCGCGCCTGGGGGCTACCTTTGGCCGGTATGATCTGTCGGTCTTCATGACGAACATCACCGATGCACATCCGCTTCTGCTGCTCGGCCCGGCATCGCGGCCGATCCAGAACGATCCTGCCTGGGTTTCAACGACGCTCAGGCCGCGCACCGTGGGCCTGACCCTGTCGATAAAGGAATGAGGCGCATGCCGGTCTCAGAACAGGGGCGCGACGGCCCAGGCACCTATCTTCCCGCCGTCGCGGCCGGGCGAGAGGGATCTCGGTGAACGATCATCTCAAGGACAATTCCGTCTCCTTCATCGGGTCGATGATGATGGGCGTCGCGGGCAGTGCGCCCGCATCGTCCATAGCAATGGGCACCGCGGCGCTGATCGGCGCCGCCGGGGTCTTCGCACCGGTTTCCCTCCTCATCTTCGCCGTTCCGATGCTCGGCATAGCGAAGGCCTATCAGGCGCTGGGAGAACGCGATGCGAATGCGGGCGCCTCCTATCAATGGACGTCCGCGATCTTCGGTAAATTCCTGGGATTCTTCTCTGGCTGGTCGCTGCTCATAGCGACGCTGCTGTTCGTGGTCAGCGGCACGGTGCCGATCGCAACCGCGACCCTCAACATCATAGCCCCCAGCCAGGTGGGACACGTCGTCACCACGTCGATCGTCGCCAGCTTCTGGTTCGCGGCGGTATCCGCGATAGTCGTCGCCGGTATCACGGTGACCAGCCGGGCGCAGACGATGATCACCTTGGCGCAACTGCTGATCCTCGTCGTCATTCTCGGCGCGGCGCTGATGCATATCCATGAGGCCGGGAGCGTCGAGGCGTTCGGAAAACGATGGTTTGGCAGCGGCCTGACCCTGGATGGCTTTGCGGCTACGGCCCTGATCGCGGTCTATTTCTACTGGGGCTGGGACGTCACCTCCAACCTGGGCGAGGAAACGGTCGGCGGGGGGCGCAAGGCCGGCCTGGGCGGCCTCCTCAGCATTCTGATCACCATCCTGCTCTACACCAGCTTCGCCGCCGTGGCGTTGATGATGTTCCCGGTTCAGGACGCGGCCAATCTCACGGACAATCTGATATTCAATATCGCATACCGGGCCGGGCTTTCCTATGCAGGCGGATTGCTGGCGTCGGCCGCGGTCATATTGTCGAGCATCGCGGCGATCGAGGCGACCATGCTGATGTTCTCGCGGACGCTGTTCGCGATGGGACGCGATGGATCGATGCCCCGCATCTTCGGAACGGTGGATGATCGTACCTTATCGCCATCGCACGCCATATACGCCATGATCGTCCTGGGCCTGATCCTGATATGGACATCAGCCCTGATGCCGAGCGTGCAGTTGCTGTTGTTCGCGTCGGTGCGGGCGCTGGGCTTTCAGGTGGATTATTATTTCGGACTTGCGGGTCTTGGCGCGGCCTGGGTCTTCAGGGATAGCTACAAGGTCTCGATCGGCAAGTGGCTGACCCTGTGCCTGTTCCCGGCCGCGAGCAGCGTGGCGTTGATCGGCCTGGGGCTCTATGCGGTGACGACCTTCGACCTGTGGACCAATGTGATCGGAATAGGCAGCTTCGCACTGGGGCTGGTTTTTGTCTGGCTCTGTTACAGACCGGGCGCCGCCACTATGGAATTGAACGTTTAGGGGGCAGGCGGGATGAAAGGGGGCGATCCAGGTCGGCCCCTTTCATCCCGTCCGGATCCTGGTTCCGCCCCTTGTCCTCATTCGCGCAGCCACGGCTTCCCGCCCGTCGGGCATTCACAGCAGCTTGAAATAATGGATCCGGTTCGCTCCAGGCGTCTTTTCCGCCACACCCACGAAAACATGCCGCGCGAGCCAGTCATGTGGTCCCGCCGGCACATCGAACTTCGGCGTGACGCGCATATAGTATGAATCGGGATCGACAGGCTCATTCCGTGCCATGCGCTCCCCGATCTCCGGGGTCGATGCCCAACGATAGCCGGAATTCTGCATGTAGATCAGCGTGCCATCGTCCAGTTCCAGAAGGTAACGGGCATCGAAATCGATCACGCCGTCCGGACGCACAAGCGGCCAGTCACCACCGCTCATCGGCACCACGCGACCATTGAGCGCAGGCCCTTCGATGCTGCCCTGCGCCGCATAGACGGCACCGCGTGTAGCGCCCATGGTTGATGGGCTGACCCAGCGGACCGGCGTCAGCGTCAATGCGATGCTGAACGCATATTCGAAACGCGGCGCGAATCGTTCGATGGTGGCGGGTTCAATCATGGGGCCTCCGTTGAGAGGGTGGGAACGAGGGTAACCAAGGCAGCTGTCCGGCGCCCTGCTTTCGTCGAAGATGTCGAGATAATCAGAAGAGCCATGATTACTCGACAAGAATATATGGAGAAGATTCTGTGAGCGAAGGTTTTCTTACGGCCCGATATTGGCCATTTTCAGCGGAAAATCCAGATGATATTATTGACGCGTCAACAAAATGATGATGACTTGCGCCCGTGACCGTGCCCGGGTGGTTCCATAAACCGCTGCAAGCGGCCGGCTTGCCATTCTTGGGGGGTTGGATGACGTCTTTTCTTCAAATGGGATCGGCGCGCGGCGGGCTGGCTTCTCCAGCAGGCGCCCGGTCGGCCGTCGGCCTTTGGGCCGGCGGGACGATGGCATCGGCGCTGGCGCTGTTTCTTGCCGGGACCGGCCCGGCATCGGCCCAGGCGGCCCCATCTCCCCCGGCGACCGCGTGTGACAGGCTGAAGCAAATGGCCGACGGCGACCTGCATGTGCTGGAGGCGCGAGAGGTTGCTGCCGGTCCAGCGGCGGCATTCTACGGTGAGGATCAGGGACGGAAAATGCCGGCGCATTGCCTGATCCGCGCCTCCTTTGGCGATCGCCGGGGCGTCGACGGCCGAACCTATGCGATCCGGTTCGAATTGCGCATGCCGGCGGCTTGGAATGGCCGTTTCCTGTTCGAGGGCGGCGGCAACATGGATGGCGTCGACTGGCCGGCCTATGGATCGCTGTTCAGCCGCCTGTCGCCAACGGCGCTTGAACGCGGCTTTGCCGTGGTGCGGACCAATGGCGGGCATATCAGCCCCGGCAATGAATCGACCGATGGCAGCTGGGCGATCGATCAGCAGGCGCGGATCGACTATGGCTATGTGGCGCTCGACAAGGTCGCGATCGCAGCAAAGCGCATCGTTGCCGCGCATTACGGCAAGCCTGCCGCCAAATCCTATTTCATCGGCTGTTCCAATGGCGGACGGCAGGCGATGCTGGTGACGCAGCGTTTCCCCGACTATTTCGACGGCGTGGTGGCGGGTAATGCCGCGTTCAATCTGACGCGCATCGCGCCGCGCCTGTCATGGACCACCGCTCAGCTCAGCCGCATCTCCAGGCCGGGCGTGGGCGCATTCACCAAGGCGGACTTGAAACTGGTGGCCGATGGTGCGGTGAAGCGCTGCGACGCGCTGGATGGTCTTGCCGACGGGCTGATCCAGGACATTGCGGCCTGCAAGTTCGACCCGGCGGTGCTGCAATGCAAGGGCCCGAAAACCGCCACCTGCCTTTCCAGGGCTCAGGTCGATACGCTGAAGCGGATCGTCACCGGACCAGTAGATGCCCAGGGCAAGCCCTATTACAAGCCGCTGCCCTATGATTCGACGCCCGCCTTCTGGGCGGGTGCCGCGGCCGCCGACACCAGGGCGCCGTCACTGTTCATGGACACGATGCGCTATTTCGCGTTGACCCCGCCCAATCCCGGACTCGATGCACTCGACATACGCTTTCCGGATGTTTTCGCCAGCCTGGTCAGCACGGCCGGGGTCATCGACGCGGAGGGAAGCTTTCTCAACAGCTTCGCGTCGAGATCGAAGCTGATCATCTATCATGGGACCAGCGATTACAGCCTGTCGGCCTTCGAAATCACCTCATGGTACGACCGCCTGGCGCATGATACCGGCGGCAAGACCCAGGATTGGGCGCGCCTGTTCCTGGTGCCGGGGATGATGCACTGCGAAGGCGGGCGGGCGACGGATGATTTCGATCCGTTGACCGCCATCCAGGCATGGGTCGAGCAGGGCATCGCGCCGGACCGGATCGTCGCCACCGGCAAGACACTGCCGGGGGTCAGCCGCCCGCTCTGCCCCTGGCCCAAGGTGGCGCGCTATCGTGGCGGCGACCCTGCGCGGGCGGAGAGCTTCGATTGCGATTGAGCCCGCAGCACCATTCCGGTGGCGCAGGACCCGATAGTCGGGATGACTGTTCAGCGCCTCCGCTGCGCGCTCGTGACGACCGTCAGCAGAGGGCGTCATGGTGCAAACGATCCCTTTGTCATTCTTCCACCACCCGGAAAACCGCTCCGCTCCCAGCATCCCTCACCAGATCAACTCGTTTGCCATCCCAATGATAGTCGAGATGTCTGCCCTGGACAGGGCTGGAGGCACAGTCGGGGTAGAGGAGCCCGACACATTCTCCTCCAGCTTGCCGTACGCTCGGATAGGCTATCCCGTCAGAACCAGCCTTGCGCAGGGCAGCACCTAGCAACTGGGCGGCAGCATAATCATCCGGATCGAGGCAAGCAGCGAACGGATCTTCCTGGCCGCGCAGATCATGAACGTCGGCGCGGACTGTCAGGATGATTTCCCGAAACTGGGAGGTCCAACCGGGCGGTTCAGCCGTGCGCGCCATGAACCGGGCATGATGATGGATCGTCTCGAACAGGGCAGTTTCATAGCGATCGGCGACGTAGAGGACGCCATAGCTCCCGTCGGAAAACCGGCTGGGACGGTCGACACTGACATGGGTGAAGGATGCCATCAGATAGGAAGCGCCGTTGCCACCCACCCGTCGCCCGGGAGGCACAAGGTCGAGATTCCCGATCGATGCCCGAATGCGCGGATTGGTCTTCTGCTCGGCCGACAGCAACAGGGGCCAATCCGCCGGATCGGCGATATCCTCGAACAGGTCGATGGGCGGGTAGACGCTGCGGATGATCCGCACTGCGCCGTCCCATTCCACTCTGCAAATTGGCGGTTCGTCAGCCAGGGTCACCAGCCGCCGCGTTCCGCATCAAGATAGCGCCGCACACGCATCAAGTCCGTCAGTTCGCCGCCCAGCATGACCGCCAGCGCACTCGCGCCCTCGAAGGCCGCATTGGACGCCTTGATCCAGTCATAGCCCCGCTGCGGCTCCTGAAAGATGATCCGGAGCGCCTTATGGATGCCCATGAGGTTGGATAGACGGGCAAGCCCATCGCGCGAAATGCGCCCCGGCCCCTCCGCCTTCCAGCGACGAAAGCTGCGCGCGGGCATGTCGGTAAGGACGGCAGCCTGCTCATCGGTGACGCCCCATTTGGCGAACAGGTTGAGGGCGGCGCGAAACATCGCTCGACCTTCTTCCTGAGTGACAGGTTCCTGCCGGAAGGGAGCGGGAGTTGTCTCAACGGGTTGCAATATAGCCATATAGAACAAAATATATGATAAGCTGCCAAATGGCAATTCATGGCTCGCGGGTGGGTTGCGATAAATCCAATCTGCCGCTCGTGGCGACATACAGGAAGCCCGCGAAACGCGGTTCAAATCTCTGCTAGGCCAAGCTCCAATGACCTGAGCCTGACTTCCATGGCGTTCATGATGCTAGTGTGTGTGGCGATGACAAGCCCATCGGGCATCATGGACAACGCTTGCTCGGGGGCTTTTTCGGCCATTTGAATGACGTCCCGAAGCACCTTGTCGATGAGGGTAGGGCCCAATCCGGCCTCCTTCGCGGTCTCCACGAAATGCCGTCCGCCAAGGTTCAGAATTTGATATTTCCGGCTGTTGCCCGCCGACATTGCGAGCTTGTACTTGTTGTTCGGGATCTGCCGCGCGTCGAACGCAGGTTGAGCGGTGAGGACATCGTAGAATGGCGTCATCCCGAAACGCCCGCCGGGGCGAAGAAAGATGCTGAAATTCTTGGCGTGACCGTCCGCCGCACCGATAAGCCAGAATATGATCTGGCTTTTCAGGAAGGCGGCCTGATCCTCCAGGGGGTTGTCGCTGCTCCCGAGCAGCTTGAGGATTGCGACGGCGCCAGGGCCGCCGTGGCTCTGATATTTTTGGGCAGAAGGGACGCCCAAGGCTTGGCAGAAATCCTCCTGGGGCAATCGAAGCAGTTCGGTCGGGCTCCTCCAGCGACGATCAAATCGCTCGACCGCCAGCACCTTGCGCGCGCCGAATGTCGCGATCTCGGTTTTTGCGACGGGCAGGCCAAAGCCTTCCAGCAGCCTGAGGCAATAATGTTCATTCTCGACGCTGTCGGCCATGTCGATCATCCCGAATGCCGTCGGAATCTCGCCGAGCTGCGGCTTGAGGATGTGGGTCGTGGGGGTGGTTCCAAGCGGTCTCAGCCACTGGCCGTCATGGAAAAGGAGGGCGGTCTTTTCCTGTGCTCCGGCAACCGAAATCCGGAACTCATGATCCATGTCGATGCCGAGTGGCGCCTGGGCCAGATTCGCGAGCATCTGCTCGATCTCGGCGTCGCTGATGGGCTCCCCATCCACCGGCTGGATGCCGTCGAAAGCTGCATCATCCGGCAGGAATTGCATGGCGCCCACGCAATCCCGCCCGATACGCTCCAGCAAACTGTAGGCATCGCTGCCCTGGGCCCCGGTTCGTTCGGCAACCCGGCGACGCACGGCGGCATTATCCGGCAGCAGATTGTCGAAGACGGCGACCACCGGTTCGCCGGTGAATTGCGATTCGCGCAGGGGCAACGAAAGGGAGATTGGAAATGCGTGCTCCCAGGGAAGCCAGCTTTGGTCGTAGCGAAATTCGATGGCGCCGCTGGCCTGCTTGAGAAGGCGCCCAGCCAAACGGTTGTTGATGAATATGTTAAGAGGGGGGTGCGCTCTGCGCCGGCCCATCAGAAGATGTCCTCAATATCAGGCACCGATTTGCCGGACCTCTGATCGATGACCATCTCCAGGCCGAGAGCGGCAAACAACGCATAAATCGAGGATAACCGGGTGCCTTCTTGTCCGGTCTCGATCTTGGAGACCAGTTCCTGCCGCAGGCCTGCCAAGCGGGCCAGTTCCGTCTGGCTCATGCCTTTCTGCTTGCGCACACGCTGGATGGCGGCGCCAAGTTGCTTGGGCGATCGCGCAATATGAGCCATAAGCCAATCTCCTTGGCCAGCGCTATGTCTCAAATCACATAATTTCGCAATATGCTGTTTTGAGCATAAATTCTCTTTATGCCTTAATCTGCATAATCTACATGCACACTTGGCGAATCTTTTGTTTTCAGCACCATAGAAGCTAAATAGCTCAGTCACTCGTCCTTTCGATAAACCGGAACCATCGCTCAGCAAATTGCGCACCTGACAGCGCAAGAAAATGGAATGATCGGCCCTGGCCGGGGCGGGTCGGCAGCGAGAGGCTCGGCAAAGCTGCCAATCCTATCGCCGAGGAAGCTGCCGCGCCGCACTCGACGATTTTGCGAGGTCAGACTGTCACCCTTCCTCCAGCATGACGTCAATCATGGTCTGCCAAACATGTTTTGCCGTCGCACGCGGGTCGGTACTCTCCTCGTAGATAGCTGCCTCTATCATCTGTTGAGAAGGATCTCGCAAGGAGATGACGACGGATCGGACCAACTCTGTAGCGCTCAAATGAAAGTCGCCTTCAGGATCATAGAACGCCAGACGGGCTGCGGATTGCCTTTGAACCTCAGCGACGAGGGCATTGGCGGCTTGTTCAATCGGAGGGGGAGCCATAAAGGCTATAACGCCGCTCAGCGTCCATCGTTCAGATGCCGAGAAGAATCGATGTGACCGTTAAGCAACCGAGTCCATGCGTTGTAGACGCTGCAGTCGCGGCTTCGATCTCACTGCTCACCCGGCAGCGAGAGAGCGCCTAGTGGATTAGCCGGGGTCTCGCCGGCTTATCATTAGCCGCCGACATCAAGCGCCCTTGGATGCAAGCCAGATCGTGTGAATTACATGTTCTTCACCGGCCAGGGCTGGGATGCTCACCTCTTCCACATCGAAACCGGCATGCCCGCACGTTCAACCGCGGTTATGTGCACGAAGGCGTCCCCGCCGCCGCTTTCCGGCGCGATGAAGCCATAGCCTTTGTCGGCATTGAAGAATTTGACTGTTCCGATGATCATATTGGAGCTCCTTGTCCAAGTTTTAGGGGCGCACGCGACAATGCGGGCATCCCGGCTTCAAGAGGCAAATGTGGGACAAGAGAGAGCCGAAGCGGCCCGATATCCGTCGAAGCGCGACGTTCAGCGAGGCGTCAATAGCACAAATTGACAGAAATGGAAAAACCGATCGGGGGCGATCGATCGAATACTTTTCCATCTGCCGGTAACTACGTCTTCAGTTTACCTTAGATTTCGTACGATCGCATCTGTGCCACGACCAAATGCCGCAGCGCGCTGCTCACTTCGAGCGCGCCGCCTCATCGCGCTTGGCTTGAGCAAGCGCATCGTTCAAGGTCGAATATCGCCAGTCACGATAATGGTAGCGATATGCCGGCACCTTGATGATGCCATGGCGAGCCATGACTTCCGCTTCGTCCGCCGGGACAACTGTCATCTTCTGTCCAATCCTGGTGAGCACGGGTTGACGAGCACGATTACTGCCGACCGCCGGCTGCGGGTCGGGCAAGGAGCTGGACCGCATTTTCCACCCTTGAATATCCCGCTGGATCGGCGATCGCCAAATCGAGGGGCCGGGCACCCAACGAGGCATTGTGGGTGTTTAGAAAGCGGATTGCTTCCTCCTGCCCCAGAAGCACGAATGCAAGATGGGTGATCAACCCCTGCCGTCTCGCCTGGTCTGGAGAGATCCGTGGCTCGCGGCTAACAAACGCTCGCCTTCGCGGGCGAGCCGGTGTTGTCGCGTCCGCTGTCATGCCGACCCCACCAAGTCTGCGGCTAGGGGAGACTGATCCATCCAAGGCAGCCAACCCACCGAAGCGCCTGCGTTTTTCGAGGAAAGCACGTCGAAGATCTGACCGCCGATAATGCCCGCTGCGGCCAGATGCTTGCGGCGTGCCGGCTCACTGATCGCGTCGGCGGCGTGTATGAGCAAAATCTGATGCTCGGAATAAAGCTGATTGAGATCCATGTGTAACTCCCTTGGTAAGCGGGAGCGCGATGGTCTCTCAGTCAAGAGCGCCTACGTTGGTATGCACTTGATGACCTCCATATAGGCTTAATCGACAATCATACAACACTGCCGTGTCTCCAAAAATTCGAGAGAAATATCCTTACGTGAAGTGCCCTGATGTTCCACCTGCGACACGACGTTTCTGCTCATGGCTTGTAACAGATTCACCCGTTCTAAGGGATCGCTGATCGGTACCGACATATTGCGTCCAGCTTGTCTTTAGCTGTCGCAGGGCGCATATCAGATTCATCGGCGGTCTATATTTAGGCCTGCCAGTTCGCAATTTGGTAGCGCTGGCTTCCGCTTGTGAAAGCGACATTCCGTCGCGGACCAGCGCCAGGAAAGTCGGACCCAAACCATGACTGCCAAGGACCTGAAATTCGCGCACGAGGCCCGCGAAGGCATTGCGCGTGGCGTCGATATTCTCGCCAACGCCGTGCGCGTGACCTTGGGTCCCAAGGGGCGCAATGTCCTCATTGACAAGAGCTTTGGGGCGCCCCGGATCACAAAAGACGGCGTCACCGTCGCAAAGGAATTGGAATTCAAGGACAAGTTCGAGAATATGGGCGCGCAGATGATCCGCGCCGTGGCGTCCAGAGCGCATGATCATGCCGGAGACGGCACCACTACGGCGACCGTCCTTGCGCAGGCGATCGTTCGGGAAGGGATGAAGTCGGTATCGGCGGGCATCGATCCGATGGACCTCAAACGCGGCATCGACATGGCCGTTGCCGCCGTCGTCGCCGAACTCAAAGCGCGGTCCAAGCCGGTATCGAACAATCAGGAAATCGCCCAGGTCGGCATCGTTTCGTCCAATGGCGACGAGGTGGTGGGCAATCGGATCGCCGAGGCGATGGAGAAGGTCGGCAAGGAAGGCGTCATCACGATCGAGGAGGGAGCGGGCGTCGAATTCGAGCTGGAGGTGGTGGAGGGCATGCAGTTCGATCGCGGCTATCTGTCGCCCTATTTCGTCACTGACAGCGAGAAGATGACGGTGGAACTGGAGGACCCGGTCATCCTCATCCACGAGAAGAAGATGGGCAATGTGCAGGCCATGCTACCCTTATTGGAAGCGGTCGCCAACGCGCACCGTTCGCTGCTCATCATCGCTGAGGATGTTGAAGGGGATGCGCTCTCGACGCTGGTCGTCAACAAGCTGCGCGGCGGGCTGAAGGTCGCCGCGGTCAAGGCGCCGGGCTTTGGCGACCGGCGCAAGGCGATGCTGGAGGATATCGCCATATTGACGGCAAGCGACGTCGTGACGGAGGATCTTGGCATCAAATTGGAGGATGTCACGCTGGACAGGCTGGGCACCGCCAAGCGCGTGACGATCACGAAAGACAACAGCACGATTGTCGACGGTGCGGGCAGCGCGGAAGCCATTAAGGCGCGCGTCGTGTCGCTCCAGGGGCAGATCGAAGCCAGCAGCAGCGACTATGATCGCGAGAAGCTTGAGGAACGTCTTGCCAAGCTATCCGGCGGCGTAGCCGTCATCAAGGTCGGCGGATCTTCGGAACTGGAGGTCAAGGAACGCAAGGATCGGGTGGAGGACGCTCTCCATGCGACCCGGGCGGCGGTGGAGGAAGGCATTCTGCCGGGCGGCGGCACGGCGCTTCTTTATGCGTCGAAGGCGCTGGATAGCCTTGATCCCGTCAAGGACGACCAGCGGCGCGGCATCGACATCGTCCGCCGGGCGCTTCAGGCACCGCTCCGCCAGATTGCGGAGAATGCGGGCTATGATGGTGGCGTGGTTGCCGGTCGTTTGTTGGACGAGAGAGACGAAAATCTGGGGTTCAACGCGCAGAGCGAGCAATATGAAAACCTCTTCCAGTCCGGTGTCATCGATCCGACCAAGGTAGTCCGCACCGCCTTGCAGGATGCGGCCTCCATCGCTGGGTTGCTGATCACGACCGAAGTGGCGGTAGCCGAGTGGGTCCCCGATAGCGACGGCCCGCAGATCAAAGCTTCCGGCGGGGGATTTTGAGGACCTCTCAAGCTCATCGCTCACCGTTCACCATGCCTGACGAATTGATGCATGTGCTCGGGCGTTTCGTGTTACAATTCCTCATCACCCCGATCATGCCGCGGGCATGTTGTGACAGAGAGACCATCGTGCTCCCGCCTGCAACCGGGAGCAGCCTATGCCTGACGATCTGACCCGAAGCCGCTCCGCCGGTGCGAAGCCGTCATGACCATCCGCTCGACACGGAAACCCGTGACATTTTCGGCCCCTTTCCGCCTGACGGGTTTCGAGGAGCTTCTATCTGCGGGCACCTATGTGGTGGAAACGGACGAAGAAGTTCTGGAAGGTCAAGCCCATACAGGCTTCCGTCGGATTGCGACGACCATGCGTATCCGGACAGGCGCGACCATCGAGCATCACCAGATCGATCCTCGGGAATTAGAGGCCGCATTGCAGCGAGATCAGGATGCGGCTCGAGACAAGCTCATTTCAGCTGATCAGCTATCTCGGCAGTCCCGGCGCTCGGATAATTCCCCGCCAGCAGATTGGCGTTGGGTGCCTTTGTGGGTCCGTAACACACCCTCCCACCGCCGCAGTTAGACCAGCCATGTTCAACAGTTCAGCCATGTGCAGGCAACAGGCAGCTCATCACAAAAAAGCAGAATGTATCCAATACTTCCCAAAAGCCTGGAAAAGTTACTCTGGTCACTTTGAAAAGACGAATGCTTGAATGATCTCAGAAACGAAAACCATCATGATAGCTCGCCTTTTCCATTCTACTCACAATGCGCCGTGGCCCTACCTGGTAGCAGCCCTATAATGAGAGCCTGAGCACCCTTGCTCGCGGAGGGCCCCGCGTTGCCGACACGACGCGGGGCTTTTCTTATGTTCACCGAGGGGCCGACATTCAGCAAACAAACTGTTTCCGCTGGACACCGGTTGGGTGAACCATAAGGCTACAATCTCGGACTTGTGATCTTCAGTTCTGGAGACGTCACCCAAAATAATATTATCCAAAATGTTGGAATATCATGTCATAAATCAAAATGATTGCGATCCTGATAATCCCCACGATGCGGTCGAAATTTATAGGCGACGCCCAACCAAAATTCAGATATGAGATTCATATTGCGCGGAAACTGATGCAGGCATCCGCCGTGACTGAGAGACCATCGCGCTCCCGCTTGCCAAGTCGAGGAGCAGATCGTGAAAGACCTTAACGCTCGTTTGAAACGTGAGCAGCAAGAGCTGCTGCGTTCGCAAGCCGCTGCGCGCGCTTCAACGCTATTCCCTTCCGGACCGTTGGGACATCGGGCATGAGCCGAGCTGTCCATATCGATCAGACCCCGACCGCCGTCGAGGATCTGTGCAGAAAACATTCGTTCCGGGTTTCTACAGTGGAAGCCCTTTTATCAGGGGGCTCAAGAGTCGTTCTGCTGGACCCTCGCGATGCCGAGTCATTGCGCATCCTCATGAAGCACAAGCTGATCCTTGGCGGGGTAAGACGATCGCCCTCTCATATTGCACGCCAGTTGCCGCCCTCCGGCTCCCGGAGATAAGGGATGGAAAGATCCCGTTTGTTGGAACGCAGCAGAGTGATGGCGCTGAAAGAAGCGCTTTTAGCCAGTTGCCCCCGTCAAAGGAACCTGCATGAGGAGCAAGCCCGCGCCTACGCAAAGATCATCGACGTGTTGATCCGCGAAGGAAGGCAAGCCATCGCAGGCGTCCGCCCCCGGTAACGCTTCCGGCTATTTTCAGCCAACGTCCAGCACTGCGGATTGTCGGAACAGTAGCCAGTTTCCGATGCTGTCTGGATGCCGGGGCCAAGGCTGTGCCAGGCAGATCAGGATATCGAATGCGCCTGCAGGTAGAAGCAAGGCTCGCCTATCACATGCCGCACACGGCCGATGTGCTTCTGGCGGTCGAAGGCGCGCAGATGACGGAACAGCGTTTGGTGAAGGACCTGCTCACAGTCAGCGGCTGCGAACCGTGCCGGGCGATGGCGGGATTGGTCGCAGAACCTGGGCCTGCACACGAGGCGATTTTATGGCGGAATATCGTGGAACGTTCGATGTGGAACGAGGAGCCATGTCTCTAGTCAAGCGGGCTATTTCCCCGCACCCAGATCTTCCCGCGCATGTCATACTCTCTGGCCTAGCCGCTTCTGCCAATCCGACCGTTTCATATCCTTCGTGGCACGTGAGTTCGAGGATCTGGAAGGCGGGACGAAGATCGAGGCCATCGCGGCATGGATACGCCACAACATCGACTATCGGCTGGGCTACGTCATCGGGATAGGGCTGGGCTTCCTTACTTTCCACCTGCCCAACGCCGCCAAGCTGTCCCGGACAGGTGACGGGTTCGTCTCCCTGGGTGCCGCGCTCCTTGCATATGGCCTCACCCAACTGGCACATGGGTATGGCTTTCTCGCCGTTTTCGTAGCGGCGCTTTGCCTTCGTCATGCCAGCCGCGACCACAGCTACAGGTCGATTACGACGGCCAGATAAGCGAAGCCTTCCAGGGTGCGAATGTAGGTGATGTCTGTCACCCAGGCCCGGTCTGGTGCACCCACGTCGAACTGGCGATCGAGGGTGTTGTCGATCGCCAGGGACGGCTTGCCGCCATAGCTGCCGGGCCTGCGCTTGTAGCCGATCTGCGCCTTGATGCCCGCCAGCATGGTCAACCGGGCAACGCGATTGGGGCAGCAGGTCTCGCCGTGATCCAGCAGATCGTCATGCAGCTTGCGGTAGCCATAGACCTTGCCGCTGTCCTTCCAGGCCCGCCGGATCAACGCGGTCTGCCGAGCATCTTCCCGAGCCCGCTGGCTCAGCGGGCTCTTCTGCCAGGCATAAAAACCGCTGGGCTGGATGCGCAGGCACCGACACATCGACCGAACCTTGAACTGGTCACGATGCTCGGCAACAAACGCGTATCTCACTTTGCATCCCTGGCGAAATACGCGGTGGCTTTTTTAGGATGTCGCGCTCCTCGGTCACCCGGGCCAACTCGCGCTTCAACTGGCGGATCTCGACATCCTTGCCCGCATCGCCAGACACTTGCCGGGCCAGCTGCCGCTTCCATGCATACAGCAAGTGCTGACTGACGCCGAGCCGCTGCGAGACCTCGGCTACCGGATACCCGCGCTCGGTGATCTGGGCCATCGCGTCACACTTGAACTCATCACTGAAATTGGGCTTCCCCATCATCGCCTCCTGTCCTCAAAATTAGGATCGAAGGCGTCCAGAAATCTAGGGGCTACTCAATCGTTCTACATGGCATCACCGTAACTCCGTCCCTCCAGCTTCTCGATCGATGGCAGGCGCGGCGTCAATCTTCGCAGTGATGGCAGGAGGAAGAGGGTGTTCCGATAGCGCTTCAATGCTGAGTAGAAAGTGCTCTTGTCCCCAACCCCAACGTGCTACTGTAGGGCATCCCGGTTCGACTCATCCAGACAGGCCGGGGCTGAGAGACACAGGCGCTCCCGTTTGGCGAGGAGTGCACAATGTCCGCATCTGAAAGCTCTAATCCATCATTATTACTTCGCCAGGCCCGCAGGCAGGCTGATGCCGAGCGACGGTGGCTCGCCCTTGGAGCCGCGCGAGAACGCTCGCGGAGCGCGGCTGCCATTTCGCGTGACCGTAAACGCCAGCTCACGTCGGCGATTGACAGCTGGGAGAATGAGGGTGGAACGGCAATTGGCGTTGCCATGTCATTAAGACCCAAGCCTCTCCGGTTCACTAAGATCCAGTGGTGCGCTGATCTATTTCGTGACGATACCACGACGCGTGCGGCCATTATCAACGGCCTCCTCATGGTGATAGCAGGAACAGTAGCCATCATATTGCTGAATAATTGAGCCCCCCATATTTACAGCGATTGGCAGAAAAATGGATGCTACACCAAAAGGACTGGCGAACGCCGAGTTTCGGCTGACGCCGGGACTGACCTGTGACCTCGACAAGCTACAGGAACTTCAGGATCTCCTCTATGCTGCCCGCGATGCGCTGGCACGTGGAGAAGCGCTGTCTACGGTCGAGAGGCAGCGATTGAACGGTGCGCTCGACAACCTCATGGTCTTGAGAAACAGCAACAATGCGCCACCGGGTGCCCCCCAACGCATCTGAACGAGCGAAGCAGCACAGCCCATACATCTGACGTCCAATGCAAAGGAACACACCATGGCCAAAAGCCAGAAAAGATCCAACCGTGAAGTTCGCAAACCCAAGGCGGAGAAATCCAAAAAGCAGAATGCGTCCAACCCGTCGCAGAAGCCCGGCGCGCTCGGCATCGTTACCCTGAAAAGCTGATTGCACTAGGAGGCGCGGCGGGTGTTTCAAAAGCGTCCGCCAACTCGTTCATCAGGTCCGATCAGGCAGGCCGCCCATGCTGTGCGGTCGCCTACATGTCATATTGCTCTACCTCACTGTTCGTCAGAACTTCTTTCCTCGTCATGGCCGGGGGTGAGAAGCTATGCTTCCTCATCGCGAGCGCGGCTCCGAGCGTCCTCCTCCTCTTCCAAGCGGAATTCCAGAGCAATCGCTGCATCTTCGGGGCTGAGTGCTTCAGACGTCCCTGCCTCACGCGCCTCAGCCTCGGCAGCCTGCGCCTCCCAAACATTGGCGGCTCGCAGGGCAGCCCGGCGTACCTGTTCAAGATGAGAAGCGGCGGCAACCTGACGATGGTATGCCGCCTCTCGTCTGCACATTGTTGAACTGTTGGTCATTGCGCCTACCTCTTACCGTCAGGTGGCGCGTTGCGCACCCAAAGCGACACCCATCGCGCCGCAGCGGACGGCGAACCGCTGGCCGGCTTCGCCTGATCTGCGGCCGAGGCGGGCGGCCTCCCCCGCGGTGGCGCAGCCTTTTGATCGCTTTCCAGTGCAGCAGCGAGATCGGCGGGATCGATCGGGTGATACTCTATGGCAGAACCCATTTGGATCCGCAGCCCCGTAGCGGTGCGATGAAAGCCCGTATGGTTATTGCCCTCCAACATCTCTTCGGTGGTTTCCACTTCGTAGGGACCCGCCGGCAAGGGGGCTTCGAATCCGGGTAGCCGGAATGGTTTGGTGAAGGTCACCGTTTTACGCGTCGTGCGGACGGTCATGATCGCTTCCGCTGGAGAAGAGGGGGCGTTTTTTGTCGGCGGGCATCGGTATCTCCTGCTTGCAGGCGCGAGCACGATGGTCTCTCTGTCACGATATGCCTGGGAAGGATCAGGGTGATAGCCCGTTGTAGCACAGCCGTTCCCGGCGGGGCGCATCTATTCGTCCGGAGCAGACGAGAATCCTGCTCGGCTATAATTCCAAGCCTGTAGGCACCGCCGCGATCCGTTACATCCTGTTTTACCGGCTTCCTTGAGGATCGCATCGATCATGGCTTGCCAGACGTTGATCGCGTTAGCATCTGCGGCGGCACCGTCGCCTCCAGTTGATCATTCCATTCTGTAAGCGGCATCCTGCATCTTATCGCTTCGACTGTGTAGCAGAACTGTGAGGGAGCGAGGGTTAGAAGACCGCCTTTTGGACGATTTTTCAACGATTTCAGTGGGATGACGACAAATGGTGCCCGGGGACGGAGTCGAACCGCCGACACTGCGATTTTCAGTCGCATGCTCTACCAACTGAGCTACCCGGGCATGGCGGCCGGTGAGGATCACCGGGCCTTTGGTGAGGCGTGCCTATAGGCATCAGGCCGGGGTGCTGTCTACCCCATCCTCGTCACTTTTTTTCATCTCGTCATCGACCGGGCGGCCGGGTACGCGATAGCCTTCGCCCAGCCATTGCAGAAGATCGCGGTCGCGGCAGGCCTTTCCACAGAAAGGGCGGGTTTCGAGAGCCGAGGGCTGGCCGCAGACGGGGCAGGAGGAAGCTTTAGGAGACATGGCCCGCAGATATGGCGAGCGTCGCGTCCGCCTTCAAGCCGATTGCGCCGCCGCGACGGCGGGAAAGGGTCTCGATCCAGTCGGCCGCCTTGTGCAGCCGGTCGATGATCGCAGGTGCCGCCGTGATCGTCGCGGGGCCGCCATTGCCGTATCGTTCGGCGCGGCGCAGCAGCGCCAGCGCAGCCGTTTCGACCGGATCGGCGCGGAGCAGTTCCATGAGGTTCATGCGCTCTCGCCGGCGGATGACCTGGACGAAGCCGAAGCCGTTGACCGCCGTGCGCTCAAAGGGCAGCGGCAGATATTTGTCGATCTGGGCCGAGGCGACGGCGCGCTCGTCCTTGTTGTTCATCGTCGGCAGGTCGATGCCGATCGAGCCGGTCAGCCCCAGGCGGCGAATCGCCAGAGCCGCCAGCTTCGCGCCCTTCGGGCCCAGCTTGGCGGGCGGCATGGAGCCGTCGACGTCGATCAGGATCATCGCAGGCGTGGGGAAGATGCGCAGGGCGGCTTCCTCCGTGCCGATATCGCCGGAGATCGCCTCTTCCATCAATTCGCTCCAGCCATGAGCCTCCAGCCGATCCTCTTCATGCGCAGGGCATGGAATGATGGGCAGGCCGGTTGCGCGCAGGCGCTGGAGCAGGCTGGGGGCGGGGTGCGCTTTCGAGCCGGGCTGGGCTATGCGGGCCTTGGCAAGCTTTGCGCGCCCTTCCTCCGGGATTGCTTCGCGCAGGATTTCCAGCAGCACGGTTGCGCCCTCCGCAATCTTGGGCGGGATGGGTTCGACCAGCACTTCTTCGCCGGAGATCAGGCGGGCGATGCCGCGCTTCTTGGGGATGACGGTGCGGACCAGCTTGCCCTGGATCATCGCGCCTGCGCGCGCGGCGTCGCTGTCCCGTTCGATCTGTGCTTGGACAAGCTGGCCCTTTTCGATCAGCGCGGCGCGGGCCTCGCCAATGCCTTCTTCATAGAGCCATTCGGCCATAAGCGGTTAATCCAGTGGATAGCCCGCTGCCTTGAGCAGCGCGCGGGTTTCGTAAAGGGGCAGGCCCATGATGGCGCTGTGGCTGCCCTGTATGGCGCGGATCAGGCCGGCGGCGCGGCCCTGTATCGCATAGCCGCCCGCCTTGCCGTGCCATTCCTGCGCGGCGATATAGGCTTCGATTTCGGCGCGATCGAGATGCTTGAAGGTGACGATGTTGGTCGAGAGGCGGTGGCGCGCCTTCCCTTCCCCATCGATCAGGGTGATCGCGCTGAACACGCGGTGGCGGCGGCCGGACAGGAGTTGGAGGCACGCGCGCGCGTCGGCTTGCGTTTCCGTCTTGGGCAGGATGCGTCGCCCGGCGGCGACCACCGTATCGCCCGAAAGGACCAGCGCACCGGGATGGCGCTGCGCCACGACAGCCCCCTTCTCAGCGGCGACGCGGGCCGCGTAGGCGGCGGGGAGTTCGCCCTTCAGGGGCGTTTCATCAAGGTCAGCCGGGTCCACCGCGTCCGGAGACGCGCCGATCTGACCCAGAAGTTCACACCGTCTAGGAGAAGCCGAAGCAAGGATGAGCCGCATGCGTGGGGGGCGGCTTATTTGAAGCGGTAGGTGATCCGACCCTTAGTCAGGTCGTAGGGGGTCAGTTCGACCAGCACTTCATCGCCCACCAGCACGCGGATGCGGTTCTTGCGCATCTTTCCGGCGGTGTGACCGAGGATCTCGTGATCATTTTCAAGCCGCACGCGGAACATGGCGTTGGGGAGAAGCTCCACAACCTGTCCGCGCATTTCAAGCAGTTCTTCTTTTGCCATAATATCCTGGAAAGCCGAAAAATCGCGCCGCCATAGCGTCAAAATGCGGAAAAAGAAAGTCAGGCGGAACGCCCGAACTTTTCACCGGCTTTTTGTAGCACCGCAAAGACGTGATCGAGCTGATCTGCATCAAGGCAATAGGGCGGCATCAGATAGATGGTGTTTCCCAGCGGCCGCAGCAAGAGGCCGTTTCCATGGGCAAAGGCGCGTAGCCGCGGGGCGACGTCGGAAAGATAGCCGGCGTCCGGCGTGATCAGGTCGATGGCGGCGATGGCGCCCAAGCTGCGCGGGCGGGCGAAGGCGGGATGCGCGGCGAGCGTTTCGAGTCGCTGTGCCATGCCCTGGCCGAGCGCTGCAACGCGGCCCAGCACATCCTCCTGCCGCCAGATGGCGAGATTGGCTGCGGCGGCGGCGCAGGCGATGGCATTGGCCGTATAGCTGCTCGAATGATAGAAGAGGCGGGCGCGGTCTGTGGACTTGTGCGCGTCGAAGATGCGCGGTGTGGCGAGGGTAGCGGCGAGCGGGATTGCGCCGCCGGTGATCCCCTTCGCCACCGCCATGATGTCAGGCACCACGCCGGCCTGTTCGCAGGCGAAGAGGGTGCCGGTGCGGCCCCAGCCGGTCATGACCTCGTCGGCGATGAAGAGGACGTCGTGGCGGGCGCAGATCGCCGCCATGTCGCGCAGGACGGCGGCCGGGTAGATCAGCATGCCCCCGGCGCCCAGGACCAGGGGCTCCACGATGAAGGTGGCTGGCCCCTGCGCGCAGGCGGCCTCCAGCGCGTCGAGCGTCGCCTGTTCCTTGCCCTCATGGGGAAAGGGGATGGTGTCGACATCGAACAACAGCGGCGACCAGGCGGCGTTATAGACGCCGCGTTCGCCCACGGACATGGTGCCGATGGTATCGCCATGATAGCTGTGCTGGAGGACGAGGATGCGGTGGCGCGGCTCGGCAAGACCGTCCAGCGCGCGGTTGTGCCAGTAGCCGAGCGCCATTTTCAGCGCCACCTCGACCGCGGTCGAGCCGCTGTCGGAGAAGAAGACATGGGCGAGCGGATCGCGACCGGCAGCCCTGGGCGCCAGTTCGACCAGTCCGCGCGCCACCTCTTCCGCCGGCTCATGGGTGTAGCCGGCGAAGATAAGCTGGTCGAGCCGCCCCGCCTGCTGGGCGATCGCCGCGGCGATGCGGGGATCGCAATGGCCGTGCGTCGTCACCCACCAGCTGGATATGCAGTCGATCAACGTGCGGCCATCGGCCAGATGCAGCAAGGCCCCCTCCGCCCGGTGGACGAGGGGGATCGGCTCTTTCAGGCCATGCTGGAAAAAGGGGTGCCAGACAGGGGAGGTCATGGCCGCTGTCTAGAGCCTTTTCGCGCTGGGCGAAAAGGCTCTGTCTCCCGATGCGGCATTTTGGTTTGGCCAGCCCCGCAGGTCAGCCTGAAAATGCTGCGGGGCCGATGACCTCCATCCCGTGCAATGTCCCGCTTACTGGGCCGGCGGCGCTGCAGGCGAGGCGGGAGCCGCGTCCGTCGCTGGCGCCGCCGGAGCGGCGGGCTGTGCCGGAGCCGCAGCCTGGATCTTCTGCTGAAGCGCGGGGTCAGCCGCGGCTGCCTGGCCGATCTGGTTGAATTTTTCCGGCGGCATGCCCGATGCCTGGAGCGCGGCCAGCATCTTGGGCTGCTTTTCGGCTTCGGCGATGGACGTATCCTGCTGAATCTTCGTCACCTCGACCGCCGCGGCGGCGAACTGCTTGATTTCGGCATCGCTGAAACTGCTTGACCCTGCGGCTGGCGCAGCCGGGGTTGCCGGCGTGGCGGGAGCCGCAGGCGCAGCGGCATCCTGAGCCAGCGCCGGACCCGCAACGGCCAGTGCGATCGAAGCCATGCCGCTCTTCAGAATGATCGATTTCAGATCCGTCAAATTTCTTCTCCTCAAACTTAGCCAGACTTTGAACGCCAAGCTGAGGAAGAGGTTGTCCGGATTAAAGGGCGATCCGACAAACTGTTGCATTTAAGAGACGGTCAACAAATAAAACGCGGTTAATCGTCCATATGTCACGATTCACCGCCCGGCATATTTGTTACGACAGAAAAACGAAAACGGGGCCGGAATCATCCTCCGGCCCCTGTTCCCGTCCTTACCAGATCTTCACGCGATCTTGCGGCGCAAGATAGATCTTGCCGCCCGGTTGCGGCTTGAAGGCCGAATACCATTGATCGAAATTGCGGACCGTGTCGGCGCGATATTGTGACGGCGAATGCGGATCGGTGACGAGCCGCTGGCGCAGATTGGGTTCGCGATAATTGCGGCGCCAGACCTGCGCCCAGCCCAGGAAGAAGCGTTCGTCGCCGGTCGTGCCGTCGATCACCGGCGCGGGCTTGCCGCCCAGCGACGCATGATAGGCATCGAGCGCCACGGCGACCCCGGCCAGGTCGCCAATATTCTCGCCCAGCGTGAAGGCGCCCTTCACATGCGCGCCGGGAAAGGGTTCATAGGCGTCATATTGCTTGACCAGCTTGTCGGTCAGAGCCTTGAAATTGGCGACGTCCTGATCGCTCCACCACTGGTTGAGCTTGCCCGTCTCGTCATATTTCGCGCCCTGATCGTCGAAATGATGGCTGAGTTCATGGCCGATCACCGCGCCGATGCCGCCATAATTGACTGCCGGGTCGGCATGGGGATCGAAGAAGGGCGGTTGCAGGATCGCGGCGGGGAAGACGATCTCCACCATGCCGAAATTGGCATAGGCGTTGATCTCCATCGGGGTCATGCCCCATTCCCAGCGATAGATGGGCTTGCCGAGCTTGCCCATCTGATAGTCGAATTCGAACTGGTTGGAGCGCAGCGCATTGCCGAACAGGTCGTCGCGCCTGATCGTCAGGCCCGCATAATCGCGCCACTTGTCCGGATAGCCGATCTTGGGCGTGAAGGCGGCGAGTTTCTTGTGGGCGCGGGCCTTGGCGGCGTCGCTCATCCAGCTGAGGCCGTCGATGCGGCGGCCCATGGCGGCGATCACGTTCCGGACGAGCTGGTCCATCGCCGCCTTGGTTTCGGGCGGGAAATATTTGGCGACATAGACCTTGCCCACTTCCTCGCCCATGGAGGATTTGAGGAAGTCGACCGCCTGCTTCCACCGGGCCTCGCGTTCCGGCGTGCCCGACAGGGTGGTGCCGTAAAAGGCGAAATTCTCATTGGCGATGGCGTCGGGCAACTGGTCGGCATAGCCATGCAGCGTGCGCAGCAGCAGCGCGTCCCTGAGGAGGCCGACCGGCGCCTTGGCGATCAGCGCGGCTTCGCCGGCGACGGCGCTGGGCTGGGACACCAGCAATTCCTTGGGCGCGAGCTTGTTGGCGGCGAAATAGGCGGTGAAGTCGAAGCCGGGCGCGGCCTTTTGCAGCTCCGCCAGGGTCATCTTGTTATAGGTCTTGTCGGCGTCGCGGCTGTCGACCTGAGTCCAGTGGACCCTGGCAATTTCGGTTTCGAGGGCCATAAGCGCGGCGGCGCGGGCCTTGGCATCGGCTTCTCCGGCCAGGGTCAGCATCTTTTCCAGATGCGCGACATAGGCGGTGCGGATCGCCGCCATCTTGGCGTCGGGTTCCAGGTAGAAGTCGCGGTCAGGCAGGCCCAGGCCCGACTGGTGCAGGACCAGGATGTAGGTTTCGGGATCCTTGTCGTCCTGGTTGACGTAGAAGCCGAAGGGGCCGTCAATCCCCGCGCGCGCGGCTTCGGCGGCGAGCCTGGCATAGGCTGCCTTGTCCTTGACCGCCCTGATCCTGTCGATCCATGGCCGGACGGGGAACAGGCCCTTCTTTTCGACGGTCGCGGCGTCGAGATAGCTGGCATAGGCATTGCCGATCTTGCTGCCGGGGTCCGCCTGCGCAGCTTCGAGAATGCCTCTGGTCCGCTCGCGCGACAGGTCGTCCAGCGTGTTGAAGGCGCCGTAATTGGACTTGTCCGCCGGGATGGGCGTGTTCTTCGCCCATGTGCCGTTGGCATAGTCGTAGAAATCGTCGCCGGGCTTCACCGACTTGTCCATGCCGGCACTGTCGAAGCCATAGCTGCCATAGGTCGGTTTTGCTGCGGGGTCGGTCTGGGCGACGGACGCGCCGCCCACCAGCGCAACTGCCGCCGCGCCGAGGAGAAGATATCGCATAAAAGCTTTCCCTTGCTTTCTGGCCGGGACGCTTGCGGGCGCCCCCTGATGGCGGGGAGTTGAACGCCCGGGGGCGGCCATGTCCATGTCGTTGGTCGAAAAATCCGGCTTGCTCGCGGCTTTGGTCGCGGGAAGCAGGATGTGCTTCAGGGCAGATTTATGGACTTGAAGGCGGTCTTCAGCGTTCCCGCATCCAGCGGATCGATATAGGGCAAGCGGCCGAGGCCGCGCACCTTTCCCAATATCGGAATGATCCGCTCATTCTCTGCATGCGCGTCGCCGATGAATGCGATGCCGGCAATGGGAATCGCCCGCGTGCGCAGGGCCTCTATGCTGAGCAGGCTGTGGTTGATCGTGCCCAGCCCCGTCCGCGCGCACAGGATCACCGGCAGGCCCCAAAGTGCGAACAGGTCGATCATCAGCAGCGATTCGCTGACCGGGACCATCAGGCCGCCTGCCCCCTCGACCACCAGCGTGCCGTCCACCTTCGGCAGGGCGAGCCGCTCAGCCGTGATTTCGATCCCGTCGATCCGCGCCGCCAGATGGGGCGAGGCGGGAGTGGTCAGGCGATAGGCCTCCGGCAGGATATGGGAGGGGGGCAGGCCCGACAGGGCGGCCACCCGCTCCTTGTCCCCCTCAGGATCGACGCCCGCCTGCACCGGCTTCCAATAATGAGCGCCAAGCGCACCCGCCAGCCCTGCGGCGAAGACGGTCTTGCCGATGTCGGTATCGATGCCGGTGACGATGAAGCCGTTCACGCCGCCACCCGCCTCAGCGTTTCCCCCAGGGCGGCGATGTCGGCGCGTCCCACGTTCAGCGTCAGCGAGATGCGCAGCCGGCTGGTGCCCGGCGGCACGGTGGGTGGACGGATGCCGCGCACGTCGAAGCCGGCCTGCTGCAGGGCGGCGGCGGCGGCCATGGCGCGGCGGTCCTCGCCCAATATGATCGGCACGATCTGGCTGCGCGGGGCTGGCAGGCCGAGCGGCGCGCAGATATTTTCGCTTGCGTCGACCATCAGCGTCTTCAACCTTTCGCGCAGGTCGCCCGCCTGCTTGATCCGGTCCAGCGCGGCGGAGGCCGCCACCGCCATGAGTGGCGAGGGCGCCGTCGAGAAGATGAAGGCGCGCGCCCGGTTGATGAGATAGTCGACCAGAATGCGCGGTCCGCAGATCAGCGCGCCCTCCACGCCCATCGCCTTCCCGCAGGTGTGCAGTGTGACGACATTGTGCAGCCCGTCCAGCCCGGCCGACAGCCCGCGTCCGGATGGGCCGAAGACGCCCGTGCCATGGGCTTCGTCCAGGATCAGCATGGCGTCATGCTTCGCCGCCAGCGCCGCGAGGTCGCTGAGCAGGGCCAAGTCGCCATCCATCGAGTAGAGCGTTTCGACCGCGATCCACACGCGCCCCTTGCCGCCCTCCAGCCGCCAGGCGGCAATCAGGTCGGCAAAGCTCTGTACATCATTGTGGCGGGCGAAGACGGCGACGGCCTTCGACATGCGGAGGCCGTCATGGACGCTGGCATGGATCAGCTCGTCCGCGACGATCAGGTCGCCGCGCTGCGGCAGGGTGGAGAACAGCGCGAGATTGGCGGCGAAGCCGTTGGCCATGAACAGCGCCGCCGGGGTACGGAAGAAATCGGCGGCCTTCGCCTCCAGCCCTTCATGTTCGGGCGCATTGCCGCGCAGCAGGCGCGACCCGCCCGATCCCACCGGCACGCCGCGCGCCACCGCATCAGCCACCGCCTGACCGATGATCGGATCGCCGGCAAGGCCCAGATAATCGTTCGAGGCAAAGTCCCGCCCGGCGCGAGGGGTGAGGCTGCGCAGGCGGCCGCGCCTTTCCAGCGCGGCGAGCTGCGAGCGGAAGGGTTCGCTGGTCATGGCGCGGCCTATAGGCTTGCCACGCGGGGGCGGGCAAGCCCGACCGCCGATCCGCCGGTTCGCTTCGGCTGTGGACGGGACGGGACGAGGGGGGCGGCCGACGTTCCGGTTCGGTCCGGGCAAAGCGTGCTCCCGCCTGCGCAGGAGCACATGCCGATCAATGGCAATCAATGGCCAGGACAGGCCCCATGTCGCAGATCAGAAGGAAAAGCCCAGCGAGAAGGAGGCGACATTGTCATTGCTGTCGTCGGCGCCCGGCCGGAAACCATGCTGGTGAAGATAGCCGATCTCCGCATTCACATTCTTCGCGAGCGGGGTGGTGATGGCGATCTGGTTGCGCATCCGCTCCTCCCCCTGGACCCGCTGGAAATTGGTGGTGTTGAAATCGATGAAACTTTCATGGCTGAGCACCAGCGCGGTCTTGCCGCCTTCCCTGAACGGCAGCACATATTTGACATAGGGACGCAGCCGCCAGGCCGTGCCGTCGATCCCTTCGCGCCAGCGTTCCTCCAGCCGCAGGCGGGCGCTGAGCTGGCCGGGTCCGATCTTCACGATATTGTCGAAGGTCACCTGCTGCCGCCCGCGATGCTCCATCACCGCGAAATCGCCGGCATTATAATTGGGGTCGTGGGTATAGCCGGCCCAGACCGTCACCTTCTTGCCGATCTTGTAGCCGATCAGCGAATTCATCTCGACCTCGTACAGCCCGTCGCGATCGTTGCTGAAGCGGGCGACGACCTCCTGCGAGAAACGCCAGTGATCGCTCAGCTTCACCGTCGCGCTGGCGGTGGTCCAGAGCTGTTCGTCCTCGCTGGCGTGGGCCACGGCCGGAGCAGCCAGCAGGGCGAGCGCGGGCAGCAGCTTGCAGGTCAGTCGCATGATCAATTCTCCCCTCCGCCAGGCTGGCGAACGAGGGCCCACTATGACCATTGCGTTACAGTCTTGTGACTATGATATTTCTAATTTGTGACTTTCTGGCCTGCGCGGGATGGCGCGTGCGCCTGGTCAGGCCGGATTATGCTCCTTCAGAAAGGCGTCCATGCGCTGGAGAAAGTCCAACCGATCCGCCTGGCGGGAAAAGAAATGGTCGGCCAGCGGCTGTTCAACATAGATATAGTCGCGCCCGGCGATTTTACCTGCTGCCTTCAGTTTCTCCGCCATTTCGCGTGACTGACTCACCTGTACCCGCCGATCCTTCCTGCCATGCATCAGCAGGATAGGTGTGGACAATTGCCCCGCGAAGTTAATCGGAGAAACGGAAGCAAAATCGGGCGCCTGTTGCTTCATCCAATCCTTCCGCGTGCCATGATTGAGGAAGCGGCCGTCATAGCGCATCATCGCCGAAAGGTCGGAGACCCCTGCATAAGAAATGGCGCAACGATAGCGGCCGCCATCGCGCTGCGCCCCGCGCATCGCCGCATAGCCGCCATAGGACGCGCCGACGATGCAGACCCGTTTCGCATCGGCGATTCCCTCCTTCACCGCCCAGTCGACCGCGTCGTTGAGGTCGTCCTGCATGGCAAGGCCCCATTGCCCCTCCCCTTTTTCCGCAAGGGCGGTACCATAACCGGAAGAGCCCCGATAATTGGGCTGCAGCACCGCATAGCCGCGATAGGCCAGGAACTGCACCCACCAGTCCCATTCTTCGCTGTCGCGCGCAAAGGGGCCGCCATGCGGCATCAGGATCAACGGCAGATTTTTTGGGTCCCTGCCTGCTGGCAGGGTCAGCACCGCAGTGATCTCCAGCCCGTCGCGGGCCTTGTAACGAATCGTCCTGACCGGCGAGAGATGGATGCCGGGACCGAAATTCTGGCTGATCTTCGACAGGCTGCTCATCACGCCGGCGGAGGTGTCGTAATAATAATAGGTTCCCGGCTGGTCCGCGCTGCCGACGTGCACGATCATGCGCTGATGGTCCCGGCTGGCGGACACGATGCGGGCGCGACGCTGGGCGCCGACCGCCTTGTCGATATCGGCCTGAATCTTCGCCAGCCCCTCATCGAACCAGTGGACTTCCGGCCCGTCGGCCGTATAGCGCACCCCGGCAAGGCCCGTACCAGCCGTATCGCGCTCTATCCCGTCGATGTCGAAACCGGGTGCGGCGAAGATCTTCTTCCCCAATTCCAGTCTGGTCAGATCATATTCGTACAGGGCATTGGTGCCTTCATGGTCGTCACTGGCGATCGCCTTGCCGGGATCGGCGGTGAAAAGCATCGGCACGACCATGGATTCGTCGCGTCGGCGGTTGGCCCGGTCGATCACCCGGAAGTTCGAGCGCCCATCGTCACGATAGAGAAGCTTCGCCATCCGCGTCGTATCTTCATAGCCGACCCCCATGCGCACCGCGCCGGTCGCATCGGCATACCATGACATGACATTCCGGCGCGGCTGCACCACCGGGCGCATCCTTCCGTTGGTGACGTCCACCTCGTCAACCTGCGGCCAGAAACCGGCTTCATCGTCGTAGATGGATGACTGATAGGCCAGCAGGATGCGAGGGCTGCCATCGCTGGCAACCCATATGACATCGTCGCCATTCTGCGCCGCCACATTCTTGGCCAGTATGTTGATCTTCGACCCGTCTCGTTTGATGCTGGCGACGCGGCTGATCGACCAAGGCATGCCCTGCACGCTGGTTTCGCTGCCTATGCCGGCAATCAGCCAGTCGTCATTGACCCAGCGCCACCAGTTCAGGTCGTTTTCTCCCAAGGACAGCGTGCGAACACGGTTGGGCTCGTCTGCGATGGAAGCGATCATCAGCAGCAGCTCGCCGTTGCGTGCCACCCTGGCAGCCAGGTGCATCCCATTGGGCGAGAGTTGCGGTTCCACCATCATCGGCAGTTCGGCAAAGGCCTCGACCGGCCATTCCTTGCGCGGCGCGGGTGCCGTCTCGGCTCTGGCGGACACGCAAAGCTGCGCGAGCAGGACGCCCGCGACGACAGAAAACCCCCTCAATCTTTCCCCCGTAAAATAATAGCCCCGCCTTTCTATAAGGCGGGGCTATTTTCCTGTCTTTCCATTTTTATCGGTGATTTATGCGCCGTGTGCGAGGGCGGCCAGCAGCAGCAGGGCGACGATGTTGGTGATCTTGATCATCGGATTGACGGCCGGGCCGGCCGTGTCCTTGTAGGGATCGCCCACCGTGTCGCCGGTCACGGCAGCCTTGTGGGCTTCGCTGCCCTTGCCGCCATGATGGCCATCCTCGATATATTTCTTCGCATTGTCCCAGGCGCCGCCGCCAGAGGTCATGGAAAGGGCCACGAACAGGCCGGACACGATGACGCCCAGCAGCAGCGCGCCCAGGGCCGCAAAGCCGTTGGGCGTGCCAGCCACGGCCGAGATCGCGAAATAGACGACGATTGGCGCCAGCACCGGCAGCAGGCTGGGGATGACCATCTCCTTGATCGCGGCGCGGGTGACGAGGTCCACCGTCCGGGCATAATCGGGCCGCGACGTGCCCTCCATGATGCCCTTGTTGGTGGCGAACTGGTCGCGCACGTCCTTGACCACGTCGCCCGCGGCACGGCCCACTGCGGTCATGCCCATGGCGCCGAACAGATAGGGCAGCAGCGCGCCCAGCAGCAGGCCGACGATGACATAGGGGTTGGAGAGGCTGAAATCGACCGGCTCGGTGAGGCCGAGCGCGCTGTTGTAGAATTTCAGATCCTCCGTATAGGCGCCGAACAGCACCAGCGCGGCAAGGCCGGCCGAACCGATGGCATAGCCCTTCGTCACCGCCTTCGTGGTGTTGCCCACCGCGTCGAGCGCGTCGGTCTTGACCCGGACGCTGTCGTCGAGATGCGACATTTCCGCAATGCCGCCCGCATTGTCGGTGACAGGGCCATAGGCGTCGAGCGCGACGACCATGCCTGCCAGCGCCAGCATGGCGGTCGCGGCGAAGGCGATGCCGATCAGGCCCGCAAGCTGGTAGGCGACGATGATGCCGATCACGATCACCAGCGTCGGCAGGGCCGTCGCCTCCAGGCTGATGGCCAGCCCCTGGATGACGTTGGTGCCATGGCCGGTTTCCGACGCGCGGGCGATGCTGCGCACCGGGCGATAGTTGGTGCCGGTATAATATTCGGTGATCCACACGATCAGGCCCGTGACCGCGAGGCCGACCATCATCGCCCAGAACAACGCCATACCGCTATAGCCGCCCGCGCCGTCCAGATCGGTCCCGAAACGGGCGTTGAGGTCGCCCAGCGCGAAGTGCGTCACGGCATAGAGCGCCGGGATGGACAGGATCGCGGTGGTCCAGAAGCCCTTGTACAGCGCGCCCATGATCGACTGGCTCGCGCCCAGCCGCACCATGTAGGTGCCGATGATCGAGGTGATGATGCATACCCCGCCGACGATCAGCGGCAGCGACATCAGGCGCATCAGGAAGGCGTTGTCGACCCCCGTCACCAGCAGCGCGGTCAGCACCATGGTCGCGCCCACCGTCACCACATAGGTTTCGAACAGATCGGCCGCCATGCCTGCGCAGTCGCCGACATTGTCGCCCACATTGTCCGCGATGACGGCGGGGTTGCGGGGGTCATCCTCCGGAATGCCGGCTTCCACCTTGCCGACCAGGTCCGCGCCGACGTCGGCCGCCTTGGTGAAGATGCCGCCGCCCAGGCGCGCGAAGATGGAGATGAGGCTGGCGCCGAAGGCCAGCGCGATGAGGGAGTCGATCACCATCCGGTCGTCGGGCGCATGGCCTGCGGGTCCGGTCAGATACCAGAAGAAGACACTGATCGCGAGCAAGGCCAGTCCCGCGACCAGCATGCCGGTGATGGCCCCTGCCCGGAAGGCGACGGTCAGCCCGCTTTGCAGCGTGTCGCGTGCGGCCTCCGCCGTGCGGACATTGGCGCGCACGGAGATGTTCATGCCGATGAAGCCGGCCGCGCCGGACAAGATCGCCCCGATCAGGAAGCCGACCGCCGACGTCACGCCGAGGAAGAAGAAGACCAGCGCCGCGACGACGACGCCGACCATGCCGATGGTGGTATATTGCCGGCCGAGATAGGCCTTCGCCCCCTCCTGAATCGCGCCGGCAATCTGTTGCATGGTTTCATTGCCGGCGGACGCCGCCAGCACCTGTCTACTGGTGATGAGGCCGTAGAGCACGGCCAGCAGGCCGCACCCTATGGCAATCGTGACAATCTGCATGGATGTTCCTCTCCCCCTGTTATGCCTGTCATCGGCCGCTCCGCAGGGAATGACGGGCGGGCGAAGGGCGTAAGGGCGGGCGGCCGGAACATGCGCTTCCGGCATCGGGCACCGCGTCAATCAGCATCGTAGCTCACGCATATCATGCGGTCCTACCGGGCTGAGAAAGGTCGATCGTGAAGCTACATGGCCGACGGCGCGCGTCAACCCGTTACGATGTTAAGGCAAATCAACGCCGATCAGCCATGTTCCCAGCCCAGACGGTCGGGAAGCGGGATCGCCACGCCGTCTATTGTCAGCGTCAGGCCCTTGCCCTTCGTGAAACGGCCGACGGGTATGGCGCGCACGGGCGGCCTGGCCGCGGCGGGCAGGGCAAAGAGCAGTTCATAATCATCCCCCGCCCGCGCCGCCGCGAGATGGACGGCGTTGCTGGCCCCGCGCGCAGCCTCCAGCGCCGGGGAGAGCGGGACATGGTCGATGGTGACCGCCAGCCCGCTTGCCTGCGCCATGCGGGAAGCGTCGATCAGCAGACCGTCGGATATGTCCATCATGGCGTGGACATGATGGGCGAGCAGCGCCCCTTCGGCGAGGCGCGGGCGTGGACGGCGATAGGCCTCCACCAGCGGTCCCGACGCGCCGGCCATGGACCGCAGCAGGTCCAGCCCGACCCCTGCATCGCCCACCGGGCCTGTCAGATAGAGCCGGTCGCCCGCCTTCGCGCCGCCACGCATCGGAACCGGGCCCGTCGCCTCGCCCAGCGCGGTCAGGCTGTAGCTGCGCGGCGCGCCCCTGGGCATCTGCACCGTGTCGCCGCCCAGCAAGGGCATGGCATGGCGGCCCAGCGCCTCGCCCAGCCCTTCCAGAAAGGCCGCGTCCCAATCCTCGTCGCCCGAAAGCGCATAGTTGAGCAGGCAGCCAAGCGGCCTTGCGCCCTTGGCGGCGAGGTCGGAAAGGTTCACCGCCGCCAGCTTCCAGCCGATATCGGCGGGCGGGTCGGTGGGGAGATAATGCACGCCCTCCACCATGGTGTCGCTGGTGAGGATCAGGCGCGCGTCGCCGAATTCGAGCACTGCCACATCATCCTGCAGGCCCCGGGCGGCGGGATCGTTCGCCAGCAGGCGGAGCAGGGTGAGGAAACGGGATTCAGCGGACATGACCGGACCCTATCCTCCGAGCCTGCCATGCCCGCCGATCGGCCGAGGATGGAGCGGACCTATTTCCGCACATCCTTCGCCACGGCGTCCAGCAGGCCGTTCACGAAACCCGCCTCTCGCTTGTCGTAGAAGGCGTGCGCGACATCGACATATTCGCTGATAACCGTGCCGGTCGCCACATCCTGGCGGGCGATCAGCTCATAGGTGCCGGCGCGCAGGATCTGCCGCATCGGCTTGTCGAGCCGTTCCAGGCTCCAGCCCTTGGAGAGGCGCGCCACGACCAGCCCGTCAATCTCCTCCCGCCGCCGGTCGACGCCCTGCACGATATCGTCGAAAAAGCTCTCCTCCGCCTGCGCATAGGTGACATCCTCTATGGTGGCGCCCAGGCGATGCTGGTGGAATTCATGCAGCAACAGTTGGAGCGGCGTGCCCTCCATCTCGAGCTGGTAGAGCGCCTGGACCGCGGCGAGGCGCGCAGCGGAGCGAGATCTGGAGCGGTCGTTCATATTCTTTCCATAACGGTTCGGGCCGGACCTGTCGAAGCCCTTTGCCCGACGCGGCGAGGGACAGGCTTCGGCAAGGTGCGGGCGGGGCTATTCCAATCTCAGCGCCACCGATGCCGCATGCGCGGGAAGCCCCTCCGCCTGCGCCAGGGCGACGGCGGCAGGGCCGATGGCGTCGATGGCCTTCCGGTCGAGGCTGAGGAAGCTGGTCCGCTTCATGAAGTCGAGCACCGACAGGCCGGAGGAGAAGCGCGCGCGCCGCCCGGTCGGTAGCACATGGTTCGGGCCGGCGATATAATCGCCCACCGCTTCGGGCGTCATTCGGCCGAGGAAGACGGATCCGGCATGGCGCACCTGACCGAACAGGGCGTCGGGATCGTCCACGGCGAGTTCCAGATGCTCGGCGGCGAGGCGGTCGACCAGCGGCATGGCCTCTTCCAGGCCGCGCACGACGATGATCGCGCCATTGGCGTTCCAGCTCGTCCGGGCGACGGCCTCCGTCGCCAGCCGGGGCAGCGCCCGTTCGACCGCCGCCGCGACCGCATCGGCGAAGGCGCCGTCGTCGGTGAACAGGATCGACTGGCTGGTCGGGTCATGTTCCGACTGGCTGAGCAGGTCGGCGGCAATCCAGTCGGCATCATTCTTCCCGTCAGCGACCACGACGATCTCCGACGGGCCGGCAACCATGTCGATGCCGACGACGCCGTATAGCTGGCGCTTCGCCTCCGCCACCCAGGCATTGCCGGGGCCGGTGATGACGTCGACCGGCCGGATCCGGTCCGTGCCATAAGCGAGCGCCGCCACCGCCTGCGCGCCGCCGACGCGCCAGATTTCCTCGATCCCCGCGATGGAGGCTGCTGCGAGCACGAGCGGGTTGATCTCGCCATTGGGGGTCGGCGTCACCATGGCGATGCGCGACACGCCCGCGACCCTGGCCGGGATCACGTTCATCAGCAGCGAACTGGGATAGGCGGCCCGCCCGCCGGGCACATAGAGCCCCGCCGCATCGACGGCGTTCCAGCGCGCGCCCAGGCGGACGCCCGCGGCATCGACGCCGTCGCTGTCCTGCGGCTTCTGCTTCTCATGATAGGCCGCGATGCGCGCCGCCGCGAGTTCCAGGGCATCGCGCAGTCCGGTCGAAAGCCCGTCCAGCGCCGCCCGGCATTCGGCCGGCGTCACCGACCAGCCGCTGATGTCCAAGTCGTGCCGGTCGAAGCGGCTGGTATAATCGGCCAGGGCCGCATCGCCCTCTGCCCGGACCCGCTTCAGGATCGCGGTCACGTCGCGCGACACATCCTCATCGGCTTCCCGCCGGGCGTCGACCAGCGCGGTGAAAGCGGCGGCGAAATCCGCGTTGCGGCTGTCGAGCCTAAGCGGCATCCTGCACCCCCACGGCCTTGCGGAAGGCTTCCACCAGCGGCGTCAGTTCCGCCGAGCGCATCTTGAACGCGGCGCGATTGACGATCAGCCGCGCCGACACCTGCATGATGACATTGGTTTCTACCAGCCCGTTGGCCTTGAGCGTCGCGCCCGAGGATACAAGGTCCACGATCCGGCGCGACAGGCCCAGCGACGGCGCGAGTTCCATCGCCCCGTTCAGCTTCACGCATTCGGCCTGAATGCCCCGCGCCTCATAATATTTGCGCGTCAGATGGGGATATTTGGTCGCGACGCGCACATGGCTCATCGCCGCTTCGTCCTCGTCGGCCAGTCCCATGGGCTCCGCAACCGACAGGCGGCAATGGCCCATGTCCAGGTCCACCGGCGCGTAGATTTCCGAATAGTCGAATTCTTCCAGCACGTCCGACCCGACAATGCCGATCTGCGCCGCGCCATGCGCCACGAAGGTCGCGACATCGAAAGCGCGCACGCGGATGATCGATACGTCCGGCCGGCTGGTGCCGAAACGGAGGGCGCGGCTCTTCTTGTCATGGAATTCCGCCTCCGGCTCGATACCGGCTTTGGCAAGCAGGGGCAGAACCTCATCGAGGATGCGTCCCTTGGGAATGGCGAAGGTGAGCGGGCGAGTCATGACAGGCCGCCCTTAGTTGGCGGGGCGAAAAAGGGCAAGGTCGCTGGCGAATCCCGAACCCTGCCCGCGTGCAGGAGGGACCGGGATCACGCCGCCGTTGCGAGCGCCGCTTCGGTCGCCGCGATCCAGCCGCCCCCCAGCACCCGATCGCCCGCATAGAGCACCGCCGCCTGTCCCGGCGCGACGCCATATTCAGGGGCGTCGAAGACCAGCCGATCACCCTCCAACCGCGCCGGAACCGGCCTGGCCATGGAACGTACCTTGGCGGAGAGCGGCCCGGCGAAGTCCCCGCCCAGCCAGTTGATGTCGGAAAGCCGCGCCGCCGACACCGCCAGCGCCGCCTTCGGCCCGACGATGACGCGCCGCCCTTCGGCATCCAGTCGCACGACATAGAGTGGTTCGGCCTGTCCGCCGATCTCCAGCCCCTTGCGCTGGCCGACGGTGTAATGGATCATCCCCTTGTGCCTGCCAAGCAGGCGGCCGTCGACATGGACAATGTCGCCGCCCTCGTCGGCATCGGGGCGCAGCTTGCGGACGATCTTCGCATAATCGCCGTCGGGCACGAAGCAAATGTCCTGGCTGTCGGGCTTCATCGCCACCGACAGGCCGAGTTCGGCCGCGATCTCCCGCACCTGGGGCTTGGGCAGGCCGCCGAGCGGAAAGCGAAGATAGTCGAGCTGCGCCTGAGTCGTGGCGAAGAGAAAATAGCTCTGGTCCCGCGCGGGATCGGCGGCGCGATGCAGTTCGGCCCCCTGCGCGCCCTCGATCCGGCGGACATAATGGCCGGTGGCGAGGCAGTCGGCGCCCAGGTCGCGCGCGATCTGGAACAGGTCCGTGAACTTCACCCCCATATTGCATTTGACGCAGGGAATGGGGGTGCGCCCGGCCATATATTCGTCGGCAAAGTCCGAAATCACCGAATCACGAAAACGGCTTTCATAATCAAAGACATAATGCGCAATGCCGATTCGGTCGGCGACGGCGCGGGCATCGCGTATGTCCTGCCCGGCGCAGCAGCTTCCGGTGCGCCCCACCGCCGCGCCATGATCATAGAGCTGGAGCGTGACGCCGATGGTTTCCGCGCCCGTGCGAGCGGCAAGGGCGGCAACGACGCTGCTGTCCACGCCGCCGGACATGGCGACGACGATACGCCGCGCATCGAGCGGGTCCTGGAGATCGAACCGGGCAGGCGGGAACTGGGAATGCATGGGCGCGCATATAGTCGCCCGCCCTTCGGGGTGCCAGACGGATTCAACGCTTCGTCGCAACCATCCCCATTTTGGGGACAAGTTTACCGGACCTTATCCTTTATTCCGTAAATCACTCACCCATGGATCTGGGATTCCTTCGGACGAGCGGGCTCAAGGCCGGCTTCGTCAAGCCTTCTGGCCGGCGGCGCGTGCCGGTCTGGCCGTCCTTGCGGGCCGCTTCGGCGGCGGCGCAGGCGGCCAGCCCCACCGCGCAGGCGGTCGCAGGCATCCTGCGGGGGCAGGAAATCGAGGGCGACTGGGTGCAGGAACTGGCCGATATCCTCGCGCCACGTTCCAGCGGCAATATCGAGGCCGTGGGGCTCGCGGGCAGCTTTAACCCGTTGATCGCGAACCTTTTAAGGGTGGGGCAAGGAAGATGAAGGGGGCGTTTACCGTGGCGCTTTAGGGCCTGTTCAGGGCTTGCAGCGCAAACAGGGAAGCACTGCTGAAATCGGCAACGCCAGTGCCGCATATTGAGGGTGATAATGATCGAAAACCAGAAAATCAGACCTGCACAGGTCGTCGGGCCGCTAGGAGAACCCCTGACTCTGGAAAGCCTTCCCCCCGTCGACACGACGCGCTGGGTCGTGCGCCGCAAGGCGGAGGTCGTGGCGGCCGTGAATGGCGGACTGCTGACGGTGGACGAAGCCTGCGCGCGCTATTCGCTGACGCTGGAGGAATTCGCCAGCTGGCAGCGGGCCGTCGACCGTTCAGGCATGCACGGCCTGCGCGTGACGCGCATCCAATATTACAAGTCCCTCTACGAACGGCAGCAGAAATACTGATCAAGCCATTACGGCAATAGAGGGTCGCAACAAGGCCGCCGGATCTGGCATCCGGCGGCCTTCTTCTTTGTCAAGGGGTGAAAGGGAACGTAACGCCGACTTCTCCGTTGAACAGATCAGCCCACCCGAAAGGGGCTATGGTCCAAGGAGAGTGAGATATGGGCATCATCTTGTGGCTCGTTGTCGGCGGCGTCATCGGCTGGCTTGCCAGCATGGTCATGCGGACCGACGCACAACAGGGCATCCTGCTGAACATCGTCGTCGGCATTGTCGGCGCGTTCATCGGCGGCCTGATCTTCAGCGGTGGTTCGATCAATGACGGTCTAACGCTTTACAGCTTCCTGGTGTCGCTGGTCGGCGCGATCATCCTGCTCGCGATCGTCAATCTGGTGCGGCGCGGTTCGGTCCGCTAAAAACAGCACCATGCATGAACAAAAGGGCCGTGCTCCGCAAGGGCGCGGCCTTTTTCTGCGGGTCAGCCCCGTCCGGCGAAGAAGGAATAGAGCGCGAGCACGCCGATCGACCCCAGCACCGCGGCGATGAAGCTCGCCTGCTCTCCGGGCGCATAGACGCCCAGCAGCCGCCCGACATAGCCCGCCAGCAGGGCGCCGGCGATGCCCAGCAATATGGTCAGCACGCAGCCGCCCGGATGGCGTCCGGGCATGACCAGTCGCGCGATGGCGCCCGCGAACAGGCCGACCATGATCCATCCGAGCAATTCCATCGCCGCCCTCCAGCCGCTATAGCATGCATTGCGCCACAGTCGGGCTGTTTTGGCAAGGGGCCCATTTGGCAGGGAGTCCGGCGCCGGGACGGGTTTCGCGCAGCCTGGGAGCGCCGTCGCAATGGGGGCTTGAGCCGGGTGATGTATTCATATAATACAGCAACCCGAACGGCGCCTATGGCCGAAAGATGGGTTCAGGATGAATTACGAGACTTCCTTGGTCGGCGATGCCCCGGCACATGTTCTTGGCGAGCAGGAGGAGCGCTCCGGCTGGCGCCGGCGGCTGACGATCGGTGCCATCGTCGCGATCATCCTGATTGCGATCGCCACATGGGTCAGCATGCATAGCAAGGGCGCCGATGCGCCGACCAGTGCGGCGCAGGCGCCCGTCGTGACGGTGATCAGCCCCGGCCGGTCGACCGTATCGAACAGTGTCAGCGCGACGGGATCGCTCGCGGCGCGGGTGGAAATGCCGGTCGGCGTGGTTGGGGAAGGCGGCGCGGTGACGCGCGTGCTGGTCCAGCCGGGCGACTGGGTGCGCGCCGGCCAGGTGCTGGCGACGGTAGAGCGCTCCGTCCAGACCGAGCAGGTCCGGTCGCTCGCCGCGCAGGTGGAGGTCAACCGCGCCGATGCCAAGCTGGCGCAGGCCCAGCTCGACCGCGCCAAGACTCTGGTCGCGCGGGGCTTCATCAGCCAGGCCGATATCGATCAGCGGACCGCGACCCGTGATGCAGCCAATGCCCGCGTGAACGTCGCGGTCGCGCAACTGGCCGAGCAGCGCGCCCGTACCGGCCGGCTGGACATTCGCGCTCCCGCCGCCGGACTGGTGCTGACCCGCGCCGTGGAACCCGGCCAGATCGTGAGCGCGGGCAGCGCCGTATTGTTCCGCATGGCGAAGGACGGGGAGATGGAAATGCTCGCCCAGCTCAGCGAAGGCGATCTGGCGACCATTCGTCCGGGCAACGGCGCCACGGTGACCCCGGTCGGCGGCACGGCGCAATTTGCCGGGCGCGTGTGGCAGGTGTCGCCCGTCGTCGACAACCAGACGCGGCAGGGCATCGCCCGTATCGCCATCCCCTATAATCCGGCGATCCGTCCGGGCGGCTTCGCCTCCGCCACGATCGTGAGCGGCACCGGCTATGCGCCGATGCTGCCGGAATCGGCGGTGCAGAGCGATGAGAAGGGCAATTATGTCTATGTCGTCAACGGCCGCGACGAAGTGCAGAGGCGCGACGTCAAGATCGGTCAGGTGACCGATGTCGGGGTGGCGATCCTGAACGGCCTCAATGGCGACGAACGCATCGTGGCTTCGGCCGGCGCCTTCCTGACGCCGGGCCAGAAGGTGAAGCCCGAGGTCAGCAGGTCGAAATGAAGCGGCGGGACGCGCCCGCCCGGCGCGTCCACCGGCAGGCGAGGAAGCCGTCATGAGTTTTCGTAATATCTCCGCCTGGGCCATCCGCAACCCGGTGTCGCCGATCGTGCTGTTCGTCGCGCTGCTGCTGGCCGGCCTGGTCAGTTTCAGCCGGATGGACGTCAACCAGAATCCGGACGTCAGCTTTCCCATGGTCAGCGTCGTCGTGCTCCAGCCCGGCGCCGCGCCGACGGAGCTGGAAACGCAGGTCACGCAGCGCGTCGAAGCAGCAGTGCGCGGTATCAGCGGCGTGGACGAAATCACCTCCTGGGTGTCGGAGGGCCAGTCCAACACCAATGTGCAGTTCCAGATCGGAACGCCGGTCGACCGCGCCGTCAATGATGTGAAGAATGCCGTCGACCAGATCCGCAGCGACCTGCCCGAGGGAATCCTGGCGCCGCGGGTCAGCCGCGTCGACATCGACGGCGGGCCGATCGCCTATTTCAGCGCCGAAGCGACGGACATGACGCTGGAAGAACTGTCCTGGTACGTCGACAATACCGTCGCCAAGCGGTTGCTGGGGGTGCCGGGCATGGCGGCGGTCAAGCGCGGCGGCGGCGTTTCCCGCGAAATCCGCGTGATCCTGAACCCCGCCAAGCTGCAATCGCATGGCATCACCGCCGGCCAGGTCAACCAGCAGCTTCAGCAGGTGAACCTCAACGCGGCTGGCGGCCGGACCGAGATCGCCGGTGCCGAACAGGCGATCCGCGTGCTGGGCAACGCCCGTGACGCCTATGCGCTGGGCCAGACCCAGATCGCCATTTCCGGGGGCCGCACCGTCAAGCTGGCCGACCTGGCCGATGTGCGCGACATGTATGCCGAACAGCGTTCGCTGTCGCTGATGAACGGGCGGCAGGTGACCAGCTTCAGCATGGAAAAGGCCAAGGGATCGTCCGACGTCACCGTGTTCGACGATGCGATGAAGGTGCTGGACCAGTTGCGGAAGGAAAATCCCAAGGTCCAGTACAAGCAGCTCTATACCAGCGTCGAATATACCCGTGGCCAATATCACAGCGCCATGCAGGCGATGATCGAGGGGGCGGTGCTGGCCGTCGTCATCGTCTTTCTGTTCCTGCGCGACTGGCGCGCGACGATGATCTCCGCGCTGGCCATTCCGCTGTCCGCGATTCCGGCCTTCTGGTTCATGGACATGATGGGCTTTACCCTGAACGGCATCTCGCTGCTGGCGCTCAGCCTGGTCGCGGGCGTGCTGGTCGACGACGCGATCGTGGAGATCGAGAATATCGTGCGCCACATGCGCATGGGCAAAAGCGCCTATCAGGCGTCCATCGACGCCGCTGACGAAATCGGGCTGGCGGTGCTGGCCACCACCATGGCCATCGTCGCGGTGTTCCTGCCGGTGGCGTTGATGCCGGGCATTTCCGGACAGTTCTTCATCCAGTTCGGCATGACGGTCGTGGTCGCCGTGCTGCTCAGCCTGGCGGTCGCACGCCTGATCACGCCGATGATCGCGGCCTATTTCCTGAAGGCCCATGGCCAGGAAAGCCATGGCGAAGGCCGGATGATGGACGTGTACATGGCCGTGCTGCGCTGGTCGCTGGATGAGCGCAAGGCCGTGGCCCATCGCGCCCGCGGCGGCCGGGCGCGTTTCACCGCCTGGCTGCGCGACCATCGCATCTGGACGATGGGCATGGGCTTTCTGGCTTTCGCCGCCACGATCTTCGCCTTCGCCACGCTGCCCATGTCGTTCCAGCCGACGATCGACACCGATTTCAGCCAGGTGAAGATCGAGACCGTACCCGGCAGCACGTTGCAGCAGACGACGGCGATCACGCGCAAGGTCGCGGACATGCTGGCCGCCGACAAGGACATGGTCGAGGCCGCCTTTGCCGATATCCAGACGACCGGCGCCGACATCTTCCTGACGCTGCGGAAGGACCGGCCGATCTCCTCGGTCGAATGGGAACGCAAGATCGCGCCCCAATTCCAGCAGGTGGCCGACGCCCGCGTCAATTTCCAGTCGCAGTCGGGCGGCGGCTTTGGCCGCGACATCATCATCATGTTCGGCAGCGACGATCCCGTGAGGCTGGAGCAGACCGCCAACAAGCTGGTGGCGGAAATGGCGGGCATTCGCGAAATTCGCGCGCCGCGCGTGGCGGGCGACATGAACCGGCCCGAGATCGTCATCAAGCCACGCTTCGACCTGGCCGCCAGCCTGGGCGTCACCACCGCCGCGCTCAGCCAGACGATCCGCGTCGCGACGATCGGCGACATCGATCAGAACAGCGCCAAATTCTCCCTGTCCGACCGGCAGATTCCGATTCGCGTGGCGGTCGCGGAAAACAGCCGGCGCGATCTGGCGACCATCCAGAACATGCCGGTGCCCACGGTCAATGGCGGCTCCGTGCCGCTGAAGGTCGTGGCCGATATCGAATTCGGCGCCGGTCCGACGCAGATCCGCCGATACAACCAGATCCGCCGCATCGTCGTGGGCGCGGACCTGGCGCCGGGCGTCGTCACCAGCCAGGCGATGGCGAAGATCGACGCCCTGCCGACGATGAAGGCGATCGCCGCAGGCCAGATCCCGGGCGTGCAGAAGCTGAATACCGGCGACAGCAAGTGGCAGGCGGAGATGATCCAGAATTTCATGATCGCCGTCGTTTCCGGCATCATGCTGGTGCTGGCGGTGCTGACGCTGCTGTACAAGCGGCTGATGCCGCCCTTCGTCAACCTGGGGTCGCTGGTGCTGGCGCCGCTGGGTGGGGCGCTCGCCCTGCACCTGACGGGCAATCCGGTGTCCATGCCGGTGCTGATCGGGCTGCTGATGCTGCTGGGCATCGTCGCGAAGAATTCCATCCTCGTCATCGACTTCGCGCTGGAGGAGATGGGCAAGGGCGTTCCGAAGCTGGAGGCGATCATCGATGCCGGGCACAAGCGCGCGCAGCCGATCGTCATGACCACTGTGGCGATGGTGGCCGGAATGGTGCCGACCGCCGCGTCGCTGAGCGGCGACGGCGCCTGGCGCGCGCCCATGGGCATCACCGTGATCGGCGGCCTGATCCTGTCGACCGTGCTGACGCTGGTGATCGTGCCTGCGACCTTCAGCCTGGCGCTGGGGATCGAGGAATGGATCGGTCCGCGCCTGGGCCGCCGCCTGCTGACATACAAGCCCGGCGACGATCGCGCGGGAGCGACGCAGCCGGCGGAGTAGGGATCGCGGGCGGACATTTGCTCACGGCAACGGCTTGATGGCGCGTCCTGTGCCGGTGGAGGCCGGGGCCAGGTTCAGGCGTGACGCTGTTCCATCGGGTACGGAACTGGGTTCCTGCCTTCGCAGGAGCACCGTGCGCCTGACATCCGCTGCCGCCCGTTGCCGGATTGCATCCGCCTTCCCGCAAAAGAAGCGCTTGCCTGAACGAAACGGCGGCGTAACCGTTAGCCGGTCATGAAGATGCTCGCTCCGCCCCGGCCCGCCGTCGCCAGCCCAGTCCATCCGGCGCGGCGGATGCGGATGGTGGCGACGGGCATGTTGCTGGCGATGGCGGCGCTGTTTCTGGCGGCGCGGGCGACTGCTCATCTTCATCCTGCGATCGGATTCGTCCAGGCCTTTGCCGAGGCGGCGATGGTTGGCGGCCTGGCGGACTGGTTCGCCGTCACGGCGCTTTTCCGCCATCCGCTGGGCCTGCCGATCCCGCATACCGCGATCATCCCGCGCAACAAGGATCGGATCGGTGATACGCTCGCCCTGTTCCTGCGCGACAATTTCCTGACCCCCGCCGTGGTGGCGCGACGAATGCAGCGGCTGGACATGGCGGGGGCAGCCGGGCGCTTCCTGTCGAGCCCCGCCAGCGGCGACGGGCGCCTGCGGGAGGGCGCGTCCCGGCTCGCCGCGGACATATTGGAGGCGCTGGACCAGGAACGGCTGGGCGGCATGGTGAAGGGCGCCATCGCCCAGCGGCTGCGCGCCATGAACCTGGCCCCGCTGATCGGCCAGGCGCTGGAAGCGGCGATGCGCGACGGGCGCCATGCCCCGGTGATGGACGGCATCATCCTGTGGGCGGACCGGACGCTGGCGGCGAACGACCATCTGGTCCGGCAGATGGTGCATGACCGGTCGGGCAAGATCCTGCGCTGGACCGGCCTGGACGAAAATCTGTCCAATGCGATCATTGACGGGCTGCGCAAGCTGCTGACCGACATGGCGCAGGATCCCGGCCACAGCCTTCGCCTGAAGGCGGAGGAAGGACTGACGAAGCTGGCCGCCGACCTGCAGTTCGACCCGGAGATGCAGGCCCGCGTCGCCCGTATCCGCGACGAGATCGTCGACAATCCGGCGATGCAGCGCTGGATCGACGGCCTGTGGGAACAGGCGCGGGGCGGGCTGCTGCGGGCGGTGCGCGATCCCGGCAAGGCGATGGCGGGACGGTTGGGCGAGGCGCTCCACCAGCTTGGCGCGACCCTGCAGCAGGACGACCGGCTGCGCTTCCTCATCAATCGTTTCGTGCGCCGCGCGGCGGTGGGAGCGACGGCGACCTATGGCGATGCCATCGTCAAGCTGGTCAGCGAAACGGTGCGCGGTTGGGACGCGGGGACCGTCACCAGCCGGCTGGAACATGCGGTCGGGCGCGACCTGCAATATATCCGGGTCAACGGCACGCTGATGGGCGGGCTGGTGGGGCTGGCCATACACAGCGTCGACACACTGCTTTAGGACAGCAAAGAATCCAGAGCAGCGATCTGATTCAATCAGATCGAAACCCGCTCTAGGATCGGGGAGACCATTCCGGGAGGATAATATACGCGCTGCGCCTTCAAAATTAATGTTGCAACATATCATAGAAGTATGTTGTAACGTCACATATCGATTCCCGAAGAGGAAGCGACGACAGGAGGGTAATATGCAGCGTATCAGCATGGGTGCGGCAGGCAGCGAAACCATTTCCGGCTATAGCGGCGGCAAGCGCTCTCCCATCGGCATAGGAGGCGCGGTCGCCGTCCATGCGCTGGTGGTGGGTGCCTATCTGCTGATGCCCAAGGAGATGATCGATGTCTTCCGCGATCCGCCGCCCCTGATCACCTATCCGGTGGCCGACACGCCGCCCCCTCCGGAACAGGCGCAGCCGGAGACCGACTCCAAACCCTTGCCCCAGCCCAAATCGCATCCGACGATAGTGGAAAAGCCGATCATACCGCCGCCGCCCACGGGCTTCACCATGAAGGGCGAAGATCGCACCGTTACAGGTGGAACTGGCACGGGTACGGGCACGGGCACGCCGCCCGACATACTGCCGCCCCAGCCCGTGCTGACGGAGGCCAGCATCGATCCCCGCGCGCTGGCCATGTTCCAGCCCGATTATCCCGGTGCGATGATCCGGCAGGGGATGGAGGGCAAGGTGGTGGTCCGCGTCACCATCGGCACCGACGGACGCGTCATCGACATAGAGCGGCTGTCGGCGGCGGACGAGGCGTTCTGGATCGCCACCCAGCGTCAGGCGCTGCGCAAATGGCGCTTCCGCCCGGCGACTCGGGATGGGGTGCCGGTCAGTTCGACCAAGGTGCTGACAGTCCATTTCCGGCTGGCAGACGCCTGAAATCCAACAATAAGGGGCCGGAAATCATGGCAGCCGACAACAGCGCTTTTGCATCCGGCCCCGCCTTACCCTATATCGGCGCCATGGCGATCTTCCCCCGTCCGGTGTCTCCCAAGAGCGCGATGAGCGACATGTGGAGCTATTTTCGCGAGAACCGGCCTCATAAATGGCCGCTGCTCGGCGTGTCCGTCGCAATAACCTGGGTCATCATCTGGGCCTTCATCGTCGACGCGAACACCAACACCATGCCGACGCGCAACCAGATCTTCTATGTGCAGAGCTGGGACGCCAATCGGTCGGACGCCGCCATCATCCTCCAGCAGAAGATCGATCTCGCCAAGCGGGAGGCGGCGATCGAGAAGAAGCAGAAGGAGATGCAGGGCGTCGCGGATATTTTCGGCATCGACTGGAAGGCGGACGAAGCCCGCAACACGGCGCGTCGCAAGGAGGCGTTGAAGCAGATCAACGCCCAGCTCGACCAGCGTCTGGCCAAGGCCGAGGGAGCCGAGAAATCCGCACCCGCGCAGGGCGGGGCGGCCCGGCCCTGAGCGCCCGATCCAAAACCGGCCTGCCGCCGGCCGATCCCGCGCAGGACCGGCGCTTCATGGCCGCCGCCATTGCGCTTTCCGAACGCGGGCGCGGCCTGTCCACCCCCAATCCCAATGTCGGTTGCCTGATCGTGCGCGACGGCCATGTCGTGGGCCGGGGCTGGACGCAGAAAGGCGGCCGTCCCCATGCCGAGGCGCAGGCGCTGGAGGAGGCGATGGACCGCGCGCGCGGCGCCACCGCCTATGTGACGCTGGAGCCCTGCTTTCACCTTTCGCCGCGCGGTCCGCGCTGCGCCGACCTGATGGCGCGTGCCGAGGTGCGGCGCGTCGTCATCGCCCTGCGGGATCCCGATCCGCGCACCGACGGGCAGGGTGCCGCCTGGCTGCGCAAGCGCGGCATTGCCGTTGAAATGGGCCTGATGGCGCGGGAAGCCGCCGCCGCGATGCGCGGTTTCGTGCTGCGCCAGACGCTGGGCCGGCCTGCGGTGACGCTGAAGCTGGGCCTCTCTCTCGACGGTCGGATCGCGCTGCCCGACGGGTCCAGCCGCTGGATCACCGGGCCGGAAGCCCGCGCCCATGCCCATATGGAACGGGCGCGGCATGACGCGATATTGGTGGGGGGCGGCACGCTGCGCGCCGATGCGCCGCGGCTGGACGTGCGTCTGCCGGGGCTGGAGGATCGCTCGCCCCGGCGCATATTGCTGAGCCATGGGCGCGCGCCCGATGGCTGGGAAAGCATCACCGAGCCGGAGGAGATCGCCGCCCTGCCGCAGGTCGACCATCTGCTGGTCGAGGGCGGGGCGCAGGCTGCCGCTGCCTTCCTGCGTGCCGATCTGGTCGACCGGCTGCTGCTCTATCGCGCGCCGATCCTGATCGGTGCGGGGCTGGCGGGAATAGGCGATCTGGGGCTTGCCGAGCTGGCGGATGCGCATGGCCGCTGGCGGATCGACGACGAACGGCGGCTGGGCGATGACCGGCTGGAGGTTTACGTGCGGACGCGGAACGCCTAGATCACCGCAAACGCCCTCCCCCGGTCCGGGCGCGGGCGAATGGACAACAAGGCAACGGACTTTTCTCATGTTCACCGGCATCATCACCGACATCGGCACCATCCGCACTCATGAGCAACGCGGCGACCTGCGGTTGGTGATCGGTTGCGCCTATGACATGGACTCGGTCGCCATCGGTGCGTCCATTGCTTGTTCGGGCGCCTGCCTGACCGTCGTGGAAAAGGGCGCCGACTGGTTCGCGGTCGACCTGTCGGCCGAAACCGTCGCTCGCACCGCGCCCGGCCTGTGGGTGCAGGGCGGCCGCCTCAACCTGGAACGCGCGCTCAAGGTCGGGGACGAGCTGGGCGGCCATATCGTCACCGGCCATGTCGACGGCATCGGCACGCTGCTGTCGGCGACGCATGAGGGCGATTCGACCCGACTGGTCATCGCCGCGCCCGCCGCGCTGGCGCCTGCACTGGCGGCGAAGGGTTCGATCACGGTGGACGGCATCTCCCTGACCGTCAACACGGTCGAGGATCAGGCCGATGGATCGGTTCATTTCGGCCTGAACATCATTCCGCATACCGCCGCCGCGACGACGCTCGACAGCCTGCTGCCCGGCCGCGCCTTCAACCTGGAGATCGACGTGCTGGCGCGCTATCTGGACCGGATGCAGAGTCTTCATTCTCGCCCAGTGTGATTATCGCTTGCCATCATCACATCTTGGTGTGATATGACGCCTCATCCCACGGGGAAGGAGTCGTCTGCATGTCATCAGCCCTTATCGATACCGTCCGTTCGCTGGTCACTGATGGCGGCATGTCGCGCTCCGGCCTTGCCCGGGCCGCGGGCCTTCACGCCAATTCCCTGCGCAGGCTGGGCGAGGCCGACTGGAACCCGACGGCCGAGACCCTGGGCAAGCTGGAAAGCTATCTTGCCAAGCGCGAGGGCGGCACCGCGCTCGCTTCGCCCGAAGAGATCATCAATGAGGCCCGCAATGGCCGCATGTTCATCCTGGTCGATGACGAGGATCGGGAAAATGAGGGCGACCTGGTCATCCCCGCGCAGATGGCGACGCCCGACGCGATCAATTTCATGGCGACCCATGGCCGTGGCCTCGTCTGCCTGGCGCTGAGCAAGGACCGGGTCGATCATCTGGGCCTGGGCCTGATGAGCCGCAACAACGGCACCCGCCACGAAACTGCCTTCACCGTTTCGATCGAAGCGCGTGAGGGCGTCACCACCGGCATCAGCGCCGCCGACCGCGCCCGCACCATCTCCGTCGCGATCGACGGGTCGAAGGGGCCTGACGACATCGTGACGCCCGGCCACGTCTTCCCGCTGGTGGCCAAGGATGGCGGCGTGCTGGTGCGCACCGGCCATACCGAGGCGGCAGTGGATGTCGCCCGCCTGGCCGGGCTCAATCCATCCGGCGTCATCTGCGAGGTGATGAAGGATGACGGCACCATGGCGCGCCTGGACGACCTGATCCCCTTTGCCCAGAAGCACAAGATGAAGATCGGCACGATCCGCGACCTCATCGCCTATCGCCGCCGGCACGATCATATGGTGGAACGCCGCGCCGAAACCGTCTTCACCAGCCAGTGGGGCGGCGACTGGAAGGCGATCAGCTTCTACAACAAGGCGACGCAGACCGAGCAGCTCGTGCTGCAAAAGGGCCATGTCGTGCCCGACGAGCCGACGCTCGTCCGCATGCATCAGCTTTCCCTGCTGGACGACGTCTATGGTTCGGCCGGGCCGCGCAACGGTCTGCTCGCCAGGTCGATGGAGATCATCGCCCGACAAGGGGCGGGGATCATCGTCGTGCTCACCGCGACGGTGGCGGGCGATTTCCTGAGCCGCAGCCTGCGCCATCATGCCGGGCAGCCGGGATCGGGCATGGACGAATTGCGCGACTATGGCGTTGGCGCGCAGATCCTGGCCGAACTGGGCGTGCATGACATGATCCTGCTCAGCAACACGCATCATAGCCTGATCGCGCTTGACGGTTATGACCTGGCCGTGGTTGGGCAACATCCGATCGAGCTTTGAGGACCACTGTCATGGCAAAATTCCTGATCGTCGAAGCGCGCTTCTACGAACATCTCAATGACCTGCTGATCGAGGGCGCGGTCGCCGCGCTGGAGGATGAGGGCCATAAATATGAGGTGGTGACGGTGCCCGGCGCGCTGGAAATTCCCGGTGCCGTGGCGCTGGCGGCGGAAACCGGCCGATATGACGGCTTCATCGCCATCGGCGTGGTGATCCGGGGTGAAACCTATCATTTCGAAGTCGTGTCGAACGAAAGCGCGCGCGGCCTGATGGCGCTCAGCATGGATGGCATTCCGATCGGCAACGGCATTTTGACGGTCGAGAATGAAGCGCAGGCGCTGACCCGCGCCAAACGGGACGAGAAGGACAAGGGTGGCGAGGCGGCGAAGGCGGCCATGGCCATGCTCTCCCTTCGGGAAAGATTCGGCGCCTGACGGCTGCGAACAGGGGCGGATGGGAAAGGGGCGGCCCTTGACGAGCGGCCGCTTTTTCCCGGAGGCCTCCGGTTTGCGACCCCTGTGCCCGGGCGCGCTTGTACGCATGGCCGGTCGGGCGTAGTAACGGGCCATGACCCCGACGCATCAAGACATGACGCTCGATGAAGTGCGCGCCGCGCTGGCGCCGATCCTGCCGCGCCATGCCGCCTTTGACGGCTGGCGCAGGGAAGCGGTGACGATGGCGGCGGCGCAGTGCGGCATCGATGCCGGCATAGCGGCCCTGGCCTTTCCGGGCGGTGCGATGGAGATGATCGACGCCTGGTTCGAGAGCATCGATTCGCGGATGCGGGAAGCGTTGCCGCAGGAGAATCTGGCGACCCTTTCCATCCGGATGCGCATAACGACCCTGGTCGAAACGCGCCTGACGCTGCTGGCGCGGGATCGCGAAGCGCTGCGCCGGGCGCAGGCGGTCATGGCCATGCCGCGCAATGCGGCGGCGGCCGCCAGACTGGGTTGGCGGGCAGCGGACGTCATGTGGCGCGCGGCCGGGGACGAATCGACGGACCTCAATCATTATACGAAGCGGCTGACCCTGGCCGGGGTCTATGCCGCGACCCTGCTCGTGTTCGTCGATGATGAAAGCGAAGACTGGGCGGAGACTCGCGCCTTCCTGGCCCGGCGGATCGAGGGCGTGATGCGGTTCGAACGCGCCAAGGCCCAGTGGAAGGGCATAGGTGCCGGTGAAAGGTTGAGCTTTGCCCGCTTCATCGGGCGGTTGCGATACCCTGCCATATAACCCTCGCGTCGCGGCGCGGATTCACGCTGGTCTTTTCCAATCGGTATTGATAGTCACTCGCAGGAATATATGACGAGTGCCTTACCCTTGCGCCTGACCGACCTGCCGCTGCGCCAGCCTGCCTATGTGGACCTGATCGACTGGGACGCCCTTTCCGCGTCCGACGGGCAAAGGCTTCGCGAATTCGGCCTGTGCGAAGGCGCCAGCGTGGAGGCGCTGCATCATGGCGGCCTGATGGGCCGTGGCCCCATTGCCTGCAAGGTCGGCCGCATGACGATCGCCATGCGCCGCAACCATGCCGCGGCGATCACCGTCCGCACCGGGCCGCAGGACGCCGCCGCGGACGAAGAAGCGTGACCGGCCTGCCGCTGGTCGCGCTGGTCGGCAATCCCAATGCCGGCAAGAGCGCGCTGTTCAACGCCCTGACCGGAGCGCGGCAGAAGCTGGGCAATTATCCCGGCGTGACGGTGGAGCGCAAGGCGGGCCGCCTGTCGCTGTCCGACGGCCGGCCGGTCGAACTGGTCGACCTGCCCGGCACCTACAGCCTCAATCCGACCAGCCCCGACGAACAGGTGACGCGCGACGTCATATTGGGCAGGCAGGCGGGCGAACGCCTTCCCGACGCGCTGGTGGTGGTGGTCGATGCCTCCAACCTCGACAATCACCTGCGCTTCGCGCTGGAACTGATCGCGCTCGGTCGTCCGACCATCGTCGCGCTCAACATGGTCGACCTTGCGACCCGCGACGGGCTGGAACTGGACGCGCAGATTCTTTCGCGCGAACTGGGCGTGCCGGTGATCTCCACCGTGGCGGTGCGCAAACGTGGTCTGGATCATCTGCGCGGCGAACTGGAATCCATGCTCGACGGCGGGGTCGGTGACGTCGCTCCTGCGGGCGAACGGCGCGATTTCGAGGTGTTGCGCAGGGAAGCGCGCCGGATCGCCCGCACCGCCATCGTGCGCGAAACCCCCTCCCGCCGCCTGACCGCCGCGGTCGACCGGGTGGCGCTGCATCCCGTGGCGGGGCTGTTCCTGCTGCTCGCCTTGCTCTTCATCATGTTCCAGGCGGTCTATGCCTGGTCAGAGGCGCCGATCGCGATGATCGAGGGCTTTGTCGCCAGTGCCGGGGATGCCGTGACGGCGGCGCTGCCCGATGGGCTGCTGCGGTCCTTCCTGGTCGATGGCGTGCTGAACGGCGTGGGTTCCGTCATCGTGTTCCTGCCGCAGATCCTCATCCTCTTCTTCTTCATCCTGATGCTGGAGGCGACCGGCTACATGGTTCGCGCCGCCTTTCTGATGGACGGGCTGATGGCGCGGGTGGGCCTGTCGGGGCGCGCCTTCATCCCGCTGCTTTCCTCCTTCGCCTGCGCGGTGCCGGGGATCATGGCGACCCGCACCATCGCTGATCCGAAAGACAGGCTGACCACCATATTGATCGCGCCGCTGATGACCTGTTCGGCGCGACTGCCGGTCTATGCCGTGATCATCGGCGCCTTCATTCCGGCCCGGACCGTGGCGCTGGGCATCGGTCTTCAAGGGCTGGTGCTGTTCTGCCTCTACATTTCGGGCATTGTCGGCGCGATGCTGGCCGCTCTGGTTCTGCGCCGCACCGTCACCAAGGGGGCAAGCGGCGGTTTCCTGATGGAGATGCCCAAATATCAATGGCCGCGCCCGCAGGACATCGTGCTTGGCCTGTGGCAGCGCGCGGTGATCTTCCTCAAGCGGGCGGGCACGATCATCTTCACCTCGACCGTGATCCTCTGGATATTGCTGAGCTTTCCCAAGGCGCCGGAGAATGGCGGGGTCAGCCAGGTCAACTATTCCATCGCAGGACGGGTCGCCAACGGGCTTAACGTCGTGCTGCAGCCGATCGGCTTCAACCGCGACATATCGCTGGCGCTGATCCCGGCCATGGCCGCGCGCGAAGTGGCGGTATCCGCGCTCGCCACCGTCTATTCGCTCGACGCCGACGAGGATGAGGCGAAGCTGGAACGCAGCCTGGGCGACCGGCTGAAGGACAGTTGGCCGCTGCCGACCGCGCTCGCCTTCCTTGCCTGGTTCGTCTTCGCGCCCCAGTGCATCTCTACCATCGCGGTGACCAGGCGGGAGACCAATGGCTGGAAATGGCCGCTGTTCATGATCGGCTATCTGTTCGCGCTCGCCTATGTCGCGGCCGGACTTACTTACTGGACCGCCACCGCAGCAGGGCTATAAGGACCAGCTAAACTATCGGAGGAAACATGGCGGGTTCGGTCAACAAGGTCATTCTGGTGGGCAATCTGGGCGCCGACCCGGAGGTGAAGAGCTTTCAGAATGGCGGGAAGGTGTGCAACCTGCGGATCGCGACCTCCGAAAGCTGGAAGGATCGCATGTCGGGCGAGCGCAAGGAGCGCACCGAATGGCACAGCGTCTCCATCTTCTCCGAAGGGCTGGCGGGCGTAGCGGAACGCTTTCTGCGCAAGGGGTCGAAGGTCTATCTGGAGGGCCAGCTGCGCACCCGCAAATGGCAGGACCAGTCCGGCAATGACCGCTACACCACCGAAGTGGTGCTGCAGGGGCCGGGCGCGGTGTTGACCATGCTGGATGGCGCGCCCGGAGGCGGTGGTCAGGGCGGCGGCGGACGCTCGCAGGGCGGCGGTGACTGGGGCGCCAGTTCGGGCAGCTTTGGCGGCGGCAATGATTATGATGATTTCGGCGGCGGCGGCGGTGGCTTTGCTGGCGGTTCGGGCCGATCTTCAGGCGGCGGACGCGGCAGTGCGGGCGGGCCGAATTTCGACAATGACCTGGACGATGAAGTGCCGTTCTGAGGGATATTCAGCGGTAAATGACAGGAAGCGTTTTGCGATCCCTCACTCAACGGGATCGCAGACGCCTTACATCAGGATGCAGTGAAGCGGACGCATCGGCATCCTGCCAATGCTCAGGCTGCCAGGCGCAGGCAGTTCCTTCCACTATGCTTGGCGTTGTACAGCGCCTTGTCGGCGGCTTCGAGCACGGCCTGACTGTCGCTCTGTCCACTCAGGGCGACCAGTCCCGCGCTGAACGTCACCGGGATCAGGTCGCCCGAATCGATCTGAACGGGATGGGCCGTGACCATTTCACGCAGCCGTTCGCAGATCATGCTCGCCCGGACGACATCCGTGCCGCCGAGCAGGATGGCGAATTCCTCGCCGCCAAGGCGACCGATACTGTCGCCGCCGCGCAACCCCGGGCGCAGCCGATCGACAAAGCCCGCCAGCACGCGGTCGCCCGCGCCATGACCGTGGCAGTCGTTGACCGCCTTGAAATGGTCGATGTCGATCAGCAGCAGGCAGGCCCGTCCGCCATGACGGGCACGCAGCATTTCCTCTTCCAGCTTTTCCAGGAAAGCCCGCCGGCTGTCCGCGCCGGTCAGTGAATCGAGCGCCGCCACCTGCTGCAGCGCGCGTTGCCGCGCCTTGTGCCGGGACATGTCGCGAATCGTGCAGACAAGGCCGGTGGGCATGCCGCGCTCGTCAACGACGGCGCGCGCCACCATCTCGCACCATTCGCTGCCCTGCGCCGATATGAAGGGGCGGAATTCGACCGTCTGCACTTCGCCGGGCTGGTGGAGCGCCCGGTCCAGCGTCGCGGTCACCTGTTCGCGGTCCACCGGGTCGACCAGATTGGCGGCGTCCTGCCCGATCAGCAGTTCGGGCGCGCAGCCGATCTGTTCTGCCGCCGAGGGGGAGGCATATTCGATCACGCCATCAACGCGGATGTTGAGCACGACATCGCCGCTGTTTTCCGCGATCGCGCGATAGCGCGCCTCGCTTTCCTGCAACATCTGGAACAGGCGCCGGCGGCTGTTGAGTTCCGCCGCGATCGGCATGGAAAGCAGGAAGCTGAAGGCCAGGAAGAGCTGGAAATACTGCATCCTTTCGCCCAGCGTGCCGGGGATCATGTGCAGCGGTCCATGGCCCGTCATGGTCGCCATGCCGCCGATCATCGCCAGGATGATGACCGACGCCGCAGCGCCCAGATTGCCCAGGCGGAAGACGATGGCGACCATCGGCAGCAGCAGCGCGAAGAGCATGGGAAAGCGGGCCACGTAGAAGACGAAGCCGGTCGCCAGGGCGAAGAGCAGGAGCAATCCGAGCGCTTCACACTTCGCCCAGCGCCTGGTCTGGCCGAACCAGCGCCGCAATTCGCCCTTCATCAGCATGATCAGGATCGGCGTGCAGGTCAGCCCGCCCAGCACATGCCCGGTATACCATTGCAGCAGCGACGCACCGAACGGCACTGTCGTCAGTGCCGATGCCACGGAGGCGGCGGCCAGGCCCGCGACCAGATTGGCCGGGCCGCAGAGCGCGAGAATGAAGACGAACAGCGGCTGCATCGATCCCGCGAATTTCCCGCCTGGCGCAAAGCGGCGGCAGATCAGCGCGACGATAAGCGCTTCCAGCAGGTTGATGCCGGCCATCGGTATGGCGGCGGCGGTCCCCATGCCCCACAGGGCGGTCGACAGCGCACTTGCCATGCCGCAGGCGATCAGGGCCCGCGGCCAGACGCTGGCCCGCGATGTCAGCAGATAGGCCATCAGCAGCGCGTTGGCGCCCCAGATGAAGGCGAGGCCCCCTTCAAAGCGCGAACTGGCAAGCGCGATCGACGCCATGAAGAAATAAGCGCCTGCCAGGACGACAGGCTCAATGCGGGACGAAGTATGGCGAAGTGACGTCTGCATGTTCGGTCCCGCATTAGACGCTTATCGTTAAAATATACTCACGATCATGATTTTACAGTGGAGAAAAATCATGTGGACGCCAGCAAGGCGTGCCAGCGGCGTAGCCTTTCGTCCCTGGTATCGTCCGGCAGGGCAGGGGTGAACCGTCGCCGCGCCGCCCCCATCCCGCCGGCCGCGGCGGCAAGGGAAGGAAACAGGCCCGCGCCTACCGCCGCGAGCATCGCCGCGCCCCGGGCCGTCGTCTCCACATCGGCCGGGCGATCCACGGGCACGCCCAGAATGTCGGCCAGGTCCTGCGCGATCCAGTCATTGGCGCTCATTCCCCCGTCGATGCATAGGCCTTGCCAGGGCATGCCGTCGGAGCCGAACGCTCCGGCCAGGTCGTGAAGCTGGTGCGAGAGGGATTCGAGCGCCGCGCGCACGATATGCCCCCGCCGGGTCCCCAGCGTCAGCCCGCGGATCATGCCCGTGGCGTCCGGGCGCCAATGGGGGGCGCCCAGCCCCGCCAGCGCGGGCAGCATCGCGATGCCGCCGCTGTCCGGCACGGAACGGGCCAGGGTTTCGCTTTCCTCCGCCGTCGCGATCAGGCGCAGTTCGTCGCGCAGCCACTGGATCAGGCTGCCGGCGACGAACACCGACCCTTCCAGCGCATAATTCGTCTCTCCCGGCAGACGGCAGAGCAGCGTGCCGAGCAGACGATGCCGCGATACGGGCACGGTGCTGCCCATGGGAGCGAGGACGAAGGCGCCCGTGCCCAATGTCGCCTTGGCGCTGCCCGGCGTCAGGCAGCCCTGGCCAATGGTCGCCGCCTGCTGATCCCCCATCAATCCCCGGATCGCGATCGGCTGGCCGAACCATTCGGCCCGGGTTTCGGCAAAGGCGCCCACATTGTCGACGATCTGTGGCAGGGCGTGCGGCGGCACGCCGAACAGGTCGCATAGCCCCTGGTCCCAATCCGTACCGTCCAGCGCCATCAACTGGGTGCGGCTGGCATTGCTGGCGTCGCTGACATGCAGCCCGCCGGTCAGCTTCCACATCAGCCAGCTTTCTATGGTGCCGAAGGCGAGGGCGCTTCCCGCTTCCGCGACGGCGGGGGCATGGTCCAGCAGCCAGCGCATCTTCGTTGCGGAGAAATAGGGATCGAGCACCAGCCCTGTCCGCCGCTGGATCGCTTCCTCCTCGCCCGCGTCGCGCAGGGCGGCGCAATGTCCGGCCGTGCGCCGGTCCTGCCAGACGATTGCGGGAGCCAGAGGCTGGCCGGTCCGCCGGTCCCACGCGACGACGGTCTCGCGCTGGTTGGTGATGCCGATGGCGGCGATGCGATCCGCGCCGCCCGCCCGCATCACCATGTCGCGCGCGCAGGCGAGCGTCTTGTCCCAGATTTCCGCCGCATCATGTTCGACCCAGCCGGGTTGCGGATAATATTGGCTGAGGTCCGCCTGCGCCATGCCCAGCCGTCGTCCGTCGGGCGCGAAGAGCATCGCGCGCGTCGATGTCGTGCCCTCGTCCAGCACCAGTATCAGACGCTCGTTCATCCCCTCTCCCCCAGCCAGTCCCGCACATGCGCCTTCTGTCCCGCATCGAGGCGCAGTCCCAACTTCGTGCGGCGCCACAATATGTCGTCGGCCGTGACCGCCCATTCCCGCGCGACCAGATAGCGCAGCTCCGCCTCGGTCAGGCCATGGCCGAAATGCGTGCCCAGAGCCTCCATGTCCCGCGCACCGTCCAGCCACTCCCATGCACGGGTGCCATAGGCGCAGGCGATCCGCTGCGTCGAGGCATAGTCGAGAAAGGGATAGTCGCAGCCCAGATCGGCGATCAGCCGGTCGCGCTCCTGCATCGGGAAGTCGCCGCCCGGCAGCGCCGCCTTCGCCGTCCAGTCGCCCGCGGGCAGGCTGGGGAAAAAGGGTCTGAGCATCGCCACCGCCTCGGCCGCGAGGTGGCGATAGGTGGTGATCTTGCCGCCGAACAGGCTGAGCAGCGGCGCTTCCCCCCGTGGCGCGTCAAGCTCCAGCCGATAGCCGCGCGTCGCGGCTTCCGGTTTTCCCGAACCATCGTCGACCAGCGGCCGGACGCCGGCATAGGACCACAGCACGTCCTGCGGCGTGATGATCCTTCGGAAATAGCGGTTCGCGCCGTCGCAGAGATAGGCGATCTCGTCGGGCGCAGGTTGGACATCGTCGATCGGCCCCTGATGATCGCGGTCGGTCGTGCCGATCAGGGTGAAGTCGCGCTCATAGGGCAACGCAAAGAAGATGCGTCCATCGGGCAGCTGGAAGAAATAGGCAAAGCCATGGTCGAACAGGCGCGGCACGACGATATGCGATCCGCGCACCAGCCGCATGTGGCGCGCCGTTTCACCATGGGCGCGATGGAGAAGGTCGAGCACGAGCGGCCCGGCGGCATTGACCACGGCGCGGGCGCGGAAGCGCGGCATCGATCCGTCGTTCGCCTGCGCATGGATCGTCCAGCCGCCTTTTTCCCGTTCCAGCCGCTGCACGTCCGTCCGGGTGCGCACCTCCGCACCCCTTTCCGCCGCATCGCGGGCGTTGAGGATGACGAGGCGGGCATCGTCGACCCAGCCGTCGGAATAGAGGAAGGCCTTGCCGAAGCCGGGTTGCAGCGGCCGTCCGGCCGGATGGCGGCGCAGGTCGATGCCCTGCGTCGGCGGCAGGGCGTGCCGGCCGCCGATATGGTCGTACAGGAAGAGGCCCAGTCGCAGCATCCAGCGCGGCCGCAGCCCCGGTACCCAGGGCAGCACGAAGCGCAGCGGATGGATGATGTGCGGGGCGATCGCCCAGAGCCGCTCGCGTTCCGCCAGCGATTCGCGCACCAGGCCGAATTCCCGATGCTCCAGATAGCGCAGCCCGCCATGGATCAGCTTGGTGGAGGCGGACGATGTGCCCTGCGCCAGGTCGCCGCGCTCCAGCAGCAGCACCCGCGCACCGCGCCCGGCCGCGTCACGAGCCACGCCGCAGCCGTTGATGCCGCCCCCGATCACGGCAATGTCATAGGGGGTCGGGTCTGTCTCCCTCGTCACCCCGTCATCCTAGAGCATCGGGCGGAAAAGTGGGAACCGGTTTTCCGCTGGCGATGATGCGACGAGAAAACCGTGTTGGCGGCTGGCATCAGATTTGACGCAGCGCGCTCCAGCGCTTGCGGAACGGAACTGCTAGTCGGCATCGGGGTCGCGGAAGTTGAGGCGGCGGGTCACGGTGTAGTCGAGCACGCCGACCAGGAAATAGCTGATCCACTGTTTGACCAGCGTGGGCAGGCTGCGCTGGGAGCGGTAGGTTTCGAGCGTGACCTGGCGGCTTTCTCCCGCCCTACGGTCGATCAGCGCCCGCATCGCCTTGGCAAAGCCGGCATGCTCGATCCGCAGCATGATTTCCAGGTTGAGGAACAGGCTGCGCATGTCGAAATTGGCCGAGCCGATATAGACCGCATCGTCCACCACGATCAGCTTCATGTGCAGCTTGCACGGTTGATATTCCCAGATCTCCACGCCGCGCCGGAGGAGGGGGCCATAGAGCAGCCGCGCCGCCGCGACGGTCGCGCCATTGTCGGACCTGGAGGGCAGGATGAGGCGAGATCCCTTGCGCCGCGCGGCCCTGGCAATGCGCTTGAGCATGCCGCGGCCCGGCGAGAAATAGGCCTCCACCATGTCGAGCCGCCCTGCCTGCTCCAGATCATGCTTCACAAGCTGCGCCCAGGGGCTGAGCCGCCGTGTGGGGCCGCCGATCACCCAGCGCATCGGCTCGTCCGCTACGGGATGGATGGGGCTGTGCCAGTTGCGCACCATGCGGCGCAGCGTGCGGAACCGCTGCCTTCGCGTCGAGACCCAGCGCCAGAGCTGGCCGTACCAGCTGGTCATCGCCTGCACCTGCGGTCCTTCCACCAACAGGCCCAGATCGTGCCAGCAATCCTCCGCCGGAATCCCGAAATAGCCGTCCTCGACGTTGAAGCCGCCCATCAGCAGCCGCCGGTCGTCGGCAATCGCCAGCTTCTGGTGATTGCGGATCAGGTAGCGCATCGATCGGCGCGCGCCGAAGCGGCCGAAATGCGCTCCCGCCGCCACCAGCGGATCGAAGAAGGCGAGCGGCGTCGATCCCGATCCGAAAGCGTCGATCATCAGCGTGACCGCCACCCCGCGTCGCTGTGCCGCGATCAGCCGGTCCAGGATCAGCCGTCCGCTGTCGTCGGCCGCGAAGATGTAATAATAGAGCTTCACGCTTTCCCGCGCGCCGTCGATCAGGTCGACCAGCGCCTGCCGCAGTGCCGGCCCCGTCTCGATCACGCGCAGGTGGTTGGCGTGCAGCGACAGGTCGATCTGTTCCCCGCCCTGTTCCCCGCCATGACCCGGCTCTGCCTGCCCGATGCTCGCCATGCTCCGTTCATGCCCGCATTCGGGGCGGCTGGCCATGACTTTATGGGCTTTTCATTGACTCTTGGAACAGGCGCTGTTAGGCGCGCATTTCACTATTTTACCTTTGGTTCAGGAGCGCCCGTTTGGCCCGCGTTACCGTCGAAGATTGCGTCGACAAGGTTACCAACCGTTTTGACCTCGTCCTGCTTGCCGCGCAGCGCGCCCGCGAGATTTCCGGCGGCGCGGAGCTGACGCTGGACCGCGATCGCGATAAAAATCCTGTCGTGGCGCTGCGTGAAATCGCGGAAGAGACGGTCCTTCCGGTCGATCTGCACGATTCGCTCGTCGCGTCGCTGCAGAAGGTGCAGATTGACGATGACGACACGCCCGATGAAATCGGCTCGATCGCCCAGTCGGCGGAGGCGCTGCGCCTGACCGCCGCTGCCCCGCCGCGCAACCAGAATATCGGCGGCGATTACGACGGCTGATCCGGTCACCAGCTTGGAGAGGGAATGAGGCCCGGCCTGCGCAAGCAGGACCGGGCCTCACCGTTTCAGGGAGTGGGTCGGCCTGGCTCAGGTCGCAGGAACGGCATCGCGCCTTCCCGGCGCTGCATGTAGGCGAATGCCTGTCTTCTTCCCATTCTCGTCCAGATTGAATCTCCGCACTCGCAAGCGTCTTGGGAAAGCCGCGAAAAATCTTGGCCGTTACGGCATGGCGTGGTTATAGCCTGCCAGGCAGGCGGAAGAGCGCGCCGAAGATGCGCCGCGAGTGAGGAGATGCCGTTTTGAGCGCGAAGGAGCGTTTTCCCAATCTGGTGACCCTGTTCTTCGCCCGCGCGAAGGCGATGGGTGACGCGCCTTTCCTCTGGCGCAAGACAGCCGGGCAATGGCAGTCGCTGAGCTGGACCGAGGTCGCCCTTGAAGTCGCCTCGTTGGCCAGCGCCTTGCAGGCGCAGGGGCTGAAGCCCGGCGATCCGGTGATGCTGGTCAGCGAGAACCGGCCGGAATTCTGCATCGCCGACCTTGCCATCATGGCGGCCGGCTGCGTCACCGTGCCGACCTACACCACGAACACCACGCGCGATCACCAGCATATCCTGACCGACAGCGGCGCCCGCGCGGTCATCGTCTCCACTGCGAAGCTGGCGCAGACCCTGATGCCCGCCGTGCTTCGGTCGCAGGCGAACATCGTCATCGGCATGGAGCCGTTGCGCGGCATGCAGGGGCAGGTCACCTGCCATTTGTGGAGCGACCTGATCGCCCATTATCCCACCGACATCGAAGCCTGCGCCGCCAGCCAGACGGCGAAGCGCGAGGATCTGGCCTGCATCATCTATACCAGCGGCACCGGCGGCGCGCCGCGCGGGGTGATGCAGCATCATGGCGCGATCCTCTGCAACATCGAGGGCGCGGACAGCTTGCTGGAGGAGGATTTCGGGCGGGGCGAAGAGGTGTTCCTGTCCTTCCTCCCCCTTTCCCACGCCTATGAGCATAGCGGGGGCCAGTTCCTGCCGATCATGGCGGCCGGGCAGATCTATTATGCGGAAGGGCTGGAAAAGCTGGCCAGCAATATCGAGGAGGCAAGGCCGACGATCATGGTCGTCGTCCCCCGCCTGTTCGAGGTGCTGCGCACCCGCATCATCAAGTCGATCGAGAAGCAGGGCAAATTTCCCACCTATCTGCTGGGACAGGCGCTGCGCATCGCGGCGAAGGAACAGCAGGGGAGGACATCCCTGCTAGACCTGCCGATGAAGGCGCTGCTGGCGCGGACGCTGAAGCCCAAGGTGGCGGCGCGCTTCGGCGGGCGGATGAAGGCGCTGGTGTCAGGCGGCGCTCCTCTCAATCCCGATGTCGGCCTGTTCTTCGATGCCATGGGACTGACGCTGCTCCAGGGCTATGGCCAGACCGAGGCCGGGCCGGTGATCAGTTGCAACCGGCCGCGCGCGGGGATCGCCATGGATACGGTGGGGCCGCCGCTCGACGGCGTGGAGGTGCGGATTGCGGAGGATGGCGAAATCCTCGTCCGCGGCGAGCTGGTGATGCACGGCTATTGGCGCAATCCGGCGGAAACGGAAAAGGCGCTGCAGGATGGGTGGCTGCACACCGGCGATATCGGGGAGATCGATGCCAGGGGGCGCATACGCATCACCGACCGCAAGAAGGACCTGATCGTCAACGACAAGGGCGACAATGTCTCGCCCCAGAAAGTCGAAGGCATGCTGACGCTCCAGCCGGAGATCGGGCAGGCGATGGTCCATGGCGACCGTCGTCCGCATCTGGTGGGGCTGCTGGTGCCGGACGCCGAATGGACGCGCGAATGGGCGCAGGCGCGGGGGCGCAAGGTCGAGGGGATCGAGGCGGATGGCGATTATCTGGCTGCGCTGCGCGCCGCCGTTGATCGGGTGAACGACGATCTGTCCGTGATCGAGCGGGTGCGGCGCTTCATCCTGGCCGACGAGCCCTTCACCATCGACAATAGCGAGATGACCCCGTCGATGAAGATCCGTCGGCATGTCATCCGCGCCCGCTATCAGGATCGGCTGGACGCGCTGTACAAGGGGTAGGTTGTTCCTGCCCGTGCGGGAAGGCCGCGCCGGGAGGCGATCCTATTTGCCCGGCGAGCGATAGGGCGTGAAGTCGCCAAGCGCGCAGCTTCCCGTCACCATTCCCGTGGTCAGGTCGGCGCTGGTGACCATGTCGCCCCGGCAATATTGCGATCCCCAGGTCTTGATGATCATCGTATCGCCACGCGTCAGCCCGGTACAACTGCCGATCAGGTCGTTGCGATAGACCAGTCGCCCGCTGACCCGATAGAGCAGCACATTGCCGCTGATGGCGGTCAGGTTGGTCTGGGGTTCGTGATTGACGCAACTCGTCTTTTCGCCGGCCACCTTGCCGGCGAGGGCTTGTTCCAGCTCACTCGTCTGTTTTTCGGTCAGCTTGGGCGGCTGATAGCTGCCCGAGCATCCCGCCAGCAACAGCGGGACAAGCCACGGGACGGACCGCGATATCCATGGACGCACGACACCTCTCCTCATTCGTCCCCGCTTCCAAGACGCTCAACCGGCGTGGAAACCGTCACGCCGCATCCTTCGCCGCCCGTCGCTCCGCCAGTTGCGCGACATCGCGGGCGCGCATGAAGATGTTGGTCGCGCGCTCCTGCCCGATGCTGGTCGGCACGGTAGCCTCCCCCCGCAAACGCGCTGCGTCGACCTGCGCCATGCGGGTGTGCAAGGCGGCGTTGTCAGGCTCGACCGTCAACGCGAAGCGGCCGTTCGACTGCGTATATTCATGCGCGCAATAGACGATGGTATCGTCGGGCAACTCGGCCAGGCGCTGCATATTGGCGAACATCTGCGCCGCCGTCCCCTCGAACAGTCGGCCACACCCCATGGCGAACAGCGTGTCGCCCACGAAGATCATATGGTCGTCCGCCAGATGATAGGCGACATGGCCCGCGGTATGGGCGGGCACGGCCAGCACGGCCGCCCGGTGGGCGCCGATGCACACGCTGTCGCCCTCCCTGACCATGCGGTCCAGCGTGCCGATCTTCTCGGCCTCCGCCGCGGGGCCGGTGATGGTGCAGCCGGTCGCCGCCCTGATCGCCGCATTGCCGCCGACATGGTCGCCATGCCAGTGGGTGTTCCAGATCTGGCTGATCGTCCAGCCCCTTTGCTGCGCTGCCTCCAGCACTGGCCCGGCGACGGCAGGATCGACGACGACGGTTTCCTTGCTGGCATCATCGTGCAGCAGCCAGACATAATTGTCGTTCAGGACGGGGATGCGGACGACTTCCAGCATGGTTTTACCAGACTCCGACATTGGGCATGGAAACCCAGGGCTCGGCCGGTTCCAGACGCCCGTCCTGCAGCAGTTCGACGGAAATATCGTCCGGCGTCCGCACAAAGGCCATATATCCGTCACGGGGCGGGCGGTTGATCGTCACGCCCGCATCCAACAGCCGCTGGCAGGTCTCATAGATATTCTCGACCCGATAGGCGAGGTGCCCGAAATTGCGGCCGCCGCCATAGACCTCCGGCGGGGTGCCGTCCTCGGCAGGCCAGTTGTAGGTAAGCTCGACCTGCGCCTCCTCATCCCCCGGCGCGGCGAGGAAGACCAGGGTGAACCGACCCTCCGCGCTGTCGAAGCGTTTCTGTTCTTCCAGGCCGAGCAGGCGGAAGAAGTCCACGGTGCGGTCAATGTCGGTCACGCGGATCATCGTGTGCAGATATTTGGGCAAGTCTTCACTCCATTAGTCGCCATAAAGCAACGGTTCATCTCTGACGCCTTAGATGACCAGAAGATAAGCCCTGGCGGGCCTGGACGGAAGAGGGGAGGCGGCATGGCTTTAACCTATCATGACAAGCTTTTCGTGGTATGCGCGGGGGTGCTGGCCTTTGGCATGGTCGGCGGCGGTTACCTCCTGGGCGACGGGCTCAAGCGGGCCAAGGCGGCGGATCGTTCCGTGACGGTCCGCGGGCTGGCGGAAAAGGATGTTACCGCCGATCTTGCCACCTGGTCGATCAGCTACTCGGCCACCGGCTTCGACTTGCCCTCCGTCCGGGCGGAGATCGACAATAATACGCGGGAACTGCGCGCCTATTTCGCCAGCCTCGGCTTCAGGCCGGATGCGCTGACGGCAACCGGCGCGGGCGTCAATCAATATATCAATAATGGCGTGAACACGATCACCATCACCCAGCGGATGTTGCTGCGCACGACCGACATCACCCGTGCCCAGCGCGCCGTGGCGCAGCAATTCGACCTGGTCCGGCGCGGCGTCACGCTGCAGGAGGGATCGGGCATGCGCTACAGCTTCACCAAACTCAACGACGTGAAGCCGCAGATGGTCGCCGCCGCCACCCGGGATGCCCGCGCCGCCGCCGAACAGTTCGCCCGGGACAGCGGCGCCAATGTGGGCGGCATCAAGAGCGCGACCCAGGGCTATTTTTCGATCGAGGCGCGCGATGGCGAGGCCGACGGGTCCAGCGATACGCCGTACAAGAAGGTCCGGGTCGTCACGACGGTCGACTTCTACCTCGATTAGGACCGGTCGGCATCCAGAAGAGGATCCGCCCGGAGCATCTTCAGTTGGCGGGCTTCGGCGCCAGGCGGGAAAGATTGTCGGCGGCGGCCTTTCCTGCGGGAGCATCCGCGGCCAGCTTCACGGCGCGTTGCCAGGCGGAGCGGGCAACATCCTCATGACCGGTGAGGATGGCGATATTGCCCTCCTCCAGCGCGACAGAGGCATCGTCCGGGGAAAGCTGCACCGCGCGCGCAATCTGTGCCTGGGCCAGTTTCATCTCTCCCGATCGTCGCGCCAGGGTGGCCGAAAGCAGCCAGGCCAGCGGATCCTGCGGCACCTGCTCCAGCGCGATGTCCAGGGAGTCTCGCGCGGCCTGGGCATCGTTCAGCGCCACCAGTGCGCGGGCGCGGTCGAGATGCACCTCTCCCTTCTCCACCCCATCGGGCAGGCCGCGCGCCAATGCCGCGTCGAAATCGTCGCGCGCCTTGGCAGCATCGCTGGCGGCCAGCGCGGCATTGCCCGCCTGTGCCCATAAACGGCCGCTCTGCACCATTTCGCCGTTGCGTTCGGCTTCATCCGCCCCCTGTTCGAAGGCGACGATGGCCGGCGCCCAGCGTTCGGCGCGGGCATAGGCAAAGCCCATGCAGTTGCGCGCATAGAAGCTGCCGCCTTCGATACGCCATTGTTGCGCGAAGTCGACGCCCTTGTCGGGCGCCTCCACCGCCTGATCCAGACAGGCCTGGAATTTCGCGGCATATTTGTCCGGCACGGGAATGCGGCCGTCGCTTGCCGTCGTCGCTGCCCGTGCAGGCGCAGCGGGGACGGAAGCCGCGGCCTCCGCCTTTTCCTTCCTCTTGCGGTTCATCACCGCCTCGATCTCCGGATCATAGGCCTGCGGCGCGAGCAGAAGCAGCGGGAGGAGAAAGGGCATCAGAGGCTGTCCAACAGGCTGGCGACGGTCCGGATCAGCAGGGCGATGTCGGCGTCGCGGGAAAGGCGATGGTCGCCATCCTTAATCAGCAGCATCTGCACATCGGATGAACGCAGCCGTTCGGCGATGCGCAGCGCCGTCTGCCACGGTACATCTGGATCGGCCTGGCCCTGCAACAGGCGAATCGGGCAATCGATCGCGATTTCCTCCTCCAGCAGGCGGAGCGACTGGCCGGATTCCCAGAAGGCCAGGGTGGTGACATAGGGATCATCGCCATAGGGGGTCGGTTCCAGGAGTCGGCCCTCCGTTGCCAGCAAGGCCTTGTCCGCCTGGGTAAAGCCCCATTCGGTGAAATCCGGCGCCGCCGCGATGCCGACCAGCCCCGCCACTCGCCCCGGTCGCGCCAGCGCGATCAACAGCGCCAGCCAGCCGCCCATGGACGACCCGACCAGCACCAGCGGCCCGTCTGTCAGCGAATCGATCAGCAGCAGCGCATCGTCGCGCCAACTCGCCAGCGTCCCATCCTCGAACCGCCCGTCGCTCACCCCATTGCCGGCATAGTCGAGACGGAGCATCGCCCGGCCCTGATCCCGCGCCCAATGGTCCAGCGCGACCGCTTTGCCGCCTTCCATGTCGGACATGTAGCCGGGCAGGAAGATGATCGTCGGCCCCGCGCCCGGCCGATGGCGATAGGCGAGCCGCAATCCGTCGCCGCGCGCGAAAAAGGCGGGTGGAGCGGTTTCGGGGCGTTCCATGCTATTTCTCCAGTTCAGCGGCAGGGGCCTGAAAAAGGCTCGTAAAAGGTCTTGGCGGGGAAACCAGAAAAAATAAGAATAATCCACCCGGCGTGATTGACAGCCCTCCGACCAGAGGCTAGTTGCGCGCTCCTACCCCGTGCCCAGATGGCGGAATTGGTAGACGCACCAGCTTCAGGTGCTGGCGATCGCAAGGTCGTGGAGGTTCGAGTCCTCTTCTGGGCACCATTTGTTCTTCCGGCGACGTCCGGGAACGTCCGGAAAATGGCTGATTTCAGCCGTTTTTTGTGCTAAGACCGTCCGGTCAAATCCGGGCTGATCCGGCACCAATCGGGAACAAATATGGTATCCTGCATGGTATCGAAGGCCCCTTATGGACGGGCCGATACCATGGGAAAACTCTTCGCGACGACCGTCACGAGCGCCAGGCCGAGGGAGCGCGAATACAAGCTCACCGACGGTGCCGGCCTCTATCTCCTCGTCAAGCCGAACGGCCGCAAGCTCTGGCGGCTGAACTATGCCTATCTCGGCAAGCAGCGCACGCTTTCCTTCGGCGCCTGGCCCGACGTCGGCCTCGCCGACGCACGCGAGCGGCGCGACCAAGCGCGTAAGCTGATCGCCGCCGGCCTCGATCCCTCGCACGAGGCCAAGCTCGCCGAGGCGCGCGCGATGCTGTCCGAGGAAAACAGCTTCAAGCTGGTCGCCGAGGAATGGGTCGCCAAGCAGGAGCGCGAGGGCATGTCGGAGGTCACGCTCAGCAAGATCCGCTGGCTGCTCGCCAAGGCCTATCCCAGGATCGGCAGCCGTCCGGTAGCCAAGATCACCGCCCAGGAAGTGCTGGCCGTGCTCCGCTCGATCGAGGCCACCGGCCGATATGAAAGCGCGCGCCGGATGCGCAGCGTCCTCGGTCGCGTGTTCCGCTACGCCATCGCCACCACGCGCGCCGAAATGGATCCATCCCGCGATTTGCGCGGCGCGCTGACCGTTCCCAAGGCCAAGCATCTCGCCGCCATCACCACGCCCAAGGGCGCGGGCGAACTGATGCGCGCCATCGAGGGGTACACCGGCCACGCCATCACCCTGTTCGGGCTCAGACTGTCGGCCCATCTGTTCGTGCGACCGGGCGAACTGCGCCAGGCCGAGTGGAGCGAATTCGACTTCGACCGCTCGGTCTGGAACATCCCCGAGCAGAAGATGAAGATGCGTCGACCGCACCGCGTGCCGCTGTCCACGCAGGTCATCGCGCTCTTCGAACAGCTCTGGGAACTGACGGGCACGGGACGATACTGCTTCCCCTCTTTCCGCTCGCCGCTTCGCCCGATGTCCGAGAACACGGTCAACGCGGCCCTTCGAGCGCTCGGTTTCAGCCAGGAGGAGATGACGGCGCATGGCTTTCGGGCGATGGCGGCGACACTGCTCAACGAAACGGGCAAGTTCAATCCCGACGCCATCGAGCGCCAGCTCGCCCATATGGAGACCAACGCCATAAGGCGCGCCTACACGCGCGGCGAATATTGGGACGAGCGCGTGCGCATGATGCAGTACTGGTCGGATCAGCTCGACGAGATGCGCGACGGCGCGAGGGTCTTGAAGCCCAACTTCCGACGCGCTTGAGGCTCCCGGCCTAATGGTCACGATAGGTCCTCTCCGTCACTTCGGCGATCGACCGGAAGACAGCGCACGAGCCCTGTGTGAGCGGATCATGGGCCTGCACATGCGCTTGCGCCCATTCCAGCCACTCGGCGGCAGGCCTGCCGCCAATTTCCAATGAAGAATCCGGGATCGCGGTGCGCAGCGCCATGAGGAAATCCCGCGCCAGTTCAGCTTCGCGCCATCTGCCGGCCTGTTCGAGAAAGCATCGGAAGCGGTCGCGGTCGAGCTTGAGCTCCTGCGCCAGGATCTGGCGACGCCGTTCCTCGGTCTCCCTTAGCCGCTGCCGCTCCTCTGCCTCTTCGCGCGCTGCCGCCATCATCGGGAATGCCGCAAGCAGGGTAGCGAGTATGTCGCCCACCCTGTCCTCGATCATGCCCTTGCGGCCGTCCTGCCAGACGCGCGGCAACTCGCCGGGCAGCCAGCGCTTGACCTCGAAGACCAGCACATCCGTCTCGACCAACTCTCGCCGGTATTGCTTGCCGGAGCCATGCCATCGTCCCTCTTCGAGAGTGAGGAGCTGGCGCACTTCCTTGAGCCGGGGCCTCAGTTGAAACGCGATCTCGTCCTTTCCGCTCCGCGCAACGGGACCATGCCGGTCTGTCTCGGCAATGACGATCTTCTCTGCCTCCAAGGCTTTGAACAGGGTGTCCAATATCCTGAGACGACGCCGTTCGATCGGCGTGAAGGGCGCGGCCCGGACCGGCCGGTTGGGCCAGATATCATAGACCAGCCGGCCCCTGGCGATTGCCTCCCTTCGATTTGCAAGCCAGCCGGCAATGATGGGGTGGGGATCCGAGAGCCGATCTGCCACGCGCACCGCTTTGCCATTCTGGCGGGCCGCGGCAAGGGCGGCGTGCGCAGTTGACGACGCACCACCATCCGGGTGCCGGGTAATTTCTATCTTCTCGTCCATGCCGGCTTTTGCGGGCGGCAAGGCCGGCACGGCGATCTCCTTTCCGGCCGCGACCTTGTTCCAGTGCCCAGGCCGAGGACGCGGGATATTGAAACCGTCGCATAGTTTCGCGAGACTTTGATCCGAGATGCCGAAGCGTCCTGCGAGGTGGCGGAGAGGTTCGGCCCAGACCAGGGCGTGAAGTTCGGTACGGGACAGCAATGCGGGGGCCAACAGGGTGGTGGGCATATCCATCGGACAGTCTTTCACTCCAAAGCCACATGCATGAGGATGCCGGAAGCTGCCGATCCGCAGCCCAAAACCGTTTCGCCATCATTCCATGACGCTCGGATTCAGAAATACCCGACAAGAAAAATTCATCGGCAATGACGCCGCTCGATTTGAAGGATATTATGCATGTTCAGAGCCTTAAATCGCTTTGTCGCGCAGCACCGGGCTTGCGTCTTGGAAGACCTGCGATAAGCTGAAGGCGCGCCATCGATGCATGGCGCCGAGGCGTGAGAACCTCGTGCGAGATGAAATGGATCCGCCATCGTGCGGCCGGGTGGCCGACGCGCATGTCCAAGCCGTTCGCGGCCAAAGGCGTTGGCGCATGTGCTCGTGCATGTTCTCAACACCCGGCTTTCGCCGGCATCGCCTCGCCAAAGCGAGGAGATGCGATCGATGCGATCCACAGCCAGGATCGGCGCGCCGCGCCGCATGCCATGCGGCCGGCGCTAGGAGCGGCCCGTTTGCCGATCGACGAAGGCGAGCCGCTGCCGCCGGCGCATGATCGCGTGACATCGATGGCGCCGACCATCGATGAATTGTACCGGGCCGAACGGCCACGGCTCCTGCGCTTTCTCGATCGTCGCGCCCCTGACGACCGCGCCGAGGAGATCGTCCAGCAGGTCTTCACCAAGCTTGTCGCGCGCGCGCAGACCGATGCCGTCGCGATCCATTCGCCCGGAGCCTATCTGCGCGAGGCCGCGCACAATCTCCTGCGCGATCACGCCCGCGCCGCTGCCCGCAATCACCAGTCCCAGCATGTGCCGATTGACGATGTCGAAATTGGAAGCGGGGATTCTGTCGCCGCGTTGGAGGCACGCGACCGCCTTGCCCGTATCGAACAGGCCGTCCTGCGCCTCAAGCCGCTGACCCGGCAAATATTTCTCGCTTGCCGCCTTGATGGCTATAGTTACGCCGAAATCGCGGGACAGACGGGATTGAGCGTGCGAGGCGTGGAAAAGCAGATGAGCCGGGCGATCAAGCAACTGGGGCGACACCTCAGCGATCATGACTGACGCAGTCCGTGCCATTCCGCGCTCTATCCGGGATGCCGCTGGGGACTGGCTGGCGCGTCGCCGGGAACCCGCCCGGCCCGATGTCGAGCGGGCCTTCGCCGTTTGGATGGATGCCGATCCGCGCCACCGAATCGCCTATCAGCAGGCAGAGCGCGATTGGCAGCATAGCCGATTGCTGGCCGACAGAGACGTCGGGCGCACGCGAAAGCTGGTTCGTGCGCCATTCTTGATGCGGCACAGCACCCATGTTGCGGCTGCCAGTCTCGGTGTCGTCGTCCTGCTCGGAATCGGCGGTGTCGGCTTGCTGCGATATGGATCGCCTCTCGAGCTGGTTTCCCCGGCGCAGGCTGCGACCTACGAAACCGCGCTGGGCGAAATCAGGACCATATCGCTGGCCGACGGTTCGCAGCTCACGCTCGACACCGCCACGCGCGTGCGTGTCACCCTTTCCGCGAGCGAGCGGAAGGTCTCATTGGAACGGGGCCGCGCGCGCTTTCGCGTTGCGCCGGACGGCAAGCGCCCGTTCACCGTTACGGTTCCCGGCGGCAATGTCGTTTCACGAAGCAGGCTGTTCGACGTCAGCGTGGAAAGGGGAAGTCCCGTGGTAGCGGTGATCGAGGGGCGGGTCGATCTCACCAGCACAAGTGACGCAGCCTCCCATCCAGCCCGAACGCTTGCCGCAGGGCAGACCGCAGACTTGGGCAATGCTGACGCGCCCCGTCCTACGTCGCCGGCCGAAACCCAATGGGTGTCCGGCATGCTGGCGCTCGATGGCGGCCCGCTTGGCGAGGCCGTCGCCGCCATCAACCGCTACAACCGCATCCAAATACGCCTTGCCGAGCCTGAGCTGGCTCGTCTGTCGGTTACCGGCGCCTTCCAGGTGCGCAATCCGGACGCCTTCGCCCGGGCCGTGGCGGCGACATTCGGGCTCGGTATCGACCGAACCGATCCGGGCGTGATCCTTCTTCGCCGCGCTTCGTAGGACGTTTCGACCCTTCACTGAAAAATCTGTCGTGGGTTTTCAGAACCCGGCGTCTCCCCGCCAACCAGCCACAACGTGGCCAGGGGGAGACACAGGGTAATGGTTCGATTTGACGCAAGATATCTGTTCAACAGCATCGCTGCCGTGGCGCTGGTGGCGGGCCCTTCGGTCGCGCGAGGCCAGGACGTAAAGCGCCATTCCTTTGAAGTGCCGGCGCAAGACTTGGGCGCGTCGCTCAAGGCGCTGGCACTTCAATCCGGGGTCACCGTGCTGGTCGACAGCAAGATCGTGGCGGGCAAGCAGGCCCCGGCGCTTCACGGTTCCTACACGGTCGAGGAAGCGCTGCGCATCCTGCTCGACCGATCCGGGCTGGCCTACACGCCTGTCGATGGCGGCTTTGCCGTGCGGCAGGCCCGCACAAGCCGTGACGACAGTTCGACAAATGACCGGCAGGATATCGTCGTCACGGGAAGTCGACTGCGCGGTGCCGCGATTGCTTCGCCGGTCGTCCGGATCGGTCAGGAAGAAATCCGCGATTCCGGCCAGGCTGGGTTGGGCGACGTTGTCCGCCGTATCCCGCAAAGCTTCGGAGGCGGACAGAACCCCGGCATCGGCATGAATGTCCCCGACGCCAGCGGCGTCGACGTTGGCGGCGGATCATCCATCAATCTGCGCGGCCTTGGGAGCGATGCGACGCTCACGCTGCTCAATGGTCGCCGTCTCGCCTATACGGCAGTTCGGCAGAGCGTCGATGTATCGGGAATTCCGGTGTCGGCGGTCGATCGCATCGAGGTCGTCCCAGATGGAGCCTCGGCGATCTACGGCTCGGACGCGGTGGCCGGCGTCGCCAACGTCATCCTGCGCCGTGACTATGATGGCCTCGAAACCAGCGCGCGTCTGGCCGGAACCACGGACGGAGGTGACTTCCAGCAGCAATATGGCGCGCTGGCCGGGCGCAAATGGGCATCGGGCGGGCTGTTCGCCGCCTATGAATATGGCAGCAACACTGCGATCCGCGCGAGCCAGCGGTCCTATGCCGCGACACGCTCGCCGGGGCTCGATCTGTACCCGGCGCTGCGCCATCACAGCGTCCTTGCCAGCGGACATCAGGACCTGGGCGGCGGCCTGACCTTCTCGATCGACGGACTCTACAATATCCGTTGGAGCGACCTGACATTTCCGACGGTTGCAGGTGGCGATCTCGACGAAGGCAAGGCGACCTTCTCCTCGGTCGACAAGTCCTTCGGCGTCGCGCCGACCCTTACGCTCGATCTGTCCGGCGGCTGGCAGATTGCGCTTGGCGGCACCTACGGCAAGGAACGGGTCGACTATCATCAGGTCGAATGCGCTCTCGCGGCCTGCAACGACTCCGGCCCCAGCTTCTATCGCAACACGGCCAAATCAGTCGAGATCAATGCCAATGGCGATCTCTTCCGCCTGCCCGGTGGCATCGCCAAGATCGCCGTTGGCGGCGGCTATCGTGACATTGGCTTCCAGCGGTTCGTCGGGGCCGGAAGTGCGGTCAACACCGTCGCCTCCCAGGACAATCTGTTCGCTTTCGGGGAATTGAGCCTCCCCTTGATCGGCCCGGACCAGAATCTGCCGCTCATGACCAAGGTCGATGCCAGTGCCGCCTTGCGCTATGAGCGCTACCCCGGCATCGGCGAAGTCGCCACGCCCAAGCTCGGTCTGTCATGGGCGATGACGTCCGATATCAGCTTGAAGGGAAGCTGGGGCAAATCCTTCCGGGCGCCAACGCTCTATCAGCAATATCAGCCGCGCGCGGTCTACCTGTTTCCTCCCGCAGCGCTGGGTGCCACGGGGACGTCGGCAAGCGCGGGGGCCATTCTCATCCTCGGTGGCAATCCCGATCTCAAGCCGGAAAAGGCGACGACCTGGTCGACCACGCTTGCGCTGCATCCGCGCGCACTGCCGGGCGCGAGCCTCGAGGTCAGCTATTTCAGCGTACGCTATCGCGACCGGATCGTATCGCCGATCACCCTGCTGGCCCAGGCCTTGAGCAATCCCATCTACCGCGACCAGATCATCTTCAACCCGAGCGCTACTCAACAGGCCGCCGCCATCGTCAATGCGGGCACCTTCCTCAACATTACCGGCGCGCCCTATGATCCGGCGAACGTCGTCGCGATTGTCGACAATGCCAATCTCAATGCCGGCCGCCAGCGCGCGAGGGGCGTCGATGTGCTGGCCAGCTACAATGCGGAGATCGCGTCGGACCAGCGACTGCACCTGTCGCTCGACATCGCCTATCTCGAAAGCGACCAGCAACTCAGCGCTGGTCAGCCCACCTATGATCTTGCCGGTACTATCTTCAATCCGCCCCATTGGCGAGGACAGGCCGCGGTCGCCTGGACAGGCGGGAACCTGACGCTGGCGGCCAACGCCAATTACACCGGCGGTGTCAGCGACACGCGCTCGACACCGGTCGTGCGCATCAAGGCGATGACCACGCTCGATCTCACCGCGCGCTACCGGGTCGAGCCCGGTGCACCGCTCGGCGGCCTCGAGTTCAGCCTGTCGGTCCAGAACCTGTTCAACGACAAGCCCGATCCGATCGCCACCTCGATACCCTACGACACGCCTTACGATTCGACCAATTATTCACCTGTCGGCCGGATGATCGCCTTCGGGATCACCCGGCAATGGTGAGCGTAGACGTCCGGGGCCGCCTCGGCATAGCGGCCTTGTGCCTGCTGTTTCCCGCCGCGGCGTGGGCGGACTGCGAAAATGTGCTGCCGGCGCATGAAGCATCGAGTACCGCGAACCGCAACCTGACGGCAGCGGACCTCATCCAGCTGCGCGAGATCGGCGATCCCGATTCCGCGGTCTTCAATGGCCCGAGCCCGTTCGCGGTGTCGCCGGACGGCAGTCGTATCGCTTATATCATCAACCGCGCCGATCTCGCGACAAACAGCTATTGCCGCGCACTGGTCGTCAGTGGACTGACGGGCGTCGGCCCACCCGATATTGTCGATCGGGGCGGCGAACTCATCAAGATCATGGACGTGCAGCGCGGCTTCTACCTGCCGAGCGGCGCCACGCGTACCATCGTTCCGTCCTGGTCCCCTGATGGGGGAAGGCTAGCCTATCTGCGGCGCGACAATGGCGTGACGCAGGCGTGGGTGGCACAGGCGGACGGCGGCGGGGCGCGCGCGGTCACGCGCTCGGACGTCGATGTCGAAGCCGTGGCTTGGAGCAAGGACGGATCACGGTTGCTCTACGGCGCGCGAAAAGGCGCGGCGGCCGTGCAGGAGGAGCTTGATCGCGAGGGCCAGTCAGGGTGGCTGTACGACCGCAGGGTCTCGCCAGAGATTTCCGCGCGGCCACTCACCCCAGCTACCGAAGCGCTGGACGTCAGCACCGTCGATTTGCGTACCGGCGCGGTCGTGCCAGCAGATGCTGCGGAGCAAGCGGCAGTCGAACGCGCCGCACCTGCCGACATGCCGGTGGATCCGCAAGCCATCAGTGCTGACGGTCGCAAAGCGCACCTCAAGCGTCCGGACACTTCGCCGCTGACGCCCGCGAGGCTTTTTGTCACGAACGGCGACAGCAGTCGGCACTGCGATGCCGAGGCCTGTGCCGGCGGTATCGTCTCCCTTTGGTGGCAAGGCGCATCAGTGCTTATTCTGCGCCGGGAAGGCTGGGCCAAGGAAGCGATGGCGCTCTATCGCTGGCGACCCGGCGCTGCCCGTCCGACCGCCCTATTGCGCACAACCGACGTGCTGCACGGCTGCGTAATGGCTGCTACCGAACTGGTCTGTACCCGCGAAGACAGCAGGGCCCCGCGCAGGATCATCGCCATCGACATCGCGAACGGCAGGATGCGCACCATTTTCGATCCCAATCCCGAATTTTCCGGCATTCGCCTGGGTTCCGTCACTCGGCTCAGATGGCGCAACGATCTTGGTCTGGAAGCATGGGGCGACCTGGTTCTGCCGCCGGGGCACAAGCCCGGACAGAAACTGCCGATGGTCGTCGTGCAATATCATAGCGACGGCTTCCTGCGCGGTGGCACCGGCGACGATTATCCGATCTTCCTGCTCGCCCAGCGCGGGATCGCCGTGCTCAGTACCGAGCGGCCCAATTTCTTCGCCGCGGCCTTTCCCCAGCTCAAGACCTGGTACGAGATCAATGCCGCCAACCAGAAGGATTGGGGTGAACGCCGCAGCCTGCTGTCATCGGTCCTTACCGGCGTGCACATGGCCGTGGATCAGGGCGACATCGATCCCGCGCGCGTGGGCATCACGGGCCTGAGTGACGGCGCGTCGACCGTTGCCTTCGCCTTGATCAATTCGAAGGCATTTGCAGCCGCGGCGCTCAGTACCTGCTGCATGGAGCCCAATACCACGGCCACCTATGGTGGCATCGCCTGGGCAGAGTGGCTGCGCGGCATGGGCTATCCGCCCGCAACCCGGGACAATCCTGGCTTCTGGAGCGACATGTCGCTGGCGCGAAACGCTACCTGGATCGATACGCCGCTGCTCATGCAACTCGCCGACAATGAGTTCCGGCTGGCGCTCGAAGCCTTTGGCGCCCTGCACGAGCAGAACAAGCCAGTGGAGATGTATGTCTATCCCGACGAATTCCACGTGAAATGGCAGCCGATCCACCGGCGCGCCGTCTATGACCGCAATCTGGACTGGTTCTCCTTCTGGTTACAGGGCCGGGAGGATTCGGATGCCGCCAAGATTGAGCAATATCGTCGTTGGAACGGGATGCGACAGGGAACTCCCCCTGCCTCATTGACGGTTCCAGTCCGCTGATGGGCTGCTCCCGACTAGCAGATTTCGGTTGCAAAAGTCGAATAGCGACGGCCTCTCGGGGGGATGAGAATGCCAACTGTCGATCCCAACCGGTCAATCCGCGAACGATCGCGAGCGACCTTGGGGCAAAAAGGCGCTGCTTGGTCGAGTTGAAGCTCCCGATTACACGATCAAGAGGTAGGCAGAACCCAAGACAGCAGAAGCGAGGAGAACCGGAATCATACCAATTTTTAACCTGAAAACAGCCAGCGCGGCGGCCATTGCCAGGAGAAGCGCGGGCACATTCAGCGATGACAGTACAGGCACGTCGAAGCCGCCGCCAACGCCGCCCACAGTCCGGACCTGCGTGAAGAGCGTGTGGATGGCAAACCAGATGGCGAGGTTCATGATCACGCCGACCACTGCCGCCGTTATCGCCGTCAACGCCGATGAGAGGGCCCGGTTGCCGCGCAGGCGCTCGACAAAAGGTGCGCCGGCAAAAATCCACAGGAAGCAGGGCACGAACGTTACCCAGGTGGTGAGGATCGCGCCCAGCGTTGCAGCGAGCAGCGGAGGGAGTCCTGATGCTTCGCGAAAGGCAGCCAGAAAACCAACAAATTGCGTGACCATGATGAGTGGCCCCGGCGTTGTTTCGGCAAGACCCAGGCCATTGAGCATTTCACCAGGCTTCAGCCAGCCATAGGTGCCGACCGCTTCCTGTGCGACATAAGCGAGCACCGCATAAGCGCCGCCGAAGGTCACGACCGCCATTTGGCTGAAGAATGTGGCAATTTGAGTGAAAACATTGTCTGGCCCGGCAAGGACGAGCAACGCTATCACCGGAGCGAGCCAAAGAACGAGAAAAGCGCCCGAGATTTTGAGTGACCAGGAGAGATTGGGACGGGCATGGTCCGGAAGACCTTCGCCCAGCGCAGTTTCGGCGTCGTGAACGATCTTGCCGCCAGCAGGGCCATGACCGCCGCCGCCCTTGAACGCAGAAAGGCCGGCGCGCCCGCCAACATACCCACCGATGCCCGCAAGAAGGACGATCAGCGGAAACGGCGCGTCGAGGAAAAAGATGGCGACGAACGCCGCTGCCGCTATTCCTCGCATCACGTTGTTCCGGAGCGCTCGCGATCCCACGCGCACGACAGCCTGGATGACGACGGCGAGAACAGCAGCCTTGAGGCCGAAGAACAAACCCTCTATCAGCGGGGTCTGCCCGAGCAGCACATAGATGCAGCTGAGGCCAAGAATGGCGAGAAAGCCGGGCAGGACGAACAGGCATCCGGCTACCAGCCCGCCCTTGGTCTTGTGCAGCAGCCACCCGAGATAGGCGGCAAGCTGCTGCGCTTCGGGCCCAGGCAGCAACATGCAGTAGTTCAGTGCATGCAGAAATCGTTCCTCCCCGATCCACTTCTTCTCTTCAACCAGGATGCGGTGCATGACCGCGATCTGGCCGGCAGGCCCGCCAAAGCTCAGGGCGGCAATGCGCGCCCACACGCCTGCCGCTTCGGCGAACGGAATGCCGTGATCGCCTGTGCCCTGGACCGGCGCGTCAGCAGGAGCAAAGGGAGCAGCAGTCATTGTTCGGTTCCCCTCGCGCTGAAGAATGCATGGAACTGGTTGAGCGTTTCGCCCGCCTGGGCGATGCGCTGAAGGTCGTCGTCGGTGGAAGCGCACACCCCGGAAAGGATCGCTCCCAGTCCCGCTGTTTCCGGTCGATTGAACTTGCCGTCCGCGATATCGAGGTCATGGATGATTTCGCCGATGGCTGCGAGGGCAGGATCATCGGAAAGACCCGCTCGCAGCATGATCGTCTCGAAGCTGCATCGATCTTCCTCATGGGTGAACTCCGCTTCAGCCATGTCGAAGCGCAGTTCGTCCGGGCCGGGCAGATAGGTGCGGGCATCAACGAATTTGAAGGTGGCCACCGGGTCGACGAACCGGCGAATAAGCCAGGCACAAGCAATCCGATCGACATGAACCCCGCTGCGCGTCACCCAGACCTTCGATTTCAGGTCCGGCGGGTGTTCGGCCGGAGGCTCGGTGCGGCTGATATCAGGATGCTCGTAGCGTTGGCGGACAAGCTCAGCGAGCGCAACCTCGGCATCCTGGCGGCGTTGGGCCCTGAAATAGTCGAGTGCCAAGACCTCGTTCATTCGTTTCTGAAGCCGCGCAATTTCGCTTCCGCTGGCGGGGCCGGTTTCCAGAAGGCGTCGGGCGCTTTGCGTAATTTCGTCATAATCCGCGTCCCGTGCGCCATCGAAAAGCGCCTGAATGTCCGCATCGTTCATGCCGGCGAGCAGTCTGGCTTCGATCAGGATCGCTTCGCCCCCACCGGCGACGATCTCATTCAGCAGTTCCTGAAGAGTTGCTTCGTGCTCCAGTGTCTTCGGCAGCACGTGGACGGCGTTCTTGATTGCCACCGCGCCGATTGCCTGCAGACGACGCCAGATTTTCACGCGCAGATAGGGCGGCTTCGTCGGAAGCTGGTGGAGTAGAGCAATCCACTCGACAGGGGCTGTTGCGCGTTTCATGATATTACTATATCTCATTTTCTATATATATAGAATAGGTATATCATATGTGGCGTGAAAAGCTTGTCATGCGGACGCGATGGGTTTTGGCCGCAGGCGGGGCGTTTGCAGCCAACGCCAGCTTTGCCCAGGCTCAAGAGGCGATAGAGGGGTTTTCGATTTCGGGAGCGATGCGCCTGCGTTATGAGGCGATCGACGGCCAAGCCCGTGCAGGCTTCAACAAGAGCGACGATATGGTGAACCTCCGCACCAATGTGCTGGCTCGGTTTCGCAAGTCCGACATCGAGGTGGCTGTCGAGCTTTATGACAGCCGGGTTTGGGGTGATCGCGTCGGGACGCCTGTATCGACGAATGAGGTCAATGCGTTCGAACCGGTACAGGCCTATATTGCAGGCACGTTGACAGACCCGCTTGGCGACCGGTCGAAGATCTCGATCACGGCGGGACGGATAATGCTCAATCTGGGTTCTCGCCGACTTGTGGCAGCCGACGATTATCGTAACACCACCAACGGCTATACGGGATTGAAAGTTGATCTTTCCGCGAAGGGTGGATGGAAAGGGACTTTCATCTACACATTGCCGCAAATTCGCTTGCCCGACGCTCTCCACGATGTGCGTTCGGCGAAGGTGAAGCTCGATAAAGAGAGCTTCGATCTTGTGCTATGGGGCGGTCAGCTAAGCCGCGCGAAAATGATCGGTCCGGCGACGATCGAACTTACCTACTTCCATCTAGGTGAGCGTGATGCTCCAGGCCGCCCCACTCGCGATCGTTCATTAAATACATTCGGTGGCCGAGTGATGCTCGATCCCAAGCCAGGACAGTTCGATTACGAGATAGAAGGTTTCTACCAGACAGGCTCGGCAAGTATCTCGGCGTCGCCTACGGCCGCGCATCAAAGCGTCGCTGCCAATTTCATTCACGTCGATGCGGGCTATACCTTCGCGGGTGCCTGGACGCCTCGTTTTTCAATTGAATATGACCGGGCAAGTGGTGACAAACCGGGTGGGAAGTTCGGCCGTTTCGACACGCTCTTTGGCATGCGGCGTGCCGATCTTGCTCCGGCGGGCCTCTATAACGCGCTTGCGCGCACCAACATCGAAACTGTCGGGGTAAGGTTCGAAGCCAAACCCAGTCGACGCCTCGACTGGTTCGCGGTCTACAGGCCCATGTGGCTTGCATCGCGCCAGGATAGTTTCTCATCCACCGGCGTTCGCGATGCTACAGGGAGGGCCGGTGATTTTTCTGGCCACCAGTTGGAGGGCCGCATCCGTTACTGGCTCGTACCGCAGCGCCTGCAGTTCGAATTTGATGGCCTGGTGCTGTCCAAGGGGCGGTTCTTGCGGGATGCACCGAATGCCACCGCAGGACGATGGACGCGGTACGCCTCATTCAATCTGAGCGCGATCTTTTGAGAGTTGCACCCGCAGTGCGACGAGTTTCCTGCTCCGGCAAATTCGGGGACCGCCCGCCCCCAAGGGGCCTTCAATATTGATATACGACCTTGAAGAAGATGGTCCGGGGCGCGTTTTGCGCGCCCTGAACAAGCTGCGTTCCCGCAAAGGGGCCGGCTCTGAGTGGCGTGCTGACCGGTGAAAGGGTCGAGAAGTAGAAGGCGTTCCCAATGTTGCGGGCCGTCAGCGTGAAATCCCAGCGCCGGTTCGCGGTGGTGAAGCCGATGAACCCGTTCACGAAATGCTTGTTGCCGATTCGATATTGCGGGCTGTTGAGCAGGTCGGAGAAATAGGATGTCTGCCAGTTCACGCTGCTGCCCAGCTTGATCGTGCCGACGCCGCCGATCGGGATGCCATAATCCGCCGAAGCGAAATATTGCCATTCCGGCTGGCCCGAAAACGCCTTTCCCGTGTAGTTGTAGGCCGGAACCGTTCCCAGGGTCGGCGCAGAATAGTCGTCAAACCGCGTCTTGAGGTACGTTACGTTGAGCGCCAGCGACAGATTGTCGACCGGCTGTAGGGATGTCTCCAGCTCGAAGCCCTGGGTATACGCCGCCGGCGCGTTGCCGCGGGTGCTCACATAGGTGCCAGAAATAGGGCTGAAGGCTGACACGGCCGTCTGGAGATTTTTGTAGTCGTTGTAGAAGCCCGTCAGGTTGACGCGCAGGTGGCGGTTGAACCACTCGCTTTTAACGCCGCCTTCATAGGTGCTGACCGTTTCCGGTGCGTATGGCAGAGCGGTGGCGAGGTTGAGGGCGCGATTGTTGAACCCTCCCGCGTCGAAGCCCTTGGCAAAGCTTGCGAACAGGAAGATGGCGGGCGTGACCTGATAGGAGAGGCCGAGCTTCGGAGTGAAGGCGTTCCACGTCTTGTGGTTGAGCACGTTGGCGTTGGTGAAGTTGATCTGGGATGCGGCGATGTTGACGCCGAGAGCCGGGATCGCACCCCCGGTCCGCACCTGCGGATAGAGCGTCGGATCGATCGGATTGCCGTCGAGGTCGTCATTCACGCCCTGAAAGTCGAAGGCCCGGCGAATGGTGATGTAGCGTCCGCCGGCTGTCAGCGTCAGCCGGTCGGTCAGACGATAATTGGCTTGCAGATAGGCCGAATAGTTGCGGGTGATCGTCCTGCCGATTTGGTCGAATGGCGCGGCCGGTAGCGCGGTGTCCGACGCTGGAAGGCCGGTGACATAGCCGATGCGGTTACTCCGGAAATTTTCGAACAGATAATAGAGTCCGCCAGTAAAATCGAGGCGATTCCAGTCACCCTGCACCTGCAACTCTTGGGTGAAGCTTTTCTGCTTGTACACGATATAGTTGTCCGAGATGTCGACCCGGCGCGGCTGGGCGCTGTTGTAGGGAAGGCGGTTCTGGCCGTCATTATTGTAGTTGACCGGGTTCTGGTCGAACGCGCGCAACGCGGTGATCGAGTGGATCGAGAGATGCGGCGAGAGGTCGAAGTCGATCCGGCCCGTAAGCCCCCCGGAGTGCGACCGGTTGATGCCGTAGCGCCCGGCATAGCTCACATTGTCCCCGAACGCCGAAAACTGCGTCGGGCTGAACAGCGTCCCGCCGGTGATGGCGCCCAAGCCGGACAAGGCGGGATTTGTGGCGTTATAGGTGGTCGGGACATATTGCGCGGCCTGCGAATGATCGACCGTGCCGTCTGCGGTGAGGATGAACTTCAGCGTGCTGGACGGCGTGAAGACCAGCTTCACGCGGCCGCCATCTGTATTCTGGTTGTTCACGCGACGCTGGAGTGATGGGTTCCAAGTATAGCCTTCATGCTCGTCATGCGCGAATGCGATGCTTGCAGCCAGCAGGCCCGGCATCAGCGGGCCGGCGACATAGGCGTGGGCATTGAAGGCCTTGTAATTGCCGTAGCCGGCGTCAAACCGCAGATTGAGTCTGTCGCCCGGCGTACGCGTGACGTAACGAACAGCGCCGCCCGCCGAATTCGCTCCGAACAGAGTGCCTTGCGGCCCTCGCAGCACTTCTATCCGTTCGATGTCGGTCAGGTCCGACATGCCGTTGATCGCGCGCGGCAGATAGACATCGTCAATATAGATGCCGACCGTTGGGTCGAAGATCGGATCACTGTTGCCGATGCCGCGAATGAAGAAGGTATTGGTCAGCGGCGTGATTCCGGTTGGCGGCGTGTAGAGGCCCGGTATTTGCCCGGCGAGATCGCGGGTCGTCAGGACATTCTGGTTGCTGCGAAAGGTCTCGTCGATCACGCTGACCGCGACGGGCGTGGACTGGAGCCTGGTTTCCTTTCGGGTGGCTGTGACGACGATATCGCCAAGGCCGTTGCCGGCGTCCGGCGCTTTCACAGGGTTTGTCGGTTCCGTTGCCAACGCTGGCTCGATCGACAGGAGAGCGAACGAAACGACAGGCAGGGCGGCGGCTGCGCGCAGCCACTCCCGATTGATCGACGGCATATGATATCCTTCTTGGCTGAGGCTCGGGCGTCGCGGCGCTCAAAGCGCCTGACGCCGATCGACACATGGGCAAGAGCTGCCGGTTGAGGATTACGCCTCCATATCGCCTCATCGGAACAATGCCCCCCAGGGCTTACGCCCTTGGCGGTAAAACTACTAATTTAGTAGAGAATGTATAATGAACTTTGCTGAGCCTGAAAGAAAGCCGGCTCAACCAATGAGTGTTGCTGATCGGAGCGGATTGGCCGCTCATGGGTAGGGGAACGGGGTGGCAGGCGATGGGCGGGGTGCCATCAACCGGCGCTCGACCGGGGCGGTCAGGGGCAGGGGTCGGGAATCTCCCGATGCACCGCTTCGATGGCCGCGACGGCTTCGGGCGACAGGACGATGCTGGTGCTTGCGATATTCACTTCGAGCTGTTCCATGGATGTTGCGCCAATGATGTTGGCCGTCACGAAATCACGACTGTTCACATAGGCGAGCGCCATCTGCGCCGGATCTAGGCCGTGCGCATGAGCGATGGCGACATAGCGGGCGCTGGCCGTCCCCTGCCCCGGCAGGTCATAGCGGCCGAACTGCTTTGCGACACCCCGGCGTGAGCCAGGCGGAATGACGCCGCCTAGATATTTACCGGTGAGGTTGCCGCCGGCCAAGGGGGAATAGGCGAGAAGACCGACCCCTTCCCGCAATGCGAATTCGCTAAGCCCGCCCTCGAACGTGCGATTGAGGAGATTATAGGCGTTCTGGATCGAGGCGATGCGGGGCCGCCCCTGATCGCGCGCGAGCCGCAGATATTCGGACACGCCCCAAGGCGTCTCGTTGGAGACACCGACATGCCGCACTTTGCCGGCCCTGACCAGGCCGGCGAGCGCGTCGAGCGTCTCCTCGATCGGCACTATTTCCGGCATGTCGTCGATCTGCGCGAGGCCGCGCGCGCCGAAGGACGGCACAGGGCGGTCGGGCCAATGGACCTGATAGAGATCGACATAGTCGGTCCGCAGGCGCTTGAGGCTGTCGTCGATCGCCTGCTCGATATTGCGCCGGTCCAGCCGGTTGTTGCCGCCGCGAAATTCCCGTACGGGATCGCGCGAGGGGCCTGCGACCTTCGTCGCAACGATGATGTCGTCGCGCTTGCCGCGCCTAGCGAGCCAGCTCCCGATAAATTCCTCGGTTTTCCCCTGCGTCTCTCGGCTGACAGGCGTGACCGGGTAACCTTCGGCCGTGTCGATGAAATTGATTCCTTGTCCGATCGCATAGTCGAGCTGGGCGTGCGCCTCCGCCTCGCTATTCTGCGATCCCCAGGTCATGGTGCCGAGGCAGATGAGGCTGACCTTGATATCCGTCCGTCCCAATGTCCGATACTTCATGAAGATGTCTCCTGTCGCCGGCGCCGCCTTAGCCGAAAGAGGCCGCTGGCAAATGGTCCGAAACGCGGGTTGAGAATTTTTCACGTTTGTATGAGCGGCGTTAACCGAGGGCGGCCGGATCGAGGAAACGAGCGCAGACAGCGCGTTACCCAGCCGGATATATACGGCATGACGCATTCATCGTTGAGCAGCGCTCAATGCTTTCGCATTCGCAATAGGACGCCGCGCGATGCGCATTGGATGCATCGGGCTGTCCTTCCCTATGCGGTCCCCGATTCATCGAGGGGAAGAACATGCATCGTCGTCCAGCCCATATCATCCTGGCCCTGTTGGGCAGCGCTGCCGCGCTGTCGCTGCCCGCGACCAGTTTCGCCCAGAGCCCCGAGCCGGAGGGCGAAGCCGGCGAGGCGGCGGTGCAGGACATCGTCGTCACCGCCCGTTACCGGAAGGAAGACGCCCAGAAAGTGCCGATCGCCATCAGCGCGATCAGCGGAGATAGGATCGCGGCGCAGGGCGCGTTCAACCTCAAGCAGTCGATCCAGCAACTGCCAAGCCTAAACATCCAGGGCTTCAGCGGCCGCAACCAGACGATCACGATCCGCGGCATCGGCACCAATTCGGGCGGCACCAACGACGGGCTGGAACAGGGCGTCGGCCTCTATGTCGACGGCGTTTATCGGCCGCGCACCGGATCGGTCATCACCGACCTCATCGATGTAGAGAGCATCCAGTTGCTGCGCGGCCCGCAGGGCACGCTGTTGGGCAAGAACACCGTCGCCGGCGCGATCGACGTGAAGACTCGCGCGCCAAGCTTCACCAATGAAGCGAGGGCAGAAGCCAGTTACGGCAATTACGACTATGCTCGCGGATATCTTAGCCTCAACGCAGCGCTCAGCGACACGCTGGCGGTGCGCCTGTCCTATCTGCGGACCTCGCGCAGCGGCCTCATTCGCAACATCGTCTACAATGAAGATTGGGACAATCTGGACAATCATTCGGCGCGCTTCGACCTGCTCTACAAGCCGGCGGACAATGTCCGGCTGCGCTTCATCGCCGATTATTCGATCCAGAAGGGCGATGTGGGCTTCCAAAGCATCGCCCGCGTCCTGCCCACCACCCTGAACGACGGCATGCAGGTGCGCGGCTTCTACCGCCGCGCCGCCGATGTGGGCTATGCGCCGGGCAGCGTGAACGCTTTCGACAGGCAGGTCGATCTCGACAGCAGCCAATATGACAAGATGCCGAGCTACGGCTTCCAAGCGCAGCTCGACGTCGATCTGCCGGGCGTGACGCTCACGTCGATCAGCGCCTATCGCAACTGGAAGTGGATCCCCAATTATGACGGGGACCAGATCGGTGCGGAGATCTCGACGCTGGGCGTCGTAGATACCGACCAGCAGCAGGTGAGCCAGGAATTCCGCCTGGCATCCACCGGCGAACGCACGATCGATTTCAGCGCCGGCCTCTATTTCTTCTGGCAGGAGGCGGACGACAAGCAGCGGACGGTCTATGGCCGCGACGCAGTCGGCTGGCTCCGCACAGCCAACACCCCCACCGCGACTGTCTCTCCGCTGCCCTCGGTGATCCTCGACGGGCTGGAGGCGTTCGCCCATGTCGTGCCCGCGACCCATAGCTATGCCGCCTATGGGCAGGCGACATGGAACGTCTCGCCGCGCTTCCGCGTGACGGGCGGGCTGCGCTACACCTATGAGCACAAGACCGGCCTGTACGACGCCGAGGCAAGGGGTGATGTGACGCCGATCAGCGCGCTGCCCGCAGCGGTCCAAGCGACAGCCATCGCTTTGCGCGCCGCATACGCGGCTGTAGCGAGCTATTATGTCAAGAATAACAGCAACAATCTGTCGGGCACGCTGATCGCGGCCTATGATGTGTCGGACGATGTCCACGCCTATTACAGCTATTCGCGCGGCTATAAGTCGCCCGGCATCAACCTCGTCCGCCAGACTTTGGGCGTCGATGTCTTCGTGAAGCCCGAAAAGGTCGATGCTTTCGAACTGGGTGTCAAATCCCGGCTTGCGGAAGGCGCGGTCGAGCTGAACGGGGCGCTGTTCTGGACAAAAGACCAGAATTATCAGGCCAACTACGCCAATACGCAGGTCAGCCCGGCGGCCTATTATATCGCCAATGTCGGCACGCTGCGGTCGCGCGGTGTTGAGCTCGACGCCCGCTTCGCCCCGGTCGAGGGGCTGAGCGCGACCTTCGCCGCGACCTATAATGATGCCAAATATACGCGGTATACGAACGCGGTTCCCGACTATCTGAACAGCTACCGGACCTCGATCGACCTGTCGGGCCGGCAGGCGTCGGGCGCGCCCAAATGGTCGCTCGGCGGTACGGTTGAATATGTCCATCCGGCGGGCGGCGAGAAGGAGTTTTATGTCGGCGCAGACGGCAGCTACCGCTCCAGCTATTTCGCGTCGGTCAATCTCGATCCCTTCTCGCGCGTGCCGGGCTCCGCCCTGTTCGGCGCCCATGCGGGGCTGCGTCGCTCCGACGGCAGGTGGGACGTGTCGGTCTGGGTCCGCAACCTGTTCGACAAGGATTATTACAACACGATCAGCGTCAACGCGACCTATGGCGTGGCGATGGCGGCGATCGGCGAGCCGCGCCTCTATGGGCTGACGCTGCGCGGCAAGATCTGAGGCGGATCGAATATAGTAACGCGCGGCGGTTCGCCCTCGAACCGCCGCGCTTCGATCAGGCAGGTCTGGGCGACGCAGCCCTGTGACAGGCCGGAAGCGCCGCGATCGAGCGTCAGCACATTGGGATTGCCATGGCGTTCGAGGTTCGGGCCGGAATCGAACCAAGCCCCGGTCGCAAGTCGCGCCACCCCCGGCATGATCGCATCACTCAGGATCGCACCCGCCAGGCACCGGCCGCGATCATTGAACAGTTCGACCAGATCACCATCGGCGATGCCGCGCGCCGCCGCATCGCCGCGATTGAGATAGACCGGCTCGCGTCCTGCCACCTTGCCCGCACGGCTATAGGGGCTTGCGTCGAGCTGGCTGTGCAGCCGTCGTTCCGGCTGGTCGGAGAGGAGGTGGAGCGGATAGACTTTGGCCTTCTCATGGCCGAGCCACTCGAACGGCTCGCGCCAGACCGGATGACCGGGGCAGTCGGCAAGATCGAAACGCGCGATCCGCTCGGAAAAAATCTCTATCCTGCCTGATGGCGTCGGCAGCGGGTACGCTCGCAGATCGCGGCGGAAATCGGCGTGCATGACATACGGCGCATCATGTGCGGACAGGTCGATCAGGCCGTTTTCCCAAAACTGGTCGAACTCGGGAAGGTTGATCCCGGTGGTGGCGATCTTCTCCGCGCTTTCGCGATAGAGGCGCCGAAGCCAGCCCATTGTGTCGAGCCGTTCGGTAAAGGCTTGCTCCGTCCCGAGCCGGCGGCTTAGCGCAGCGAAGATGGCGTGATCGTCGCGCGCCTCGCCCTGTGGTGGGACGGCCTGGCGCATGGCGACGAACAGTCCTTCGCGCGTGGCGAAACCGATGTCGTCGCGCTCCAGCGAGAGGGTGGCGGGCAGGACGATGTCGGCCTGCCGCGCAACCGGGGTCCAATATTGTTCCTGCACGATGATCGTGTCGGGCCGCGCCCAGCCCTGTCTCAGCCGATTGAGGTCCTGATGGTGGTGGAACGGGTTACCCCCCGCCCAGTGGACAAGCCTTATGTCGGGATAGCGATGGACCCCGCCATTATAGGTGAAGCGCTCTCCGGCACGCAGCAGCATGTCGGCGATGCGCGCGCAGGGGATGAAGGCCGAAACGCCATTGCGCCCCTGCGGCAGGAATGGGCCGGGCAGGCGCGGATGCGGGCTGCCCATCACGTTCATCGCGCCATAGCCAAGGCCGTAGCCGCACCCCGGCAGACCGATCTGCCCGACCATCGCGGCGAGCGTCACCAGCGCCCAGAAGGGCTGCTCGCCATGCGCGGCGCGCTGCAACGCCCAGGCGCAGTTGAGCATCGTGCGGTGGCGCAGCAGGTCATGGCCAAGCGCGGCAATCCGGGCGGCGGGAACGCCGGTGATCGCGGCGGCCCATCCGGGCGTCTTGGGCGCCCCGTCCGCTTCCCCCAGCAGATAGGCGCGGAATATGTCGAAGCCGACCGTATGACTGTCGAGGAAGCCGCGGTCGAACAGCGGATCGTGCAGCACCACCCAGGCCAGCGCCAGCATCATCGCCGTGTCCGTATTGGGACGGATGGCGATCCATTCGCTCGCATCATTATCGCCCAGATTGTCGCCGACCGGGCCGATATTGACGATCTGCGCGCCGGCTTCGCGCAGACGTTTCAGACCGGAACGGGCGCGATGCCGGCCGGCGCCGCTGGAGGAGACGCGGGTGTTCTTGAGCGGAACGCCGCCGAAGCTGACGAACAGGGTACAATGCGCCTCCAGCACGTCCCAGCTCGTGTGCGAGGCGTTGCTCTCGTCCATGCAGGTCGCGATGTGCGGCATCAGCACCCGCCCGGCACCCAGGCTGTAACTGTCGACGCTGCGCACATAGCCGCCCAGCATATTGTAAAAGCGGTGGAGCTGGCTTTGCGCATGATGGAAGCGGCCGGCGCTCGACCAGCCATAGGAGCCGCCGAAGATCGCGTCGTTGCCATGGTTGCGGTGCACCCGCTCGATCTCGGAGGCGGCGATGTCGAGCGCCTCATCCCAAGGGAGGTCGATGAAAGGCTCCTCGCCTCGTCCTTCGCGGTTCCGTCCCACCAGCCAGCCCTTGCGGATCGCCGGACGGGCGACGCGCAACCCGGTGACGCTGTCGTCGAGCTGATCGAGACCGATCGGATTGGGATCGGGGTCCATTCCCAGCGGCGACAGGTGGGGGGCACCGCCGCCCGGATTGGCCTCGACCTCATAGACGCCCCAATGGGCGGCCGAGTAGCGGCTCATGAAAAGCTGGTGTTGAACAGTGGCCGCACGTCCAGCTTGCGATCGATCACCTTGGCGCGGAAATAGCGGTCGGCGGTCGCCTGCTGCTGGGCGATCAGCGCATCGTCGACCTTGGCGGGGAAGCGGTCCGCACGGCGCTGCATAATGCGCAGTATGTCGAGCGCAAGGCCCGTATCCTTGTGCATCAGCGCGACGTAGGCGTCGCGGTTGCGCGCCGCCCACCTCCAGCCGGCATAGAGCCGGTCATGATAATCCTGAAGCAAGGCGCGCTTGTCGGCGATCGCGCCTTCGCGCCCGAACATCAGACCATAGCCGGGCACAAGATGTTGCTTGCCGGGCAGGATGCGCGCGCCGTCCTGCTCAGCCATGGCGGCGTTGGGGTCCCAGATCGCCCAGGCGTCGACCGCACCGCTCTGCAACGCCGCGCGCCCGTCCGAGGGCGAGAGAAAGGCGAAGTTGACCGTGTCGTAGGGCTGGTCATAGGCTTCCAGCACGGCGAGCACATGATTGTGGCTGATCGACCCGCGCGGGGTCGCGACCTTGTGCCCGGCGAGATCCGCAAGCGACCGGATCGGCGAGTCCCGCCGCACCAGCACTACCGGCCCCATGCCGCGCGTCGCCTGCGCGCCGATCGCCTTGATCTTCGCGTCGGTGCCGGCGGCGAAGATGAACGCCGAATCCCCGCCGATGCCACTGTCGATCGCGCCGGCGTTCAGCGCCTCCAGCAGCGGCGCCGCATTGGGAAATTGCGACCAGATAATCTCATATGGCACATCGTCCAGCCGCTTCGCCCCCTGCAACACCACGCGCGATCCGCCGCGCTGGTCGCCGACGAACAGCTTGCCCTTGCGGGCCGCGCCATCGCCCGCGCAGGCGGTGAGAAGCGAGCCGGCCAGAAGGCCGAGAGTGTGGCGACGGGACAGCATCATGGGCATGGACCACCATTTTTCCGAAGATGCGACGTCTATCAGGCGCGGCGTCGCCTGAGGCATGACGATCCCCAATAAGGCTGGAAAACTATCTCAATCGGCGGTGTCCGTTCCGCCCGCGGCCAGGGTGCGGTAGCGTCGTGCGGCAGTCTCCCCACCCTCCTGCAACAGGGGGCCGAGCAGCCGGTATCGGTCCAGATGCCCGGCCTCGTCCGGCCGGTCCCAGCCATGGTCGCGGCGGATGCGGCCGAGGTGCCCCGATGCCCGGATCGCTTGCGGATCGACGCTTTCGGCGACGTGCGCGTCAGGCCCGACATAGAGGGCGTCGGCCTCGCAATAAAGTTCACACATATAGCAGGTCTGGCACTGGTCGAGACGAGCGATCACCGGCGTGCCGTCGCCCACATCCAGCACATGCGTGGGGCAGACGGCCACGCAGCGGTGGCAGCCGTTGCACAGATCCTCGAAAATATGGGCGATCATTCCGCCGCCTCCGCATAGGCGCGGCGTTCGGGGCGGGTCCACACCCGGTCGAGTCCACCGGTGAGCAGCCGCACGCCGCACGCCGGATCTAGCGCGGGGGCATCGACGCGGACGTGGATGCCACGGCTCTCGTTGCGGGCGAGCGCCGCCGCCGTGCACCAGCGCGCCGTGGCGGTCAGCGCCGCCGTCTCGCGCAGCGCGACGAGCCGCGACCCCTGCGCCCAGCCATGATCGCCGATCATGCGCCAGTGGGTATCGAGCAAAGCAAGCGTATCGCCGAGCTGCGTACGGCTCCGCCACAGGGAATGTTGGTAGCTGTTCATATGATGATCGACATCTGCTTCGATCGCCTTGCGGTCGATGCTTCGCTCGTCGGACGCAGGCGCTATCCCTGCCGATCCCACTGCCCGCGCCGCGCCTACCATTTTGTCGCGCAACGCCAGGCTCCGCCGTGCCGCCGCGGCGCCGGCGATCTGGCCCGATGTCAGCGCCCAGGCGCTGTTGACCGCCCCACCGCCGCTGACCGCCCCCGTCGCCAGTTCACGCGTCGCGGCGTCGCCGGCGGCATAAAGCCCAGCGACATTGGTCCCACAATTCTCATCCAGGATGCGCAGCCCGCCATTGCCCCGGATCGTGCCTTCGCCGAACAGCTTGATCGGCCAGCGATCGCGGAACAGGTCCACGCCCTTGCGAACGAAGGGCGGCGGGGTGAAGGGCTGGATATCCTTCAGGATCGGCGGCAATTCCGCAGGCGCGTCGATCAGGTCGGCATATACCGGCCCCTTCAGCAGCGCCGCGCCCAGCGCCTGATAATGTGCATGGCCGCGCGGCGGCGTGACGATCTCGGCGCCTTCCGCATCATAATAGCGGGCAGCACTATAGGGCAGCGTTCGCGTCGACGCCCAGGCGGGCGACACCGTATATTGGATGGAGAATTCCATGCCGGAAAGCTCCGCGCCCGCCTCCGCCGCCATCAGATAGCCGTCGCCGGTATTGCCATGGCTGCCGATGAGGCCGGAGCGGAAGGCGCAGCCGCCCGTCGCCATCACGACGGCGCCTGCGTGTATCTCCCAGTCCGTGCCTGCCAGTCGCGCATGCCCCCGCGCCCCAACTACGGCCCCTTCCGCGTCGGTCAGCAACTGCAGCGCGGGATGATGGTCCAGAATCCGCGCGCCCGCCGCCACCGCATAGGCACGCAGCGCGCGCATATACTCCGGTCCGCGCACGCCGCTATAATAGGTGCCGCCCCTCCCGTCCGACCCGAAGCGGTAATAGGGCGACAGGTCGGGCAGGATTCGCCAGGTGGTGTCGATCACCCGCTCCATCCACGCCGGATCGCCCAGCCCAAGTCCGGCGGCGAGTTTCTGCTCGATCGCCTCGCGTCGGCGCGCCGGATCGGGCGGTATCCACCAGTGGTTGGGCCCGGCCGTCGCGGTCACGCCGCTGGTGCCGACATAGCCCTTGTCGACCAGGATGGTGGCCGCGCCCGCCTTTGCGGCGGCGATGGCGGCCCAGGCTGCTGCCATCCCGCCGCCGATGATGAGCACGTCGCACCGCTGTGTCAGGATGTCGCTCACTCCGCGGCGATGGCGACCGGCACCTGGGCGTGCCGATGCTCAGGGACAGGCAGACCCAGATGGCCGCGCAACGTGTCATGGGCGTATTCGGTGCGGAACAGGCCCCGCGTCTGGAGGATAGGCACCACCTTCTCGCGGAACAGTGCGAAGTCGCCTGGCCTCGTCACCCGCAGGATGAAGCCGTCTGCCGCGCGCCCGGTGAACCAGCGCTCGATCTCGTTGGCGATCGTTTCGGGTGATCCCACGAAGTCTGACTTCCACTGGCCGAAGCGATAGGCCGCTTGGCGCAGCGTCAGCTTCTCCTCTGCCGCCACGCGGATGATCCGCTCGGCCTGCCCCTTGTAGCTGTTGAGCGTCACGCCGGTCAGGTCCGGGAACGGCGCATCGAGATCGTAGCCCGAGAAATCATGATAGTTGAACGCCCGTCCGACCTGCGTCAGCAGCTTGTCGATGCTGAGGCTGCCCTGCTGCGCCGTCGCAAGCGCCTGCGCTTCTTCATCCGTCTCGGCGATGGTGGGGACGAGACCCGGCATCACCTTGATGAGGTCCGGGTTTCGCCCGATCGCCGCCGCCCGCGCCTTGAGGTCGGCATAATAAGCGCGCCCGTTCTCGAAATCCTGGGACGCAGCGAAGGTGCCCTCAGCAATGGCCGCGCCCAGCGCGCGTCCTTCGCCGCTGTCGCCGGCCTGGAAGATCACCGGCTGCCCCTGCGGCGAACGGCTGAGCGCCAACGGCCCGGCGACCGAGAAATGCGCGCCCTTGTGGTCAAGGCGGTGCTGCTTGCTCTTGTCGAAAAAGACACCCGCCGCCCGGTCGCGCGGGAAGGCGTCATCCTCATAACTGTCCCACAGGCCCTGCACCACCTCGACGAACTCACGCGCGCGGGCATAACGCACGCCATGCTCGAAATGCACGTCGCGCCCGTAATTGTGCGCCGCGCCCTCGAGGCCGGTGGTGACGACGTTCCACCCCGCGCGGCCCCTGCTGATGTGGTCGAGCGAGCCGAACTGCCGCGCGACATTATAGGGCTCCCAATAGGATGTAGTGAGCGTCCCCACGAGGCCGATGCTCGACGTGCTCGCCGCCACCGCCGACAGCAAAGTCAGCGGCTCCAGCCGGTTCAGGAAATGCGGCGCGGTGTCCGGGGTGATGTAGGGCGAGTCGATGATGAAGACCAAATCGAACTTCGCCGCCTCCGCCAGCCGCGCATTCTCGATATACCAGCTAATGTCGATGCTGGCGTTGCCGGGTAGCTCCGGGTCGAGCCAGCTATGATGGTCGGCGCCCACGCCTTCCAATATTGCGCCCAGATGCAATTGCCGTTCGGTCCCGTGACCCATGCTTGTTCCTCCTGCCGATTTGGCGCGAAGGCTAGGCCGCTGACGCGAGGGAAGATAATGAGTGCTGCTCAATCACCGCTGAATTTGTTCAATGGAATTGCTGGCTTGGGCCCGTGATTCTCTGAAACTTCTTGATCGTCCGCGAGCGATGCCAATAGGTCGACGCAAAGGGACGTAAAAGCGTTGCTCGGCCCGTTGGTCATCAGGGCCCAAAATTATTCATGGGAAATGCCGGGCTTGGCTGACTTACCCATCGGTGCGTCGCTACCGTCAGGGGAGTCGCACTGGCAGGAAAGGAATGCACCATGGCAACAGCGCCAGCCGAAACCATCGCCGATCGGCACGCTCGCCGACCTCAAGGGCAAGCGGCTGGCGACGATAAAGGGGTCCGCCGGGCAGGATTTGGCCCTCAAACCGCTGGAAAAGGCGGGGCTCGAGCCGACAGACGTGCAATGGATCCATCTCGCCAATGGCGAAGCGAAGTCGGTTCTCGCCAGCGGAGCGATCGACGCCTAGTCGACCCGGGGCAGCTATATTGGCATAGCCGTACTGGAAAATGGCGATCATGTTCTGGCTGATGGCAGCGGCGTTCCGACCAGCCTCGCCTTCCTTGCAGCCAGCGACACCGCGATCGCGGAAACGGCGCTGGTGGCCGATTTCACCGCGCGCCTCGCCCGCGCCTGGGGGCATGCGCATCCTGACCACTACGCCTGGACCTTTTCGGCAAAGACCGGCACCCCGTTCAAGGCCGCCCGCTTCTCCGCCGGTTCTGTGCTCGGACGGTCGTGCCAATCGACGCTCGGCCGATCGATGGGCCGCGCGCCATTTTCCAACGCTATCGTGCGGCCGGTGTCCGGTCGCTGCCCAATATCAAAGGCCGCCATCTAACGGCCCTTTATCGGCCTGCCACCACTTCAACCCCGCTGCTACTGGCGTAACGCGCGAATTTCGCGGGCTTTAGGCAATTTTCTGCAATATCTCTTCCGCTTCGGGTCTTTGCAGCCAGTCGGGGCTGACCTGCAACGACCTCACGGCCCGGTTTGCACCCAGGTGCAGGACCGCTGGCTGGGGCAGTTCCCAAGTGCCCGTCCCCGTAACCTCGCCAATCCAGCCGGCGGGTGGCGGCGAAGGTCTGTCATCAGGCTCAAACGCGATACCGATATGTCGGGCGAGGCTATTATCCGCATCCGTGGCCACTAGGAAGGGCAGCTGATGCCGATCCTTGATTTCCCGCAGCCGGTCGGGCTGCTGCGGGCTGAGGGCGACCAGCAGGATATCACGCTGACGCAGTTCGGGGTAGAGCGCCTCGGCATAATAAGGGAGCGCGATGTTGCACGCCGGGCAACCGGCGAAGCGGAAGAAGATGAAGAGCGCCGATCCGCCTTTCGTCAGGCCGCTCAGCGTCAGTTCCCCGCCGTCCACTTCCGCGAAGACGAAGTCGGGCAGCAGGTCGCCGGGCTGGGCGATGGCGGCGGGATCGAAACGCTCGATCAACAGACGGCGCTGGCGAGCATTGGCTTCAAGCTGCGCGGCGGACCAGTTGCGTTCGCGCTCGGCCTGAAGGGCGGCATAGCGGGTCTTGAGGGGCTGAGTAAGGATAGTCGCCATCATCGTCTCCTTGCATTGACGTGATGATGGCCGCCGACGCGCTGCGCCGCCAATGAGAGTTGATGGCGCTGCGGCGATGATTTGTCATAGGTTCAGGCCGCGTCCCGCCGCGCGGGAGCGCGCTGGTGGCGGCTCGGCAGGATGGGGAGGCCGAGATTGGCGCGCAGCGTGTCGCCTTCATAGTCGGTGCGGAACAGGCCACGCGATTGGAGGATCGGCACCACCTCCTCGGTGAAACGGGTGAGCTGTTCAGGGTGGCCGAGATGGACGTTGAGTCCGTCGAGCGCGCGCTCCTCAAACCAGCGCTGGATTTCGTTCGCTACCGTTTCGGGTGAACCGACGAAGGGACTGCCGCGACTGGCGCGCGCTTTCTCTACCGCCTGCCGCAGCGTCCAGCCCTGCGCCATCGCTTCGTCGGTGATGCGCTTGGCCTGGGTGTAGAAGCTGCTCCTGGCATGATCGAGCGCTGCGACCGGGAAGGGCGCCTCGGGATCATAGCGGCGGAAATCATGCCAGCCGAACGGGCGACCGAATTCGGCCAGCGCCTGGTCGAAGCTCTGGTCTTGCTCGCGGTAGCGGCGCTGAATCTCCTGCGCCTCTGCGTCGGTATCGCCGACATAGATGAAGAAGCCCGGGAGGATCACAATCTCGTCCGGGTTACGGCCAAGGCGGGCGGCGCGGCCCTTGAGGTCGGCGTAGAAAGCCTGGCCCTGTTCGATCGTGGCGGCATGGGTGAAGATGGCGTCGGCTATGTTCGCGCCCAGATCGCGGCCCTGATCGCTGTCGCCTGCCTGGAAGATGACCGGTTCCCCTTGTGGCGAGCGCTGGATGTTGAGCGGCCCCGCGACCTGGAAGAACTCGCCGTGATGGTCAAGGCGGTGGAGCCGGGCGGGATCGAGGAACTGACCGGTCGTGCGGTCGCGGACCAGTGCGCCTTCCTCCCAGCTCGACCAGAGGCCGCGTGCGACATCCAGGAACTCGACCGCGCGGCGGTAACGGGTGTCATAGTCGAAATGTTCGGGCAGGCTGAAGTTGCTCGCCGTTCCCGCGTCCCCGCTGGTGACGACATTCCAGCCGGCCCGCCCCTTGCTGATGAGGTCGAGCGAGGCGAGGCGACGGGCGAGACCGAAGGGGTCGTTGTAGGAGGTGGTGAAGGTGCCGACGAGGCCAATCTGTTTCGTCGCCACCGCCAGCGCCGACAGGAGGGTGAGCGGTTCCAGCCGGTTGAGATAATGGGGTGGCGAGTGGGGCGTGATGAACTGACTGTCGACGATGAAGACGAGGTCGAACTTCGCTGCCTCGGCCTGGCGCACTATGTCGATGGTCCAGGCGATATTGACGCTGGCGTCCTCCGGAATGTCGGGATCGAGCCAGCGGTTGCTGTCGCCGGGACCGCCGACGCCGGTGGGGACAAGGCCGAGTTTGAGTTGTCTTTTGGTCATGGCGTGATCCCTCAGGCGTCGAAGCCGGGCGACCGGCGCTGCGCTTTGCGAAGCGCGGCTTCCCAGACGAGATCGTAATGGGACTTGGCGCCCTCCACGGGCAGGCGCTCCCGGCTCATCTGGCGGCGCACTTCCTCCTGCGCGGCTTCGGGGGCGATAAGGATGTTGTCGCGGCCGACAGCGAGGGTGCGGACCTGCGCCTTGCAGGCCTCCTCCAGATGATAGATGCCGCTGAACGCTTCGCCCGGCGATGATCCCAGTGCCAGCGTGCCATGGTTGCGGAGCAGCATGACCTTGGTATCGCCAAGGTCCGCGACCAGCCGTTCGCGCTCGTCAAGGTTGAGCGCGACGCCTTCATAGTCATGGTAAGACAGGCGGGGAATCAACGCGAGCGCGCGCTGGTTCAAGGGCAGCAATCCGTCGGCGTGGGCGGAGACCGCCATGCCATCGGCGCTATGGAAATGCGCGATATAATGGGCGTCCTCGCGCGCGCCATGGATCGCCGAGTGGATCACATAGCCGGCATAGTTGATGCCATAGTCGCTGTTCCCGATGACGTTGCCGTCGAGATCGACCTTGACCAGGCTGGATGCCGTGATCTCGTCGAACATCAGGCCGAAGGGGTTGATGAGGAAATGATGGTCGGGCCCCGGCACGCGGGCGGAGATGTGGGTGTAGATGAAATCGTCCCAGCCGTAGAGAGCCGAGAGACGATAGAAGGCGGCGAGATCGACGCGGACCTTCCATTCGGCTTCGCTGATGCCGCTGTGGCGGAATCGGTCGTCCTTCAACACTGTAGCCATGGCGATGCTCCTTTGGGCGCGATAGTAAGAGGACGGCAGGCGGCCGCCCAATGAGGATTTATGAAGGGTCGCGAAGCGCCGCTCATGCTGGGAAGATGCCTGGGTCGACGATCGCGGCGACATCGACATGGGCGGGCAGTTCGCCGTCGGCATGGAAGCGATCGACCACGCGCTGGAGCGGCGTGATGACGGCGTCGTCGGGGGCAACGAGTATCCCGCGCTGCCGGTTGGCCATGATGTCGGCGACCCTCGGGTCCACCTTCGTCTGCTCGACCAAGATAGCGGCATAAGCGGCCGGATGGTCCGCCGACCAGAGCGCAGCCTTCTGAAGACGGCCAAGAACGTCACGCAGCGCGGCGCGCTTGGCCGGATCGTCCAGCGCCGCCTGCGACGCGGCGATCAGGGCGAAGGGACTATTGATTCCCTCGCCGTCGCGTATCAGCCGCGCGCCGGCCAGTTCCGCCGCGATCTGATAGGTGCCGAAGGTCGCCCATATGTCGATCCTTCCCGCGTTGAAGGCAGCGGCTGCGTCATTGGGCAGCATGAAGCCGATATCCACCGCCTTGCGGTCGACATGTGCCTCCTTGAGCGCTTCGAGCAGGAGATAGTGGGAAATGCTGCCCCGCGCGCTGGAGACGATGACGCGGCGGCCGGCGAGATCGGTAACGCGACGGACGGGGGAACCTTGGGGCACGATGATGCCGATGTCGCGGGTCGAGAAACCTGTTCCGGCGACGATCTTGAGCGGCGCCTTGGCCGCTGCCGCCAGCACCACCGGCAGGTCGCCCGCCGGCGCGGTATCGACCGCCCCTGCGTTGAGCGCTTCGAGCAGGGGCGCGGCGCCGGCGAAATTGGCCCATTCTATGTCATAGGGCAGGTTGCCGAGCGCGTGCGCCGCTTCTGCCTTCGACTGGAGCAGATGGACCTGATCGCCCAGCACCAGCCTGGTACGGCCGCCCTTCGCGCCTTCACCGCAACCGGCGAGGGCGAGAGCGGCTGCACCGGCGAGGAAGGTGCGCCGATCAGAAGGCAAGAGCGATCCTTCCATAATAATAGCCGCCTGCGGGATTGAAGGGCGACGGGCCATAATAGCCCTGCCCTGTCTGGGGATTGCCCGGCCCGTTGGTTTCGGGCCGCACGTCGAAGAGATTGGTCGCGCCGACCGAGAGAGTCGCGAAGTCGGTGACTTTCGCACTGAGGCTGGCGTCGGTGATGATCTTCGCGCCAAAATAGCGATCGTCGCCCGCTGCCGTGCGCTGCGTATATTTGCCGTAGCGGGTGGCGGTGACGCTGAGACCGAAAATGCCCTTCTGCCAGTTGACGGTGCTGACCAGCTTGGTGCGGGGCTGAAGCACTTCCAGCTCGCCGATCTTGTCGCCGCCGAAGAAGACCGAGCCCGCGCCGAGCAGCGATGTGCCATTGGCCGCAAACAGCTGCGACGGGGTGGCGACGACATCCGTCACCTCGGTCTTGGAATAGTTGAAGGCCAGCGTCAGGCCGATCTTGCCGAGATCGCCCAGATTGCGGCTGTAATCGGCGACGAGGTCGAAGCCCTTGGTTTCCGTGTCGGCGGCGTTGATGAAATATTCTGCCTGCTCGATGTCGGACAGGCCGTTGGCGGCGAGGATCGCCGAGATGCCGGGTCCGAACAGGCGGCCGGTGCGCTCCACCCGATCGCGGATGCGGATATAGTAGCCGTCGAGCGTGATCGACAGCGACGGCGCGGGCGTGAAGACGAAGCCGAGGCCGGCGTTCCAGGTCTTTTCCGCCTTGAGCGGCTTTGCGCCCAGCAGCTGGCCCACGGTCGAGTCCGCCGTCACAAGCTTGGCGACGGTGGGGCGCAGTTCGGTCTGGCCGGTGGCGGGATTGAAGAAGGAGGAGGTGCGGCCATCCGTCTGCGCATAACCGATCTGCGTCAGCGACGGCGCGCGGAACCCGGTGCCGACCGTTCCGCGGATCGCCAGCGTCGGGGTGACTTCGTAGCGGCTGTTGAGCTTGAGGCCGATGGGGCTGCCCGAACCGTCGTCATAATGCTCGGCCCGGATCGCCGCGCCGATATACCAGGCGTCGGTCGGATAGATGCCGAGGTCGACATAGCCGGCATAGACCTTTCGGCTGATGTCGGCTTCGTCCGCCGGCGACAGGACGATCGCGCCCTGCACCACCGGGGAGGCGATGCGACCGACATTCCAGTCATATTGCTGGTCGCCCGGTTTGAACGTGTAGGTCGCGGGCTGATAGGCGAGCGGATCGCCGGCGAAGGTGCGGAAGCGGTCGAGCCGATATTCGCCGCCGACCGAGATTTCGAGCGGCCGGGCGAGGCCGATGTCGACGCTGCGGTGCAGATCGACATTGTGCGTCCACTGCCGGAACTCGAAATTGGCGAGGTTGGGCCATTGCGTCGGGCCGGTCGGCCCCAGCGAGGGACGGACCGACAGCTTGGAGAATTGATGGCTGTAGTTGCGGCCGAACGATGAGGAGATGTCGTAATCCCAGCCCGCCAGCGTGCCGCGCAGGCCGCCGACGAACTGGAAGTCGTTTTCCTCGATATTGTTGAGTGGATAATAGCCGTCGGGGAACTGCGCCGTGAAATTGGCGGTGCTGTTGGGGCGGCGGAAATTGTTGCCGATCTGCGCGTCACGCTCGCCATAGGTGCCGAAGCTATAAAGGGTGACATTTTCCGTCACCGGCAGCTCGGCATTGTAGCTGAGGTTGAACGCCTTGACCTGAGGATCGCCATTATGCGCCCCGTCGCGGTTCCACTGCGCGTTGCGGGCGTTGGCGGCGGCGACGTTCGCCTCCACCTGGGCGCGGGTGAGGCCGCTCGTCGCCACCACTTGATCGATGGTGCGACCGGCGGGCAGGCCGTAGAGGTTGGTGTCTGTCGCAGCCAGGTTCCACCACGCGCCGCCGCGCTTGCGGATGTCGCCGCTGATCGTCAGGAAACCGCCATTGTCGCCGATCTTCGTGCCGTAGCGGATCGTGCCCTTCCAACTGTCCGGGTCGCCGTTGGCGTCGTACAGCGTGCCATAGGTGAAATCGCCGCTCAGCCCTTCCTTCTTCGCGAGCTGAATGTTGATCACGCCGGCGATGGCGTCCGTGCCATATTGGGCGGCGGCCGAATCCTTCAGCACTTCGATCCGGTCGATGGCGCTGGTGGGAATGAGGTCGATGTCGACCGGGTTGGCGCCAGACGTGTCGGTCGGCGAATTGTTGAGGAAGGCGCCGTTGTGTCGCCGCTTTCCATTGACCAGCACCAGCGTATAGGCGGGCGAGAGCCCACGGTTGGTGACGGGGCGCCCGATCGAGAAGACGCCGGCATTGGTGGCACCGAAATTGAGCGAGGGAAGCAGTTTGGACAGCGCCTCCCCGAACTCGGCGGAGCCGGTCGCCTGCAGCTTTTCCGCTCCGACGACATCGATCGGCGCAGGGCTTTCCGCGACCGTGCGGGGCGCGCCGCGAACGCCGGTGACGATGATCGTGCCTGCGTCAGCAGCGGCGTCCTCGGCGGGCTGCTCCGGCGCGACGACGCCCTGCGCGCCGGCTGGCGAGACAGTGAAAGAAACAGCCGAAAGCGCTGTCGAGACAAGGAGAAGACGGCATTTGTTCATTGTAATGGGTCCCCCACGAGATGTTGAGGGCGGTCTATTCTCTACGAATTTAATTGATAAATGAGTTCGATCATCCACCGATGACTTCAGCTAAACTGAAGATTGTTTTGTTCGCGAAAAACTTATTCTTTGCGGCCGTCGAAGCTGCCGTCGAAAGCCAGCCGCACATCGCGCGGGCTATTGATAAGACCGGCTTTCTGAAAACGGGCGGTGATCGCCTGTTCATGCGCGACGATGCCGTCGTCGATCGGGCGCGCCACGCGGTTGCTCCGTTCGAAGCTGGCGCGCGCGATATCGAGCGGCAGCCCGGTTTCTTTCGAGAGCACCTGCGCGAACTGGTCAGGATGCAGCCGCGCCCAGGCAACGGCCTTGGCTTCCCTTTTCAGGAAATCCGCGAGCAGCGCGCGCTTGGGTTCGATCGAGTCTTCGTTGGCGATGTCGATATAGAGCGGCAGGCCATAATCTTTGGCGTCCACCACGGCGCGCGCGCCTTCCTTGATCGCGACATTGGTATAGGGCGTCCAGGTCGCCCAGGCGTCGATCGCGCCGCTGTCGAATGCGGCCTTTGCGTCGCCTGGAGGCAGGAAGGTGACGCGCACCTTGTCCGCCGGGATGTTGGCCCGCTCGAGCGCCTGAAGCAGAAGATGGTGGCCAATCGAGCCGCGCGTCGTGGCGACCGATTTGCCGGCCAAGTCCTGTGCGCCCCGAACCGGGGAGCCCGCCTTCACTAGGATAGCGAGCGCTTCGCGCGCCTGATTGGCCGGGGCCTGCACCGCGATCGCCTTGACCGGGCTGCCGCTTTGATAGGCAAAGATGAAGGGCGCGTCCGCCGCCAGGCCCAGATCCGCCGCGCCGCCGCCGACCGCTTCGAGTAGAGGCTGGGCTGCGGGAAATTCCGACCATTCGACCGTGTAGGGCGCGCCTTCAAGGGCGTCCGAGGCGAGCATCATCGCCTTCACCTGCCCCTTCTGGTTGGCGACGCGCAGGACATTGTCGTCATTTCGCGAAAAGGTCGCGGCGGCGAGCCCGAGGCCCGCCACCGCGACGAGGGCCGTCGACAGGAGGACGACAGTCTTCTTTTTCGGCATGGATCAGCCCGCCAGCGCGAGACCGGCCGCTTCGCGCTCGGCCACCCTGGCGCGGACGCGCGGCAGCAGTTCGCGGCCGTAGAGGATGGAGTCTCCCAGCGGATCGAAGCCCCGGATCAGGAAATGGTCGATGCCGATGTCGTAATAGTCCAGCATAGCGTCGGCCACCTGCTCTGGCGTGCCGACAAGGCCGGTGCTGTTGCCGGCCGCGCCGGTGAGCGCCGCGACACCGGTCCAGAGGCGCTTGTCCTGCCGGTTGGCGCTGGCAGTTTCGAGGAGGCGGAGCGAGCCCGCATTGGGCGGGCGATGGCCGGTGAGCGGCAGGCCGGCGGCGACGCGGTTCTCGCGCACCTGCTCCTCGATCTCGGCAGCACGCTTCCACGCCGCTTCCTCGGTGTCGGCGATCACCGGGCGGAGCGAGAGCGAGAAGCCGGGGCTGCGGCCGTAGCGGGCGGCGGACTTGCGGACAGCACGAACGGTGTCCTGCACGGCGGCAAGGGTTTCGCCCCAGAGCGCATAGACATCGGCATGCCGGCCGGCGACCTCGATCGCCTCGTCCGACGATCCGCCGAAGAAGACTGGGAGATTGTCAGGCTTGATCGCGCTATATGCCTGGCGGATGTCGTAATATTTGCCTTGATGGTCGAAGGGTTTGGCGGCGGTCCATTCCTGCCGCAGGATGGTTAGATATTCGTCGGTGCGGGCGTAGCGTTCCGCCTTGACCGTCTTCGTGTCGCCGTCGCGCGCCATTTCATCGTCCGCGCCGCCGGTGATGATGTGGACGGCGACACGCCCGCCCGACAGTTGGTCCAGCGTCGCCAACTGGCGCGCCGCCACGGTGGGCTGGGTGAAGCCGGGGCGATGCGCGACGAGGAAGCCGAGGCGTGTGGTGCGCGCGGCGGCATGGGCCGCGACGATCTGGCTTTCCGGGCTGTTGGAACCGAAGGGAATGAGCACGCGATCGAAGCCGCCTTCCTCCTGCGCCTTCGCCGCGGCATCGACATAGTCGGTGTCGAGCGCACGGCTGCGCACCGCGGATTGTGTTTCGGAGCCGTTGTTGAAGCCGATATAGCCGATGAACTTGACGCTCATGATGCGTCCTCCTGCAAAAAATTAGATGACGTAGAAGCCGTGGGTGCCGTCGCGCTCCAGCTGGGCGACGAGGCCATATTCCCAGTCGAGATAGGCCTGCATCGCGGCGGCCTTGTTGTCGGTGCCTTCATAGGGGCGCTTGTAGCGACCCTCCGGGCCACGCGGCGGTGGCGCGCTGTCGGGGCCGCGCTCCAGCGTGGCGGCGGACCAGTCGATGTCGAGGACATAGACCTCCCACCCAAGCTGGGCGAGCCAGGAGGCGGTCATGTCGGCGCGGACGCCGGTGGGGTCGGTGACAACGATGCGTGCGCCGCGCACCGGGGCGTTATGGTCGGTTTCCTGCACCAGCTGACCACCCTGCGCGTTGCGGAAGCCGGGGAGGTGTCCGCTTTCATATTCGCGGGGCTGGCGCACGTCGTAGAGATAAAGGGTCCGGCCCGTCTCCGCCTGGAGCGCCTCCAGTTCCTGCCAGCCGATCCGCTTGACGCCGGCGCGATAGGCGACATCGCGGGCGTGGGCGCGCGCTTCGTCCGTTGCCGCGTCGTCCACTTCGGGCGCGGCGCGGGTTTGCCCGGTTTCCAGCTCTTGCCCCGCGAGCGTCCAGCCGATCGTACCGTTGCGAAGGGCATAGACCTTGTTCGGGATGCCGGCATTGACCAGCGACTGGGCTCCGATGATCGATCGCGTGCGGCCGGCGCAGTTGACGATGATCGTGGTGTCGGGATCAGGCGCGACCGTCTGCACGCGCAGCACCAGTTCCGCGCCGGGCACGCTGGTGCCGGTCGGGATGCTCATCGTGTTATATTCGTCGTAGCGGCGCGCATCGAGGATCTTGACGTCGGCCTTCTCGCGGATCAGCGCCTGCACTTCCTCGGCCGGCAGGCTGGGGGTATGGCGGCGATGCTCGACCAGTTCGCCGAACGCCTTGCTATAGCTGTTGACGTCCTCGAACAGTTCATAACCGGCCTCGCGCCAGCCAGAAAGGCCGCCTTCCAGCTCGCGCACGTCGGTGTAGCCGAGCGCCTCAAAACGCACAGCGGCCTTGCGCGCCAGCCCTTCGCCATTGTCATAAACGACGATCGGCGTGTCGAGCCGGGGGATGCGCCAGCGCGCTTCCTCATCGATGCGGCGGAGCGGGATCTGCGCTGCGAAGAGCGGGTGCCCTTGCGCGAACTCATGTTCCTCGCGCACGTCGATCAGCGCGATCTCGCTGCCGATCATCAGCGCGCGGCGGATGTCTTGCGGGGTGGCAACCTGGATGCGGTCAAGAATGTCGGTGGTCATGATTGTCTCGATCTGTCCCAGAGGTTGGGGATGACGCGGTTGGCGTATCCCGAGATGAAGGATTTAGGAGTGCCGTCCGGCGCGTAGGTCGCCCGCTCCACAGCGCCGATATTGGCGCCATAGACATGGATGCTGACGGAGGGGCGGTCGGCAAGGCCGTTGGTCACGCGATGGATGTCACCGATGCGCGGTGAAACGGCGTCCACTTCCCCGGCGCGGAGCAGTTCCTCGCCCTGCGCCGCCAGTGCGCCCGAAGGCAGACGGCCAAAGCGCTCCACTTTCTCAACGCCGCGCAGGACGCCGACGAGGCCCCAGACGCTGTGGTCGTGGATCGGCGTGGACTGACCCGGCCCCCAGACGAAGCTGACGACGCTGAAGCGTTCGCGGCTGTCGCAATGGAGCAGATATTGCTGGTAGCGCTCGGGGTTGGGTTGAGCGAACTCTTCCGGCAGCCAGTCGTCGCTGGCGATCAGGCGGGCCAGCAAGGCGCTGCCGCTGTCGAGGATGGCCTGCTCGTCGCGCGTTGCCGCAAGCAGATCGGCGAAGGCAGTGACGAAACCGCGCAGGCGGGTGGTGTCGATCGGCCGTTCGAGGGTGGCGACTGCCGTCATTCGGCCGCTTCCAGCGCGGTCGCGAAGGGGACGACGCCATGATCGTCGCCGCCCAGGGTGGACAGCAGCTTTTCGCGCAGGCGGGCGGAGAAGCTGGCGCGTTCGCCGCGCGGGGCGGTGATGCGTTCTTCGGCGACGATGCGGCCCTGGTCTAGGACCAGCACCCGGTCGGCGAGCGCGATCGCTTCCTCGACATCATGGGTGACGATCAGCACGGCCGGGCGATGCGCCCGCCAGAGCGAGAGGACGAGGTCGTGCATCCGGTAGCGGGTCAGCGCGTCGAGCGCGGCGAAGGGTTCGTCGAGCAGCAGCAGCTTGGGCTCGCGCACCAGCGCGCGGGCGAGCGCTGCGCGCTGCGCTTCACCGCCCGATAGAGTGAGTGGCCAGGCGTCCAGACGATGGCCGAGGCCGACTTCCCGGAGCGCCGCTTCGGCGCGCGGGCGGATGTCTCCGTTCAGGCCGAGTCCGACATTCTTCCAGACCGGCTTCCACGGCAGGAGGCGCGCATCCTGGAAGACGACGGCACGGCTGTCGGGCACTTCCACGTCCTGGCTGCGTACCTCATCTAGACCCGCAAGGGTACGTAGCAATGTCGTCTTGCCTGACCCCGAGCGCCCGAGGAGGGCGATGAACTCACCCGGCGCGATGTCGAGATCGAGCCCATCGATGATCGTGTTCGCGCCGAAGCGGCGGGTGAAGCCGCGCAGGCGCACGACCGGTTCGGGCTGGGGCTGGTGGACGGAGGAGTTCACCGTGGTAAAGCCGAGGCGAGCGTCCATGCTTATTGCTCCACTATGCTGGGGCGCCAGATAAGGGCGCGGGCTTCGATGGCGCGGACCAGCCAGTCGGCGCCAAGGCCGAGGATGGCGTAGACCATCAGGCAGACGACGATGATGTCAGTCCGCATGAAATCGCGGGCATTGTTGATGAGGTAGCCGAGACCCGCCGAGGCGTTGATCTGCTCCGCCACCACGAGGACGAGGATCGAGACGGAGAGGGCGTAGCGCAGCCCCACCAGCAGCGAGGGCAGCGCGGAAGGCAGGACGACGTGCCATATCTGCTCGGCGCGGCTGAGGCCGAAGCTCTTGGCGGCGTCGAGCAGGCGCAGGTCGACGCTGCGGATGCCGCTGTAGAGGTTGAGATAGACTGGAAAGATGGTGGCGAAGGCAATCAGCGCGACCTTGGGGGTTTCGCCGATGCCGAACCAGACGATGAAGAGCGGGGTCAGCGCGAGCGCGGGGATGGTGCGCTTGATCTGCATGAGCGGATCGACCGCCAGTTCCCCGGCGCGCGAGAGGCCGGCGACGAGGCCGAGCGCCAGACCCAGGCCGACGCCGATGAGCAGCCCGGCGGCGACTCGGGCGAAGGAGACGAGAAGATTGGATGGCAGCTCGCCCGAGATCACCATGTCGATGAGCGTGCCGATCACCGCCGAGGGCGCGGCAAGCGTGCGTTCCGGTATCAGGCCGCTGCGCGAGCCCAACTCCCAGAGGAAGAGGAGCAGCACCGGCGAGAGCCAGCGCCCGCCGAAGCGCGACAGTGAAAAGGGCCGCCGGCTCCGTTCTGCGCCGTGTGAATGTTCGATCGCCAAGCTTGCCATATCCAGTCCTTGTCCAGGTCCGGAAAGCCCATCATGTATTCTCTACCAATTCAATTAAGTTTTTGTTGGCCGATCTATGAGCCGTGGTCATATGGCTCGGCCGGGCGCGCAATTGGCTCGCTGCGGCGCGGAAAATCGTCAGGTGCGGGGCGGGATGGGCCAACGCCAAGATTTAGTTGATCCGGCGAAATCTCTACTATTTTGATTGATATATCGGCATCGCGATAAGGGGTTGCCTATTCCCTCCGCTGGGTCGGCTCCTCCCCGCATCCCTTCCAAGAAAGGCCTGCCATGCCGGTCAACCTGCCCACCAATTTGCTGCGCAGCTTCGTCGCGATCGTCGATACCGGTTCGATGCTGAATGCGTCGGAGCAGGTGTTCGTCACGCAGTCGGCGCTCAGCCTCCAGATCAAGCGGCTGGAGGAGCTGGTGCAGCAGACCCTGTTCCTGCGCGAAGGGCGGAGGCTCAACCTGACGCCGGCGGGCGAGGTGATGCTCGATTATGCGCGGCGCGTGTTGCTGCTGCATGACGAGGCTGTCGCGGCGGTGAGCGCCGGGCGCTTTGCCGGGCCGGCGCGGATCGGGATGGTGCAGGATTTCGCCGATACGTTGCTGTCGGGGCTGCTCTCGCGCTTTTCGGAGCTGCACCCCGACGCGCAAATCTATGCACGGGTGGCCGGGACGGCGGAGTTGCAGGCGCTGCTCGACCGGCGCGAGCTGGACATATTGCTGGGTTTCGCCGCGCCCAATGACGCCCATGCGGTGACGGTCGCGCCGATGGCCTGGTATGGAGAGCCGGCGCTGGCCGATCGCAGCATCATTCCCCTCGCCGTACTGGAGGAGCCCTGCCGCTTCCGCGAGGCGGCGATACGGGGGCTGGAGGATGCGGGCCTGCAATGGCGGATCGCGGTGGAGACGCCCAATCTCGCGACGCTCAAGGCCGCAGTCGGCGCGGGGCTCGGCATCACCTGCCGCACGCACCTCTTCATTGGCGAGGAATCGACGCTGACGCATGAGCGCTTGCCCGAATTGCCGCGCGTCGCCGCGATCCTGCGCGCGGGCGACAAGCTGGACAGCGCGGCGCAGCGGCTCGCGGAACTGGCGCGGGAGACGGTGCAGGCGCTGTGATGCGCCTGCCGCATCAATAGCCGCGCGCGGGATCGACCACGTCGGACGGCGTCTCGCCGCGCACGAAGCGGCTGATGTCGTCGCGGACCTTTTCCAGCAGCCGGTGCCGCACTAGCGTATAGTTGCTGGAGATATGCGGCGTCAGGCGAACCTTGGGATGGGTGTAGAGCGGATGGCCTTCGGGCAAAGGCTCGGGATCGGTGACATCGAGCGTGGCGAAACCCGGCCCGTCCGCCCGGTCGAGCGCGCGGATCAGCGCATCCTGATCCAGCACCGAGCCGCGCGCGACGTTGATGATGTGCGCGCCGGGCTTAACCTGCGAGAGCAGACGGTCGTCGAAGAGATGGCGGGTCTGGGGCGTGCCGGGCACGGCGATGACGACATGGTCGGCGCGGGCGACCAGGGCGGGCAGGTCGTTGAGCAGCTCGACCCCGTTGATCCCGGCCTGCGCGCCCGATCGGCGCAGCGCCACTACCTGGGCGCCGAGCGCCAGAACCCGCCGCGCCACCGCCTGCCCGATCGCGCCCAGCCCGACAATGCCGACGGTCGTGCCAGAGACGCGCCCCAACGGCGCCTGCTTCCAGTCGGCGCGAGACCGCACCGTCACCGCCTCCAGATTCTTGGCATGGGCGTAGAGGGCGGCGATAACATAGTCGGCGATCTCGTCCGACGCGACGCCGCGCCCGCAGGTGACGAGCGGCGCGTCCAGCAGCCATTCGGGATAGAAATCGACGCCGGCGGACGCGCTATAGACCCATTTCAAGCGGCCCGGCCAGAGCGAGGGGCGCGCCGCCGGGGGCTGCCGCCATGCGGGCGTCGGGCGGACCAGCAGCAGGTCGGCTTCCGCAGCGGCGGTCCAGGGCTCATCCTCCGCTACGTCGATCACGACCGGGGCGATGGGATGTTGGCCGAGCCCCTTGTTGAAATCGGCGTCGAGCTGGCTGGCGATGACGAGCGACATGGCTATTGTCCCAAAGCCGCGCGGCCGGCCGCGACAAGGATCGTGTCGGTCTGAGGCGAATGGATGCGGCTGCACAGCACGTCGCGATAATGGCGTTCGAGCGGGTTGTGGCGGCTGAGGCCGGGATTGCCAGTAAGTTCCAGGCCGATCTCGACCGCGCGGATCGCGTTGGCGGTCGCGACATATTTGATGCTGTTGACCGCGGCCGCGCCCGGCTGATCGCCAGCGTCGTAGCGCGCGGCGGCGTCGCGGATCAGCGTCGCGTTGACCTGAAGCAGCGCTTCGATCTTGCCGAATTTCTCCTGCACGCGCGGCAGGGTGGCGAGCGACGCGCCGAGATTGGACGGTACGCGATCGTTGAGATAGGTCGCCAGCCAATCGCGGGCCGCGCGCGCCACGCCATCATAGATGGTCGAGATGGCGAGCGCATTCCAGATGGCGAGGCTGGGGTCGCCCGCAGCTGCCGCCCATTGTTCCGGCAGGCGCACGTCCACCGCATGGTCGAGCGGGGTCGGCGTGTCGGCGAAATGGACGGCGTGACTGACGGTCGCGCGCATCCCCAGATGATCCCAGGCGGGTTCGATCGTCACGCCGGGGCTGCCGGCCTTCACCAGGAAATTGCCGACACGCGGATTTTCCTCGTCGGTCTTAGCCCAGACCGAATACCAGTCCAGCCCGGTCGATCCGGTCGAATAGATTTTGGTGCCGCTGATCGCCCAGCCGTCAGCCGTGCGCCGCGCGATCGTTGCCGGCAGGCCGCCTCGAACAGGGGTGCCGAGTTCGGGTTCGACGCGCAGCCCGCCGATGAGGCCCCGGCCCGCGACCGCATCGGCCGCCAGCCGCTCGTAGATCGCGGCGGGCCAGCCCTGCGCGCGGAGCGGGTTGGCGTGATAATGATAGGTCATGAAGAGGATGAGCGCGGTAGAGGGCTCGCCCTTCGCCACGGCGGCGAGCACGCGCAGGGCTTCCGAAAGGTTCGCGCCGCGCCCGCCCAGTTCCGGCCGGACGGTGAGGCCGATCAGTCCCTCGTGCGCCAGCAGGTCGAAGGGCGCGCGGGGAAATTCGCCGCTGCGGTCATAGGCTTCGGCGTGCGACGCGAGTTCGCGCGTCAGCCAGTCGAGATAGTCGGCGGTGATCGTAGACGGGGCGCTGTCGGGCGTGGCGAGACGGGTTGCCATGATGGTCAGCCTCTTTTCGGAATAGCGGAATTGAAGCGGTCGTCCCAGAGCGGGCGGACATCGACCGGCTTGGGCAGCAGCTTCTGGGCGTAGAAGAGGTCGGCGACTTTCTGCTGCGACGCGATGGCCTCAGGCGTGACCGGGCGCAGTTCGTACACGTCGCTCTTGCGCTTGAACTGATCCTGCACATAGGCGAGCGGCACGCCGATATCCCTGGACACGATGACCGCCCACTCATCCTGATGCGCCGCGGCCCAGGCATAAGCTTTCTGGGCAAGGCCGAGATAGTCGGCGATCAGTTTCGCCTTGTCGGGATCGGCGAGCGCGTCGACATGCGCGGCCACCAGATAATTGCCCGAAAGGATGCCGTAGGCGGTGCGCAGAATGCGCGCGCCTTCGGTCGCGATCGCGCGCTGGATCGGAAAGCCGTAGATCGCCCAGGCGTCGAGGGCGCCCTGGGAAAAGGCCGCCGCGCCGTCGGTCACGCCCATCGCCACCGGCTTGATATCGTCCCAGCCCAGGCCAACCTCCTCCAGCATCCGGATGAGGAAATATTGCGAGGTGGTGGCGCGGACATAGCCGACGCGCTTGCCCTTGAGGTCGGCGATGCTCCTGGCGGTCGAACCCTGCGGCACCAGCACGACCTGATTGTTGACGTCGCCATGCGCGACCGCGATCTGGCGGAAGCTCTGGATGGTCGAAGCGGCGGCGAAGATCGGCGGGATCTCGCTCATCCCGCCATAGTCGAGCGAGCCGCCATTCAGCGCCTCGACCACGAGATGGCCCGACTGGAACTCGTTATAGGCGATGTCGAAGCCTTCGGGCTTTATGCTGGCGGATTTGAAGAGCAGCCGCGAATCGCCATCGCCCTTGCCGGTGATGGACACGCGCAGCGTGGGGCGGCCCGCCTTGCCCGATCCGCAGGCGGCGAGCAGCAGGCAGGAGGCTGCGCCGCCGCCCAGCATCAACCGGCGGGAAAGACCCTCAGCCGCCACGGGCGCTTGTCGCGGCCGGCGCGGATTCGGGCGCGCGGTCGAACAGGATGACGTTGGGATCGCGCAGAAACTCGCGCGCCGCCGCCGCCTTCCAGCGCCGCCATCCGGCGATCAGGGGTTGTAGAGGGGTCATGACAACGCAGCTCCAGAAAATCGAATTGAGGCTATTTATCTATTGAGTAAGTAGAGATATGTCCCACAAGCAATGCTGCCCAAACCATTAGAAATGCTTGATCCATGCTGAGCGCCAATCATGTCGCCATCGTTGGCGGCGGCTTTTCCGGCACGCTGCTGGCGATCAATCTGCTGCGCCATGGCGCAGTGCGCGTCACGTTGATCGAACGGCGAGGCGACCGCTTCGGGCGCGGGCTCGCTTATGGCGCCGCGCAGCACGACCATATTCTCAACGTCCGCGCCGCCAATATGAGCGCGCTGCCTGACGAACCTGGCCACTTCGCCGACTGGCTGAGGACGCGGGCCGCAGGACAGGATGCGAGCTTCGCCACGCGGCAAACTTACGGCCTCTACCTTCGCGACCTGCTGGAGGCCGCCAAGGCTGCTGCCGGGGCACGGCTGCGGCTGGTGGAGGCGGAAGCCGTCGATCTCAGGGTGTCGGACGGGGCAGCGACAGTGCGCCTCGCCACCGGTGCGCAAGTGAAGGCGGACATCGCAGTGTTAGCACCGGGCAACCTGCCGCCGCACGCCCTGCCCGCCTTTGCCGGCATTGCCCATCCCACCTATGCCGATGATCCCTGGGCGCTGGGGCTGGCCGATGGATTGGGGCCGGAGGATCAGGTGCTGCTGTTGGGCACCGGCCTGACAGCGGTGGATTGCGCGCTCAGCTTCGACACGGCTGGCTTTGCGGGGCCGATCGTGGCGGTGTCACGGCGCGGGCTGCTGCCCCGCGCCCATGCACCGGCGCAGGCGGCGCCCGGCCTGTCGGAGCGGCCGAACGGCTCCGCCTCGGCGCTGGTGCGGCGTGTGCGTGCGCGCGCGGACGCGGTTGGCTGGCGCGCGGCGGTGGACGAATTGCGGCCCTTTACTCAGGATATGTGGCGTGCCGCCGATGCCTCCGACCGTGCGCGCTTCCTGCGCCATCTGCGTCCCTATTGGGATGTGCACCGACATCGCATCGCGCCTGCGGTAGCGGACAGGCTGGCGGGGATGCGGGCCGCCGGGCGTCTGGAGATCGCCGCCGCAAAGGTCATGGAAGCAAGACCGGACGGGGCGCGAATCGCGGTTGCGTTGCGCTCTCGGGGCAGCGATGCGGTGGCTTGGCGGCATTTCGCGCGTGTGGTCAATTGCACAGGTCCGCTCGGCGACCTCGGCCGCACGCGTGACCAACTGCTTCGCGCGCTGGCGAGCCAGAGCGCGATCCGGCCTGATTCCTTGGCGATCGGCATTGACGTGGATCGCCAGTGCCGGGCGATCGGCGCGGGTGGCGAGGCACGGGATCGCCTCCGTGTCGTCGGCCCAATGACGCGCGGCGCGCATTGGGAAATCGTCGCCGTGCCAGACATCAGGCGGCAGGTCTGGACGCTCGCCCGGGACATCAGCAACGCCCATTGGGTTGAAGCCGCCGGTCTGTAGGCCAGCCGCGCCCTCGCCCGGCGGCGCGGGACGGGTCAGCCCGGGAACGCGCCAGCGAACGTGAACGCCTCGATCGGCTTGCGACCGCTGGGGACTTCCCGCTCTCGCAGGGCCTCGGGTAGGCTGGCCTTGTCGCCTTGTCGTCCGATCGCCACTGCCGCCTCGATCCGAAACCGCTCCGGCGCATTCAGCGCGATCCGCGCCGCGTCGAAATCGACGCCGGTCATGCCATGAGCATGATAGCCCAATCTCGTCGCCTGCAACGCGATCAGAGCCCAGGCCGCGCCGACATCGAAGCTGTGGCTGTATGACGCCTTGGGATCCGACCCCGGACCCTGTTCCATCAGCGTATCGGACAGAAGATACAGCAGCACGGCGGCATTCTTAGCCCAGCTCTGGTTGAAAGGAAGCAGCGGGTCCATAAAGCGCTGCCAATCGGGTCTGCCCCGATGGGCGTAGACGAACCGCCAAGGCTGATAATTGAAGGCGGACGGCGCCCAGCGTGCTGCCTCGAATATGCTGTCCAGGGCAGCTTGGGGAATCGACGAGCCGTCATAGGCGCGCGGCGACCAGCGCTTGGTGAACAAGGGCTCAATCGGATGCGCCGGGGTGCGAGCGGACGTTGTCATTCTGTCTCCTCATGCGGGATGCCGCAGGCCAACATCAGCGCGGCAGAAACAACATCAAGGGGTATTTGCTCAATTCATATGCGCATGAGGACATTGCGTTGGTTGCCGACCAAGCGCTGGCCTAGATGGGGTCGGCTCATCCTCCTCTTTTCCTGCATCAAGGACCGGCCATGGCCAAATCCCCGCACATCAAACTCGGCTTCATCCTGCACGGCGTCGGCCGCACCTGGAACGATTGGCGGCACCCCGACCGCGAAGTGAACGCCAGCACCAGCTTGTCCTATTATCAAAAGCAGGCCGCGACGGCGGAACGCGGCAAGTTCGATTTCCTCTTCGTCGCCGACAGCCTGTCGATCACCGAGAAATCCAGCCCCCATTATCTCAATCGGTTCGAGCCGATCACCATATTGTCGGCGCTTGCCGCCACGACATCGCGCATCGGCCTCGTCGCGACGCTGACAGTCAGCTATTCCGAGCCGTTCAACGTCGCCCGCCAGTTCGCCTCGCTCGATCATCTGAGTGGCGGACGCGCCGGCTGGAATGTCGTCACGTCCTGGCTTGGGGATACGGCGGCCAATTTCAGCAGGACCGAGCATCCCGCCCATGCAACCCGCTACAAGATCGCCGCTGAATATCTCGACGTGGTGAAGGGGCTATGGGACAGCTGGGAGAAGGGTGCGCATGTCGCCGATAAGGAGAGCGGCCAGTTCGTCGATCCTAACAAGCTGCATCGGCTGGAACACAAGGGCGAGTATTTTCAGGTGCGCGGGCCGCTCAACATCAAGCGCACGCCGCAGGGTCAGCCTGTCATCTTCCAGGCCGGCGCGTCCGACGACGGACGCAGCTTCGCCGCGCGCCATGCCGAAGTGATCTTCACCCATGCGCCGACCAAAGAGGACGGCCAGGCCTATCTCGCCGATGTGAAGGCGCGGGCCAAGGGCTTCGGCCGCGATCCCGACCTGTTGTTCGTGCTGCCGGGCATCGCGCCGATCATCGGCGATACGGAAGAGGAAGCGGAGGCCCGCTATCGCGAATTGGCGGCGCTGGAATCGATCGACACGGGCCTTGGCTTCCTGTCGCGCACCTTCAACGACCATGACTTCCGTCAATATGATCTCGACGCGCCCTTCCCGGACGTGGCGCATATCGGGTTTGACAGCCAGCAGAGCGCCACGCTGCGTATCCTCGCCGAGGTGCGGGCAGAGAACCTAACGCTGCGGCAGGTGGTCGAACGGCTGGCGACACCGCGCGGGGCGTTCGTCGGATCACCTGAGACGGTCGCCGATCGCCTCGAGCGTTGGTTCGAGGAAGGCGCGGCGGACGGCTTCGTCATTTTCGAGCCGCTGCCGGGGCAACTCGACCTGTTCGTCGACAAGGTAGTTCCCATTCTGCAGGCGCGCGGCTTGTTCCGAACCGATTATGAGGGCGCAACCTTTCGCGCGCATCTGGGCCTGCCCGAGCCGGAGAATCGCCATACGGCAAGCCGTTCGAAACGCAGCGCTGCCTGAACCGGTCGATCACATGCTGCCCAATCGCCAACGCCTTCCAACCACGGCCCGCAGTTCGGAATGTGACTTCACGCTGGCACATGGTAGCTCCCATCCTTTGTCCCCTCTCGGCATTGCTGGATGGACGTACCGTCTGAGATTGCCGCCTCTAGCTTTGGGATGCAGCCCACGCTTCAGCATCGACCAGTTCCATGATGCGCACGAAGCGCAGGTCTCGAACCGGACCAAGCATAAAGAGTAGCTGTGAAATCTTTCTTTCGTCGATGAGACGAAGGTCAGCCAGCTTGCCGCCAAGCAGCATGTCGCGAATGGTCTGCCGATGCCGGTCGAAGATGGTCGCGACGAACCCGGTGGGCGTGCCCTTCGATCGACGCGACACGATGGCCTTGGGAAGATCGGGCGCGAAGGCGCTGCGTGCGATCGCCCGGTCCCGATCGGGTGCAAGCCAGTTCCAGCTCGGGACACGCAGGCAGGCCTCAACGACGGGCTGGGAAACCAGTGGCGATACCGCGCGCTGTTGGGCCTGGGCATTGATGGCCTCGACCATATTCTGTGCCGGGGCGAGCAGGGCCACATGGCTGGCCCGACCGGGCAGGACGCCGTCGGGTGGCGTGAACCAGGGATGGGCAGGAGCGTCCTCGACGATCGCCCTTGCTGCGTCAGACAGGAAGTCGATCGCTGGCGGCTGGCGCGGGGCTGGCGAGCGCAGCCAGGCGCGATGCACCGCGCGCCAGGTCAGGGCCCATGTCCCGGTCTGGCCCAGGTCGCCGAGTGCCCGTGCGGCGCTCCAAAAGCGCTTGTCCAGACCGCCGGTGGCGAGGCAGTCGGCGAGGATCGACACGGTGCGCGAAGCGAAGAAGACATTGTCGCCACCGCCGCCATCGATGAGGATATCGGCTCCGCATAGCTCGGCGGTTTCGGCCGCGACCGCGTCCTGCGCCTGCGTGAAGCAGCGATGCACTGGATAGGGCATATGGGCCGCACCCGAGCGGCGGACATCGACGCGGTCAAGGTCGAATGTCCGCGTCAGCAGTTCGATGCCGGCAGACCGGGCGACCATCCCGGCATAGCGCCTTTCGTCGCTTGCCGCGTCGTCGCCGACGAGGTTGAGGCCGATCACATCGGTGCCGGTCGCCTTCAGGCTGGCGGCCACGATCGCCGAATCGAGCCCGCCGGAAAGGAGCAAGAGGGCGCGATCATGGCTGGCGGTGCGGGCACGCGCGGTAAGATGCACGGCGTTGCGCACGGCGCGAGCCGCTTCCCCGGAATCGTCGATCATCCGATCCCGAGCGACGAAGGCCCAGGGCGACCATAATGTCTCGTATACTACCCCATTCGCCGAGACGAGCAGGCGATCGCCGCCGCGCAGTTCCTCCACGCCGTCGAGGCAGGTCTCGCTGCGCCGCCATTCGGGATAGGCGATGTGACGCGCCAGGGCATCGGGATCGACGCTGAAGCGGCATCCGAGGTCCCGCAGCAGGGCGAGATCGGACGCGACCAGGAGCACGCCGCCTACCCGGGCGTGGTAACATCCCTGATCGCCCATGGGCGCCCGTATGATGGCGGCGGCGGTATCGCTGGTCGTGAAGGCGACATAGCTGCCCCAGTAGCGTTCGATCAGTCTCTCGCCTCGCGACCGGGCGATCGCCGTCCATGCCGCATCGTCAAGCGTGGTTTCCGGGCGCGTGCTGCCACGATCGAACAGTTCGCCGACTATCGCATGGCCGCCAACCTGTGCGATCCCGTACCGGTGGTCGCTCCACAGCATGAAGCGGTCGGTTTCGATCAGCGGCACGAACGACACCGAGGCCTTGCGCGCCCTGTCGATCCGCCCCGGAGGAAGCGGCTCGGCGCTGGTCGCGATCAGCGCGAGAAAGCGGCGCCTCATCATAAGACCAGGATCGGGGTGAAGGTCCGCACCATGTCGATGCGGTCGTTGACGAGCCGGTCCTCGTGCTGGACCCAGCAGTGGGCGGAAAATGGCCCGAGTTGCACCCCCAGCACGACATCGGGCCGTATTCCCTTCGCGATCATGCGCGATGCCACCGCGATGGAGTTTGCAAGACACAGGTCAATCTGGCTGGCAAGGTGCGCCGCCGAAACGAACCCGGCCATGATCCGCTCTACCTGCCCCTCCGGCAGGGCACGGGACGTCGGCAAGCACGACTTGCGGGTCGACAGCCAGGAAAGGGTCCGGCCGAGACCCGCCATCTTCAATCGTACGCGCGTGGCGGCAAGGCAGCACAGAGCGCTGGTCGTCCCGGCGAAGGCAGGCAGCGGAAGGTCGAGATCGAGAAGACTCGTCTGCGGCATGACGATCGGGGGGCAGGCGGCCGGTGCCTCCGGAGTCGCCGACGCCACTAGCAGGCCGCGCGCCAGCAGTCCCTGGACGTGCACATCGTCTGGGGGCGGGGTGCCGCCTTCCGCGAGCAGCAGGAAGCTGTGCTCGGCGCTTCGCGAGAGGCAGAAATAGCGGTCTGCCTCGATATCGAGAAAGATGATCCGGTCGCCGACGCGGCAGAAGGAGATGCCATTGCGAAGGGTGAAGCCCATGATCGAACGCCCAGGATCGAAGGCCAGATCGGCGCGCGATCCCATCGGACCGCGCGCCGACGCCGTCAGTCGTCGGCAATGCCGAAGAGCTGCTGGCCATTCTTGGCATCGATGACCAGGCCGGCGCCGCCCTTGGTTTCGATGCTTGCGGTGCCGAGGTCGATCACTTCGTCTTCACGTTCCATGATGCACTCCTTCGTCCTGCTGCGAAATGCAGCCATGGCAGACTATGGAGGGCGGTCGGCTATCCGAACTTTATACGGATTCTATATCGATTTTGTTTGGCAGGGCGGCGGGCGTCAGTCCGCGCGGTAGACGGCCCGCACGATGTCGGCGGCAGCGCGGCGGCGGCGGCGATGATAGCTGCGGCACAGGATTTTCAGGTGCTTGCGTTCGGCGGTCCTGACGGCCTGCCACAGCGCCTGCAGTTCAGCGTGTGTGCCTTCAAGCACATGCTCTTCGACGGTCCTGACGGCATGAAGGCGGGCGTTGAGCCGGTCGAGCGCGAGCGCATGCTCACGATTGGCGGAATGGCGGGCGACGGCCAGAAATGTCGCCGCAGTCCGGTCGGCCAGGGCCGCGTCGTCCGCGAGGTCGCCAAGGGGCGGAAGTATGGCCGGGCGTCGCCATGCGTTGATGGCAAGCAGGACGAGTTCGGCCGACCAGTCATAGAGATCCTCGAGGCCCGGTTCATCGAGCGCAGGGACATGGAAGCCGCCGGCGGTGCGCGTCTCCACAAGACCCTCGCCGGTCAGCCTGTGGAGCGCGTCGCGCACGGGCGTGACGCTCGCGGCGAGCGGCGCGGCCAGCACCGCCGGGTCGAGCCTGTCGCCTGGCCGGAATTCGCGGCTCATGATCCGGAGGCGCAGCGCCTCATGGACCCGTTCGGCGGTCGCTCCGGCGTTCACCGCGCGTCTCGCTGTTCCTGCACAAAGGCATCGACCAGCACCTGCTGGTCGGGCCGCAGCGCATCGACAGCGCCGAGTGGCCGGTCCGCGCGTCCGCCCAGCAGCACCGAAGGGCATTGCCCCTCGAAATTGCCGAGATTGGGCCGATGCTGGCGATAGCCGACCAGCGCCGCCAGATCGGACGGGAACGCGCGCGCGACCTCGGGCGGATAGGCGAGCCATTGGTTTTCATAGGGCTTGAGCCAGCCCAGTGCATAGCCGATCACGATCCCGCGTCGCACCTCCCGCGTGCGGTTTGCACCCGCGCCGTGGAGCGTCGAGCCGAGGAACAGAAGCGCCGCGCCGGGAGCCATCTCGGCGGCGAGAGGCGCGCCGCCCGGCTCGGCCAGTGCGTTCGCACCGTGGCTCTCCGGCCAGATACGCGTGGCGCCGTTCTCCTTTGTAAAATCGGTCAGCGACCACATCACGTTGACGAGATATTCGATCTCGCCGACCGGCCCGCACCACATGTCCTGGTCGCGATGCGGCAGTTGCGCCGGTGCGCCGGGATGAACGGCGATCGCCTGGGTCGTATTGAGCTGGATGCACTCGCACCAGGGCGCGAGCACGGCCTCGACGATACGGAGAATGCGCGGGTGCTGGACCAGCGCCGCGGCGCCGGCCGCACGCGTGAGCAGTCGGCCGAACCGCTTGGTGGTGCTGCCGTAGAAGCCGCCCTGGCCGAACGGCGTCGCCGCGAAATCACCCGCCAGTTCATCATCGAGCGCGTGGACCTGCGCGGGCGGCAGCGCATCGGGAAGGATGCACCAGCCATGGTCGAGAAGGTCGCGCGTGCTGCGGGCGATCTCGTCGTCGATCCTGTCGATCATCGTCGTTCTCCTTGCGTCAGGCCGCGATGCGCCGGCTGTCCCGGATGGCCGGTGTCGCCTGGATGCCCGCCGCGGCGAGCAGGCCGGGCGTGTCGGGGGCGATGTCGATGCGCAGCGCCGCCAGCATCGCGCCATTGACCAGCCGGGGCAGCCCGAGCGGACGGCAGCGCCAGCCGAAGGCGAGGATCTGCTGGAACCAGCCCATTTCGGCGATTGCGCTGTAGCCGGTGATGCCGTGGTCCAGCGCATGATCGACGAGCGCGGTCACCAGCGTGTCGCGCACCGTACGGCGCTCGATCGCGCGCAGCCGGCGGTCGAGGCAGAAGCGGGTGATCTCGTAGATGTCCGGCGCGCGCGGCGGCGCGTCCTCGCACAGGCCCGGATAGAGGCTGTCGAGAATGTGCGGTCGCATGGTCGGCAGCAGACGCACCGAGCCCAGATGCGCCCCGTCGGGTTCGGCGAGAATCAGATAGATGGCGTTGAGATCGTCGAACTGGTCGACTTCATAGCGACCTTCGAGGACCGGGACGTCCCATTTGAGCAGGTCGACGAAGACCGACTTGCGCGCGGCGAACATCGCGCGCAGCGCCGCGTCCGACGCGGACGGCGGGGCGGATTGCAGGATATGCAGCATGGCTCTTGCTCCCTTGGCCCTGATCGGTCGAGGGTCGGCGAGATGCCGGTCGCAGCGCTATGCCCGAAAAGGGGCATAGCGACGGCGGAAGATATCCGAGAAGGTGAGGGTTCCGTCGAACAGCGTCCGGATCACCAGCAATGTCCGCTTGTTCACGCCGTAGCGTTCGCAGGCCTGCTTGATATGCCGGGCCACCGTCTCTTCGCTGATCCCGAGGATGCGGCTGATCTCCCAGTCGCCCTTGCCGCGCGCGACCCACAGGACGCAGTCGCGCTGCCGGTCGGTCAGTGCAGGCCCCGGACGCGGCAAGAGCCCGCCGCGTCCCGTCCACAATCGGCGCGCCGCTTCGAACGCGAAATTGCCGGCGAGTTGCGCCAGCGGCAGCATGGCCTGCGGGAGCGGCCGGTCCGCTTCGCTCGCAAAGGAGCAGGAGCCGCGCGCCTCGCCTGGAACATGCGCCGGGACGGTGAAGCCGTCGCCGATGCCCTGTGCGCGGCCGAGCGCCAGGATCCGAAGATCGCCCGGCGTCAGCGGGATCATCGCCGCCATTTGCGACCAGGGGAAGCCGATGCTGGTGACATGGCTGGCGCGGTGCACCGGGTCGCTCACGCCCAGAGCGTTCTGGTCATAATAGTCCGCCCAGCGCCGCGGATAATTATGCAGCCGGATCGCCGCGTCACCGGCCGTGGCCACATCGACATGATGGCTGAGCGCGAAATACTGGAAACCCAGTTGCACGCTGATGGCAGCCATGGCCGCCGCAAGCTCGTCCGCGTTGCCGACCGTTTCGACGATGCGCGCAAGCTGCATCGCCATGCCCGAATAAGGCATCTGATCCTGTCGCGACCGTCGGCGGCGTCTCGTGCGGCCCGGATCCCGGCGGTCGCCCTTCCTTGGTCCTGTGGGCCAGGCGGCGGGGCCTCAAGCCGTCGCCGGGCGACTCCTGTCATGGAAGCGTCATATCATGTTGTGCAGGCGCGCAGAAGTTGTCTTGTGCGATGCAGCATATATGCCCCCGCGCTGTTCGCGGGTTTCGGCCCGTGACGCTGCTGCAGGCGTGGCGTGAGAGCACCGCTTACGCACGGCTGCGCGGTATCGATCGCGCCGGGATCATGTGGGAGTGGCTGCGTCGCAATCCTGATTATATCGCCTGGCATGCCCGGGCGAGCAGCGTTACCCGCGGCCGCGTCGATCCGCGCGCGTGGGGGCTGCACTTTCGCTGAAGATCCGGCCCGGTCGGCACCCGAGGCACGGATCATCTGGCATGCCGATCTCGATCCCGCAACCCTGTCCGTTATAGCGATTTCCACCGATCGCGCCGATCCCGATGGTCTTGATCTGGAGCGTGTCGCCGCTTGGCTGACCGTCGTCACCGATCCGGACGGCTATGACCATGCCGTTCTCTCGGACGGTCGCCACCATATCCGGCTCGATGTGGCGCAAGGCCGGCTTGCCGGTGAGACCTTGGTGCATCTCCACTATCGGTTGCATGGGCTTAGCAGCGCCGAGGCGGGCATCCTGCCGCTGCGCCGCCTCCTCCATCTCCAGCACCATCGCCGCTTTGCCCGCTCGCTGTACCCGCGCGACCCCTGGATCGAACGCGGCATCCAGTTGCTGCGCGTCCATGACGCGCTGGCCGACGGCGCGACCCAGCGCGAAATCGGGGCCGTTCTGTTCGGCGAGGCGCGCGTGGCCGAAGACTGGAACGACCGATCCGACTCGCTGCGTTCGCGTGTCCGGCGGCTGGCGCGCGAAGCGAAGACCCTGGCGTTGGGCGGGTATCGCGACCTGATGCGGCGGCGGTACCGATGAGGTGGGGCGGTGGTTGTACGTCGGCGAGGACGTCCAGACGGGGCGCCTCGCGCCGGGCGCTGCGCCAACCGGCACGACCGCGCTCTATGGCTCGGCGTTTGTTGCGCCAGCGCACCGACGCCTGCACCACCGAGCCCCGGCCAAGCCGGGTCTCAGCCTTGCGGTGACGATCGCTGGCGCGGCCACAGCGACCGACAGTCCGTGCAGATCGTCAGGGCCTGCCGCGCGGTTGACGGAAGCAGGCCATCGGCGGATTTGACCCGGAAACGACCGGATTCTCCGCCTGCCACCTTTGCAACATGGCTGCGAGATTCGCCATGATGCCAACCTCGCGTTGCGCGATGTCGACGCTTGACCATGCAATTCTGAAAAGAAACGGTTCGACCGAACGTGGGACAATTCTGCCATTCCCGGGCGCAACCTTGAATGACGGGTTTCGCCGAAACATGTCATTGGCAGAGACACGATCAGAAAATGCCGTGCCGTGACGCGACAATTTACTATCATCGCCCTAATGTGCCCTATCCCCGCTCTACGTAATGCGGGTCATACAGGGCTCTTCGGGTTCGCTCAATTGTGATAAGGTGAAACATCACCCGGTTCTAGTCGCAAGCATCCCGTGACTGAGAGACTCGAGCGCTCCCGCTTGCTGACGCGGAGTTCATCATGATTACTGATACTAAAAACAAGGCCGGACCTGCCGAATGGGCAGATTATGTCATCCGTGCTGCTGCTGGAATAGCCAGCGCCGGATCGATCTTCGGCTATGAGAAAATCGTCGCTGCCCGGATTTGGCTGGCAGAACGCCACGGGCGTTCGCTTGCAGAGGCTGCTGACAATGAGTTGCACGGTCAGCCTTGGTGGAGCCGGGGGAGGAGAGATGAACTCGCCACTGCCCTCGATGAATGGGAGAACGAGGGCGGTGGCATCTCGAGGTAGGTGGAGCGAAGAGCCCGCGCCGCCGTATGTTCGGTAAAGCGCGAACTTTAGTGCGGGCTCTCGCGGCTTTATACTGTATCGGCCTGTCGCGCTATCGCCAGTTCAATCGCCCTGATGAATTGATCACCATATTGCTGCGTGGACACATAATCCTGTTCATCCTCTCCCAAGACGTGACCTAGACTGAACGTTTGTTTGAGGCGCATCAGAATGTCGGGCTGCTCTTCTGCGATATGACGGATTAAGGCCCGTAATATGCGTTCATGGGCCAGAACCCGGCGTTCCAAATCCGTGTTTTCAATATTCATTGCTGAGACATTCCTCTGTTCACGCTTTTGGGAATCGCTTGGTGATGCGGCTTTCTGCTGAAGCACGTATTTCACACGGCCTTCTGCTGCCGCGTTTCGTTTGTCAGCCATTCCTACTTCTTCTGCTGCCGACCGAAACGCGCTGAAGCGCCTTCGCTTTCCTTGCGTATCAGACATGTTCTACCTCCATTTGAGGATAGTTGCGATTTTGAAACCGGGCGGCCTGGATCCAAGTTTCGTTTGCGAAAGAGGTGATCCAGGTGGATCCCGCGTCAGAGGTTGTTACGGTGCGTCAAGTCATCGAAAGCCTTATTGAGCCGGCGTATTTCAGCATGAGTCAGAAGTTCGCCGCGGGCCACCTGGTCACGCGCGCTGGTGAGAAGGCCTTCAAGAATCTGCAGACGCGTTTGAGTTCTGTTGGGCAGCCTTTCGAGGCGAGACTGGGCATTGATGATCGTCGCGGCGAAATCCAGGCTATTTGCGGTTGGACATTTGTTGGTTTCTTGAACGACTTCCACTTTTCCAGCCTTAATTGTAGATCAATACGAGGATGGTCGCGGCAATCAGAATAAGTGATGCGTTCATGATCACCGCGCGGGCTAAGGTATCATCACGGAAGAGACCGGCGCTGAACCGAAGCATTGTCGAAACGCTTGGAGTATGGCAATTGGAACGGTGTGCGTGGTGAGGTGGACATGTCACTCTCCTCGTCGGGCGGGAGCGCGATAGTCTCTCAGTCACGGCGGCCATGGACGGAGTCGAAGCCGGGATGCGCCAGTATACCACGTCTCACACAGCGATCCTAAAGCCGTTTTCGTGAATGAATAGCATCCCGAATTTGTGGCGGCCCCAGGCAAGCCGATCGGCAGGGTTTGGAACCAGGCGCTAACAGCGCTTCCAGGTTCAGCTTCTCGGAGAGGGTGTGACGTAGCCGCGAAGAGATGTCGCAGGTAAGGCTGCAGTTTGGCTGGAACGGAGTGGTCGATACTGGAATAAAGCGCCTGCCACGACTGGATACCGCGCTGAGATCATCTAAGATCGTGCTTGATGACAAACTCGTCGAACAGTCCGAGCTCATAACCGTGTCCAATGTACCCAACCTCCTGGGCGTGACAGTCTTGAACGGCGCGTCTTTCGGGCGACAGCTCCCGCCCCGATCCTTGGAGATCGATCCCGCCGTGATCACGGACCAGGAAGTTCAAACCTCGCTGTGCGTGACTGAGACCGTAGTTCCAGGGTATCCGCCCTCGGTTTCGACGGTGGCTTCCAGTTGATTGGCCAGTGCTTCGACAATGCTGGTGCCAAGACCCGGCCTGGCGTCCGCCAGCGACTCCGGTGTGCCCACGCCGTTGTCGCTGACTGACAATGTCCAGTTTGCTTCATGGGAGTGGTAATCGACCAGGATCTTGCCGCTGCGTTCGCCCGGGAAAGCATGCTTAAGCGCGTTAATCACCAGCTCGGTGACAATCAGCCCCAGACTGACCGAGATATCCGCGTTCACACTGCTGCCGTCGGCCGTAACCGCGATCGACAGTTGGTCATGATCGTGGATCATCGAAGCACCGAGGCTTTCGCAGAGTTGGGTGAAATAGCCACGCAGTTCGACATCGCCGAGCCTCGATGCCGCAAGCTGCTGTTGAAGGGTCGCGATCGACATTACCCGGTTGTGGGCGTCGTGGAGATGGCCTCGTGCCTCCTCGGATTGCACCCGCCGCGCGCTCTGCATGAGCACGCTGGCGATGATCTGGAGGCTGTTGGCAACGCGATGCTGGAGTTCCTTGAGCAGGATCGCCTTCTCGCGCAGCAGGTCATCCTTGAGTTTTTCGCTGATGCGCGCTTCGGTCACGTCGGAGATGGTCAGGAGCAGGCGAACCTGTTCGGTGTCGCCATAGTCGAGCTTCTGGGCATTGAGCATCAGCCGCCGTGGAGCGGCACCGCCCTTGAGGTCCATTTCATAAGCCTCGATCCTTGCATGACCGCAGAGCGTTGCGCTGAGCAGCGAGCGAAGCTGCGGTACGTCCCACTCACCGGCGCCGAGTTTGAATACAGGCCGTCCGGCCACGTTTTTCGGCACAAGAGCGAAGGCGGCGTAGAAGGATGAGCTGCCGGCTATCACGGTGAGATCTCCGTCGAGCAGCAGCGCAGGCGCGGTGGATGAGGCGAGGATCGCCAGCGCCAGATTGCGCACGACGTCAGGATGGATAACTCGGTTCACGATGATGCCCCTTTCCGGGGAAACCGGAAAGCTCGCGGGGTGAAAGCCGGGTCCGGGTAATCGCGAAGTGAAGGCTCTCAACGTGAGCGCAGGGATTCGCAGACGCACCTTAGCACGGTTTGCACGACCACCCTGCGTCTATTCGACACCGGTCAATTACCTATTTTTGCCGCCCCTTTATGGGCTGTTGATCAGCCGGTGGCGGCAGGCGGAAGCCGAAAATAGTCTGTCACGCGCCGGCCATAGGCATCGTCGAAGACAGGCGCTGAATCCGGCCGGAAGCTGGGGGCACCCTCCAGCAGCCGTTTGTCGATGGCGGCTGCATATCCACCCTGCGTCTCGTCATAGCGGAACGCCGACCAGGGTATGGGATGATAGCTCTGTCCCAGCCCGAGGAAACCGCCCGTGGACAGGATGACATAGGCCACCTGTCCGGTCCGCTCGTCGAGAATGAGTTTGTCGACGGTACCGAGCTTGTCACCATCGCGGCCATGCACTGTCTTGCCGCGCGCATCGTCGGCGGAAATCAGGATGCGGCTTGCGAAAGGACGGGCAACGGGTATTTCTGTATTGGTGGCCATGGCCATTCTCTGTTCAATAAATCTCCGGGGCGGCAGGCAATTACCCACCGCGCCGAAAATGTGCCTTCTCAGACCAGGCTGTGCTTGAGAGCGCTCGCCTGATCATGGCCGGCCTTAACCGAGGTGAAAGCATCGCGAATGATGGACCTCGTTGCCGGCGCCAGATCGGCATCCTTCAGCGCGATCTCGAACTTCGCCTTGATGTGGTCCTCGCCGCGCTCGACCTCCTCGATGATCGCCTTGTCGTTCTTGCCGGTGAACGCCTGTTTCAGGTCCATGAAGCTACGATGGGCGGCGCCGAGGAAGCTTGCGCTGTCCTGGGGCTTGCCGCCGATCGCGCGCACTTCGGCCTGCATCGAGGAGACGACCTGTCCGCGATCACGCGCGAAATCGGCGAACAGGGCCGCAAAACGGGTGCTCTTCGCATCTTCGGCAGCGTCCTCAAACCCCTTCATGCTGTCGAGGGTCGTGGTGATCAGTCCATTGAGGACGGAGATATCATGCTTGTCGTTCATGTCATGATCCTTGATTTGAAGGCGGCTGGCCGGCCAGGCTTTTTCCTTGGCCGGCCAGACCACTCAGTTCGCAGAGAGCGACGAAGGCAGGAGCGCGCTGCCCTGCTGAAGCTGTTGTTCGATGATCGGCACGCCGTTGCCGGCTACCTGCTTCAGCGACTGGTCGGCGCCATCTTCGGCATAACCCTTGTAGGTCGCCCAGTTGCCCTGCTGCACCTGGGCGGATTGGGTAAGATAAAGATTGTCAAATGACCCGCGCGGCGTACTGCGAAGCATCTTGAGCATCGAGGCGCGCTCGGCCGACAGGCGAGTGCTGGGCCGGGCGATCTTGCGCTGGTCGTTGCTCAGCGACGCCATCAGCGTCTGCTGGGAGGTCTTTGATTCCGAAATGATGCGCCGGGCATAGTCCTTGACATCGCTGCGTTGCGAGCGCGTCAGGCTGAGGCGGCTTGCCGCGATCTGGAACCCATTGGCATCGGAGGCGGCGGCGGAGAAAGCTGGGCCGTCGAGGCCGTGGATGGGAGCGGCGCCCACATTCATGCTCGAATAGCTGCCCGTGGTAGCCGGCGTCGTGGACTGGGCTGCCGCAATAGTCGCGGCGCCAAGTGCTGCCGTCCCGACGAGGACGGCGAAAACGTTATGTTTCATGGTGTTATTCCTTACAGACGTGGCATCCACAGGCTTTTTCCTGTGGGAAGTTGGCGTCTATTGTTGGGCTGGAAACGCACCATCCAGGATGGAAAGGCATCGCTTGGAGCATTCAGACAACGATCCGCACGTGACAATGTTACGGTCGGCAGATTTTATTTTTATTTTTCGCGCTAATATCATGAATAAGCGCCCAAACTATTTCATCTCGTCTGGTGTATCCAAAGTCTTTGGAACGCTTCTGCCAACTGAGGGGTTAGCAGATATTCCGGGCACGATGCGTCAATGCGGCCAAATCGTCTTCTGGATTGCAGGAGAACGGTTATGGGAATTATCATGTGGCTCGTCGTTGGCGGCGTTATCGGATGGCTTGCCAGCATCATCATGCGGACAGATGGTCAGCAGGGCATCATCCTCAATATCGTGGTCGGCATTATCGGCTCCTTCATCGGCGGCCTGCTCCTCTCCCGAGGTGACATCAACAACGCCCCGCTCACAGTCATGACATTCCTGGTCTCGCTGGCTGGTGCGATCATATTGCTGGCGATCGTCAATCTCGTTCGTCGCGGTTCAATACGCTGATACTGTCCTCCGTACAGCCGCCCCGGGAGGCCATCGGCTCCCGCACCGTTAGAATCACGCCACATGTTCTGCACGATTGAGAGCTGCAACAGCTGTGCTTGATTAGCCGTGGCCTGCTCGCAAGCTCACATGAATGTAAGGCGAATGTCCGGTTGCGGAGAAACCGGCCACTCGCGCGGCTAGCTTGGACCGGCGGTTCCTGGTCGGTAGCGGAATGGGGAGTGCGGCGGCATCCCGACCGGATGCCCAAACCGTTGGCAGCGTGGCTCAGCAGCTCGCCCTCGAATCGAGCACGCTCACACCCCTTCTCAAGCGGCTGGAAGCCGCCGGCCCGGTCCGCCGAACGCGAAACCCGGTCAATGAACGACAGGTCGTCATCGCACTTACGAAGGAGGGAGATGCACTTCGTTTTCGCGCGGGATGCCTGGGCGACACATTGCTTGAGGCATCGGGACAGACACCTGCTGCCCTCGCAAAACTGAACGGTGAGATCAACATACTGCGTAACGCCGTCTATCGGCATATTGGCGGCTGGGCGGTGTCCGAGACGCCGGCCGAAGCGGACTGAGTTTTCCTGCTCGTGGCCGGTGATCGTCCGGGTTGCTCAGACCGTCGGCACCGTACCGCCGTCGATCACATATTCCGTGCCGGTGATGCTGGCCGCACGGTCGGATGCGAGGAAGGCGATCAGGTCCGCCACCTCTTGCGGCTTCGCCGGACGCCCAATCGGTATCCCGCCGAGCGAGTCCATGATCATCTTCTTGCCCGCCTCGATATCTCCGCCGTGCTCGGCCGCGAGCCGCGTCGCCAGGTCGATGGATGCCTCCGTCTCGATCCAGCCGGGCGATACGCGCACGACGCGAACGCCTTGCGGTGAGACCTGCTTGGACAGGCTCTTGCTGTAGGTCGAAAGAGCAGCCTTCGCTGCGGCGTAGGCGGTGGTCGCCTCCGGCAGGGGCAGTTCGCGCTGGATGGACGTCACATGGATGACGACGCCGCTACGGCGCGTCACCATGGCCGGAACGAGTTCCCGGTCGAGCCGCACGGCCGGCATGAGGTTGAGGTCGAGTTCGCTTGCCCAGATCGCGTCGCTGAGGGCCTCGTAGCCCCCAGCCGGAGCCGAGGAGCCGCCGAGCATGTGGACGATGATATCCACGCCACCCATCCGTTCCTTCACGGCAGCCGCCAATGCTAAGCAACCGTCCGCGCTTGTCAGATCGGCCGCGACGAACAGCGATTCCGGAAAGTCATCGGGCAGGGTTCGGGCGGTCGTCAGAACCTGCGCTCCGAGTTCCCGAAAGAGATTGACGGTTGCGGCGCCCGCACCGCGCGTGCCGGAGGTAATCAGCGCGCGCTTTCCGCCCAGATCGAGGAACGGATGGCTACCGCCTGGAACGGGCACGCTCACAGCGTGATCTCCAGCCCAGCGATCTTTTGCCCTTCAAGGACGAACAGATAGCGCAGGTCCACGGGACTTCCGGGGAAATCACCAGCGAGATGGCTGAACACGGTCGTTCGCTCGCCTTCCGTCGAGATCGAGAAGGGCTCCACGCTGTAGGTGTACTTGGTGGAGGAGTCTGCCTTCCATTGCCGGATGGCGTCGCGTCCAGTGTAGGTATGTCCCTCGTCCATGACGACGGCGGCATTGGTGAAGCAGTCGGCAACAGCTTCAGCGCTTCGTTTCCTGTCGGCGTCGAAATAATCGGCGATAATTTCGGGCAACTTGAGGGTCATTATACGTCTCCATTGTTCCGGAAAAGCGCTTTGCTTCTCTTGGTGACGCCAACTTAGGGCTGGACCTTTGCGATGATAATCGGGATAGATCGTCATGCGATGTTGCGAAAAGTAGGACAATGCACCAGGACGGTTTGGTCGAGTTTGATGCGGTATTGGCCATCGCACGGCGCGGATCGTTCCGGGCGGCCGCGCTGGAGCTTGGTCTGTCGACTACCGCGCTGAGTAATGCCATCGCAAAGCTGGAACGGCAGCTCGGCGTCCGCCTGTTCAATCGCACGACCCGAAGCGTTGCCCTGACTGACGCTGGACGCAAGTTTGTCGATCAGGTTGGCCCTGCAGTTAGGAATATTCATGATGCGATGGACATCGCGCGTTCGCAACAGGAGACGCCCTCCGGAACGCTCCGTATCAACGCCTTCCCAACGGCAGCCCGTGAAATCCTCGAGCCGCTCCTTTTGCAATTCCTACGTCGCTATCCCCAGGTGCATGTCGATCTCGTCACCGAGGGGCGGATCGTGGACATCGTGGCCGAGGGTTTCGATCTTGGCCTGAGGAGTGCCGACCTTGTTCCCAGCGACATGATCGCCATCCCCGTCGGCCCACCCCGCAGCTTTGCCGTCGTTGCGACCCCTGCTTACTTCAAGGCGAATGAAAAGCCTCGCGTCCCTCCCGACCTGCTGGGCCATGCGTGCCTTCGCATCCGGCTCCCAAACGGTGCGCTGCACCGCTGGCAATTCGAGAAAGACGGGCAGCCTGTTCAGATAGACGTGCACGGCCCGATCACGCTCGATGAGGCCAGTCTCTCGCGTATCGCGGTGCTGGACAATGTCGGCATAGGCTACTTCATGGAGTCCGACATCCGCGAAGACATCGAGGCAGGGCGTCTCGTTCGCGTTCTGGAAAACTGGACCCCGCCGTTGGTGCCTTTGTGTCTCTACTATCCCAGCCGGCGCAATCCATCGGCTGCATTCAAGGCTTTGATCGGAATGGCCCGTCAAATCGCCGGATGACGGCAAGCCGGGCGCATTGTTCAAAGGTCATTTGGCGACAATGAGATTGGAAACGGCTTCGCGATGACGGACGAGACTACACCTGCCTTGCTCAAGGACATACTCGGTCCGCAGGCGCTGACCATCATCGCCGACGCTGGCGGTTCAGTATCGGCGCGCTTCGATCGCGCCAGCTTTCTCAGCGCCGCGTCGGAAGGACTCGATGCGCTGTCGATCATGGAGCGCGTGCGCCATATCGCTGACGCCCTCCATGTCGCACTACCGGCCCGATATGAGGATGCGCTTGAGATCATCCGTGCCATGGCGCCACAACTCAATCATGGTTTCCAGGTGGTCGCTGTCACCGAGTTCGTGGCGCGATACGGGCTTGGCGATTTCGACAGATCGCTGGATGCGCTTACCGATCTTACCCGCTTCGGATCCGCCGAATTCGCCATTCGCCCATTTCTCGCTCAGGATAGCGGGCGGACCCTTGCCGTCATGGAAGGGTGGGCCAGCCATGCTGACGAGCATGTCCGTAGGCTTGCCAGCGAAGGCAGCAGGCCAAGGTTGCCATGGGCATCGCGCATCCCGGCTCTTCGGGACGACCCGACGCTCGCAGCCTCAATCCTCGAAGCGCTCAAGGCTGATCCCAGCGCTTATGTTCGCAAGTCGGTCGGCAACCATCTCAACGATATCGCAAAGGATCGCCCGGACTGGCTGCTGGATCGTCTTGCCGGGTGGCCGACCGACAACCCTCAAACGGTCTGGATCATCCGTCATGCGTTGCGCACGTTGATCAAGAAGGGCGAACCACGCGCGCTGGCTCTCATTGGCGTTGAGCACGGCGCCTCAGTCACGGTACGCCGCTTTTCGATTGAGCCTCAGGTTGTGCGTCTGGGCGAAACAATCGCTGTCGATGCCGAACTCCTGTCGACTTCCCCCGATAATCAACGCCTGGTCGTCGATTATCGCGTCCACTATGCGCGTGCCGGCGGCAAGACTGCGGCCAAAGTTTTCAAGCTGAGGACATTTGACCTTTCCGCCGGGCAATCCGTGAAGCTTGGACTACGCCAAGCTATCCGGGATTTCAGTACGCGGCGCCATCATCCCGGCCGCCACGAGGTCGAACTCATCATCAATGGACTGACCATGGCAAGCACTGCGTTCGACATCGCGAGCGATCCCGCCGCCTGAGGCAACCACAGCAGCCATCGGCCAGATTTGTCGCTCCCCCTTTTTCAGCGCGAGGCTGCTCAAGGGATTTAAACATTTGCTCGCAAGCGGCCTCGCTTAGGATCCGGCCACGCAGCCCTCGAAGACATTGGCGCTCGCGGAGAAGCTTGGTTTCCAGCTCCGTTAAGCGGAGCGGGTCTTCAGGTTGGGATGAACGGCAGGTTCTGTCATGGGCGGCCGTTCACCCGATGACTACCGAACGACGTATGCTGGTCGGAAATTGCCGGTCGCGCTAGCGGCTCGGGAATGGAATAACCGTGGCGCTGTCAAGAAAGGAGGTCATGCCTTCCTCGGAAACCGCCTGTCGGAATGCATCCAGAGCGGCCGCGTCCGTAGCGAACTGATCATCCCACACCGTCGAAGTGCCACTGGAGTTGACCACTTCGAGAGACCAGTCGGGTTCGTCCTCGAGCCGGACAATATTGACCTCCACGGTGACACCGTCCTGTGTGACGGTGCCGGAAAGTCCGGAAACGACAAGATTGGGATCACGATCGGCCATGGACATAATCTATGGTGCCGAGGTGGTCGTGTAAATCACACTCTGTCGGTGGAAAGAGAGAGCGGTCCTCGAAGGCGCCTCGCGCCTGACGGCGCGACCGCGCTCTATGGCTCGGCGACGTCAAAGGCTTTCCGTCCTCTTCGCCACCGAGCCCCGGATTTCACCGGGTCTCGTCCTGACGGTAACGATCGGCTGGCGCTAGCGGACGGGCTGTGCCCGTCCTTGACGCGGTCGCCGCGCGGGTGCGCGGCGGCGCTGTCGGTGGCCTCTCCCGGTCAAGCGCGGGTGGTCGGCGCTCCCTGCTAGGCCCGCCCGCGTCGCCGGCAAGCCGGCCCTCGACTGCGCTCGGGACCGGCTCCTCCACTATCGTTCCGGCCCTGCGCCACCCCGTCGCTGGCGCGACGGGGACCCCGGCTTGGGTGCAGGCGCCGCTCGCGGCGGGCCTTTCCGGTCGCATCTTGCCGCCCACCCCCGCTTTTCCGGGGAGGCCATGGTGGTTTTCGGGCGGCTTGAGGAGGTGAACGATGCGTTCTTCCACTTGTCCCAGCGCGACCGGCAAGGGTCGCAAACCCCACGCGAACAAGGGCGGGCAAGCGGTGCCGGCCAAGACCCGGACGGAAAGTGTAGGGGCCGAGGCATCCCGAGCGAACCTCTATGACGAGGTGACGGCGCGGATCATCGGCGAGCTTGAGGCAGGCCGTTTCCCATGGGTTCAGCCGTGGGGCCAGCCCGATGCGGACGGCGGCGCGATCGGTCCCGGCCTGCCGCGCAATGCGCTGACCGCACGGCGCTATTCGGGTGTCAACGTCCTGATCCTGTGGGGCGCGGTGATCGAACATGGCTATCCCTCGCAGGCCTGGCTGACCTTCAAACAGGCGCTGGAAGCGGGCGGCTGCGTCCGCAAGGGCGAGCGTGGCACCACCGTCGTCTATGCCGACCGATTTGTTCCGAAGCAGACGGATGGAGCGGGGCTCCGGGGGAGCGCCGCGCCGTCTGCTCGGGGCGAATGGCCCGAAGCCGAGAAGGCCCGCGCCCGCGACGAGGGCGGCGAGGCGCGCGCCATTCCCTTCCTGAAGCGCTTCACCGTGTTCAACGTGGCGCAGTGCGAGGGACTGCGTGCCGGGCTGTGCCCCGAACCCGCGCCTTTGCCCGAACGTGAGATCGTGCCGGTCGCCGAGGAAGTGATCGCGGCGAGCGGCATCGATTTCCGCGTCGGCGGCAACCGCGCCTTCTATGTGCCCTCGCAGGATTATGTGCAGGTGCCGCCGCAACCGGCCTTTTTCGAGCAGATCAACTATTACCGGACCTGCCTGCACGAACTGACCCACGCCACCGGCCACGGCTCGCGGCTGGCGCGCAATCTCACGACCGGCTTCGGCACCAAGGACTATGCCCGCGAGGAACTGGTCGCCGAACTGGGTTCGGCATTTCTCTGCGCCGCGCTCGGAATCGTCCCGACCGTCCGCCATGCCGACTATCTGGCAAGCTGGCTGGACGTGCTGCGCGAGGACAATCGCGCGATCTTCCGCGCCGCAAGCGCGGCCAGCAAGGCTGCCGACTGGCTGCTGGCGAAACACGCCGCCGCCCAAGCCGAAACCATCCAACCCGAGGCCGTTCAGACCGAGGCCACCCACGGTGACACTTCCCGCAATGACTTTGGCGAACGGAGGGCTGCGGCATGATCCTGCTCACCCAGACCTTGCGCGCGCAGCTTCGTGCCCATGCCGAGGACAGCGCGCGCAATTCCCGCCACGACCCTGCGCCGGTCGTCAAATTCTTCAACCCTCTGGGAGCGGCGACATGGCTCGCGACCGAATTGCTTGACGATGGCGATACGCTGTTCGGCCTCGCCGACCTGGGGTTCGGCTGTCCAGAACTCGGCTATTTCTCGCTCGGCGAGATCGCGCGGCTTCATCTGCCGTTCGGCCTCACCATCGAACGCGACATTGGCTTTTCGACCAGCGCCAGCCTGTCGGTCTGGGCCGACACCGCGCGCCGGGCCGGTTCGATCCGAGAGGCCGAATCCATCATCTGGCGCATCGAAGCAGCGCCGGTTTCTAAGCTTCCGAGCGATCCCGACGAGGGGAACGGCGGATGACGCGCGGCGCGTAACGCCGCTTTCCGCAAAGCCGGTCCGCCAACCCCGGAAAGATCGACGGACCGGTGAGGGAGGCAAGCGACTCCCGAACCCTCATAAGGAGTGCTGACATGAAACTCGAATTCATCCCGCTCGACAAGCTGGTCGTGAGCAAGGCCAACATGCGTTACGGGCGGAAGGCTCCCGATGTCTCCGACATCCTGCCGACCGTGCGCAGCCGTGGCGTTATCCAGCCGGTCCTCGTCCGCCCGAACTGCGCACCTGAGGGCTATGAAATCATCGCCGGAAGCCGCCGCTTCCATGCCGCGAAGATCGTCGCCGAGGAACGGCGCGCGGCAGGCGACACGACACCCGAACCGATGGCGTGCGCGATCCTCGACGATGGCGACGATGCCGCCGCCATCGAGGCGTCGATGATCGAGAACATGGCGCGGCTCGACCCCGACGAGGTGACTCAGTGGGAAACCTTCACCCGCCTCGTCCGCGAGGGCCGCAAGGTGGAAGACATCGCCGCGACGTTCGGACTGCCCGACCTCACCGTCAAGCGCGTGCTGGCGCTCGGCAACCTGCTCCCCGCCATCCGCGACCTCTATCGCAAGGAACGGATCGACGCTGCCACCGTGCGCCATCTGACAATGGCGTCGAAGAGCCAGCAAAAGGCATGGCTGGCGCTGGCCGACGACGAGAATGCCTATCTGCCGACCGGCCACCAGTTGAAATCATGGCTGTTTGGCGGGCAGTCGATCCCGGCCCGTCACGCGCTGTTCGACATCGAGGCGAGTGGGCTTGCCACGGTCGCCGACCTGTTCGGCGACGACCGTTATGTCGCCGATGCCGATGCCTTCTGGACCGCGCAGAATGCCGCCATCGAGGCCCGGCGCGCCGCCTATGTCGAGCAGGGCTGGGCCGATGCGATCATCGTGCCGCCGTCCGATCATTTCTCGACTTGGGAATATGAGAAGGCGGGCAAGCGCAAGGGCGGGCGCGTCTATCTCGACGTGCGCGCCACCGGCGAAGTGATCGTTCACGAGGGCTATGTCAGCCGCAAGGAGGCTGCGCGCCTTGCCAAGGTCGAAGCGAACGGTAGGATCGGGACCGGGCAGAAAGCCGCCCGGCCCGAAGTGACGAGCACGATGCAGACCTATATCGACCTGCATCGCCACGCCGCCGTTCGCACCGCGCTGACTGGCCATCCGGCCATCGCTCTACGCTTGATGGTGGCGCATGCCATGGGCGGTTCGCACCTCTGGCGCGTCACGCCCGAGCCGCAATCCACCCGCAACGAGGACGTCCGCGACAGCCTCAACAACAGCAAGGCTGAGGCCGATTTCGACGAGCGCCGCCGCGCGGTGCTGGCGGTGCTCGGGTTCTCCGCCGAGGAACCGACCGTGACCGGGGGTAGCTTTGCGGATGGGGGCGACGACTATGGCGTCGTCGGCATCTTCCACCGGCTGCTCGACCTACCCGATGCGGTCGTCATGGAGGTGATCGCTATCGTCATGGGCGAAACCTTGGCGTCGGGCAGCGCCGCCGTCGAGGCGGTGGGCATGGAGATCGGCGTCGATATGGCCCGCTGCTGGCGGGCCGACGATGCCTTTTTCGAGCTGATCCGCGACCGGGAAGTGCTGACCCGAATCGTCGCCGAGGTGGCGGGCGAAACCGTCGCCAGCGCCAATGCGGGCGAGAAGACCAAGACGCTGAAACGCATCGTCCGCGATCATCTCGACGGCACCAACGGACGCGCACGGCGCGAGAATTGGGTGCCGCGCTGGATGGCGTTCCCGCCCGCCGCCTACACGGCGCGCGGCGGTGTCGGCACCGTCGCGGCCCATGCCAAGGCACAGGCCGCGCGCGAGATCGAGCGGTTCCGCCCGAGCGACGACGATCCTGATCCGACCGCACCCGGCGCGGCGATAGCCCTGCCGGACCCCGACGAAGAGGCCGACCGCCTCGCCGCTTGATCCATTGCGGGCGGCGGGAAGCCGCCGCCCGCATCCTTGCCATTGTCGAAAATTCAGCCGCGCGCCCTCGCCCTGATGGGCTCGGCCGCGCGGGAAAGGAGACCATCATGGCCGACCGCGTATCCGCGAGCATCACCATCGGCGGCACCCTGCCGCGATCCCTCCTGCCCGATCTCGCTGCTCTCGTTCAGGAGCAGGGACTGTCCACCGAATGGGACGGCGAACCTTCACGCCCGCGATGTTTCGGGAGGGCGTGCCGCTTGAACTCATGGCGCATGAAGTGGCCCGGGGCCGGTTCGAGGGCCTCGAAAGCTGGTGCATCACGCATGGCTTGTCCTTCGCCCGCTGGTCAGGCGCCTATTCCGGCCAATGGGGCGCCGAGCGGGCGGTGTTCACCGGCGAGGGCGAGGTGCAGTGCTATGCCGCCGACGAGGACGATTATCTCCTGATCGGCCGTTGCACCGTAGAACGTCTCGGCAGCTACGAGGCGATCCTCGCCCACTTCGCGGCGGGCGATTTCGCCGTGCCGCCGCTGCGGCTGATGCCCTGAATATGCGCCGCGCCCCGGCCTGCTGGCGCGGGCCGTGGCGCGGCTATTCCCTTGTACTCATCAGCGTGGGCGCACGCACCAGTCGGGCTTGCGCCAGCGCGGCCGCGATCAGCAGCAGCGCGGCGCAGTTCGCCGGCAGGCGGATGGCGATCATCGACATGGCGCTGACCTTACCGCCTTTCGTACCGCACCAGGAACCCTGGCCCGTCGTTGTCCGCCGCACAACCGGCAATGGCGGCAGCGTCGCGGTGCGTGCCCTGGACGATCGATCCGTTGGTGCGGCGGTGCGTCCGCGCAGTCCACGACCAATCCATCGCGAGGGTTGAACCGGCGGCATTGTCGTCGTTACCACTGCGTGTCCCACACCGTTTTCGGCTCCTCGGGCGCATGACCTGGGACGGCCGCAGTCCCGCGAAACCATCGCCGTGCGGCTTATTTCCCCGCCCGCGCCCACCCCACGCGGCACACCGCTTGGGGACCCCGAGCTTGCGGGCTCCTCGCGGGCGCTGCGCTTCAAATAAGTCTCCGGCTCCGGTCCTCCGCTGCCGCTCCGGCCTCCGGTTCGCAGGCCTGCTTCGACCGTCCCTCCGGTCCGCCCATCGCCCGGAAACGGTTCGGGGCGACTTTTCAGGAGACGAACAATGCCAGCCATCGGTTATGTCACCCGCGACGGAAACGGCTTCAAGGGCCAGCTCAAGACGCTCTCGATCCGCACCGACATCGAGATCATTCCCAACACCCGCAAGTCCGGCGACACCCAGCCCGACTATCGCGTGTCGGCGGCAGGCGTCGAGGTCGGGGCCGGATGGGTCCGGCGCGGCGAAATGAGCGGCCGCGACTATGTGTCGCTGTCGCTCGCCGCCCCCGAATTCGGCCCGCGCCGGCTCTACGCCAATCTCGGCCGCGCCGCCGGGCAGGACGACGACGACGCCTTCGCGATCATCTGGAACCCGGCCGATTGAGCGAGCCGCCCCGCGCCCGAGCCGGGTGCGGGGCACTCGCCGTCGGCCCCAAGCGTCGCCGCGACAAGGGGGTCGGAATCGCATGGGTCGATTTGCGACCCTGCCGAAGACGGCCGGATCGATCCATTCCGCTCCCATCAGCCGGCGCACCAAGCGGCGGCTTGGATGGACGGAAAAACATGGACGACACCGCGAAAGATATCGGGGCACGTGCGCAGGCCGCGCGCGAGACCTGCCCCTTTCTCACCGCCAAGCAGGCGGCCTTTCACCTCGGCCTCGCCTATTCGACGCTCAAGCGCCTTCGCCAGACGGGAACAGGTCCGAAATGCCGCCTGCATGGCCGCACCTGGCGCTATCATATCGACGATATCGAGGCCTGGTCGGCGGCCCGCGCACGCGGAGGCGAGCATGGTTGAGCCGCCTCCCAAGACCCGCCCGCTGCCGCTGTTCGCCTGGGAAAAGCACCAGCGGGCAGAACGCCAGCGCATGGCTCGGGTCCGCCGTATATGGGTGCGCCGGACCACGCTGCTTGTGATCGGCGTGGCCGTCCTGGGCCTCACGATCGCACGGCCGCCATTGCCCCGGCTGGTCTGGAATGCCAGCGCCAGTGCGCCGATCGGCTTCTATGCCGTCTCGCCCGGCATGGCCCCTGGACGCGGCGACATGGTGATCGCCTGGCCGCCGCCGGCGGCGCGGCAAGTCGCCGCGCAGCGCCGCTATCTGCCCGCGAACGTGCCGCTGGTGAAGCGCGTCATGGCGGTCTCGGGCGACACGATCTGCGCGGCCGATCGCACCGTGATGGTGAACGGCCGGCCGGTTGCGCTGCGCCGCGCCGCAGACGCCGCAGGCCGTCCGCTGCCCGGGTGGCAGGGCTGCATCCGGCTGGTCCCGGGCATGGTGTTCCTGCTCATGACCGAGACCCCGGACTCGTTCGACGGGCGTTATTTCGGGCCGACAGCGGCGCGCGATGTCATCGGCAGGGCGACCCCGCTGTGGCTGCCCTGAGGAGGCTCGCGCTTGGTTTCGCGCTGCTCTTTGCCGCGCCTGCCAGTGCCAATTCGCAGGAAATCGATCCGGTAGCCCGCTGGCACGCCGAGATCGCCGACGCCTCGGTACGGTTCGGCGTGCCCGTGGCCTGGATCGAGCGGGTGATGCGCGCGGAAAGCGGCGGCATGACCATGCTGGACGGGCGGCCGATCACGAGCCGGGCGGGCGCGATAGGGCTGATGCAACTGATGCCGGCGACCTGGGCGGCGATGCGGGCGACATACGGCCTGGGCGGCAATCCGCATGATCCGCACGACAATATCCTCGCCGGCACTGCCTATCTGCGCGCGATGTATGACCGCTTCGGCTATCCGGGGCTGTTCGGCGCCTATAATGCCGGTCCCGGCCGCTATGCCGCATATCTCGCCACCGGGCGCCCGCTGCCGGGCGAGACGCGCGCCTATCTCGCCACGCTATCGGGCACGGGTCCGCAGGACATGCGGCCGACGCCATCGGCCTCGCGCGGTTCGCCTCCACCGCTGTTCGTGGTGCTCAGCACCGCTGCGAATTCCAGCGACCAATCACCATCGCGCGCGCCGGACGCCTCACCAAATCCGCTATTCGCCGTTCGCGCTCGCCGCTGAGCGAGCACGAACGGCAGCATCGCAAAACATTGGTGGCGAGGACAGTGCGCATGGCAGAGGTGGGAGGGGGCTCGTCTCGGCAAGGCTTAGTATGACGGGCGGCAAAGCGGCTGTGCAAGGCCGGCGGCCCCTCCAATTTTGCCGCGATCCGGAGGCTGCTGCGCAGCCGATTCTTTTCGTTCTGGCGCAACAAAATCGGTTCCTCCGCCGCCGCTTCGCGGCGCTTCCGGCTGCGCCTCCAGCGGCCCTGACAGCCGCTCCGCCACCCTTCGCGCGAGGTCTGTCCTCGATGAGGAGGACGTCAAGCGAAGGAGGCGATCATGACAATGTTTCAGACCATCGGTGCGGCGTCGGCCAAGGAGAAGGATCACGTGATGGCAACGCTCGTGGCGGGACTCGAAATCGAGTTCGGGCGGGGTGCGGGCGAAGCTTTGGCCGCACGGTTTCTGGAGGCCGAGGAGAGCGATTTCCTGTGGGATGCGAGGGTGTCGGAGCGCTGGCTCGGGGCCTATCCAGCGCAGGACGAGGAGAATTTCGAGCTCGATCGGGTGGCGATCATGGGCCGCCTGGATGGCCGCTGGTTCGTCGCGGTAAGCATCGTCGATGGCGATGGAAACCCCCACGGATTGATGGGGCAGCGCGAGTTCGGAAGCGAACGCGCAGCACGCGAAGCATTCGCGGTCACGCATTGATCGGGGTATCAAAACGCCGGGGCGCAGGTGCCGGACAGGCATCGGCTTCCCGGCTTCTTTTTGCCTCGGTCTTACGGAATCGCCGCCGGTGTCGGGGCGCGGCGGGATAGCGGATGACGGGGAACAGAAGCGGTTCGGACGGGAGGGCGGCGTAAGGCAAGATAAAGCTATGGCACTGCCGTTCCATAAACCTTTGTCTGCACATCGTTATTTGGCCGGATCGACGGCACTGCTCTTGACGTGCTGGTGCCATTGCCTGCGAAACTGGCGGAAATCCGCGACGCTCAGTGACACCGGTTTTCATCTGTTAGGGCGCAGGTCATGCTCGCCCGCCCAAGCCTTTCGGAAGCAGGAAGATGGCCGACGACAACAGTTTCGAGCCGCGCCTCGGGCGCCAGCGCAGCCAGGGCCACAAGCGCGCCCGGCGCTATCTCGGCCGCGTGCTCGCGGCCGCCAATCTTGCCCGGAGCGGCGCGGCAGGACCGAACCTTGCCAGGGGCAGCTTCACAGGCAGTCGAAGCGGTCGCGGCGCGGGCGTCGGCCGCCTTCTCGCCAGCCGCGGCGGCCATGCCGCTTCGAGCCGGCGCCGCGTCATCGTCAAGGCGAGCATCGTCAAGCTCACCGGCAAGGGCGCGTCGGCCGCCGCCGCGCACCTGCGCTATCTCCAACGCGACGGCACCACGCGCGAGGGGGAACGTGGCGCACTCTATGGCCGCGACGCCGATGCCATTGACGGCAAGGCGTTCGGCGAGCGGGCGGCAGGCGATCGCCACCAGTTTCGTTTCATCGTATCGCCCGAGGACGGCGATCAATATGACGATCTCAGACCCCTGACCCGGCGGCTGATGAACCGGCTCGAAGAGGATCTGGGGACCAGGCTCGACTGGGTCGCGGTCGATCACTTCAACACCGGCCATCCGCACACCCATATCGTCGTGCGCGGCAAGGACGAACGGGGCGCCGATCTCATCATCGCCCGCGACTATATGACGACCGGCATCCGCGAACGCGCCGCCGAGTTGGTCGACCTCGACCTGGGACCACGCACCCATCGTGAAATTCAGCAAGGATTGCGTGCCGAAGTGGAGCAGGAGCGCCTGACCTCGATCGACCGGGCCTTGCTCAAGGGCGCGGACGCCGACCGGGTGGTGACGAGCCACGGCCGCGATACCTTCGACCAGACGCTGCGCGCCGGCCGGCTGGCGAAGCTGGCCCGCCTTGGCCTCGCCGAACCGCTCGGCGCCGGCCGCTTCCGGCTCGCGCCCGACCTTGCCGCTACGCTGCGCGCGCTGGGAGAGCGCGGCGACATCATCCGCACGATGCAGCGCGAATTTTCCCGCGCCGCGGTCGAACGCGCTGCGGCCGACCAGGCGATCTACGATCCCGCCGCGCCCGATGCCCGCCCGCTCGTCGGCCGGGTGCTGGTGCGCGGGCTCGCCGACGAGCATGCCGATCGCTATTACCTGATCGTCGATGGCGTCGATGGGCGCAGCCATCACGTCGGGATCGGCAAGGGTGTGGAGACCGATGCGGTTTTGACCCATGGCTCCGTCGTGCGCATTGAGCCGATCCGGCCCGAAATTCGAGAAGTCGATCGCACTGTCGCCAAGATCGCTGCAGCCAATGACGGTCGCTACGATGTGGATGCCCATCTGCGCCACGATCCGACCGCGACCCAAGCCTTTGCCGAGACCCATGTTCGCCGGCTCGAGGCAATGCGGCGGACGGCGGGCATCGTCGAGCGCGAGCCGTCGGGTCGCTGGATCATCGCGCCTGATCATCTCGAACGCGTGGCGGCCTATGAGGCAGCGCGGCTGCGCGACCGTCCAGTGGTGATCACCACGCTGTCGGCGCAGCCGCTCGACCGGCTGGTTGAGGCCGATGCCGCGACCTGGATCGACCGGGAGCTGGTGTCAGGGGCGCCCGAGCCCGTCCGCGATGCCGGCTTCGGGCATGATCTGCGCGCCGCCCAGGCGCGCCGCCGGCAGTGGTTGGTGGCCCAGGGATTTGCAGAGGAGACGGGCAGCGGCCCGACGTTTCCGAATGGCATGATCGCTGCGCTCCAGCGGCGCGAGCTGCTGCGGGTCGCGGGACAGCTTTCCGGCGAGCTCCAGATGCCGTTCCGGGAGGCTGCCGAAGGCGGCCGCATCGAGGGCGTCTATCGCCGATCCGTCGACCTCGTCAGCGGGCGCTTCGCGCTGGTCGAGCGATCCCGGGATTTTACGCTCGTGCCGTGGCGCCCGGTACTGGAGCGCCAAGTCGGCAAATCGGTTTCGGGATTGATGCGTGCCGACGGCATCAGCTGGTCGATCGGCAGGGGTCGGAGCGGGCCGACGATTTCGTGACAAGCATTTTGTATTCCAGCCTTCTTTCCAGCTTCTCGGGACCGTTTGTCCCTGCGGCTTGCGCAATTGGTTGAAGCGTCCAAGCTAAGTTTGCTTGCTCGAACTACGGCCACGCCGTATGGAACGTGTGTAGAATGTATGGTCAGGAATCTGACCAAATTGATAGGGACAATCGCGGTAGTGAAGGGCGTGACTTAGATGCAGGACATTGACGTCCGGTCCGTCAGGCGCGGGCGAGGACTGACGCAGAAGGCCTTTGCCGACACCTTTGGCTTTACAATTGGCGCGGTTCGGGACTGGGAGCAGGGAAGGAAGCGACCGGATCGCACCGCGCGAATCCTTCTTGCGGTCATTCGATCGGCGCCTGATACCGTAGCTGAAGCAGTGGCACGGGCCACACCCGGCGACCTCTGATGTGCGGTAAGAAATGATGGATACTGTGTCCGTAGAGAAGCGATCGGCAATGATGCGCAACATCAGGAGCCGCAACACTCGACCGGAACTTGCAGTTCGTCGCACCGCGCACCGGCTCGGATTGCGGTTCCGACTGCATCGCCGCGACCTGCCGGGCGCGCCAGACTTGGTGTTTCCCCGAAGAAAAACCGCGCTTTTCGTCAATGGCTGCTACTGGCATCGCCATTCCGGATGCAAATATGCGTACACGCCGAAGTCGAATGTTGAGTTCTGGCTGAACAAACTCCAGACTAACGTCGCTCGGGATATCCGCACAAGGCAGGAGCTCGAAGACAGGGGGTGGAATGTCGTCGTCATTTGGGAGTGCCAAACCAGGGAAGAGAAGACCATCGCCGACATTCTGACGCGCGAGGTCTGCAATGCTGCCTGCTGAACGGTCGGCAATCAGGCGCAGCAAGGCTGCCCGCCTGCGTGGTGGAGAGACTCCGCGCCTGCTCGAAATCTGCTCGGGTTGTGGGGGGCTTTCGCTCGGCCTTTCCTCGGCGGGGTTCGCGCTGGCGGCCCATGTGGAAATCGATCCCGAAGCGGCCGCCAGCTACGCGCTGAATTTCGGGAACGGGCGTTCCGCCGATGACCCCTGGGCGATTGCCCGCGATATGGAAGCCTGTTCGGCGGACGACATCGTCGAGGAGCTCGGATTCGGCGTTCCGACCGCCCAGGCATTCGACGTTCTGGCGGCGGGGCTGCCGTGCCAAGCGTTCGCCCGTATCGGCCGCTCGAAACTTCGCGAGGTCGCGGGCAAGGACGATGCCTTCCAGACGGACCCGCGCGCCGCGCTGTATCGTCGCTTTCTGGACTATGTGCGCGACACGCAGCCGCTTGCCATCGTCATCGAAAATGTTCCCGACATCCTGAACTTCGGTGGCCACAACGTACCCGAAGAAATCTGCGACACGCTCGAAGCCGAAGGGTATCGGACCGCCTATACCATCCTGAACGCCGCCTATTTTGGCGTGCCGCAGGTCCGCGAGCGACTGTTCATCATCGCCATCGCCAATACGCTCGGCGTCGATCCGGCATTTCCCGATCCCACGCATTTTCTCGAGCTCCCCCGCGGCTATGAAAGCTCTCGCCGCGTGGCGCTGAAGCACGTCGATGAGAACAGCCCCCATTTTCGCGAGGTGCACAAGCCGTCCGAAGAGCTCCCGCGTGCGGTCGGCGTGCGGGCCGCGCTGGGCGATCTTCCGAGGATCGCCGAACACAGGACCGATCCACGAGCGATGCGCCGGCGCAAGCTCGACGATGTCCTGCCATATCGGGAACGCAAAAGCGGCCCGTCCGACTATGCCCAGCTGATGCGTCAATGGCCGGGCTTCGCGACAGAGAATGGCACCGGCGGGCATCTGGTGCGCATCACGCCGCGAGACTTTCCGATTTTCCGTTCGTTGCCGCATGGCGCCGACTATCCGCAGGCGCGTCAGCTTGCAGAGAGCATGTTCAGCGCTGCGGCGGACGCGAAGGGGCTGACCGGCCGCGACGAGGGCACGGAGGAATGGGAGGCGCTCCGACAGTCCATCGTCCCCCCTTATGATCCCGGCAAGTTTCCAAACAAGTGGTGGAAGCTCGAGCCGCTCAAGCCGAGCCGGACGCTGACCGCGCATATCGGCAAGGACACCTATTCGCACATCCACTACGACAGCTATCAGAGCCGGACGATTTCGGTGCGCGAGGCCGCGCGGCTTCAGTCCTTTCCCGACGGCTTCCGGTTTTCCGGGGCCATGAATGCCGCCTTCCGGCAGATCGGCAACGCCGTGCCGCCGCTGCTGGGCAAGGCTGTTGCAACGGCGCTAAAGAAGCAGATCGATTCCGGTGTCGCGTCGATGGACGAGACAATCGATCTCGAAGCCGCCTGATCGCATGGGAAAACTAGCGGTCGAACTCGAGGAGGATTTTGATCACGCGCCGCCGGGAGCGAGCGCCATGCTCGAATCGCTTCGCGGCATCGGCTATTCTCCTCCCGCAGCGATCGCGGATTTGATCGACAACAGTATCGCAGCTGGAGCGACGCATGTACGCGTCGATTTCGAATGGCGCGGGTCCGGTTCAATCGTTCGCCTCACCGACAACGGCCGCGGCATGGACCGGCCGGCACTGGTCGAAGCAATGCGCCCCGCCGGACGGCACCCCTTAGAGCCGCGAGAGCCCGCCGATCTCGGCCGATTCGGACTCGGATTGAAGACTGCCTCTCTTTCTCAAGGCAGTCTGCTGGCCGTGGCATCGCGCGTGGAGAACGGCAGCATTGAGGCGCGCTACTGGGATCTTGCGCATGTCGCTGACGTCGATGCTTGGCAGCTGCTGCGCGGGATGCCCGCCGAGATAGCAGCGGATGCCGATATTCTGTCTGATCGTCCTCACGGGACAGTCGTGGTCATCGCCCGCCTGGACCGTATGCTGGGCCGAGAACTGACCGACGACGCAACCGACCGGCAACGCTTCTACACGCTAGCCCAGATGGTCGAGCGCCACCTTTCGATGACGTTCCATCGGTATCTCGAAGGGCCGAACCCGCGTCTGGTCATCACCTTCAACGGCGATGACGAGGCTCAGCGGGTCATTCCCTGGGATCCGTTCATATCGCAGCACAAGGCGACCGCACCGACACCGGTCGAGACCATTCGCCACAGCGGAGGCTCGGTCGAAGTTCAGGGATTTGTCCTGCCGCATCGCGACCGGATGAGCAGCGCCGAGTTCGGCAAGGCCGAGGGTCCTTCGGGCTGGCAGGCGCATGAGGGCTTCTTCGTCTATCGCGGCGAGCGTCTTCTGGTGGCCGGCGGATGGCTCGGCCTGGGTCCGGGGCGCGGCTGGGCGCAGAACGGCATTCACCGCCTCGCGCGTATCAGGCTCGACCTGCCGACCAGCGGGGATCTGGACTGGAAGGTGGACATCCGCAAGTCGATCGCGGTCCCTCCGCCGTCCCTTCGCAAACGCCTGCAGGCACTGGCCGAGAATGTCCGCCGCGATGCGCGGGAGATATTCGCGCAACGCGCGGGCGCAGGTACGCGGAAACAGCGCGAACAGCTGGTTCGCGCCTGGGCGCCAGTACACACGAGCCGGGGCGTATCATACCGGGTCGACCGGGCGCATCCGTCGGTGCGTCACGCACTCGACGCGGTGGGGAACAAGCGGCAGATCGTCGAGGACATGCTGGCGGTGATCGAGGCGACCGTGCCCGTGCAGCGCATCTGGATCGACGTGAGTGAGGCCGCCGACTCGACTGCCGCGAAGGCCGGGCCGGCGATGTCGACCGAGGAGGCAGCGGCGCTGACCTCGCTCTATCACCACATGCGTACGGGGCTGAAGCTCGGCGCCGACGAAGCGCGTGCTAGGCTGATGGTGCTCGAGCCTTTCTCGTCCTATCCAGAGGCGATCAGGAAGCTCCCTGACGAGGTCCGCTGACATGGCGATCAATCCCGATTTTCAGCTTGAGCTCGTGCAGATGGCCCAGCTCAGGCTGTCGCAGCGAGCAACCGACGTCCCGCTATCACGGGACGAGATCGGCGCGACGCTCGATCGTCTGCTTGCTGCGTTCCCCGAATGGCGGAACGAAATATCGCGCGATGCGGCGATCGCCCAGCTCGGCACGATTTTCAGTACCTTCATCGGCGAGGAGTCGGTCCTGCGCGCCGACGACGGACATCTCCCCTGGCTCAATGAACGGCGTGACGATATCCGCTGGAAATTCTGGGAGCGCTACAGAAGCTTCCTCATCCGGCAGCAGCTGCCGCAACCGGCAATCAATTCGCTCAATCGCATCACCGACCGTATCCTCGACCTCTGCGGGAATCCCGCGAGCGAAGGGAAGTTCGATCGCCGCGGTATGGTCGTCGGTGACGTCCAGTCCGGCAAGACCGGCAACTACACGGGCCTGATCTGTAAGGCGACCGATGCCGGCTACAAGGTCATCATCGTTCTGACCGGCCTAAACAACAATCTGCGCAGTCAGACGCAGATCCGGCTCGACGAAGGGTTCATTGGCAAGATCAGCGTCCCGATCGGCGAGACCAGCTCGCGCGTTATTGGGACGGGTCAGATCGATCCTTCGGCAATCGTCGACTGGGCGACCAACCGGACCGAGAAAGGCGACTTCAACTGGAAGACGATGTCGCAATTCGGCGTGCATCCGGGAGGACGCCCGCTGCTGCTCGTCGTCAAGAAGAACGCGAGCGTCCTCAACGGCGTTCTCGAATGGATTCGCCTTACCGCCAATTCGAGGGACCAGGGCAGACCGCGGTTTACCGGCATGCCGCTGCTCGTGATCGATGACGAGGCCGACAATGCCTCCGTCGACACTCGTCAGCAGCGGTTCACCGATGGAGTCGCAGACGCGGACCACAAGCCGACCGCCATCAACGCGAAGATCCGCCAGATCGTCGGAAGCTTCGACCAGGTTTCCTATGTTGGCTATACAGCTACGCCCTTTGCCAACATCTTCATCCATCCCGATGCCGAGACGGGGAAAGAATTTCAGGATCTCTTTCCGCGCGATTTCATCGTCAACATGCCGACCCCGGACAATTACATCGGCGCGTCGCGCATCTTCGGGTACACGCGGGAGGAGCAGAGCGACGACGAAGTTGCCGGCCTTCCCGATCTGATCGTTCCGATCGAGGATCATGCCGACAGCCTGTCCAGACGGGAGACGCTCGGCTGGATGCCGCCCGTTCACAAGGTCTTCCACGTTCCGCTGGTGAACGGCGAGGACATCATCCCGGATTCACTGATAACCGCGATGCGATGCTTCGCACTCGTCGTCGCGGCGCGGCGTGAGCGCGGCCAGAGCCGTGCGCACAACAGCATGCTCATCCATGTCACACGGTATCAGGCGGTCCAGAAGCGCGTGATCGCGCAAGTGCAGGAAGCACTCGACACGCTGACCAACGACGTTCGCTATGGCGGGAAGGAGGGGCTCGCCCCGTTCAGGACGCTCTGGGAGACCGAGTTCGAACCGGTCACCCGCGACCTCGCGCTCGAAGATTGTCCGCCCGTCGCCTGGCCGGAGCTGGAAGTGGCGCTGCGGGCGACCGTCAGTTCGATCGGCGTGCGTGAAATCAACGGCAGCTCGGCCGACGTCCTGGACTATGACCTCAACAAGGATCAGGGCCTCAACGTGATCGCGGTCGGCGGGGACAAGCTGGCACGCGGGCTCACGCTCGAGGGCCTGTCGATCACCTACTTCCTGCGTGGGTCGACGATGTACGACACGCTCATGCAGATGGGTCGCTGGTTCGGCTATCGCCAGGGCTATCTCGACCTTTGCAGGCTGTTCACGACGCAGGATCATATCGACTGGTACGGACATATCGCGCAGGCGAGCGACGAGCTTCGTCGGGAATTCGACCGGATGGAAGCGATCGGCGCCGACCCGATCCAGTTCGGCCTACGCGTCCGCAGCCATCCAAGCCTGACGGTCACCTCGCGGGCCAAGATGCGGCACGGCACCGAGCTGCAAGTCTCCTTTGCGGGCGATATCTCGGAAACGACGGTCTTCTCGACGTCACAGCGAGCCCTCGAACAGAACCATGCTGCCGCGTCGGACTTCATCGGACGGCTGACCGCTGCAGGAATTGCGCATGTTCCCGATCCCGAGCAGCGCCGGCCGAGCGGCCGTGCAAACCGCTGGAAGGGATCGCATCTGTGGACCGGCGTTCCCGCGGACTATGTCCTGGCGTTTCTTGACAGGTTTTCCACCCACGAAGACGCCGCCCGCGCCAATGCCCCTGTCCTAGCGAAATATATTCGCGAGCAGGTACGGCGCGGCGAGCTCGTCAACTGGAATGTCCTTCTGGTCGGCGGTGACGGTGCGGAAAGGGTTCAGCTGGGCCAATGGAGCGTTGACGCCGTCATCCGGCAACCGAAAGGCGGCTATGGTCCGGATCTGACCCAGCCCAGGATCATCAGATCCGGGGAGCGGTTTGTCATTCGCAGGCTGCTGAATCCGCGCGACGAGGCCGTCGATCTCGACTCCGATGCCTACGCCGCAGCAATGGCGGACACCCTGGCCGCCCCGCCGAAGCGCAAGCGCAAATCGGACAAGCCTCCCGAAGCGCCTTCCGGCGTGTTCCTGCGGCAGTACCGCCCCGCCGAACGGGGACTCCTCCTGCTCTATCCGCTGGCGCGCCGCCAGGAGATCGACGACAACGGCCGCAAGTTTGACCATGTCTTCCTGCCCGTCGACATCGCACCGATCGGTCTCGGCATCAGCTTTCCTGCAAGTTCGAACGCCAAGTCGGTCAGCTATGTCGTCAACAGCATCTACGGCGCTGGCGACGACGACGAGGGTGATGCATGAGCGTCGTGGAGGAGGCCTGGAAGACGTTGGGCGCCGAGCACCGAACCGAGACCGGATGGCATCTTCGCCGGATACATCCGGGTGCTGCGTGCGAGATCCTTGCCGGCATCCATCGGCCTGACGGAGCGCCCGGATTGATTGTCGAGGTTGAGGCCTCCCTGGTCCCGCCCTCGATCCGTATTCCCAAGTCGGCCGGTTTCCGGGTCGATACGGTGCTGCTTGGACACAGCCATACCGGCCGGGTCCGGTTCGCCCTCTCGCTGGCACACGTCGCCTATTCGGCAGTGTTTGCCGTCCTGTGCACCGACACCGCCGACGTGGCAGCCTCCCAGGCTGACGCGCAATCGGCCCTGTCCGCATTCATCGGGCGTCTCCACGTGTGGCAGGCCTTCATGGCTCGCCACGGGCCGGACGGCCTTTCCGAAACCGCCATGATCGGACTGATGGGCGAACTCCACGTCCTGGCCGATCATCTGGCGCCTCTGATCGGGATCGAGCGGGCACTTGCCGCCTGGGCCGGCCCGCGAGGCGAGCCCAATGACTTCAGTCTCGCCGCCGGCTATCTGGAGATCAAGACGACGGCACGCCAATCGCCGGAGAGCATCGCGATTTCCAATGCTGCGCAGCTCGATATCGCGCGGGGGCGCATCCTGCTCGGTCATCTGCGCTTTCGACAGGTTCCGGAAGGCGCAACCTTGCCGGAGCTGGTGGAGCGCGTCCGTTCGCGGCTTGCCGACGAAGCGCCGGCCGCGATCGCCGAGTTTGCGGCGCTGCTGCTTGCGGCGGGTTATGTCGATGCGCACAGCGAGAATTACGTGCTGCATCTCGAACCCGATGGCTTGCAGCTGTTCGAAGTGACCGCGGACTTCCCGCATATTGCGCCCGGTGATCTGCGCGCCGGAGTCCGTGACTGCTCGTACACCATCGATCTGGGTGCCTGCGCTTCATGGGCCGTTCCTGGGTCGACTCTCGCTTCCCTCGCCGGACCTGCGCATGGCTGAAGACCGCGATCTGCAAAAATTTGCATCCGACCTTCAATCGGAGATCGCCGACCGGGCGCTCGGCGATGCGGAGGTCGGTGACTTCACCGAAAACGCATTTGTCGACGTCGTCGCCGAGCATCTGGCCGATATCGGCATGATCGAAAATCCCGTTACCTGCCATTTCACCGGGAAGGTCGGCACCGGGAATGTCAGGGTGTCCGGTCATGCCATTCCCGATGACGGCGAGCGGATCGACCTCATCGTGGCAATCTTCGGCGGCACCGGCAGTCCCGCAACGATATCGACCGCAGACGTGACGCGCCTCGCCGGACAGGGCGCGCGCGCCCTGCTGGCTGCCAGCCGGCAGATCCATCTCGAACTGGAAACGGCGAGTGACCGCTATGCGATGATGGAGCGTATCAGCGAGCTGCTCGCCGCGGGAACGAAACAGGCGCGCGTGATCGTCATCACCGACGGCACCTCCACCGTCCGGTCGCTCGACGATACGACCGTGGCCGGTGTCGCTGTAAGTTTCGAAATCTACGACATTCGCCGCCTGATGCGGACCATGCGCTCGGGACAGACGCGAGAAGTCATCGATATCGACCTTGCGGCGCTGGGCATGCCGCCGATCCCCTGTGTAGAGATGCCGCCGGGTGCGGAGCCATATGAAACCTATCTCGCGATCTTCTCCGGCGATACGCTGTACGAGCTGTATGAAACCTACGGGCCGCGCATCCTGGAGTTTAACGTGCGCGCCTTTCTCCAGGCGACGGGCAAGGTCAATCGCGGCATCCGCGACACGATCCGCGATCGGCCAGGCTATTTCATGGCCTACAACAACGGTATTTCGATAACGGCGGACGAAGTGCGGACCGGCACGGTCGCTGGCGCGACCGTCATCACCGGCTTCAAGGGCATGCAGATCGTCAATGGAGGCCAGACCACGGCTTCGATCCACCGCGCCCGAAAGCGCGACCGGCTCGATCTATCCCGTGTTCATGTGCCTGCGAAGATCACGCGCCTCCCACCGGAAAGCGTGGAGGAGATGGTTCCCCAGATATCGCGCTATGCGAACACCCAGAACGTCATTCAGGAAGCAGACTTTTCCTCCAACGAGCCGTTCCACATCGCGGTGGAACGACTGTCGAAGGATGTCTGGGCTCCCGGCGAGCGGACACGGTGGTTCTACGAGCGCTCCCGCGGCCAGTATCAGACGGCGCTGAGCATCGAGGGAACCACGGAGGCGCGGGCACGCGCATTCCGCGAACGCACTCCTCCGGGCAACAGGATTTCGAAGACGGACCTCGCCCGCTTCCTCAACAGCTGGAGCCGGCTGCCGCACGTTGTCAGCGGCGGCGTTCAGAAAAACTTCATCGCCTACATGCGTCGGATGCGGGAGAGCCGGGGTGCCAAGTGGGAACCGGACGAGGGATTTTATCGCGATGCGATCGCGCAGGCGATCCTGTTTCTGGCGGCACAGCGAATTGTGCGGCGCGAAGGGTTTCCGGCTTATCGCATCAATATCGCCACCTATCTTGTCGCATATCTTTCACATCGGACCGGCGGCAAACTGCGTCTCGACCTGATTTGGCAGCGCCAGTCCCTGTCGGATGAACTGGAGACGTTGTTGCGTACTTGGTCTCACGCCATCGACCGACAGATTCAGTCGAGCGCTGCCGGACGCAATGTCACCGAATGGGCCAAGAAGGAAGCATGCTGGACGGCGCTTCGGCAGCTGGACCTGCCGATCGACGGCGATCTTCCGGAAGAGTGGGGAAGCGACGAGCGATCGGTGTCCGCGGATGATCCGTGGACGTCCCAGGACGATCATGCTTCGTCCGCAGCCTGCATGCGGCTGTCGTCGGAGCAGTGGTTCGCGCTTCACCTCTGGGGTACTCGAACGGGGCATCTGGCCAAATGGCAGAGCGGGATAGCGCATACGCTCAGCAGTTATGCCGGCAACGGGTGGGAGCGTGCGCCGACGGCCAAGCAGGCGCGACATGGCGTGCGGATTCTGGAGATTGCCGCCGAGCAGGGATTTAAAGGCGGCATATCAGGCGGTGAGGTCTGATCGCTACGGCGCACGCCTGCCGAAAGCGGCATTCATTTCCCGCAGACGCCGCAGGATTTGGATGTCGGACGCATCCGGGGAGAGGCCGTAGGCCTGCAGCACGAGTTCGTTCAGCGGACGCATTGCCTGCAGATTTTCGCCGGGACGATGTGCTTCCTTCCAGCTTCCCGGAGGCAGGCTTGCGAGCGTGCGTTCGATATACTGCCCGACCTCCTCCGCGAGTTCGCCCAGTTGCGACGGAGCGCCGTCCGCGACCAGCGCGGCGAGGCTGCCCTCCTGCCCGACGATGCGGAAAATGTCGGCGATCGGGAAGCCGCCGAAGGTATTGGCGATGGAGAACCTGGCCATCCAGCTGCTTGCCGCGGGCAATGTGGCCCGCGCCCAGACGGCAAAAACGCGGGACCGGAACAGGGCCGGCACGGCATAGTCTCCGTCGATCACGAATAGATCCTGCAGGGGAACTTCCTCGGGGCGCAGTTCGAGCACGATGCCGGGCACGGCTCCGTCAACGATCGCATAACGCCGGAAACCCGGCGATGGCGGTGTCCAGCATCTCAGCAGGTCCGCGGAGCGCTTCATTGGCCGGAAAGGCGGTCGCTTGTCCTGCGACGAAATCAGGGAAAGAAGCCGCTGCGCCGCCGGATCGGAGCTGAGGACATATTCGCGCAGCAGCAGATGATCATTTCCGGACTCGCCATAAGGACGCGTCGCTGACCGTAGCGGTCGTGCGTTGTGGCGTGCGCCCGTTCGCTGGGCGGCGGGAACGCTGTCCAGCCATTCCGAAAGAAGATCGTAGCTGACGCGAACCACATCCCGCTGATCAATGCCACGGGTGGCAAGGCTTCTGTTGATCTCCATCGACTGGATGGCGCCGATGTGGATCTCGTCCGGAAATGTGGCACCCTCTTCCGTCCCGTCCGACAGGCGTCGCAAGGTCGCCGCATCGGTGTATCGGGCCACCTTCCAGCCCAGGTGATCGGCCTGCTCGACCGTATCGAGCGACGGTGTCTCTGCTGTGACTGCGAGATGGAATCCGCGCGATCCGCTGCCGATCGCAAAGGCGCCGGCGTACTCGGGCGCGCGCATGGTTTCGCGAATTTCGCCCGGCAGATCGGGGAATTGCTCAAGCCGCCCCTTCGGACCAGTGGATCGCCGATTGTCGCGGCCGAGGAGCGGCGCGATCACGGAACTGGCAAACTCGGGAAACCTGTTCTCGCGCCGGCGCCCTTCGACGATGATCTGGTTCGCGTGGCGATAGCCCTCGACCTCGTCGGGATTGATGCGAACCGAAAACAGAATGGCAGGATCGCTTCGTTTGGGATCGCCTGTCACCCAGCTCGCTTCGGAACCGAGCTTAAGACCGTCCGGTTCAACCCGCTCTTTCGTATAGGGTGCCGTGCCTACGGACAAGATGGGGGGTGCCTTTCCTGGCCGGTATTTCAGTAGTTCGCGGCGTACTACTTGCGAACGTACAGCACTGACTGCAAGCTGAAGGACGTCAGAAACACGCCTGTCAAATGAGCGATTGGCACTCCCCCACCAGAAGGGGGAGCGGGCGATTGCGGTGTCCAGGATTGCATGCGCTATAGGAAGTTGTTTACTTCCAGACTGATCAAAAAACTTAGATGGCTGCATTGGTGGTAGCGCAGGAACTAGTAGAATGAGGGCGCCTCTAGCCGCCTGTCTATCGAGAAAGTCTTCCAATTTACTCTGAGATCGAGCAATCGCTGTGTCATCTTCGCTAAGAACGAGCGCGATGACGGATCTTGTGTAAGTTTCGTCAAAAAGTGGAAGCTCGGCTTCTCCGTCCGAAAAAATGTCCCACCCCTGCTTTAACTGATATGATTCGCGTTTACGCTCTGATTTGAGGTGACGCACAACTTCACGTGCGCGCTTGCCTTCAGCGACTATAAGAATTGGGATGTCGTTCCAGACGGTAGGAGCTGCCGGCGCGAAGGGCGGAGACTTGGTAACAGGTTCGGGGGGCGCTTCTATTGGCAGCATCGGTGCGAGCGAAGCGCCCATAAACGCTGCCAATTGTGAGATGCCTCCGATTGAAGCTTCAACATCATCTCCCGAACAGACTGATGCTAGCTCTTCAGGTAGATCGAACGTCAGGATGTTTGTAGTTTCCTCACGGAGACAAACCGCTTGGAACAGCCTGTCGTCATGCTGGTGGTGCGCAAGCGCCTGCCGGAGTGCGACTTCGGCCTGTTGCCGCACAAACTGTCGTCGCCAGCTTCGCGCCTTGGCCTCGCCAAATCGTTCACGGAGAAATCCGAACGCAACCCCTGCCAATGTGGAGACTTCATCCCGACTCGCATGGACAGCCAAGTCCAGCAAACTCAAAGGTGCTCGGGCCTCGACATCTGGATGCAGCGGCGTCAACTCAGCCCAGAGTTGCGCGGGAGTTCCCACATACGCGGCATCGTTCCACAGAAATACGTCCCGCCAGGGTTCGCCGACCTCAACCAGAAAGGATTCGCCCGGAGGGAGGCGACGTTGATCGTCAACATTGATCGGCTCGAAGGCCGCAATCCTCGCTCCATGATCACCCGACACTGCCGCTCGTGCGACATAAAGTGTGTTGGCTCCTTCGCTCTGACCATAGAGCGGCATCGCGAAACCGTGGCCGGCGCAACGATAGTAGCCGATCAGACGGAGACTGAGTTGTGCATCGCTCACAGCTGGTCACTTGTTTCGAGGTGGTCGCGAACCAGCCTGCTGATCTCGCTATGGAAATCAGCTGGCGCGCGGTTCGGGCGCCATTGATAGGTTTCCCAGGATACTCCAGCAGCAGTGAGTCTGTCGATCATGTCAGTGTTGGGGCCGTGCGGGTCTTCAAGAAACTGATACGGCAGGACGGCGAACTTCACGTCGCTCAGCGGCACGTGCCGAGCATAGGCCACTTCTATGGCGGAAGCCCGCCGATCTGGGCGATTGCTGCCCGCTGATGCGAGTCTGGCTATCTTGGCAAAGGTCTTAGGACCGGTATCCCAGTCGGGAATGTCCTTACCAAACTCTGTCCTCAGCTTGCCGTCGTAATAGTTAGCAGGGGTCTCGAATGCCCACAGGATGTGGTCGTTGACGGCTTGAAGCGTCTCTTCGAGCGCATAGTCTTCAAGATAGACTGCCGGACTGGCCCCTTCATCGAAGGCGCCCTCAAGGGCTCCGCCCGTATCGAACGGATAGGCGTGGTAGGGAGGACCAAGATTGTCGGTGCTGACCAGGAATACGAATGGGAAAAAATCGAGAATGTCATTCTTCTGATCTGCATCCCGCAACTTGTACGCAGGGCGCAAAGCAAAGAAATATACGAGGTTCGCGCCCAGTGCTTTGCAAACGCGAGTCTCGATCTGCCCCGTTCTGATAATTTCGCGGGCAATCCCGACAGCGGTCACGTGTACGAGGAAGAAATCTCTCGGCGCAGCGGTCGCGCGACCTCGGAGAGAGCAATTTGCATCGCCACTTGTTCGGCGCTTCAGTACGGCCATGTTTTATGGTCCTGTTTCTCGATCATCAATTCTTGCCTAAGATTTTTGCCAGCTGGAAGAAAGAACATATCGTGGAACTTTCGGCACGTCACAAATTCTTCAGAGGCTCCTTCGGAACGGCTCCGCTATCCACTAAGCCATCCCCTCCGGCATTAGCGACTTCAGTGGCTCCGTGCCCTCGCTGAGGATCGCCAGATATCGGCGATAGGCAAACACACGGCCCCGTCGCTTGCCAGTGATCTCCTCGACCACGCCAAGGCGTTCGAGATCAGAGAGCGCCGCATTGACAGTCGGCGCCGACAGTCCCGTCCGTTCGACCAGTTGATTCGCGGTAAAAAACGGGTTCTGCTGGAAAAGGTCGTGGACTCGTAACGCTGAACCGGCACGATCGCTCTCGACCGTGATGCGTTCGCGATCTTCCTTGAACAGATCGACGATGCGGGTGGCGGCGTCGAAGGCTTTGTTGGCTGTGTCGGCGACGCCTGCAAGGAAGAAATCAAGCCAAGCCTCCCAGGCTCCCCGCTCGCGGACTTCCTGTAGAAGCCGGTAATAATCATTCCGGTGAGTCTTCAGATACAGGCTCAGGTAGAGCAGCGGCTTGCGCAGCACGCCGTTGACGCACAGGTACAATGTCACCAACAGCCTGCCGATGCGGCCGTTGCCGTCGAGGAATGGGTGGATCGTCTCGAACTGGACGTGAAGTAGGCCCGCCTTGATGAGCGCCGGCAGGCGAGACTCCTCCTCGTGCATGAAGCGCTCGAGGGCGTCGAGGCAACCATCGAGGTCCGTGGTTGGAGGCGGGACGAACAGCGCATTGCCGGGGCGGGTGCCGCCAATCCAGTTCTGCGACCGGCGGAATTCTCCGGGGCTCTTGGTACCACCCCGACCGCTTTGCAGCAGCCGCTCGTGCATCTCGCGAATGAGGCGAAGCGAGAGCGGCATTTCCTTTAGGCGTTCCAGGCCATACATCATGGCATCGACGTAGTTCGATACTTCGCGGATGTCGTCGATCGGCTGGCCGGCCTGCGCCTCGGTTTCGAAGCGAAGCAGGTCCGTGAGCGTCGATTGCGTGCCCTCGATCTGGGACGAAAGCACGGCTTCTTTCCTCACGTACATGTAGAGGAAGAGTTCCTGGCGCGGCAGTAGCATGGTGATGCCGTCCAGGCGACCCAAGGCGCGTTCCGCGAGGCTGAGCCGGTCGAGCAACGCCAGCACGTCGATGGGCGGTGCCGGCGGCAGCGGGGGCGGTACGAATGCCCTTACCACCTCGCCGGCAACGGGAGTCTCCACGAAGCGACCGAGCCGCGGATTCGATTCTGGATCGACCATGGAGGCCAATATGCACAGCGTGCCTTATTTAAGCAATCGGCACTTCACTTAATTAGCAGATGAGCTAAGATAAGCCGGCTTAAATAAGGGAGGCGAGCCAGGGATGTGCGATCATGTGGGACATGCACGGGATGCCGTTTGTGCGTGACATGCGATCATCGGCGTACCCGTTGAGGCAGTCAAGCCTTGCCAAGTGCATGGTCTCTCGCGAAAATCGCGTCCGTGCGAAATGACGTCGACCACCTGCCACCGGTCCAGCAAGGCGAACTGGACCGCGTGAAGCAAACGCTCATGGGCGAATTTGCCGATGCGATCTCGCGCGCGAACCAGCCGTGGAAGAAGAACGGGCGCATCCTCAAGATCATCCTGTTCGGCAGTTATGCGCGGACCGATTGGGTGGACGAACCGGACAACGGCTACCAGTCGGACTTCGACCTGCTGGTCATCGTCAGCCACCCGGACCTCACCGACGTCGCCGATTATTGGTATGTCGCCGAGGATAAGATCCTGCACGACAGCGCGATTGCGCGGCCGGTGAACATCATCGTTCACACACTGGACGAGGTGAACCAGGCCCTTAGCCGGGGCGAGTATTTCTGGACCGATATCGCCCGCGATGGGATCGTGCTCTACGAACTCCCCGGCAGCACACTTGCGACGCCGCAGCCCCTGACAGCAGCCGATGCCTATGAGATGGCGAGCAAATATTTTCGCGATCAATTGAAATCTCTCGATCAATGGATCGAACTCGCCGAATTTTCGGGCTCGCGAGCTACGCAAGACCCAGACTGGAGCCGGAAGGCAGCCTTTAACCTGCATCAAGCGACAGAAACTGCCTACGCCTGTTTCCTGCTGGTCCGGACCCTCTATTTCCCCCGCTCTCACAACATCAAGTTTCTGCGCTCGCTCGCTGAGGACAGCGAACTGCGGCTGATCGAAGCTTGGCCGCGCGCGACCCGGATCGACCGCCGCCGCTTCGAACTGCTGAAGCGCGCCTATGTCGAGGCGCGCTATTCTGCGAGCTATGAGATCGGCAATGACGACCTAGATGCTCTGTCGGAGGCGGTGCGGTCCCTTCGCGACATCGTCGAGATTGTCTCGCGCGAGCGCCTCGAAACGCTCCGGATAGACGCCGGCCTGTAGGCCACCGAACGACGCCCATCGGATAGTGCCGTTCCGGCTCCTGACCGGAACAGACCGACGCGAGCCCATCTGCGCCCATCAGCGCCGTTCAATTTTCGGCGCCTGTCACCGAGTCTGAAACCGCCCGAACCGGTCCTGTCCGGCGGGCGGGAGCCTCGACGTGACACCCACCAAACTGCTCATCGGCCAGATCCTTGTCGTCTTCGCCATCGTCCTGCTGGGCATCTGGGCGGCGACACAATGGGTAGCAGCTATGCTGGCCTATCAGCCCGAATTGGGTGCGCCCTGGTTCCGGCTCGATGGCCTGCCGGTCTATCATCCCTGGGCGCTGTTCCTCTGGTGGTATCACTATGACGCCTATGCCCCGCATGTCTTCGACCGGGCGGGCATGTTCGCAGGCGCCAGCGGCTTCATCGGTTGTGCGGCGGCGATCTTCGGTTCGCTGTGGCGCGCACGCCAATCGAGCAACGTCACCACATACGGATCCGCCCGCTGGGCAAGCCGCCACGAAATCGTGCGCGCCGGCTTGCATCGCGATCATGGCGTCATGCTCGGCACACTGCGCGGAAGGTATCTGCGCCATGACGGCCCAGAGCATGTCATGGCGTTCGCGCCGACCAGATCGGGCAAGGGCGTGGGCCTCGTGGTACCGACCTTGCTCTCCTGGACGGGCTCGACCGTCATCCACGACATCAAGGGCGAGAACTGGACGCTGACCGCCGGGTGGCGCGCGCGCTTCTCGCATTGCCTGCTGTTCAATCCCACCGACGCCACCTCGGCGCACTACAATCCGCTGCTGGAAGTTCGGCGCGGCGTCAACGAAGTGCGCGACGTCCAGAACATCGCCGACATCCTCGTCGACCCCGAGGGCGCGCTCGAACGCCGCAACCATTGGGAAAAGACCAGCCATTCGCTGCTGGTCGGCGCGATCCTCCACATCCTCTATGCCGAGGAGGAGAAGACGGTCGCGCGGGTCGCGACCTTCCTCTCCGACCCGCAGCGCAGCTTCGTCGCCACGCTGCGCCGGATGATGACCACCAATCATCTCGGCGACGACGAGAATCCCAAGGTTCACCCGGTCGTCGCCTCGGCCGCGCGCGAACTGCTCAACAAGAGCGAGAACGAGCGCTCGGGCGTGCTCTCGACTGCCATGTCGTTCCTTGGACTCTACCGCGATCCGACGGTCGCCGAGGTCACCTCGCGCTGCGACTGGCGGATCGCCGACTTGATCGAGGCCAAGCAGCCTCTGTCGCTTTACCTCGTCATCCCGCCATCGGATATCAGCCGTACCAAGCCGCTGGTCCGGCTCGTGCTCAACCAGATCGGTCGTCGCCTCACCGAACGGCTGGATCAACCCGGCACCTCGCCGCGCCGCCATCAGCTTTTGATGATGCTCGACGAGTTTCCCGCGCTCGGCCGCCTCGACTTCTTCGAGACCAGCCTCGCCTTCATGGCGGGCTACGGCATCCGCGCCTTCCTGATCGCCCAGAGCCTCAATCAGATCGAGAAGGCCTATGGCGAGCACAACGCCATCCTCGACAATTGCCATGTCCGCGTCGCCTTCGCGACCAACGACGAGCGCACCGCAAAGCGTATTTCCGATGCGCTGGGAACCGCGACGGAGCAGCGCGCCATGCGCAACTATGCCGGGCACCGTCTCGCGCCCTGGCTTGCCCATGTCATGGTCAGCCGCCAGGAGACCGCCCGCCAGCTTCTGACGCCCGGCGAAGTGATGCAGCTCTCGCCCGACGAGGAGATCGTGCTCGTCTCCGGGCTTGCGCCGATCCGGGCACGCAAGCTGCGTTATTTCCGCGACCGCAACTTCACCGCGCGCGTGACGCCCGCTCCAAAGCTGACGCAAGGCCGCTATCCCGATTGTCCGAAGCCGCGCGATGATGACTGGTCCGACCAAGTTCGCGGCATCAATGTCCGGCTGCATCAGGCCGAGGATACCGCGGGCGGCGAGGACGATGGCGGCATGCAGCAGCAGCGTCACCCCGGCCTTCCTGAGCAACCAGCCAAGAGCGCCGACACCGCCGAAACCCGCGATCCGCAACTCGTGCCCGACGATGATGATGTCGCGGCCGACAAGCGCGCCATGGACCAGGCGCAGGGCCTGAGCGCCGTCGCCCGCGGCTATGCGATCAACGAGGGCGCCCACCGCGACCTCGTGCCCGGCATGTGAGGCGGCGATGAAGATCCGCCAGAACCTCTATCTCGATCGCGAGATCGGCGACGCGCTCGAAGCGCTCTCCGCCGGCAATCGCGGCAACAAGAGCCATTTGGTCAACGATGCGCTGCAGGACTGGCTGGCGCGCCGGGGCACAAAGGAAATCGACGATCTTCTGAAGGTCCGCCTCGACCGGCTGTCGCGCGAACTCGACGGCGCTCGCCGTGACATCGACGTGCTACTGGAAAGTCTGTCGCTGTTCGTCCGCTACCAGCTGATGGTGACGGCGCCGCTGCCGGAGGCCGATGCCGCAGGCCGCGCCATCGGGCGCGACCGCTTCGAATCTTTCGTCGCCCAAGTCGGCCGCCAGATCGCGGCAGGCACGCGCACGCTGGCGCCGCCCGAACCAAAGGGAGGCAAGTCGTGATGCCCGCCGGGTCCGACACGGTATCTGCCGACCGTCGCCGCGCCATGCTGCGCACCGCGATGGGGCCGGCAATCGCTGCCGCGCTCTCCGATCCGCGCGTCATCGAAATTATGGTCAATCCCGACGGCGCGCTGCGCGTCGATATTCTCGGCGAAGGCCGGGTCGATACCGATGTGAAGCTCGATGCACCCCAGGTCGAGCGGATCATCCGACTGGTGGCGTCGCATGCCCGTACCGAGGTCCATGGCGACAAGCCCATCGTCTCGGCCGAACTGCCGCCGCATGGACAAGGCGCCGGCGAACGCTTCGAAGGCATTCTGCCGCCGGTTTCGACAGCGCCATGCTTCTCGATCCGGAAGCCCGCGGCGCGGGTCTACACGCTCATGGACTATGTCGCCGACGGCATCATGCCGGCGGAGACCGCGCGCATGCTTTCTCTCGCGGTGGTCGATCGCCGGAACATCCTGATCGCCGGCGGCACCAGCTCGGGCAAGACCACGCTCGCCAATGCGCTGCTCGCCGAGATGGCGCATCTCGACGAGCGGGTCATCCTGATCGAGGACACCCGCGAACTGCAGTCGCCCGCCCGCGACACGGTGGCGCTGCGGACGCGGGCCGGTGCTGTCACGATGGGCGACCTGGTGCGCTCGACGCTGCGGCTTCGGCCTGACCGCATCATCGTTGGCGAGGTCCGCGGCGGCGAGGCACTCGACATGCTCAAGGCCTGGAACACCGGCCATCCCGGCGGAATCGCGACCGTCCACGCCAACAGCGCGTCTTCTGCGCTCTACCGGATCGAACAGCTCATCCAGGAAGCCGTCGTCACCGTACCGCGCCGCCTGGTCGCCGAGGCGATCAACCTGATCGTCTTCATCGCTGGCCGCGGCACCGCGCGACGCATCGAAATGATCGCCTGCGTCGCGGGCCTCGACCCCGATGGCGGCTACGCCGTCGTCGATCTCTCCCCAACCCCTGACAACACAGGAGACTGACATGCGCATCTTTCCCATTCCCAATCGTGACCGCTTTTTCCTGACCGGTCTGGCGCTTGGCCTTTCGCTCACCCTGACCGGCACGGCCCAGGCCAGCGGTTCCGGCATGCCATGGGAGCAGCCGCTCCAGCAGGTGCTGGAATCCGTGCAGGGACCCGTCGCCAAGATCGTCGCGGTGATCATCATCATAACGACTGGCCTGACGCTGGCGTTCGGCGAGACGGCGGGCGGGTTTCGTCGGCTGATCCAGATCGTCTTCGGCCTGTCGATCGCCTTCGCCGCGTCGAGCTTCTTCCTGTCCTTTTTCAGCTTCGGCGGCGGGGCGCTCGTCGCGTGAGTCACATCGACAACGGTCATGTTGCTGGCTTCGAGGCGCCGATCCACGCCAGTCTGGGCTTGCCGATCCTGCTCGGTGGCGCACCACGCGGCATAGCGATCGTCAACGGCACGATCGCCGCCGCAGTCGGTCTCGGCCTCCAGCAATGGCTGGTCGGCATCGCGCTCTGGGCAGTCGGCCACAGCATCGCGGTGTTCGCCGCCCGCCGCGATCCCGATTTCGCGCCCGTGCTGCTCCGCCACCTGCGCCAGAAGGGATATCTGGCATGTTGAACCTCGCTGAATACCGGTCGCGGGCCGACCGCCTCGCCGATCATCTTCCCTGGGCCGCGCTGGTGGCGCCCGGCGTCGTCCTCAACAAGGATGGCAGTTTCCAGCGCAGCTTTGCCTTTCGCGGTCCCGATCTCGAAAGCGCGACCGAGGCCGAACTCGTGTCGGCCTGCGCGCGCGCCAACAATGTGCTGAAGCGCCTCGGCACGGGTTGGGCGCTGTTCTTCGAAGCAGAACGGCGCGGCAGCCAGGGCTACCCCGACGGCGCCTTTCCCGATGCCGCATCCTGGCTGGTCGATCAGGAACGGCGTGCCGGGTTCGAAGCCGAAGGCCAGCATTTCGAGAGCATCTATCACGGTACCCTGACATGGCTGCCGCCCGCCGACAGCAGCGATGCTGCCGGACGGAGCCTGGTCGAGCGGCCCGATGATGCGCAGGGCCGCGACTGGCGCGCAAGCCTTGCCGGCTTCATCGCCGAAACCGATCGCATCCTCGACCTTCTCTCCGGCTTCATGGCCGAAGTCCGGGCACTCGAGGATGCCGAGACGCTGACCTATCTCCACAGCACGATTTCCGATCGCAGCCATTCGGTGGCGGCACCCGAGACGCCAATCTATCTCGATGCGCTGCTCGCCGACACGCCGCTCGTCGGCGGGCTCGAGCCGAGGCTCGGCCGAACCCATCTGCGCACCTTGACCGTGCTGGGCTTCCCGAACCTGAGCCGGCCGGGAATCCTCGACGCGCTCAACCACCAGGATTTCGGCTATCGCTGGGTCACCCGCTTCATCGCGCTCGACAAGCAGGACGCGACCAAGGCGCTGACCAGGATCCGCCGGCAATGGTTCAACAAGCGCAAGTCGATCGCCGCGCTGCTGCGCGAGGTGATGTACAACCAGCCAGTCCAGCTCCTCGATACCGACGCGGACAACAAGGTGGTCGACGCCGATCTCGCGCTGCAGGCGCTCGGGGCAGACATGCTCGCCTTCGGCTATCTGACCACCACGATCACCGTCGCCGATACCGACCGGACGCGGGTGGAAGACAAGGTCCGCGCGGTCGAGCGGATCGTCAACGGCCTCGGCTTCACCTGCGTTCGCGAGAGCCTGAACGCGGTCGAGGCCTGGCTATCCTCGCTGCCCGGCCAGGTTTACGCCAATGTCCGCCAGCCGCTGGTCCATACGCTGAACCTGGCCCATCTCATGCCGCTGTCCTCGGTCTGGGCGGGGCCGGCGGAGAACCGTCACCTCGGGGGGCCTCCGCTGCTCCATGCGCAGACCAGCGGATCGACCCCGTTCCGCCTGTCGACCCATGTCGGCGATGTCGGACACATGCTCGTCGTCGGGCCGACAGGCGCCGGCAAGTCGGTTCTGCTCGCACTGATCGCGCTGCAGTTCCGGCGTTACGCCCGCTCGCAGGTTTATGTCTTCGACAAGGGCTTCTCGGCGCGCGCGGCGGTGCTGGCGATGGGCGGCGCGCACCATGCCCTCGGGCTCGGCGCGGAGGGCGGCCCTAACGGCGAGGATGCCCTGGCGTTCCAGCCGCTGCGCCGGATCGACGATGCCGGTGAACGCAGCTGGGCGGCGGAATGGATCGCGGCGCTTCTGGCGCACGAAAAGGTCGTGGTCACGCCCGAGGTCAAGGATGCCGTCTGGTCCGCGCTGAACAGCCTCGCCTCGGCGCCCCCGCAGGAACGCACGCTCACCGGACTTGCCATGCTGCTCCAGTCGAACGCGCTGCGCACCGCGCTGACCGCCTATACGCTCGAGGGACCTTATGGCCGCCTGCTCGATGCAGCCGAGCAGAATCTCGCGCTGGCCGACGTCCAATGCTTCGAGACCGAGGCGCTGATGGGGCAATCCGGGGTGGTCGCCCCGGTGCTGACCTATCTCTTCCACCGGCTCGAGGAACGCTTCGACGGGCGGCCAACGCTGCTGGTGCTCGACGAGGCCTGGATCTTCCTCGACCATCCGCTCTTTGCCGCCCGCATCCGCGAATGGCTGAAGACGCTGCGCAAGAAGAACGTGGCGGTGCTCTTCGCGACGCAGAGCCTCGCCGACATTGCCGACAGCAGCATCGCGCCGGCCATCATCGAAAGCTGCCCGCAGCGCATATTGCTCCCGAACGACCGCGCCATCGAGCCGCAGTCGCACGCCGCCTACGAGCGCTTCGGTCTCAACGACCGGCAGATCGAACTGGTCAGCCGCGCCACCCCCAAGCGGCATTACTATCTGCAATCGGCGCGCGGCCATCGCCTGTTCGAACTCGGCCTGGGTCCGATCGCGCTGGCGCTCTGCGGCGCCTCCGATCCCGCCAGCCAGAAGCGGATTGACGGCATTCTCGCCGAGCACGGCGCGGACGGCTTCGCCGGTCACTTCCTGCGCTCCGCCGATCTCGCCTGGGCCGCCGACCTCATCGGCGAGTTTCCCGGCACCAACCAATCCACCGCTCCCCAACCTCCAGCCCCCGGAGAATGACCATGACCAGAATGCTGTCTTTCAAGAAGCCCCTCATCGCCGGAGTGGTCGGCTGTACCGTCACCGGCGCGCTCACCCTTGCCACGCTGGCGATAAGCAAGCCCGCGCACGCCATCATTGTCTTCGACCCCTCGAACTACAGCCAGAACATCCTCACCGCCGCGCGCACGCTCGAGCAGATCAACAACCAGATCCGCATGCTGCAGAACCAGGCGCAGGGGCTCATCAACCAGGCGAAGAACCTGACCACGATCAGCTTTCCCGAGCTCCAGGCGCTCAAGCAGACCATGCAGCAGATCGACCAGCTGATGGGCCAGGCGCAGGGCATCCAGTTCAAGGTCGCGAGCCTCGACCAGCAGTTCCGCTCGCTCTACCCCGGCAGTTTCGCGCAAAACCTGACCACCCGCCAGCAGGTGCAAAGCGCCCGAGCGCGAATGAATACCGCGCGCGCGGCCTTCGAGCAGACCATGACCGTGCAGGCCCAGGTCGTCGAGAATATCGCCGCCGACCAGGCGGCGCTGACCGGCATCATCGCGCGGAGCCAGAGTGCTGAAGGCGCGCTGCAGGCCAGCCAGGCGACCAACCAGCTGCTCGCGCTCGTCGCCAAGCAGCAGTTCCAGATCCAGACGCTGATGGCGGCGCAATACCGGGCCGAGGCGATCGAACGGTCGAACCAAGCCCAATCGCGCACCGATGCCCAAGGCGCCTCTGCGAAATTCCTCGGCTCCGGCAGCGCCTACACGCCCCAGTAGGCGCGGCCGGCCAGGGCGGCGGCGATCCCCCGCGCCTCTATCGCCGCCGCCGCGGCGGGGACCGGCTTCCGCTCCCCGAGTCCGGGGCCCGCGGCATCCTTTGAACCAAGCATCAGGACGCAAAGCGTATGGGCGATCTCAACGTCATCGATCAATTCATGGCAGCCTTCATCAGCTACATCGATAGCGGGTTCGGCCTGCTCGGCGGCGACGTCGGCTTCCTGACGCGCACGCTGATCGCGCTCGACGTCACGCTGGCCGGACTGTTCTGGGCATTGGGCGGCGAGGACAATGTGCTCGGCCGCCTGATCCGCAAGATCCTCTACATTGGCGCCTTCGCGTTCATCATCAACAGCTTCTCCACGCTGTCGGACATCATCTTCCGATCTTTTGCGCAGGCCGGGCTGACCGCCGGCGGCGGCACGATCACCGCTGCCGATCTGCTGAAGCCCGGTCGCCTTGCCGGAACCGGCTTCTCCGCCGCCTGGCCGCTGCTGCAACAGGTCAACCAGTATCTGGGCTTCACGACCTTCTTCGACAACTTCCTGACGATCGTGGTGCTGCTGGTCGCGTGGGTGATCGTGATCCTCGCCTTCTTCATCCTCGCCGTGCAGATGTTCGTCACCATCCTCGAGTTCAAGCTGACGAGCCTCGCCGGCTTCATCCTCGTGCCCTTCGCGCTGTGGAACCGCACCAGCTTCCTCGCCGAGCGCGTACTCGGCAATGTCGTCTCCTCCGGCATCAAGGTCATGGTGCTCGCGGTCATCGTCGGCATCGGCTCGAACTACTTCACCCAGTTTACGACTGCCCTCCAGGGCCAGGAACCCGATATCGGACAGGCCATGAGCCTGGTGCTGGCAAGCCTTGCTCTCTTCGGGCTCGGTATTTTCGGTCCCGGCATCGCCTCGGGTCTTGTCGCGGGCGCGCCGCAGCTGGGGGCCGGCGCAGCGCTCGGCACCGTGCTTGGCGCAGGCGGAGCCCTGTACCTCGGCGGTGCCGGAGCGGCCGGTGCTGCTCGCGGCTTTGCCGCCGCTGGCCTTGGGGCGGTGCGTGCGGGCACGGCGATGGGATCGGCAGCCTCGACCGCCTACACCCTCGGTCAGGAAGGCGCCGGCTCCTCCAGCGTCGGCGCCGGGATCGGCGGCATGGCGAGCGCCGCGGCCGGCGCCGCGCGGTCACGGATGTCGGCCGCGCTGGGTCTTGGCGAGGCCGCCGAGTCCGGCCGCCAGGCCGCGTTCAACGCCATGGCAGGACGTGACGCATCCGCCGCCACGCAAACCCCGGATAGCGCTTCGTCCATGCCCGGATGGGCGCGGGCCATGAGGGCGCAGCAGAGCGCCCGCCATCACCGCCAGACCGCCATCCACGCCGTGCAATCCGGCGACCGTGGTGGTCACGGCGCAACCCCCGACATCAAGGAAAGGGAGGACTGATCCTCATGATCTTCAGACGCGCCGTCCAGCGATATGGACATACACCTCAGCCCGAGACACCCTATCAACGCGCAGGCCAACTCTGGGACGAACGCATCGGCTCGGCCCGCGTCCAGGCACGTAACTGGCGGCTGATGGCCTTCGGCTGCCTCGGCCTCACCACTGCGCTTTCGGGCGGCCTGCTCTGGCAGTCGCTGCAAAGCCGCGTCATTCCCTATGTGGTCGAGGTCGACAAACTCGGCGAGGCGCGCGCCGTCCAGCCCGCTGACAAGGATTATCAGCCGACCGACAGCCAAGTCGCGTGGTTCCTTTCCCGGTTCATTGAGCACGTGCGGTCGGTCTCGCTCGATCCAGTACTGATGCGGCAGGATTGGCTTTCGGCCTATGATTTCACGACGAAGCGTGGGAGCATATTCCTTGGCGATTACGCCCGCGCCGCCGATCCGTTCGGTCATATCGGCGAGCGCACCGTCTCGGTGCAGGTCACGAGCGTGGTGCGCGCCTCGGACAAATCGTTCCAGATCAAATGGGTCGAGACTACCTACGAGCGCGGCGCTCAGGCAGGCACCTCGCATTGGACCGCGATCCTGACTATCCAGATGGTGCCGCCGACCAGCGCCGATACGCTGAGGAAGAACCCGCTCGGCATCTATGTCGATGCGATCGACTGGAGCCGCGAGCTCGAACCCACCGTTTCGTCCCTAGCGACCCCAACAGCCATTGCACCAGCGCGCTCAGCACTGCCGCTGCCGGCAAGGATCCCCGCCGGATCGCCGCTCGATCCCAACCTCGGCGCCGCCACAAATCAGGAGACCCAGCTATGAAAACCGCCCTTCTAGCGGCGATGTCACTTGCCTTCGCGGCTCCCGCTCTCGCCCAGAACGCGCCGACGATTCCGGCATTACCCGCGAACGCAGCGGTGCCGTCGGTTGCGGTCGCGGCACCGCCGGGCGCACCTGTCGTATCGTCTCCGCCGAAGGCCGCCACGCCGGTCCCGCGCCGTCGCCATATTTCCCCTTCGCCAGCCGAACTGCGTGTCCGGGCCGCCAATCGCGCCGCGACGCTCGAACCGGCGACCGGCGCTTATCTCAATGCTGTGCAGGTCTTTCCGTACAGCGAGGGCGCCATTTATCATGTGCTGACCGCGCCCGGGCAGGTCACCGACATCGCGCTCCAGCCCGGCGAGACGCTGGTGGCGGTGGCGGCGGGCGATACCGTGCGCTGGGTGATCGGTGATACAACGAGCGGTTCGGGCGATACCAGACGCACGCATGTCTTGGTGAAGCCGTTCAATGCTGGGCTCGCTACCAATGTGATCATCACCACTGATCGGCGGACTTATCATCTGGCGCTGAGCAGCACCGTGCGCACGGCCATGTCGGCGCTCTCGTGGACCTATCCGCAGGACGCGCTGATCGCGCTCAAGGCCGCGGCCGAACCGGCGCGGGCGGCGCAGCCGGTGGCTTCGGGGCTTGCCGTCGACCAGTTGCATTTCGGCTATGCCATCACCGGCGACAAGCCGGTTTGGCGGCCGCTGCGCGCGTTCGATGACGGGCGCCAGACCTTCATCCAGTTCCCCGCCAGTCTCGGCGAAAGCGAGGCGCCGCCGCTGTTCCTGGTCGATGCCAAGGGCAACGCCGAGCTGGTCAACTACCGCGTGCAGGGTCGCTACTATGTCGTCGACCGGATCTTCGATGCGGCGGAGCTGCGGCTCGGGCTCAAGCACCAGGACGTGGTGCGGATCAGCCGGACCGGTGAAACGGCCAGCCGGCGGAGGCCGTCGTGACCGAGGCGACGACGACACAGCCTGCCAAGCTCGATCCCGAGAGCCTGGCACTCCGTTCGCGCCCACCGCGCGCGATCCGGTTCAAGCGCGGCGTCATCATCGCCATCGCGGCGCTAGGATCGGTCAGCCTCGTGGCGGTGACCTGGTTGGCGCTGAAGCCACGCCTGTTCCACCGTGTCGCGGGGCAGGAGGAACTGTCCCAACCCGATCTGCGTCCCGCCAGCGATACGCTGAACGGCTTGCCGACGAGCTATGGCGACGTGCCTCGGCTCGGGCCGCCGCTTCCCGGCGACCTCGGCAAGCCGATCCTCGATCGCCAGCAGCAACTTGCGACCGAGATCAACCCGAGCGACCAACAACGCCAGCAGGCCGAAGCAGCCGAGCGTGAGCGCCAACTTGCCGAATTGAAAGCCGCGCGCGAGTCCGGTTTGCTGGTGCAGAGCCGGCAAGCGGCCACTGCCCCCGAAGCACCGACGCCCAGCGTATCAGCCGGAGAGAGTGCTCAGCCCAGTCTGCCGAAACTGGCGCTCGATCCGACGAACGATCCCAATGCGCAGGGGCGCAAAGAAGCCTTCGTCGGAAACCTCGATCCGCGCGGCGACGTCAATCCCCATCTTTTAACGCCGCCGCCATCGCCCTACACCCTGTCGGCGGGCAGTGTGATTTCAGCGAGCCTGATCACCGGCCTGCGCTCCGACCTGCCGGGGCTGGTCACCGCGCAGGTCACCGAGAACACCTATGACAGCGCCACCGGGCGGATCCTGCTCATTCCGCAAGGCGCGCGGCTGATCGGCAGTTACGATTCGGTCGTGGCATTCGGGCAGAGCCGCGCGCTCATCATCTGGCAGCGGATCGTCAGGCCCGACGGCGGTTCTATCCGGATCGACAATGTGCCGGCTACCGATCCGTCTGGATATGCGGGCCTGTCGGACAAGGTTGATTTTCACACCTGGGCCCTGCTTAGGGGCGTGGCGATATCGACCCTGCTCGGCGTAGGCGCGAACCTGACATTCACCGGCGAAAGCGATCTGGTCCAGGCGATCCGGGAATCCACGCAGCAGAACGTGTCCCGCGCCGGCGACCAGATCACATCCCGCAATTTGGCTGTCCAGCCGACGATCACGATCCGACCTGGCGCGCCGGTACGGCTGATTGTGCACCGTGATCTCATACTCGCACCGTGGCGCAATTAGGAGGAACACATGCCGGAACTCAAGCTCCCCAAGCTGCCGGACAGGACGGCGATCAAGCTGTCCATTGCCGTCACGCCAGACCTGCATCAAATGCTCCAGGATTATGCCGCGCTCTATGCAGAGTTCTACGGGCGCGAAGAGCCGATTGCAGAACTTGTTCCAGCAATGCTGGCCGCATTCCTCGAAAGCGACCGGGCATTCCTGCGCTCCCGGCGTGTCCCGGTGCGATGATGATCGCCTACGCTTCCCGCACTGGGACACGCCGCAATCTGGACGCCCTGCATGCCGCCGGATGGCGGCTGATGGCATCGACACGCGGTGTCCTTCGCACCAAAGGATACCGCTATGCGCTCGACAACGGCGCGTGGACCTCGTTCCAGCGCAGCGAACCCTTGCATGTAGCCGCGTTCGAAAGGCTGGCTAGCAGGAAGGGTCACACTATGACGCTCAATTGCCTGCGATCGCGGCCATGACGAGATCACCGACCATCGAAGAGCGCAGACAGGCGAGGCAGGAAGCCCTTGCCGCTATGGAGACATTGCCGACCGAGCCGATCAGCGTGCGGGTCTCCACGGCGGTGAAGCTCACAGGCATCCCCCGATCGACGCTTTACGAGTTAATCAAGTCCGGCGAGATCGAGACCGTCAAGATCGGCAGATCGACATTCATCCCCTATCGCTGCTTGAGGCGGCTGGTTGAAGGCTGAAGCAACAAATTGTCGAGGGCGTACGCGCGGCGACGCAAAAAAATGTTCCCGATCGGGAATGAATGCGGCGGCGAAAGATCGATAGGAGCGTCATATTCCCGATCGGGAATATGGATAGTCATCCTCTCGCCAAGATCGTTTGGGAAGAACGCAAGACATAGAGGGCTGCAGTGGAACGAACTCGCCGCCGCCTGCGATGACAACAATATCGTCCGAGTTTCTTCCGTGCTTATTTTTCCGCGCAGGAGTTCAGGATCGGCGTCATGACTTTCACATGCGCGTCGATACGCTCGAGCACCTTCGCAGGGACGACGGCGCGCTCCGGCAACTGCCACCAATGCTCGTTGACGCGAGCCACCGTCTCCACCACGGCTTGGAGAACCGCCGGCTCGGGCAGCCTTGCTCGGTTCGCGAAGGATTTCCAGCGCGGCGCCGATAGCGCCTTGAACGACCGCTCACCACCAAGCGACAACGCTATGCTGTCTGTGGGAATGTAGGGGATGGTCGATAACATGTCGTAGATCGGCGCGAGAGCAGGCGTGCTGCCGTCATCACGATAGATCAGCGACCAGTTCTTGAGGTGCATGTCGCCATTGCCGGTCACCACCGCCAGCACGAGCCGGCGCACGAATTCGAGCGCGGCGGCAGGGGAAACCGCCGCGTTCACGGCGGCGGCCACATCGTGATAGGCCGCCCCCTCATATTTACGGGAGGGATAGACGCCAAACACCTGAGCGAAGTCCTCGATGTGGATTCGCTCACCCCGTGGGCCACGGTCAAAACGCCTGATGAGAAGAACCTTGCCTTCCGACAGCGTGTCGAAATCCTCCGGAATGCCTTCAAAATCGGATTTCTCGACCAGTTCGCGCTCGGGCACGTCCATGCCGATCGCGGCCGCCAAGGCGAGATTGGCAAACTCGTTCTCGGACACACCCGGAAATGCCGTGGAGGGGAACTTCGCGATATATTGCCCTTGGCCGTCATCGAGCGGAAGCGTCAGTCCGCCGCCCTTGCCTGTGTTCTTCATCACCGACAGCTTCATCTGCACACCGGCGAGCGAAAAACGCGCCTTCGGTTTTCCCTTTGCACTGTCCTGCGGCGTTACTTTCATGCCGTCACTGGGTAGAACCCGGACGGCTCCCGGTAGATCTGCGCCGAGCGCGGCCAACAGGTCGAAGTCATTGCCCGGACGGACGGCGCCTGCATGATGCTTTTCCATCGCCTCGCGCAGCTTGTCCTCTGGCAGCAGGTTCGCAAAGAAGGGCGGCAATGCCCCGCTCACCGGCTTTGGATCCTTGCGCAAGCCCCCGGTGGCCGCGCGGAAGGACAGGCTGAGAATCGGTACACCGCCAGTTGTCCGATAGGCCTCTTCAAAGCTGAACGCATTGAAGTCACCGGGTGTCCTGACGATCACACCGACCTTCAGCGCATTCAGGAACACATCTAGGGACTGGATCGCCTGAGGTGCGTGAGACGTTTGAGCCATGATATTCGTCTTCAATCGGGGTGTGAGACAAAGGCGGGCAGGTCGTCGTCGTCATGCGGACGTAACAACGCCCGGACGGCCGGGACCATCGCTTGCGGCACCAGCATCATCTCCAGCCCAAGCGCACGAGCGACATTCATGAGCGTCGTGGCACGCGCAGCAGCAATGCCCGTTTCGATATCGCGATAGCGTGGACGGGATATGCCAGCCAGATCGGCCACCTGCTCTTGCGTCAATCCGGCGGCCAGCCTCGCCTGCCGTAGGAGTTCGCCTAGTTCGCGCAGGGTTTCGGATTGAGCACTCACTATGATCCCCATACGATTCAAAATGAAATCACATGAAGCGTCTACATATCTTTCTTCGGCCAGCACGTCAAATTCAGTGATCCCTTTTCATATCATATCGACCAATGAGATACGTAAACGAGTCATCGCCGATGGCATGGTCGTTTCGGGAGCGGAGAGAGGTGCAGACCGTTGTGGGTTTCGGCGGGGCCATAGGTCGAGACCGTCCGTCACCTTCCTGCCATCATTCACCGAGGTTCAAGAAATACCGCGTGCGCTTCAGTTCGCCCTGCTTGCGCAAAGCGTGACGGTGGCGGCGGAAACGACCCGCGCCTATCTCGACGCCTGTTCCTACGCCCATGCGCTCAATGTCGCGCAGGACAGCTATCGCGCCAGCAATGAAAGTCTGCGTCTGGTGACAGCGCAGGAGAAGGCGGGATCCGTCGGACGCTTCGATGTCGAGCGGGCTGCTGCTGCTGCGACCGCCCGCGCAGCCATTCCGTCGCTGGAGGCGCAGCATCAGGCTGCCCTGTTCGAACTCGCCGCGCTGCTGGGCAGTACGCCTGCCGACATTCCCCTTGCTGCACAGCAATGCACGAAACCACCCGCCGCAGTGGCATTACCGGTGGGCGACGGCGCATCACTGTTGCGCCGTCGCCCAGACCTGCGGCAGGCTGAGCGGCAGCTGGCGGCAGACACCGCGCGGATCGGTGTGGCTACGGCCGCGCTTTATCCCAAGATCAGCTTGGGCGGATCGGGGAATTTCTTCCGCAACGATAGCGTGCGTGGCAATGATAGTCTCAGCTTCTCGGTCGGGCCACTACTCAGCTGGAGCTTCCCCAATGTCAGCGTCGCGCGTGCCCGCATCCGTCAGGCGGAGGCGCAGGGCGACGCCTCATTGGCTGCCTTCGACGGGGCCGTCATCACGGCGCTCAAGCAGGTGGAGCAGGCGCTCAGCAATGCCGCGCGCGAACAGGAAAGACTCTCCATACTAGGAGAAGCGCGGACCCGTTCCCAGCGCGCCTTCGATTTTGCCACTGCGCGTTATCGCGCGGGTTCTGTCGGTCTTCTCGATGTGTTGGTCGCGCAGACGGCACTGCTGGACGCGCGGGCCGCGGAAGCGGCCTCGCTCCAGCGCCTGTCATCGTTGCGTGTCGACCTTTTTAAATCCCTCGGAGGTGGTTGGCGGGATATTGAGGCATAATCGGGCGCGCGATGGCAACAGCAGGCGCACATCAGCACCTGCCTTCAGTTCAATGAGCATGTCCCATGCTGGATCGCCAAAAAGCTGGGGAGAGCCAAGCAATTGCTCGTGCCTCTGCCTGCGGCGTACGGTTCGCCTCGCATTATCCAACGCGGTCCGCCTAACTCCCAGAACGCACCCGTGCGGTGTTTTGGATAGATGGCTCGATTGCATGCCGTCATGTGAACGAGCCTTAAACTCTCAAGTGACCGGCACAAAACCGTTACAAGTCCAGTTGGGTTCAAACCATCACGATAGATCCCAAGGATCTGCAACGGGCGGTCGATGCTGACAAGCTCCAGAGTGGTCTTAAGTCCATCTGATGTCGCGGCTTCATTGGGCTGTGAGTACCAGGCCATTTCAATCGATCAGATCAAGGTGGAGGCATTTGGCTTATGCTTGTCGCATCGGTGGCCAATTAATTCCGTTTTATTCCACGCGGTGGCTTGAAATGCATGAAGGCAAGGTCCATTTAATCTCATATCTTCTTCGACCTGATGGCTCGTCCAGATATGATGCAATTGCCCTCTTGAGCAATTGTCGCTGATCATGGCGTCAATATTTCAGCCGCGACCCGGTGCTTTTGATCCGGCAGACTAAGGATCATGAATGCTAATTCGGGCTGGATATGATATCGCCTTTGCGGCCGAAGAGGCCGTGCCGATGCTGGCCATGCTCAGCATCCACCCCAGCCGGAACCGGGATCTTCGCAGCGCCCAGCGGATATTCACCCAGCCCGATGTGGCCGCCTATGACTATGTCGATGGGTTCGGCAATATCTGTACACGGCTGACGATGCCGCGGGGTGGCATCGCCATATCCTGCGGCTTTGTGATCGAGGACAGCTTTCTGCCCGATGTCATCGCATCGAGCGCCATGCAGGTACCGTTGGAGCAAATTCCCGACGATGCTTTGCACTTTCTGCTGGGTAGCCGCTATTGCGAGACGGACCGCCTGTCCGATCAGGCTTGGGCGCTTTTTGGCCGCACGGCACCCGGCTGGTCACGGGTTCAAGCAATTTGCGATTATGTGCATGAGCATATCCGCTTCGACTATATGGCCGCGCGATCGACACGCACGGCATGGGATACAAACGAAGAACGCGTCGGCGTCTGCAGGGACTATGCGCACCTCGCCATGGCTCTCTGCCGTTGCATGAACATCCCCGCGCGATACTGTACCGGCTACATGGGCGACATGGATTTGCCGGCCCTTGTTGGCGACATGGACTTCTCGGCTTGGTTCGAGGTCTATCTCGACGGCACATGGTACACGTTCGATGCGCGCCACAACCGTCCCCGGCGTGGCCGCATCCTGATGGCCCGCGGGCGGGATGCGGCTGACGTGGCGCTGACCACGACCTTCGGCACTGCAAGGCTTACGCGCTTCGACATCTACACCGACGAGGATCGCCTCGGGCATATTGTGCCCTGATATTCAATCAGCCAGGAGACTGCGAATGGCCAAGAGCCAGAAGAGATCGAACCGCGAAGTACGCAAGCCCAAGGCCGAAAAACCGGGCAAGACTAATGCGTCCAATCCATCGACCAAGCCCGGTGTCGTCGGTATCGTGACATTGAAGAATTGATGATGCGACACACGTTTACACAGCGTGGCGCGGTGAAGCTTTCCGATGGGGAGGCCAGCCGCCAGAGCCGCGTGACAAAGCTCGCCCTGGAAAGGCTGGGCGTATCGGCCGCTATCGCTTTTCTCAAACGATCACCTGGACGATCTTTCGGGCCGACCGATCCAGATTGCCATGGCCAGCGAGGGGGGGGCTCCAGTCCATCGAGCGACTACTGGTTAAACGCCCGTGATCGCGAGATAGCCATCAACATCGTTGGCGCTAGGCGCTCGCCGCTGCCAGAATAGTATCGGCCAGTCGCTGCGCCCAGCTAGACTGGCCGGCTTGGGTCGAGATCATGTCCTGCCGGACTTCGATCTCGGCATAGCGCAATGCGCGCGAAATGGCGTGGCGGGGTATGGTATAGTCGGTGTCGTCCATTGCGTAGGGCGCATTGTCGCCGATTGTGATATCGCCCCGTTGCGCCAGGGCATGCAGCATAGCCACCGCCATGTCGATGCGACCATGCCAATACAGGATACCGATATCCCAGGGCCGGGTCATACCGTTCATGATCGGCGTAAAGCTGTGCAGTGACAGCAGGATCGTTTGGCGACCGGCCGCGAGGCGCGCGTCGATGATGGCTTCGAGCGCGGCGTGATAGGGCCGATGAATCTCCTCGATCCGCGCCTGCCGCGCGACCGCGTCCAGTCCTTCGTTGTCCGCGATAGTGATGCCATCGGACACCGCCGGCATCGCGTCCGGCCGATCTGGATCGCGGTTGCAATCGATGACGAGGCGCGAATAGGTCTGATGCAGAAAAGGCGCGTCGAGCAACAGCGCCAGTTTCCGTCCCATGCCAAGCACGCCGATATCCAGCGCAATGTGGCGAGTCCGATCGGCAGGCCCCAGTCCCAGGTCGCCGAGCGCGCTGGGAATGGCCGAACCGGCATGATCGCCGATCAGCAGGAACGGCGCGGCGCCCCCTGCGTTAAACAGAGTGAACGGCGCCGGATCATCCGGGCCCAACAGTCCGTCCACTGCGCGCCCGACCGTCAGGATCCCATTCCATGCCATTGCTGACGATCCGCCATGTCACTGACTATCGCTACAAGGCGCCGGTATCGCTGGGTGAACATCGCATCATGATGCGCCCACGCGAGGCGTTTGACCAGCATTTGCTGTCTGCTCGCCTTGATATCGATCCCAAGCCCAGCGAATTGCGTTGGCTGCATGATGTGTTCGGCAATTCGGTGGCGATGGCCCTGTTCGAGCGGCGGACGTCGAAACTGACCGTCACGAGCGAGACGACGCTGGAACATGCGCCTCTGGCGCAAGGGCAGGTCGACGTCGAACCCTATGCGCGGCTGTTTCCGTTCACCTATTCGTCCGAGGACATGCCCGATCTGCTCCGGTCGATCGAGCGCCAGCATCACGACCCCGAACGGATCGTCGACAACTGGGCGCGCGGTTTCGTCAGCAATCATGGCGATACGGAGACCGTCGCCCTGTTGACGGCCATCGCGACCGGCATCAAGCGCGATTTCACCTATGTGCCCCGGCACGAAAAGGGCACCCAGTCGCCGATCGAGACCTTGAGGAAGCGGCAGGGCACCTGCCGCGACTTCGCCGTACTGATGATCGAGGCGGTGCGCGCGCTCGGCTTCGCCGCGCGGTTCGTGTCGGGCTATGTCTACAATCCCTCGCGCAAGGAAGACGTCCTGGGCGGCGGCAACACCCATGCCTGGGTGCGGATCTTCCTGCCCGGTTCGGGCTGGGTCGAATTCGATCCGACCAACGGCATCATCGGCAATCGCGGCCTGATCCGTGTCGCCATCGCGCGCGATCCCTATCAGGCCTTGCCATTGTCCGGCACCTGGTTCGGCTTGCCCGCCAGCTATCTGGGCATGGACGTCACCGTCGATGTTTCTCGCGCCGATCCCGCCAAATTCCCGCGCTCTTCCCATGGCGCCATCAACAGCCGACCCGTCGGCTCTTCAGGAAAGTGACATGCATGCTGATCCGTTGCGGATATGACATCAGCTTCCAGGCCGAGACCCGAACCGCGATGATGGCGATGCTGAGCCTGCATCCCTCGCGTCATCAGGACCTGCAAACGGCGCAGAGGCTGACGATCAGCCCCGACATTCCGCTCTATCATTATGAAGACGGTTTCGGGAACCTGGCCACGCGCCTCACCGTTCCGCCAGGCGGCGTCACACTGTCCTGCGATTTCGTGATCGAGGACAGCGGCGCGCCGGATCGCCGCGCGCCGACGGGGCCGCAGATGCCGGTGGAAGATCTGCCGGACGATGTGATGATCTTCCTGCTCGGCAGCCGCTATTGCGAGACCGACCGGCTGATGGACGTGGCCTGGGCCAATTTCGCCCATTATGGGACGGCCAGCGAGCGTGTCGATGCGATCGTCGATTTCGTCCACAATCACATCGAGTTCGGCTATCATCATGCACGGCCTGACAAAACCGCCTGGAATGGCTACCAGGAGCGGCAGGGCGTCTGCCGCGATTTTGCCCACCTCGCCATCACGTTGTGCCGGTGCATGAACATTCCGGCCCGTTACTGCACCGGCTATCTGGGCGATATCGGCATTGCGCCGGTGGACGCGCCGATGGATTTCAGCGCCTGGTTCGACGTCTATATCGATGGCCAATGGTATACGCATGATGCCCGCCACAACCGTCCCCGGATCGGCCGCATCCTGATGGCGCGCGGACGTGACGCCACCGATGTCGCATTGACCACGGCCTTTGGTCCGGCGACGCTGACCCTGTTCGAGGTCCATTGTGACGAGGTGCAATCGATTGACTGATCTCCCCGTCCTGTTGCGGCCATGGGACGGTCCGCTCGGCGCGCCGCCCTTCGCGCAGGTGCGGCCCGAAGATTTCCCGTCGGCTTTCGATACGGCCATGGCGTGGCATCGTGCCGAGATCGCGGCGATCGCCGACCAGTCCGCCGCGCCGGACTTTGACAACACGATCGCCGCGCTGGAACGGTCGGGCGAGGCGCTAGCGCGCGTGCGCCGGCTTTTCTGGACACTGTCCTCCACGCAAGCGACGCCCGACATTCGTGCAATCGAGGGCGACATTGCGGCGCGGCTGAGCGCTCATTCCACCAAAATCGGCCATGATGACAGGCTCGCCGCGCGGATCGCGGCGGCTCATGCGGGGCGGCATGACGCCGGCCTGAATGACGCGCAGATCCGGTTGGTCGAAACGACCCATGCCGGTTTCCTTCGCAGCGGATCGATGCTGGAACCGGCGCAAAAGGCGCGCTTCGCGGCCATCGACGCACGCCTTGCCGCTCTCGCCGTGCAGTTCGGGCACAATGTGATGGCCGCGACCGGCGCCTGGATACTGGACCTGGACTCGGATGATCTCGCCGGCCTGTCGCCCGGGCTGTGCGCGGCGTCCGCCGGGCGCGCCACGGCGAACGGTGCGCAAGGCCGCTATCACTTTACCCTCGACCGCACGGACTATGAGAGCTTCCTGACCTTCTCGGCGCGGCGCGACCTTCGCGAGCGATTATGGCGCGCCTTCACCGATCGTTGCGACGGTGACGCTCACGATAACTGGCCGGTCATTGCCGAGACGCTGGCTCTGCGGCGCGAGCGCGCCACTCTGCTAGGCTATGCCGATCACGCGCACTATGCTCTGGAAGACAGCATGGCGAAGACGCCCGATGCCGTCCAAGCGCTGCTGATGCAGCTTTGGAAGCCGGGCAAGCGCCGCGCTGCCGAAGAAGTGGCTGAATTGCAGGCGCTGATCGACCGTGAAGGCGGCGGCTTTGCACTCGCACCCTGGGATTGGCGCTATTATGCGGAAAAGGTGCGCCGGTCCCGCTATGCGCTGGACGGGGCGGCGGTGGCGCAGCATCTGCGTCTGGACGCCATTCGGCAGGCGGCGTTCGATACGGCCGCAATGCTCTATGGCCTGCGCTTCATCCGCCGCGCCGACATCGTCGGCTATCACCCCGACGTTTGGGCGTGGGAGGTGAAAAACGAAGAGGATGTGCCGGTCGGCCTGCTCTTCACCGACTATCTTGCCCGGCCGGAAAAGCATGGCGGCGCCTGGATGGGCAGCCTGCGCGTGCAGGAAAGCATGGACGGCGACGTGCGGCCGATCGTCTATCTGGTCGCCAATTTCGCCGCCGCGCCGCCGCCCGACACTGCCCGCCTGTCGATCGACGAGGCGCGCACGCTCTTCCACGAATTCGGCCATGCTTTGCACGGCTTGCTGTCCCGCGTCACCTATCCCAGCCAGTCGGGCACCGCCGTCGCGCGGGACTTCGTCGAGTTCCCCAGCAAGTTCATGGAGAACTGGATCGTCAGCCGGGAGGTACTGTCGGGATTTGGCGTACCCGACGCACTGATCGCGGCGATCCATGAAGCGGAAGCCTATGGCCAGGGATTTGCGACGGTCGAACTGATCAGCTGCGCCCTGGTCGATCTCGCAGTCCACCGCGCGCCGGATGCCGCCGCCGATCCCCGCGCCTTCATCGATGCGGAACTGAACAGGCTCGGCATGCCACGGGAAATCGGTCTGCGGCACCGCTTTCCCTGTTTCACGCATATCTTCGATGGCGGCTACGCCAGCGCCTATTACAGTTATGCCTGGTCCGAGGCGCTGGACGCCGATGCCTTTGAGGCCTTTGTTGAATCCGGCGACATATTCGACACGGGCCTGGCGCATCGCTTCAAGCAGGAAATCCTGGAACGGGGCGACAGCCGTGACCCCATGGCCTCATTTCATGCTTTTCGTGGTCGCGCTCCCGATCCAAAAGCCCTGATGAGGGCACGGCATCTGTTATCCGGCTGATTTGAGGCGGATCCGCTGTTCTATTGTTTCTCGCGTTTCTTCAGCCGCCGGGCATTGGCCGTCGCCGTCTTGTGGATCGGTTCCAAGGTCACTGCTGCCATGCGCGAAACCGCATCGATCGACCGCAGCGCCTGGCTGCGGCCCTGAAGCATCCACAAGGGATTGCCTGACAGCATCGCCGCCGCCATCGCTTGCCCTTGCGACAGGAACGCCTGATGCATGACAGCTATGTTCTGCGTCAGCGCCGCCCCGCTTTGCGTAAAGGCCTCGATCTTCTCCGGCACCATGCGCGACAGTTCGCGATAATCGCCGGTCAGGGGAGACCGACCGGCATTGCAAATAAGGATGGTTCGGGCATCGATGACGCGCTGCGACGCCAGGAGCGTCTCCGTCGCCTTCATCCATGTCCTTTGCAGGTCGAAGCCGATTACGAACATTTGCGACCAGGTCGCGAGCGGTGAGGTCGTCTGCGGCGCGCTCATGCGAGCGTCCGCAGCGCGGGTTCGCGTGCATAATATCGCAATGCTGCCGCCTTTACGAAGGCCTCGCCTGTTCCGACCACGCCTTCGTCCGGCTCGACGCCCGCCTTGTCCAGCAGCGGCTTGGCGGCGTCGCTCGCGCCGATCGCCTTGAGGTGGCCGAAGGCATCCATCGCGAACTGAACGGCGGCCGCCTCTTTCACCAGCGCGGCGCATCCTTCTTGTGACAGGATGATCGCGACTGCGTCGAAAATCTGGCTCGGCGACCCGGCCAGCTGGCCATCGGCCTTGCGCATCTTGCCGTCGGACAGTTTGGCGCCGCTAACCTTGGGCGCGACGACCAGGGCCTTGCCCCCGGCCTTTCCGATCGCCGCGATCAGGCTGTCCAGTTCCTGCGCGTCGGTGCCATCCGCGATCAATATGCCGATCGCCCGGCCCTCCAGCGTGGCCTTCATATTCTTGTGGATCGAAAGCGCATCGGAGGACGCCATGTCTACCGGCGCCTTTGCCGCCGGCGCGGCCTTGGGCAGTGCGATGCCCAGTCCATCGGCGACCCGCTTCGCCAGATCCTCATCGACGTTGCGCAAATTGGCGACCAGGCGCGCTGGCACCTGGTCGAGATCGGCCACCTTCGACAGCTCGAATACGAAGGAGGAGGCGATATGGGCCTGTTCATTCTTGGTCTGCGATAGGTAGAACAGCCGCGCCTGGCTATAATGATCGGCGAAGCTTTCCGCGCGCACCCGCAGCTTCTCGCCAGCTTCCTCTTCACCTGAAAATGCGGTCGATGTCGCAAAGCCGCTTTGCGGACTTTCGCGAGGACCGCCGTTCTCGCCATGGTCGGAAAGGCTGTTGGGTTCGTAGTTGGCCCGGCCTTGGGGCACCGCCATCTGCATGTGCCCGTCGCGCTGGAAATTCTGGAACGGGCAGCGTGGCGCGTTCACCGGAATCTGGTGGAAATTGGCCGTGCCCAGCCGGGACTTCTGCGTATCGAGATAGGAGAAGAGCCGTCCCTGAAGCAGCGGATCGTTGGAAAAATCGATGCCCGGTACGATATTGCCGGGGCAGAAGGCGATCTGCTCGGTTTCGGCAAAGAAATTGTCGACATTGCGATCCAGCACCAGCCGGCCGATGATGCGCACAGGCACATCCTCCTCCGGGATCAACTTGGTCGCGTCGAGCACATCATAAGGCTGGGCGTCGGCAAAGGCCTTGTCGAAGACCTGGATGCCAAGTTCCCATTCGGGAAAATCGCCGGCATCGATCGATTCGAACAGGTCACGGCGATGATAGTCGTTGTCGGCCGCCTGCAGCTTCAGCGCCTCGTCCCAGATCGTCGATTGCAGGCCGAGTTTCGGCTTCCAGTGGAATTTGACGAAATGCGTCTTGCCGGCCGCGTTGACGAGCAGGAAGGTGTGGACGCCGAACCCCTCCATCATGCGCAGGCTGCGCGGCAGGGTCCGGTCGGACATCGCCCACATCAGCATGTGCGTGGTCTCGGGCATCAGGCTCGCCCAGTCCCAGAAGGTGTCGTGCGCGCTGCCGGCCTGCGGATAGCCGCGGTCGGCCTCCATCTTCACGGCATGGACCAAGTCCGGGAATTTCATCGCATCCTGGATGAAGAAGACGGGGATATTGTTGCCGACCAGATCCCAATTGCCTTCGCGCGTGTAGAATTTTACCGCGAAGCCGCGCACGTCGCGCGGCGTATCTACTGACCCCGCGCCGCCCGCCACGGTCGAAAAGCGCACGAAGACCTCGGTCTTCTCGCCTTTGGTAAAGAGCGCCGCCTTGCTGAGGTCGGAAATATCGTCGGTTGCTTCGAAATAGCCGTGCGCGCCCGTCCCGCGGGCATGAACGATGCGTTCGGGTATACGCTCATGATCGAAGTGGAAGATCTTTTCGCGGAGGACGAAATCCTCCAGCAAGGTAGGGCCGCGCGTGCCCGATCGCAGGCTGTTCTGATTGTCGGAAACGGCGATGCCCTGATTGGTGGTGAGGATGGCACCGGCGCCGGCGCCCCTGGCCGCCGTCTGATGCGTTTCTCCACCCTGTGAAGGCGACGTGTTTGAAGTGCGGTTGGCCATCGGGCGTCCTTTTCATGATGGGATGTCTGGTCGGCGCGGCGGACACCGGCCTTCGATCATCCAAACGTCCGAAAAGCAGGTCCGTCCCTGTTGCGGATCATTCTCAGGTCAGACTGATCTGCATCAGCGGAACCCAGGTCGATTGCCATGCCGTTCCCTCATTGTCGGACGGGGTGGGGAGGCAGTGTGGATCTTCGAGCAGCTTCAAGCGGCAGTCCGCTCCACCAGCGTGGCATTATCGTCGTGACAACGGCCAATGGCAGCGGCCAGCCTTTCCCCGACCACTTCGCCCATGTCGTGCGCGCTTGTTATGCCCTGGATGAAAGGGTGGCGGCCCATGAGGAAGGGCAGGCTGAGACAGAAGATCTGGTCCTCGGGAATGTCTTCGGAAATCGGATGAAACGCATCGTCTATGACGATGCCGCGCGACGGACTGTCGCCATTCGCCGGATTGACGTCGCGGATCACGCCCTGGCGGCGGAGTGAAGGGAAGGGAAAATCCTTGGCGCGGAGCGCGCGCTGGCCCATGGCCTCGATGAACACGGGATAGTGCGTGCGTTCGCCGTCCTTTATGAGGGTGGCGCCGCCTTCGAGGGTGTGGCTGTCCACGCGGTACTGCTCGCCCACCGCGATCACGTCCAGTTTTCCCGCGCGATGCAGCGCCAGCATCCGCTTGACGGATTCGTGAGGCGCTGTCGCATAGTCGTCGATGAACACAGGAGCGAGGAATCGAGAGAAGTGTTCGAATTCCTCATCGTTCAGATGTGGGACCAGCGTTTCCAGCACTTCGTGCATGCGCAGGATCGCGTAGCGCCAGGGGACGGTGTAGCGGGCTTCGTAATTGGCCTGGGCCTCGCGAAGGTTGCTTTCCGCCCACGCGAATGTCGGCGTGGCCATCCGCTCGGCGAAATAGCGTTCGGCGAACCCCTCAAGGTCAAGCTGCGCCACTTGCAGCCTCCGCGCATAGTCCGGGTCGGCCTCAGTCAGCTCCTGCCTGAAGAGCATGTAGGCCCGGTTGAGAAGGTCGCCGCCACCGTCCTCCGCCAACCTTGCCATCGCCTCGCGGTTGCAGACGGCCAGCGGCTCGTAGGGAAGGGGGAAATAGAAGTCCGCTTCGGGCAGCAGGCCTTTGCGGGAAATCATGGTGATGGCGAAGGCGTCCGTCCCCGGCAACGGCGTGTAGGACAGCATATCGTCCGCCGCCTCGACGAATTCCCCATGCATCACCGCCAAAGCCACCGCAGCGTCGATAGCGCTGAGCGATGATCCCCGGATACAGACCGGGACGGGTGGGATGCCGGCAAGGGCGGAGGCTGGCCAGGGACTGAGGAAATAGCCTGGGCGAACCTCCGGCTCGGCCGGCCACTGGTGGCCGGTGGCCAGCACGACATGGGTAAAGGCCTGTTCGAATGACGGACCTCGCTTCGGTCTGACCGACAGCGTCATGCCGACGGGGCCGCTTGAGGCGTCGATCACCTTGCAGTTGGTCCGGACAGTGACGTCGATCCCTTTCCTCCTGGCCCGGTCGATGAGCGCGTGGAGCTGATCGACGAAATATTCGCCGAGGGCGAGGCGGGGGTAGAAGGCGCGATCGTCGATTTCGGATGGTTCTATGCCCAGCCGGACAAGTCTCTCATTGGACTGACGACCGAGCCATTCGACCAGACTTTCGGCGAGCGGCGGGATCTCCACGCTGGATATGTTCGAAAGCATGGCCGGATCGTTCCAGCCCGGTCGATACGGCGTGCCGCGACCGACGCCCGCCTGCTCCTCGAAGATGGTGAGGTTGAAAGGTACGGACGCATGGTCGATAAGCGCATTGAGCGTATAGATCGTCGTCGGGCCGGCTCCGACGAAGGCGATGGTTGGGTTCATGCCTGCATAATGTTCGGCAATGTTGTTCGGTGCCGGGACCGTCACGCAAATCGTGCTGATCCAGGTCAATGTCGATGGGACTTTTCTCGGCCGCCCGTCGTTAAGGGGTGTCGGCGTTGCCCCAGCGCCGTCCTTAATGACAGGAATTATCATGTCCGAGAACAGCCACGACATTTCCACCCTCAACGGTCTCATCGCCACCACCCTCGACAGCGTGAAAGGCTATAGTGAAGCCGCCAAGGAGAGCGAGACCGGCCGTTACGGCGCGCTGTTCACTTCGCGCGCAAGCGAGCGCCAGCAAGTCGCGACACGGCTGCAGCAGGAGGTCGCGACGCTGGGTGGCAAGCCCGAAGACGACGGCACCATCGCGGCGGGCGCCCACCGCCTCTTCATCAACCTCAAGGCGGCAGTTACCGGCCATGACGACAAGGCGATCGTCAACGAGGTCGAGGCCGGAGAAGACCATATCAAGGCTAAGTTCGAGGACGCGCTGGCGGATCGGGAACTGTCCCCCGCCGTCCGCTCACTGATCGAGACCGCCTATGCATCGGTCAAGGAAGGCCATGACGAAATGCGCGACCTGAAGCACGCGCTGCGGGATTGAAGAGGGTGGCGGGGGAAGCCCCCGCCCCCATCTATGGAGCAAGACAGCTATGGTTGAATGACGCTGGCTGTGATAGCCCTGCCTCCCTTGCGTACCGTGCTTATTGCGGGCTTCACCGCTTCCGAGTGTACGCCAATCCATATGATCAAGTCTCTTTCCCTGCTGCTGCGTCGTTCGTTTTGAACCCCTTGGGGTATCCGCCACGGTGGCGAAGCGGCTCAACGCTCGTTCGGCGGGCACAGGATTGCGCGCTATGCTGTTCGCGCATGGCTTCATCTGCATGAGTTTTTAATGAGAATCGTTGCATCACATACTCCAAGCGCTTATCTGGGGCGCAGGAGATATGACATGTCGGCTCTCAGCGAACTCAAGCGCCACCTGCGCCCCGGACAGGTTTACCGTCGCAAGGATCTCGCGCGCTGGTCCAACGCGGTCGATCGTCATGTCCGGCAACTAGTGGAGGAGGGGCGCCTCGAAAAGGTTTCGGCAGGTGTCTATATGGCGCCGCGTCAAACCAGGTTCGGGGCGGCGCCGGCCAAGCCCGAAAAGCTCGTCGAGACATTCCTCGGCGACGACCGTTTTCTGATGGTCTCGCCAAATGCGTTCAACGGGCTCGGGGTCGGTACGACGCAGCTTTACAACGAGCCGGTCGTCTACAACCGCAAGCGGCACGGAAAGTTCACCCTCGACGGGCGCGTCTATGATTTCCGGATGCGACCCTCGATCCCCAAGCGGCTGTCCAAGGAAATCCTGCTGGTCGATCTGCTGCACAATCTCGATCGGCTGCCGGAAGACAAATCGGCAGTGCTTCCTCGCGCGCTCGAGCGGGCGAAAGAAATGGACCGTTCGCGTCTCGCCAAGGCCGTCCAGGACTTTGGCTCGGCGCGGGCTGAGCGCTTGCTCGCGCCTGTTCTTGAACAGGCCTGACAGCGCACGAAATGTTGCTGCACGATCATACAGATTTCGACGATCTCCTGGCGGTCGTCTCGCGCGAGCAAGCGATCGATTCGGGGCTGGTCGAGAAGGATTATTGGATCATGCACGCCCTCTGGGGCTTGCAGCAGTCGGGTTTTCGCTTTGAACTCAAGGGCGGAACGTCGCTCTCGAAAGGGCATGGCCTTATCCATCGGTTCTCCGAGGACATCGACATCCTGATTAACCCCGACTTGGACGATCTCCCAATCGGCAAGAACCAGAACAAACCCGCCCATATAGAGGCACGCCGTACATTCTATGATGGCCTGTCGGCCAAGATCACGATCCCCGGCATAACTGAGGTCGAGCGCGACGAAGCATTCGATGATCAGCGCCTGCGCAGCGCGGGCATCCGCTTGCATTATGCCTCCCGCAACCTGTTACCGGAGGGCATCAAGGATGGGATTTTGCTGGAGGCCGGTTTCGATCAGGTGGCACCCAATCGGCCATGCCTGATCAGTTCGTGGGCCTATGACAAGGCGGCGGCAAGTGGCCTTCCTGATCTGACTGACAACCGGGCGTTCGACGTGCCCTGCTAATCTGGCTATACGCTGGTCGAGAAGCTCCAGACGATTTCGACGAAGTTCCGGCGGCACCTTGAGGATGGCAGCATGCCGCAGAACTTCCTCCGCCACTATTACGACGTCTACTGCCTCCTCGGCGATCCCGGCGTTCAGGCGTTCATCGGCACCGAAGCCTACTTCGCCCATAAGGACGCACGCTTCCCGGCTGCGGACAACAAAGTGATCGGCGAAAATCTCGCGTTCGATCTTTCGGACCAGACCACGCGGGATCGCTTCGCCCGCGCCTACGCCGCCACGTCTGCGCTCTATTATCGTGGCCAGCCCAACCTCGACGATATCCTCGGACGCATCCAGGAGTATGCGCATCGGCTGTGAGAGATCAGCGCCGGCCTATATCAAACGGACGAAGCGAAAGCGGTCGGAGCTGGTGCGGATGCGCGACACCCGAATCACCATGCAACGGAACAGCCGACAGCTAAAAGCGCGGCAAAGGGACTCGAACCTCATCAACAAAAAGTCGTAGGGTATCGACGAGGGTATCGGCTGATGATGTCATGAAAAAATGATTATTTCTCAACTTACTAGCGCGATTTTCGAGTCCTCTTCTGGCACCACATCCACTTAAAAAACAAGGATTTTTCAAGGGGTTTGGCACAAATTGGCACACTGCTCCTTTTGGCGAATGCCATGCGCCGTTTCAAAATTGCGATGAACGGAGGCAAAGACAACGCTGATCGGCTTGGCGGATTTTGGTACGTGAGGCTGTCTCGCCGCCCTGGAGGATATGGGCTGGTCATCCCCGGACGCATGTCTATTAACCCCTTCCTACAGTGGCCCACTCTCAACTGGGGTGCAGTCGCGAGCCCTCGTGGATCAGACCCCGAACAGGCTGAAGTCGACCAACTCTCGTCGTTCGGTGTCGATGCGTGAACGACCGAATGTGGCGGACGCTGACATAGCGGCTTTTACCTATTTGCCGCGCATAATTGGAAAGGCTGGTAGGCAAAATGTTGTTCCGTCAGGTCACGGAGATGGAAATCAGACTGGCCCAGCCCGGCGAATACGAAACTATCGCTGCCATTTGGTATGAAAGCGCTCGCCAGATGGATGGAGGCGCGCCCGCCCTTGATGACCCGAGCACTTTGCCTGCCCGGATCATCGCGAGCATCGAAAATGGCTGGTGCCTGAAAGTTGCCGTGGTGGACGATCATATCGTTGGCCTACTTGCGACCATCCCTGCGCAACGCATTCTCGATCAGCTTTTTGTCGCGCCAGACGCCCAACGCAAAGGCATTGGCGCTGCGCTGCTCGATGAAGCTAAGCAGCAACTTACGACAGGGTTCACGCTTCGGACTCCCCTCACCAATGCAGCGGGCATCGCTTCTATGAACGCCAAGGTCTACGAGCGGTGAAGGATACAGCCCACCCAACCACTGGAGCGCTAGTTCGCTGCTTCGAATGGAAGCAATAGCCATCCGCCCCTCCCGGGAATCACATGAATCTCAGGCAGTCACCGCGTAATTCCGTCGAGTATCCGTCGCGCATGGAATTGCGCGGTGCTGCTATTCCTTAGAATGTCCGGAAATCACTGTCGGATTGAGGAAGTGTCCGACAACGCCCGTGGTGGGGTTTTCCGTCATGCTCTCTCCACAACGTGTCAGAAGCTGAAACGGGCCGTCCCGATGACCGAGCGCGGGGCACCGGGAAGGTTCAGGATCGGCGACGTCCCATGTCCTGCGATGATGTAACGCTTGTTGGTCAGGTTATAGGCGTTGAGCTGAAGCCGGACGGGACCGAACTGCGCCCATGCAAGGGCGTCGAACGTAACATAGGATGGCAGCACCGTCGTATTGACGGGGTCGGCCCAGCGGTCGCCGACATAATTGACCCCGCCACCCAAGCCATAGCGGGTGGCGATCGTCTTGGTGAAGAAGAGGCTGGCGCTATTGAGCGGGGTGAGCGTGGCGCGCTTGCCGATCAGGCTGGGTGTCGCCGATTCCGTAATGCGCGTATCGAGATGGGCATAACCCGCGATCGCGCGAAAGCTCTCCGGCAGATCTAACGCGGCGGACAGTTCGACACCGCGCGTCCGCTGCGTGCCGATCGGGACGATGCGCTGCGTGACCGGATCGGTACCCTTGATCCCGGTTCGCCGCAGGATGAAGGCGGCCGCCTGCACCGACAGCCGACCTCCGAACAGCGTGTATTTCGCACCGACTTCCTTGTTGGTGGTCTGTTCCGGTTCGATATCGCTATTGTTGGCGGCCAGCGCGAAGGTCTCAGCGGAAGGCTGGAAGCTACGGCTCCACGATACATAATAGGATTGAGCCGCATCGGGCTGGAAGAGCAATCCGGCGCGAGGACTCCAGTTGCGATCGGTCCGGGCCAGGTCTGTCTGGCCCGGCAGACGGCGGTCGGTCTTCTGGATGAACCAGTCATGCCGCAGGCCCAGCATCGCTTTGATGCCATGCCCGAAGTCGATCAGATCCTGCACATAGAGGCCGCGCGTATCGAGGCGCGTGACGCTATTGTCGGTAAACGTGTTGAAGCTGTCGTTGTCGACCACTGGCAGGACAGGATCGAAAATGGACGTGACCGCGACCGTGCGGCCCGCGAAACGCTGGCTGCCCTTGCTCTGATGCGCGATCTCGAAGCCATAGAGGATGGTGTGCGCGGTCCCGAGCAGGTTCAGCTTTTGCGTAAGCTCGGTCTGGTTGGACCAGCCTTCCTCATCCCGGTCGAAGCGGCTGTGTTCGAGCGTCACAGTTTGAGCTATCGCGTTTACCGCTGAAGGGATCGTGCTCTGGCGATCCAGAGTATAGCGATAATGGTTGAATCCGTTGCGCAGGCTGAGCCTGTCGGAGAAGCGGTGTGTCACGGCCACCCGCTGCGACAGCACTTCTGAATGCGCCAGGTCAGCGTCGCGGGCGTTGGCAGCGCCGTAGTAAGTGGAACGCGGCACATCGACAGGTCGGCCGTTCAGGGCCGGTATTCCCAGGTCCATCAAGCGCCGGTCATTGATATAATCGGCCTGGAGCAGAATGGTCGTATCCTGTCCGGCGCCGATCAACAGCGACGGGGCCAAGGCGAAACGCTTGAGGAACTGTTGCTCGCGGAAACTGTCATTGTCCTCGATGGCGCCGGTCAGCCGGAACCCAACATGCGACGTTTGATCGAGCCGCCCGATATCCAGCTCGCCCCGATAGCTGTCGAAGGAGCCTGCCGAAAGGACGAGGGCGGTGATGTCGCCATCGGGCTTCTTGGTCACGCGATTGACGAGGCCCCCCGACGATCCCCGGCCATACAGCACCGCGGCCGGTCCCTTGATGACCTCGACCCGATCCACGTTCGACAGGTCGCGATAATAGAGGGCATCGTCCCGGAAGCCGTCGACGAATTGGTCGGCGATCGCCGTGAAGCCGCGTATCCGGAACTCGTCACGCTGTCCGTCGCCCGACGCAAGGGTAACGCCGGGAACATTCCTGACGGCATCCTGTAGCGAGAGTGCCCGCTGGTCGCGCAGCACCTCGGCAGGCACCACCGCAACGGACTGGGGGATATCACGGAGCGGGAGCGCCACCTTCGCGGCGGAGCTGTCCTGCGGCACGTAGCCGTCCCGCAGCCCTGTAACGATAATGTCGGTGCGCTGCTGGTCTTCGCCGGATTCGTTGGCACGTGCGGCCGTCCCTAGCGTCAATGCCATGAGCGCGCACGATATGCGCAAACCTTTCCGAAACTTCATATGAACCCCGCACTTGCCCAACCTATATTAGCCCGCCACTAGTGCTAATGATTACCAAAAGCAAGTAAGCGGGCGGCAAGATCAGCATGGACGGTCGGGGACGCTGGATGGACAATGTCTTCATCGAACGGCTCTGGCGGTCTGTGAAGTACGAATGCGTCTATCTGCACGCCTTCGAAACCGGATTTGAACTGCGCGCCGGCCTTGGCCGATGGTTCCAAAGCGTGAATCACATCTACGCCAAAATGGGAATCCTAAATCCCTACAGGTCTTAATCCAGATTAACTCGTAAGGTACGTCAATGAAACACTCGATTGAACCGCCTTTATTGGGACATTCCCGCCCTTCAAGCGGGCGATGGCGAACGACAGCTGTTGGCAGGAAGTGGGCATTCGCGAAGTTATTGGCGTTGCCCGCTTGAACGAGCAAGGCTGGCCAGTTTTCTGCCCATCGCGTTTCAGAGGTGGTTTTGCAGGTCACTGCCGTTCGTGTCGATCAGGTACATTCGAAGAAGCCGCCGATCGCCTTTCCGCCAATCTTCCCGGGCCAGAGCCATGCTCAGCGACGCGCGAGATCAACGACTGTCGGTTTAACCCTCTGATTTCTTGAGACTGCCTTGAGGCGAATGTTCCCGGTGCCCCAGTGGCATTAAAAATTTTGTAACCTCGCCGGAATTTCTGGACACCTTATCCCTTTGTGCCACAGGATTGAAATCTGGCGGATACACAGTGTTCAAAAGCGGGGGAATTTTTTCAATGTCTGACCGACAGATGGCGCGGGCGCGTCACTGGTTCTTTGCGCTCGGTTCGAGCATTGCAACTGTAGCAGTTGCATCGGCATCTCCGGCATGGGCGCAATGCAGCCCTGACCCGACGGTGGCAGATAGCACCACGGATTGCACAGGCACAGATACCGATGGCCTACACGTAACCACCAGCGGCAGCACGGTGCAGGTTGCTTCCTTGGCCAGCGTCGTTGGCGATGGCGGTGCGGCGATAACGGTGGATATCGCGCAAGTCCCTGGATCTTATGAGGCGCGCACGGCCGCGATCAACGTGGGCGGCAGCGTGGACGGCGGCACGCAGAGCGGCATCGCGGTCCTGTCCGGACCGGTGGCAGCGAATAGCTACGACTTCTATGGCACAACAGCGAACGTCACAGTTGAGGCGGGCGCTACCGTGTCGGGAGCCACGGGCATCACCGCCGGGCCTTCGTCCGGGAACGATTATGCCCCCGCGCTCGTTAGCGTGACGAATGTCGGCACCATTACGGGGACTTCCGGTGTCGCCCTGCTGGCAACCGATCCTGCGCGCGGCGCTTTCGAGGTCATCGACAACGCTCAGAGCGGCACGATCGGCGCGATCGTCGGCACGATCGGGGAGTTGAACAACGCCGGGATCATCGATGGAGGATCGCTCAGCGCGGTCGACCAGACCACCACCTACAATTCGCACCCCTATCCTACTGGTTGGACTAACACCGGCACCATCCGCTCCACCTCCTCCGCGGCGACGATTGCGAACCTGTCCACCGTGTTCAACCCGCTGACCAACAGCGGTACGATCACCAATGCTGGCACCGGCGCAGCCATTCAGGGGCAGGGAATCTCGATCGTCAATCTGGCCGGGGGGGCCATTTCCACCGCGGGCAGCAAAGCGATCGTCGCCACCTCGCTGACGCTCACCAACAGCGGCACGGTCACCGGGGATATCGTGACACAACCTGCTTTCGGCACTTACTTCTACAGCATCATCGATTCCACCCAGGGAACGATCGCAGGCGACGTCTCGCTGGGCAGCGGCAACGACCTCATTTACGGCCTCTATGATGGCACGGCGACGCTGGTGACCGGGATAACTGGTAAGATCGATGCTGGCGACGGCACCAATTCCCTAGTGCTCGCGCCCGACGCGGACCTGGCTGTATCCACCGCTATCGCATTGCCGACCAGCTTTCAGTACCTGCGGCTTGCCCCTGCGGCCGATACGACGCTCACGCTTGGTCAGGGCTTCGTGGCTCCCGGTACCATTGAGTTGGGCGGCTCCGGCACTGTCGTCAACGCGGCGGCGATCACGACGCAGGGGCAGGCTTTCGTCGTGCCGTACCATGTGTCCGGAAATCCTAGCCTCACCAACACCGGCTCCATTGATGCAACAGTGACCCAAGGTTACTACGCAGTAGACATGGGCTTCTATGGCACGCTGACCAACAGCGGGACGATCACGTCCAGCGGCAACGGCGTGAGTACATATGGTGACGTTGTCAATTCCGGCACCATCACCGCCGTCAATACCGCGCTCTCGATGTTCAACGGCGCGCTGGACAACAGCGGTATGATCCGATCGACCGGAGGCATCGGCGTCTATCTCAGCGGCAACACCGACAATACGCCGGCCGTCAACAGCGGCACGATCGAGGGCGCGACCTACGGCGCCGTCACCGGCTATGTTCTGACCAACAGCGGCACGATCTCCACCAGCGAATACGGCACCGCAGTGGGCCTTGGAAACTACGGCGTGCTCAACAACCTTGCCGGCGGAGTGATCAAAGGCGGGGCCTGGGCCATCACCGGACGCGATCCCTACGGATCAACCAGCACGGACAATGCCTATGTCTTCAATGCGGGAACGATCAACGGAGATGTGACCTTCGTCTCTCCACGCGATAGCTCCTATTACAGCAATCACAACACCTATGTCGCGCTCACCGGCGGTGTCCTCAACGGTAACCTGACGCTGGGCAAGGGCGATACGCTGGTGACCGATCTCGTCAATACCGGCACGAGCCAGTTCGCCGGCATTAACGGAACTGTGACCGCCACGGACGGCCTGCTGCGCTACCGCGTCTCCGGAGATGCGAGCGCCGTAATCGGCGCGGTGGGACCGTTCGCCACTACTGGCTATGAACTAGTTGAAGGCGCGCATCTGACCCTCACCGCAGACATGGCCCAGAGCTTGCCGCTGGTGCTCGCTGGCAGCGGCACGGTGGACCTGAACGCCGACATCTCGACCACCAACCAGGAAGCGATCGAAGTTACTGCGGCCGCCCTGGTTCCGGGATCTTTACAAGATGGCACGCTGACCATCATCAGCCGCGGCACTCTGACCGGCACGATTGACAATTACTTCGCGGGCGCCTTTGGCGTAGTCAGCCCGGGATCGGCCGACACTCTCCAGAATGAAGGCACGATCAGGGCCGCTTACACCGCGACCAACGGCGGTGACTCCTTTAACGCTGCCGTTGTCTGGGCTAACACCCTGATCAACAAAGGGCGGATTGAACTGGACGGCAGCTATGGAGCTTATCGCGTCGCCACGGTGGTGAACACCGGCACGATCGAGCAGACGGGCACGCGTACTTCCTACGGAATCTATGATGCCTACAGTGTGACTAACAGCGGCACCATCCAAACTGCAGGCAGCGCGATCTCGGGTGGTTACGGCACCGTGGTCGTCAATTCCGGCACGATCGCCAGCACCGCGTCCACCGCGATCGCGTTTGCCCGACAAGTCACCAATCTCGCCGGAGGTACCATTACCGGCGGTAACGGCACGGCCATCACCATGGACGGCGGAGCCGTGACGAACGCGGGCGCCATCATTGGCGATGTGGACCTCGGATATTGGTATAGCAGCGGCAGCGCCTATTACGCCAACGGTGGGACCCTCACGGGCAACCTGAGGCTGGGCAACGGCGACGATGTGTTCCTCCAGAGTGGAAACGCCACTGGGGTGAGCGGCACTATCGACGCGGGTGAAGGCCGTGACGCATACGGTATCGCGCTGATGAGCAGTGGCACTGTTTCGGTCGGTGCAGCTCCGGGCAGCGGCTTCGAAGATGGGATAGTCGCCGCCTTCGGTGCGGATACGGTCGCGACACTGACTGGGCTTGATGCCTCTCTCACCAATTTCCATGCTGCGGGGGATGGCACTGTCGTCAACAAAATCGCGTTCTTGGGCAACGTGGTGTTGGGCAGCCCTTCTTACTCCGGACAAGCTGCCACCCTCGGTGAGACGCTGGGCGGCTTCATCAACGACAGCTCAATCGCGGGTAACGTGAGCGGTTCGGTCACGCGCCTTGTCAACACCGGGACAATCGGATCGGCCGACTTTACCGGTCCCGCTGTCGCGGTCTGGAACAGTGGTGCGCTCTCGTTCGAAAACAGCGGTGTTGTGACGGCAAGCCAGACTGAAGGCCTAGCGTCGACTCTGTATGCATACGCCATCGACATAGCCAATACCGGTACGTTCGAAGATGGCCTGCTAGCCTATGCGGCTAATTCGCAGGACGGCCTGCCCGGCACGGTAAGCGTCGCCAACAGTGGTACGATCACCAATGGAGATGCCGGTACCGCCCTGCAGCTAGTGGCTGGATCATATGACGCCAGCATACCCGGCACCGTGTCACTCTCCAACAGCGGCGAGATCAGTGCCATTGCGCCTGCGAATGGTGAAGCCGCAATCGCGGTGAGTCTGGACCTTGCCGTTCCTCAAATATACGGCCAGCAAAGCCCGACATATGGTCTCGTAAATGGCACGATCACCAATGCCGAGACGGGGACGATCGTCGCTACCGGCGCCGGCGCCGCGGCGATCCAGACGCAAGGCACTTCGTTCACCCTCGAGAATGCCGGCCGCATAGAGGCCAGCGGGGATGGCGCGCTGGCCATTCATGTGTCGGGGGCGCTTCCCGCCATCATTTCCAACACGGGGGCCATCCTGGGCGGAATGGTGCTTGGCGAAGGCAACGATCTGATTGAGAACAGCGGCACGATGGGTTCCGTTGCCTTCGGTGGCGGTGACGACCTCCTGCGCCTCGCCGGCGGCACATTTGCCGGCTCCATCGACGGCGGAGAAGGCACCGACACCGTGGAAATCACCGGAGGCGAAGCTGCCTTCTCGGCGATTTCCGATGTGGAGGCGCTGCGCATCAGCGCGGGGCTCGCCAAAATAACCGGTGACGCCTCGCTTGGCAGCATAGTGCTCACCGGCGGTCGAGTAGTCGGGCTTGCGGGCTCGACGATCACGGCGCCGACAATCACCGTCGGGCAAGGGGCAACCTTCGGTTCGGCAGGCACTATCACCGGTAGCATAACCGTCGCAGGCACGCTTAGCCCCGGCGCGTCGCCCGGCACGATGACCGTGAATGGCAACGTCGCACTGGCCGGTACTTCAGTCTCCATCTTCGAGATTACGCCTACTGTCTTCGACAAGCTGATCGTCAATGGCAATCTGTCGATCGCTCAGGGCGCTACACTTCAGATCGAGGCGAGCGGGATCGTGACCGCCGGCCAGTCTCTAGATCTGATCGACGCCGACAGCATCACCGGAAGCTTTACGAACATCCTCAGGTCGGGTTCGATTTTCGGCGTCATCGCCCAAACCGGCGGCACCATTTTGTTACTGGGTCAGTTTGAAAACGATCCGACCTTTACGCCGCAGGTCCAAAGCTCCATCAACTACGTCAACGGCCTTTTGGTCAGCGGCCAAGCCTCGTCGGCGTTCATGGCTGCGGTTCCAGGATTGATCGCCAACGCCAGCACCTCAAACCAAGTCGTCTTCGCGCAATTGACGCCGGAGGCCTATGCGGCAGCCGGTCAGGTTACGGTGGAGCAGGGGCTGGAACTGGCGGATGTCGGGCGCAGCGTTGCATTCGCGCCGCGTCGCGACACGCCCGGAGCGTTTACGTTCGCAAGCACACTAGGCAACATCCGCACGCTCGATAGCAGTTTGCAAGGCACAGCGCGGACCCGGATCAGCGGTTACGGCTTCCTTGGCGGAATTGGCTGGGGAAGCAATGACTGGTCAATCGGCGGCTTCGTCGGTTACCTTAACAGCCAACAGACCCTGTCGTCGCTGGGCTCCAAGACCTCGGTCGATGCGGTGGTTGCGGGTGTCCATGGCCGCTGGACCAGTGGCAGCCTCGCCATCATGGCAACGGTGGCTTACGACGGCAGCAACGCCGAGACCCATCGCAGCGTGCTTGGTGGCTCGGCGAAGGGGGGCTATGACCTGACTGGCTGGACCGGCGACCTCAGCATCGGCTACACTATGTCGCTCAACGGTAATTTGATCGTACAGCCAGGCATCGGGGTAACGGCCATTCGCACAGGCCGAGATCCGGTTACAGAGACGGGTGGCAATCCCTACGCGCTCCAAGTGGCCCGCAATCGCGGCAGCGCCGTATTTGTCGATGGCGCCCTGACGTTCAAGGGCGGCATGAAGGAGGCCGCCACACGGCCTTACCTTTCGCTCGGGGTGCGTTACCAGGTCGATGGCCGGTCTCCGTTCGCAATCGCTGCCATGGGCGGAGGAGATTTCGGCCTTGCTGCAGCTGGCGCCCGGCGCGCGCCCGTCTTGGCCACCGCCACTTTGGGAGCGGACGTCGCTCTAAGCGCAAGCCTGACGCTGTTCGGCGCGGTTAGCGGGGAAACGGGTAACGCAGACAGACGCGGCAGCGCACGCGCGGGCCTGCGTTTGGCCTTCTGATAAATTGGTGGTCGGGGCCGATTTTCATCGATCCCGGCGACTCTCATAGACCAGATGCCGCGTATGAACTGTGCGTCTGCGATCAGACCATGGGCCAACTGCGGTCAGGCCGTTCAGGGCGGCTGGGCGGTGGGCCACCACGGAATTCCGCTTTCGAGTCTTCGCGCATCAGCGGAGAATGACGGAGATGAAGCGCGAGGATGCTGGCCTGCTCGGAAAAAAGCGAATGACGGCTTCCGTTTTGAGCTGCCGTTCGGTGTTGGGCTCGGGATCGTCCGGACGTGGTCGGCACGAGCCCAAAGCCACTCCTTCGCATCCTCTTCGGCAAGCGTTTTGCAGATGGCCGATGTGGCCATGGGAGAACGATCATGGAGATGGCTGAAACAGAACTCACCGCCACCATGCGCCCGGTTTGGAATGCCGGAAGGACCGTGGGTGCAAAGCGGGCTCTGAAACCCAAGCAGATTTGGGAAATCCGTTTCTACCTCAATCAGCGCCGCCGCCTGCGAGATCGGGCATTGTTCGATCTGGCGATCGAAAGCAAGCTTCGCTGCCATTGGCGGACCTTCATTCAGCTAGCGGTGGTGGCGACCGAAAGGAGGAGGGAAGACAAAGGCTTCCCTCCCAGTCGCCGTCAGAAGCGCAACGTGGCTTCGACCCCGAAGGTGCGTGGCAGCGCGCGCACGAGGTAGCCCGCGCCGGTGATCCCCTCGTTAGGATAGCCTGCCGGGAAGTAGAGCTTGTCGGAGAGGTTCTTTCCCCAGACAGACAAGGTGTAGCGGTCCGTCACATAGCTGATGCGGCCATTGAACACCCAGTAATCGCCTTCTCCTTGCGTATACCGCCCGCTCGCTAGATTGGGCAGGACACCGCGGCTGTAATCCTTGAAAGTGTCATAGTAGAAACGTCCGGTATAAGCGGTGTCGCCATGCACCTTGATCTTGCCCTCGCCGATATCCACCGCGTCCCAGTCGAACGCGAGGTTGACCGAGGTCTTGGGCGCATAGGGGAAGGGATTGCCGCCGACGCTGACATTGCCGGCTCCCGATTGCACGCAGGACCCGTCCTGTGCAGGGAAAAGGCCGCTTAGATTGAGAGCGACGCAGGCGGCCTGATCATAGCTCTTATATTTGCTGTCGAGGATACCGAGCGACGCGCTCAACGTCAGGCGATTCGTCGCAGCGAACTCAACATCGAGTTCGAGGCCCTTCATCGTTCCGTCGAGAGTGATGATGTTCGCGGTCACGCTCGGGTCGACGACCTGGCTCTGCTGGTCCTTATAATCATAGTAGAAGAAACTGCCGTTGATCTGCAAGCGGTTGTCGAGGAAGCGGGTCTTGAAGCCGACTTCGAAGGCATTCACCTCCTCGGGCTTGACGAAATAGACCTGCGGCGAGCTGATATAGGCGAGGCCGTTGAAGGTGCCGGCGCGATAGCCGCGGCTGTAGCTGCCATAAAGCATAACACCGTCTACCGGCTTCCAGTCGAGGATCGCGCGGCCCGAGACGCGGCTCGTCTTGCCGCTCTTGTTGATGCCACCAGGATTTGGGGCCGCAGTCGCGGGGATGACCACGTTCCCGCTTTCGTTATAGACAGGCGCCAGGAAATAAGGCGCGCCGTAGGCCGACACGGCCAGCATGCGCGGATTGCCGGCATCGTCATAATAGGTGGTGAGGCCATCCTTATAGTCGGTCGTGTCGGTGGTATATCGCAGGCCCGCCGTCAGTTTGAGCCTAGGCGTGATCTCGTAGCTGCCCTCGCTATAAACGGCCCAGCTTTCCCGGTTCTGCTTGAAATGCTGCTTGCCGCGAACGCCGGTGGGAACCGAGCCGGCCGACAGTGCCGTCCCGTTGAAGCCGCCCGCGGGATTGAACCAGGTTGCGGGCAGGCCCACGGCTGCACGCACATCGCTCAGCAAATTGAAGATATCGATGTCGTTGTCGGAGGTTACACTGTCCCAGCCATAATAGGCACCGACGATCATCTTGAAAGGCCCGCTGCTATAATCGAGGCGCAGGTCCTGATTGAACGCCTCGAAGGACGAACGATAGCCGTTCGAGCACAGGCGCAGTGGGCCGCTGTCACAATCGGTTGCTGTCTGGAGATAAAGGCCGGAATCATAGCCTGTGATCGAGGTCAGGTTGAGCTTGTCGGCAAGCTCGGTCTTCACGGTCAGGACGACGCCTTCGGCGCGCGTCACTGCGCGGCCAATCGTATCCTGCTCGATCTGCTTGTCGGACAGACCAACCCGGCTATAGCTGCTGGGCAGCAACCCGGCACCATTGTCACCGAGCGCCTGGAATAGAGGTGCCAGGGGGAAAGCTGGGTTCTCATAATTGATCACCCCAGGGTTGGTGCGCGAGGGCCCCGCGCCCAGCGACGCGGCGACGCCGCCGGTCGATTTAGCCGCATAGCCCTTCAAGGTGACATCAAGCGTATCGGACGGCGCGAAGCGCAGTGTTCCGCGGATGCCGTAGCTTTCGTCGCCATTGGGATCACGCCCCGTTGCATAATTGAGACCGGACGCACCGCCGGCAGCCGTGGTGTTGAGCCCGGCGGGCATCAGATTATGGATATAGGGATCGGATTTGACATAGGTGCCCGCGATGCGGATGCCGAGTTGGCCTTCCACGGGCGTCAGCTCGATCGCACCTTCAGCGCTCTTCCGGTCGTAATTGCCGTAGCCGAGCGTAAGGTAGCCGTTGGCGCCCTTCATCTGCGGCTTGCGAGTGATGAAGTTGATCGCCCCGCCGGTCGTGTTGCGGCCATAAAGCGTGCCTTGGGGACCGCGCACCACCTCGACCTGCTCCAGATCGTAGAGCTGCTGCCCCTGGCTCGCCCTGAACGTCTGGTAGACCTCGTCCACGTAAACGCCAACCGGCGAAGCCGCGCTCGCGCTCAGTTCCGTCCCCACACCCACGCCGCGCAGCGTGAAATTGGGCTGCTGCGTGCCATAAGCCGACGACACCTGGAGATTGGGCATCGAGGCATTGAGGTCCGAAGTATCGAATACGCCCTTGGCGGTGAGCGCCGAGGCGGAAATGGCCGATACCGCGACCGGCACATCCTGCAGATTTTCGGAGCGCTTGGTTGCCGTGACGACGATCTCTTCCAGCCCCCCAGATTGCGCCTGCTGCTCGTCGGGCTGCTGGGCGAGCGCTGGCGCGCCAAGGCACGCTGCGATCGCAAAAACGCTTATGGATCCAACCCTTTTCATACGGACCTCCCTGTTCGGACCACTGCATCCCAGTGCATTTCGTGGTCCAGTTTCGCCTGGACGCCGGCTTTTCGAGGGTGGGCGCTTGCCTATGCCCTCGACTCCGTTGTCAAAGGCCAAGGTGCCGGAGAACTGATACTCTCCTTAGAGCCTCTTCCTCGCTGATTGATGGTGCCAGATGATGTGAGCGGGCTTGAGGCACCGGCCTTTGTTCGCGGGCGTGCAATAGCGCGCAGCGCAGGCCGCTCTGCCCCGCTCATCGCTCTATCGCGGCAGTGCGAACGCTTGGGCACACGCTTTGAAGTGCCAGGTCGGACCTGCCGCCTGGCGCACCATCATTCCGGCAGGCTTGCGTTCGCAATCAGCCAGAATTTCTTGGCAAATGGACCCTTTGACGACCAGGACAGCCTCGTGCCGCGTGGCATGGCGAGGACGTCGCCGCCTCGCAGATTGTGGGTCTCGCCGGTATCTTCGTTGACGACATGATAGACGCCTTCGAGCAGCAGCTCGATCTCGTCGCCCAAGGGAGAGGTGTAGAGAATGGCCGTCGAACCATCCGGTGCGCAGCCTGCAATGCCGACGCCTGCCCGCCACAGGCCGCAGAGCAGGGTTCCGGTGCTTCCCGTCGAGCGCAGCTTGAACAGTTCGCCGCAAACCATCGAGCCATGGTCGGGCTCGTCCCAGGTGAAGGGTTCCCATGCTTCGGGATTGTCGCTGATATGGCCGACATAGACGTCATCGTCCTTGACCGAGGGCGCCGGCGAATCCCAAAGGATCCAGAATTTCTTGAGGAAGGGCGCATCAATGTCCCAGCTCAGCGCTACGTCCTTGGGATGGCTGATGATCGTACCGGCCTCAAGTCGGTACTGCTTGCCCGTCGCGGCGACCGTGACGGTAGCTGTGCCTTCGAGGATGACCATGGTTTCATCGCCAAGGGGCGCGGAATAGTCGACATGGCATGAACCGTCCTCGTTGCAGCCGGGGATACCCTTACCGGTTCGCCAGAAACCGAGCTGCAGCGACCCGCTGGTGTGGTCGAAGGCCACCGGCGCCACCTCGCCTTTCACCTGAGGGCCGAAATGCGGATCGTCCCAGGTGAAGGGCGCCCACTGCGCGGGATTGTCATTGCGGTTGCCAATGCCCACGGAGCGGGGTGCGGCCGCATGGGAATTGCCCTGGATGTTCGGATCGCTCGCCATAGAAAAACTCCTCGCTCGCTGCTGCCTCCCGGCTCCCCGTCAACGCGGCGCATGTGCGCCCTTGGGGATGGCTGGGAACGACGATCGGAAGCCTATGGACCAGGTGCATCTCGCCCTAGAGCCTGATCGGGCGTTTGCGATGGTGCCAGTGTTCTCAAACGGGCCATGAGGCATCCCGGCACGTCTGCGTGAAGCCCACCACGGGGTTTCCTACAGGGTGCGCAGGATGAAGCGCTGGATCTTGCCGCTGGGTGTCTTGGGCAGTTCGCTTACGAACACGACAAGCCGGGGATAGGCATGAGCCGACAGCCGACTCTTCACGTGACGTTTGAGATTCTCCGCCAGATCTGGCGAGGCTTCATAACCCTGATTGAGAACGATGAACGCCTTGACCAACTCGGTTCGCTCCGGGTCCGGTACCCCGATGACCGCCGTTTCCATCACAGCGGGATGTTCGATCAGGGCGCTTTCCACATCGAAAGGACCGATCCGGTAGCCCGAAGAGGTGATGACATCGTCAGCGCGGCCGATGAAGCTGATGCTGCCGTCGGTTTCCCATTCTACCGTGTCACCGGTTCGGTAATAGCCGTCTGCAATAGCCCGCTTTTCCTGTTGCCAGTAGCCATCGAACCAGAGAAGAGGCGAGCGGGCGATATCGATCGCCAACTCGCCGGGTTGGTTTGGTCCCAGTTCGCAGCCCGTCTCGTCGAGCACTGCGACGCGGTACCCCGGCATGGGGAGGCCTGCCGATCCCATGCGTATGCGGTGGGCCAGCCCATGATGATTGTTCACCACCATGCCCATTTCGGTCTGGCCGTAATGATCGTGGATAGGAACGGCCAGATGCCTGTCGAACCAGCGAATAATTTCGGGGTTGAGCGGTTCGCCCGCGCTGCTCACCACGCGCAGACTGCCTTTTGCCTGCGCGGCCGCCTCCGGCCCTGCGGCGATCAGCAGCCGGTATGCGGTCGGCGCCCCGGCGAGGTTAGTGATCCCGAGCCGGTCGATCACCTCATAAGCCGCCTTCGCCGTAAACCCGCCATCATAGAGCGTTGTCGCATGACCAAGCAGAAGCGGCCCGGTGATACCGTAATAGAGACCATAGGCCCAGCCCGGGTCGGCGATGTTCCAAAAGCGGTCCTGTGGCCGTAGGTCGACTGCCCAGCGCATATAGGCGCCGATGGCCAGGAGGCCACGCAGCGGCACCCCGACCCCCTTGGCAAGGCCCGTGGTGCCCGACGTCGACATCATCAGGAAGAGGTCGTCGGGGCTGCGCAGAACCGGTTGGAACACGGCGCTGCGCGCATCGAGTTCGGCGCAGAAGTCAAGATCGCCTTCCCGCAGCATGTCGCCGGGCGCAAGGACGGTCGCGACTTTCGGACAATCGGCTATTTCGTCCAGCTTGAACCGATTGGCGCTGTCCGTGATGATAAGTTTCGCGCCGCTGATGCCCAATCGGTGCTGGATGGCCTTGGGGCCAAAGGCGGTGAAGAGCGGCTGATAAACCGCTCCCGCGCGCCAGACGCCCAAGATGGTCGCAAGAAGTTCCGGAATGCGGGGAAGAAGTCCGGCCACGCAATCGCCGGGGCGGACGCCATGTTCGACCAGCATGTTGGCCATCTGTGCGGACAGATCGCGCATCTGGGCGAAGCCATAGTCTTCCCGTTGCCCATTTGCCGATACCCAGACGAGCGCGGTCCGATCATCGTCGGCATATCGATCGCAACACTCCACACATGCGTTGAAACCCGCCTGGATGCTACCCGAAAGCCGCCCGCATTCGGTCTGGATGGCGAAATTGTCACGCGCAGCCCGATAGGATTGCGGGGTGATGGATGCCGGTGTGCCGGTCATGCCTTCATGGTCCTCTTCCGTGCTCGCGATTCTTGCGCGAAGCGTTGTCTGCTGGTTGAGAGCCGGTCACGGGGCGTTCGGCGATCAACCAAAAAGCGCATCATGACCATGGCGGGTCAGACATGGTCCTAATGGATAGGATGGCGAAGCGGCACCTGCTGGAAAACGGCCCGCTCCGCCCGCGTTCGCGTGCCTATTCAGGCAATGTGTCGCGCGTGATGACCCAGAGCTTCTTGCTGAAAGGCCCCTTGGACGTCCACGTGACGTGCATGCCCGAGGAAAGACCTATCACGTCTCCAGCCCTGAAATTATGCACGTTGCCGCTCTCGGTTTCGGTGACTTCGACCTCGCCTTCGAGAAGCAGGATGGTCTCGTCGCCTAGCACCCCGGTATAGGGTGTGGACATGGTGCCCTTGTCGTCGACATCGCTTCCGGCAATGCCCTTGCCAGAGCGCCATACGCCGCTCAGCATCGTGCCGGTCGAACCGCCGGTGCGGATGAAATAGAGTTCGCCGGCAACGAGAGGCCCCTCGGCCGGCTCGGTGAAATGATATTCCTGCCATTCCTCCGGATTGTCGCTCACATGCGTGATGAGCAGATCTTGTGGCGGATTGGCAGTGGGTTCGCTGCCGTTCCAGATACACCAGTATTTCTTGAAGGCAGGACCCTCAATGTCCCATTGGACTTCGAGCCCCTTGGGCGAACTGATGACAGAGCCGGGCCCGACTTGATAGCGCTTGCCGGTGGAAATGACCGTAAGGACAGCGGTTCCGTCGATCACGCAGGCGGTTTCATCGCCGAGCGGCGAAGAATATAGTAGCGTATGCGACCCGTCGGATGCTGCTCCGGGCGCGGTCGGCCCCGTCCGCCACAAACCCGCGGAAAGCGATCCGGAGACGCCCTCGGGCCGGATCACGACATATTCGCCATGCACCTGCGCGCCAAAGCGCGGCTCGATCCATTCGAAGGGAACCCACTTCTCATTGGGTTCATTCTGCACTCCGCCATGTACGGCGCTACGGACGAGAACTTCCGACGTCATCCCCATTTCTCCTTTTCCCTGCCCGTTGCCGCGCCCGCTGGCTGAAGGCAGCTCGGGCGAGACTATCGGCGATATGCTCAAATCTGCGGCAGAACTGTCCCGGTCGCTAGCGCCATTAATCCTCTTTTTGATGGTACCAGATCCCCGTTCGGGTCGCGCCGCTATCGTTTGTTTATGGGATGTCCCTCCTGCGGGACCGCTAACGACGCTCCGCCCACCTTTGCAGCGTTTGAGTGCTGGCACGCCGTTCGTGACCGGACGATCAGGTCGGTGACGGCAAATCCGTCTCAGCGCCTGGTTGCTGCTGAAGCTTGGGCACGTCCTTGAAGACGGCGAAGCTGCTTGGCGTATTGGGCATCACCGGGAAGTGGAATTCGCATTTTGGGCAGGGCTCAGCGAGAACCTTCTGCTCTTCCTGGAGGTCGAACGCCTTGTCCTCGACCACGCCGCAATTTGGGCAGACGCGCAACAGGCGCGTGTTGGTCAGTTCGAAATTGGTGATGATGTCTTCCATGATGGCGCCGCGCGCAGCCCATTCCTTGGCATATTTATGATAGACATTCATGTGCCAGTCCTTCAGCGACTCGCGGTCGACCCAGAAGCTGACTTCGTTGAACCAGCCCGGGTCTTCGGGATGCACCCACCAGGTGAGATGCAGGAAGCCCGGCATTTTCATGAGATGGTTGCGGGTGTCGGCAAAGATCACCTTGAACTTTTCGTAGCCGTCCGGACTGGAAAAGCGCACGCGCTGCATGCTGAGATAGACGGACATTTCTTGTACTCCCCTCGATGAGTCCAGCCCTGAGAGCTGTCCTGAAAGGATTAGGTACGGCGTGGCCGTCCGGTAGGACCACAGCCCGGAAACTTTATGGTGCCAGAGTGCGGAAGCCCTATCATTGAGCCGAGCAGGCGATAGGATAAGTTGATCCGTTTCCGAGAGGCATCCTGGTCATGATGTCAATGAACCTCATCATCACCGTAGATCGAAATGACGAACGGTCGTTGCAAGTGCAGCTTTACGAGGCGCTGCGCGACCAGATCCTCAAGGGAAGTCTGCCGGCCGGCAAGCGTTTGCCTTCCACCCGCAGCATGTCCGAGCAACTCGGCATCGCCCGCAACACCGTCATGCTCGCCTATGAACGCTTGGCCGCTGAAGATTATATCACCTCACGTGCCAAGGCCGGGATATTCGTCAACGATAAACTACCTGACGCAACGGTATTGCTGCGCAACGGTCACGGTGCCGCGCAGCCTCCCCCCAAACGGCTTCGTCTCGGCAAGAACCCCTCATTCACGGGCCGCTCCCCCCAGCTGTGGCATGAGAAGCGCGCACGGCCGCAATTCGATCTTTTTGTGGGTCGCCCGCATCCTTCTGGATTCCCGACGACGTTCTGGCAGCGCGCCGTCACCCGCCACCTGACCTATGCGCGCGGTGCCCAGACCGAATATGGCGATCCCCAGGGCTTGGCGTCGCTTCGTGAGGCGATTGCGGCCCATCTGGCCGAGACCCGCGGCATTAGCCCTGGCGCAGATCAGATCGTGATCACATCGGGGATCCAGGGCGCGCTCAATCTGCTGGCGCGGATATTTCTCGCCGGTGCGTCCAAGGCAAGCGTGGCAGTCGAAAATCCCTGCTATCAGGGCGCCGCCTATCTCTTTGGCAGCTATGGCGCCAGCATTCGCCCGATCGACGTTGACGAACAGGGGATCATTGTCTCGCAACTCGACGGGTTCATGGGGAACCTCGTCTATGTGACGCCATCACATCAGTTCCCGACCGGTTGCACGCTGAGCCTCGACCGGCGTCTGCATCTTCTGGACTGGGCCTATCAGACCGGTAGCTATATCATCGAGGACGATTACGACAGCGACTTCCGCTATGACGGGCCGCCGCTAACTGCGCTGGCCGGGCTCGACCGCAATGGTCACGTCATCTATCTAGGCACCTTCTCCAAATCGATCGGGGCTGGTCTGCGGATCGGCTACGCGGTGCTCCCGCGCCACCTGATCGATCCGGCGAGGATCGTGAAGACCCTGACGGATAATGGCGCGCCCTGGCTAGAACAGGCCGTGATCGCCGATTTCCTGAAAGAAGGTGCCTTCCTGCGTCATCTGCGGCGCATCCGCCGATCCTATATGGGCGCAAGAGATGCTGTGGTTGAAGCGATCGCCAAGCATTTCCCAGGCGGCGAGCTTCTTGGCCAGGAGTGCGGCATGCACATGATGTGGACACTTCCGCCCGACTTACCATCTGCCAATGAGATGCATCGCCTAGCCCTGAACTGCGGTGTTGGCCTCTACCCTTTTGCTGGAGCCGCCGTGCACGAATATGGGATGCCAGGGCGTTTTCAAGAGCGATCATTGGTGCTCGGTTATACAGGCCTTGGCGAGCACGACATCCAGGAAGCCTTTGGTCGCGTCGCCGACCTGCTTGCCCGCACTTCCTGAGTTGAAGCCTTTCGACTGGCACCATCAATAAGGTCTGGAATGGTCCTATGTCCCTGACAGGGCGGGGCTTAGGATTCTACGCCAACACCAGATGACTGGTGCCGGTCGCTGCCTTTTACCCACATGGGCGAGCGATTGGCCAATAGCCCGGGGAGGATGACAATGGCGGAATATAAGCTTCTGATCGATGGCAGGCTGGTTGACGGCGCAGCCGTCATGGACGTACTCAATCCGGCAACCGAGGAGGTGTTGGCGCGCTGTCCCCGGGGGTCCGCCGAGCAACTCGATGAGGCGGTTGCAGCCGCGCAGGCGGCCTTTCCGGCCTGGATGCGGACGTCTATCGCCGAGCGGCGCGCGCTCATTCTCAAATTTGCCGACAGCATCGAAGTTCAGGCTGAGGATCTCGCGCGGCTACTGACGCAGGAACAGGGCAAGCCCTTGAGCGAGGCGAGCGCCGAAATCGCCTACAGTGTTGCCTTCATTCGTCAACTTGCCAGCTATGACTTGCCGGTGCAGCTTCTTGAGGACAATGACGCTCGGCGCGTGGAACTGCACCGGCGCCCCCTGGGCGTTGTTGGCGCGATCATCCCCTGGAACTTCCCCGTCCTGATCGTCGCTTTCAAGCTGCCGTTTGCGTTGCTGGCCGGCAATACGCTTGTAATCAAGCCCGCGCCTACCACGCCACTCTCCACCTTGCGCCTTGGTCAATTGATGGCCGGGATCTTTCCTGCAGGAGTCGTGAACATCGTCACCGATCAGAACGACCTTGGTGGCCATCTCACGACTCATCCCGGGATCGCCAAGATCAGCTTTACCGGCTCTACCGCGACGGGACGCAAGGTGATGGCAAGCGCGGCGGCCTCGATCAAGCGCCTCACTCTGGAATTGGGCGGTAATGACGCAGCGATCGTTCTTGCCGACGCCGATCCCGTCAAAGTGGCGCCGGACATCTTCAATGGCGCCTTCATGAACGCCGGCCAGATCTGCCTCGCGATCAAGCGCGTCTATGCTCATTCCGATATCTATGACGCACTTTGCGCCGAACTGGCGCGATTGGCGGAAGAGGCCGTGGTCGACGATGGGCTCAAGCAAGGTGCCCAGATCGGCCCGCTACAGAACAAAGCCCAATATGAAAAGGTCAAGGCGCTGCTTGAGAACGTGCGCACCGATGGGACCATCATCGCTGGCGGCGAGGTTCTTGATCGACCCGGCTATTTCGTCCGTCCGACCATCGTGCGCGATATCAGCGACGGGGCACGTCTGGTAGATGAGGAACAGTTCGGCCCCATCCTCCCTATTATCCGCTTCGACGACCCTGAAGATGCACTGGCGCGCGCCAATGCCTCAGACATGGGGTTGGGTGGCTCCATTTGGTCTCCCGACCGTCAAAAGGCGTACGATCTTGCCACGCGTATGGAAGCAGGCACCGTGTGGATCAACAAGCATCTCGATTTTGGTCCGACCATGCCGTTCGGAGGCGCTAAACAATCAGGGCTTGGCGTCGAATTCGCGCAGGATGGTTTGCACGAGTTCACCCAGGCCCACGTGATTAACGAGGCAAAACGGGTGCCATGATCAATTCGCCTCCCTGGCAAAAGAACGTTCATTTTTGCATGCGCAATGGCCGCTTTCGACCGGAGCGGCCGTCCGCAATCCGATGAGGAACGGCAAAAGTTGGTCGGTTCGGGCCACAAGCGGAGGGGGCCAGGCAAGGCCAAATCACTACATCGCGAAATTCGTGATCATGCACTCATTCGCGCAAACTGGCCCGGTGGGCATCCCAAGCGCTTGCGAAAGGCGGTGCTGAATGCGCTGGCCGACTCGTAGCCGATCTCAGCAGCAATCCGATCGAGCGTTTTGACGCCGCTTGCCAACGCATCTTTGGCGAGCGCCATTCTCCAGCGCGCCAGATATTCGATCGGCGCGCATCCGATCGTTTCGCCAAACCGGGCTGAGAATGCCGACCGCGACATGCCGGCGATGCTGGCAAGGCCGGCGACCGTCCAATTGGCACGGACGTCAGAATGGATCGCCTGGATCGCACGCGTGAGGGAGGGATCCTTCATGCCATTGAGCAATCCTGCAGTGACTCCTTGGCCTTCAATGCTGTGCCAGCGAAGCGCCTCTACGAGGAGTGCCTCCAGCATGCGCTGGATGATAAGCTCTTTCCCCGGATAGTCTGTTGCGCACTCCTCCGCCAGCAACTCAATCAAGCGACCAAATCGGGTCGCACGTCCCTGCGACGCGGGAATGTAGATTTGCTTGGGCAGCAAACTGAGCAGCAGCGGCGCGTTGACGCGTTCAAACGTGAAACTGCCCCCCAGAGCAACGAAGTCTGGCTCGCCCTCTTGTTCGCCATGTCGCACCGCTTCATTGCGCGGTGCAACCGAAACGCAAGACATCCCCTTCTCACTGCTAAGAGAGAAGGCCGGCGTCGTCGGAAGTAGCAGAAAATCACCCCGACCTAGCTGCAGTGGTTCATGGCCATTCAGGGTCAACCACACTTCGCCAGTAAGGATGATCGAGAAGCCAGGGGCGTCATGCGCCGCATACTCTACGCCCCACCGACCTCTACCCGAGATTGGCTTGGATAGGGCCGCACTGGGGCGAAGCAGGGCGATGACGTCGCTCAAAGGGTCCATCTGGACGATCCATAACTAATATTGGACTAAGGATTATATATCGTCCGGTTGGCCTCGTCTATCAAATCGTCATCCACCACGCGGAGACAGGCTATGACCAAGACAATTCTCATCACCGGCACCTCTTCCGGCTACGGCAAGGCCATCGCAGAGCACTTCCTGTCCCATGGCTGGAACGTTATCGCCACGATGCGGCGCCCCGACAATGCGTCTTTCAGTGGCGATACCACTCGGCTCCGCGTGCTGCCGCTGGACGTCACCAGCGACACAAGTATCGCTGCGTTGATCGAAGTCGCTGGCCCGATCGACGTGCTCGTTAACAATGCCGGCGTCGGCGCCGTCGGGGCGTTTGAGGTGACTCCGATGTCGCTGGTGCGGCAGCTCATCGAGACCAACACGATCGGCGTAATGGCCATGTGCCAGGCGGTCATATCACAAATGCGCGAGCGTCGTTCGGGCACGATCGTCAACGTCACGTCGAGCGTCACGCTTGGCGCGTTCCCCTTGGCGGCTGCCTACACGGCCAGCAAGCAGGCGATCGAAGGGTTCACGGGCTCGCTCGCACATGAGCTCGCGTATTTTGGTATCCGCACGAAACTGGTCGAACCCGGTTACGCGCCGACCACGAATTTCGGTGCCAATGCGATCATTCCTTTCGATCAGCTCATTCCCGCCGACTACGCCGACTTCGCTGGCCCCATTATCGAGGCGTTCGGAAAGCCCGCGCTGACGACCAAGGAAAGTGACGTGGCTGAGGGCGTCTGGAACGCCATCCATGATACCGGAAACCAGCTCCACTTCCCCGCGGGTCCGGACGCCGTCGCGCTCTCCCGCGCGCGTTGAGGGTAGCCCCGTGCCACCGGCACGGCGTAACGTCAGTCTGACTTGCGCGTCTTCGCTCCATGGGTGCAGAAGGGGCTATTCCAGATGTCGGCCGCGGTTCACGATGAGGGACGATACCCCATGTCGGTTCATGAGAAATCCCAAGGCTACCGTTCGGGTGCCCGGGATTATGTCGCCGGCCGGCCAGGATATCCGCCGGAAGCGATCGAGTGGTTGCGCGACGTCCTGGGCGCCGCTCCGGGCAGGAAGATCGTCGAGATCGGAGCAGGAACCGGCAAGTTCATCCCGACGCTGCAAGAAGTGGGCGGGACCATCATTGCGGTTGAACCGATCACCGAGATGCGGGAGCAACTGGTCCAGTCTTTTCCGGATGTGACAGCTTTGGCGGGGTCGGCTGACGCCATCCCCCTCCCGGACGCCTCGGTAGATGCGGTCGTCTGCGCGCAGGCATTTCACTGGTTTGCGACCGTCGAAGCGGTCGCAGAGATGCGTCGCGTGCTGGTGCCGGGCGGGAGGCTCGGTCTCATCTGGAATGGACGGGACGAGGGCGTTCCGTGGGTTGCTGCGCTCTCCCAGATCACCGATCGCCGTGAAGGCGATACGCCGCGATACCGCACCGGTGCTTGGCGGAAGGCGTTCCCCGCTCCGGGCTTCGAGTTCATCGGTGATCGGCACGTGCGCAACCACCACATTGGTACGGCTGAACAGGTCGTTCTCAAACGCACAATGTCGGTGAGCTTCATCGCCGGTCTGCCCGCGATCGAACGGCATGCGGTCGAGCGGGAAGTACGGGACTTGATTGACGGAACTCCGGAACTGGGCGGAGGCCGGGAGGTCGCCTTCCCTTATGTGACCAGCATGTTCGCTTACCGAGCAATCTGACAGCCGAACGGCGGCTTTCGTCAGATCTGCACGTTTGCGGCGCCGCAGTTGAACGACCTGACTTGGTCGGAAGTTGCCGATTTTCTACCCAGCTAGCGGGATCGCCACTTCACAGCCTACTGGCGAGTGTTGGTTGGTCACTTTGCGCCGGTCCTTTTGAATGGAGAGAGTGAAAGCGCCATCTCAATTCGGATCATCTGCATGAGTTTTTAATGAGAATCGTTGCATTACATACTCCAAGCGCTTATCTGGGGCGCAGGAGATATGACATGTCGGCTCTCAGCGAACTCAAGCGCCACCTGCGCCCCGGACAGGTTTACCGTCGCAAGAATCTCGCGCGCTGGTCCAACGCTGTGGATCGTCATGTCCGGCAACTGGTAGACGAAGGACGTCTCGAAAAGGTCTCAGCCGGCGTCTACATGGCGCCGCGTCAAACCAGGTTCGGGGCCGCGCCAGCCAAGCCCGAAAAGCTCGTCGAGATATTCCTGGGCGACGACCGTTTTCTGATGGTCTCGCCAAATGCGTTCAACGGGCTCGGGGTCGGTACGACGCAGCTCTACAACGAGCCGGTCGTCTACAATCGCAAGCGGCACGGAAAGTTCACCCTCGACGGGCGCGTCTATGATTTCCGGATGCGGCCGTCTGTACCCAAGCGGCTATCCAAGGAAGTCCTGCTGGTCGATCTGCTGCACAATCTTGATCGGCTGCCGGAAGACAAATCGGCAGTGCTTCCGCGTGCGCTTGAGCGGGCGAAGGAAATGGACCGTTCGCGTCTCGCCAAGGCCGTCCAGGACTTTGGCTCCGCGCGGGCTGAACGCTTGCTTGCGCCAGTTCTCGAGCGAGCCTGAAGGCGCACGAGATGCTGCTGCACGATCATCAGGATTTCGACGATCTCCTTGCAGTCGTCTCGCGCGAGCAGGCGATCGATCCGGGTTTGGTCGAGAAGGATTATTGGATCATGCACGCCCTCTGGGGCTTGCAGCAGTTGGGCTTCCGCTTTGAACTCAAGGGCGGAACGTCGCTCTCGAAAGGGCATGGTCTCATCCATCGCTTTTCCGAGGACATAGACATCCTGATTCACCCCGACCTGGACGATCTGCCAACCGGCAAGAACCAGAATAAGCCCGCCCATATAGAGGCACGCCGCACGTTCTATGATGGCCTGGCGGCCAAGATCACGATCCCCGGCATCAGCGACGTCGGGCGCGACGAAGCATTCGATGACCAGCGCATGCGCAGTGCTGGCATCCGCCTGCATTATACTCCCCGCAACACTCTGCCGGAGGGCGTCAAGGACGGGATTTTGCTGGAGGCTGGTTTCGATCAGGTGGCCCCCAATCGGCCATGCCGGATCAGTTCGTGGGCCTATGACAAGGCGGCGGTGAGTGGCCTCGCTGACCTGACCGACAATCGGGCACTCGATGTGCCCTGCTACGAACCCGGCTACACACTGGTCGAGAAGCTCCAGACGATCTCGACGAAGTTCCGGCGGCACCTTGAGGATGGCAGCATGCCGCAGAACTTCCTCCGCCACTATTACGATGTCTACTGCCTCCTCGGCGATGCCGACGTTCAGGCGTTCATCGGCACCGAAGCCTACATCGCCCATAAGGACGCGCGCTTCCCGGCTGCAGATAACAAGGTGATCGCCGAAAATCCCGCATTCGATCTTTCGGACCAAACCACACGGGATCGCTTCGCCCGTGCCTATGCCGCCACGTCTGCGCTCTATTATCGTGGCCAGCCCAACCTCGACGATATCCTTGGGCGTATTCAAGAGTATGCGCATCGGCTGTGAGAGATCAGCGCGGGCCCACGTCAAATGGACGACGCGAAGGCTGTCGAATCTGATGCGGAAGCGCGGCATCCGAATCACGGTGAACCGGACAGCCGGCAGCAAGAAATGCCCGGCAAAGGGACTCGAACCTTACGGCCAGAAAGTTGTAGGGTATCGACGAGGGTATCGGCTGACGGATATCTGGAAAAGTGATTATATTTCAATTCACTAGCGCGATTTTCGAGTCCTCTTCTGCTTGGAATCCGGGGGCGTTCACTGGCGTTCGGGTGGGTCCAGCTAGAGAGAGACTACGCGTTCAATTCTGAATGTGAAAGTCTCGTCCCGCGTTTCCCGAAGCCGACCATTTTGTTGACGTGTCAGAGTGTGTTGAGCGGCGGGACTTGGAAGCCGTCGTGCGGGGGATCGCCGGGACCGTCAGGTTTCGGTTAAACCTGCCTCTCGGCGGCGAGGCGGTTATCGACCGCTGAGTTGCCTGATCTCTGCGATCACAAACTCAACGGTGAAGGCAATCTGGGTGGCTTGACCGGCGTTGAAGCCGCATAGCGTCAGAAAAACAGGTACCCACTTCATGAGAGCCCCCTGTCGCGTGAAGCCATGGCGTATCCATAGAGCGCCGGGTGACCCGTGAATGCCGTCGCCATCTTGGTATCACCAAGCACACTTGCAGCCTTGAAAAATACCGAAAGCGGAGAAGTGACAGATGAAAGAGAAATCGCCATTGCGGGTGCCGTTTCTCCAACCGCATGCAGCAGCGGTTTGAAGATTCGATCCATGTCATGGGTCACCTTTTGTTTGCTGTTCATGATGATATTTCCCGACAATTTGGATTGTATGCCGCTAGAATAGGGAGAGTGTTTGGATCACTTAATAGCTCTGCGTGCTTCAACGCTTGTTAGCGACGCCACATAGTCCGAAGACCGAAAATAGTGGCGGCAAGCAGAAACCGTCAGTGATCGCCGCCTATTTTCGAGGCCTGAACGATGACCGCCGCCACTTTCCGGGGTTTGGACATCTGGATCAGGTGGCTGCCGGGAAGTTCGAGCGTGACCGTATGAGAACGGCGATACAATGTCCGCAGCATCTCGGGCGACAGCGTGCGATCATCCTGCGCGACGATCCCGAAACTGGGCTTGGTGTGCCACGCCGCATTCGGCACCCTGGTTCCGAATGCGGCGACCGGCGTCGGTCGCTGTGCGGAGGCAAGATAGCGAGCCTCCGACGCAGGCAGGTCGCCCGCTACATCCTGCTGGAACATCGCCGGTTCCACGATCAGCGAGGTATCATCGACCATCATGAGATGGCTCGGAAGCGGCCATCTGGCGTTCAGCTCTCCGACCGTTTCCCCAGCGTCTGGCTGCACAGCTGCCACGTAAACGAGCGATTTCACCTTGGCGTCTGTGCCTGCTGCAGTGATCACCGCGCCGCCATAGGAATGCCCGACCAACACGACGGGGCCGTTCTGGCGTTCGATGATCTGCCGGGTCGCAGCTATGTCAGCATCCAGCCCTGTGAGGGGAAGCTGCACGACCGAGACGTTGTAATGTTTGCGGGTGAGGATGTCGTAGACCTTGCGCCAGCTGGAACCATCCATCGCGGCGCCATGTACGAGGATCACGTTCTTGGTGGGAGGCGCCTCGCGGGCGGCGGCTGCGCCGCTGGCGAAGGTTGCTGCGGCGGCTGCAGCCAGTGACATGAAACTGCGCTTCATTGGTTCATCCTGTACGATCTTTCAGATTGGCGGACGCTCGGCACGGCCGCGCCGTGCCGTGCCGAGGGGGTGTTCAACGGCCTGCCTTGCCATCGAGGCTGAAACGACCGGCTCCGAACGCGACGATCTGAAGCAGTCCGCCGATGATGGAAATGTTCTTGAAGAAGTGGATGAACTGGTTCTGGTCGGCCAGATTGCTGTGGAATGCGAGCGCGGCGCCAAGGGTGAACAGCGCCATGACGGCGGCCACGAAACGCGTGCGGTAGCCGGCGAGCAGTGCGATGCTGCCTGCAATCTCGACAAGGACAGCCAGGCCGAAGCCGACCGAGGCGAACGGGAGCCCGGCGCTTGCGATCATTCCGATCGTTGCCGCGGGAGCCGTCACCTTGGAAACGCCCGAGAGAAGGAAGAGTGGGGCGATCAGCACGCGGCCAGCAAGGGCGGAATAGGACGATGCATTCGCGGAAGAGTGTGCGCCCGAGATGGTCTGGGCGGGGCTGATAGCTGCTGTATTCATGAGGTATCTCCTGGTCTTCTTCAGCCGGTCACCATGACCGCTGCTGACGTCCAAATGGCACCTCACTGCTCATCGAAATAGCCGAATTGAATAGAAGATTAGGATCGATGAAATCGACATGTTTGGACAACTCTATCGCTCGGCCTAACAAAGCTTGATGCTTTCCAGATGATTATTTCGTGTGATCCGCCGGGCTACATCCGCTTCACCAACCAAGTGAAAGGATAGCTCTCATGCAAAATCTCGATGGCAAGGTCGTGCTGATCACCGGTGCAAGCAGCGGCATTGGCGAAGCCACCGCGCGCACTCTGGCCGAGGGCGGCGCCACGGTTGTTCTGGGTGCTCGCCGCACCGACCGCCTGAAAAAGCTGGTCGCCGAAATCGAAGCTGCCGGTGGTAAGGCTCTGGCAAAGCCTCTGGACGTCACCGACCGAGAAGATGTCGCGGCTTTTGCCCAGGAGGCGCTGGCGCGGTTCGGCAAGATCGATGTCATCGTCAATAATGCCGGCGTCATGCCGCTCTCGCCGATGGCGGCACTCAAGGTCGACGAATGGGACCGCATGGTCGATGTCAATATCAAGGGAACGCTGTACGGGATCGCCGCAGTGCTGCCGGTGATGAACGAACAGGGCTTTGGTCAGGTGATCAACATCGCCTCGACGGGCGGCCACGCCGTGTCCCCGACCGCTGCGGTCTATTGTGCTACCAAATTTGCCGTGCGTGCAATTTCTGAAGGCCTGCGTCAGGAGAATGACAAGATCCGCGTGACGGTTATCAGCCCGGGCGTGACGGCATCCGAACTGGCCGATTCGATCTCCGACCCAAAGGGGCGCGAAGAGATGAAGGAATATCGCAAGGTCGCCATCAGCCCCACCGCGATCGCCCGGGCCATCCGCTTTGCCATCGTGCAACCTGCGGATGTCGATACGACCGAAATGATCGTCCGTCCTACCGCCACGGCCCTTTGAGCCAGGCTCGAAGCCTCCGCCCGAACAATCACCAGATCAGGCGATGGGCTGGGCGCTGCGCCTAAGTCGGTGCAGCGCCCGCCTGCTCCTTGAATCGCTGGATCAGCCAGCGACCGGCGGGGCCGGGCGGAGTGTCGGTCCGGTAGATCGCATCCATGACATAGTCGCCGCCGATGCTGTCGGGCATTTCCAGCTTCACCAATCTTCCGGCCGCTATATCGTCGCCGATCATCGGCTCTGGCATATTGCCCCAGCCGATCCCCGCCTTGAGCAGCATATGCTTGGAACTCAGGTCGGCAAGGCGCCACGTGCTCGTGCCGACGACAGCAATGTCGCGGCCCCTGGTGAGCGCGGATCGGTCAGTGAGCACAAGCTGGACATGCTCGCGGCCGGCTCCAGGAAGATTTTCCTTGGCAAGGGCAAGGGGATGGGTCGGGGCCGCCACGGGGATCATCCGCACGCTTCCAATGCCCTCCTTTTCGATACCGTCTACCGTCACCAGCGGCCCCGCGACCCCGATGCTGGCAACGCGGTCCAGCACCAACCGCGTCACCGAGCCCAGTGATTCGACATAAAGGTGGAGCGCCACAGTCGGGAATTGATCGCGGAAACTGGTGAGCGCATCCACCACCCGCTCCTCCGGCAGCAACGTGTCCAGAACGATATGAAGTTCGGACTCCAGCCCCTGCAGCATGCCTTTCGACTTTGCGCGCAGGCTGTCGATGCCGCCCGCCACTCGGCGCGCCTCGGCCAGGACCATCCGTCCCGCTTCGGTGAGCTGCGGCTTGCGGGTCGTTTCGCGATCGAAGAGCGTGAGCCCGAGTTGCGCCTCGAGGTTCGCGATCGAGTAGCTGACCACCGAAGAGGCGCGATTGAGCTGCCGCGCGGCGCCCGCAAAGCTGCCGATGTCGACAACCGTCAGAAAGACCTTCAGCTGGTCGAGAGTGGGTGTACCTGGCTCACTTATCATGTCGAATTCCTCGAACCTAATCACCTATCATATGCCGGTTTTTTAGGCCGAAGGAAACGCATAACTCTCCGTCATCGCCAACGGCGCATTGCCGACGATGAAGGAACAAGACATGACTTTCCAAGCAAATCCGCCACTCGTCCAGCAGGTCGTACTGCCGGCGGTGCGCGACCTCGGCGGCTTCGATGTACGCCGGGCGCTCCCTTCGATCCAACGCCGAATGATAGGACCGTTCGCCTTCTTCGACGCCTTTGGACCTGCGGTATTCCGGTCCGGTGAAGGCGTCGATACACGCCCTCATCCGCACATCGGGCTCGCCACTCTCACTTATCTGATTGAAGGCGAACTCGATCATCGGGACAGCGAAGACTACTTCCAGACCATCCGTCCCGGTGAGGTAAACCTGATGACCGCGGGGCGCGGGATCGTACACTCCGAGCGCAGTGGTCAGGCCTTCCGCGACCGCGAAGACCGCATGTTCGGCTTCCAGACCTGGCTGGCATTGCCGCTGGAGCTGGAAGAAGCAGATCCAGGTTTCAAGCATATCGAGGCGGCCCGCATCCCGCGCCTGACCGAGGACGGCGTGCGCGTGAACCTGCTTGCCGGCAGCCTGGGCGGCGAGAAGTCTCCGACACCGATCTTTTCCGAGACGCTCTATGCCGATCTGCAGCTGAATGCCGGAAAGCGCTTCAAGCTGACCTCCGATCATATCGAACGAGCGGCCTACGTCGTCGAAGGAGAGGTCGAGGTCACAGGGCAAGAAGGCCGCTTCGTCAAAGACCAGCTGATCGTCTTCAAACCCGGGTCGGAGATCATCCTGCGCGCTGTCTCGAATGCGCGATTGATGGTGCTGGGCGGCGAACCGCTCGAAGGCGAACGCCACATCTACTGGAACTTCGTCTCGAGCCGGCTCGATCGCATCGAGCAAGCCGCCGCGGACTGGCGGTCCGGGCGCTTCCCCACTGTTCCGGGCGATCCCGAGTTCATCCCTCTCCCCTCGACGTCGCCCCGCGCCGCCTGAGCTCCCCCAACCAATTCCATCAAAAGGATATTCATTATGACCTACGCAATCATCGGCTCCGGCGCGATCGGCACAGCCCTTGCCCGCCAATTCGCCCGCACCAACACGCCTGTCCTTATCGCCAATAGCCGAGGGCCCGCCTCGCTCGCCAGCCTGGCGCAGGCGTTGGGATCGGCTGTCCGCCCCGTCGCGCTTTGGGATGCGCTGCAGGCTGAAACCATCATTCTGGCGGTGCCGTTCTCAGCGGTCGAACAGGTGGCAGCCGAAACGGCCGACTGGAGCGGCCGGGTGGTTATCGATGCTACGAACGCGATCAACTTCACCGATTTCTCGCCTGCCGATCTCGGCGGTCGTCTGTCGAGCGACATCGTCGCGGCCGCGCTGCCCGGCGCTGCCATCGTGAAGGCCTTCAACACGCTTCCGGCAGCGATCCTCGCCGAGGAGCCGGGATCGGACGCGGGAAAGCGGACGATCTTCCACGCGAGCAATAACTCGCAAGCGTCGGCCGTAGCCGCCGCGCTGATCGCCACCCTTGGTTATGCCCCGATCAATCTCGGCCGCATCGATGAGGGCGGCCGTCTCCAGCAGTTCGGCGGAGCGCTGATGGTCCACAGCCTCATCAAACAGGCCTGATCACTTTCTTTGAAAGGCGCCCAAGCGCCCAGGAGAATGCACATGTCCAATATTCTTGAAGGCAAGACCGTCGTCGTCACCGGCGCAGCCAGCGGCATCGGCCGCGCCATCGCCATCTCGGCTGCAAAGCATGGCGCCAAGGCCGTCATCGTCTCCGATATCGTCGAAGCGCCGCGCGAAGGCGGCACCCTCACCACGCAGGAGATCGAAGCATTGGGTACGCCTTCGTTGTTCGTGCGGGCCGACGTGTCGAAGAAGGACGACAACGAGCAACTCGTTGCTGATGCCGAGCAATTCGGCGGCGTTGACGTCATGGTGCTCAATGCCGGCATTTCCCTTCGCTCCGATGGGGCAGAGGTCTCCGAGGAAGACTACCGACGTCTGATGTCGATCAACCTCGATGGGACGCTGTTCGGTGCCCAGGCGGCCGCCCGGCAGATGAAGGCTGCCGGAAAGGCCGGCAGCATCGTGCTGATGGCCAGCATGGGCGGCCTTGTGGGCGCGGGCATCACCGTCGCCTATTCGACCAGCAAGGGCGGCGTCGTCCTGATGGCAAAGGCGCTCGCCGACGCGCTTGGCCCCGACGGAATCCGCGTCAACGCCGTTGCTCCCGGAACGATCGACACGGAACTGCTGCGCAGCACGCCGGACATCGCGGCCGCGAGCGAAGGCTTCCGCCAGCGCACGCCTTTGCGCAGGCTCGGTCAGCCCTCGGAAATCGGCGATGCCGTCGCGTTCCTGGGATCTGACCTGTCCAGCTATGTTTCTGGCATCGCGCTTCAGGTTGACGGCGGCTTGCTCGCGGTCATCTGAAAACCGGCAAGCCCGATCGGGCCAGCACCACGCTTGTCGATTTTCTCGATGGTAGCCGTCGATCGTATTCGGATTTTCGAACCGAAAGATGGCTGGCAAAACGAATTCACACAGACGCTTTCGCTCCACCACCTCTCTCAAGGATCACTATAATGGTCAAGGTACTCGTTCTCTATTACTCCTCCTATGGGCACATCGAGACGATGGCGCATGCCATCGCCGAAGGGGCTCGTTCGGCCGGCGCGACCGTCGACGTCAAGCGGGTGCCCGAGACGGTACCCGAAGACATCGCCCGCGGCGCGCATTTCAAGCTCGAACAGGATGCGCCGGTTGCGACCGTCGCCGAGCTGGCCGACTATGACGCGATCATCGTGGGGACCGGCACGCGCTTCGGGCGCATGTCCAGCCAGCTTGCCGCTTTCCTCGACCAGGCTGGCGGGCTGTGGGCGCGGGGCGCGCTCAATGGCAAGGTAGGCGCAGCCTTCACGTCTTCGGCCACACAGCATGGTGGCAACGAAACGACACTGTTCTCGATCATCACCAACCTGCTGCACTTCGGCATGACCATCGTGGGGCTCCCGTACAGCCATGGTGGCCAGATGAGCATGGACGAGATCGTTGGGGGTGCGCCCTATGGCGCCACAACGATCGCGGGCGGCGACGGTTCGCGCCAGCCTTCGCAGATCGAACTCGATGGCGCGCGCCATCAGGGCGAGATCGTTGCGAAGACTGCCGCCAAGCTTTTCGGCTGACAATCGGCCCGGGCCGCAAGTCCCGGGCTCCCACCACCGACAGGAAATTACCTTGGAAGTCCTGCTCTTCCGCGCGATGACGCGCGCCTCGAGCAGCTTCCGCGATCAGGTTTCAGGAGACTGACCATGGCACAGGATAGCAGCGATCTTGCAAAGTCCGTCATCCGCCGCAACACCGACGAAGTGCAAGGCGGCGGTGACTGGGCGCTGTTCGAGGAACTTTTCTCGGACGATTTCTACGATCATACGCCGCAGCCCGGCGGCACCCGTGACAAGGCCGGCGTGCTGCTGCTCTACAAGCGCCTGCGCGACGCCTTTCCGGATTTTACGCCGGAGATCCACTGGCAGAGGGTCGACGGCGATGTCGTCACCACCTTCAAGACCTACCATGGCACGCATCTGGGGAACTTCCTTGGACAGGCGGGCACCGGAACGCGCGTCAGCTTCGAAACCGTGGACGCCATGAAGGTGGTCGATGGTAAGATCACCGAACACTGGGGCGTCGCCAACCTCTACTCGGTTCTGCAGCAGATCGGCGTAATTGCGCCGCTGCCCGCCGGAGAACCTAGCCATGTCTGACGTCATTCGCATGCATGCGGTCGGTGGACCGTCCGTACTAGTCGCCGAGCAGGAAACGGTTGGCGCTCCGGGACCGGGACAGGTGAAGATCCGGCACACCGCGATCGGCGTGAACTTCATCGATACGATGTTCCGCAGCGGGGCGTTCGGTGTCTCCCTCCCGTTCGTGAACGGTGTGGAGGGGGCGGGCGACGTCATCGAGGTGGGCGCTGGTGTCGAAAATCTGCAAGTCGGTGACAGGGTGGCCTATTTCTTCGCGCCCGGTGCCTATGCTCAGGAGCGGATCATCGACACCGCACCGCTGGTGAGATTGCCGCAGGATGTACCGACACAACTTGCAGCTGGGATGCTGACCAGGGGCGCGACCGCATGGCTCGCCGTCCGAATGCTGCATCAGGTCAGGCAAGGTGATGTGATCCTGGTGCAGGGTGCGACCGGAGGCGTCGGATCGCTGGTGGCACGCTGGGCCAGGAAGTTGGGCGCGACGGTCATCGCCGTGGGATCTTCGGCCAAGCTTGCACGCTTGCCGGCAGATATCGTTCATCGCCTCGCTTCCGAAAGCGCCGATCTGGGGACAGACATCCGGGCGATCGCACCGGACGGTGTCGACGTGGTCTATGATTTCGTGGGGCGAGCTACGGCCGATGCCTCTCTCGAGGCGGTAAGGGACGGCGGCGCAATCTTCACCATCGGCGCCGCGTCCGGAGCGGCGAACTTTGACGAGCAGCTGGTGGCCTCCCGTCGGATCACCGTCCGGCATGCCAGCGCGGCGTCAGCTGTGAAGGGCGCTGCGCTTGAGGCTGCCGCGCAGGAGGTCTTCGAGTGCTGGCGAGATGGCACGTTCGGGGAGATCGAACTGGATCGTTACGCTCTCAAGGATGCGGCCATTGCGCACCAGGCCATTGCTGATCGAACGATCGGATCTAACCCCGTGCTGCTCCCTTGACCAGACCATGCGGCAGCGGCGGCGCGTTGCAAAGTGTGGATTACGTCCGCTCGCCCGTATAAATACAACGTGCACGGCTTGGCCTGGTGGCCCGGGTTGCATAATGTCCGGGTTCATCACGAGTGAGGTACTCCATGACGCCGGCGGTTCAGGGCAGCGAGTTTGCGCAATTGCGCGCCTTTGTTTCCGTCGCCGAGCATGCCAGCTTCTCACGGGCGGCCGCGCAAATGGGCATTACCCCCTCGTCCCTCAGCCAGACCATCCGCAACCTCGAAGAGCGTTTGTCACTTCGTCTGTTCAATCGCACGACGCGCAGCGTAGCCCTGACCCCCGCGGGCGATGCGCTCCTGCAGCGGCTGCGTCCGGCCATGGATGAGATCGCGGCGGCGCTGGCGAATGCGTCGCACTTCCGCGACAGCGCTGCCGGGACGGTCCGCGTGCATGCGGCGCGGGTGGCTGCTGCGGCGCATATCGAGCCGATCCTGGGCGAGTTCTTCGAGAAATATCCGCAGATCCTTCTCGATGTGACGGTCGATGATGCCACCGTGGACATTGTCGCAGGCGGGTGGGACATCGCCCTGCGGCCCGGAGAAGTCGTGGAAAGGGACATGGTCGCCGTCCAGCTTGGTGGCGAACTGCGGCAGTATCCGGTCGCCACGCCGCAATATCTGGAACGCCATGCGGCGCCGCAAACGCCCGAGGATCTCCTCGATCACAACTGCATCCGGTGGCGGTGGGCAGGACGTCCACTCCCCTACAACTGGGAGTTCCAGCGCGACGGCGAGTGGTTCGAGCTGGCCGTCAGCGGATCACTAATCGCGACGGATCGTCCGATGATGATGCGCGCCTGCCTCGATCATGTCGGAATCGCCCTTGCGACAAACCGTGAGGCAGACGAACTTGTCGCCCGCGGCAAGCTTGTGCCGATGCTCGATCCCTACTGCGCTTACTACCCCGGCTATTTCCTCTGCTATCCCAAGCAGCGCCAGATGGCGCCAGCGCTGCGTGCGTTCATCGACTTCATACGAATGAAGGCGAAAGAGTAGCCCCCTTTCGCCTTAATCCAGCCTATTGGCGGTAAAGGACCATCCCGGCGTGATAGAGGACGTCGTTCCTGAAATCGCCATCAGCCGTAAACCCGGTGTCGTCCCAATATTCGATATGATCGCCAGTGACCTCATAGCGCCCCTGGTAGGCGCTATTCTTCTTTCCGCGGGCTTCGTCGTAGCGGCCGTTGGGCAGAAGCTCATGGCGAATATAATCATCCTTCGTGACCCACATTCCGACATAGTCGCGCTGCTGCGTCATCCTGCCTCGCATGTTGTTCAAAGTTGCGGCCTGGCGGACGGGGTTTAGCCGGTCCGCCCGTCCGATCAATCAAGCCGTGGGGCCGACGCGGATGAAGGGTTTGAGGTCAAGATCGCCTTCAACCAACTCCGGCACGCTGGCGACGAATGCCTGCATATGCGGAAGGCTGAAATGCTCGGTCAGGTCGTCGAAAGACCGCCAGACCTCGTAGACCATCCACAAATCCGGATCATGCGTGCCTTGGTGGATCTGGTAGATGATGCAGCCGGATTCCGCGCGGGAGGGGGCAACCAGGCGCTGCAGCGCAGCACCCAGTTCTTCGCTGCGCCCGGCCTTGGCCCTCATTTCGGCAAGGTTGGTGTGTTCTGCCATGATATTACTCCTTTCTGGCAAACATTTTCAGATCGCGAAATCGGTGCTGGTCGAAATGTCCTCCCATTGTCGCAGATCGTCCTCAAAGCGGTCGAGCCGAGCGCGCGTGCGCTGCAGGGCGTCGCTGCCAAGGACGAGGTCGAGCGGGGGTTCATCGGCGTCGACAGCGGCAAGAATTGCGGCAGCTGCCTTCTCAGGATCGCCGATCTGCTTGCCGTTCTTGTGGAGCAGGCCCGTGACGGCCCGCCCGCTGGTGGCGGCATAATCGTCGATGTTGCGCTGTGTGCGGCAAACCGACCTTTCCGAAAGGAACTCGGTTCGAAATGAACCCGGCGAGACGGTCGTGACCCAGACGCCCATCGGGGCGACTTCCTGTGCCAAACTCACCGACAAGGCAGAGATTGCCGCTTTCGTGGCAGAGTAGATCCCGGACCCGGGAGCGGGCGCGATGGCCGCCACGGAGGAGATGTTCATGATATGACCGCGCGTACGTCTTCGCAGGTGCGGGAGCGCGCCCCTGATCACGGCCAGCGGCGCGTAGACATTCACCATGAATATCTGCTCGATCTCCCGTTGAGACGCCGTCTCGATCGATCCCAGCAGGCCGAATCCCGCATTGTTGACAATCACGTCGAGGCGCCCAGCCACGCCCGCAGCCTTGGATACAGCCTGCTCGATCGCCGCCATGTCGCTCAGTTCGAGCGGAATGATGTGCAAGCGCTCTGATGAAATCGCTTCGGGCACGCGGCCGTCGCGGGTGGTTCCGACGACGACGTCGCCGCGTGCGATTGCAGCCGCAGCGATTTCCAGACCTAAACCACGAGAAACGCCTGTGATGAACCAGGTCTTGTGCGCCATTCCAACCTCCAAAAATGGCCGCGGCACCTGCCGCTCTGCTGCACAGGATTTAGGGCTTCACATGTCGGCGCATAATCACTCCCGTTCCGAACGCGCTTGTTAGCCGCACCACATAAATTGGCCACCTTGCTGCGATGCCCCTTGTTTATCCGCTGCCACCCCGCAAGACCCGCTGGCAATTCGGTATCCCGATGCAGGGGTCATCAAAGCCACTTGGAGATAGAAGCGAAGCCCTTGTAGGCATGCGGTCTAAAGCGGCCGTGGGCTCCGCAAACTGATCGATGGCGCGAGGATCGTTACGGAATGACAGAGCGGACGGCGGCAGAAACGCTGGACAAGCATATTCGGGGGCGGCTCGTTGCGGACGGCGGCGATCGTTCGATGAAATCGGTCATTGCCCAGATCTTCGTCCGAGAACGTGAACAGGACGGCTTCCTTGTCCCTGCCGTAGCTGAGCCCCTTATCGTATGGATCCTCAAGGGGACTGCCATCGTCGAAGAGCGTGAGCTTGGAGGCGAATGGACCGCTGCCCGCGTGGCGGCCGGTGATTTCTTCATCACGGATTCCGATGCGCCATATGAATTGCGCTGGAATTCACTCGATGACGGTCCATTCGAAGTGATGCACCTTCATTTCGGCTTGCCACTGATGGAACGGGCCGGTGCCGAAGTCCTGGGAAGCAAGCACCGCCCTCTGCTTTCAGAGGTATCCGGCGCGCGGGACGATCAGCTTGCGCCCTACATCGCCTTGATTGCAGAGGAGATCGCCGGGCAACCGAGACCAAGCCCGCTATATCTCGAAAGCCTCGCCCAGGCCCTCGCCATCCGTCTTGTTCAACACTACCGCGACGAGGCGCAGGATGGCAGCAGGCGACGTAACGCGCTTCCGGCTTACCGCCTTCGACGGGTCACCGAACTTATGGAGCAATCCATGGGCGAAGAGTTCGATCTCGCTCGCTATGCCGATGTTGCGAGCATGAGCATCGCCCACTTCAGCCGCCAGTTCAAACAAGCCACGGGCCTTGCTCCATCACAATATTTCATCCGCCTCCGCATCAGGCGTGCACGGCAGCTGCTCAGGGAAACCAACCAGCCGATCATCTCGGTTGGCATGGAAGTTGGTTATTCCAGTCCGAGCCACTTCGCGCAGGTCTTTCGCAAGGAAACGGGCGTTTCGCCCCGGTCGTACCGACGGGCATGACGACGGCACCAAAGAATAATCTATCGATCTGCACGCCCTGCCTTTGGCCGTAACTTCCACATGCCCAGCGCACGGGAAAGCTCCCGATAGGCAAAATCAAGCAAAACTCCGACAGTTTTCGCATAGCCCCGAGAGAAGGTCGGCGGTGGAAATGACATATCCGGTTCACGTCATCCGACGGAGCCGGATTGACCCAGGGATCACCAAGGCCGGCACAAATCGAGCGATCCTAGATGGAGAGAGATCATGACCAGCATCGTGAACACTGTGAATGAAGTTAAGGGTAAGGTTGCCATCGTGACGGGGGCAGCCAGCGGCATCGGACGAGCGATCGCAGAACTGCTGCATTCGCGTGGCGCCAAGGTCGTTGCGGAAGACGTCGATCCGGCGGTGAAGGATCTCGAGCGCGACGGCATTGTCGCCCTGGTCGCGGACATCACGGTGGACGGCATCGCAGAACAGGCCGTATCGCTTGCAGTCGATACGTTCGGCAAGCTCGACATCCTCGTCAACAATGCCGGCCGCATCCTCTACAAGAACATGATCGACCTCTCCCGCGAGGAGTGGGAGTGGCAGATGCAGACGAATGTCACTGGCGCCTTCCTCCACTCGCGTGAAGCCCAGAAGGCGATGATGAAGAATGGTTCGGGCGCGATCGTGAACATCGCTTCCTATGCGTCCTACTTCGCCTTCCCAGGTATCGCGGCCTACACCGCTTCCAAGGGCGCGATTGCCCAGATGACCCGCACGCAAGCCCTCGAGGCAATCGGGCACAACATCCGCGTCAATGCCATCGGCGTCGGCGACGTGGTCACCAACCTGCTCAACCACTTCCGCGATGACGGCCGCGAATTCCTCACCGACCATGGGCAGAATGCGCCCATCGGACGCGCAGCAGATCCGAAGGAAATCGCGGAAATCGTGGCATTCCTCGCATCCGATCGCGCGAGCTTCATCGTCGGCTCGGTTGTCATGGCTGATGGCGGCATGAGCGTTGCGATCGGCTGATCGATAGAGCGCGGGTGGCTCCGGGTCGGCGCCACCCGCGCATAGTCTCACTCCAATATGGGGTCCTGCACGGACCGCCCACGTGACTGGAATTTGTGCCGAGGCCGCAAAACGGGTTGGCGGTTGGCGAACGGCGGGTTTCGGCACAAGCAGTCATTCCCAGACGGGCTCCTGAGAGGCGAATATTGGTCGTCTCCTTCCTGAGATGTCGAATGCCGGTAAGCCGCGATTTGACCGCCAGTTCTGTTCAGGCCGTAGAACGACCTGGCGGCTTTATCGCGGAAAGCGTCAAGGTTTCTCTCTGCGGCATGGCAACCAGTCAGTGCGTTGGACAAAACGCCGCTGATCCCCATCTCTGAATGGCCAAGTCACGCCGCCGCCATCTTCTCAAGCTTTGCGACGAAGAAGCGGTCGCTCCATAATTCCAGCGACTTTGCCTCCGCCGGGCGCAAAAAGCGTCTGACATCGTCGGCGGCGGCCTTCCAGTCGATAGTGGCTATGGTGTTCCGCAACGTACCCTCCAACCATAGCATGTCGATCTTGAGGTCTGCCTGCCCCGTCCATGGGCCTGCCTGTATGAGGGCCGCCTGGAGATGTGTCAGATTGGGCAACACCCCGTTCGAGACGTACCAGGAAAAGTCATACCAATCCCTGCCCTTCAAATAGCCCCGACAAAGCAAGGCATGGATTTTCAGCGCGAAGTTGGAAGACATATCCTGATGCCGCACCTCGTAGTCGGCGGGAAAATCGAGAAAGGTGCTGGCTTCGCCGGATCCGGGCGGCGGATTGGTGTCGATCTCGAGCTTGATCTTGATCGTCCGGCGACGTCCGGTGCCTGCGAAGGTCAGATCGAGCTGGCTCGCGATGGATTCATCCTTGAGCACTGCCTCCCGAATCGCCTTGTCCATCCTTTCCTTGGGCTGGGCATCGAGCTTCAATCCAAACTGCGCAAAAACCTCGACCAGAATTTTGAGATAGGATGTCCAGTCAAACTCGGGGTTCGGTGACCGGAGCATAAAATCGAGAACTTCGGAAAATCTTGGAAGGCGATGCAGAATGCGTAGGCTGGTGCCACCTTGGAAAAGAGCGATATCAAAAAAATCGGCACGCCAGAGCGCGTAGAGGGCGATCTCCTGCACGATCTCCTTGGTCGCATTCTCTTCCTCGATCGCGTTGGTCGCTCCATATTGGCGGAGCTTTTCTTGAATAATCTCAATCATCCGAGGGGCGTCCTTTAGCCGCACCTTTGATCGTCAGAATGGCGTCTTCGAGTGAATGGAGGAACTCGTTGGCGGCCTTGTGCCTGTAAACGGGGCGGAGTGCGGAAAAATCCTTGCACCTGAGCGATCGCAGCCGGTCCTCGTCGATCCGCATGCCCTGGGTGAGCCAGTCCAGGCCGGACCATTGCTCCTTGCGCAGAGCGACAAGATCGATCAGCGCCCGTAAGGGCTGCGCGACAAATGCTGTGAGTTTCCCGAATTTTTCGCGATCTACGCCCGTGAGGAATTGGTATTCCCGGAGCGCGAGCGGATGAAAGCTGAATTGCCCGAGGGATGGTGTATCATAGGTAATCGTCTTGCGGCCTGGTGAAACACTTGCCGTGGTGAAAACGCTTTCGGGAATCCAGCCATGATAGGCCAGGGCAGTTTCAAACGAGATGTAGCTGCCCGGCAGGAGCGCCTGTGCCACGATAAAGGGATGGACGGCATCGTTGTTGATGCGCCGACCGAGCATATAGGTCGCCCGTTTGAGACGGATCAACGAACCGTCCTTCAGCGCCCTATGAACCAGAGCATAGCGACGAGCATCGCTGCCGCCTAGAAGCTCACGAAGCTGACCTTCGCTGAAAATCCGATCAACAAGGCTTGATTGTGTAATCTGATCAGCAAGCGCGCTCATAAAATTCCAGATACTTTCAAAGAGTGAAAGTTTCAAGAATTTCCTGAAACGGCGTGCACTATTTGTTCCTCTTCTGGCACCAATACTCAATATAAGTATATCAGATACTTAGATTTTATGGCGAGATAGAAAGCGCCAGTGACCCTTTTGGCGCCCCTTTTCTCGCATAATTGATTTTACGGTCGAATGCCGCCGAAACTCAGCCAATCCCGCCACACGACCCACCACCTCACCTTGCCAAGTTCTATGAGGCACTCGAACGTGCCTCTTATGGCCGATGGTGCATCGTCCGTGCAGCAATGGAAGGATGCGCTGTAGGACAGGTTCTTCAAGAAAGCGCCTGGACTACAGCGGCAATCCGTCGAGCAATATAAGGTCGTCAGGAATTTGCCTGATGCATGGCCACCACGGCTACAGCATCAGGTCGACAGGTGCGCCGCCCATCAGTAGATCGCCGAACGTGCGTGCGTACATGCGGAATTGTGCAGCAGCGTGTTGACGACCGCAGCGCATGTTGCGGTAGATGCGCGGGATACTGGTCTTTTCATAGACGCCGCCGCCGCCGGCAATCGTCATCATGTCCTCGGCAAGCCGGACGCAACGGTCAGCCACCGCAGCGCTTTGCAAGCGGAATAAGTGGCGCATTTCCATCGGCAAGGGTTCGTTGCGCTCTGCATACTCGGCCATGGTCTGGAGATTGGCGAAAAGCGTATTCTTCATTTCCGCAATGCCAGCCGTGGCCATGGCGACCGCATAATGCGCGTCCGGGTCACGCCCGGTCCGAGTGCCGACAAAGACCTTCTCCCGCGCATATTCCTTAAACAGATCAACCATCGCCTGGAGCGCGCCAATCTGCGAATTGGTAATACCGCGCATGAACACCAGCATGAACGGTGAGCGATAGATCGCGCCCGGATTCACGAAGCGGCCCGGATTCTGGCAATTATAGCCGTCGATGAACTTGTGTGTGCGGTGTTCCGGCACGAACGCCTTCTCGACCACGATGTCCTGGCTGCCCGTCGCCTGCAGCCCGGGGACATCCCATCCGCCGACGATCTTGGCGTCCGCGCGCGGCAGCAGGAACGACCGGAGATCCTGCCCGTCGGTGCCATCGACGATGCCGCCAAGGAAGGTCCATTCGCAATGGTCGCAGCCGCTGGAATAGGCCCAGCGGCCGCTGATCTCGTAGCCGCCGGGCACAGGTTTGGCGATGCCCCCGGGCATATAGGGGGACGCGATCAGCACCGAACTGTCCTCGCCCCACACGTCCTGTGCCGCCTGGTCTTCCATCAGGCAGATGTGCAGTGAGTGCAGGCTGATTACGCCGAAAATCCAGGCGACCGACATGTCGCCCTCGGCGAGCGTCATCTGCACTTCGGCAAAGGCGCGCTGCCCGAGCTCGTAGCCGTCCCAGCGCCGCGCCTGGAAGACGCGGAACAGGCCCGCCTCCTTCATGCGCCTTACTGTATCCGGGTTGACCAGGCCATTTTTCTCGTCTTCGGCGGCGCGCTCCTTGAGCAACGGGACCAGTGCTCGCGCCCGTGCGACAAGATCCTCGACGGTCGGCGCGGCTAATTCGTCGGCAATAGCCAAGGGCGATATCGATTCCACAATAATTACTCCACAGCCATTGAAAGTACAATTTCCGTTTTGCGAAAATTCATCAATCTCACGCAAGTTATATTGCAGGAAATTATATATTTGACACAATACTACCCTCAGTATCTCCTGTCATAGTCTGAATAGACTAAACATTTTATTACATATTTTGATCTACATCAAATACCGCATGCCTATGTTTAACTTATACTTGAAAAAGAATGTATCGTTCTGACTTGAGGAGAGTGGATCGTGAGGGGTAATGCGCTGATCAAGGGTGGTCGTGTGATTGACGGGACGGGCGCGCCGGCATTTACAGCTGATCTGCGGATCAAGACCGGAAGGATCGTCGAGATCGGCCCGGATCTGGCCCCAGGCGAGGAAGAGGTGTTCAACGCGGACGGCTGCTATGTCTCGCCCGGATTCATCGACACGCACGCTCATTATGATGGTTCACTATATTGGGATCCCAGGTTCGACCCCATTGCCCAGCATGGCGTCACCACGCTGCTGATCGGCAATTGCGGTCTTGGCATCGCACCGATTCACAAGCACCAAATTCCGGGCATCTCTGCCCTGTTCAGCTATATCGAGGACCTGCCGCGCGGCGTATTCGACACGGAAGTCCCGTGGACCTGGGGCGACTTCGATGCCTATGTCAGCGACCTGCGCTCGCGCGAATATGCCGTCAATGTGGCGACGCTGGTGAGCCATTCCCTGCTGCGCATGTTCGAGGTCGGGGACGAATCCTGGAACCGCCCCTCCACGGCGGAAGAGCGCAAGCGTCTGGCCGGGTGCCTGGATCGGGCAATGAAGGCAGGCGCGCTCGGCTTCTCGACTTCGAGATTTGACGTCAATCCGGATGGAAACAAGGTTCCCAGCTATTTTGCCGATGCGCAGGAATGGGACGACCTCTTCGCGGTCACCGCCGAGAACAAGGGTGTCGTTCAGATCATCCCGGACCTCAGTTCGCTCGACAACCAGGAAAAGGACCTGCGCGAGATGTGCGAGCTGTCGATCCGGCATGGCGGCGTGCCGGTCATGTCGAACGGCATCTATGAACGCCCCGAGGACGCTACATATGCAACGCGCCTTCTCAAACTCGGCCGCGAGATGCGGGCGAAGAGTGCCACCTTCTATTATTTCGCATCGCCGCGTTCGATCGAACTCGTCGTGAACTTCCATCAATGCATGGTGATGATGTACATGCCGGCGTGGGCCGATCTTGTGCAGTCGGTCGTCCCCGACGACGAAAAGAAACGTCGCCTTGCCGACCCGGCATGGCGCGCGACGGCGCGGGAGCAGTGGGATGCCGTCCAGGAGGGTTTCCCCAGCCGCGGGGGGCTTGCAAGATGCCGGATCATCACGGTCGACCGGCCGGAATATGAACACTATCTCGGCAAGACTTTCGACGTGATCCTCGGCGAGCGCGGGGGGCACCCGTCGGACGTACTGGCCGACTGGGCGCTCGAAAACAATCTCAAGGCCGAATTGGTTTGCCCCTTTACCAATCTCGATCTGGATGTGGTCGGGCAGTTGCTCGCGGCTGACGAGTCGCTGATCAGCGGCAGCGATGCGGGCGCGCATATCGGTATGTTCGACGGCGCGGGAGACACCACTCTCGTCCTGACCCGCCATGTGCGTGATCGCCACGACATGCCGATCGAGGTCGCCGTCAAGCGCATGTCGAGCGATCAGGCAAAGGTATTGGGACTGGTCGACCGCGGGACGCTCGAGGTCGGCAAGATCGCCGACGTCGCGGTCTTCAACCTCGACGATCTCAACTGGGCGCCGGAAAAGAAGGTGTTCGACGTTCCCGGGGGCGGATCGCGCCTGCGGCGGCCCGCTGGCGGCTTTCGCTACACGTTCGTCAGCGGCGTCCTGGTTCAGCAGGACGGCGAGTATACCGGCGTGATGCCGGCCCGCTTTCTCGGGCAGGAAGCCCGTGTCGCCAGCCCTTCGCCTGTCGCTGCCTGACCGCGACGGAGACGCAATTCTTTTTCGAGGGATTCAGCAATGTTCAGCCCGACCAACGATCTTACCGAAGCCCAGCTCGACAAGCTTGCGGCCAATTTCGATCATCATAGCCCGGAATATCGCAGTCATTCGATCGACATTCTCGGACATATGCAAAAGAAATGTCCGTTCACGCATAGCGAAAATTATGGCGGCTTCTGGATATCGACCAAGGCGTCGGATTGCCTCGAAATCGCCAAGAATGTCGACGTCTTTTCGAACTATCCCACAGATGTCATTCCCGACCTCGAACCGACTCTGATGATCCCCATCAATGTCGATCCGCCGGAGTTATACGACTATCGCGCCATTCTGGGCCCGGCCTTCGGCCCCGCCAAGGCCAAGGCGCTGACGAGCTTCGTACGGGAAACCGCCGAAGCCTTGATGTCCAGGATCGTCGAAAAGGGTGAAGGCGATCTCAAGTGGGACTATGCGCTGCCGCTTACTGGCAAGGTGACCTGCCTTGTCGCCGGCCTGCCGGCCGAGGATTGGGAATATTACGCGCCGCCGCTCCATGAACTGATCTACAGCGGCAAACCCATGGAAGAGCGCCTTGAGGGCATGGCCAAGATGATCGACTATATGCGATCGGAAATCGCCCGCCTCAAGGACGCGCCGGCACCAGGCAGCCTGATCGAGTATCTGTACAATGTCGAGATGGCCGGGCGGAAATTACGCGTCGACGAGATCGAGGGCATCGTCCTGATCCTGCTGGGCGGCGGACTGGACACGACCCAGGCGCTGTTCGGGATGAGTGCCGTGTGGCTGGCGCGCAACCCGGACCGCCGGAACGAACTGATCCACAATCCCCATTTGATGGACAATGCCATCGAGGAATTCCTGCGCGTGTTCCCGCCGACGCAAGGCAATGTGCGTCGGGCAACCGCGGATGTCGTCGTGGCAGGCCAACAGGTCAGGGCCGGTGAACAGGTTTTCATGTCCTATGCGGCCGCGAACCGCGACGCCGAAGAATATGAAAATCCGCACGAGATCGATTTCCACCGCGACAACATCCGTCACCTTTCTTTCGGGCTTGGTCCCCATCGCTGCCTGGGATCGCATGTAGCCCGGCTCCAGGCAAAAACCATGCTGCAAATATTGCTGGACATGGCGCCGGAGTATCGGCTGGTCGAAGACGAAGTCCAGCTCGCAACGGACATTGGAAACATCGCAGGATTTGCCAAAATCCAGATCAGAATATGACCTGAAAAATATTTCAGTGATGTATTTTTGGGAGAACAAAGAGATGGCAACCGCAAAAGATTATGGACTTGGCCCGTTCATCTTCCCTAGAGGCTGGTTCATGGTGGCGACCTCTGCCCAGATAGGGCAGAAGCCCTATTGTGTCCGCTTCTTTGGGCGCGATATGGTGATTTACCGCGGTGAAAGCGGCAAAGCCTATATGGTTGGTGCCTACTGCCCGCACATGCGCACGCATATCGGCAAGAGCACGACGTCATTCATGACGCAGCGGGGCGAGCAGATCGAGGGAGAATCCATCCATTGTCCCTATCATGCCTGGCGCTTCGGTCCCGATGGCAAGTGTAACAAGATACCCTATTCCGAGACGATTCCGCCCGCCGCCGAGCTGGGGGCCTACCCGGTCGTCGAGAAATACGGGGCGCTCTTCTATTGGCATGATCCCGAAGGCGGGGCACCTGACTATGATCTGCCTGAAATTCCCGAGTGGGATGATCAGCATTATGTGCAATGGGAAATCGACGAACTCGGAGCAATGAACCTGCATCAGATCGAGGTGATCGACAATATCTGCGACACGCAGCACCTTGGGCCAATCCACGCCACGACCAAGCAGTTCTATTTCGAGAACATCATCTGCGGCCATCGCGTGACACAGTTGCTGGGCGGCAAGCACGAGATCCTGGGTCACGATGTACCAATCTCTGAGTTCATCACCTATTACACCGGTCCCGGCATCCTTCTCTCGCGCTTTATCGGCGACAACTCCAACGATTCGATCATGTTCATCGCCCATACCCCCGTCGATGACGGTTCGGTGCGCGTCTGGCATGCCGTGCTCTGCAAGATCGCCGAGCGCAAGCCGACCCCCCAGGACATTGTGCAGGCGCGCGCGCTCCAGAAGCTCAGCCTCGATGCCTTTGCGCAGGATTTCGAGATCTGGTCCAACAAGGAACCCTGCCTGAAGGTGATGCAGATGCCTGCCGACGGCAACTTCCTGAAGGTCCGCACCTGGTACAAGCAGTTCTACGTGCCCCGCGCCGACGTCGCGGGGGTGCTCGCCCGCTGTGAGGGCCGGTACACCATACCGGGAATGGCCGGTGCGGAGGAGGGCCATGCCCGCCAGCGCGCGCTCGAGGCGATCGAGGCCTAGCAAAGGGCCTAGAGTGCTGATCGACAAATTGTTGCAGATGCGTCCCATCCAAACTGGGGAGGCGGGAATGGAAATCAGAGAACTGGCCTATCTTCTTGTCGGCGCGGCCGAAACGGCGGCGTGGCGGCAATTCGGCCAGGACGTGGTCGGCGCGATGGCGCACGATGGCCCGGATGGTTCGCTCTATCTGAAAATTGATGAGCGCGACTTCCGGCTGGCGGTCTTGCCCGGACATGATGATGGCTTGCTTGCCTGCGGCTGGCTGGTCGGGTGCGAGGCGCATTTCGCGACCGCGCGCGCCCGTTTTGCAGAAGATGGGGTCACCATCAACGATGGTACGCCCCAGGGTTCGCACCTTCGGCGCGTGCAGAACTATTTCTCCTTCGCCGATCCGGCGGGCATAACACATGAAATCGCGTGGGGCGCGATATCCGAGTTCGCTCCATTTACCTCGCCCGCCGGAGTGAGCGGGTTCGTGACAGGCAGGCAGGGCTTGGGCCATGTCGCGCTGGCGGTGGGTGACGAATATGATGCGGAACTCGCCTTCTGGGACCGCCCGGGGCGGTTTGCGGTATCCGATATCCTGCGTGTCCCCGGCCCTGCCGGGATGGCGCGGGTAAGCTTCCTGCATTGCGCCAATCCGCGCCAGCACAGCATGGCGTTGGGGGAACTGGCTATTCCCGGCCACTGCATCCACATCATGTTCCAGGCGAACAGCATCGACGACGTCGGGCGCTGCCTTGATCGGGCCAAGCGGATCGGCGTCAGCCTCACGGCGACCCTCGGCCGGCATATCAACGACGAGATGCTCTCCTTCTACATGCGCACGCCAGCAGGCTTCTCGCTCGAATTCGGCACCGGTGGCCGGGAGATCAACGACTGGAGCGAGAACGTCTTCTTCGAAACGACACGCGGCAGCGACTGGGGCCACGCGTTCACGCCTGCCTGACATTCCCTCAGACACGTTGACGGGCTTCACTGCGTCAGGGCCGTGCAAATAGAGATCAGAGGAACGGAATATGGTCGAGAAAAGTTCTGGAAATGGCGTCGATACCGCCGCGCTGTTCCGCAAGTATGAAGAAGAAAAGGCCAAGCGGGTCCGCGCGGAGGGCATGGGGCAATATGCCCGGATGGAAGGCAAGCTGGCCCACTTTCAGGCCGATCCGAATGCCGCGCCGCTGACGCGCGATCCCGTTTCAAAAGATGTCGAGGTGGCGATCCTCGGTAGTGGCTGGGGTGGAATACATGCGGGTGTATACCTGCGCCAGGCCGGTATCGATGATGTCTGCATCATCGACAAGGCCGCCGATTTTGGCGGGGTGTGGTATTGGAACCGGTATCCCGGCGTTGCCTGCGACACCGAATCCTACGTCTATATGCCGCTGCTTGAGGAAATGGGCGTCATGCCCAAGGCGAATTACGCCAGCGGCCCCGAAATCATGGCGCATGCCCAAGCCATCGCCCGCAAGTTCGGCCTTTACGACAACGCCCTCCTTCAGACCTCGGTAAAGGAAGCGCGTTGGGACGAACCGGCCGCCAGGTGGATCATCACGACCGACCATGGCGATACGGTTCGCGCAAAATATTTCGTGATGACCTCGGGGTCGCTGCAATTGCCCAAGCTTCCCGGCATTCCCGGGATCGAGGAATTCAAGGGGCACAGCTTCCATACCAGCCGATGGGATTTTGCCTATACCGGCGGTGACGCCCATGGCGGCCTGACCAAGCTGAAAGACAAGCGCGTGGCCATCATCGGCACGGGCGCGACGGCCATCCAGTGCATCCCGCACCTTGCGCAATGGTCCAAGCATCTCACGGTCGTGCAGCGCACGCCCTCCGCAATCGACGTGCGCAACGAGCATCCGACCGATGAAGCCTGGTACAAGTCCCAGCCCTCCGGCTGGCAGATGAAACGCATCGAAAACTTCACCGACGTCGTTTCGATGCACCCGGTCAAGGAAGACCTGGTCAATGACGGCTGGACGCGGCGCACATTTGCCGCCATGCAGCAGATCACGCCGGACATGTCGGAAGCCGACATCGGCGAACTGCTCCAGCTGACCGACTACCGGACGGGCGAGGAAGTTCGTGCGCGTGTCGATGCGGTCGTCAAGGACAAGGCGACCGCCGAATCCCTGAAGGCGTGGTACACCGCCTGTGCAAGCGCCCCTGTTTCCACGATGGCTATCTCGACGTCTACAATCGCGAGAACGTCAGGCTCATCGACACTCAGGGCAAAGGGGTCGAGCGGATTACGGCGACCGGTCTCGTCGCTGACGGCAAAGAGGTCGATGTTGATTGCATCGTGTATTCCACGGGCTTCGAGCTCGGGCCCTACACCGATGCCCCGGTAATCCCGGTGATTGGTCGCGGCGGCGTGACGCTGACGGACAAGTGGGCCAGTGGTGCAACAACACTCCACGGCTTTCACGTCCACGGTTTCCCAAATTTCCTGATGGTCAGCATCACGCAGAGCGCCTGGGGCGCCAACTTCATGCATATGCTGCTCGAACAGGGGCGCCATGTGGCCTATGTCATCAAGGCGCTTCGTGACCGCGCAGTCCGGGTGGCCGAAGTGTCAGAAAAGGCCGAGCAGGCCTGGGTCGACCACCATGTTTCGCTGGCGCCCCTGATGTCGCGGCTGTGGGAGAACTGCACGCCGGGTTTCTTCAACAATGAAGGGAAGCTGGATGACCGGACAGCGCGGAGCGGACCCTATGGCGCCGGCGTAAGAGCCTTCGTCGAAAAGTTGGAACAATGGCGCCAGTCCGGGGATCTGGAGGGGCTCGCGCTGAACCAGCTGGATCGGGAATCCCGGCAGTCGACATCTTCGGCCCATCCGGGACGCAGGGCGGAAACCGCTCTGACCAAAGGAAGCCTACATGGCGCCATCCAGTAAAATGCAATTACTTGACACTATTATGGAGCGTGCATGCGATATTCTTGGAGATGTTACTCCACATGTATTTAATCTATATTACGTCACCTTCCCGGAAGCGCGCGCACATTTTGTCAAACATGCCAGATCGAAATGCGGGCAATTGGAAGGGCAAATGGTCGAGCAGATTCTCTATTGCCTGATGGAATGGCCGGAATCCCCGGAACAAGTCAAAATCATATTACTGGACTGTGGACCACATCATGTCGAAACTCTGGATATACCTCCCGGACTGTTTTATGGACTAATCGATGCCGTCTGCAATGTCATAGACAAGACAATCCCACAACAAGAAGAAGATGAGAAAGCCTTGTGGAAGAGCATTCATAACGACGTGCAGGCGGTCTGCCTCGATCAGTTAGAGACCGTTGGGAAAGGGTCATTCCGCAGGGATGGAAGCCGCCCGAGGATGACGATGGAGTTGAAGGAAGTAGGTCTCGATGTTGGCGAACGCCGGGTCGGATGACTGATGACCCGAAGGGCGGCGAAGCCAACATCAACGGGATCAAGCCAGTTCGCACGCGCAGGCACAAGGTTATAACTGACAGCCATCATCGTCTCGGTGTCGCGGCAAACTGGCTGGATGGTGATTTCGCCGCCGATGCCCCTGATCGTAAGTGGGCGGGCGACATCACCTATGTCTGGACTGCAGAAGGTTGGCTCTATCTCGCCGTCATCTTCGATCTGCATAGCCGCCGCGTCGTGGGCTGGGCTGTCAGCGACAGGATGAAGAAGGACTGGCGATCAGGGCACTGGATATGGCGGTGCGCCTGCGTCAGCCACCAGAGGGCTGCCTTTTCCATTCCGATCGCGGCAGCCAATATTGCTCCTATGACTATCAGAAGAAATTGCAGGCCTACGGCCTGCATCCGTCGATGAGCCGCAAGGGTAATTGCTACGACAACGCCTCTGTCGAAACGTTCTTCAAATATCTGAAGGCCGAACTCATCTGGCGGCAGCGATGGCCAACGCGGCGGCAAGCGGAAGCTGCCATCTTTCAGTATATCAACGGCTTCTACAACACCCGCCGCCGCCATTCATACCTTGGCGGCATCAGCCCGCTCGCGTTCAAGGTCATGTTCGGCCGAGTCACTCTGATTGACGTCCGCAGCAATCCAGATTTTTATTGAGGGCAATCCCATGTGGTATTTTTCCTGGGTTCTCGGCCTTGGCCTCGCCGTCGCCTTCGCGATAATCAATGGACTGTGGCACGAGATACATTCGGTGCCGGACGAGGAGTAGCTGCTCGGTCAGTGCCGGGCCAATGCTCCCTGAACCCAGCGCACCATGGCATTTTGATCCAACACGCCCGACTGCCGCGCGATTTCGCACCCTCGCTCGAAGAGCGCCAGCGTTGGGATCGACTGGATCCGGTATCGCGCGGCGAGCTCCTGCTCCGCCTCTATATCGATCTTGACGAGCCGGATACGCGGTTCGAGCCTGGCCGCAGCCGCTTCGAATTGGGGCGCCATCAAGCGGCAGGGACCGCACCAGCCAGCCCAGAAATCGACGAGCACGGGCAAGGTACCGATCCTGATCAGGCGGTCAAAGCCCGCAGCATCAAGCACGACCGGTTTGCCGATAAACAGCGGCCGCCCGCATTTGCCGCACTTCGGCTGCTCGGCAAGCCGAGCCTCCGGAACGCGATTGGCCGTCGCACAGGCCGGGCACAGGATGATTCGGTCAGTGGTCATGGGTGTACCCCGAGCGCCATTGCGCTCTTCCACATCATATAGGCGGCGATAGCGAGGATCAGAAGGGCAAAGACGCGGCTCAGCGCCTCTTTGGCGGCGAGCCTTCGCGCTGCGAACGTTCCGATGAAGCCACCCGCCATGCCGCCGGCAATGAACAATGCTGCAAGCACCGCGCCGGAGCGCGTGGTGGTTCCTGGGCGGTGCCCTGCGCGAGGACGGCCGCATCGCAATTGAGGCAGCGTCTGCATAGTTGTGCATCTATGAAAGATGACATACTTGCCTCGATCGACCAGGCATCGGAGTTCCTGAAAGCGCTCTCCGGACGCAGCCGGTTGCGGATCCTGTGCCATATCTGTCCCAGCGACCCAGAGAGCTGAAATCGTACTATGAGCCGAATAGCGTATACTCCGGGGCCGTGATGTCACTCCAATGCGCTGAAGGATGCCGACGGCAACTGGCGAGATGTTGCGAAGAAGCCCCTTTCCTGCGGAGGGCTCCAAGTTCGAGAGTCGTGATCGCGGGTGCGTCAAGCCTTTTGGGACTCGAACCAGTCCGATAAAAAGTCCCAGGGTATCGGTGAGGGCATCACCTCATGGAGCCTCTCAAGAAATGGCTGTTTTCTGCACCTGAACGGGTCGTTTTCGAGTCGTTTTCTAGAATGCCTTGGCAGGATCGCCGCGCATGCTCGAGGCTTCAACAGCTAAATGAGCAGGATCGCCCTTACGCAGCAAGAATGCCCGCGCTTTGAGGAAGTTTGCCGCGTAGACGGAAAATCTAACAAGCCAAGCATACCGCTGAAAGCGGAAACATGGTGCGAGGAGAGAGAGGATGAACCTTGCCACAGCGGCTGGCGCGCAGCAGATGCGTATAGATGCCCAAGGACAGAGCGTCGGGCGGTCAATCGGCGCGCAGCGCTTGGGCGCCGTACATCCCGGTTATCTCAATAACACAAGCCGTTCGCTGTTCGATCCAACGTTGGAGGCGATGGCGCCCGTCGATCGGAGGGCCCTGCAGCGCGCAGCCTTCACTATAGAGTGGGAGCGTGCCTGGACGTTGCCCTTCTACCGTGAGCGATACTTGCAGGCGGGATTGAAGCCAGGAACGATTCCGGATCTTAGCGACATCCCGATGGTCCGTAAAAGTGACCTGCGCGCTAACGAGGCTGCGCTACCGCCGTTCGGCAGCCACCGAGCAGTGAACCTGGCCGACGCAGTACGAATTGCGCGGTCATCGGGTACCACGGGTCGCCCGTGGTATACCTTCTATACAATAGACGACATAGATCGCATGCGGGAAATCGATCGCACCATCTATTGGCGCGCCGGTTACCGACCAGGCATGCATTACTCACTCAGTTTTCCGCAGAACCTATATCCGACCAACGTCAATGGTGGGCGCAGCATGCGTGACGCGGGCATGCTCGAAATTCCAGTTGGCGTTCCTTTCTCGGTTGAAGACGCTGTCGGCCATATCAGAGTTTGGCAGGAAATCGGTGTCGACATCCTGATGCTCTCCTTGCCGCAACTTAACCTGTATGATGAAGCGGCAAGGTCAATTGGGTTAGACTTGGCCGAATTGCTGTCCGGCAACATCGTCTCAATCATCGAGGCGAGCATGCAATGGGAGACCCCCCGGAAGCGGTTGGAAGCGGCATACAACATCCGTGTCCGCAATACCTACGGTGTTTCAGACTGTATCGGCTTCTCCGTATTAGACGGTGAGACGCACTCCGGTATGGCACAGCCAGTCAATTATTATATCACGCAAATTTGTGATCCGGACACCGGGCGCGAGGTGGAGCCCGGCACGCCGGGTCATCTCGTGGTCACCATGTTCGGGATGGACCAGTTCATGCTGCGTTTCGACTCCGAAGACGTTGTGGTCGAGCGGACGGACCCGTGCCCAACTGGATCAACGCTGATGCGTTGGAACTATCTCGGGCGCACGGCGGACATGGCAGTGATTGGCGATGTGCGTCTGCTTCCCGTGCAGGTCCAACTGGAACTGGAGGCTTATGGCGCGCCGGAGTTTGGCATAGCGCCAGGCGCGGCCGACGTACTCCGATTGAAAGTCGAGCATCCAGACGCTGATTCCATTGCGCGCCATCTTTCCGAGAGGCTCGGCGTGCCAGCAACCGTGATTTCGGCGCCGCAGGGATCGATGCCGCGCTCCACTTACAAACCTCGCAGACTGGCGTTTGATTGAACCAGGAACAGGACAACTCAAATGAGCGCAATTCCTACTGAGCCACCCCGCTCGGAGTTGATCGATACGCTGATCGACGCGCCCGAGCGGTATGTCGACACCTCCTACAACATGATCTTCTCAATCACCGATGAACAGCGCGAGCGGCTGTGGATCCAAGGAGCGCGCCGACGCTTTGCGGAGATGCGCCCCAAGATCGCAATGCTCGAGACCTTGGCGGTGCGACAAGGGGTCGACGCAATCGCGACACTCGATGACCTGGCCCCACTGCTATTCAAAGCCTCAACCTACAATTCATATCCACTATCTTGGCTCGAAAAAGGCGATTTTGGGCGGCTGACACGCTGGCTGGACAAGTTGACGGTTGTCGATCTGTCGCACGTTAACATGGCCGGTGTAGAACTTATCGAGGAATGGTTTGCAGCGCTCGCCAAGCAGACAGATCTAATCGTCTGCTATTCGACCACGACGTCCGGGAAGATGACATTTCTGCCTCGTACCGTCGCGGAATGGCAGCTGTACTGGCGCGGAGGCCAGTGGCGGCTGGAGCCGTTTGGCGAGGAGCGGGCTCACTATCGACCGTTGGTACCCGGCGTTGACAAGGTGCCGATCTTCTTCCCCGGGCCAAAAGGGGGCAACCGCCCCTTCAACATCAATCTCGCCATCTACGAAGATGTCTACGGCGAAGGCCTCGTCAAAGCGCCCAGCGCTTACATGGACGCCGATTTGATGTCGCTGGCCGGGCGCATACAGGAGGCGAGCAAGCGTGGCGAGGAAGGCATGCTCGCCATCAATCCGCGGCTCCTCGCCCGGAAGGATGAGATTGCGCAAATCAAGATCGATGGCCCAGCGCAATATGCTGCCTGGGTGGACACACTGATAAACGCCCATCGCGGGCAGCGCGTTTGGGTGCTGGGTACGATGGGGAGCGTACACGCACTTGCGCGGCAGCTCCTTGCTGAAGGCACCACCGGTGCTTTCACTCAGGACTCGCTGATCTCAGTGGGCAGCGGCTTCCCTGATGGGGTTGAGCCGGAGAATTGGCAGGAGGAGGTGTATTCCGCCTTCGGTATACCTGCGCGCAACATGAACATAGATTTCGGTATGGGAGAGATGATGAGCGTCGCTACCCGCTGTCCTCATCGCCACTACCACCTGCCGCCGACGACCATTCCCTACATCCTCGACGTCGATACCGACGAGGTTCGACCGCGCAGCGGCAGTCAAACCGGGCGGTTCGCCTTCTTTGATCTCTTGGCCAGTACTTACTGGGGCGGCTTTGTCTCTGGCGACCAGGTTACATTGAATTGGAACCCATGCGCCTGCGGGCGAACCGGCGCTTACCTTAGCAACGAAATCGGCAAGATTCCGGAGGATGGTGAGAAGATCGGCTGCGCCGGATCAGCGCAGGCCCATGATGACGCGACTGAATTCCTGCTGGAGAATTCTTGATGACGAAATCCTACTCAATCCCGATCTTCGCCAGAGGCGAGATCATTGATGATCCAGAGATGACTTACGCCGGACGGTTCGGCACAGAGTTCAGTGCGCCCGATGCCGCTAAATACTTTGATAAGCTGATCCTGCCGTCCCGCCACGCTCTAAGCGAGCTCTACGATCTGTCGATTGACGATATCGTCAACTTCCTCGTCGAACTGGGACATCGCCTGGATTTGGAAACCAACCCACATCTGAAGTGGGCGCTTGAACTCAACGAGGCATTTTCCGACATGCCGCCGTCCCTCTGCGCCGGCAGCTTTCGGGGAATAGCGGGAAAGAACGGCATGCTTTCTCGCGAGCGGATCGAAGCCGTGATCGACACGATCGGACGCGAGCATATCGATCAGTGGGCCACGACCACTCAGTATAATGGTCGGACGATCGGGGTGCGTGCGATCGGCGTGCCCACGGTTCACGTCATCGCCGGCAATGCGCCAGGAATTGCAACGATCACCTTCATTCGCAACGCTCTCATTCGCGGATATGCGCTTGTGAAGATCCCTTCAAACGAGTTGGGCGCCGCGATTGCCATCGGTCGAACGCTGATCGACATGGATCCCCATCATCCTCTTACAAAATCATGGAGCGCGGCTTACTGGCGAGGCGGTGACACCGGGTTTGAAGAAAAGATTTACCACCCGAAGAACTTCGACCGCGTCGTGGCTTGGGGTGGGAAGAAGTCGATCACTCACATCGCGCGCTACTTGCGGCCTGGGCTCGATCTTGTGATGTTCGATCCGAAAAATAGCCGAGCCTTCATAGGTCGCGAGGCGTTGGAAAGCGAAGACGCAATGCGCGAGGCGGCGATGCGGCTTGCCGCCGACGTCGGTTACAACAACCAGATTGGCTGCGCGAATGCGCGCATGGCATTTGTCGAGTGCGACGAGGATCCGACCAGTCGGGCACAGTTGCGCCGCTTCGGCCGGCTTGTGTTTGATTCGATCCAGCGGCTTCCAGCGCAGATCAGTACACCGGCTCCCCGCATCAGCAGCGAATTCGCGGCACAACTTGACTCGCTCACCATGCTCGACGAGGAGTTCGAGCTGATCGGCGGCGGACGGGACGGCGGCGTGATCCTTTCTCTGTGCGACGAACCGGTAGACTTCTTTGAGGATCTTGCGCACCGTACCGTCAATATCGTGCCGATCAAAAGCTTTGAGTCTGCATTGCGCCGAACTACGCGCGACGTCCAAACGGTTGGCATCTTCCCGGAGCATCTTCGGGAAAAGTTGCGCCTGCCGTTGGCGCTGCATGGTGTGCAACGGGTTACAGATCTCGGCTACATGCTCAACTATGACTCACTAACGGTCCCGCACGACGGTACTGAGGCTCTCCGACGAATGGCTACCTGGGTCGTGTCCGAAGATTGCAGCAACGTACCCGAATTGTGGCATGCGCTACTTCGTGAAAAGATTTCAGCGTGAAATAGCCTTGCCATCACTTTGATAAATTGCGCTCGAGGACCGAGCTCCCATGCTCTTCAGAGCATTGGAGGCGATTCACTGCAAAGCTGAGGACCCATAAAGAATATTAATCTGCGGGAGGGAGAACATGGCGAAAGTCATAAGTACGACGACAGTGTCATCCATTGCGATGTTGGCGACGGCCGGCAGTGTACAAGCTCAGCAAGCTCGGACTGTATTGAGGTGGTGCCGCCTTCTTGGACAGTTTGGCGGCTGAGTTAAGCTCATCCTGGTCGTGGTTATGCCGCCTGTTCGGGATTAGCTTAGCATCCTGTCCAGAAAACCGGCACCATCTCAGAGATCAGCATGGCGTTCTGAAGGCGGCTTGATCGCCTCTGCTCCGTGCGGAACTTGGTTGATGGAACCTAAGCTATTTACCAACGGCCTACCATCGAAACGCGACACTTGAAAAGCGACCGCATGACGGTGAGGGGCGGGGTAAGCGGGAGCGCTCCTTGCGACAAACAGCTCGCCAGTAGGCCACGTCGGCGGTAGGCTTCCGTAATGCCAGGCTTTCAAATTAGAAACTTTATTCGCACGCCGTTGAATGTGCTTGTAGAGGATCACGACCAGACGGGAGTGTCAGCATGTCACGTCGCGGCACCCCCCGATACTATCTGGCGTTACAGGGCTGTGATGCCGGAGAAGACTCATGTCATCAGCGTCTATTTCCAGCATAGCCTTCAACATCGCTTGGTCGTTGATGATACTGTGCTCATCGAGGGGCCGCTTCCAGATATTTTCATCTGTTTTTTACCGGCGGGCACTCGCGTTGAGGCAAATGTGACCAACGGATTCGACATTTTGCAAATGTTCATGCCTTCTTGGTGGATTGAGGGCCTGGCGCAGAAGATCCAGAGGCAACAAAGCGCCTTGGCTAATCTGAGGTGTGACCCATTCGTCTGCTCCGATCCAGGGCTCTTCTATCTTGCACGGGCCATATTGGAATCGATGCGTGGCTTCAACGAGGATCAGCGCCTCCTCGAGTTTCGCACGATGGCTGAAGCCTTTGCCACGCGCTTGGTTGCAGAACACATGCTGGTGCCAGGGGATCGCGGACGTAGTTCCGGCTTGAGCGAGGTCGATGTGAAGCGGGTTAGAAGATATGTTGAAGACCACCTGGATACTCCGCTGCGAGTGGAGCTGCTTGCCAATTTGACTGGACAGAGCCTCTTCCATTTCACCCGCGCGTTTAAACGCGCTACCGGCTTTCCGCCTTACCGCTATATACAGGACCGACGAATGCGCCGTGCTCTTGAGCTCTTACGCAACTCGAACCTCTCCATAGGAAGCGTAGCTGCTGCAGTTGGCTACGAGGATCCAAGCCATTTTGCGGGGGTTTTCCGTCGCACCTTCGGTTCGGAGCCGCGCCGCGTACGGCAATCTGATCAACTCTCGTCGCTGTCGAGACCTTCCGATCAGTCTTCTGACTAATGTGGTGGATTTGAAATACGCCTCATTATAGCGGCTAGGTAGGGAGCGTATTTCAAATCCAAAAAAATACACTAAAATCATATATTTACTAGTAACCCTGATGAATCTGAAGTTCGTTCAACACCTATCCAACAGTGTGACGAACTTCAGATTCGGGTCACTAGGCCGCAGAGACATCGACAGAATTCCTGGGGTCAGGACCGCAGCGCTGTCTGAACAGACGAGGATGTTGAGGCGCAACCGGTCCTACCCAGGGGATGGAGCAGGATGACATGGAGCGCGCAGATGAAAATGCTTGAAGGGCGTACTGCCCTCGTAACCGGCGCAGGTTCCGGAATTGGCCGCGCATCGGCCCGTCTCTTCGCCGAACGCGGCGCGCGCGTCGTTGTGGCGGATATCGATGCGCAAGGGGGGCATGTCACGGTCGAGGAGATCCGGCGTCAAGGGGGCGAAGCGCGCTTCATTGGGGCCGATGTGACGAGCGAGGCATCGGTTCGCGACATGATCGAATTTGTGATCGAGACCTATGGTCGGATCGACATGGCGCACAATCATGTGGGTCATGGCGGCCCGATCGGGAAGATCACCGACATATCGCTGGCTGAATTCGAGCGATGTCATGCTCTCAATACCGTCTCCTGCTTTCTCTGCATGAAATATGAAATACCCCATATGCTGGAGGCAGGCGGCGGCGCGATCGTGAATACCGGCTCGCTGGCCAGTCTGATCGGCACGCCGGCGATGAGCGCCTATGTCAGTGCCAAGCACGGTGTGGCCGGATTGACCAAAACGGCCGCTCTGGACTTTGCGACCAGCAACATCCGCGTCAACGCCATATGCCCCGGCGCTACCGATACGCCGATGATGCGCGGCGCGCTTGAGGAAGTGAGCAGGACAAATCCGGAAATGATCAAGCAATGGGTGGAGCCGATCGGGCGGTTCGGTACAGCAGAGGAGCAGGCCGAGGCGGCGGTATGGCTCTGTTCGCCCGCGGCCTCCTTTGTGACGGGTCACATTTTTCCTGTCGATGGCGGGCATATGGCGGGCAACCGGCCAAGCGACTGAACTTCAGGTCATGGGAAGGAAGGAATGTCGATGAACAAGCGCATGGACGGCAAAGTCGTAATAGTGGTCGGCGCGACCCGGGGCATAGGTGCTGCAACATCGCGTCGCCTCGCCCAGGAAGGCGCTGTCGTGATCCTGGGCGGGATAAGCGTCGAACGCGGTCAGGCCTTTGCAGAGGAGCTGAACGACAGCGGGGGCAGGGCCGAATTCCGATTGGCCGATCTTTCGAACGGCGACAGCCTGCTGGACCTGATGAACGGCGTCGCCCATGACCACGGCCGCATCGATGGTCTGTTCAACAATGGGGCCGATCTCCACCTGCTCGATCGTGACGGCGATGTTCTTAGCACCGATCCCGAGATTTTCGCGCGGTCGCTGACGACCAATCTGACAGGTTATTTTCTTTCATGTCGGGCGGCTATCCCTCATATGCTGAAGACCGGCGGTGGTGCCATCGTGCAAACCTCGTCGCTGGCGGCTTCACGCGGCGATTCGGCGATGGTGGGCTATTGCGCATCCAAGGCGGGCGTCGATGCGCTGACCAGGCATGTCGCCGTGCGGTTCGGCAAACAGAAGATCCGCTGCAACGCCATCCAGCCCGGCATGATAATGGTCGAAAATGCGGTGGCCATGGGGGATGCGCTGCCCCTCGAACTCATCCTGAAGCAGACGGCCGGGCCTCGCCTGGGAGAACCCGAAGACATTGCGAGCGCGGCGACCTTCCTGCTTTCGGATGACGCCGCTTTCATCAACGGCCAGATCATCCGCGTCGATGGTGGCATGAGCATCCCGCTGCTGAGCAATTCCATAGCGCAGTCTTGATTGGCCCTGCCGGGTGGTCCGGTTCGACAGTTGGCGCATTGTTGCCTCTGGCGCCGTGGCGGGCCGAAGGTGGAGCGAAGCGGAACCGGAGGGAGGCGATGGCGGCGTAGCCGTTTTCGGCGCCGAGGGGCGATAGCCCAGCGAGCTGTGCGGCCTGTCAGTTTTGTGATGCCGCCGCCATCAGCAGTACAAGCTGGCCGACATCGGCTTCACCGAGAACGGTATCGACCGCATCAGCGGCGACTGCGTGCGCGCCTACGACGTTCCGCTGGAGCGCTGAACCGGCAGCGCCCGGACAATGTCCGGGCGCTGCCGGTTCAGCCCGCCGGGTGCGGACCTCGGGAATAGGTCGCAAGGTCGCGGACCGTGTCGTAATCGATTCCGTCCGGCGGCACGAAGCGTTCGCGCAGGTTCACGAACGGGCGGCGATAGGACGGATCCTCGCGCGTCTGGCTGGGTACGCCGTTGGCTAGGCGATCCGGCGCCCACCGGAACGGGATCGGCGCCCCCGGAATGTTGCAGCAGCCGTCGATCGTCGCATAGCGGAAGGCGATCCGCCAACCTTCCGGCCGCCGCTCCACCCGGTCGAGATAGCGGCCAAACGCGATCGAATTGCTGCCGTCGAGCAGCGGGCCGGTGAAAATCCAGTAGGTTTCCGTAATCGCTGTGTCCGCGTCGATGAACTCGCAAGTCTGGTTGGTCGTATGATGCAGCGTGGTTTCGATGGACCGCTTGTGCGAATCCCAGATCCATTCGAAAAATTCCTCGCGGTTGCCGCAGAAGCCCAGATGGTCGTCGATCGCATCATCGGCATAGGCGGTGAACAGGATATCCTTGTCCAACCGGTCGTCCCCGCGCGCGAGGCGGATCGCCACGTCGCGCACTGCCATGCGGTCGTGCAGGTGCTGCACTTGGGCCTGCAGGGCTTCCACCGTCCTGCACAGTCGGTCGATCTTTTCCGCGTCGGTCATTTGCTGCCTCTCCACCATGCTTCCCGTCGCCCGGATCACATGACCGGCTTGGGCGCGTCGGGATCGATCAGCCGCATGACGCAATAGCGATGCGTGATCCGCCACCCGGCGGCGGTGCGGGTCAACCGGTCACGATAGACCCCGGTCATCGTCCGGGCATCGGCGAGCACGATCACGATCTTGGAATCGCAGCGGGCCCCGTCGGGCCCGTCGGGATCGACCACCAGGTTGGTCACGTGATGACCCCAGGGGTGCACTGATGCGCCCCAGGCGTCCTGCAACTCGCGCAGGCTATTCAGCCGCACGCCATACGGCTCCACTTCGAACACCGCCTCGGGAGTGAAGATCTCGCCAAGTCGATCCCACGGACCGCCGGCGGCGGAACATTCGTCCATGATGTGGCCGTAGCGGCCCATCAGGTTGTAGATGGCAATGAAATCCTCGGCCGCGATCTGACGCATCGGCTCATCCTCCGGAAACGTGCGGTTCCCATCCGGCTTCCGTGATGCGCGCTCCGCGCCCTGCCGCAATCGTCCGTGTGGCCTAGATGCCGTAATGGGCCGTCGCCTGAAGGGCAGCGCCCGAAAGCTTTAAGGCCCTCGCCAAACAACGCTATCGCTGGCGTTCGGCACGGTACAATGTCTTTGGGAGCCTTGCGCAACCCTGCGTACGCCCCGCCTGTCGGACCTCGAGGTGGCCGGATCGCTGCAGGCCTGGCTGTTCCAGATCGTCTTCGCCGCGATCTTGCGTCCATCGATCTGGTGCCGCTCAATCCGGTCGTCGACACCGTCCTGCGTGTCTCGCGTGCGAACGCACCGGACGGGTCGCCGTCTGAACAGGATGCTACTCGGCCGCATTCGCGGAAGTCGATCATAGGCCGCGCTCGGCTGCAGCACTTCCGGCGCGACGTCCCGAAAAGGCGTCGGCTATCGTCATGCCGCTGGCGTCCACGACGCCACCGGTCCGCTCGTCGACCTCCAGCCCGCCGAGCATGAAGACCTGCGTGAAGCTGTATTTGTTCACAGTCGAAATGTTCGCCGCATAAAAGGGGCCCTTGCGGATTGCCGACCGGTTCCCAGGCGACTTGCCGAAGGCATCGTTCACTGGTCGGCTTCGGCTATCGTGAAACTATTCAACACTGGCCCGAGGACCAGCTATACCTACGGGCTAGGCCAGTCGATCGATATGCCATGCCGATTGGCGTCCAGGAACATGACGATATCGGCTCGTTCCGGCATTTCAGCCAATATATGACGTGTCAGACGCTCGTAATGGCTGATGAACCGGCTGATATCCGCTGTGGTCATGATAGCGTCGCCTGGCGCGCCGCTCTGACGCAGTGCCTCTTCCTGTTCGAGCCGCCAGCCATGCACGACATCCCAGCCTGGTGCGGCGAGGAATATCAGGAAGTCGATGCGCGCGAACAGGGAGCGGTAAGGCCCGGCCAACATGTCGTTTACATATCGGCGCCATGTGCCGTCGCGATCCTCTTCCCGCTCCAGCGCATTGGCCGGTTCCGCTAGCGCCTCGCTTTCCTGCGGCAGCGCGCCGACGCACCATCCCTCGAACAGCATGATACGGGTGTTTGCGGCTGCCGTCGGCCATGACGTTTCCGGTGATCGATCGTCGATCGCCTTGTCGAAACGGGGCAACCGAACCGCGGCGCCGCGATCCAGCGACGCCATCACGGCCATTCCCAGGTCGATGTCATGGGTGCCCGGCACGCCGCGTGTGCGGAGCAATGGATGGACATCCCGGGCCAATGCCTCGCGCTCCGCCCGCGTGAGGTAGAGATCGTCGAGCGAGAGCGTGGCGACACGGTCCAGACGCTGCGCGAGGCGGGCCACCAGCGTCGACTTGCCACTTCCCTGCGCGCCGCAAATGCCCACGACCAGCGGACGGTCGGGGCTCTGCGCCGCCGCCGCCTCGATCGCGGCGATCAGCCGATCGTCAGGCGACACGGTTGGGCAGCGCCTTGCCTGACAGGAATGCGTCGATGTTGGCGATGGCCTGCATTCCCATCGCGTTGCGCGCCTCGATCGTCGCACTGCCGAGATGAGGCAGCAGGACGGAGCGCGAATGGGCGAGCAGTCCTGGATGCACCACCGGCTCCTCCGCATAGACATCCAGGGCGGCGGCACCGATCCAGCCCGCCTCCAGCGCCTCGACGAGCGCGGCCTCGTCGATCACCGGCCCACGCGCCGTGTTCACCAGGATCGCATGGGGTTGCATCGCGCGCAGGATCCCCCGGTCGATCATGTGACGCGTCGCCGCGCCGCCCGGCGTATGCAGCGACACCACATCTGCGCCTCGGACCAGATCGACCAGCGTGTCGACCGGCTCCGCGGCAAGCCGCGCCGTCACCGCCGGATCGACCGGGGAGCGATTGAAGTAGCGGATCGTCATGCCGAGCCCGCGCGCCTTCGCGGCCGTGGCTTGCGCGATGCGGCCGAAGCCAACGAGCGCGAGGACGCGGCCGTGCAGCCCGTTTCCGACCAGATGGGTGGGACGCCAGCCTGTCCACGCGCCGGCGCGAACCTCGCGTTCGCCCTCGCCCGCGCGGCGAGCCGCCATCAGCATCAGCAGGATGGCGAGTTCGGCCGTCGCCTCGGTCAGCGCATCGGGCGTGTTGGTGACCGCGATCCCGGCATCGCGCGCGGCGGCCAGGTCGATGTGGTCGACGCCGGCGCCGTAGCTGGCGATCAGCCGCACCCGGCGTCCCGGCACCGTCAGCAGTTCCGCATCGATGCGATCGGTGATCGTCGGGACGAGGATGTCGGCGTCCCGCATGGCGTCGGCCAGCTGCGACCGGTCGAGCGGCACGTCGTCCGGATTCAGCCGGGCACCAAGCCGCTCCGCGAGCACGCGTTCGACCTCCGTCGGCAGCCGGCGCATCACGCGGATGGAGGGATGCGCCGCTGTCATGCCCGAACCGCTTCGTCCCGCGCCGTCGGCACTGGCGCGTCGCTTCGCAACAGGCCCTCCGTCACCAGCGCCTGCCAGAAGCCTCCGGGTATCGGACGGCGATACAGGTCCAGCGTCTGCGCCAGCCGGCGCGGATCACCGATGCCGGGGAGGACGCTGACGACGCAGGGATGGGCAAGCGGGAATTGCAGCGCGGCGGCGGCCAGCGGCACCTGCCACGCGTCGGCAACGGCCTCGATCCGCCGGACGCGTGCAACGATCTCGTTCGGTGCCGGGCCATAGTCGTAATAGGGCGTACCGCCGGTGCGCGTCCCGGTCGCGAGAATACCGCTGTTGTACGGTGCGCCGGCGATCACCGACACGCCGTTCTTCGCGCACAGCGGAAACAGCGTGTCGAGCGGCGTCTGTTCGAGCAGCGTGTAGCGGTTGGCGAGCAGGAGGACGTCGATCGGCGCGGCGTGGATCGCGTCGATGCAGACCTCGACCTCGTTCACGCCCAGTCCGAACGCACCGATCGCCCCCTGGTCACGCAACGACTCCAGCGCGTCGAACCCGCCGCCCGTCGTCAGTTCGGCCCAGTGACGATCGTGCGCGTCGCCCTGCACCATCCGACCGATGTCATGGACGAACAGCATGTCGACCCGGTCGAGCCCGAGGCGGTGCAGGCTCGCCTCGAACGAGCGCAATATGCCTTCGCGGCTATAGTCGTACACGACCCGGAACGGCATTGGCGAGAGGAAGCCGTCGCGCGCTTCCTCCGCGGTCGCCGACGCATCGGGCGTCAGCAGCCGCCCGACCTTCGTCGACAGGATGATCGCGCGATCCGCTTCCCGCAGTGCATCACCGACGCGCCGCTCGCTCAGGCCCCGTCCGTAAAAGGGGGCGGTGTCGACGAAGCCGACCCCCGCCGCGATCGCCGCGTCGATCGCCGCCCGCCCGGTCGCATCGTCGATCCGCCGGTTGAGGTTGCCGAGCGACGCGGCGCCGAAGCCGATCTCGGTCAGCCGGATCTTTGTCTGCCCGAGCGGGCGGGTCGGAAGGGTCATCGCGCCGGTCCCGTTCAACCATTCGCCGCGGCGACGAAGTCCTGGCGCTGCTCGCCCAGGCCCTCGATGCCGAGTGTCACCACGTCGCCCGCCTTCAGATAGCAGGGCTCGGGCTTCTGGCCGAGCCCGACGCCCGGCGGTGTGCCGGTGGTGATGATGTCGCCGGGTTCCAGCGCCATGAACTGCGAACAATAAGCGACGATCTCGGCGATGGGGAATATCATCGTCGCGGTGCTGCCGGTCTGCATCCGCTTGCCGTTGACGTCGAGCCACATCGACAATGCCTGCGGGTCGCCAACCTCGTCGGCGGTGACCAGCCACGGGCCGATCGGCCCGAAGGTCGGGAAGCCCTTGCCCTTGTCCCAGGTGGCGCCGCGCTCGGTCTGCCATTCGCGTTCCGACACGTCGTTGACGACCAGATAGCCGGCGACATGATCCAGCGCCTTGTCGACCGGAACGTCGTGCGCCGGGGTGCCGATGACGATGCCCAGTTCGACCTCCCAATCGGTCTTCTTCGATCCGCGCGGGATCACGACCGGGTCGTTCGGGCCCTGGATGCAGTTCACCCATTTGTTGAACACGACCGGCTCTTCCGGGATCGGCAGGTTCGATTCAGCGGCGTGGTCGGCATAGTTCAGGCCGATCGCGATGAACTTGCGGGTGCCAGTGACCGGCGGACCGTAGCGGACCCCCGCATCGACCAGCGGCAGATCGTCTGCGGAGAGCGCGGCGAGGCGGCGCAGTCCCTCCACCGAGATCGCGGCAGGATCGATGTCGGCGACATGCCCGGACAGGTCGCGGATGCGGCCGGCGGTATCGATCATGCCCGGCTTTTCGTGACCGGTGGTGCCGAAGCGGCAGAGTTTCATGGCTATTCCTTTGTCGAAAAATTGTTGGAAACATTGGCGAGGATGCTGTGGTCGATTGCGGAAACGGCATTGACGCCGGTCAGCGTCATGGCGACCCGCATCTCGTGTGCGAGCATGGCGAGCATCCGCGCAACGCCCGCCTCGCCTTCGGCGGCGAGCGCCCACAGCCATGCCCGGCCGAGCAGCACGCCCTTCGCCCCCAGCGCCAGCAGGCGGACGGCATCAAGGCCGGAGCGGACACCGGAATCGGCGAGCACGGTCAACTGGTCGCCTACTGCGGCGGCGATACGCGGCAAAGCGGCGGCGGTCGACATCACGCCATCGAGTTGTCGTCCGCCATGGTTCGACACGACGATGCCGTCCGCGCCGTAATCGGCGGCGGCGCGGGCATCCTCCGGATCGAGGATGCCCTTGATGATGAGCGGCCCGTCCCATTCGGCGCGCAGCCAGTCGAGGTCGTTCCAGCGGATGCCGGGGTCGAAGTTCGCGCCCAGCCAGCCCATGTAATCGTTCAGGCCGCTGGCATTGCCCAGCACTGGCTCCAGATTGCCGAGCCGGTGCGGACGACCACGCAGTCCGACGTCCCATGCCCACCCTGGCTTGCCGATCGCCTGGGCGACGCGCTTCATTGCGGCGCCCGGCCCCGACATCCCCGAATGCGCGTCGCGATAACGGATGCCGGGTATGGGCATGTCGACGGTAAACACCAGCGCCTGCGCGCCCGCTTCTTTCGCCCGCGCCAGAAGTTCCCGCATGAAGCCGCGGTCGCGGATGACGTAGAGTTGGAACCACAACGGCCCGTCCGACGCCGCCCCGCGCAGTTCCTTCATGCTGCAAATGCCGACGGTCGACAGCGTGAAGGGCACGCCGTGCCGATGGGCTCCCCGCGCCGCCTGCGTTTCGCCGCGTCGGCGGAACATGCCGGCGATGCCGATCGGACCCAGTACCACCGGCAGCGGCTGCTCGCGACCGAACAGCGTCGTGCGCAGGTCGAGCGCGGCCACGTCCTGCAACACGCGCTGGCGCAGCACCGTGGCGTGCAGGTCGTCGACGTTGCGGCGGCAGGTGACCTCCGAAAAGGCGGCCCCATCGGCATAGTCGAACAGGAAACGCGGCAGCCGCCGCCGGGCGGCGGTGCGGAAGTCGTCGATGGAGGCGATGATCGTCATCGGGCGGCTCAGGCCATCGTCCAGCCGCCATCGATCGCCATCAGGCTCCCGGTGATATAGCTGCTTTCGTCGGAGGCGAGATAGAGGGCCAGTGCGGCAATCTCTTCAGCGGTGCCGATCCGCCCCATCGGCTGGCGCGCAATGAAGGCCGCGCGCGCAGCCTCGGCATCGCCGGTCGCCGCGAGCCGCTGGTCGAGCGACGGAGACTGCACGGTGCCAGGGCAGATCGCGTTGCAGCGGACGCCGTGCCGCACATAATCCACGGCCACCGATCTGGTCAGCCCGCCCAGCGCGCCCTTGGACACGCAATAGGCGAAGCGGTCAGGAACGCCGATCATCGCCCCCGCCACCGACGCGACGTTGACGATGGACCCGCCACCCGCGGCGATCATGCCGGGCAGGAAGGTGCGGATCATCCGCATCGCGGCATCGACGTTGAGGTCGAACGACAGGCGATAGCCCCGTTCCCCGGTGGAGAGCAGGTCGCCGGCATCGACATAGCCCGCGCAATTGACCAGCACGTCGATCGTCCCGACCTCCGTGCCCAAGGCGTCGACCGCCACGGCGTCGAGCAGGTCGACCACCTTCGTCCGGCACCCGGCCAGCGTCGCCAGCGCCTCCGCCTGCACGTCCAGTGCGATCACCTCCGCGCCTTCGCGCAGGAACAATTCCACCGTCGCGCGGCCAATCCCCTGCGCCGCCCCGGTCACGAGGGCGCGCTTGCCCGCCAGTCTGTTCATATCCTGTCCTCATTCGATAGATGATCACTCTGCCGGAAGACGCGATGCGCCACCGGCCAGGGTTCGCCATCGGCAAATGGCGCCCGTTGAAGCTCGGCCATGCAGGCCTGCCATGCGATGAGCTGGGGATGATCGCGCTCGATCCGCCGCAATCCCTCCGCGTCGAAATCCTCGGCCAGCGTCAGGATCATGACCAGGCGGTGGCCGGCCCGGAAGATCTCCATCTCGAGGATGCCATGACGATGCTGCGCCTCGACGACCGCAGCCAGCGTCCGGCCGACGCGGTGCGCATCGTCATAGGCCGCGATCGCCGCGGCATCGGTGGCGAGGTCCATGATGCGGACCACTCGGTGCGTTCCCATCGCTCAGCCCTTCATGCCGTAGAATGCGGCCGCCGCACCGCGAAACAGGCGATCCCGCGCCGGCCCGTGCAGGCCGGTGAGCCGGTCGGCATCCGCCACCCATTGCGCGAAATCGTCCCCCGACAGGCGCAACACCGGCCAGTCGCTGCCCCACATCAACCGATCGCCGAAGCATGCGAGCAGATGGTCGACATAGGGGCGCAGTTGGTCCGCCGGAGCGCCGGCCACCTGTTCGGTGCGCAGGCCCGACAGCTTGCACCATGCGCCGCGATCAGCGAGCACGGCGATCTGCGTCCGCCACGGATCGATCCTGTCTTGGGCGATGAAGGGCTTTGCCGCATGGTCGATCACGACCGGAAGATCCGGCCAGCGATCCATGAAACGCGCCAGCATCGGCAGATGCCGGGGCTGCACGAGCGCATCGAAGCGCAGGCCGTGCCGCAGCATCGCCGCGATGGCGGGCTCCAGCGCCGGGTCGAGCAGCCAGTCGGTGGCGGCGATGGACTGCAGCATCGGCCGCAACCCGCGCAGCCTGGGCGCGGTCGCGAGCGTGGCGATCCTGCCCGGTGCCTGCGGCGACGCGAGATCGACCCATCCGACGACGGCACCGACGACAGGGCTCGTCTCCGCCACGGCCAGCATCCAGTCGGTATCGGCGTCGGTCGGCTGCGACTGGACCAAGACGCTGGCAGCCAGCCGGACATCGCCCGTCGCGGCGATCAGGTCGTCCATCGCGAAATCACGATGAATCGACGGTTCCGCGACGGTCGGCCACCGGTGCCCGGGCGTGTCGAGCGCCCAGAGGTGATGGTGCGCGTCGATCACCTGCATGGTATCACGCCATACCGAGAATCCGTTGCAGCGCCTGCTGAAAATGGCCGGCGAGCGCCGCTTCCGCCGCGTCCGCATCGCGGTTCGCGCACGCCTCCAGAATGTCGAGATGCTCGCGCAGCGTACGCAGCGCCAATGGTCTCGTCACCAGCCGGTCGAGCCGAACGAGCGTCACGTAATTCTTCAGCCGTCGCGCGGTCATTTCGATCAGCGAGTTGCGCAACGACGAGATCAGCGCGCCGTGCAGCTGCTCCTCCAGCAACCCTAGCCGATCCTCCTCGGCCGGACCCAGGTCGTGACGCTCCAGATCGGCGATCAGATCGCGATGCGCCGCGATCATCTCCGCAATCTCCGCCGCATCGCCCGTTTCCGCGAAAGCCCGCGCGCCCGCCCGTTCGATCAGCGAGCGGAACTGGTAGGTCGATCGCGACAGTTCCAGATCCGCCTTGACGAAGCGGATACAGGATCGCGCGTGAATCGTGACCAGGCCCTCCGTCTCCAACGTTCGCAACGCGTCGCGCAGCGGCTGGATGGTGAGGCCGAGCAATCGCATCAGTTCGTTCTGCGACAATTCGGCGCCGACCGGGATGGTTCTGTCGAACAAGCCCTGAAGGATCGCACGATAGGCCTTTTCGGCCAGCGGCGGTTCGTTTCCTCTCTCGCCGACGGATTTCTCGCTGGCAGGGGGATCGGTCGCCGACACGGCGCTGATTTTCGAACGTGGCATAGTCAGACGAAATGGCCTCATCACCGGGACGGGTCAACCGCAAAGCCTTTCGGCAGGATAGCGAAGCGCCGCTCATCGCACCGACCGGATCGGCAACACGAGACACGCACCCGCCAGCACGAACGCCCCCGCGACGACGAACAGCAGCGGATAATCGTTGCCGGTCGCGCTGAGCAGCGTCGCAGCGAGCACCGGGCTGAGGATTTGCGGGACGTTCACCGCGGTGGTCAGGATGCCGAGATCCTTGCCCGTATCATCACCGCCTTCGCTGGCCGGCAGCACCTGCGTCATCAATGCGAGGTCGACCGACATGAAGGCACCATAGCCGAGTCCGATCAGCACCGCATAGGCGAACATGCCGGCGGCGTTGGGCTGCACCAGCGGGGCGACGACCGCCAGCGCCATGATGATACCAGCGGCGAAGACCAGCGGCTTGCGGCGCTGCCAGCGATCCGACAACCAGCCGGAGGCGAGGCCGGAGATGACCAGCGCGACGAATGTTACCGACGACAGCCGCGCGATGGTGGTATTTGCGTCGCTCTGGCTCAACCCGATGTGATCCTGAAGGATATAGAGCAGATACGTGACGATCGCCTGATAGCCCATGTAGATCGTGAAGCGCCCGAGGAACGCCCATGCGAAATCGGGATGTTCGCGCGGGTCGATCCAGAAGGAGCGCAGGAACGCGCCGAGGCGAAACGGCGAGGCCGGCGGCAGCGTTTCGCGCGGTTCCGGGTTGAGCGCCACGAACGACAGGCAGGCGAGGATGATCGCACCGCCCAGCAGGCCGTAAGCGAGCCGCAGATCATGAGCGAGCAGTCCGCCGTAGATCGTGCCGGCGGAAATGCCGGCCGTCATCGCCGCGCCGACCACGCCCGACACGAAGCCGCGCTCCTCCACCGCGAACCGGTCGGCGACGATGGTCGTGATCGCCGGCTGCATCGAATTGAGGCTGATCGCCGCCACGACCCAGAGGGCCGTCACCGCGACGATGCCCGATCCGTAAGGCACCATGATGATGGCGCCGCCGCCGATCAGCGCGCCGATGACGATCCACGGTGTGCGTCGCCCGAACCGGCTTCGCGTCCGGTCCGAGAAGGCGCCGGCCATTGGCGTTGCCAGCGTGCTGAAGACGGACGTGATCGCGAACACCACGCCTAGCGTCTTCGTCTTGGTGGCGGGCGAGATATCCTGGATCTGGTTGGGCAGCAGCACGCCCAGCACCGCGGCATACAGCGTCAGCAGCACGAAGAAGACGACACCCAGCGACACGATCAGTCGCCAGTCGCGCCGACCGGTCGCCATCGTGCGGGGCGGGGGAGCAAAGGGCGCTGTCATGCCGCTGCCGCCGCAGTCAGTCGCCGGCAATCTTCCTGCGCGGTGGCGCTCAACCGTAAACCGTGCCCAGGCGTATCGCTGCCGAAGATCATGCCGTCGCGGATTGTAAACGTCTTTTCGACCAGATGGTCGAAATTCTGGAAGCTGTATTCCAGCCAGCGCACGCCTGGCAGCGCCAGCGCCATGTTGACGCCGATCTCGAGGAAACTGTTGCCCAGCGTCACTTCGACATTCTGCTCGCTGGCCAGCCATCCGGCGCGCATCACGTCCCCGACCTGGGCATGGACGTTGAGCATGTCGCATGCCTGTTGTTCGAGCAGGCGCCGCTTGCCGGACAGGTCGAGATATTCGCCGGCGTTGACCCGGGTGATGCCGGTCCGCCGGATCAGCTTCAGCCCCGCGATATCGTCGCGGGTCACGGGATCCTCGACCCAGTAGATGCGGTGCCCCGCGCGCTCGAACGTCTGCAGGGCGTCGATCGCCTGCCCGACGGTCCACGCCTCGTTGGGATCGACCATCACCGGGCGGTCCTGGCCCACCGTCTTGCGCAACAGGTTCAGCCGGTGAACGTCGCGCTCGAGGTCGGGATGGCCGACCTTGATCTTGAAGCCGCGATAGCCGGCTTCCGCGGCGTTGCCGAACAGCTCGACGAAAGCGTGGTCCGACAGATGGAAGTCCAGCCCGCTCGCGTAGACGGGAACGCTTGACCGATCGGCGCCCAGCATCTGCCACAGCGGCAGGCCCTGCTGCTGTGCGAACAGGTCCCAGACCGCCTGTTGGATCGCCTCCTCGAACGGCAGCGACATGCGGCGCACATTGCCGCCGCGCGGACGCCGCACCGCGAGCGCCAGTGCCGCCGGTTCCTGACCATCGAGGGCGGGCCACGCCTGTTCGAGGAAGGTCCGCTCGATCTCCTGCTCGTCGGGAAGGGCGTTGAACAATGATTGCGCGAAGCCGAGGCCGACATGTCCCGCCGAATCGATCAGTTCGATCGCGGCCACATGGATTTCGGTCGTATGCACCTGCGAATCGCCGACCGGTCGATCGCGAGGATAGTGAAAACGGGTAATCCGATATGCCGTAATCCTCATCCCCGTTTGCCTTTCGTCATATCTGATATTTCAGATCTATATTTCAGAGAAATTTTACGGGCGCAAGCCGATAAATCGATCTCAACGGCCGCAAATCGCGCCTAACGGCACAGCGCCGTCACCGGCAATAGAGGGGTAATCCCGCCCCGACAGCGGCATTTCGGTCTGAATTATCCTGTATCTTCAACAAAATTCATCCACTGATATATCAAAATATGAATTAGATAATGTTTTTGGCTTGCATGAAATATCGATTGGCTGCATTCACGGCGAACAAGGGCGGCGGTCGACCGATCGCGCAAGAGGGAGAGGATGAATGAAGATCACCCGGATCATGTGCCTGTGCACGGCAGGTGCAATGTCTCTCATGCAGGCGTCGATGGCCTGTGCGCAGGCTGGAGGTGAGGCGACCACGCCGTCCCCCGGCTCGCCGGCACAGCCGCAGGACTCCTCTGATGCCGCAGCTGGCACGGCCCCGGCACAGGCCAGCAATGTCGAGGATATCATCGTCACCGGTTACCGCGCCTCGGCGGAGCGTGCCGTGGCGGTCAAGCGTGAGGCCGCGTCCGTCGTCGAGGCCGTCACCAGCCAGGATCTGGGCCGCTTCAGCGACGTCAACATCGCCGACGTCCTGCAGCGTGTGCCGGGCGTTCAGATCGAACGCAACGACAGCGGCACCGCTGGCGATCGCGCATCGATCCGCGGCCTCGGCCCGGGCTACACGCAAGTCACGATCAACGGCCGCGTTCCGCTGACCGGCGGCAACGAGGGCATCAACTCACTGCGCCAGGTCAATCTCGACGTGCTGCCGACAGAGGTCATTTCGGGCATGCTGGTGTACAAGACACCGACCGCCGACCTGGTTGAAAGCGGCATCGCCGGCGAGATCGACGTCCAGACGCTGAAGCCGCTCGACTATCGCGCGCCCGGTGGCGGCACGTCGTTCGGCAGCCTGACCGTCCGTGCCGACTATGACGACCAGACGAAAAACTTCATTCCCCGGATCAGCGGTGTCGTCGGCACCAAACTGCTCGACAACCGGCTGGGCGTCTATCTGTCGGGCCTGTGGTCGCACGGCGACACTTCCAGCTCCGAACTGTTTTCGCGCTTTGCCACTCGGGATTTGTCGTTCGACGATAATGCTGACGGCAGCATCGACCGTGTCGAGCGCGGCGTGCTGGTGCCCTCGCGCATCACGGCGTCGAAGAACGACGGTAAGATCAGCCGCCTGGCGTTCAGCAGCGGTCTTCAGTTCAAACCGAGCGATCAATGGGAAATCAACGTCGACGGAACCTATTCCAAGTTTCTGAACGAGCAGTTCCGGCCGACCAACGATCTCCAGCTCAATGGCGCCAGCAGCGTCTATGACGGTGTGGCCAGCCCCGGCGGCTATACCGTCCGTGACGGACGGCTGCTCGCATTCGATACGTCGAAACTCGCCTATGCGGGAGGAACGGGCCCGGGCGTCACGCTCGATCCGCAGCCGCTGAAGTTCTTCAACAACCAGTATGCGATCGTCGCCGGCGGCAACATCAAGTATAACGGCGACGGTTTCCGCGCGAGCGTCGACTATGGCTATTCGAACGGTCGCTATGATCAGGATCTGCGGCTGTTCTTCGGCGGCACCAGCGCGCCGAATCGCAACGTGCAATTTGACGGCGTTCCAATGGTGCCGACGATCACGGGAGTGACCAACGTCGTCACGCCGCCGGGCGGCGTCTTCAACGGCTTCTTCGGGCGCAAATATTTCAACCGTTCGCATGCCCATGCGCTTCGCGGCGACATCGCCTATGACGTGGCACCGGATGTCGTGCTGAAGGCGGGCGTGCGCTATCAGGACACGACCATAAGGCTGCGCAGCACCTCGCTGTTCGTGCCGGCTCCCGATGCGGCTACCGGCTTCACTACCGCCATTTCCCAGCAGATGCCCGACGTGATCTTCAACGGGCAGGATGCCGGCTTCCTGACACGCTTCAATTTCGGGGTGCCGATCCCGTTCCTCGATTATCCGGCGGCGGCCAATCTGGTTCCCGCGCTGCGTGACGCGGCGATCGACAAGGAAGACGCGTCCTTCGCCATCACCGCGCATGAAAAGACGACCGCATTCTACGTGCAGGCCGATGGGAATGGCACCTGGGGCAATATGCCGGTCAAGGGCAATGTGGGCGTCCGGGCGGTCTACACCGATCTGACCTCGCGGTCGACGCAGAGCACGACGATCCTCAACGGCCTGAACGCGACGCTCAGCCAGACGCTGACGCCGACCAGCGACACGCATCGCTACTGGGAATTTCTTCCCTCGGCGAACCTCGACCTCAATCCCACCGACCCGCTGCATGTCCGTCTGGCCGTGTCCCGCGTGATGTCGCGCCCGGAATATGAGGATACCGCGCCACGCAACGCGGTCAGCTATTATGATCCCAACGATCCGCGCGTCGATCCCAGCCAGCGCGGCACCGCGACGCTCGGCAATACGAAGCTGAAGCCGCTGACGGCGTGGCAGCTTGACCTGGGGCTGGAATATTACACCCGTGGCGGTGGTGCGCTGTATCTCGGCGGCTTCTACAAGAAGGTCGACGACTTCATCCTGCGTACGGTGACCCTCGACACCACCATTCCGGCACAGGGCGCGACCCGCCTGGACGTGACGCAGCCCGTCAATGCATCGAATGGACGCGTCTATGGTGCCGAAGTCGGGTTGAACCAGCCGTTCAGCTTCCTGCCCGCACCGTGGGACGGGTTCGGCGTGCAGGCGAACTATACCTATATCAACTCGAAGATCACCATCGACAATGCCGCGTCGACCACCTCCTACGGCTTCCCGGGGGCATCGAAGCACAATGCCAACGCGATCGCCTATTATGAGAAGGGGCCGTTCGCGACCCGCGTCGCCTATGCCTATCGGTCGAGCTACTTCCAGGCGCTCGGCGGCGGCAACGATCGTGCTGCGCAACCGACCTTCACCAAGGGATATGGCCAGCTCAACGCGAGCATCTCCTACCGTCCGATCGAGCATCTGGAGCTTAGCGTCACCGGCACCAACCTCACCCGTGCCAATCGTCGCGACTATATCGTCGATCCCGACATGTTCCGCTCGTTCATCCAGCGCAGCCGGACGATCGCCTTCGCCGTACGCGGCTTCTTCTGATCGACCGGACCCTCGCCAGGTTCTTCGGCATCGATATCGGGACGTCCGGCGTCAAAGCCATCGTCATGGATCCATCCGGGAAGACGCCGGGCGAGGGCGTGGGCGAGGGCGTGGGGGTGCTGCCGGTGCAGCGCCCCCGGGGCGCCCGCGCCGGCCAGATGCCTGGTGCCACTCTGCTGGGGGCGGACGACCGTCCGCTCCTATTTGCCTGCAATCGGGCACAGGTGGCCCCACGCCCCTGAGTGAAATTGCCATCCGCGCGGCTCCATACTGCGCGCATATAGCCACGCTCCGCCGGAAGGGCTCGATGCTCCGCCTCATCCCCCCTCAGACGCGGCAATCGCGGCATGGGGCGAGGTTTCTGCATCAGATGCGCAGGCAAGATGAAGGATCCCTCGACATTCTGGAGGGGACGATATCGTCGGGCCCAACACTTTCACAACGCCGCGTTTTTCTGTAGACTGCGGCAAACGGTTATTATCCGAAGGCGACTCGTAAGGTCGACAAGCCGTTCGACCGGAGCCGCCTCACCATTGGTGGGAGAGGGCCTGTGCCGATTGCGGTCGCCATCGCCTTGCTGGTGTTTGGTTCGGTCGCCTTCCACTTGTTCAGTCCATGGTGGCGGACACCGATCGCGACCAATTGGGGTTCGATAGACTCCGCGCTCGACGTTACGCTGTGGATTTGCGCGGCGGCATTCGTCCTTCTCAACCTCTTCCTGGCCTGGGCGCTGGTGCGATATCGGCACCGGCCCGGACACCGCGCCCATTATGAACCGGAAAATAGTCGGCTCGAAAAACGGCTGACCTTCTGGACGGCAATCGGCATCGCCGGGATGTTGGCGCCAGGACTGGCTGCCTGGGGCAAATATGTATCGGTGCCCAAGGGGGCAACGATCATCGAGGCGGTGGGGCAGCAATGGCAATGGTCGTTCCGCTATCCGGGTCCCGATGGCGTTCTGGGCGCCGCAGCGGTCAAATATGTGACGCCGGACAATGTGCTGGGGCTCGATCCGCTCGACCCCTATGGTCGCGACGACCTGCTGGTCGAAACGGGCGACCTGCATCTACCCGTGGGCAAGCCGGTGAAGATCCTGCTGCGTTCCAAGGACGTGCTGCACGATTTCTATGTACCCGAATTCCGCGCCAAGATGGATCTGGTGCCGGGCATCGTCACCTATTTCTGGATGACACCCACGAAGACGGGGACGTTCGATATACTCTGCGCCGAACTGTGCGGCACGGGCCATCATGAAATGCGCGACAAGGTGGTGGTCGATTCGCCCAGGGCCTTCGCCGCGTGGCAGGCGCAACAGAGCAGCTTCGGGCAGATACTGGCCGAGACGCCTCCAGCCGCCATGTCGATCCTGCTGATCAAGGCGAACGCCTGTTCAGTCCCCGCCTCCTGGAGCATTCGCTGATGGCTACCACCCTGGCCGACGATCTGCGCCCGCTGCATCATCCGCATAGTTGGGTCACCCGCTATGTCTGGAGCCAGGATCACAAGGTCATCGCCATCCAATATAGCGTGACCGCGATCAGCATCGGGCTCGTGGCGCTGGTCCTTTCGGCGCTCATGCGGCTGCAATTGGGCTTTCCGGGGGCCTTCCCGGCGATCCAGCCGGACAATTACCTGCAGTTCGTGTCGATGCACGGCATGATCATGGTCGTTTATCTGCTCACGGCCCTGCTGCTCGGCGGCTTTGGCAATTATCTGATTCCGTTGATGATCGGTGCGCGGGATATGGTCTTCCCCTTCGTCAACATGCTCAGTTACTGGCTGTACCTGCTTTCGGTGATCGTGCTGGTGGCGGGTTTCTTCGTGCCGGGCGGACCGACGGGCGCGGGCTGGACGCTCTATCCGCCGCAAGCGATCAGCGAAGGAACGCCGGGTCACCAATGGGGCATCGTCACCATGCTGGTCAGCCTGGCGATCTTTGTTGCGGCATTCACCATGGGTGGCCTCAACTATGTGACGACGGTGCTGCAGGCGCGGACGCGAGGCATGACGCTGATGCGGATGCCGCTGTCGGTGTGGGGCATTTTCACCGCTTCGGTCATGGGCCTTCTGGCCTTTCCGGCGCTGTTCGTCGCCGCGGTCATGATGCTGTTCGATCGTCTGGCGGGTACCAGCTTCTTCATGCCGGCGATGCAGTCGGCCGGCATGATCACGTCGACACAGGGGGGCAGCCCGCTGCTCTTCCAGCATCTTTTCTGGTTCTTCGGCCATCCGGAGGTCTATATCGTCGCGCTTCCCGCCTTCGGCATCGTGTCCGACCTGATCAGTGTCCATGCGCGGCGCAATATCTTCGGCTATCGCATGATGGTCTGGGCGATCGTCGTGATTGGCGCGCTGAGTTTCCTCGTCTGGGCGCATCATATGTATGTGAGCGGGATGAACCCCTATTTCGGTTTCTTCTTCGCCACATCGACGCTGATCATCGCCATTCCCACCGCGATCAAGGTCTATAACTGGATGCTGACCCTATGGCGCGGCAACATCCATATGCGCGTGCCGATGCTGTTCGCCATCGCCTTTATCTTCACCTTCATCCATGGCGGACTGTCAGGACTGTTCCTGGGCAATGTGAGCGTCGACGTACCCTTGTCGGACACCTTTTTCGTGGTGGCACATTTCCACATGGTCATGGGCGTGTCGCCGGTTCTGGTAATCTTCGGCGCGATCTATCACTGGTATCCCAAGATTACGGGGCGGATGTGGAACGAGACGCTGGGAAAGCTCCATTTCTGGATCACTTTCCTCGGCGTCTACGCGATCTTCCTGCCGATGCACTACCTTGGCATATTGGGCGTGCCGCGCCGTTATTATGCGCTGGGGCAGGCCGACTTCATCCCGCCATCGGTGCATTTGGCCAACCAGTGGATCAGCATCGCGGCGCTGGCAGTGTTCGCGGCGCAGAGCCTGTTCTTCTTCAACATGATCTGGAGCCTGTTCCGCGGTCCGAAGGCCGATCCCAATCCCTGGGGCGCGGCGAGCCTGGAATGGCAGACGCCCCAGACACCGCCGGCCCATGGCAATTGGGGGCCGAAGCTGCCGGTCGTCTATCGCTGGGCCTATGATTACAGTGTCCCTGGCGCCGAGCGCGACTTCATCCCGCAGACCGAGCCGCGCGCATGAACCTCATCGCGCGCCTTTCCGAACGGAGCTGGGAACCGGCGAGCGACAGGCTGGACCCGTCGCATCGCCCCTCGGCGGGATCGGTCGGGCTGACCCTCTATGCGGTGGTGATGGCCGTCATGTTCTCGCTGCTGGTGGCGGCCTATGTCATGCGCATGGGGCTGCACGCGGCCATGGGTCATGCAGACGACTGGGCCGCGATGCCCGACCCGCCATTGCTGTGGATCAACAGCGCAGTGCTGGTCATGAGCAGCATTGCCTGGGAAATGGCCCGGCGAGCCGCGATCCGGGGCCGGGCGAGCATGGCGTCGCTCGCGGGCGGGGTGCTGGGGCTATGCTTCCTCGGCGGACAGTGGATGCTGTGGCGTCATTATCAGGCGGCGGGCTATTATCTGGCGACGAATCCGGCCAACGCCTTCTTCTATCTGCTGACCGCGCTGCATGGGCTGCATATCATCGGCGGGCTTGGCGCCGCGGGCTGGGTGCTGGCCTCGCGAAACCCGGGCCAGGTGCGACTGTGCGCGCTCTACTGGCATCTGCTGTTGCTCATCTGGATATTGATCGCCGTCTTGCTGCTGCTGACTTGAGGTTGTTGCGCCATGCTCCAGACCACGCAGGATCGTAGGGACAGGGAAGTCATCACCCCAGCCCTGCGCGAGATCGCGGCCGACTGGTCGGCGGATCAGGAGGTGTTTCGCCATACCCATTGGGGCAAGGCGATGATGTGGATCTTTCTGCTGTCGGATACCTTCATCTTCTCCTGCTTCCTGACCGGCTACATGACAATGCGCGCTTCGGCCGTGCTGCCCTGGCCCAACACGGCCGAGGTTTTCGCGCTCAACATCGGCGGACAGGACATTCCGCTCGTCCTGATCGCGATCATGACCTTCGCGCTCATCAGTTCCAGCGGCACGATGGCCATGGCCGTGAATTTCGGTTACCGGCGCGACCGCCGCAGAACGGCGGGGCTCATGCTGCTGACCGCGCTGTTCGGCCTCACCTTCCTCTCCATGCAGGCGTTCGAGTGGAGCAAGCTGATCTTCGAAGAGGGGGTGCGGCCCTGGTACAACCCCATGGGCGCGCCGCAATTCGGTGCCTCCTTCTTCATGATCACCGGCTTTCACGGACTGCATGTGACCTGTGGGGTCATCCTGTTGCTGATCATCGCGTCGAAGGTCGCGCGCGGCGATTATGATCGCACGGGCGATTATAGCGCGGTCGAGATTGCGGGACTCTACTGGCATTTCGTCGATCTCGTCTGGGTCTTCATCTTCGCATTCTTCTACCTGTGGTGAGCTCCATGAAGCAGGATCTGTCCAATGCCGATGTCGGGGCTGTGCATGAAGGGGTGCATCATCCGATCAGCCTTTATCTGAAGGTCTGGGGCTATCTTTTCCTGCTCAGCACCCTTTCCTATCTGGTTGACTACATGCATGTGCAGGGGATCGTCCGCTGGACGTTGATCGTGCTGTTCATGTTGCTGAAGGCGGGGCTGATCCTGTCCATATTCATGCATCTCGCATGGGAACGGCTGTCCCTGATCTACGCGATACTGACGCCGCCACTGGTGCTGCTGGTGCTGGTGCGGATCATGACGATCGAGGCGAACTACGCCTTCTGGACAAGGGCGATCTTCATGGGCGGGGGAGGCTGAACCATGGCGCGGATGCGTTGGGTGGTGACGGGGCTGTGTGTCGCGGGGGCCGCGGCGTCGCTCTGGAGCTTCAACTGGTTTTCAGGGCAACTCTATCCGCATGCCAGTGCCGGCGACCTTGCCTACAAGCCTGACGACATGCCGCCGCGCATAGATATGGCATCGGTGCAGCGCAACTGGCCGGCGAGCCTCGATGATCCGGCGGATGGCAATCGGCTGATCGCCTATCACCGCGACATGCGCGGGAAGGTTTCCCTGCCATCGACTGGCGCCGGGACCGGCGGCACCGCCGCCACGCCGCCGGCGGATTTGGGAACGCTGCTCGCCAGTGCCGATCCCAATGCGGGCAAGGCGAAGGCCCAGCTCTGCGCCAGCTGCCACGACTTCAGTCAGGGCGGGCCGAACCGGATCGGCCCCAATCTCTGGGGCGTGGTCGCCCGCCCGGTGGCGAGCCATGCGGGCTTTGCCTATTCGCCCGCGATGAAGGCGCATGGGGGCGCATGGAGCTATGACAAGCTGTTCGAATTCCTTGCCTCGCCGGGGCGGGACGTGCCGGGGACGAAGATGAGCTTTGCCGGGCTCCGCCGGCCCGAGGATCGAGCAGCGGTGATCCGCTATCTGGCGACCTTGGGGAATGGAGCGCCGCCTTTGCCAGCGCCGAAGAGCGCGAACTGAGTTAGAGCACGACGCTTCAGCGCCCATTCGGGCTGCGCTTGTTGAGGCGCAGCCCTTTCCTTCAGAAAAGCGAAGGGCCTGGACAGGCTCAGCCCGAACGGGTTCGGGTTACCGAACCACCGCCCGCGTGTAGAGATGCCAGGTCGCATAGCCCAGCACCGGCAGCACGATGGCAAGCCCGACCAGACCCGGCAGCGCGCCGAGGATCAGCAGCCCGACGACGATCAGTCCCCACATGGCGACCGTCACCGGATTGGCCCAGGCGACCCGTACGGAAGTGCGCAGCGCCACGCCCCAATTGGTCCGCTTGTCGATGATCATGGGAAAGGACACGACGCTGACCGCCAGGGTTATGATTGCGAAGCCGAGGCCGACCAGATTGCCGACGATGATCATCTTCCAGCCCTCGACCGTGCCGAATACCGCGTTCAGGAAGACACCGACCGAACTGACCGCTTGGGGACCGAGCTGGCCGACAGTGGCGTTATAGATGAGCCACGCTGCACCGAGCCAGGCCAGGAACAGCAGGGCGGTGATGCTGGTAAGGTCGAAGAGCGCGGGCGCCGACGGTCCGCGCACCACATCCAGGAAATGCCGCCAGCGACTGTCGAGTCCCTGTTCGCGGCGTCGTGCCAGTTCGTAGAAGCCGCTCGCCAGGGCCGGGCTGAACAGGATGGAGCCGGCGACCAGCGGGAAGAGCAGCGGCAGTATCGACACGCGGCTGGCCATCAATATGGCCATCAGCACCACTGCGGGATAGATGAAACCGATGAAGATCAGGTCGCCCCGCTTGGCCTGGAAATCGTCCCAGCCCTGTTGCAGTGCGATCTTCAGATCAGGCAGTCCGATCCTGCGAATCTCATATTCGTCACGAGACGATGCTTTTTCACCTGGATGAGCAATTGCCATGGCCGCTCTCCCTTTGAAGCTCGCCATGACGAGCGTCCGGCTTGTCCTGCCCTCTGTCGGGACCGGTGCGCGATGCAGTCCATGTTGGAGCCTGCCCAGGGCATCGTCCCGGCATGAGGAAACGCCTCATGGCCAAGGCGAAGAGTACATCTTTCCGCCGGCTTTGGACAGGGGCTGATCGCGGTCGAAACGTACATGCCGGCCCGCGGTTTCCAGCGCCACCGACAGCCCCTGGAGGCGTGCCGGCAAGCGGCGGCAGCCGTTGCGGTCAATCAAGCGCAAGCTCGTCGGTTGAACCCCGGGTCGCATGAACCTGATATGCATTGCGACAAGGCAGGATGATCCGCGCACATTCGCAACTAACTGTCTGGTTGCGATACATTATTGGCGCAATATAGCACGTCATCGACTTTGGTCATAAGATCGTCCTGTGTCGGCGGCTTGCAAGGAGGATTGGCGGGTGCGGGCATAACATCGACCCACGGCTTCGAACCGGAGATTGCCCATGAGCGACCTGATCCTGACCACGTACGACTGGGTGCCGGAAATGCCACGGGGCCTTGTGCGCGACCTTCGGGTGCGCTGGGCGCTCGAAGAGGCAGGATTGCCCTATCGGGTGGAAAGCACGCCGTTTCGAGATCGCGGCCCCGAACATTTCGCGGCGCAGCCCTTCGGCCAGGTGCCGTGGCTGACCGACGGCGACCTGACCCTGTTCGAGAGCGGCGCGATCCTGCTGCATCTGGCGGACAAGAGCCCGGCGTTGATGCCGCAGGACGCGCGGGGTCGGGCCGAAGTCCTGTCATGGGTCATCGCCGCGCTCAATTCGGTCGACCTGCCGTGCCAGCCATGGAGCCTGTTCCGGTTCATGGGATTGCCCGGCGAAGCACCCGAGGCGAAGATGATCGACAAATTCCTGAAAGCCCGGCTCGACCGAATGGATGCGGTTCTCGTCGATCGCGAATGGCTCGTTGCGGGCCGCTTCACGGTCGCTGACCTGCTCATGGCGGATGTGATGCGGCAGGTCGATCGGTTCGACGGGTTGTCCGGTCACGCGGCCTGTCGCGACTTCCTCGCCCGTGCCACGGCGCGACCGGCGTTTGAAAAGGCGCATCGTGACCAGATGGCTCACTTCGCCGCCGCCGATGTGGCCTGAGAACGCGCCATGTACGCCAAGGACGTTCCCGCCGGGACCATCTTCTATCACGGAACCAAGGCCGATCTGGCCATCGGCGACCTGATCGCGCCGGGGTTCGAGAGCAATTTCGTCGAACGGGGGCTGAAGCACGTCTATTTCGCGGCGAAGCTCGAAGCGGCCACATGGGGCGCGGAACTGGCGAGGGGTGACGGGAGGGGTCGTATCTTCATCGTCGAGCCGACCGGCCCGTTTGAGGATGACCCGAACCTCACCGACAAGAGGTTTCCCGGCAACATGACCGCCTCCTACCGATCGACCGCGCCGCTGCGGATCACGGGCGAACTGGAAGATTGGGTCGGCCATGCTCCCGAGCAAGTCAGGGAGATGAAGGACAATCTCGCCCGCATGAAACGCGAGGGCACGGACACGATCATCGAGGACTGATGCGCCGAAGGCCGGACCGCGGCAGAAAACTCCAGGCCCGAGCGGCCCAGGGCCGGATGGCGGCGCATCCTTGGCGCAGCCTCTCCATCAGGGGTCGCGGCAGGAGAAGGCCACGATTCCTGATAAGGACAAAGCCCACCCGGCACGCCACTCCCGCATTGTCCGAAAGGACGAGGCGACCGCCCAGCACCCGGTTCATGATCCGGGCTGGGAGATTAAATCGATGGCGCTGCAAACATTCCCCCGAATTTGCCCGACCTGCGAGGCCAGCTGCGGGTTGGTCATCGAAGCCGATCCCGACAGTGGCGTGGTCGGCCGGGTGTCCGGTGATCCGGCCCATCCGTCGAGCAAGGGCTATGTCTGCCCGAAGTCGCAGGCGATCAAGGCGCTGCGCGAGGATCCCGACCGGCTGACGAGGCCGCTGATCCGCGATGGCGAGGGCTTCCGCGAGGCGAGTTGGGAAGAAGCGCTGGACTTTGCGGCGGCCGGGCTCAGGCGCGTCGTGGCTGACCATGGGTCGAGCGCGCTGGGCATCTATCTGGGCAATCCCACGGCGCACGTCGCCGCGTTGCAGTTGGTCGGAGGGTCGCTGCTCTCCGCCATGCCGGCGCAACTCACCGGGGCGGCCGCGATCGACAACTTTGCGCGCAACATGGTCGACGCCTATCTCTATGGCGATATCGGCAATGTTCCCGTACCCGACGTCGACCGTACCGAATTCTTCCTGATCTTCGGCGCCAACCCGGCCGTGTCGAATGGCAGCATGTTCGGCGCCCCCGGCATGCCCGGTCGGCTCAAGCGGTTGCGTGCCCGCGGCGGGCGGCTGGTGGTGGTCGATCCGCGTCGCACGCCCACAGCCGAACTGGCCGACGACCACTTCGCCATCCGTCCGGGCACCGACGCGCTGCTGGCGCTGGCGATGATCGACACGCTGTTCCGCGAGGGGCTGGTGCGCCTTGGCCGCCTGGAAGGGCACGTGTCGGGACTCGACGAATTGCGCGCCGTCGCGGCGCAATTCCCGGCCGAGCGCGTCGCCCCGCTCACCGGCATCGCAGCGGAGCGCATCACCCAGTTGGCGCGCGACTTTGCCGCCGCCGGCAGTGCCGCCGCCTATAGCCGGGTCGGCATCAATACCCAGAGCTTCGGCACGCTCGGCGTCTGGGCGATAGACTGCCTCAACATCCTCACCGGCAATTGCGATGCCGAGGGTGGGGTGATCTTCCCCGAGGGCAGCCTGCCGGTCTTCACCCGCGATCCCTATGTCGGCGATCAGCCGCCCCATGGTCGCTGGCACTCGCGCGTCTCGGGCGCGCCGGAACTGGGCGCCACCATGCCCACCCACGCCATGTGGGAGGATGTCGAGACGCCGGGCCCTGGCCGGATCCGGGGCATGACGATCATCGCCGGCAACCCCGTACTGTCCAACCCCAATGCCGGCCGCGTCGCCGCCGCCCTGGACAGCCTGGAGTTCCTGGTCGCGGTCGACATCTACCTCAACGAGACGACGCGCTTTGCCGACGTCATCCTGCCGCCGGGCGATCACCTGCGCCACAGCGAGTTCACGCTGATCTGGAACAACTGGATGGTGGAGGACGTGATCTCCTGGTCGCCGCGCATCCTGCCGCCCGATCCCGACGGACGCACCGACTGGAGCATCATCAACGGCCTCGCCGCCCGCTTCATCGGCATGGACGAGGCCGCTTACGACCTGCGCTGCGCGATGGAATATCTGTCGCGCCAGGCACCCCAATTGCCGCGCCTGCCCGCCGGGGCGGACCTGGCCGGGCTGCTGGCCAGCGCTGATGGCGAGGACTGGCCCGAACGCATCTTCGATATCCTGTTGCGCGGCGGCAAGAACGGCGACGGCTTCGGCAGCCATCCCGGCGGCCTGTCGCTGGCCCGGCTGCGCGAAAGTCCGGCCGGGATTTCCCACGGGCCGATGCAGCACGGACGCCTGCCGCGGGCGATCGCCACCCCCGACGGCAAGATCGCGCTGGCGGCCGCTCCGTTCCTTGCCGATATTCCCCGGCTGGAGCAGGCGATCGACGATGGCAGGTTCGCGCACGGTACGCTGCGCCTGATCGGTCGGCGCGAGATGCGCTCCAACAATAGCTGGATGCACAATCTGCAGCCGCTGGTGAAAGGGCCGAAGCGCTGTACGGCGATGATCAGTCCGGCCGATGCCATCCGACTCGGCATCGACGAAGGCGACGAGGTTCGGTTGCGCTCGCGGGTTGGCGAGATCACGCTGCCCGCGCGCATCACCGACGAAGTGGGGATCGGCACGGTATGCGTGCCGCACGGCTGGAGCGAGGCGCTTGACGGCTCGCGCCTGGGCCTCGCCCACAGCCTCGACGGCGCCAATTACAACCGGCTGAGCGACGACGCCGAATTCGACGTGCCGAGCGGCTGCGCCAGCTTCAATGGCACGCCGATCGTCGTGGAGCTGGCAAGGACCATCGCGCAGCAGGACGCAGCTTGAACACTATGGTCCTGGCGATTGCCGAGGTCGAACGCCTGGTCGCCCGGGCGGCGGCAGCGGGCATCCCACCGACCGGCGAAAGCTGGCGTGAAGGATTGGAGGTGTTCCTCGCCGATCTGGCGCGTTCGCGCACGATGCGACCGGGCGCGCGCGAATGGACGGAAGCCTTCCTGGTGGAGACGCTCCGAGCCCGGTTCGCGCTGGAAGCGTGGCACGCCGCGCATCCGGCGGCGGCCGCGACGCCAGTGACGCGCCCGTTGATCGTGCTGGGCATGCCGCGCGCGGGCACGACCTTCCTGGTCAACCTGCTCAGCCTCGACCCGCAGCGGCGGATGCACTGGAACTGGGAGGGCAATCGCGAACTGCCCCCGGCCGAGGCCGCCCACCTGCACGATGATCCGCGCATCGCGGTGCGGGTGCGCGAGGTCGATGCGCGGATCGAAAGCGGTTTCCTGCCGCTCAACCATCATGTCGAGCGCGGCGACGAGCCCACCGAGTGTTTCTGGCAGATGCAGCAGGACTTCAAGTCGTTCTCGCTGCTGATCCATACCCAGGTGCCAGACTATTTCGAATGGTGGCTGCACCATGCCGACATGGCCGCCGCCTATGCCTGGCACTGCCGCTATCTCCAGGTGCTGCAGAGCGCCGCACCGGGGGCCTGGACGCTCAAATTCCCCTCGCATGCGCTCGCTGTGGAAGAGATCATCGCCACATATCCCGATTCGCGGATCGTCTACACCCATCGAGACCCGATCAAGCCGCTCGGCTCGACCTGCAGCCTCAATGCCCATCCGCTGTCGATGACCAACAGCGATGTCGATCTGGCGATGGTCGGTTATCAGGTCTCCGGGATCCTCGCCGCCAGCGCGCAGCGGATGATCGCCGCGCGCGACCGCCATCCGGACCATGCCTTTCACGACATTCACTACCGCGATTTCATCCGCGACCCGATGGCGACGATCCGCGCGCTCTATGCGTTCGAGGGGCTGGAGCTGAGCGACGTGGTGGCGCAGGCGATGGAAGCGGCGATCACCACCCATGAGGCAGCGCGTGGCCACGCCGGCGCCCATCTCTATGACCTTGCCGATTATGCGCTGACCGAAGCGACGGTCGATCGCCAGTTCGGCGACTATATCGCCCGCTTCGACATTGCTCTGGAAAGACGCTGATGCACCAGTGGTTCCCCGACTATCCGACGCGCGATGCGGACATCGTCGACTATCGTCCGTTCACCCTGGACGGTTGCCCGGTCCCGTTTCGCGGGCCCGCAATCGATCCGCAGGCCGCGCCGGAGCGGTCGTTCTTCACCTGTCTCGGCGCGGCGCAGACCTATGGCTGCTTCGTCGACCGTCCCTATCCCGACCTGCTCTCCGATCGTCTTGGCCTCAGCGCCCTCAACCTAGCGGTGGGCGGCGCCGGGCCGGGATTCTATCTCCAATATCCCGCGCTGATCGCCGCGATGAACCGGGGCCGCTTCGTCGTCGTGCAGGCGATGGCGGCGCGCCACGAGGCGAACAGCCGCTTTGCCGCCGACGGCTATGTCGAATATCTGCGTGACCGGGTGAGCGGTGACAGCATCGATACCGTTTCCGCGTGGAGCCGGGTGCTGGAGGAAACGCCCGATGACGCGCCCCGCCTCGTGGCGGAAAGCCGGGCGAGCTGGCTGGAATCGATGCGGCGGCTGCGCGCTGCGATCACCGTGCCGGTGGTGTTCCTGTGGTTCTCGCAGCAAAAGCCGGCGGCGCTTGCCTGGCCTGAACTGCGCGCGGAAGTGGGCCGGCGGCCGACTGTCGAGCTGGTCCACCGGATGTTCGGTGCGTTTCCGCAGCTGGTCGACGCGGCGATGGCCAAAGAGGCGGCGGCGATGTGCACCGCCGCGGTCAACTGCGTAAGCGAGCGGGGGGCCGGCGCGCCACTCATCAACCGCTGGACTGGCAAGCCGATCGATCCCGCCAATTATGAAAATCGCGGGGTCGAATATGTCGCGCTGGCCACCGGCCGCAACGATTACTACCCCTCGCCCGAGATGCACGAAGATGCAGCAACAGCGCTGCTCGGAGCCGTGAGGGGGTTGTGACCGCCTTGGGCACCGCGAAGGGCCCGAAATGGCGGCCACCGCCCGTTCGCGAAATTGAACAACCATCAAGCGCAACACCCCCAATATCATAGGAGCGGAAACATGAATGATAATGTCGTCGTCATTACGGGCGTTCGCGGACTGGGCCTTGCATGTGCCCGCCGTCTCGGCGTTGGCAAACAGCTTGTGCTCGCGGACAACAATCCTGAGGTTCTGGCCGACACGGTTCGGCAATTCGAGGACGATGGCTACAAGGTGCTGTCCGCGGTGGTCAACGTGGCCGACCCCGATTCCGTGAACGAGCTAGCCGCACTGGTAGCCAGAACCGGGCGGCTCGCAACCTTGATGCATACGGCGGGCGTCTCTCCCGGCATGGCGGACTGGGAGACGATCTTCAACGTGAACCTCGTCGGCACGATCCACATATTGAATGCGTTCAAGCCGCTGGCCGTGGACGGCACGGTGGCGTTCGTCACCGCCAGCAACGCCGCCTATTACTCGCCGGTCCCGCTGGACGTGGAGGAAAAACTCGCGCTGGCCCCGATCGAGGACCTGAAGGCGGTGGTGCAGAGCGTGGCGGGCCACGACACAGGCATTGGCTCATACTGGCTTGCCAAGCGCTCCAACCAGCTTCGCGTGCAGGCGCAGGCCGCCGACTGGGGCGCCCGCGGCGCGCGGTTGCTCTCGATCAGCCCCGGCATCATTTCAACCGCGATGATCCGCCATGAACGCAAGCACGGAGCGCCGATCGACCAGACCATCGCCAGCCAGCCGATTGCGCGGTTGGGGAATGCCGAGGATATTGCCTCCGCCGTCTGTTGGCTTGCCGGTCCCGAGGCATCCTACATCACGGGCACGGACCTGCTCGTCGATGGCGGCATGCAGGCTTCGCTGCGCTGGTCGAAACTGTCGACCGAATATCTGGAAAGCTTCAAGAAAGATACGAACTCGTAAGGCCCGGACCGCGTCGGGATCTTGCCGCGCGGATCATGGCTGTCTGCGGTGCTGCGGTGTTTGTCGCCCGGTATCGCGGGCTGCCGCGGCCCGATCCTTGTTATCCGCTGATCAGGCGTCGGCCAGGATCAGGTCCGACGCCTTTTCGCCGATCATGATGGCGGCGGCGTTGGTGTTGCTCTGGAGCGTCGTATCGATGGTCACACGCTGACCGCAGTCAGGCCGGAATCTCGCAGGCGGCCGATACGGACTGCGCGCTTTTTCCCATCAACTCACAGCCACGAAACGCGGCGGTCGCTTCGCCAGGAAAGCGGCGACTCCTTCCCGCCCTTCGGACGCCCCGGCAGACGCTGCAATCCAGGCGGCTTCGCGATCCAGCTGGGTGGGAAGGTCGGCGATGACGGACCCCATCAGCAAGGCGCGACATCTGGCGAGTGCGCGGATCGGCCCCTTTGCTAGCGCCGATGCCACGGTCGACGCCTCGGCACGGAGCGCATCGTCGGCGACCACGCGTGTCACAAGGCCCATGCCTGCCGCTTCCTCCGCCCCGACCCGTCGATTGGTGAACAGCATCTCCTGCGCTCGCCGCATCCCGATCAGGCGCGGCAACCACCATGATGCGCCGCCATCCGGTGTCAGCCCGACAGCGCTATAGGCCGAAGTGAAATGCGCGGAGGCGGCTGAGAGCGCAATATCCCCCAATATCGCAAGGCTGAGCCCAGCGCCGGCGGCGGGGCCGTTGATAGCCGTGACGAGAGGTTTTTCCATCGTGGCCAGTCGATGGATGCCGGCATGGAAACTGCGTGCGAGGGCGCCGACCGCCGCTTCGGCATCCTCCCCGGCGGCGGAGAAGGCATCGATGTCGCCACCCACGCAAAAGAATTTGCCGCTTCCGGTGAGCACGACGCAGCGTATGTCCTGGTCCGCCGCGCATCGCTCCGCCAGTTCATGAAGGCGCAATGCGAATTCGGGATCGACCGAATTGCGCTTTTCGGGGCGCGCCAGCGTCAGCCAGGCGATGCCATCCTCGACAGTGAGCGTGATGGCCGGGCTGCTCATCGGGCGCCCGCCCTTTCCGCCTGCTGCCATGCGAGACGCATGAGTTCCGGGAGCACCGCAACGCGCTCGCGCGCCTGCGCGGACGAAGCGTTGCCGCGGATGACCCGGCCCTTGATGCCATGGAAGATGGCCGCGAGCCGAAAGAAGTTGAAGGCAATATAGAAGTCGTAACCCGGCATGTCCGCCAACCCCCTGCGCCGGCAATAGGTGGCGAGATAGGCCTCTTCATCGGCTATGCCGAGCGCAGCGGGGTCGCTCCCGCCGAGGCCGGCGACGATGTGCGGCGGCATCCTATACATCATCGCGTGATAGGCGAAGTCGGCACCCGGATGGCCCAGCGTCGAGAGCTCCCAGTCCAGCACGGCCAGCACGCGCGGCTGCGTCGGGTGGAAGATCAGATTGTCGATGCGGAAATCGCCATGGACGATGCTCGTTTCCTCCCCCGGCGGGATGTGTGCGGGGAGCCATTCCACCAGCCGGTCCATGCAGGGATCGCGCCCCGCCTGTGCGTCCTCAAGATATTGGCGCGACCAGCGCGCAATCTGTCGTTCGAAATAATTTCCTGGCCGGCCATAGTCTGCAAGGCCGGCAGCCGCGTAGTCGATGCTGTGGAGATCGGCGATCGTCGCGTTCATGGCGTCGAAGAGCGCTGCCCTTTCCGTGGGGGACATATCGGGAAGCGCGGCATCCCAGAAGATGCGGCCCTCCACCATGTCCATGACGTAGAAGATCGTGCCGATGATGGCGGGATCGGTGCACAGGCCATGGACGGCGGCGACCGGGAAGCCCGCTCGCGACAGGCCAGCGAGCACCTTCGCCTCGCGGTCGAGCGCATGGGCACCCTTGAGCAAGGGGCCGGGTGGTTGCTTGCGCAGAACATAGGCCTTGCCCGGCGTGATCAGCTTGTAGGTCGGATTGGACTGCCCGCCCCGGAACTGCTCGATCCGGAGCGGCCCGCCATAATCGGCGACATTGGCGCGCATCCAGGCGTCCAGCGCGACCAAATCCAGCTCATAGCCGGGACGGACGGTCGCCGTACCGCTATTGTCTTCGACCAGGGCGTTCATCGGGCGTCGCCATCCCTTGAAATGGGCGGGGGCAGCCATTGGCCGTTCAGCATGTCGGGCTTCGGTCCATAGGCGCGGATCACGACGAAAAATGGTCCCGCCGGTGCGGGAAGCCAGTTTCCATCAGATGATGCGGCGCGCTGGATGCGGATTTCGATCGACCCATCCTTCTGTACCTTCAGGCCCTTTGTCCGATCGCTCACCAGATAGCGGTGGAGCGGATTGGGGTGGAGAGCGAAGGTCTTCGCGTCGTAGAGGGTGACGGACCAGAAGCTGTTGACGGGCGGAGGCGTTTGCAGCCGGAGCATGTAGCGGGACGACGCGCCGTCCAGCGCAGCACCCTTGCCGTCCGCGAACGTCGTGTAGGACGCATTTTCCTCCCGCACATTCGCGCCGAGGCCTGCCATGTTGATGACGGAACGGCGCAGATAATTGAACCCGTAGACGCCCTTGTTGACCTTCATCCAGCCAGTGCCGGTAGGTTCGCCCAATTGCGACTTGGCGCGTGTGAGCATAGCCATCGCGTCAGAGTAACCGCTTTCGATCGCGGCTCGCGTGGCAGGGGGAAGCCTATCGGGATCGAACGGGCGGTCGCCCATTATGCCGAGCGGTCGGAAGCGCGACACGAGCGCTTCCTCGCCCGGCTGCCAGCCATTGGCCCGAAGCACATAGTCGAGCGCGCGGAGATAGCCGATAGCGCCAGCGGCGGGTGGTGGTGGTGAGGATGCGTCGCCATGAGAGCTCACCGTCCCTTCCTCTTCCGGAGCGATGATCCGGACCGCATCCTGAAAAGCACGAGCAGTCCGGACCTCAGCGTCGGACTGGGCGAAGGCGCGCATGAGGATCCAGAGCTGGGTCGTGGCGGCCGGATAGACCGTGACCCCGGCGGGCGGGTTTCCGCGCCAGCCGCGCGGCACCAGCAGGAACCGGCCGCCTTTGACGCCGATGGTACGATTGCTGAGATTGCTGGGATTGCCGAAAATGTCGAAAATATTGAGCGTGAAATATTTGAGCTGCGTGGCCGGGATGTCGATTTCGACCGGGCCCTTGCTCAGGTCTACCCAGGCCGTGGAGTAAAGCGTGTCCGTATTGGGCACCTTGAAGGTTGCATAGTCCGGCCCCGCAAGGTTCCTCTCATGCGCAAAGCGGTTGAATCCGGTGTAATTGCTCGAACTTCGATCGAACGCCTGCCGATAGAGTTGCTCATAGTGCAGATAGGCAGCCATGCCATAGATGGTCGCGTCGAACGCGACGCTCCGAATCAGGGCGGCGCGATCCTTCTCGTCCCTGGGCAGCAGGTCCTCGCCATAACCGGCTTGCGAAGTAGCGGCCTCGGGCGCTGCGAAGTTCGCTGGCTGGGCATGTCCAGCGGTCGACAGGAGGAGCGGCAAGAGGGCCAGCATCGGCCGCATGGCCGGCATCCATCGTCCAGCGCTCATCCCTGCGCCGCCTTCCAGTCGCGCTTGATCTTCTTGGCCAGGCTCCATTTATGAACTTCGGTCGGACCGTCATAGATGCGGAAGGCGCGGATTTCCCGGAAGGCCTGCTCGACGATGGTGTCGCCGGACACGCCCGTCCCGCCCATCACCTGGACGCAGCGGTCGGCGACACGGAACAGCGCATCCGACACCGCGACCTTCGCCATGGAGCTTTCCGCCGTGCCGAGCGAACCTGTGTCGAGAACATCTGCGCACCAGTCGATCATGCGTTCGGCCTGTTTCAGGTCGATGAGGTTGTCCGCCAGCATGAAGCCGACGCCCTCATGATCGACCAGCGGCTTGCCGAAGGCGTGGCGGCGACAGGCATAATCGGTTGCGATTTCCTGTGCGCGCATTGCCAGGCCGAGCCAGCGCATGCAGTGGGACAGGCGGGCAGGGCTGAGGCGTATCTGCGCATAGGCGAAACCTTCTCCGCTCGCGCCCAGCATCTGGTCCGCTGGAACGCGCAGATCGACGATGTCGACCTCCGCGTGCCCGCCGGGCATGGAACTGTCGATCGTGTCGATCACGCGCACCGTCCGGATCGCGGGATCGGGCAGGTCGACGAGGAACATGCAGGCGCCGTCGTCCGACCCGGCCATGACGATGCCCACGCGCGCCCCTTCCGCCCCGGTGATGAACTTCTTGCGGCCGTTGATGATCCAATGGTCGCCGTCGCGACGGCAGGTCGTCTGCATCATCGACGGATCGGATCCCGCGCCCCCGTTTTCGGCAGGTTCTGTCATGAAGAAGGCGGAGCGCGCCTCGCCCCTCACCAGCGGATCGAGAAATCGGGCCTTCTGCCCGGCGTTGCCGACCTTCCCGAGCAGATACATGTTGCCCTCATCGGGAGCGGCGGTGTTGCAGGCGAGGGGGCCGAGCGGCGACAGCCCCGTCCTCATGAGGACGATGGCCGTCTCCCGCTGCGTCAGATGCGATCCGTCGTGCAGGACATGCGGGGTCAGCACGCCTGCCTCGCGTGCCTTTGCGCGCAGTTCCCAGACGAGCGCATCTTCCGGCCCATGGAAGCCGAGACGACTGTCCCTTTCGTAGGGAATGACCACGTTCCGGACGAAGGCTTCCACCTTCGACGCGATGGCAGTTGCCCGATCGGTCATTGCGCGGTGCTCCCCCCATCGATCACGAGTTCGGCCCCGGTCATGTAACGGGATTCATCGCTTGCCAGGAAAAGGATGCCATCCGCGATCTCCTCCGCCTGTCCGATGCGTCCGAGCGGGACATCCGCCAGCAGGGTCCGGGCGATTTCCGCATCGGCATAGGCAGGTGCGGTCAGCGGTGTCGCGATGTGACCGGGGTGGACGGAGTTCGCGCGCACGCCATTGCCGGCCGCGGCGCATTCAAGTGCGGTCGCCTTGGTGAACAAACGGACGCCGCCCTTGGCCGCGCTGTAGGATCCGGTGCCGGCGCCAGCCACGATGCCCCGGATGGAGGACATGTTGATGATCGCGCCACGGCCGGAGGCGGCGAGGAATGGCATCATATATTTTGTCCCCAGAAAGACACTGTCGAGATTGACGGCGATGATCGACCGCCACTGCGCCAGCGTCGTGTCCGCGATCGACGTGAACTTGCCGAACCCGGCATTGTTCACGAGGATGTCAAGCGTGCCGGACCGTGCTGCAACCCGATCTGCCAGCGCGGCCCATGCCTGCTCTTCGGTGACGTCCATGATGACGAACTCATGCCCGGCGCCCGGCAGCGATTCGCGCGCATTCGACAGCGCGTCGCCGTTGCGGTCCGCCAGTATGAGCGTCGCGCCCTCCGCCGCGAAGCGCCGGGCGGTGGCGAGCCCGATGCCCGAAGCAGCGCCGGTGATGAGCGCGATCCGCGCCTGAAGCCTGCTCACGCTCTTTGCCCTTCTGCGTCAGCCTTGCCCTTGCTGAGCGAAATCAGGCTGTCGAATACGGGATTTTCCCGGGCAAGGATGGCTTGCGTCCGCCGCGCGATCACCTGATCGTACCGCGCCGAGGTAAAGACATAAAACTGATCCTGGCGGATGCCCTCGAACGCCTGGGCGGCAACCTCCTCAGGCGACGGGGCATTCTGGAACAGATTGTCCGAAATCGACTGCAACTCCGTGGCTTCCGCCGGTTGGCCGTCGTTCGATCGCAAATGTGCGGGCCGGGATCGTTCGGCCTCGTAAATGCGGGTCGCGACCAGGCCGGGGCACAGCATCGTGACGCCGATCGGGGCGTTCCGCTCACGCAGACCGGCATAGAGCGCTTCAGTGATGCGGACGACGGCATGCTTTGACGCGCCATATACGGCGGAGCCTTCGCCGCTCACGAAGCCGGCCACGGACGCGGTATTGAGAATATGTCCCGGCCGTCCCTCCGCCAGCATCCTGGGCACGAAGCTGCGGATGCCGTTGACCACGCCATCCATGTTGACGCCGAAGGCCCAGCGCCAGTCCTCCAGCGCATATTCCCAGACGTGCCGGTGGCGGCCGCCGGGGACGACGCCGGCATTGTTGCACAGCAGGGATACGTCGCCAAAGCGCGACCATGCAAGGTCGGCCAGAGCCTGCACCGCATCCGGATCGGCCACATCGGTTCTGTGCAGCGCGATCGCCGGACTTTCGATGGTGCCGGCCACCGCCTCCAGGTCGGCAAGATTGATGTCGGCGAGGACTAGGTTCATGCCCTCGCCTGCGGCGAGATGCGCGAGCGCCGCGCCGATGCCGCTGCCGGCCCCCGTGATGACGGCCGTCCTGCCCTTGAAGTCCTTCATCCAGGCATGCTCCTCTCGCATCTGCCGATCCGGGATCGACCCTTGTACAAGGGTGCGATTTAGTCGACCGTCCGGTCGGACGTCAACTCCTTATCAGAAGTTGACCGCGATCGCGAAGCGGCATAGCCATATTCAACCGACCGGACGGTCCATGCATTAACGGAGAGACGATGACTGACCTTCTGCCCCCGCTCGCCAGTCTTGGCCGCTTGCGTCGCGACGCACCGAAGACCATCGCGGGATTCCGCCGCTGGCGCATGATCATCGATTCGGACGGGGCGGTCCCGGCGCGGATCAAGAGGTTGTTCGTCGCCTGCGCCGCCACGATAAAGGGCTATCGGGAACTTGCGACGCGGGAACTGGCCGAGGCCCGGTCGGCCGGTCTCACCGAAGCGGAGGCCGGCGCGGCGGTCGCAATCCTTGCAAGCGTGCGTGGGGAGGGGGCGTCGCTGCGCTTCCATGATCTTTTCCGGGAGATCTATCCGGAAGCCGCCGATCCCGACTGGCCTGACGACGACATGGTCGTGGAAGATGGTGCCGCGGAGGCGAATTTCCTGCAATATTTCGGCGCCATGCCGCCTTCCCTGGGCAAGCTGTTCGAGGTCAAGCCCCTGGGCGCCGACGCCTATTATCTCATGCGCGAGGGGACCTTGTCGGGGACGGCGCTGGGGCCTGTATATGCGGAGCTGCTGCTCGTGACCGTCCTTGTCGCCGACTACAGCGCCTGGGCGTCGGTTCACGTCAAGGGCGCGCGAGCCGCCGGAGCCAGCGAGGAAGCCGTGGCCGAAGCGGTAATCTGCGCAGTGCCGACCGCGGGCCTGTCCGCCTGGGTCGTCGGCGCGACCGCCATGGACGCATAAGGGCCGCCTGTCGTCAAAGGCCGCTGACGAGATGCCCGCCATCCACCGCGATGACCGCGCCGGTCATGTAGCGCGACTGGTCGGAGCACAGCAGCAGGAGCGGCCCGTCCAGGTCATGCACCTGGCCGAGTCGCTTCTGCGGGATGCGCGAGATGAGGCGCTGACCTGCGTCGGATGCGAAAAAGTCGCGGTTGAGGTCGGTTTCGATATAGCCGGGTGCGAGCGCGTTGACCCGGATGTCGAGCGGCGCCCATTCCAGGGCGAGCGCCTTCGTCAACTGGATGAGGCCGGCCTTGCTGGCGGCATAGGCCGCCAGTCCCTTGGACACGCGCTCTCCCAGGATCGAGGCGACGTTGACGATCGTCCCGCCGCCATGCCGCATCATCCGCGCCGCCTGCTGGGCGACGAGGAAGGCACCGGTCAGATTGGGCTGGATCACCTGCGCCCATTCGGAGGCATCGAGGTCGAGCGCCGCACGGGTCTGGGCGACGCCTGCATTGTTGACGAGGATCGAGAGAGATCCCGCAAGTTCGCGCTCGATCTGCCGGAAGGCTGTCGCGACCGCTTCCGGATCGGTCACGTCCATGGCGACGGGGATGCATGTGCCGCCCTGCCCACCAATCTCATCGGCCAGCGCGGAGAGCGCGTCGAGTCGGCGCGCCGCTACCACCACCCTAGCCCCTTCGCGCGCCAGCAGGCGCGCGAAATGTCGGCCCAGACCCGAACTCGCCCCGGTGACCAGCGCTGTCTTGCCCTCAACTTGCATAGTCCGCTCCCTCGCGCTTGCATTCTTGTCATCCAGCCCTATCCCTAGGGGGAACCGACCAGACGGTCGACTTACCTTTGTGAGAGGTAGGACGCAGACAGGGAACAGGGCCGGCAATGGCGCGACAAGCAGCAAAGAAACGGCAGACGACCGAGGCGCATGACGAAAAGCGCAACGAGATATTGAGACATTGCGCGACGCTGTTCGACCGGGTGGGATATCACAAAGCGTCGATGCAGATGCTGGCGGACGAGGTTGGCCTCGGCAAGCCGACGCTCTACCATTATTTCCCGAGCAAGAACGCCATCCTCTTCGCGATGCACGATGCCCATATGAGCGCCCTGCTCGCCGGCCTGGACGAGGAGGGGGGATCGGACGATCCGCTCGGGCGCCTGCGCGCGGCATGCATCGACATCCTGCGCCAGATTGCGGAGCATCCGGGTTATGTCCGGGCGTTCATGGACCATTATGAAGATCTGGAAGGCAAGATGCGCGACCATATCCGGGCGCAGCGCAATGCCTATCTGCAACGGGTGCGCGGCATCATCGAGCAGGGGATCGCGAACGGCCATTTCCGGCAATGCGACCCAGGGCTCACCACGCTCGGTTTCCTCGGCATGTGCAACTGGGCCTATAAATGGTACCCCCCCCTGGCGAAGCGCAGATCGCCCGAGGACGTCGCCGATGCGATCTGCCAACCCTTTTTCGAGGGGTTGAGCCTGAAGGGGCGCTGACCATGCCCGCTACCGACCATTCCTGCTCCATGCCCTCAACTGCCTTGATCGAAGCCGTCCGCTTTTCAGAGCCGGGAGGCATAGGGGCGTCGGCAGAGCGGCTGCGGGATGCGGTGATGGACCTTTGCGGGCTGCGCACGGCGGTCACGCATAATGTGGCCTCCCGCGAACCGATGCGCGATGGAAACGGCGCCGTGCTCGCCAGCGAGGTCTTTGGCTTTCGCGGCGAGGAGGCGCGGTGGTGGGAGGTGCCTCAGCTCGCCCTTTCCTCACCGATCGTTCACGCCTGCCGGGTGGAGGCGGAGCCGTTCTGGTGCAACGCGCATGGCTTTCGCACCCGCTTGCCCAACCCGCTGCTCGATGTGATCGACCTGCATGATTTCCGCATCCGGGCGATGACGGCGGCCGCGATCGTGGTTCCCATCCACCTGCCGTTCGGCCAGATCGGCGCGGCCAGTTTCCTCTCGCCAGAGCCAGAGGCCAACGACCTTTCCGATGCCTATTCCTGCGCCGCGGACGCGCTGGCCGTGCTGGCGCGGGCCTTCGTGCAAAGCTATGTCAAGGTGACCGCGCGGGCGCGTCCCGGCTTGGGCAGTATATCGCTGACCAAGCGCGAGGTGGAGTGTCTGCGTTGGGCGGCTGCTGGAAAGACGAATGAGGAAATCGGCATCATCCTCGGTCTGCAACGCACCACGGTGCGCTTCCACATCCGATCGGCTTCGGTGAAGCTGGATGCCGTCAACCGCGACCAGACGATGTTCAAGGCGGCGCAGCTCGGCTTTCTTGGAATGATAAACTAGAGCGGATTTCGATCTGATTGAATCAGATCGCCGCTCTGGATTCCTTGTTTTCCGCGATTTCTTAACCAGCGATCGGTTGCGATCGCTTGGAAATCGCTCTAGCTCCTGTCGCATTGGTCAGAAGCCGACCGAATGGTCGGGCGCTATGTCTCTCCAAGGAGATATGCCGTGCCCGACACCCTGCCCGTTCCGATCGCCGATGACCTTGTCTGCTCCGACAGCGGCGGCATCGCGCTGCTCGCCTCCCGTGAGCGCGCGACCAGCCGGATCTGCTTCCCGGCGCGACCGGAAAGCGATGCGCGCTACGACCGCGTCGTGCTGCCGCGGACAGGCCGACTATGGTCGTGGACCGTTCAGCGCTTCCGCCCCAAGTCGCCGCCTTATGCTGGCCCGGACGCGTTCGAACCCTATGCGGTCGGCTATGTCGAGCTGGATGGGGCGCTGATCGTCGAAGGGCGTCTGGTCGATGCGGCGTTCGATGATCTGGAAATCGGCATGGCGATGCGGATCGTGCCGCTGCCCTTCCTGCTGGCGGACGGCTCGCTGCGAACCAGCTTTGGCTTCGCGCCGGACAGGGGCGCCGACATATGAGCGAAGACGTCTTCATCGTCGGTGCGGGAATTCATCCTTTCGGCCGCACGCCCGGTCTTTCGGGCCTTCAGCAGGGCGTCTTCGCCGTCCGCCAGGCGCTGGAACGGGCGGGGCTTGAATGGCGCGATGTTCAGTTCGCGTTCGGCGGATCGGATGCCGCCGGGAATGCGGATACCATGGTGTCGGAATTGGGGCTTACCGGCATTCCCTTCATCAACGTCGCCAATGGGTGCGCGACCGGCGGCTCGGCCATGTTCGGCGCCTACAGCACGATCAAGTCCGGCGAGTTCGACCTGGGCCTGGCCGTCGGTTTCGACAAGCATCCACGCGGCTCCTTCTCGCCCCTGCCGGCGGACTGGGGGCTGCCGGCCTGGTATGGCGAGACCGGGCTGATGCTGACCACCCAGTTCTTCGCCATGAAGATCCAGCGTTACATGAGCCTGCACGGCATCACGCCGCACACGCTGGGCGCGGTCGCGGAGAAGGCGTTCGCCAACGGCGTTCTCGCCGATCACGCCTGGCGGCGCGAAGCGGTCGATATCGATACAATCCTCCAATCCCAGATGGTCAGCGATCCGCTCACCAAATTCATGTTCTGCTCGCCGGGGGAGGGGGCGGTGGCGCTGTTGCTGGCGAGCGGCCGGAAAGCGCGCGAACTCGGCCTGCCAGCGGTACGGCTGCGGGCCGCAGCGGTCCGCACCCGCCCGACCGGTTCATTCGAGGTCTTCTCGCCAGCGCTTGATCTCGATCGTGGCGGCTCGCCAACCGGCCTCGCTTCCCAGGCAGCCTATGAAATGGCGGGCGTCGGTCCCGAGGACATCGACATAGCGCAACTCCAGGATACGGAGGTCGGGGCGGAGATCATGCACATGGCCGAAAACGGCTTCTGCGCGGATGGCGAGCAGACGGCGTGGATTACCGAGGGGCGCACGCGGATCGACGGCACCTTGCCGGTCAACACCGATGGCGGATGCCTTGCCTGCGGCGAGCCGATCGGGGCTTCGGGGCTACGCCAGGTCTATGAGAATTATGTCCAGTTGATCGGGCAGGCGGGCGCGCGACAGGTGCCGGGCAAGCTGCGCCTCGGCTACAGCCATGTCTATGGCGCGCCGGGCGTCTCTGCTGTCGCGATCGTGGAGCGCTGACGCCATGGACCTCGCGCTTAGCAGGGAGCAGCGCGCATTCCGTGAGGAAGTGCGCGATTTCCTGGCCTCGTCGCTCTCCCCCGCGCTGCGGCGCGGGGCCGCGCTGACATCCGGTGTCTTCGCCGAACCCGACATCGCGCGCGAATGGCAGGCGATCCTGGAGGCGAAGGGATGGCTCGTCTACCACTGGCCACACCATGCGGGCGGGCCAGGATGGACGCCTGTCCAGCGCTGGATTTTCGAAAAGGAATGTGCGGAGGCGGGCGCTCCGATCCTGCCCGGCATGGGGCTGAAGCTGGTGGGGCCGGTGCTGTACACATTCGGCACCCAGGCGCAGAAGGACCATTATCTCCCGCGCCTGCGCACGGCCGAGCATATATGGGCGCAAGGCTTTTCGGAACCCGGCTCCGGCTCCGACCTTGCGAGCCTGCGCACCCGCGCCGTCCGCCATGGCGACCATTATATCGTGTCCGGCCACAAGATCTGGACGACGCAGGCCCAGTACGCCAACCGGCTGTTCGCGCTGGTCCGCACCGATGCCGAGGTGAAGCCGCAACAGGGCATCAGCTTTCTGCTGATCGACATGACCCTGCCGGGCGTGACGGTCAAGCCGATCCTCAGCGCATCGGGCGATCACGAGTTGAACGAGGTCTTCCTCGACGAGGTGCGGGTGCCGGTGTCGGAGCGCGTCGGCGAGGAAGGGCAGGGCTGGTCGATCGCCAAGTTTCTGTTGGAGAATGAACGGGGCGGGTCCAGCTTCGCGCCGGCGCTGCTGGCCGATCTTGCCCGTTTGCGGATGTCGGCGGGGCCGCTGACCGGCGAACTGGCGGACCGCGCCGTCCGGCTTCAACTGGAGGCCGAAGCGCTCGAGATGACGGAGCTGCGGACGCTCATCGAGATCGAGCAGGGCGCCACGCCCGACCCGCGCAGCCTGATCACCAAGCTGCTGGCATCCGAAATCCGGCAGGGTGTGGAGGCGCTGGCAGTCGATGCCTTTGGCCTCGCCGGCCTGCAACTGCCCGTCGAGCGCCCCTTTTATGGCGACGACATGCCCGCTCCGATTGGTTCGGCGCAGGCGCAGGTCGCAGCGGCCCGCTATCTCAACGCTCGCGCCTGGTCGATCTTCGGCGGCACCAGCGAGATACAACTGACACTCATCGCGAAGGCCGCGCTCGGCCTTTAGACAAAGAAAGAAGGATGCATCATGCCTGAAGCCTATATCGTGTCCGCACGCCGCACCGCCGGCGGCCGCCGCAACGGTCGCCTCGCCGGCTGGCATCCCGCCGACCTTGGCGCCCTCGTGCTGGACGCGCTGGTCGCCGACGCGGGTGTCGATCCCGCCGCGATCGACGATGTGATCATCGGCTGCGTCAGCCAGGTGGGCGAGCAGACCTTCGCCTTTGGTCGCAACATCGTGCTCGCGTCCAGCCTGCCCGACAGCGTGCCGGCGGTGACGATCGACCGGCAGTGCGGCTCATCCCAGCAGGCGGTGCATTTCGCGGCGCAGGCGGTCATGTCGGGGCTTCAGGACCTCGTGATCGCGGGGGGCGTCGAAAGCATGACGCGCGTGCCGATGGGGTCTCCCATCACGCTGGCCCAGGCGGGCGGCATCGGGGCCAACCCATTTTCCGGGGCGATCCAGAAGCGCTACGGAGTCGAGATGTTCAGCCAGTTCCACGGCGCGCAGATGATCGCCGACAAATATGGCTTCACCCGCGACGACCATGACCGGTTCGCGCTCGCCAGCCACCACAAGGCAGCAGCGGCGATGAATTCAGGCGCGTTCGACGCCGAGATCGTGCCGGTGCCCATCGTCACGGCGGAGGGCGAGCAGGCGATCCACGACCGCGACGAGGGGGTTCGGGCCGATGCGTCGATGGAATCGATCGGTTCGGTCAAGCTGCTGAGCGAGGGCGGCACGCTTTCCGCGGCCACCGCCAGCCAGATCTGCGACGGCGCGAGCGGCGTGCTCATTGCGTCCGAAGCGGCGGTCAGGGCGCATGGCCTGAAGCCCATCGCCCGTATCGTCAACCTGGCGGTAACGGCGGGCGACCCGGTCATCATGCTGGAAGAGCCGATTCCCGCGACCCGCCGGGTTCTCGATCGGGCCGGCATGGCCATGAAGGACATCGATCTGTTCGAGGTGAACGAAGCCTTCGCGTCGATCCCCATGGCATGGATGAAGGCGCTCGACGCCGATCCGGCAAGGCTGAACGTCAATGGCGGGGCCATTGCGCTTGGCCATCCGCTCGGCGCGACAGGCACGAAGCTGATGACGACGCTCATCCATGCGCTGAAGGCGCGGGGCCAGCGCTATGGTCTTCAGACCATGTGCGAGGGCGGTGGCATCGCCAACGCCTCGATCATCGAGGTGCTCTGAGCCATGAACCTCGCGCTCAGCGATGAGCAGGTGATGGTGCGCGACATGGTCCGCCGCTTCCTGGCGGACCGATATGACGCGACGACCATGGCGAAAGGGCCGATGTCTCCCGCCGACTGGCGCGCATTGGGGGAGCTCGGCCTTTTTGCCCTGCTGGCGCCGGAGCAGGCAGGCGGGCTGGGCGGCGGCGCGGTGGAGGTGATGATCATCTCCGAAGAGATGGGGCGCGCCCTTGCGATCACCCCGCTGGCCGAGGGCATCCTGCTGTGCGGACGAACGATCCTTGCCGATCCCGCCACCGCACGCTGGGGTGCCAGGCTGATGCAGGGGGATGTCCTGCTTGCATTTGCGCAGGGCGGCGCGCTTGTCGACGGAGGGCTCCGCGGATCGGCCGCCATTGTCCGGGACGGCATGGATGCCGACGCCTTCGTCGTGGAGACGAATGTAGGCGCGCTTTTGCTGGTGGACGCTCAGGATAGCGGCGTCCGCAGGACGCCGGTTCGTCTGGTCGACGGCAGCATGGCAGCCAATGTGCGTTTCGATGCCGCGCAGGCCGTGCCCCTCGCGGTTCCGGTGAGCATATGGGCGGAGGCTCAGGGCCTGGCCGGCCTGTCGATCGTCGCCGAACTGGTTGGCGCGATGGCGACCCTGCTGGACCTGACGGTCGATTATGTCAGACAGCGGCACCAGTTCGGCAAGCCGATTGCGAGCTTCCAGGTCGTGCAGCATCGCTGCGCGCGAATGTACACCTGGCTGGAGCAATCCCGCTCCCTGCTTTTGAAGGCGGCCATGGCCGAGGAGGAAGCGCGGGTCCGGGCTGTGACGGCGGCAAGGGCCTATATTGGCGACGCTGCCCTGAAACTCGCGGAAGACGCCGTGCAATTGCATGGCGGCATGGGCGTGACCGATGAACTCGCGGTGGGGCGTGGGCTGCGCCGCCTGTTGTTGCTGTCACGCCTCCATGGCGGCCCAATCGCCGCCCGTGCCGCGCTGGCAGCGTGAGGGGATCGGCGATGACCAGGAAGGGCAGGGTCGAAGACAAGGTCGTCCTCGTGACCGGCGCCGCGCACGGACTGGGCAAGGCCGATGCCGAAGCATTGGCGCGCGAGGGCGCGCGGGTAGTCGTCGCCGACATTGACGAGGCGGAAGCGCAGCGGGTCGCAGAGACGCTTCCGGCCGCAACGGCCTTGGGCCTGGACGTGACCTGCGAAGCGCAATGGCAGGCCGTCCTGGCGAAGATCATGCGCACCCATGGCCGCCTCGACGCGCTGGTCAACAATGCGGGCATCGCCGCCTTTGAAACGGTCGAGCAGTCGTCGCTGGAGGCGTTCCGCCGCGTGATGTCGGTTTCCGCCGAAGGGACGTTCCTGGGATGCAAGACCTGCCTGCCGGCACTGGCGGCCAGCGGCGCAGGATCGATCGTCAACATCGCGTCCGTGGCTGCGATCCGCGGCAATCCGGCGGTGTTCGCCTATAGCGCGGCCAAGGGTGCCGTGCTCTCCATGACGCGCAGCCTGATCGTTCATTGCCAGCAGCAGGGCCACCCCGTTCGCGCCAATGTCGTCCTGCCCGGCTCGCATGATACGCAGATGGTCCGTGAGGCCTATCATTTTGCCGCGCCCGAATTGCGCGACGCCGCCCGCAAATATGAAGGACAGCCGGAACATGTTGCCGACCTGGTCCTGTTCCTGGTGTCGGACGAATCGATCCGCTTGAACGGGGCGGAGATCGTGATCGACAATGGCCGGACAGTGGCCTGATGCCGGGCTGTTCCGCAGCCTGCTGAGCCAGGCGGGCCGGTAAAGCGCATCATCGCCAGCGGTGCGAACGGGGTCATCAATGTTTCTTGAGATCGGACGCATAGAAGCGTGATGCCCATCCGATACTGCCCGCGCCGGCGAGCGAGAACAGCACCACGGCCGAAAGCGCGAAACGCAGCGATGTGTCGTGCATCCCGGCGCCTGCCAGCCGATCGCTGAGGAACCCGGTCACGGCCGGGCCCAGGCCCAGACCGAACAGGTTGAAGACGAGCAGGGTCACGGCAGAGGTCAAGGCCCGGATGCGGGGCGGGACGATCGACTGCGGGACGCCTATGATCGGGCCGTAATAGAAGAACATCAGCATGGTCGCGACGAAGCCGAACGCCAGCGATGCCGTCAGCGAGGGGGTCAGGAACTGGATCAGTGCCGCCGGCACCATCAGCAGCATCGCAACGGCGCTCACCCAGACGCGACCCGCCGGGTTGCGCGATCCCGCTGCGTCCGACAGGCGGCCACCCAGGTAGATCCCGATGCCGCCGCCCAGCCCGTTCATCAGCGCCAGCCAGGAGGCGACGTCCGCGAGCGGCATGTGATGGACGCGCATGTAGAAGGGCGCGGACCAGCTCATCATCGCATATTGGGCGAAGGCATGAAGCGTCGTGCCGATCAGCATGTAGCGATAGGTCCGCAACCGCCACAGGAAGCGCATGGCCTCGCCGAGGGGCGGCGCTTGTTCTGTTCGGGTCGAACCGCTCGATCCCGCACGCGCAGGTTCCCGCACGAGCAGCAGGACGAGCGGCGCCAGCGCCAGCCCTGCGACGCCTATCACCCCAAAGGCAAGGCGCCACCCCAGCGCGGAAGCGATCCAGCCGCCCGATGCATAGCCCAGCATGATCCCCGCCGGGAGCGCCAGCCCCCATAAAGCGAGCGCCGTGACCCGCTTTTCGGGCGGGTAATAGTCGGCGATGATGGAATGGGAAGCCGGCACGGAACCCGCTTCTCCCAACGCGACGCCGATGCGGAACGCGACCAGGGAGCCAAAGCCGGTCGCCAGTCCCGAGAGAGCCGTCATGCCGCTCCAGGTGGCGAGCGACGCGGCGATGATGTTGCGGCGATTGAAGCGGTCCGCCAGACGCGCGATCGGAAGGGACAGCGTTGCGTAGAACAGTGCGAAGGCAAGGCCGGTGAGCAGTCCGAGCTGCCCGTCGCTCAACCCCAGTTCACGCTTGATCGGCTCCTGGAGCACCGACAGGACGGTGCGATCGATATAGTTGAACATCGACACCAGGCCCAGCATGACCAGCATCATGCGGCGCAACCCGGCCACGGAGGTCGTCGGCGGGGCGGTAAGTCCGATGGGCTGGCTGGTCATGCGATTACCTCTTGAAAGGCGCCTGGATTGAAGGGAGGCCCGCCTTGGGCGAGCCTCCCTGGACTGTCGAACGTCCCTTGCGGGCAGTCCATGCGGCAATCCATCAGAACTTGAAACGGACCCCCGCCGTAAGCGTGCGCCCTGCGACATTGTAGAGCGTGAACAGCGTGGGGTAGAGAAGTCCCGGCGCGGCTGCCGCGGCAACCAAAGGCGGCTTGCGATCCAGCAGGTTCGTGGCGGTCACGAACAGCTCCGGCTCCCCGCGGACGTCGAATTTATAGGATGCCGTGGCGTCGGTATAGAAGACCGGCTTGATCGCCGGGACAGCATAAAAGGACGTCGGATCGTTTTTCAGGTTGCCGATGGTCACCTTGCCGATCATCGATTCCTGCACGAACAGGGTGAGGCCGCCATGGGAGTAATTGGCGCTGAGCGTGCCCCTGAACTTGGGATATGCATAGGCCGTCTGGCTGTTGACGCCATGCCCGGCATAATCGATCACCGGCGCGATCGAGTTTGTCTGCGTCTTGTAGCGGTCCAGATAATTGCCGGAGGCGCGCAGCGCGAGTTCGCCATCGCCGAGCCTGGTGCGGTATGACATGGTGATGTCGAGGCCGCTGGTACGCAGGAAGCTGATATTCTGCGTGATGAGGCTCACCGAAATCGGATAGTTGGCGGGCGAGCGATCGCTGAACGGCAGCGGCCTTTCGATGAGGGCGCATGTCGGCGACGTGCCGTTCGACGTTTCACACTCGTTGACGACATCGTTCAGCCCCTGCGTGGCGATGGCGCCCTTGATCTTGAGATCGTAATAATCGACCGAAAGGTCAAAGCCGGGCAGGAAACTCGGACTGAGGACCACGCCCGCGGCAAAGGTGTCGCCGGTTTCGGGATCAAGGTCGGGGTTGCCGCCACTGAACTGACGGATCGAACCTGGCGTGCCCGTGTGGGGATCGTTGAAGTTCACAGGCGCGGTCTGGACGCCGGCGAACAGTTCGAACAGCGAAGGTGCCCGAATATCGCGGGACCGCGTGACTCGGAACATGATGTCCTGGATCGGCTTGTAGACGGCGCCCACCTTCCAGGTCTTGACGCTTCCGCTGGTGCTGTAGTCGGTGAGGCGGAAGGCGCCGTTGAGGCTCAGTTCCTCGGCGAAGGGCTGGTTCTTGAATATCGGAACCTGCGCTTCGGCAAACACTTCCTTCACATTCACCTTGCCGAAGGCGGAGCCGACATTGGTGTTGTTGAAACGGGTCATGCGATTGGCCGGGATGCCCCGCAGCCCGGTGAAGTCGACGGGCACCGCGGGATCGGAATTGGACGTCAGGTCCAGCTTCTGCTTGCGATATTGCCCGCCTATGGCGACCGTGACGGGCCCTGCCGGAAGCTCGAAAAGGTCTCCCCGCGCAGACAGGACGAAATCGTCGGTCGTGTTCATGGCGCGGTAGCGGGATACGCCTAGGACGGTTTGCAGATCGGCTGTGGAGGGCGTTCCCGCGCCGAAGACATTGAGCGGGACGCATCCAGGATAAAGGCCGGGGTTGGTCAGCGTGACGCGGCAGACGATCGAACCATTGGGGTCGCGAACCGCGTCCAGGGCTGCCGCAAGCTTGGGAATCTCGATCTGCGTCTGGGCGAATTTGGTGACGGACCTGCCATGGGTATAGTCGGCGGTGATGTTCCAGCCCCCCAGGTTCCACTCGAGCCCGCCGTTGATCAGATAGGCATTGGTCGCCTCGCGCGTCGGGATGGGACCCTGTTCGCCGATGAAGCGAAAGACGGTGAAGCTGTCGTTCGGGCCCATCTGCGCCTGGACCGCGGGGTTCAGGAAGGCGTTGCCACTGAAGAACCGGAAGCCGAGCACCGACTGGGCCTGCGTATCGTAGCGGGTGACGCTGCGCGAGTAGCTGCCCTGGACGTGCGCCGTCAGCGCGTCGCTAAGGTCGTACGACAGTCGGCCGAAGCCCTGGGTGGTCGTCAGCGGCGCGATCAACTGGTTGAAACCTGGGATATAGAGGCCGTCGCCGCCCACATTGGTGCCCGGCGTGCCGGTGGCCGTCCCGCGCTGAATGGGCCGCACCGCGCCGCCGGGCAGGAAGATAGTGTTGGTGAGCGAGGGCACGGTGCTCGTCAGGATGATGCCGTTATTATAGTCGTTCGTCGTAAAACGCAGGTTCGGCAGGAAGATGAACGGGTTTGCCTGGCGACCCGGCGCGGCGGTCGATCCGGGGACCGAACCCACGGCCGCATAGGCATCGTCGCCGTAGATGCGCGCGCTGCGCTTGATCCCATCGCTTTGGAAGCGTTCGATCGAGGCGAGGACATGACCGCGATCGCCCGCAAAGCTGAGGCCGCCCGCAATGCCGATCCGGTAGTTGCCCAGGTCGCCGCGCGTCGACACACCGCGCTGCGCGACGCCTTTCACGCCCTCGAACTTCTTGTCGAGGACGAAGTTGACCGCGCCGCTGACCGCGTCGGAGCCGTAGACGGCCGAAGCGCCGCCGGTCACAACGTCGACACGCTGGATCAGCAGTTGCGGGATGGTGTTGACGTCCACCGCGCCACGGAAAGTCGTAGGCGGCACGCGGATGCCGTCGAGCAGGATCAGTGCCCGCGTCGGACCGACGCCGCGCAGGTTGAGCAGATTGCCATGCTCGCCGCTGTTGCCCTGCAACTGGCTGTTGGACTGCGGGCTGACCGAGTTGGCGAATTGCGGCAGCTTGTTGATCGCATCGGCGAGGTTGGTGGGGGTCGCCTTCTCCAGCTCCGTGGTCGGCGCGACGGTCACCGGCGTCGGCTGGTTATAGCCGTCGCGTACGACGCGCGTTCCGGTGACGATGATGTCTCGCGCGGACGACGCGCCGGCATCCTCCACCGGCTGCGGCTCGGTAGCCGCCGTCGCTGCGGTTTGCGCATGGGCCGGCACGATGATCCCGGCAATCGCGCATCCCGAAAGGAGCACCAATCGGCCAAATTTGAATCTTGTCATCATCTCTCTCCCTCTGATTAGGGCTGTTATGTATTTCGCCCCGAAATCTCGTTTCATGCAGTGAGAAGGTCAGCGTGCGCCCGCCTCCTGCGCCGCCAGCCAGGCGGCCTTGGCGAGCGGCTCGATCCGTGTGACGATGTCGCCGGCATTTGTTGCGGTCTGCACGCCGTCCCGTGCCCGCCCCGCAATGCCTTGCAGGATGGCAGCGACGCGGAACAGGTTGAAGGCGCGGTAGAAGGGGTGCGTCGGATCGCAGCGAAGGCCGGTTCGCTCGCAATAGCGCCGGGCATAGTCTTCAGCCGTGGGTATCCCCAGCCAGGCAAGATCGGCGCCCTGCAAGGTTCCGCGAACGTCCACGCCCTCCGGCCTGAACCACTCCATCATATGATAGGTGAGGTCGCCCAGCGGATCGCCCAGGGTCGACAATTCCCAGTCTATGACGGCGCAGACGCGCGGCTCCGTCGGATGGACCAGCAGGTTGTGGAAGGAATAGTCGCCATGGATGATCGTGGTGCGCTCTTCGGTGTCGGGAATCGCATCCGGCAACCAGGCGACAAGCCGGTCCATCTCCGGGATGTCGCGTGTGCGCGAGGCTTCATATTGCCGGGACCAGCGGGAAATCTGCCGCGTGAAATAATTGCCCGGCTTGCCATAGTCGGCGAGCCCTAACGCCGCGAAATCGACCAGATGCAGGCGGGCAAGCGTTTCATTGGCGCTATCATAGATCGCGGCGCGCTCCGCCCGGTCGAGGCCGGGCATGAGCGGGTCCCAGAAACTGCGCCCCGGAACATAGCGCATCACATAGAAGATGCTGCCGATAACATCCTCGTCCTCGCACAGCAGCAGCGGCTCGGCAACGGGCAGGCCGGCTTCGTGCAGTGCCTTGGTAATGCGATATTCGCGGTCCACCGCATGGGCGGACTTCAGCAAAATCCCCGCGGGCTTGCGCCGCAGGACATAGCGGTGGTCCTGCGTCGACAGAAGATAGGTCGGGTTGGATTGTCCGCCCTCGAACCGCTGCACGCGCATGGGTCCGGAAAAATCGGCGAGCCGGCCCGCCAGATAAGCGGCAAGGCGGGTTTCGTCGAACGCACTGTTGGCGGCGACATCGATCGTCGCGCCGATCGTCGCGGCAGGCTGCGTGGCGCTCATGATGCTGCGCCCTCGGCATATTTGGCGAGTTCCATCCGGGCGAGCTGGCGTTCGTGGACTTCGTCCGGCCCATCCGTCAGCCGCACGATGCGGGTGTTCGCCCAAAGTTCGGCCAGGCCGAAATCGTCGCTGACCCCGCCGCCGCCATGCGCCTGGATGGCGTCATCGACGATCTGTTGCGCCATTTTGGGGGCGGCGATCTTGATCATGGCGATCTCGGCGCGGGCGGCCTTGTTGCCGACCGTGTCCATCATATGCGCCGCCTTCAGGCAGAGCAGGCGCGCCATCTCGATCTCGCAACGGGCGCGGGCGATCCGTTCTTCCCAGACGGAATGTTCGGCAATCGCCTTGCCGAAGGCCCGTCGCGACAGGAGGCGGCGGCACATCTTCTCCAACGCGACTTCCATGGTCGCGATGTTGCGCATCGTGTGGTGGATGCGGCCGGGACCAAGGCGCCCCTGCGCGATCTCGAAGCCGCAGCCTTCGCCGAGCAGCATATTCTCCGCCGGCACGCGGACATCCTCCAGCGCCACCTCGAAATGCCCGTGCGGCGCATGATCATAACCGAAGACGGGGAGGTGGCGGACGAGCGTCACGCCCGGCGTGTCGCGCGGCACCAGGATCATCGATTGCTGCCGGTAGGGCGCGGCATCCGGGTCGGTCTTGCCCATGACGATGAAGAAGTCGCAACGCGGATGGCCAGCGCCCGACGACCACCATTTCCGGCCGTTGATGACATAGTCACCGCCGTCGCGGCGAATGTCCGTCGTGATGTTGCGCGCATCGGAGGAGGCGACGGCCGGTTCGGTCATCAGGAATGCGGACCGGGTCATCCCGTCGCGCAACGGCACCATGAAACGCTGCTTCTGCTCGGCCGTGCCGTACCGATGCAGCACCTCGAAATTGCCGGTGTCCGGCGCCATGCAGTTGAACACCTCGGAGGCGAAGGAGATGCGGCCCATCAATTCGGCGATGGGGGCATATTCGACGTTGGTAAGGCCGACGCTGGTGAAAAATTCATCATCATGCTCAGATGGCGGCATGAAGATGTTCCACAGCCCCGCCTCCCGCGCCTTGTCCTTGAGTTCGTCGAACACCGGCGGGATTTCGGTCCAGCGGTCGATCGCGGCGGACTGCCGGTGATAGACGGGAACGGCAGGAACGATGTGCTCCTCCATGAAAGCGCGCACGCGCTCCATCCATTCCCTGGATTTTGCCGACTGTTCGAAATCCACGCATCCGCTCCACTTATGCCGCCGGATTCGAGCCGGCCCGCTCTTGCTATAAGACTCGCCCGACCGATCGGTCGAGAGTTAAATAGTCGACCGGTCGGTCGGCTGTCAAACTGGTCAGGAGAGAAATTTTTTATTGACGCCCGACCAGTCGGTCGATCATCTGAACGGCAGGAGAGCAAGCGATGACGAATAGCCCACTCATGGATGTTGCCCTGCTGCAGGGCCATGCGCCGTACACGCTTGCCGGCTACGACATTTTCCGGTCGGTGATCGAGTCGGACGGCGCGGTGCCCGCTCGTTTGAAAGCGCTGTTCGCGGCGGTGGCTGCCGTCGATCGCCGCCATTTGTCGCTTGCGCGCCGGGAACTGGAGCGTGGCGCGTCGCTCGGCCTGACCTCGAAGGAGGCCACTGCCGGCCTCATCGTGCTGTCCAGCCTCCGTGGCGAGGCTGCGGCGCTCGATTTCGCGCAGATCATTGAAGAGAGTTTTGGCGACACCCAGGCGCCGGACCCGCAACCGCTGCCGACGGCGGCGGAGGGAGAAGCGGAGGCCAATTTCCGCGCCTATTGGGCGGGGAGCATCCCGGCGCCGCTCGGCGCGCTGATGCGCCTCGTGCCCGAAGCGGCGGACGCCTATTATCTCATGCGGCGGGGCAGCATCGATGCGAACCCGCTTTCCGCCAAATATGGCGAGCTGCTTCTGCTCACCATACTCGCGGCCGGATACAGCCCCATGGCGGCAACTCATGTGCGCGGTGCGCGCAATGCCGGCGCGAGCGACGAGGAAATTGCCGAAGCGGTGCTCTGCGCCGTCCCATCGGCGGGGATCGCCGCCTGGATGGCGGTGGGCGGGATGCTCGCCCCTCCAGAAGACGGCGGCATCGTCCGCTGAAACGACCGATTTTTCACATCTTTGCCAAGGAGAGACTTACATGGAACCGGAAAAGGACGTCATCCAATATGAAGTGGCTGACAATGGTATCTGCACAATCTGGCTCAATCGCCCCCATGTGAAGAATTGCGTCAGCCCCCAGCTTCTGCGCGACCTGGAGGTCGCGGTGGACAAGGCGGCCGAGGACGATTCGGTCCTGGCGGTCGTGTTCCGCGGTCGCGGCAATACCTTCTGCGCCGGCGCGGACCTCGGGCAGCTCGTCGGGCCGGTGCTGCACGAAACCAGCACCTCGCTTCAGCTCGCGATCGATTCGGCGCGCACCTATGACAAGATCTACAACATGAAGAAGCCGACCATTGCCTGCGTCGAGGGCTATGCCGTCGCCGGCGGGTTCGAACTCTTCATCTCCTGCGACTTCGGCATCGCCGCCGACGACGCCAAGATCGGCGACTTCCACATCCGTCGTGCCTTGTTCGGCGGTGCTGGCCCGATCTATCGCCTGCCGCGCTATATCGGCATGCGCAAGTCGAAGGAGCTGATGCTGACCGGCAAGCTTCTGTCGGGCAAGGAATGCGTCGAATGGGGCCTGTGCAACGCGTCGGCGCCCAGTGAACAGCTTGAACAGCTGATCCAGGATTTCTGCGCGCCGCTGATCGACAAGAGCCCCTTCTGCATGTGGATGACCAAGATGGCGGTCAATCGCGGCATGGATGCCGACACCAACTCGCTCATCACGCTGGAAACGATGACCTGCAACGTTGTCCACCATTCCGCCGATGCGAAGGAGGGCGTCGCGGCGTTCCTCGAGAAGCGCCAGCCGGTCTGGACGGGCAAGTAAGCCATGGCGGTCAGCATGGTCGTCCTGGCCAGCCGGCCGCAGGACTGGACGCACGAGCAGTTCACCACCTGGTGGCGCGGCCCCCATGCCGACGCCGCCAGGGTCCTGCCCGGCCTTATGGCCTATCGGCACGGCGCGGTGACGAAGGATTATGACAATCCGGATGCACCGGGCTGGGACGGTCACGCCGTGCTGACTTTCGCTGATCAGGCGGCGCTCGACACCGCCTTCGCTTCGCCCGAATGGACGTCGGCGACCGCCCAGACGAAGGGTATGGGCGGTCGGCGCATCATCCTCATCACCGATGAGGTCGACCTGCTTGCCGGAGAAGATCATGGCTGACTGGAACCCTGGTTTCACCGCTGCTCAGTTCCGTCTCGACGGCAAGCGCGCGCTCATTACCGGCGGACGCGGTGCCCTGGCCGAGGCCATGGCCGCGACACTGGCCGACCTTGGCTGCGCTGTCGCCCTCGCGTCCCGAACGGAGGCCGACTGCGCCGACCTGGCGGCCGGCATGGCTGAACGGTTCCGGGTTCCGGCTGTCGGCCTTTCCTGCAACATCGCCGACGAGGCGTCGGTCGAGGCGGCGATCGCGACGACTGTCGATCGGCTGGGTGGCCTCGATATTCTCATCAACAATGCGGGCGCGTCCTGGTGGGGCCTGCCAGAGGATATCCCGCTCAAGGGCTGGCAGAAGGTGATGGACGTCAATGTGACGGGCACCTTCCTCGCCTGCCGCCACGCCGCGCGTCACATGATCGCGGCGGGCGGCGGCGCGATCGTCAACATCGCGTCGGTTGGTGCATTCCTGTCCTATCAGCCGGACGAAGGGCAGGTCGTTCCCTATACCACCAGCAAGGCGGCGATCGTTCACCTGACCAGCGATCTCGCCGCCCAATGGGCGAAGCACAACATCCGCGTCAACGCCATCGCGCCCGGCTCGATCGAAACGGGGATGACAGAGACGCTCGACCCCGCCATCCAGGAAAAGACGCGGGCGGGCATATTGATGCGCCGCTTCGGCCGCCCTGACGAAGTGGCCGGCACGCTGGCCCTGCTGGCGTCCGAAGCGGGCAGTTTCATCACGGGTCAGACCTTCCTGGTAGATGGAGGCCAATCCCTTGCGTGAAGAGCAAAGCCATCCGGCGTTCGAATGGGATGCCGAGCGGCTCTGGCCGCAATTCCTCCGTCTTGCCGACGCCGCACCGGATGCCCTTGCCCTTGCGGATTGCGGCGACCGCCTGTGGAGCCGCGGGGCGTTGCGGGGGCAGGCGATCGAGATCGCGGCCTTGCTGAAGGCGGCAGGGGTCGGGCCGGGTGACCGCGTCCTCGTCACCGCGCACAAAAACGCCGCGACGATCGCCACGGCGCTTGCCATATCTTCGTTGCAGGCGACCTTCTGTCCCGTGTCGCCAAAGCTTGGAGCCGGCGATCTTGCCCTGCTAGAATCCCTGCTCGGCCATGCCGCCAAGGTGAGCGGCACCGGCAGCACCTTGCCCGAAGTGACCGCTGCGGCCGGCGAACGGTCGACCGACCCGCGCGATCGGAACGCCGTGCTCATCGGCTTCACCTCCGGCAGCACCGGCGTGCCCAAGGGGGTGATGCACGGCCCGGAAGCCCTGAATTATGCCACCCGTGCCTGCGCGGCCATCGCCGGACTGGAACCGGATGACGCGATCCTGGGCATCGTCCCGCTCGACAGCGCGCCCGGCTTCACCTTCACGGCGCATTTCGCGCTGTCATTGGGGCATCCGCTTGTGCTGGTCGACCCATGGGTGCCCGCCGAAGCGCTGCGGCGGGCGGAACATTATGGGTGCGGCTGGGCGATCGCGGTTCCGACGCATCTTTTCACGATGGTGGAGGCGGCCCGGCTCGGCGAATGGTCCGGTCGCCTTCCGCTTCGCGCCATGGCGGTGGGCGGCAGCGCGATGACGCCCGAACTGATCGAGGACGCCGACCGGCTGCTCGGCCTCAAGGCGCTGCGGATGTTCGGCATGTCCGAATGCATGGGCCATGCGTCCACCCACCCGGCCCATTCGCTGGAACGCCGCCAGCTTTTCGACGGCATCCCCTTTCCCGGCACGCAGGAAGAGGCGTTCGATGCCGAGCTGCGCGCCCTGCCACGCGGCAGCCGGGGGCAGGCGGGCGTGCGTGGTCCCTCGCTCTTCCTCGGCTATGCGCAGGGCATGGGGGCGGGGCAGGAGCGTATGACGCCCGATGGCTTCTACCTGACCGGCGACGAGATCGTTCGCGATGAGGTCGGCTTCGTCCGCGTGGTCGGCCGCATCAAGGACCAGATCATTCGCGGTGGCTTCAACATCGACCCTGCCGAGGTGGAGGCGGCCCTGCTGCGCCATCCCGCCATCGCGGAGGCGGCGGTGGTTGCCGTGCCCGAACGCAAGCTTGGGGAGCAGGCCTGCGCCGTTTGCCGGCTGCGAACGGACGACGGGAGCATCGACCTGTCCATGTTGCTCGACCATCTCTCGCAGCAGGGCCTGTCTCGCAAGAAATGGCCCGAACATCTGGTGCTGGTCGATGCGATGGCCGTCACCGCCACCGGCAAGCTCGACAAGAAGGCGATGGCCGCCATCGCCGTGGAGGAGGTCGCCCGCAGGCGCGCGGCTGCTTCCACCAGACAGGACGCATGACATGAAGCAGACCGCAACCAGCGCCGTCGCCGACGGCGTCGCCATCATCACGCTCGACAACCCGCCGGTGAACGCGCTCTCCGCGTCCCCCCGGCGGGGATTGCAGGCCGAACTTGAAAAGGCGTTTGACGATGAGGCGGTTGGCGCCATCGTCTTGATCTGCGCGGGACGGACCTTCATTGCCGGCGCGGACATCACCGAGTTCGGCCAGCCCTGGCAGCCGCCATCCCTGCCCGACCTGTGCGCCATGCTGGACGATGCGCCCAAGCCCGTCATCGCTGCCATTCACGGAACGGCGCTGGGCGGCGGGTTCGAACTGGCGCTTGCCTGCCACTATCGGGTGGTGGCGCAGAGCGCGAAGGTCGGCCTGCCGGAGGTGCATCTGGGCCTGCTTCCCGGTGCGGGCGGCACCCAGCGGGTGCCCCGGATCGTCGGTGCGGAGGCAGCGCTCGAAATCATTACGTCCGGGCGGCAGATCAAGGCTGCCGAAGCCCTTTCGCTGGGGCTGGTCGATGCGGTGGTCGATGATGCGGCCTTGGCGGAAGAGGCGCTGGCCTTCGCGCGCCGCATCGTGGCCGATGGTAGTGCGACGCCGCGGGTACGCGATCGCGCCGACGCCCTCCAAAGCGATCGGGATCGCCCGGAGCTTTTCACCGCCTTCGCCACCGCAAACGCCCGTCGGTTCAAGGGATTTGTCGCGCCCGCCGCCATCATCGAGGCTGTCGAGGCGGCAGTGACTCTTCCCTTCGAGGAGGGGCTGGCAAAGGAAACCGCCTTGTTCGAACGACTGGTCGCCAGTCCTGAGTCCGCCGCCCAGCGCCATGTCTTCTTTGCGGAGCGGGGGGCGGCCCGCATTCCCGACATCGGTCCCGATACATCCGCGATCGACATCCGATCGGCGGGCGTCATCGGCGCGGGCACGATGGGCGGCGGCATCACGATGAACTTCCTGAATGCCGGCATTCCCGTCACGCTGGTGGAAACCAGCCAGGAAGCGCTGGATCGCGGCATCGCCACCATCCGCCGCAACTATGAGGCGACGGCTGCCAAGGGGCGGATGACGGCGGCGCAGGTGGAGCAGCGCATGGGCCTTATCTCACCCAGCCTCGACCTGGCTGCGCTTGCCGACGCGGATCTCGTCATCGAGGCCGTCTACGAAAGCATGGACGTCAAGACGGACATTTTCGCCCGGCTCGACCGGATTGCGAAACAGGGGGCGATCCTGGCGTCCAACACCTCATTCCTCGACCTCAATCGCATCGCGGCGGCGACCAGCCGGCCCGAATGGGTCGTTGGTCTCCACTTCTTCTCGCCCGCCAATGTCATGCGCCTGCTGGAGGTGGTGCGAGGGGCGGAAACGTCGAAGCCGGTGGTCGCCACGGCGATGCGGCTCGCCAAGCGGATCGGCAAGGTCGCGGTGCTCAGCGGCGTGTGCGACGGCTTCATCGCCAACCGGCTGCTGGCGCCGCGTGGTGCGCAGGCCGAAGCAATGATGCTGGAAGGCACGCCGATCGCGGAGATCGACCGCGTGCTTGTCGATTATGGCTTTGCCATGGGGCATTTCCAGATGATGGATCTGGTCGGGCTGGACGTCATCGGCCGGAACGCGACGGAACGGACCGTAATGGGCGACCTGGTCGCCGCCGGCCGGCTGGGCCAGAAACGGGGCGCTGGCTATTATGATTATGATGAGAAGCGGCGGTCGCGTCCTTCGGACGTGACAGCCAGCCTGGTGAAGGAGGTCGCCGCGGCCCAGGGCATCGCTTACGGCCCCACGGCGGGCGATGAGGCGCTGCTCGCGCGGCTGCTCTATCCGGTCGTCAACGAGGGCGCGAAGATCCTGGAAGAAGGCATCGCGTTGCGCGCATCCGACATCGATATAGCCGCCGTGCTTGGCTATAACTGGCCGGTCTATCGCGGCGGGCCGCTCTTCTGGGCCGATCAGGTCGGACTGGACCGGATCGTCGCGGACATGCGCCGGCTGGAAGCGGTGCATGGTGAAACCTTCCGCCCTGCATCGCTGCTCGTGCATCTGGCGGAGGGAGGGCGGCGGTTCGGCGACAGGTCGTGACCCTCAACCGTTCCTGGGTGCTTGCGCACAGGCCCGAAGGCCCGGTGCGGTCCAGCGACTTCGCCTATCGGGAGGAGGCGTTCGATACGCCCGCGTTGCAGGAGGGCGACATTCTCGTCCGCACCCGGATCATTTCCTGCGCGCCGACGATCCGCAACTGGCTGAACCCGCCCGAACGCAGCTATCGCGGCGCGATCGGCATCGGCGATCCGATCCGGGGCATGGCGGCGGTCGAAGTGCTTGCCTCTCGTCATGCACGCTTTGAACCCGGACAGTGGGCCACGGCCGTGGCGCCTTGGCAGGATTATGCCGTCCTGCGCCCGGATGAGGCGGTTGTCCCTGTCACGCCGATCGAGAGCTGGATGGATCCGGTCGACGCGATGACGCTTTACTCGCCCAACAGCCTGACCGCCTATTTCGGCCTCTTCGCGGTGGGGGAACCAAGGCCCGGCATGACCGTGCTGGTATCCGGCGCCGCCGGATCGGTCGGGGCGATGGTGTGCCAGATGGCCCGAATCGCGGGCTGCCGGGTCATTGCGGTGGCGGGCGGCCCGGACAAATGCCGCTGGCTCTCACAGGAGGTCGGGGCGGAAGTCGCAATCGACTACCGTTCGGCGGACCTTCCGGCGGCTTTGAAGCATGCCAGTCCCGACGGCATAAACATCTTCTTCGACAATGTGGGTGGGGAGGTGTTGCAGGCTGCCGTCGACCGGATGGCGCCGCATGGCCGGATCGTGCTTTGCGGTCAGCTCGCCGCCTATGATTCGAACAGTCCGGCGGCCGGCCCCAGGGATATGATGAAGCTGGTCTATGGACGGATCCGGATGCAGGGCTTTGTGGTTGGCGACCATGCCGACGATTATGCGTCCGCGATCGCGTCGATCCGACGCTGGGCGGCTGAAGGGCGCCTGCGCAGTCGGCATGATGTGCGCGACGGGTTCGATCGCATACCCGACGCCTTCGTCGACATTTTCAACGGGCGCAATGCCGGAACATTGATCGTCCGGACCTGAACCTCCGCGCTGCGCAGGAGCGCAGCCACCGCGCCTTACGGACGAAGCTTATCGGGGCCAGACCAGGTCAAGCCGGACCATCCCGTTCACCGCACCCGTGGCGGCGAGGGGTTGGCTCCCCGGATCGAGCGTGAATTCGGGGATGCGCTTCGTCCATTCGTGCAGCATGATCGCCAGCTCGCTGCGCGCCAGCCCCGCGCCCGGACAATTGTGAATGCCGTTGCCGAAGGTGCAGTGCGTTTCGCGCTTGCGGTCGAAATCCACGTTGAGCGCGTCCGGCCAGCGGCTCTCGTCCAGCCCATGGAGGCAGGTCGGCAGCACGATCATGTCGCCGGCCTTCACGGTCACGCCTTCATGCACGATATCTGCTGTCACCCGGCGGGCCACCGTCGCGACGCCATGGCGGCGCAGGATTTCCTCGACCGCGAAGGTGATCTTCTCGGGCTGTTCCACCAGGGTGCGATAATGGTCCGGATGGGTCGCCAGGAACTTCATGATGAATCCCATCATGCTCGCGACGGTGTCGAGCCCGCCAAACATGACGTCCATGCACTCGCCCATCACCTCAAGCTCGTTCATCGGCCTGTCGCCGACGGTGCCGTGAATGATCGCGCTCAACAGGTCCTCGCCCGGATCGGCCCGCCGCTTGTCGATCCACGACTGCAGATAGCCCGCCATCGACCTCTGGCTTTCCTCCTTTTCCTGCGTGGATTTCGGCCGCACCGACTTGTCGGCCACGTCGACCAGCCATTCGCGGTCTTCATCGGGCAGATCGACCAGAGAGAGGAAGATGCGCATGGGAACATGACGCGCGAATTCGGTCATGAACTCGCAGCGTCCGCGCGGCTGGAACCCGTCGATCAATGCCGCCGTGAGGCCGCGTACGTCGTCGGTCAGGCGCTTTACCGCCCTGGGGCTGACGAATGGCAGCACGATCTTGCGGTAATGATGATGTTCGGGATCGTCCGACTCGTTGGGGATCATCTTGAGCGGGCTGTCGCTTGGCGGAACCGACAGGTTGCGCGCCGAGAGGCGGTCTACATCCGCGAACAGTTCCCAGATCAGCGGTGCAGAGGTCGCTATCCAGTGGCCGCCATTGTGAGGCGTCCAGACCAGGCCTGGGTTGCCCGCTATGTCCAGCGCCTTCCACGCCATCTGGGGGTCGCGCTCGCCGCCTTCCAGGGCATAGATGTTGGCATCGACCACAAGTTCAGCCGGCACATTCTTGGGAAGCGTCTGTATCTGCAAGCTCTCTCTCCCAACCGTCCGGACTCGCGGAAGAGGATTACCGGCATGTCGAAGCCCCGCATGCGTGCCGCGCCAGAGAGCGGCGCGCTCCTACATGCGGACGTCCCAGCCTCTCTCCCATTTGCGCGGCGGCATCTTGTGAATCACTATTCCTGCCCAGGACATGTCTATCAATCTCGATCCGGGCGGAATGGCGCGTGCCTGATTCATCGCATCTCTGATCCGCCGCCGCCGGACATCTCCGGCGGACAGCGGACCGGACCTGTTCCTCAACCCTGTTTCGCAGCCTCGATCAGCTTGGCGAGCCGACGTCGCGCCTGTACCGCACCCTTGTCGATCGGCAGCATCTTCGGTTCCAATGACCACAGGTCCGGCGTGCCCATCTGGCGCTGGATCTTCTCGATCATCGGCTTGTCCTCAAACTGGAAGGCATGGATGAGCTGATCGCGCAACATGGCGGTGAAATCGGCGTCATCGACCAGGAAGCTGCGCGCGTTACAGGTGAAATAATGCGTCGTTGTCTCCGTTTCCGGCGTCATGTTGTGAAGATTGAGGCTGTCTATGCCCTGTTCGGGCTTGCCCACGGGATGGCCGCCTGCACGCAGGACCATCAGCGCCGGCGGATACCAATCCACCTCCGTCCACAGCTTTGCCGGGGACTCCATGTGGAAGACCGGCGGCGGCTCGTCGCTGTCGGATCGCCAGGCTATCGAAAAATGATCTGGATATTCCTCCATGGTCGATTTGGCGCGCGTGTTGAACCCGCTGCCCAGACTGTTCGCATGAAGATAATCCGCATGGCTCAGGTCCATGATGTTGTCCGAAAGCAGTTCGTAATTCGCCGCCACCAGAGTGTATAGCCGCAGCTGCGCGGTCTCGGGCGTGGCGTCAATGAAGGACAGGTCGGGCAGCACGCTCTCATCCGGGCTGTTCTTTCCTACCCAGATCCAGACCGCCTTATATCGTTCCAGCACGGGATAGCTGGTCACACTGAGTGAACTGGTCGCCGCGCCGTGCGGATTGTGAACGCAAAGCCCTGCGGCATTGAAGACCAGCCCATGATAGGGGCAGGCGATCGTATCCCCCTCCCGCTTGCCTTCATTGAGGGGGGCGAAGCGGTGGGGGCAGCGGTTGTCCAGCACGGCGATGTCGCCAGATTCGGTGCGAAAGGCGACCATGGGTATGCCGACGACCTGACGACTGAGTACTGCGCCATCCGCGAGTTCCTCGGCCCAGGCAAGCTGGTACCATCGATTTTCCAGAAATTCGACCATCATGACATCTCCACTGCGCTGCGCGTATCAACTGCGTCCGTCGTCCCGCGATCGGCGACGATAGTGCGTTCCTCGACCATGAAGAGCGCCTCCCTCCGGCGGTCCAACATGCCGGCAAGGTGCGATCCAGCTTCTTCGATGACGGCGCGATAGGCCTCGATGGCGCTCCACCCTGCATCGCCGTCGAACCAGAGGCTTTCGACGCCGGCATAGGGGCTGAGCGGCGCGTTGGCGACGAAATTGGCGGGCAGGTTCGCGTCCGGCTCGCCGGCTATGCTGATGCTGCGGGTCATTCGGCGGATCGATGGGCCCAGGGTCGGATGATCGGCCATTCGGGCCATTTCCTGCGACCAGGCCGCATCGAATGTCTCGGCGGACGCCGCACCGTTGCTCGCCAGAAGGCGCATCACCTTGACCGGCGCGTCGCCCGGCATGGTCACCGCCACCTCCTCGACCCGCGTGGCAAGCAGGATGACCGCGCTGTGGCAGACGAAGTTCAACTCGTCGGGCTGGATAGTCTCGCGATAATAGGGGTCGGCGATGGAGCGCGCGAATGCGGCTCCATCCGGGAAGCTGATTTCGCTGAAAGAGTCGAAATCGGGTCCCGGCGTCCAGCCTTCGCCACGGCTGCCATATACCGCGTCGACGACGTGATTCTGGATATAGCCCAGCATGAAACCGGGATTATGCGCTACCGTCCCGCCATGGACATGCTGGGCGTAGTTCAGATAATCGCGGTGCGTCATTCCGGCGCGGCGGCGGCCGCCAATGATCATTTTCAACATCGCACTCTCTCCGGATCTGTCAGAATGTGTATCGGACGCGCAGGCCATAGGTGCGGGGCGGCGCATATATGGAAGAGATGACCCCGCCGGCCGGAGCGACGAACTGTGTGAAAAGGGGCACCGCCTTGTCGGTCAGGTTGCGGACGAAGCCTGTGACCGCCCAGTGATCGTCCGCCGCGCCGAAGGTGGCGGAGGCGTCGAATGTCCAGAACGCACCGCTATTCTGCTGCGGCAGATATTCAAAGCCGATGACGCTGTTGGAACGGTAGCGCGCATCACCGTTCAGGACGATTTTGTGGGCGCCTAGCGCGATGCTTTTCTCGATCCCGCCGTTCAGCGACCAATGCGGCGAATTGTAGCTCGGCTTGCCCGCGCAATCGATCGCATAGACGGGTGCGCCGTTCGCTGTCGTCGGCGTCACGGCGCAGCCCACCGCGGGTGGCGGTGAGGTCGCATCGCGGGGGCTGTTATAGGTATAGCGCTTGACCCTGGCGTCCAGATACTGGACCGTCCCGCTCAGTCGCGTCGTTGGAGTGAGCAGCCACTGCGCCTCCACATCGACGCCCTTGATCGTCGAGCGTCCTATATTCTCGGTAAAATAATTGGTGCTGTTATTGGCGTCCAACCCGTAATGCGACACCTGCTGGTTGCGGTAGCGCCAGTGGAACAGTTCCACATTGAACTGCAGGCGGCGATCGAAGAAGCGATTCTTCGACCCGATGGTCCAGGCTTCCACATATTCCGGTTCGAAGGTTTCGTGTCCAGGCGCATTGGAAAAGCCGCCGGAACGATAGCCCGTCTCGTAGCTGGCATAAAGCAACGAAGCCGGCGCCAGGTCATATTCGGCCGCCAGTCGATAGGTGACGCGGCCCTTGTCGATCCCCGCATTCACCTGATTTGGAATGTAGAACAGGATATTGCCAGCGGTGCCATAGGGAACCGCATTGGCTGGGCCGGGCATGGCCGGCGCGCCGGGCACCTGCGCCAGGGTTTGGACGACGGGTAGCGATGGTCCGCCAAAGCAGCCGGGACCGAATGGGGGCGGCGCATTGGTGCACAGGTCGATAAGCGTGTCCGCCCCGCCGTTGAAATCCTTGCCGTCATGGGTGTAGCGCCCCGCCGCCACGAATCTCAGACTGTCGCTCAGATGCGCCGTGACACGGCCGAAAGCGGCATAGGACTTCGTCTTCGATGTGAAGTCCTGGAAGGAAATGATCTGATATTGATTGATCCCGTACAGGCCCTTTACGGTTTCGTTGAAATAATAGCCGCCGACCAGCCAGTCTATCGGACCCAGGCGTGGACCCTGGAACCGTAACTCCGTGCTGAACTGCCGGTCATCCTCACTGTTGAGTGAGCCCCTGAATGAAGGACCATTGAACAGATTGTCCAGTTTCGCCCGTCGATAGGATGGCAGGATCGTCAACGTCCCTCCGGCCACATCGGCGTTGATCTCCGCCGTCAGTCCCCAATATCTGTTATTCAGATAGGGGGAGGCCAGCGGGGCGGGATTGATGAAAGTTCCCGGAATGACGGCATGCCCAAAATAGGCGCTGCCGGCTGGCGAAAGGAGCCCGCTGAAGGGATCGACGCCAGCAGCCGTGAAGCTGTAATTTGGCGGCGAGATGGACGTCGCCGGGGTGCCAGGCGTAAAATTTTCCGTGCCGACATAACTCGCACCGACGCCTGCGCCACCTTGATGCGAATAATCACCGCTCAGGCGGATGGAGACGGCCGGGCTGGGCTTTATCAGCAATTGCGCCCGAACCGCCTGCCCCACTTCGTCGGACGTGCCGTCTTCGTTGTAACCCTTCCGGTCTACAACCTTGCCGGCAATCCGTATGGCCGCATTGTCACCGATCGGCAAATTGGCGGCGGCTTCGGCATCGATCGCATCGTAATTTCCGAAACTGCCGGAAACAGAGAGGGTTCGCTCTCCCAACCGGGGCTTCGCCGGAATGACGTTGATGGCGCCACCCGTGGCATTGCGGCCGTAAAGCGTCCCCTGCGGCCCCTTCAACACCTCGATCCGCTCGAGATCGAAGAAGGTGCCCGTCGTGGAGGTCGGCCGGCCGAGATAAATGCCGTCCAGGTTGAATGCGATCGCCGGGTCCGAGTAGCCGTTGTTGGTGAAATTGCCGACACCGCGAACAAAGAAGGTGGTATTTGCGCCGCCTCCCTGCTGCACCGTAAGCGCAGGAACCGTCGCGTTGAGCATGGTGGCGGTGACGACGCCCGCGCGGGTCAGCTCCTGCGGCGAGACAACATCTATCGCGACCGCTGCGCGCTGTGCCGTTTCGGCGCGGCGCTGCGCGGTCACGATGATGTCCGCAAGCCCGCCATTCGCGTCGGAAGACGGTGCCGGGCCAGCAAGTGAATGGGATTGGGCAATATCCGGCGCTGCCTCCTGCGCTGCGAGCGGCACGGGCGCCGACATGGCGGCGATCGCGGTGCCGACCAGAAATAATGTTTTCATGGATCCTCCCCTGGGCCCTCGTTGAGCCTCTGTTCCGGGATTAAATCCATCTTGTACGCCGCAGGCAAATCGCATGTTCGCACCGCATTATTCGCAGGATGAATAATGTGGCCTGATTTGCATTGTTTCTTTTGAGGCATGCGGGACGGCGCGCTGGATGCCGCGCCGGGGTGCTGTCCCGAAAACGGCCCGGTCGATGCCCTTGGGGCTGCAGGCAGCGGCTGCTATATCCCTCCTATGACGGCACCGCTCAATCTGGCTTCCATAGACCTCAATCTCATGGTCATTTTCGACGCGCTCATGAAGGATCGTCATTTGTCGCGCGCGGGCGACCGGGTCGGGCTTAGTCAGCCAGCGATGAGTCATGCGCTGCGCCGCCTGCGCGCCGTGCTGGGCGATGATCTCTTCACCCGGCGCCGGGGGGTTATGGAGCCCACGCCCCGCGCGCTGGCGCTTGCCGATCCGATAGGTGGGGCCCTCGACCGCCTGCGTTCGGCGCTTGATACCGAACCGGCCTTTGAATCGTCGACGGCCAGCCGTTGCTTCACCCTGACCATGTCGGACGCAAGCGCGGCTCGCCTGCTGCCGCAACTGATCCCCCGTCTTCGCGCGCAGGGTTCCGGCATCGACATCGACATACTGGCATCGGGAGCGCGCGAGGGCATAGAGCATCTGCTGTCAGGCGCGGCCGATCTCGGCGTTGGAGTCTTCCCGAACCTTCCCGAAAGATTGCATTGCGAGGTTATCCAGACCGCCAAGCTGGTCTGCATCGCCGATGCGGCGCATCCGGCGTTGCAGGGAGGGCTGACGCTTCAATCCTTCCTTGCGCTGCCGCATGTCGGCGTCGACGTCGGTCATGACACGGGCGCGAATGTCGATTCCCTGATCGAAACGATGGGCCTGCGCCGCAGGATCATGCTCCGCGTGCCGCACTTCATGGTCGTTGCATCCGTCGTGATCGGGTCGGACCTCCTCGCGGTAGTACCGGCGGCTGTTCTTCGGGAGGAGGAGAAGGGCCATCTGGCCGTCTATGAGTTGCCGGTTGCCGTTCCCGACGTCGCCATCCACATGGCCTGGCGCGCGCGCCAGTCACAGGATCCCGCCCTGCTCTGGCTGCGCCGGCTTGTTGCCCGGTCCATGCAAATCCCGATCAACGGATGAAGGCAGGTCGAAACCGGCCCTGAAGATGCGGGCACCGACGCTATGGGATAATATTACATAATCTTAATTTGTGTCCGGTCCCCGACCTTTTGTAGAGCCAGGATCGTGCTTCACCATTCGGAACCAGCCATTTGAACCCGCCGGGCTCATCCCGTTCCGAAAGAAGTCGCGCCAGCATCCTGGTGATCCTTGCCATCCTGGCCATGTGCATCTCCACCATGCTGGCGGTGCAGGTCCATCGCGAAATCGGCCATGCCGACCATCTTGCCCCGTCCCATTCGGCGCGGTTCGCGCATCAGCCGGGCAAACCGGCTTTCCTCTTCAGCTATTGCAAGCTCTGCGACCTGAAATTCCAGGCAGAGTCTGCTCCGCCGCTGCCGGTTCGCGTGATGGCGAATCGGACGCCGGTTCACGTGCGGCATGACGATGTTTCGCTCCATTTCCTGACCGTCGCATCGACAGGTCATATATGGCACAGCCGCGCGCCGCCGGAATCTCCGGTTCTCATCGCCTGATATTCCCTGCGCGCGGCGAAGCGACCGCGCCTGTCGGGGAATCAAACCGATTTCCTGGAGTATTCCCATGCGTGCCATGCTTTTTGGGGGCGCAGCGGCGGCTGCGTTCATGACCTTCCCGGCGCTCGCGGATGACGCGCCTTCATCTTCGGCCGGGACGAATCCCGGCGCCAATATCATCGTCACCGCCTCGCCGATCGCGCACGAACGCGACGACACCCCTTCCATCGTCGCCAGGGTCGATGCGGACCAGATACGCCGTCAGGGCGGCGCCACGATCTCCGATGCGCTGGCGCGCGTGCCGGGCATCGCCGCCAGCGGTTTCGCGACGGGCGCCAGCCGCCCCATCATCCGCGGCCTTGACGCAAACCGCGTTCGCATCCTGGAGGATGGGACGAGCGTTTCCGACGTGTCCGACATAGGGCCGGATCATGGCATCCCCATCGACCCGCTGGCGGCGCAGAGCATAGAGGTCGTGCGCGGCGCGGGGACGCTCCGCTATGGCAGCCAGGCCATTGGCGGCGTCGTCAACGTGATCAACAACCGCGTGCCCAACGCCCTGTCCGAACACCCGATTTCGGGACAAGTGGAAGGAAGCTATGGCAGCGTGTCGGACCTCTGGCAGGGCGCAGGGATGGTCGACGCGTCGCTGGGCCAGTTCGCCCTGCATGCCGACGGCTTCATCCGTGACGCGGGCGATTATGAAACGCCATTGGGCGTCCAGCAGAACAGCTTCTTTCACGGACATGGCGGATCGCTGGGCGGATCCTATTTCTTCGGTTCGGGCAATGACAGCCATGCCGGCGTGGCCGTGACGCAATATGATGCCCGCTACGGCATACCGAGCGACAGCAGCTATATCGACATGCGGCAGACCAAGGTCATGACCAAGTCGTCATTCAGCCTGGGCAGCGGCCTGTTCAAGTCGCTCAGTCTGGACGGCAGCTATTCGAACTACAAGCATGATGAGAAGGACCCGGATGGCACCATTCTCACCACCTTCAGGAACAAGGAATATAACGGCCGGGCGGAATTGCTGCTCAACCGGATCGGCTTTGTCGACAATTCGGCGCTGGGTGTGGAATATCAGCATCGCGACTATTCGGCGGTGGGCGACGACAGCAGCTATCTCTTCCCCTCGACCATGGAAAGCTTCGCCGGCTATCTCTTCGCCGATACCCGCCTGGGCGACCGGCTGCACCTGGAGACCAGCGGCCGCATCGAAAATGTGAAGATCAGCGGTACGCCGGCGTCCGATCTGTTCACAAGGCGGGAATTCACCCCGATCAGCGGCGCTGTCGGCGCGCTCTATACGGTGAGCCCCGCGATCAAGCTGGGCATGACCTTCTCCAGCACGGGACGGGCGCCCGCCATGGCCGAACTCTTCGCGCGCGGCGGACATGATGGCCCCGACACCTTCGAAACGGGTGATCCTTTCCTGAAGATGGAGCGGGCCAATTCGCTGGAGGGCACCCTGCGGATCCGCAGCGGCGGCTTCCACCTGGACGGGAGCGTCTACAGCAGCTGGTTCCGCAATTATATCTATGGCGATCTGACGGGCCGGACCTGTGATGATGCGGGCATCTGCTCGGCGGGTGGCAATGGCGGCCTGCGCGAGTTGAACTATCGGCAGCAGGGCGCCCATTTCCGGGGGCTGGAGGCGGAGGCCAGCTATGATCTGGTCAAGACCGATCATGGCACCTTCCGCCTCGACATGCTGGGGGACTATACCCGCGCGACCTTGGATGACGGCAATAATGTGCCGCGCATACCGCCCTATCGCATCGGGGGAGGGTTGAACTGGTCGGGTGATCGCCTCGACGCCGGCTTCAACCTCATCTATGCCGGACGGCAGGACAAGGCGGGTCAATTCGATACGCCGACGCCGGCCTATGTCTCGCTGGACGGCCAGATCGCGTTCAGGCCATTTGCCCGATATCCGGGCATCGAACTGGGGATCACCGGCCAGAACCTCACCAATGACGTGCAGCGCCTGGCCACGTCGCTCAACAAGGATGATGTCGTCATGCCCGGCCGCAGGATCATGGCGACGCTGAAACTTTCGACATTCTGATCCGCCGGCGCCCGGCGCAGGAAATGACCCGCGGGCCTCAGCTCGTCGTCAGCCGGAAGATGGACAGCTTCACCCCCGGCGCTTCTGCCGTTCCGGCCGGGCCGATCGTCCCTGTGAAGATGAACTGGTTCATCCAGGCATAGGGGCCGTCGGGCGCCTCGAACTGGGGCGTGGAAATATTGTAGTCGGCCGGCCAGTCGCCGTTCGGGCTGTGCCAGAGACCGCGATTGAGCACATGGATCTGCGCCCCGTCATGCGTTTCCATGAAATATTCCGCCTGGAGCTCCCAATAGCCGTCTGAACGAAGGAGCTGCCAGTCGAACCCGCCCGGTATGATCTTTCCGCGTATCGACGGCCCGGAAAAATCCCCGCCGATGATCGGTACGCGGAAACGCTTGCCGCGGATCGTCTGGCCATGCGGTATTTCCTTCTGGAGCAACACGACGGCGTCATAGATCCACTCGGTACGCGGCGGTCTCGGCGCTGGCTGCGCGTCGGCCGCGGCCGCCAGGGAAAACGGCGCGGCGCCGGCCAGGGCCCCCGCTGTCGCTGCTCCGGAAAGAACGCTGCGTCGCGTCATGGAATCCTGCACGCCTGCCTCCTGCTTCATGCCCCCTGCACCAGCGGCCTTACCGCTCCTTGGTGGCGCTGAACCTGACCTTGGGATGGCGTTCCTGCTGATAGCCGATATCCCAGGCGCTTTTCGCCATGAAGACGATGTTGCCGTCGCGATCCTTGGCCATATTGGCGCCGTTGAACGCGACCAGGTCCCTGACGGCCACATCATCGCCCGAAATCCAGCGCGCGGTGTCGAAGGGGGAGGCCTCCAGCCCGGCCGCGACCTTATATTCCGCCTCCAGCCGTGAGATCAGCACGTCCAACTGCAACTGTCCGACCACGCCGACGATCCAGTTCGACCCGATCTCCGGATAGAAGACCTGGATCACGCCCTCTTCGGAAAGGTCGTCCAGCGCCTTGCGCAACTGCTTCGTCTTGGTCGGGTCCTTCAGCGCGACGCGCCGCAGGATTTCCGGCGCGAAGTTCGGCAGGCCGGTGAAGCGCACCCCCGCCTTCTCGCTCAGCGTATCGCCGACGCGCAACGTGCCATGGTTGGGAATGCCGATGATGTCGCCCGGAAAGGCCTCATCCGCGATCTCGCGGTCCTGTGCGAAGAAGAGGATGGGGGAATGCACCGCGATCGGCTTGCCGCTGCCGCTCGGCGTCAGCTTCATGCCCCTTTTGAACTTGCCCGAACAGAGTCGCATGAAGGCGATCCGGTCGCGATGCTGCGGGTCCATATTGGCCTGGACCTTGAAGATGAAGCCGGTGACTTCGCTGTTCTCCGGCTCGACCGGCGCGGGTTCGGCGGGCTGGGCGCGCGGGGGCGGCGCATGGGCGGCCAGCGCGTCGATCAACTCGGTCACGCCGAACAGCTTGAGCGCCGATCCGAAATAGACCGGGGTCAGGTCGCCATGGCGATAGGCGGCAAGGTCGAAATCGGCATAGCCGCCCACTGCCAGTTCGGCTTCCTCGCGCAGCCGCGCCAGCCCCTGTTCGGACAGATGCCCGGCCAGGGCGTCGTCGTCGACGCCGGAGAAGACGGCCTCCTTGCCTTCAAATTCCTTGCTCGCGCCCGAAGGCTGGCGCAGGCGGTTCCTGGCGAAATCGTAAATCCCCTCGAACTCGCCGCCCATGCCGACCGGCCAGCTCATCGGGCACACGTCCAGCGCCAGCGCGTCGGCCACTTCGTCGAGCAGCGCGAAGCTGTCACGCCCTTCGCGATCGACCTTGTTGATGAAGGTGATGATGGGGACGTTGCGCAGCCGGCACACCTCGAACAGCTTGCGCGTCTGCGGCTCGATGCCCTTGGCGGCGTCGATCACCATCACGGCGGAATCCACCGCGGTCAGCGTGCGGTAGGTGTCCTCGGAAAAATCCTCGTGCCCCGGCGTATCGAGCAGATTGAAGGTGATCCCGTCCCGCTCGAAGGTCATGACGGAGCTGGTCACGGAAATGCCGCGCTGCTGTTCGATCTTCATCCAGTCGGATCGCGCGCGCCGGTTCGCCCCGCGGGCCTTGACTTCCCCGGCCAGATGGATCGCACCGCCCTCCAGCAGCAGTTTCTCGGTCAGCGTGGTCTTGCCCGCGTCGGGGTGGGAGATGATGGCGAAGGTGCGGCGGGAAGGAATGGTCATGAAATTTCATTCTGTCTGGAAATGCGTCATCCCCGCGCCGGCGCCAGGTGGTCAGGCCGGGAACTGGGCCGGGGGGTCGATCCCCGCCTACGCGGGAATGAGGGAAAAGAACAGAGGCATCAGCGGTCCACCAGCGTCACGTCCATCCGGAAGGCCCGCTCCGCCCCCGGGGCCAGCCGCATGATCCCCTGCTTTTCCCAGACATCTCCCGCAAAGCCCACCAGATCGGCCATCCCCGCCCACGGCTCGACGCAGAGATAATGCGCGCCCGGCTTCTGCCACAGTCCCAGCCAGGGCGTATCGGGAAAATCGATCCTCAGACCCTTGCCGCCCGGCACGCCCCAGAACAGGCTGCGGCTCTCCAGCCGGTCCCAGATCAGCGCGTCGCCCTCGAACATCGCATGGGCAGGCGCCAGCAGATTGCCCTCGACCGGCGAGGCGATGCTCTCCCGGGCGATCAGGCCCGGTTCGTCCCCCACCTTGCGGATCGGCGCGGGTTCGGCCTTCTCGAACAGCATCCGGTGCTCCTCCGCCGCCCCGTCATAGGGCAACGGCCAGGCGAAGGCAGGATGATAGCCGAAGGAGAAGGGCAGGGCGCCCGTCCCCCGATTGACGACCGTGGCGGTCATTCGCAGCGCCGCCCCCTCCACCGCAAAGCGCATGTCCAGCCGGAAGTCGAACGGATAGACCGCCCGCGTCTCCGCATCCGCATCCAGCCGGAAGGTCACGGCGTCCCCGCTCCGGTCGGCCACATCGAAGACCTTGCGCCGCGCAAAGCCATGCTGCGGCATGGGATAATCCCGTCCCTCGAAGCGATAGACGTCCCCGCGCGATCGCCCGACAAAGGGAAAGAGCAGCGGCGCATGGCCGGTCCACCAGCGCGGATCGGCATCGGTCATGAGTTCGCGTCCCTGCCGGTCCCTGAGCGACCAGAGCTCCGCCCCCAGCGGGTTGATGGCGGCGCTCATATCGCCCGACCCGATGGTGATGAATTCGTCCGCCATATGCCGCAATCTCCTCACCCTCCCGCATAGCGGCGAAGCGGGCGCGGAACCACGCCCTATCTCAAGGGGTTGAAGAAGCAGCAGGGAGAAAATCGGATGAAATGGATCGGCGTGGTTGCGCTTCTGCTCTGTTCCACGGGCGCCTTGGCCCAGGAACAGGAGAAGAAGGACGATACGTTGAAAAAGGCGGGCAGCATCGCGACCCAGCCGGCGCGGGACGTCGGCATCGACAAGGACAAGATTCCCGACGTGCTCCAGCAGGCGGTCGAAGACCCCTATAAGCGCCCGCCCGTACGGACCTGCAAGGCGCTCAAGGGCTCGCTCGATGAACTCAACCTGGTGCTTGGCCCTGATTTCACCGTGGGGCAGAAGGCGAACGAGAACCGCACCGGCAAGATCGCGGAGGCCGTCGGCAAGACGATCGTCAACTCGATCATCCCCTTCCGCGGCCTCGTGCGGGAAATCAGCGGCGCCGCGCCGGCCGAACGTCGCCTGCAAGCCGCCGTCACGGCCGGCATAGCCCGGCGCGGCTATCTGCGCGGCCTGGCCGACGCCAAGGGGTGCAAGATCATGAGCCCGCCGCCGACGGCGGAGGAAAAGGCCGACGAGCCGAAAAAATAAGCCATAGCGCGAAGACCGCCTCCGCCAGCACTGCCACGATGTCGGCCTGAATGACGGTCGCGTCGGCCAGGTCCGGCGCGATCAGGGTCACCAGCCGGACGACCGCCTGGAGCGAGCCGCCGAACATCAGCGCCGCGCCCAATGCGCGGGGAAACCACCGCGAGCGATAGGCCAGCAACCCGGTCAGAAGCAGGCCCAGTCCCAGAAGGATGCGCGCGACATGCTGAACCTGATCCCGCAGCAGCAGGGTCAGTTCCACCAGGGAATAGGTCTGCGCCATGCCGATGCCCGGATGCGGCGCCCCATCCAGCAGGACGATCGGCGCCATGGCGAGGATGCCGCCTGCCGCCAGCGCCGCGATGCCGATGACGGACAGCAGCGCCGCCATCCGCGCGACATGCCTCCCCACCGGCGCGAACAGCGCGTAAAGCAGCACGGTCGCCGCCAGCATGGCGCAGATCATGACCAGGTCGCTCGCCTCCGCCATGCGATAGGCCCAGGGAAAGTCCCTGATGTTCCGCGCCGTTTCCCGCCCGGAACCCGGCACGACCAGTGCGGCGCGGATCATGGCTTCCCCCACGCCGCGCGCCGCCATGCCGCCGAGAAGGAAAAGGCCGGCGAGCCGCGCTTTCCCCTCCATCCCGGCGAACAGTCTCATCCCCGCAGCGTGCCGCCCAGCTTTGCCGCCGCCTTCACCACGGCCGCGCTGATCGCGTCCAGCTCCTCCTGCGCGAAGCTCTTTTCGCCGGGTTGCAGCGTGATCTCGACGGCCAGGCTCTTCTTGCCCTCGTCCACGCCGGGGCCGACGAAGACGTCGAACAGCCGCGCGTCGACGATCGCTTTCTTGTCCGCGTTCCTGACGGCGCGGACCAGTGCGTCGGCTTCGACGGCTTCATCGACGAGGAAGGCGAAGTCGCGCTTCACCGCCTGAAGGGCAGGCGGCGCATAGGGGGCGCGCATGAAGCCATTGGCCCGCTTGGCGGGGATCGCGTCCAGGAAGATTTCGCCCGCGACCACCGTGCCGGTCAGCCCGAACTGCCTGGCCAGGCTGGGGTGCAGCACGCCGAACTCCGCCAGCACCGTCTTCGGCCCCAGCCGCAACGTGCCCGACTGGCCCGGATGATAGGCGCCGGACGCCTCGCCGAAGCTCTGGAGATTGGCGACGGGCGCGCCCGCCGCGGCGAGCAGCGCCGTCACCTCGCCCTTGGCATCGAAGGCGGTGAAGGGCTGCGCCTTCCCCGTCTGCCAGCCTCGCGCCAGCTTCTCGCCAGCCAGCACGAAGCCGACCGTCGCCCGTTCCTTGTCCGCCTGATAGCGGCGGCCCAGTTCGAACAGCCGCACCGACGCCGCGCCGCGATCCACGTTCCGCCGCGCCGCGGAAAGCAGACCGGGCAGCAGCGAAGGCCGCATGACCTTCAGATCCTCCGAAATCGGATTGGCCAGGGTCCATGCCCCGCCACCGACCGCAGCGGCCTCCTTTTCCGAGATGAAGGACCAGTTGATCGCTTCGGCAAGGCCGCGCGCCGCCGCCGTCCGGCGCACGCGCCGCTCTATCGCCTGCTCCGGCGTGGCGGTCGGCTTGGCGACGCCGGGCGCGCGGGGCAGGGGGGTAGAGGGCACCTGGTCCAGCCCGACGATGCGCACGACTTCCTCGACAATGTCGGGCCAGCCGTCGACGTCGCGCCGCCAACTCGGCACCGTCACGGTCCATGTGGCCGGGGTCGTGACCGGCACGCCATCCTGATATTCGAAGGTGGCGTCATGGCCTTCCACCGCGAAGCCCAGGCTTTCCAGGATGCGCTTCTGCTCGGCGTCCGCCACGTCGACCCCGGCCAGCGCCAGGCATTGCGCCGGATCATAGGTCACGGTCTTCGCGACCACGGGCGGATTGCCCGCACGCGTCGCCTCGCTGGCGCTGCCGCCGCACAGATGCGTCACCAGATAGGTCGCGATCGACAGGCCGTCGTCCAGGAAGGCGGGGTCCACCCCGCGCTCGAACCGTCCGCGGGCGTCGCTGGTCAGCCCCAGCTTCTGCCCCGTCACCGCGATCCGTTCCGGCGTGAAATAGGCGCATTCGATCAGCACGTCGGTCGTGCCGTCCTGCGCGCCCGAATGCTCGCCGCCCATGATGCCGCCAATGTCGTGCACCGCCTCGTCATCCGCGATCACGGTCATGCTGTCGTCGATGGCGTATGTCTTCCCGTTCAGCGCCAGCACCTGCTCGCCTGGCCGCCCGTGCCGCGCGACCAGCCCGCCCTTCAGCGTCGCCATGTCGTAGACATGCAGCGGCCGGCCGAGATCGGTCATGATATAGTTAGTGATGTCGACCAGCGTGCTGATCGGCTTCTGCCCGATGGCCTTCAACTGCTTCGCCATCCATTCGGGCGAACTGCCGTTCTTCACGCCCCTGACCGTGCGCGCGAAGAAGGCGGGGCAGCCATCGGCATCCTCGATCCGCACGTCCGGTCCGGGTCCGGCCGCCTCGATCGTCGGCACGATCAGCGCGTTCAGCGTGCCCAGGCCCGCCGCCGCCAGATCGCGCGCGATGCCGCGCACGCCCATGCAATCCTGCCGGTTGGGCGTGATCGACACGTCGATGACCGGATCGTCCAGCCCGGCCCATTCGGCATAGACCTGTCCCACCGGCGCGTCGGCGCCAAGTTCGATGATCCCGTCATGATCCTCGCCCAGTTCCAGTTCACGGAACGAACACATCATGCCATTGGATTCGACGCCGCGAATGGCGGTCTTTTTCAGCACCATGCCATTGACCGGCACCACCGCGCCCTCGGTCCCGAACACGCCGACCAGTCCCGCCCGCGCATTGGGCGCGCCGCAGACGACCTGCAGGGCGCCGTCGCCCGCGTCCACGGTCAGCACCTGCAGCTTGTCCGCCTGCGGATGGCGTTCCGCCGTCAGCACCTTCGCAATGCGGAAGGCGCCCAGCTTTTCCGCCGGATTTTCCACGCCCTCGACCTCAAGCCCGATATTGGTCAGGCCCTTGAGGATCGTCGGCAGGTCGGCATCGGTGTTGAGATGCGTCTTGAGCCAGCTCAGCGTGAACTTCATGCGCCCACTCCTCCGCTCAGCGTCGGCACGTCCAGCGCCGAAAAACCATAATGTTTCAGCCAGCGCAGATCGCCGTCGAAGAAAGCACGCAAGTCGTTCATCCCATATTTCAGCATGGCGAGCCGGTCGACGCCGGTGCCGAAGGCAAAGCCCTGCCATTCGTCCGGATCAAGGCCGCATGCCTCGATCACCCGGCGGTTGACCATGCCGCTGCCCAGCACTTCCAGCCAACCGCCGCCCGGCGCATCGCCGTCGCCGCCGATCACCCGCTGGCCGCTCACCAGCGTATATCCGACATCGACCTCGACCGAAGGCTCGGTAAAGGGGAAATAGCTGGGCCGCAGGCGCAGGACGATGTCGTCGCGCTCGAAAAATGCCTTCAGGAAGGTTTCCAGCGTCCATTTGAGATGGCCGAGCGTGATGCCCTTGTCGATCACCAGCCCCTCGATCTGATGGAACATCGGGGTATGCGTCGCGTCGCTGTCCGACCGATAGACCCGGCCTGGCGCGATGATGCGGATCGGCGGCGCCGCGTTCATCATCGTGCGGATCTGCACGGGGGAGGTGTGGGTGCGCAGCAGCATCTTCTTCCCGGCCCCATTCTCATCGGGCCCATCCGGGAAATAGAAGGTATCATGCATCGCCCGCGCCGGATGGGTCTCCGGAATGTTGAGCGCGGTGAAATTATGCCAATCGTCCTCGATCTCCGGCCCGGTCGCGACGGAGAAGCCAAGGTCCGCGAAAATCTCCGCCAGCTCGTCCATTACCTGGCTGACCGGATGCACCGACCCCTGCGGTCCCGTTTCGGCGGGCAAGGTCATGTCGATCTTCTCGGCCGCGAGCTTCGCATCGAGCGCCGCCTGCTCCAGCGCGGCCTTCCTGTCGGCCAGCGCCGCCGTCACGCTTTCGCGCAGGTCCTGGATCGGCGGTCCCTTCTCCAGCCGCTCCTCCGGGCTCATGCCGCCAAGGGTCTTGAGCAGCCCCGTCACCACGCCGCTCTTGCCCATGGCACCGACGCGCAGCGCCTCCAGCGCCTCCAGCGTATCGGCGGCGGCGATGTCGGCGATCAGGCCGGCTTTCAGATTGGCAGTCTCACTCATCACAGTCGTTCCCGCGAAGGCGGGAACCCATCTCCCGCACTATTCAAATTTCATGGCGCCCAATCGACGCCCCGACGCTCCAGAGGCTCAAAAACCGGATCAAGGGCGAGATCACGCCATTCGGGATGATCCCGCTCGATCAGGTCGATCGTCCCCTGCCTGCTCCACTTCTTGATCTGCTTCCCGCGCCGGATCGCCTCTTCCATCGAACCGCCGTTCCCGAACCACATCAGCCGGTGCACGCCGTAGTCTTTTGTGAAGCCTTCAATCAAGCCGGAACGATGCTGATGCCGCCGTTGAAGGCGATTTGACGTCCCTTCGATGCAAAGCGTGCCGTTTCATGACTGGCGCGGATGCAGGCTGTCGGATGGATTCCCGCGCACGGGAACGATGATGGCGGTCAGGCCCGCGCGCCTAGCAAGGCCCCGCCAAAGCCGATGAACATCACCCCCGTACCGCGATTGAACAGCCGCTGCCGGTTCACAGGCGCCAGCCAGCGCTTCAGCTTCATGCCGCCCAGCGCATAGACGCTGTACCAGAAGCTTTCGATCACCACGAAGCTGACCACCAGGATGGCGAGCTGCACGCTGAAGGGCCTTGCGGTATCGATGAACTGCGGAAACAGCGCGGCGGCAAAGATGATCAGCTTGGGGTTGCTGAGACCCGTCAGCAGCCCGGTCCCATAAAGCGCCCCAGCCGACTTCGCTCCAGCCCGCGTCGCGCCCACCTCGCCAGCGTCGCCTACCGGCGCTCGCCAGGCCTTGACGCCCAGCCAGATCAGATAGGCCACGCCCGCATAGCGCAGCACGTCGAACAGTCGGGGCGATGCCTTGAGCAATGCTCCCAGCCCCAGCGCCGACGCGATCAGGCAGAGCAGCACGGCACTCATCAGGCCCGCCATCGTCATCATCGCCCGTCGCGGCCCGTGGTGAATGCTCTGGGTCATCACATGCAGCATGTTCGGTCCCGGCGTGGCCGAGATCAGGAAAACCGCCGTGACATACAACCACCACACATGCAGCGACATGGGACGCTCCCTTCAAGGGTGACAGAAACGAAAAGGGGCGCCGAAGGCATCTGCCCCGGCGCCCCTTTTTGGACGATCTTGCGACCGATCCGGCTCAGGCCGCGGGCAGCGCAGCCTTCGCCTGGGCGATGATGGCGCTGAACGCCTCGCCCTCGTGCATCGCGATGTCGGCCAGAACCTTGCGGTCCAGTTCCACGCCGGCCAGCTTCAGGCCATGCATGAACTGCGAATAGGTCAGGCCTTCGGCGCGGACGCCGGCGTTGATGCGCTGGATCCACAGGCCACGGAAGGTCCGCTTCTTGACCTTGCGGTCGCGATAGGCGTACTGGCCGGCCTTTTCGACGGCCTGGCGGGCGATGCGGATCGTGTTCTTGCGACGGCCATAATAGCCCTTCGCCTGATCCAGAATCCTCTTATGCTTCGCCTTGGTGGTCGTACCACGTTTTACGCGTGCCATGTGCCTCTACTCCTTACTTCAGGCCGTAGGGCGCCCAGAGGCGCACATGTGCCACGTCGGCGTCGGACATGACCGAAGTGCCGCGGTTCTGGCGGATATATTTCGCATTGTGGCTGATCAGGCGGTGACGCTTGCCAGCGACGCCGTGCTTGACCTTGCCGGAAGCGGTGAACTTGAAGCGCTTCTTCACACCGCTCTTGGTCTTGAGCTTGGGCATTTTCGTCTCCTTTTCAAAGCGCGACGATTACGAACAGCCACGGCAGCCCTAGTTAGCCGGGCGGTCCTTCCGAATATCGCGAAGGGCGGCCCATAGTCGGAAGCATTGCCGAACGCAAGCGATTCGGACCCAAAAAGGCGGATCGGCGTTCAACCGCCATGGCCGACGCCGATCCCCTCCGGCCGGACATGCCGGCAAGCGGTGCGCCGCATCCCCGTGGCACGCGCCACTATGTCCGGCGCGCGCGCGAGGGCTGGCGAAGGCTCCCCCTGCCGGCGCGCATCCTGCTCTGGATCATCGGCATATTCTTCGCGCTCTGGCTGATCCTCTTCATCACAAAGGGCCGCTTCCTCAAACATCCCTTCGAACGGATCGTCAGCAGCCGCCTGGAGCGCCCGGTTCGCGTCGGCGGCGACTTCCAGCTTTATTTCGACCCCGTCACCATCAAGTTCCGCGCCCGGCAAATGGTCATCGCCAATACGCGCTGGGCCAGCCGGCCCGCCTTTTTCCGCGCCGACCTGATCGACAGCCGCATCGCGCCGCTCAGCTTGCTGTTCGGGGACAGGTACAGACTGCGCTGGCTGGAACTGCGCAACGCCGCCGTCGATCTCGAATGGTCGCGCGACGGCAGGAACAACACATGGACCTTCGGTGACCCCCTCAGGAAGGGTGAGCCGCTCAACCTGCCGCTGATCCGTCGCGCCGCGCTGACCGGGACGACGCTGCGCTATCGCGATCCCCGCATGCAGCTTGCCGCCGATCTGGGCTTCGAGACGGTGAAAGCGCAAGACACCCGCTTCGCCAGCGATGTGCGCTTTTCTGGTGCCGGCACGATGCGGGGCCGCCCCTTCACATTGCGCGGCGGCCTGCTCTCGCCCGATGAAATGGTGACGGGCGGCAGGAACCAGCTTGCCCTTCATGCCCAGGCGGGCGCGACCGTGCTGGAGGTCAGCGGCACGCTACCCGGCGCGACGGAGATAGAGGGCGCGGACCTGCGCCTGATCACCCACGGACCCAATCTTGCCCGGCTGTTCGATTTCCTGGGCGTGGCCATCCCCGAAACCCGCGCCTATCGGTTCACCTCCGCCCTGACCAAGGTGGAGGGCGAGTGGCGCTTCACCCATCTCAAGGGCCGCTTCGGCGACAGCGATCTGGCGGGACGCATGACCGTGTCGCAGCCGGATGATCGCCTGCTGCTGAAGGCCGCCCTTGCCACCCGCAGCCTTGATATCGTCGATGTCGGTCCCTTCATCGGCTATGATCCCGAGCGGTTGGCGAAGCAGGGCAAGGCCGGCGCGATCCAGACCGTGGACGGAGCGCCGCGCGTTCTTCCCGATGCGCCGCTGCGGGTGGAGGCGCTCCGCAATTTCGATGCCCGGCTGCGCTATGACATAGGCCGCATCCGCGCCGACAATGTGCCCGTGTCCAATATCGGCCTCACCCTCTCGCTCGACCGCAGCCTGCTCACCCTGTCGCCGCTGACCTTCGACATGTCGGGCGGCCATGTCAGTTCCGACATCAGCATCAACGCCCGGACACAGCCGGTTCGCACCAGTTACGACATCCGCCTGTCGCCCACGCCGATGGGCAAGCTGCTCGCCCGCTGGGGCGTCGAGGAATCGGGCACCACCGGCACGATCAAGGCGCGCGTCCAGATGACCGGCCTCGGCAACACGCTGCACGATTCGCTCAGCGCCTCCAACGGCCGCATCGCGGTCATCCTGCCGGCCGGTTCGATGTGGGCGCGCAACGTCCAGCTGTCGGAACTCGACATCGGCACCTTCATCACCAAGATGTTCCAGAAGAAACTGAAGGATCCGGTGGAGATCAACTGCGGGCTGATCGCCTTCACCGTGCGCGACGGCGTGGCGGCCGCCGACCCGATCATCATCGACACGCGAAAGAATGTGATGCTGGGCCGGGGCGGCTTTTCCTTCCGCAATGAGAGCCTGGACCTCGCCTTCCGCGCGGACGGCAAGAAGTTCAGCCTGTTTTCCGGCCAGTCACCCATCGGCATCAACGGGACGTTCGCCCGACCCGGCATCGACGTGATCAGCCCCGAGCTGGTGGCGCGCGGCGGAGCAGCCGCCGCCCTGGGCATCGCCGCGACCCCGCTCGCCTCCGTCCTTGCCTTTGTCGATGTCGGGGACGCAAAGAGCGCCGCCTGCGGCCCGGTGCTCGCCGGCGCGACTGCGGCGGCCCAGCGCACCAAAGGCGGCAAGCCCCGCGACGATGTCGGCCACGGCACCACGGCCAAGGATGAGGCGGGCAAGGGAAGCGTCCGGGAAAACAGGCGTCAGGAAAAGAAGTTTCTCGGCATCTTCTGATCATCCGCCGCGGTCCGGGAGGGGGGCACCGCGCCTCCTTGACGGACGCAGCGGTCTATCGTCGCGGGCGGCAGCACGTCGTTCAGCCGCTGGCGCACGACATTGGCCCAGATGCGATATCCGGCCGGATTCATATGCACGCCGTCCGCCTGATAATTATCGCCCAGCTTGCCGTCCTTCAACAGCGACAGGGGCCGGCGGCGCCATCCCTGACCCCATCGCCGCTGCCGGCCTGACCCGTCAGATCTTGCCATATTTGGCTTCGAAGCCTGCAACATCCCCGGCGGCGAGATATTTTGCCTGGTCGATCCACTGGTCGCGCACCGGACGGCCCTTGAAGCTGCCCAGCCTGGCGTCGATCGCGGCGATGTCGGCATCGTTCCAGCCCGCGATCTGGGCATAGCGCGTGACCCCCAGTTCGATCAGCAGCGTGTTGAGCTTGGGGCCGACCCCCTTCAGCTTCAGCAGGTCGTCGGCATCGCCGGACGGCGCGGCAGCCGCCGGTGAATCGGGGGCAGGAACCGGCGCCAAAGGTTCGACCGGCGCGGGCGCGGGCGAGGGGGCGGCCGGAGCGGCCATCGCCGGTTCGGGCGCGCTCGTCTCGACCGGCACGGAAACCGGCGGAGCGGCAACAGGCGCCGCCACCGCCACCGGCTTCGACTCGGCGGGAATGGAAGGCTCACTGGGACGGTTGCGCCCGGACAGCAGGAAAACGATGCCGATGATGACCAGCAGCGCGATCAGCAGCCACAGGCCATAGTCCATGAAGAATTCTTGCATCGCTTGTCCCTCCCTGTCTGAATTTGCCTTATTTAAGGACGGTTGAGCGCACGCCGCAAGGGGATCAGCGCTGCGCTTCCTCCCGCGCCACTTCGCGCCACCCGATGTCCCGGCGGCAGAAGCCGGTCGGGAAGGAGATGGCGTCGACCGCGCTGTAGGCGGCCTGCTGCGCCGCCTTCACCGTCGGGCCGGTCGCCGTGACGTTGAGCACGCGGCCGCCATTGGCGACGATCATGCCGTCCCGCTCTGTCGTCCCGGCGTGGAAAACCCGCGCGCCGCCGGCCTCCGCCGCATCGATGCCGGTGATCGCGCCGCCCTTGTCGGGCGTGCCGGGGTAACCGTTCGCGGCCATGACGATGGTGAGCGCGGCGCGGTCCGCCAGTTGCACCGGTCCCTGGTCCGCCAGCCTTCCTTCCGCCACGGCAAGCAGCAGCGCAACCAGATCGCCGTCGAACCGCATCATCAGCACCTGGCATTCGGGATCGCCGAAGCGGGCATTATATTCGATCAGCTTCGGCCCTTCGGCCGTCAGCATCAACCCGGCATAGAGCACGCCGCTATAGGGCGTTCCTTCGGCGGCCAGCGTGTCGACCGTGGGACGGATGATCGTCGCGATCACTTGCGCTTCCAGTTCGGGCGTCAGCACGCGGGCCGGGCTGTAGGCGCCCATGCCGCCGGTATTGGGGCCGGTGTCGCCGTCGCCCACCCGCTTGTGATCCTGTGCCGATCCGAAGGGCAATATGGCGCTGCCGTCGGTCAGGGCGAAGAAGCTGGCTTCCTCCCCCGTCATGAATTCCTCCAGCACCACTTCCTCACCCGCCGCGCCGAATGCGCCGGAAAACATGGTGTCGAGCGCCTCCAGCGCCTCCTCGCGGGTTTCCGCGATGATCACGCCCTTGCCCGCCGCCAGCCCGTCCGCCTTGATCACCACGGGCAGCGCGAAGTCGTCCAGCGCGGCGATGGCGCCGTCCTTGCTCTTGACGCGTTCATAGGCGGCGGTCGGGATGCCTGCGCGCTTGCACAGATCCTTGGTGAAGCCCTTGGACCCCTCAAGCTGCGCTGCCCTCTTGCCGGGGCCGAAGACCGGGTAGCCCTTGACCCGCAGATTGTCGGCAAGTCCGTCGACCAGCGGCGCTTCCGGGCCGATCACCACCAGGCCGATGCTGTGGCGCAGGCAGAAATCGACCACGGCGCGATGATCCGCGGCATCAAGGTCGACCAATGTCGCGTGCTGGGCTATGCCGGGATTGCCCGGCGCGGCATAAAGGGTGTCGAGCGCCGGCGATTGCGCCAGCTTCCACGCCAGAGCATGTTCGCGGCCGCCGCCGCCCAACAGAAGGATGTTCATTTCGCCCATGTCCCCGGAATATGAAGCTGGTTTCGATGTGTCGGGGCGCCTGTTAGCCGAGGAACGCTCGGGGGACAACGCGCCGCCGCTCAGCGTGAGCGAATTGTCGGGCCTGTTGAAGCGCACGGTCGAGGACCGTTTCGGCCATGTCCGCGTTCGCGGGGAGATTTCCGGCTTCAAGCGGGCTGGATCGGGGCACATCTATCTTTGCCTGAAGGACGACAATGCCGTGATCGACGGCGTGATGTGGAAGGGCGGGGCGGCACGCCTGCCCTTCGCGCCGCAGGATGGTGCGGAGGTGATAGCGACGGGCAAGCTCACCACCTATCCCGGCCGCTCCAAATATCAGATCGTGATCGAGCGGATGGAACTGGCTGGCGAAGGCGCGCTGATGGCGCTGCTGGAAAAGCTCAGGCAGAAGCTGGCGGCGGAAGGGCTGTTCGACCGGGAACGCAAGCGCCGCTTGCCGTTCATGCCCCGCGTGATCGGCGTGGTGACGTCCCCCACGGGTGCGGTGATCCGCGACATCCTGCATCGGCTGGAGGATCGATGCCCGACGCAGGTGCTGCTCTGGCCGGTGCTGGTCCAGGGGCAGGGCGCCGCCGATCAGGTGGCGCGCGCGGTGCGCGGCTTCAGCGAGATGCAGCCCGGCGGCATGGTGCCCCGGCCCGATCTGGTGATCGTGGCGCGCGGCGGCGGTTCGATCGAGGATCTGTGGAGCTTCAATGAGGAGATCGTCGTCCGCGCCGTCGCGGAATGCTCCATCCCCATCATCTCCGCCGTGGGGCATGAAACGGACACGACGCTCTGCGACTATGCCGCCGACATGCGCGCTCCCACGCCGACCGCCGCCGCCGAAATGGCCGTGCCCGTGCGGGCCGAATTGCTGGCGATGCTGACCGAACAGGGGCTTCGCATGGACCGGGCCGTGCGGCGCGGCGCGGCGCAGGCGCGAGAACGGCTGGAAATGCAGGCGCGGCTGATGCCCACGCCCGACATGCTGCTCAGCCCCCAGCGGCAGAGGCTGGACCAGTTGTCCGATGGCCTTGGCGGCGCGCTGCGGCACCGCGTGGCCGACGCGCGCGCGCATCTCGGCCAGGCGGGCGGCGCGCTGCGGCCTGCGCTGCTCCGCCAATATGTCAGCCGCGCTGCCGAGCGTGTCGACCGGTTGCGGCTGCGCCCGGATTATCTGGAGCGCGTCTATCAGGACCGGGCGACCGCCTTCGACCGGGTGTCGCGGCTCTTCACCTCGGTCGATCCCGATCTGCCGCTGCAACGCGGATTTGCGCGGGTGATGGCGGGCGACCGGCTGGTGAAATCCGTGGCGCAGGCCCAGGCGGAAGGCGTCGTCAGCCTGCACTTCCGCGATGGCGCGGTGGGCGCGAGCATCCAGGGTGGCACCCCCCTTGAGAAGCCGTCCGCGGAAGCTATATCGAGTCCGTCCCGCACCCCGCGCAAACCGCGCGAGGGCAAGGAAATCGGGCAGCAGGACCTGTTTTCCTGACGATGCCGCCGTACGAGAAAGGCCGAGTGATCCCATGCTGATGTCCAACCGCGACCGCCCGGCCCGGCTGCACTATATGGCCTACAGCTTTCGCGTCCTGCAGGCGGGCGACCATGTGGTCTGCGCCGTCAGCGGACGGAAGATCCCGCTGGACGACCTGCGTTACTGGAGCATATCGCGGCAGGAACCTTATGCCAGCGCCGAACTGTCCGCCCAGGCCGAACTGAAGGCGCGCGGATCCTAGATGAAGCGCTGGATCGTCGCGGCGGCACTGGCGGTGGCCGGCATGACGGTCGCGACGTCCGCTGCTCCCGCCGGTCCGGAACTGGTTCTGAACGGCGCCCCCATGCAGGGCGGCGCGTTGCTGGGCACGGCGCCCAGGGGCACCGTCGAACTGCGTTTCGATGACCAGCTGGTGCCGGTCGATGCCGATGGCCGCTTCCTGATCGCCTTCGATCGCGATGCCGCGCCGCAGGCCGGGCTGAGGGCGCGTCTTGCCGACGGAACCATGGTCGAGCGCACCCTGGCCGTCGCATCGCGGGATTGGCGGATCGAACAGGTCGATGCGCCGCTGCGCCCCACCAGGAACACGCAGGCCTTCCTCGCCCTGCGAAAGCCGGAGCTGGAGCAGATCGCCGCCGCTCGCCAGGAAATGACCGACGCGCAGGGCTGGCGCCAGCGGTTCATCTGGCCACGCCTTGGCCGTATCTCCGGCCTGTTCGGCGCACAGCGTATTTATCAGGGACAGCCGGGCGCCTATCATGGCGGCGTCGACATTGCGGGCGCCCCGGGCGAGCCGGTGGTGGCCCCGGCCGATGGAGTGGCGACGCTGGCGGCCGATCACCCTTTCACGCTGGAGGGCAATCTGCTGATGATCGACCATGGCCATGGATTGAACAGCGCCTTCCTGCACCTCTCGCGGATCGATGTGATTCCCGGCCAGCATGTGGTCCAGGGACAGCGCATCGGCGCGATCGGCGCCACCGGCAGGGCGACCGGACCCCATCTGCATTGGGCCATGAAGTGGAATGACGCCCGGATCGACCCGCTTCTGCTCGCCGGTCCAATGCCGCCGCAGTGAAGCAATATTTCACGGAACTATAATTTTATTCGTTCGTTTGCCGGAGCCGGAAATGTAAAATTTTGCCCGAAAACTCGGACCTGTAACAATGTTGTTAAACAGCCGTTCAATGTGAGTTTTTCGGGTTTGTGGCATAATTGCTACAGTTCAGATCAAATGCGATTTTTGACCTTCTCCCCTGCTTTACACTCATAAAACGTCTGCGCAGAGTAATCCGCAGCACGCGTGAAGAGGGTTTTGCTGTCGGGCTCTTCGCCCTCTTCACGCGTCCAAAACAGTACGCGGGCCAATCCGCGGGCCTCCAGAGCAAGGGACTGGATAGTGAAGACCAACTCGAATAACGCGTGGCTGCGCGGAAGCGCGGCGCTGCAGGCGCTTGCATTGGCAGGCGCTGGTTTTGCCGCTTTCGCCACACCCGCCTTCGCCCAGGAAGCGGCGCAGGGCGCAGCGCCTGAAGATAACGGCGACGTGATCGTCGTTACCGGCTCCATCATCCGCCGCACCGACGCCGAAACCCCGTCGCCGATCACCACCGTCTCGGTCGAAAATCTCGACAAGCGCGGCATCAGCACGGTTCAGGAAGGTCTGCAGCGCATAGCCGCCAATAACGGCCCGGCGCTGACCAACAGCTTTTCGGCCAACGGCGCATTTGCGGCCGGCGCTTCCGCCGTGTCACTGCGCGGCCTGTCGACCAACTCGACGCTGGTCCTGTTCGACGGCATGCGCGCTGCCTATTACCCGCTGTCGGATGACGGTACGCGCAACTTCGTCGACCTCAACACCATCCCCGACGATATCGTCGACCATGTCGAAGTGCTGCGCGACGGCGCCTCGTCCAGCTATGGCGCGGACGCGATCGCGGGCGTGGTCAACGTCATCACCAAGAAGAATTTCAAGGGCGTTGCCGGCCGCGTGGAAAGCGGCATCTCCAGCCGCGGCGACGGGCAGCAATATCGCCTGTCGCTGACCGCCGGCACCGGCGATCTGGAGGACAATGGCTATAACGCCTATGTCAGCGGCTTCTATTATAATAGCAAGCAGCTGAAGAACAGCCAGCGCGGCTATCCCTATAACAGCGACGACTATCGCGGTGTTTGCCATGACGGCAATTGCGGCCCCAACAACGTCGTCGATGGCCTGGACGGTGAAGGTAATTATCCGGGTTTCAGTCCGGTCGTCACCAACACCGGCAGCAACTTCTTCGTCCGACCCGCGAATTCGCTGACCGGCACTCAAAGCGGCAACTATCAGCTTCTAAATCCCGCTGGTTGTAATGCCCGCAGCACCTCCTATTCCCTGACGCCTGCCGAACTGGCGGACAATCTCGCAGCGGGTGCGCCGTCGACCGTCTGTCAGGAAGACCTGACCAAGAATTACGGCGTCATCAATCCGGATATTCAACGCTACGGTTTCTCGGCCCGCTTCACCGCCCGGGTCGGCGATTCGAGCGAAGCCTATGCCCAGTTCAACTTCCTGCAGACTGATGTCAGCTATGACGGCCTGCCCACGACCATTCGTGCGAATGCGCCGGCACCCTTCTATTTCCCGCGCTACAGCAGCTCGGGCAATGTGGCTTATTATGGCGGCAACACCATCCTGCAACTGCCGGTCTATGTCTGCCCGCGCGGCACGACCGTGGCCTGCACCGCCGCCAACGGCACGTTGAACCCCAACAACCCTTTCGCGGCATCGGGTCAGAACGCCGCGATCATCGGTCGCATTTCCAATTCGATCGAGCATGACGAATCGCGCACCCGCGCCTATCGCGGTGCGATCGGCATCAAGGGACCGATCAACGACAAGTGGAACTATCAGGTCGACGCGACCGCGATGCACATGGACCTGCGCCGCAAGTCGGACGGCTATGTCTATATCCAGCATCTGTTGGACGTGATCGCCGACGGCAGCTACAACTTCGTCAATCCGAACGCCAACAGCCAGGCAACCCTGGATTATCTGATGCCGACGGCGATCGCGACGTCGACCTCCGACATGGTGCAGGCGCAGGCGAATGTCAGCGGCGACCTGCTCGATCTGCCCGGTGGTCCGCTGCAGCTCGGCTTCGGCGTGTCGTTCCGCTACGAAGCGGTCGATTCGCCCTCGATCAATTCGGATATCAACGGTGGTACGGAGCGCTATTATCGCCTGAACGGCTTTGCCGTGAAGGGCAATCGCCGCGTCTATTCGGCCTATGCCGAATTGAACGCGCCGATCATCGACCAGGTCGAAATCAACGCGTCGGGCCGTTATGACCGCTATTCCGGCGGTATCGACAATTTCTCGCCGAAGATCGGCGTGAAGGTGAAGCCGATCAGGCAGGTGCTGTTGCGCGGTACCTATTCGAAGGGCTTCCGCATCCCCAGCTTCGGTGAGGCGAATGCGACCTTCCCGACGACCGGTTATGTGGGCAATGGCGCGACGCTGTTCAACGACACCTATCTGGCTCAATATGGCTGTACGGTCGCGACCTTCAGCAGCTGTCCGCAATATATCCGCAGCGGCACCTATGGTGCGACGTCGCTGGCCAATCCCAATCTGAAGCCGGAAAAGTCGCGCAGCTTCACCGCCGGCATCCTGGTCGAGCCGATGCGGGGCCTGTCCTTCACCGTCGACTATTACAACATCAAGAAGACGGGCGCGATCACCACGGCGGACAATACGCCTGCACTGCAGGCCTATTATGCCGGTCTGCCGATCCCGGCGGGCTTCAACGTGATCGAGGACGTGCCCATCGCCCCGGGCGATCCGCGTCAGCCGCGCGTGGCCTTCGTCCAGTCCGGCTTCATCAACGCCGACACGATCAAGTCGGAAGGCCTGGACTTCGGCGCCAATCTCGACCTGCCGATCAGCGACGGCATCCGCTGGAACAGCTCGCTGGAGGCCAGCTACATCATCCGTCTGGAAACCAAGTTCCCCGACGGTTCGGTGCAGCGCTATGATGGCACGCTGGGCAACTTCAACCTGACCGCCGGTTCGGGCACGCCCAAGTGGCGCGGCACCTGGACCAACACGTTGGACTTCGGCAAATTCGCGCTCAGCGGCACCACCAACTTCTTCGGCGGGTACGACCTGTCGGCGATGGACCAGGGTGACGGCTACAAGGATTGCGGCCAGAATCCGGACCGCTTCGTGCCCTGCCGCGTGAAGAACTACATCACCTTCGACCTCAATGCGCAGGTCAAGGTGACGGATCAGTTCACCTTCTATGCCAACATGCTGAATGTGTTCGACAAGATGCCTCCGATCGATCCGGTCACCTATGGCGCCCATGCCTATAACCCGGTCCAGGGTGGCGAGGGTATCCTTGGTCGCTACTTCCGCGTCGGCGCGAAGTTCAACTACTGATCTTCACGGGTCCGAAAGGGTATAAGGAAAGGGCGCTTCCATCAGGAAGCGCCCTTTCTGTTTGTCTCATCCGGTCCTGATTGAAACGCTCAACCAATCCCCAGCCTCAACCCCCCGTCGCCTTCATCGACCTTCACAGTCGCCCCGTCAGGCACCTCGCCGCGCAGGATCAGGTCGGCCAGCGGGTCCTGCAAATAGCGCTGCACCGCCCGCTTCAGCGGCCTTGCGCCATAGACCGGGTCATAGCCGACCCGCCCCAGCCACGCCCGCGCGCCGTCGGTCAGGTCCAGCGTCACCTTGCGGTCCTTCAGCAGCTTGCCGATCCGCGCCACCTGGATGTCGACGATCGGCGCCATATGGCTCGCGCCCAGGCGGTGGAACAGGATCACCTCGTCCAGCCGGTTCAGGAATTCCGGCCGGAAATGGGCGCGGACGATGTCCATCACCTGATCCTCGACCTTCTCCACCGGCTCGTCATCGGCCAGCGAAGCGATGAACTGGCTGCCCAGGTTCGACGTCAGCACGATGATCGTGTTGGTGAAGTCCACCGTGCGGCCCTGCCCATCGGTCAGGCGGCCGTCGTCCAGCACCTGCAGCAGCACGTTGAACACGTCGCCATGCGCCTTCTCCACCTCGTCGAACAGCACGACCTGATAGGGGCGGCGGCGGACGGCTTCGGTCAGCACGCCGCCTTCCTCATAGCCGACATAGCCCGGAGGCGCACCGATCAGCCGGGCGACCGAATGCTTCTCCATGAACTCGCTCATGTCGATGCGCACCATCGCGCTGTCGTCGTCGAACAGGAAGCCGGCAAGCGCCTTGGTCAACTCGGTCTTGCCGACGCCCGTCGGCCCCAGGAACAGGAACGACCCCAGCGGCCGGTTCGGGTCCTGCAATCCGGCCCGGGATCGGCGCACGGCGGTCGCCACGGCCTTCACCGCATCGGCCTGCCCGATGACGCGCTTGCCCAGTTCCGCTTCCATGGCGAGCAGCTTCTCCCGCTCGCCCTCCAGCATGCGGTCGACGGGGATGCCGGTCCAGCGGCTGACGACAGAGGCGATGTCCTCGCTCGTCACCTCCTCGCGCAGCATCGCGCCCTGGGTGACGTTCTGGGCCTCCTCCAGCTTGCGTTCCAGGTCGGGGATGCGGCCGTAAGCCAGTTCCCCCGCCTTCGCCAGATCACCGGCCCGCTGCGCCTGGTCCAGCTCGACGCGAGCGGCGTCCAACTGTTCCTTCAGCTTGCTCTCGCCCGCGATCTTGTCCTTCTCCGCCTGCCAGCGCTGGGTCAGTTCGGCCGACTGCTGCTCCAGATTGGCCAGGTCTTCCTCCAGCGCCGCCAGACGGTCCTGCGACGCCTTGTCCGTCTCCTTCTTCAGCGCCTCCCGCTCGATCTTGAGCTGGATGATCCGCCGGTCGAGCGTCTCGATCTCCTCCGGCTTGGATTCCACCTCCATGCGCAGGCGGCTGGCGGCCTCGTCCATCAGGTCGATGGCCTTGTCCGGCAGGAAACGGTCGGTGATGTAACGATTGCCGAGCGTCGCCGCCGACACGATCGCGCCGTCGGTGATCCGCACGCCATGGTGCAGCTCATATTTCTCCTTGAGGCCGCGCAGGATGGAGATGGTGTCCTCCACCGTCGGCTCGCCCACGAAGACGGGCTGGAAGCGCCGCTGGAGCGCGGGGTCCTTCTCGACATATTTGCGATATTCGTCGAGCGTCGTCGCGCCGATGCAATGGAGTTCGCCGCGCGCAAGGGCAGGCTTCAGCAGATTGCCCGCATCCATCGCCCCCTCGGACTTGCCCGCGCCGATCAGCGTGTGCATCTCGTCGATGAACAGGACGATCTGGCCCTCCGCGCCCTTCACCTCGTCGAGAACGCCCTTCAGCCGTTCCTCGAACTCGCCGCGATACTTGGCGCCCGCGATCAGGCTGCCCATGTCGAGCGCCATCAGCGTGCGGTCCTTCAGCGTATCGGGCACGTCGCCATTGGCGATGCGCAGCGCCAGCCCTTCGGCGATGGCGGTCTTGCCGACGCCGGGATCGCCGATCAGGACGGGATTGTTCTTGGTGCGGCGAGCCAGGATCTGGATCGTCCGCCGGATTTCCTCGTCGCGGCCGATCACGGGGTCGAGCTTGCCCTCGCGCGCCGCCTCGGTCAGGTCGCGGGCGAATTTCTTGAGCGCGTCATAGCGATCCTCCGCCCCCGCCGTGTCGGCGGTCCGTCCGCCGCGCAGATTGTTGATCGCGGCGTTCAGGCCTTCCGCCTTCACGCCCGCCGCGCTCAGCGCCTTGCCCGCCGCCGTGGTGGTGGCCAGGGTGAGGGCCAGCAACAGCCGCTCGACCGTGACGAAGCTGTCGCCCGCCTTGGCCGCGACCTGTTCCGCGCTGTCCAGCACGCGCACGGCGTCGTTGTCGAGGCCGGGTGTCTGCTGCGCCCCGCTGCCGGAAACGGCAGGAACCTTGGCCAGCGCCGCATCGGTTTCGCGCAACGCCACGCCCGCATCGCCGCCCGCCGCCTTGATCAGGCCGGACGCCATGCCCTGCTGGTCCTCCAGCAATGCCTTCAGCAAATGCTCCGGGCTGATGCGCTGATGGCTCATCCGGATCGCGACGGTCTGCGCCGACTGGAGAAAGCCCTTGGCGCGGTCAGTGAATTTTTCGAGGTTCATACTATCCCCTTCGTGAAGCTGCTCACGATGTAATGTTGCATAAAAGCAACACAAGAGGCGCTACGCAAATATCCTTATGCGCTATCAATTCACCGGATCGTTCATGGTTTCGTCGCCTTGGGCGCATCCGGCGCAAATGCATCTCCAAAGAAATCCCCCTTGTACCAGCGCGGCGCCTGCGGCTCGTCCGCGATCTCCCGCGCAATGGCATAGTTCACCCTGGCGAACTTCGCGGCCGCATCCCAGTTGAAGGGCAGGCTCATCTGATCGGAAAGCTGGTGATAGTCGGTCTTGAGGAAATGTTCGAACGCCTCCCTTCCCGGACCCGCAAAGCCGGTCATCAGGAACAGCGCCGGCACCCCTTCCTGGACGAAGCGATAATGGTCGGACCGGGTGAACAGCCCTTCGGCCGGCAATGGATCGGGCGAAAGCGAGATGCCCTGCGCCCTGGCCGCCTTCTCTGCGATTGGCCCAAGGGTCGAATGATCGGCGCCAAAGGCGATCACGTCATGGAAATCATAGGTCAGGATCGGCATGTCGAGATTGACCACCCCGACCAGCCTGCCGCCTGCCGGCAGGACAGGGTTCTTCGCCAGATATTGCGACCCCAGCAGCCCGTCTTCCTCCGCGGTGACGGCCGCGAACAGGATGGACCGCCTGGGTCGCTCCCCACTCTCCGCGAACGCCCTTGCCACGGCAAGCAGGGTGGCGATGCCCGACGCATTGTCCATCGCGCCGTTATAGACCTTGTCCGGTCCCTTGCCGTTCTCCTCCATCCCCAGATGATCGAGATGCGCCATCAGCAGCACATATTCATGCGAAAGCGCCGGGTCGGCGCCGGGCAGAACCGCCAGCACATTGCGGCTGGGTGCCGTTTCGACGATGCTGGTGCGGTCGATCCGGACCGTGGGTCGCAGCGCGAATCCCCTGGGCCGGGCACCCTTCCTTTCCGCCTGCGCGCGGATCGCGGCGAGGCTCTTGCCCGACCCTGCGAGCAGTGCGTCGGCGGCTGCGCCGGTCACCGTCGCGGTGCCCCGGATGGCAGGCGTGCGGACATAGGGCTGGCCGTCCCTGGCGATCCAGCTTACCGAAGGGTGCTGCGCCCGGTCGCGTATCTTTTCCCACGGCGTGCGGCCCAGATAGCTGGCGGTGGGTATGGTGATAAGGCCGACGGCGCCTGCCTGCTGCGCGGCCAGGGACTTTTCGGCGGCGAGATGCGCGCCGATCTCGCTCGGCATGCCGGCCGGGGCGCCGGACAGCGCAACCGCGAACTTGCCCTTGAGGTCGAGGCCAGCATAATCGTTGATCTTCTCGCGATCGGATTGCAGGCCATAGCCGACGAACACGGCCTGCGCCTCCATGCTCTGCCGCGGTTCGCGTCCAAATGCGCCGATGGCGATATCCTCGCCATTGGCGAAGCGCCTGTTGCCGATGCTGATCGAGGGCGCGGACACCTTGTCTAGCCGTGCCACGGCGAGCGTCACGGGCTGATACCAGCTATCGGGAATGACCTGCCGCAGGCCCAATGCCTCGAACCGGGCGGCGACATAACGGGCGGCGATGTCATAACCGCGCGTGCCCGCGTCGCGCCCCTCCAGCAGGTCGTCCGCCAGGAAACCGATATCGGCGCGAATGGCGTCCGCACCGATGGCAGGCGCGGTTTCAGCGGAGGAGGGGTAGGGCGTGGCGAGGACAAGGCCGAGGGCGGACACGAAGGCGAGGGAATGACGGCGCATCGGGTGCGAAGACCTCTTCTTATGGTTGGAGGCAAAGCCTATCGCGCCCATCCCGCCTGTCCAGCGGAAAGCGTATTGCGCGGCTAAAGCGCCCCGCTATGCTGCCGGCCAATCCACTGACCATCATGAGGCGCTCATGACCTTCTCCCCCTTTTCCCGCCGGATAATGTTGATGATCGGCCTGTCCTTGCTCGCGCTTGTTCCCACGATGCCGGCGGCGGCCGCTCCGGTGGCGCCGTCGGCCAGCGCGCCCGCGCCGCTCTCCAGCCTGGTGGCGGCGGTGAACATTCCCTATGAGCAGTTCACGTTGAAGAACGGGCTCCGCGTCATCGTCCACACCGACCGCAAGGCGCCCGTGGTCGGCGTATCGATCTGGTATCATGTGGGATCGCGCTTCGAACCGGCAGGCAAGACGGGCTTCGCCCATCTGTTCGAACATCTGATGTTCTATGGCTCGGAAAATGCCGACGGACCCTTTTTCGGACGGCTGGAGGATATCGGCGCGACCGACTGGAACGGCACGACCTGGTTCGACCGCACCAATTATTTCGAGACGGTGCCGACCGGGGCGCTCGACCGGGCGCTGTTCCTCGAATCCGACCGCATGGGCCATTTGCTCGGCGCCGTGACGCAGGCCAAGCTCGATACCCAGCGGGGCGTCGTGCAGAATGAAAAGCGGATGGGCGAGAATGAGCCCTATGGGCTGGTCGAATATGCGCAGCTCGCCGCCATGCTGCCGGAAGGGCACCCCTATCGCCATTCGACCATCGGTTCGATGGCGGACCTGAACGCCGCCAGCCTCGGCGACGTGCAGGCATGGTTCAAGACCCATTATGGCCCGAACAACGCCGTGCTGGTGCTGGCGGGCGACATCGACGTGCCCACGGCTAGGGCGAAGGTCGAAAAATGGTTCGGCAACATCCTCGCCGGCCCCGCGCCCAAGGATGTGGATGCGACCGTGCCCACGCTCGACAAGGATGTCGAGAAGGTGATGCATGACAATGTCGCCGCCACCCGGCTCTACCGCAACTGGATCGTGCCTGGGGTGAATTCGGACGACCTGGTCCCGCTGAACCTTGCAATGGCGGTGTTCGGCGGCCTCAATTCCTCCCGCCTCGACAATATACTGGTGCGTGACGAGAAGGTCGCGGTGGGCGTGAAGGCGAACATCCAGCCCTTCGAGAAGCTCTCCATCGCGGAGATCACCGTGGACGTGAAGCCGGGACAGAACCCGGTGGCGGTCGGCAAGCGGCTCGACCAGCTTCTGGCCGACTATCTTGCCAAGGGTCCGACGGCGGACGAGGTGCAGCGCGCCGCGACGCAGCAGCTTTCGGGCACCATCGGCGGGCTGGAAAAGGTCGGCGGCTTCAGCGGCAAGGCGGTGACCCTGGCCGAAGGCGCCGTCTATTCGAACGATCCGGGCAAATATAAGAAGGATCTGGCCGCCTATGCCGCGGCGACGCCCCAGTCGGTCAGCGATGCCGCGCGCAAATGGCTGGGAAGGCCGGTCTTCCGGCTGACCGTGGCGCCGGGCGAGCGGTCGGCGGAGGACAATGCGCTGGCCGGCAACGCCACCCATCATCCGGCCTATTTCCGCGATCCCAAGAAGCCCGCGCCGGTCGCGGCGACCCCGCCCCTGCCGACCAGGATCGCGGAGCCGGGGATCGAGCCGGTCAAGGACCTGGAGTTTCCGGCGGTCGAACATGCGACCTTGAAGAACGGCATCCCGGTGGTGTTCGCGCGCCGGGCGACGGTGCCGGTGGTGCGGGTGTCCGTGTCCTTCGACGCGGGCAACGCCGCCGACGACAAGGCGAAACTGGGCACGGCGGGCCTCACCACGGCGCTGTTGGACGAGGGCACGACAACGCGCAGTTCGATCCAGATCGCCGAGGAGCAGGAACGGCTGGGCGCGTCGATCAGCGCCGGCAACGGCATGGATGCGACCAATGTCGGCCTCTATGCGCTGAAGCCGAATCTGGACGCCTCGCTCGGCCTGCTGGCGGACGTGATCCGCAACCCGGCCTTCGCGCCGGCGGAGGTCGAACGCCTGCGCGGCCAGGTGCTGACCCGGATCGCGGCGGAAAAGACCGAACCCATGCCGATCGCGCAGCGCCTGCTGCCGCCCTTGCTCTATGGACAGGCGCACCCCTATGGCATTCCCTTCACCGGCTCCGGCACGGAAAGCGGGGTGAAGGCGGTGACGCGGCCCGATCTGGTCGCCTTCCATGACAAATGGCTTCGGCCGGACAATGCGACGATCTTCGTGACGGGCGACACGACGCTGGCCGACGTGATGCCGCTGCTGGAAAAGCGCTTCGGCGACTGGAAGGCACCCAGGGTTGCAAAGGGGACGAAGCTGTTCCGCATGGACCGCATGATGCGGCCTTCGCGGATCATCCTGGTCGACAAGCCGCAAAGCCCCCAGTCGATGATCCTTGCCGGGCAGCTGACCAACAAGGCGGGCACCGACAATCCGGTGACGCTGCTGACCGCCAATGAAGTGCTGGGCGGCAGCTCGACATCCCGCCTGATCATGGACCTGCGCGAGACCAAGGGCTGGGCCTATTATGCGGGCAGCGCACTGCCGGGCGTCAAGGAGACGATCCCGCTGCTGGTCTATGCCCCGGTGCAGACCGACAAGACCGGCGAGTCCATCGTCGCCGCGCGGAAGGACATCGGCGATTTCCTGACCGCCAAGGGAACGACCGAGGCGGAACGCAACCAGACGATCAACAGCCAGATCCTGTCCTTGCCGGGCAGTTTCGAAACCTCGTCCGATCTGCTGGGGGCGATGATGCGGAACCGGATGATCGGGCGGCCGGATGATTATTATGAGACGCTTCCGGGCGTCTACCGCGCCATGACGGCGGCGGACATGGACAAGGCAGCACGGGAGGCGATCAATCCCGACCGGCTGATCTGGGTCGTGGTGGGCGACGCGAAACTGGTGAAGCCACAGCTTGACGCGGTCGGACTTCCGGTCGAAATGGGCACATTGGCAGATTGACGATTACGTAAAGGAGAAGTGCTATGGCAGCAGTGGACGGCGCCTATGATTGCGTGGCGAAGACGCCGATGGGCGACCAGAACGGCGTGCTGACCGTCATCAGCTCGGGCGACGGCTTTCACGGGACCTTCGCCGGCATGATGGGCTCGCTCGACGTGGCAGAAGGCAAGGTCGAGGGCAACAAGCTGAGCTGGAAGATGAACATGACGCTGCCCATGCCGATGACGCTGGAATGCGAGGCGGAAGTGAGCGGCGACAGCATCACCGGCACCATGCAGCTTGGCGCCTTCGGCACGGCGGGCTTTTCGGGTACGCGTCGGGCCTGAAGGATCGGCAGGCTGAGGTTGGAAGGCTGGGAAAGGGCTGGGCGCGCGACTTCCCAGCCCCATTTTCTTGGCCCGAAAATACTCCCGATTGCGCCGGGGCGGAACGGAAACCCTTGACGCAAGAGATTAGTTAGCTATCTAAATAAAATGTCCCGATCGGAGTTGAAGCGCGCGCTGGCGCATAAAATGCCGCAGGTGGCCCGGCAATGGCGGCAATTGGCCGATCTGGCGCTGGCCGAATTCGGCGTTTCCAACAGCGCGGCCTGGTGCCTCATCTATCTCGACCGGCTCGGCGCCGATGCGCGGCAGGCCGATCTCGCCGAGGAACTGGGGATCACCCAGCCTTCGCTGGTGCGGACCCTGGACCAGTTGCAGGCGGCGGGACTTGTCGAGCGCGTGCCGAATCCCGATGATCGCCGTTCCAACCGAATCGCCTTCACGCCGGAAGGCCGGGAACTGATCGGCCGGATAGAGGCGCGGCTGGAGGATTTGCGGCGCGAATTGCTGGAGGGTGTGCCGGACGCCGCCATCGAGATCATCGTCAACCTGCTGAACCTGCTGGAGCGGCGCATGGCCGAGCGGCGGGGTCAGTCGTAACGGGGACGACCCGCCATGAATGGTCCGACATGCGAGCGCTGACATGAACGCCTTCGGCGAGCGCGTGGGCTGGCCCGCGGCTCTGTTTTCCCTCAAATGCTTCGCGGCGGCGATGCTGGCGCTCTACGTCGCGCTCAGCATCGGGCTGGAACGTCCCTATTGGGCATTCCTGACCAGCTATATCGTCGCGCAACCGCTGGCCGGTGCGGTGATTTCCAAGGCGGTGTTCCGCATCATCGGCACGCTGACCGGGGCGATCTTCTCCGTTGCCGTCGTGCCGCCTCTGGTCAATGCGCCGGAATTGCTGTCGCTCGCCATGGCGCTGTGGCTGGCCTTGTGCGTTTTCGTCTCGCTGCTCGATCGCACGCCGCGATCCTATATGTTCGTGCTGGCGGGCTATAGCGCCTGCCTCATCGTCTTTCCCGACGTCGACACGCCGCAGACCATCTTCACCGTGGCGACGCTGCGGGTGCAGGAAATCACCATCGGCATCCTGTGCGGCACCCTGGTCCACGGTGTTGTCTTCCCCGGCTCCATAACCGATCTGCTGCTCGCGCGCGCGGCGGCCATGCTGCGCGATGCAGAACGTTGGTCGCATGACGCCATCGCGCTGGAGCCGGTGGAGGGGCTGGCGCAGGAACGCCGCCGCCTGGCGCAGGACATCACCGAACTGCACCAGATGTCGGTGCATCTGCCCTTCGACATAAGCCGCCTCGCGCCGCGTGTGCGAACGGTGCGCGCCATGCAGGACCAACTCTCGCTGCTGCTGCCGCTGGGCGCGGCGGTGGAGGATCGTCTGGCCATGTTGAAGGCGGCCAGTGGCGGCGTCGTGCCGCGGCAGGTCGAAACATTGATAGCGGATGTCCGGGCCTGGATCGTCAACCCCGGCGAAGATCTCGCCGTCCGCAATGCAGCGGCGGACGCGCTGATCGCCCGATGTTCCGCGCTGGAACCGGCGGCGCGGGCGGAGATGGGCTGGGCGGACATGATGCGCCTCAGCCTTTTTGCCCGCCTCGCCGCACTGATTGCCGCGCATCGCGACTGCCGCGACCTCTATGACCAGATGGTGACCCACAGGCGGGAGGCGGTCAGCGCCCGCGTCGGCGAATTGCTGGAGGGGCGGCGCAACCGGGAACTGCACAGGGACTATGGCGGCGCGGCGCGCGGCGCATTCGCGGCCTTCGTCACCGTGGCTCTGGGCTGCGCGCTCTGGATCGGCAGCGGATGGAAGGACGGCGGCAGCGCGGTCATGCTGGCGGGCGTGTTCCTTTCGCTCTTCGCGGGGTCGGACAATCCGCTGGCGCCGCTAAAGGGTTTCATGATCGGCACCATCGCCGCTTCGCTGCTGGGCGCGGTCTATGGCTATGCCATCATGCCGCGCCTTGACGGCTTTGCCATGCTGGCCGCCGCCTATGCGCCGATGCTGCTGCTGTTGGGCACCATGATGGCCTCGCCGCGCTGGATGGGCATCGCCTTGCCGACGCTGCTGGGACTGGGCAGTCCAGTGCTGTTGTCCGATCGGTATGTCGGCGCCTTCGCGAGCTATGCCAATGGCACCGTGGCCCAACTGGTCGGCATTTGGTACGCGATCATCATGGCCGGGCTGCTGCAGTCGGCGGGGGTGGAGCGGGCGATCCGGCGCACGGTGCGCGCAGGGTGGAACGACATCGCCAATCGCGCCACGCTGATGACGCCGCCTGACCTGCGCGGCTGGATCAACCGGATGCTGGATCGCATCGCGCTGCTGGCGCCCCGGCTGGCCGCTGTCCGTTCCGACAGCGGGCAGCCGCTCTACGACGCGCTCCGCGACCTGCGGACCGGCGTTGCCATCGGCGAATTGCGGCAGTTGCGGCTCGACCTGCCCGTCGATGAAGCCGCGCCGCTCGCCGATGTGCTGACGGGCGTCGGCGCCCATTATCGCGGGCTGGACCCGGATGCGCCGGAACCGGCCCGTCCGGCGCTGCTGACCGATATCGACGGCGCGATCAGTCATCTGTCCGATAATCCCGACGCCGCGATCCGGCGGGAGGGTATCCTTGCGCTGGTCAGCCTGCGCCGCAATCTTTTCCCCGACAGTCAGGGCTATCGGAAACCCTCGCCGATCGGACAGCCGGCATGACCGGAGAAATCGCCCTGGGCGGCGTCTATGTGCCGACCCTTTTATTGCTGGCGCTGGTGGCGCTGATCCTGAGCTGGGGCGTAACCCGGTTGATCGGCGCCTTCGGCCTCTATCGTTTCCTCGCTTATCGCGCGGCGGTCGACCTCAGCATCTTCGTGCTGATGCTGGGCGCGCTCGTCATCCTCGTTCCCGCCCTTGGAATCCGTCTATGAACCGCTTTGCCGCCACGCTGACCCGCAGCGCCGCCACCATCGTCCTCGTCATCGCAGCCGTGCTCGTCGCGCTGTGGATGTGGAATCATTATGAGCGCAGCCCCTGGACGCGCGACGGGCGGGTGCGGGCCGACGTCGTGCGGGTGACGCCCGACATTGGCGGACTCGTCACCTCCGTCGCGGTGCATGACAATCAGGCGGTGAAGGCGGGCGACCTGCTGTTCGTGATCGACCGGCCCCGCTACGCGCTGGCGGTGGAGCAGGCCGAAGCGCAGATCGCCAGCGCCAGGGCGACGCTCGGCCAGGCCCGGCGGGAGGCGGCCCGCGACGTGGCGCTGGGCGATCTGGTGGCGAAGGAAGCGCATGAGCAGAATGTCGCCCGCGTCGCGACGGCGGAGGCGGCGCTGGCCGAAGCGATGAGCGCGCGGGATGCCGCCGCCCTCAACCTCCGGCGGACACGGGTGGCCGCGTCGGTCAATGGGGTGGTCACGAACCTCGACCTTCATCCGGGCGATTTCGTGGCGGCGGGGCAGCAGGCCATGGCGCTGGTCGACCGCGACAGCCTGCGCGTGGAGGGCTATTTCGAGGAAACCAAGCTGCCGCTGGTCTGCATCGGTGCGCCCGTGACGGTGCGCCTGATGGGGGAGGCGCAGGATCTGCACGGCCGGGTCGACAGCATCGCCTATGGCATCAATGACAGCAGCCGGTCGGATTCGGGCAATCTGCTGCCGACGGTCGAGCCGACCTTCTCCTGGGTGCGGCTGGCCCAGCGCATCCCGGTGCGAGTGAAGCTGACGCAGGTGCCCCCGGAGGTAAAGCTCATCGCCGGGCGTACAGCCACCGTGACGATCGAACCGGCGCGCAAGGATGCGAAGGCCGGGGGGTGCCGTCATGCGTGAGATGCGGGCCAGTGGTGCCTTTTCTTCCTCCGGCCGAAGGCGCGGAGCAAGGATGGGGGCGCCTGTCCTCGCCCTTGCACTGGTCGCCTGCGCCACGGCGGGTCCGGACTATCGTCCACCCGAAAATTCGGCGGCAACCGCTCCCGCCGCGCAGGGCGCCTTCCTGTCGGCGCAGGATGCCCGCTTCAGCAACGCCGATCTGCCCGATCATTGGTGGCGGCTCTATGCCGACCCCCGGCTGGACGCGCTGGTGGAACAGGCCCTTGTCGCCAATCGGGACCTGCGCGTCGCCGACGCCAACCTGACCGCTGCGCAGGCCGTCCTGCGCGAGGCGGAGGCCGCACGCACCATCGGCACGACGGTCAGCGGGGGCGCGACGCTTTCGCGGCCTTCGGGCACGGCAGAAAGCCTGCCGGGCGTGGTCGGCTATGATCTGGGCCTTGCCGCCTCCTATCCGCTCGACCTCAACGGCCGGATCAGGCGCGCGATAGAGGCGAGCGCCGCCGATCTGGAAACGGTCGCGGCGGCGCGCGACTATGTGCGGGTCAGCGTGGCGGCGGCAACGGCGCGCGCTTATGCGCAGGTGTGCGCCGCCAATTATTCGCTGGCCGTCAACCGGCGCGTCGTGGCGCTGCAGCGGGAAACGCTGGGCGCCACGCAGCGGCTGTTCAGGGGAGGGCGGGGCACGGCCTTCGACGTCAGCCGGGCGCAGGCGGCGGTCGACGCAAGCGAGGCCAGCCTGCCCGCCTTCGACGCGCAGCGGCAGGGTGGATTGTATCTGCTGGCAACCTTGCTGGGCCGGCCGCCGGCCGATTATCCGAAGGATGTAGAAAGCTGCGCGACCCTGCCGGCGCTGGGTGCGGCCCTGCCGGTGGGTGATGGCGCTGCGCTGATCCGGCGACGGCCGGACATCCGGCAGGCGGAACGCGGCATCGCCGCCGACACGGCCCGCGTCGGGGTGGCGACCGCCGATCTCTACCCGCAGATCAGCATTGGTGGATCGCTGGGCCTGTCGGGACCGCTCAGAAGCGCGGGTTCAGGGACCAGTTTCGGCATGAGCCTGGGACCGCTGTTAAGCTGGAGCTTTCCCAACCGTCCCGTCGTCAGGGCGCGGATCGCGCAGGCCGATGCGCAGGTCCAGGCCGATCTGGCGCGCTTCGACGGAACGGTGCTGGAGGCGTTGCGCCAGACGGAAACGGCGCTGGAAAACTATCGTCGCCATGCCGATCAGGCGGCGGCTCTCGACCGCGCGCGGGACAGCGCGGGGGTTTCGGCCGCGCAGGCAGGCAAGCTGTTCCGCTTCGGGCGGGGCGATTTCCTGTCCCTGCTGGACGCGCAGCGCTCGCTCGCCAATGCGGAGGCTTCGGCGGCGGCGGCGCGGGTGCAGTTGGTGCAGGACCAGATTGCCGTCTTCCTGGCGCTCGGCGGCGGCTGGTCCTGAAAGGAAAACCCCGGAACAGCGATCTGATCAGATCGCTGTTCCGGGGGTCATGAAGCTGGTGCGACCCGAAAGCTTCACATGATCAATATTGGACCGTGACGGTTACCGCGCGACGGTTCTGCGCCCAGGCGGCCTCGTCCGAACCCAGCGCGGCGGGGCGTTCCTTGCCATAGCTCACGGTGGTGATGCGGCCGGCGTCGATGCCCAGCGAAGCGAGATAATTCTTCGCCGCATTGGCGCGGCGTTCGCCCAGCGCGATATTATAGTCACGGGTGCCGCGCTCGTCGCAATGCCCCTCGATGGTCACGCGGACATTGGGGTTCTGTTGCAGCCAGGCGGCCTGACTTTGCAGGATCTGCTGGTCCTGCGCGTCGACATCATATTGGTCGGTGCCGAACAGGATGCGATCGGATGCGACCGATGCGACGAAATCCTCCTGGCTGCCCTTGACCGGGCCAGTCGGGGCGGCAGGAGCGCCGGTTTGCGCCGAACTGTCGCCGCCGGGCGCGGGGGGCAATTCCTGCGGCGGCTTCTTGGAGCAGGCGGCAAGGGCCACGATGGCGGTCGCCATCAGCAAAGGACGGGAAATTTTCATCGGATGCTCCTCAACAGGGTCTGAAGGTCGTTACGCAGTCGGGACGATTCGGTTCCGTCATGATGCGAATCAGCATATGTCGGCGTCCTAGGGCAGCAAGGGCCCCCAGGCCGGGTCCGACCCGCTGAGCGGCGTGGGTATGCGCCGTTCGTTCACGCCGGTCAGGTCGACCTGCCACACCTGGCTGCTGCCTTCCCGGCCGGGCGTGGTGCGGAAGAATTGCAGCACGCGGCCATTGGGCGACCAGCTCGGCTGCTCGTCCTGCCATCCATTGGTCAGGATGCGCTCATTGTCACCCGTCGGCGTCATGACCGCGATCTTGAAGTCGCCGGAAATCTTGGTGAAGGCGATCAGGTCGCCACGCGGGCTCCATTCCGGCGTCGCATAGCGGCCACCGCCATGGCTGATCCGGTGCTGGCCCGAACCGTCGGCGTTCATCACATAGATCTGCTGGCTGCCGGAACGGTCGCTTTCGAACACGATCTGGCGGCCGTCGGGGGAATAGCTGCCGCCCACATCGATGCCCGGCGCCGTGGTCAGGCGCACCGGCGCGCCGCCGCTGGCGGAAATGCGATAGATGTCGGTGTTGCCCGCGATCGCCATGGAGAAAAGGATGTTGCGGCCATCCGGCGACCAGCGCGGCGCGAAGGTGGGATTGTTGCTTTCCGTCACCAGCCGCTGCCGCCCCGTGCCGATGTCATAGATATAGATGCGCACGCGGTTGTTGAGGTAGCTCACATAGACGATCGACTTGTAGTCGGGCGAAAAGCGCGGCGTCAGCGCGATCGACTGGCCATTGGTGATGAAGCGGTGGTTTGCCCCGTCCGAATCCATGATGGCGAGGCGCTTGGTGCGGTTCCCCTTGGGGCCGCTCTCCGCGATATAGGCGATGCGGCTGTCGAAGAAGGGGCTCTCGCCCGAAAGGCGCGCATAGATGGCGTCGGCGCATTTATGCGCGGCCCGCCGCCAGTCCCGCGGCGCCACGACATAGCCCTGCCGGGTCAGTTCCTGCTTCAGCGCCACGTCGTAGAGATAGCAGCCGACGGTGATGTCCGCCTCGCCTCCCGTCGTGCGCACGAAACCCTGCACCAGCGCCTGATAGGCGCCCCATTTGTCATAGACGGGATTGGTCACTTCGGGAAAGGCGATCGCCGGAATGCCGGCAGGGCCGGAGGGATCGAACAGGCCCGACCCCTTGAGGTCGGCCGCGATCACCTCGGCGATCTTGCGGCCCAGCTCGGTCGAACCGCCTGCGGGCGTGGAAACCTCCGCCTGCGCCGGCAGGGCAGGGACCACGATCTTGAGGTTGGAGGAGGATTCGTCCGTCACATCGACGCTGAGCTGCGCCGAAGCGGCGGGCGCGAGCGCCAGCAGCAGCGCCCCCAGCATGGCCCCGAACGTGGCGCGGGCCTTTCCTGTCCTGAAGGATGGGGTCATTGCGATAGCCTCTTGTCGAAGGAGATGCGGAGGGATTTCCAGCCATCATACAAAGCGGGTGGCAGCTTGAAAGGCGCGGCGAGGCGGATCGCCTTGACCGCCAGTTCCTGATGCAACGTCACCTGGGTGCGGTTGCTGGCGGTGATGCCGGTGGTGTTGACGACCTGCGGCTGCCCCAGGAGCGAACCGTCGCGGGAAAGCTGCACGTCGACGAAGGTGCGAAGCTGCTCGATATCCGCGCCGCTGGGGGATTTCCAATAGGGCTTGAGCTGGCGACGGATTTCCGCGTCCAGCGCGGCCTTCTGCGCCGGCCCCATGGCGGCTGCCGGTGGCGGCGCGGGCTTGCGCGGGGCGTCGTCCTCGGTGTCGATGCCCTTCAGGAAGTCCTTGCCCAGCAGCGATCCCTTGGGCTTGTCCGCCTTGCCCTGGCCGGAGGCGCGCGCGGACGCATCGGACTTGGGCTTGGCCGCGGGCTTCTGCGATGCCTTGGCCGGTGCGGGCTTTTCTGCCGCCGGCTTGGGCTTCGGCTTGGCGGCCGGCACATCCTTCTTCGGGGGTGCGGGCGCGGGTTTGGGCGGTGCAGGCTTGGCCGCCTGCTTGGGTGGAGCCGGACGGGGAGCCGGCGGCGCCGGGCTTGGTTCGGGTCGTGGCGCCGGTTCGGGTTCCGGCGCGGGCGCGGCGTCCTCGGTCGGGCCCTGTTCCGGCGCGACGCTGGGGGGTGGGGGGGCGGTCGACACCTGCGGTGCCGTTGATTTCAGCGCGACCTCATCCACCAGGCTGACGTCCATCGGCGGCGAATTGAGCTTCAGGGGGTTAGGGGTAGCCAGAAAGCCGGACGAAAGCAGGCCGAACAGCAGGACATGTCCCGCCGTTGCCACGCCAAGGCCGATTTTCTCCGCACGATCCATCGCCAAGACCTATGGCCCCTATTCTGAACCGCTGCTGACAGCGGACCTGTCCTCGGTGCCGGTGCTGACCAGCGCGACCTTGTTGAGTCCCGCGCGGTTCAGCTCGCCCATGACGAGCATCACCCGGCCATAGTCCAGCCCCTTGTCGGCGCGCAGAAAGATCTGCGGCGGTTCAGCCTTGCCGGCATTGGCGGACATGATCTCGGCCAGGCGGCCGGGCAGTTCGGCGTCGCTGATCTGCGCGTCGTCGATGAAGACGCCGCCGTCGCGGTCGATCGAGACCACGGTGGGCTTCTGGTCCTGGTCCAGCCCCTTGGCGCGGGTTTCGGGCAGGTTCACCGGCACGCCCGTCACCAGCAAGGGCGCTGTGACCATGAAGATGATCAGCAGCACCAGCATGACGTCGACCAGCGGCGTCACGTTGATGTCCGCCATCGGCGCGCGACCGCGTCCGCGACGGCTGGAAGGAGGCCCGGACATGGCCATTACATCGCCCCCCGCTTTATCCCGGCCTTCGTCACCGCTGCGCCTCCAGCTCGCGGCTCAGCGTCGAATAGAAGCCGTCGGCAAAGCGGGTCAGCCCCGATTCCATGCGGTTGATGCCATGGCTGAAGCGGTTGTAGGCGATCACCGCCGGGATCGCCGCGAACAGGCCGATGGCGGTGGCGAACAGCGCCTCGGCAATGCCGGGCGCAACGACCGCCAGGCTGCTGTTCTGTTCCGCCGCGATGCTGGTGAAGGCCCGCATGATCCCCCACACCGTGCCGAACAGCCCGACAAAGGGGGCGACCGAACCGATCGTGGCGAGAATGTTGAGCCGGTCCGACAGCCGGTCCATTTCCGCAGCGATCGTGCTCGACATGGCGGTGGACAGCCGATCGCGCGTCCCCTCGCGATCGATCACCTTCTGCGCGGTCGACCGGCGCCATTCGGTGACGCCGGCGGCCATCACCTTGGCGGCCGGGAACTCCGCCTTGCCGCGGCCTTCATAGAAGCGGTCGATATCCTCCGCCTTCCAGAAATCCTGTTCGAAGGCGCGGCTTTGCCGGCTGGCCTTGCGCAGGGTGAAGCTGAAGCCGATGATCATCGCCCAGGTCCAGATGCTGGCCAGCAGCAGGCCCAGCATCACCACCTTCACGACGATGTCGGCCTGAAGGAACAGGGCCAGCGGCGAAATGGTGGCAGCTTGCGCGGCATTGCCGACCGCAAGGCCAACGTCGGGCATCGAAAGGCTCATGGGTTGATGTCTTCCCCTCTCATCAAACGGCTGAAAATGTCGGTCCAGGGCTTTGGTTGCCGGCGCGGGCGGCCCTGGGGTGTCAGGAAGGCGACGGAAACATCGCCCTGGGTCAATATTTCCTCATCGCGCATGACCGTCTGATGAATGGAACATGAAGCCGCGCCGACTTTCGTGACGCGGCTCACGACCATCAGCTCATCGTCCAGCCGGGCGGGGCGGCGATAGTGGAGCTGAAGGTCGGTGACGGCATAGACGCCCTCTCCACCCTCCAGATTGGCGCGCTGGTCGATCCCGGCAATGCGCAGCATGTCCGATCGGGCCCGTTCCATATAGCGCAGATAATTGGCATGATAGACAAGGCCGGACAGATCGGTGTCCTCGAAATAGACGCGCAGCGGAAAGTGATGCACGGCGGCGATGAACCTTCCGGTCGCCGGCGCGGGCAGCAGGTCTGAAACGGACATGCCGGGGCTTTTAACCATCAAGCAGGCGCTGCGCAAAGCGGGAAATCGCAGAAAGATCGGCGCTCCGCCTCCCGCACGGGGCTTTCCGTCCGCTTTGACGTTGCGCGGAAGCACTGGCAGCCCGCCTGTCATGGCGCTACGGGGGCGGGCGAAGAGGATTCAGTGCAGGAGGGTTTCGACCATGACGGATATTCGGACCGTGGGGGTGATCGGCGCGGGCCAGATGGGCGCGGGCATCGCGCAGGTGGCGGCGCAGGCGGGCTATGAGGTCATCCTGTCCGACATCGACCTGCCCCGCGCGCAGAAGGGCCGCGACAGCATCATCCGCCAGCTTGGCCGTGCGGTCGAAAAGGGCAAGCTGGCGCAGGCCGATGCCGACGCCGCCATCGCCCGGATCACGCCGGTGGGCGAAATCGCACCACTGGCCGCCTGTCAGCTGGTGATCGAAGCCGCGACCGAGCGGGAGGAGATCAAGCGCGCCATCTTCGGCAATGTCGGCGCGCTGCTGGCGCCCGACGCGATCCTGGCGTCCAACACCTCCTCCATCCCGATCACCCGGCTGGCGCAGGCGGCGCCCGACGCAAGCCGGTTCGTTGGCGTGCATTTCTTCAACCCGGTGCCGGTGATGGCGCTGGTCGAGGTCATTCGCGGCCTTGCCACCAGCGCGGAAACGGTGACCGCGGTCGAGGCCTTCGCCGCCAGCCTGGGCAAGCAGGTGGTCCATGCCTTCGACGCGCCCGGCTTCGTGGTGAACCGCATCCTGTTGCCGATGCTCAACGAAGCGATGTTCGCGCTGGGTGAGGGCGTCGGCAGCGTGACCGACATCGACAAGGGCGTGATGCTGGGCCTCAACCATCCCATGGGGCCGCTGACGCTGGCGGATTTCGTCGGTCTCGATACCTGCCTGGAAATCTGCAAGGTGCTGCAGGACACGACCGGCGACCCCAAATATCGCCCTGCGCCGTTGCTGGTGAAATATGTCGAGGCCGGCTGGCTGGGCCGGAAGACCGGCAAGGGCTTCTACGACTATTCCGGTGCGGAGCCGGTGCCGACGCGGTGATGTGGGGGTTGGGCTACCCCGCGCTCAACCCATGCTTCTTCATGCAATGGCGAAGCTGGTCATAGGTCAGCCCCAGCCCCTTCGCCGTCGCCCGCTGGTTGTAGCGAAAGCGCTCCAGCGCCGCGCGGACGATGGCCGCCTCATGCGCATCCACGGCGGATTTGAGGTCCGTGATCGCGTCATGGCCGTTGGCGACGGGAGCTGGTGAGCCCATGGTCCGACCCTCCGCCACGACCTGCACCGGCATCAGCGGCTGGGGTTTCCAGGGCGAGGCGAAGGGATCGAACACGATCGCCGCGACCGGCCGCCCCGGCTCGTTCCAGCGATAGACCGCGCGCTCCACCACATTGCGCAGTTCGCGTACATTGCCCGGCCAGTAATGGGCCTCCAGCTCGGCCATGCAGGCGGCGGAAAAGCCCGGCCATTGCGGCCAGCCGATCTCCGCCGCCATGCGCCGCCCGAAATGATTGGCGAGCACCGCGACATCCCCCTCCCGCGCCCGCAACGGGGGCAGGGTGATCACCTCGAAGCTCAGCCGGTCCAGCAGGTCGGGCCGGAACCGCCCGGCATCGGCAGCGGCGGGCAGGTTCTCATTGGTCGCCGCGACGATGCGCACGTCGACCGTCAGCGGCTTCGACGCGCCGATCCGCGTCACCTCGCCATATTCGATGACGCGCAGCAGCCGCTCCTGCGCCGCCATGGAAAGCGTGCCCAGCTCGTCCAGGAACAGTGTGCCGCGATCGGCCTCTTCGAACCGTCCCGCCCGCGCCCGCGCCGCGCCGGTGAAGGCGCCCTGTTCATGGCCGAACAATTCCGCCTCGATCAGCGTTTCCGGCAGCGCCGCGCAGTTCATGACGATCAGCGGTTCGTCCCAGCGGGGCGAAAGATGGTGAAGGCGCTCCGCGATCAGTTCCTTGCCGGTGCCGCGCTCCCCGATGACCAGTACCGGCCGGTTGAGTTCCGCCGCCCGTCCGGCCTGCTCGACCGCATCGAGAAAGGCCAGCGACTGGCCGACGAACTGGGTGTTTTTCTCCATGCCCCAACTTATGGTGAAAATTCCCATATTTCGGCAAGTCCTATTCTTGCACGATCGTAAAAAACCGCGAAATTCTGCCATTTCCGGAAATTGGCACGGCTTCTGCAAAGTTGGAAAGCGAAGCCGCTGACCTATCGAGCGGCACGCATATGAAGGCCAAGGTTCAGGAGTTTATCATGGAAAAGCAAAGCAACAGCGTCCGCGAAATCGGTCAGTTCCTGTCCGTCGCCATCGCCTCCGTCCTGTTCGGATCGACCCTGATCCTTTCGGCGGTAGGCCCTGCCCGCGCCAGCGAAGTCCCGATGATCGCGAACCCGGAATGCCCCGCAGCCTTGCACTATCTGGCGTAAGGCTCGCCCCGACACGTTCGTACCAGGAGTGAAGTTCAAATGGGTATTTTCTCCCGCACCCGCGACATCATCGCCGCCAATGTCACCGACCTGCTCGACCGGGCGGAAGACCCGGCGAAGATGATCCGCATGATCATCCTCGAAATGGAGGAAACACTGGTCGAGGTGCGCGCCTCCGCCGCCCGCACCATCGCCGACCAGAAGGAAATGCGGCGTCACATCGCCAAGCTCCAGGGCCTGCAGGACAGCTGGACGGAAAAGGCCCAGCTCGCGCTCAGCAAGGACCGCGAGGATCTGGCCAAGGCCGCGCTGGTGGAAAAGCAGAAGGCGGTCGACATGGCGGAGCAGCTTTCCCATGAGATCGAGGTGCTGGACGAAGCGCTGCGCGCCTCCGAAGAGGACATCGCCAAGTTGCAGGGCAAGCTGCGCGAGGCCCGCGCGCGCCAGAACAGCCTGGTCACGCGCATGGAAAGCGCCCAGAACCGCCTGCGCCTGCGCGAAGCCTATGCCGGCGAGAAGGTGAACGACGCCTTTGCCCGCTTCGACATGCTGGAGCGCCGGGTCGACATGGCCGAAGGCCGCGCCGACGCCCTGAGCCTAGGCAACCAGCCCAAGACGCTGGAGGAGGAGATCGCGGAGCTCAAGACGTCCGACAAGGTCGACGCCGAACTGGCCGCGCTGAAGGCGTCGATGAACGCCGGTACAAACAGGGGAGAATGACGCATGGAGGACGTGTTCCTGCCCCTCATGATCTGCGGCATGCTGTTTATCGGCATGCCCTGGCTGATCTTCCACTATGTCACCAAGTGGAAGCAGGCCCCCAAGATCACCGATGAGGACGAGAAGCTGCTGGACGAGCTTCACCTGCTCGCCCGGCGGCTGGAGGAGCGGCTTCAGACCGTCGAACGGATCGTCGCCGCCGACAACCCCGATTTCCGTCCCGCCGGTCCTTCGCAGGACGAGGATTATGACTTCGACCGCCAATATCCCCACAGGAGGAACTGAGATGGCTGCCCGTCGCACCAAATTCTATCTCGACAAGCAGAACGGCAAATGGATGGGCGTATGCGCCGGCATAGCCGACTATAGCGGGATCGACGTGCTGTGGGTTCGCGTCGGTGCCGTGCTGGTGACGCTGATGGGGGCCTTTCCCTGGACGCTGATCGCCTATTTCATCGTGGCCTATTTTGCGGAGAACAAGCCGGCGGGCCTCTATGCCGACCGGGATGACGAGAAATTCTGGCAGGGCGTTCGCACCAATCCAGCACGCTCGACCCGCGATGTGCGGTCCAAGTTCCGCGACATCGACCGTCGCCTGGCCGATATCGAAACTTATTATACCAGCCGTAACACCCGGCTCGCCGATGAGATCGACAACCTGCGCTGACGGAATCGCGTGGCCCACGCCGTTTATCGAACGGGCTTGGGGGTCTGTCGAAAAATCGGCATTTTGTCTGAGAAATTCAACATCTGATATGCCGCACCTGCGGGTAGCGAGGGAGGTTTGCCATGTCGGAACAATTTGCGTTGGTTGCGCAACTCGCACCGCTGATCGTGATCTGCACCGGGATCGGTGTGGGCGGCTGGATCGTCACCACCTGGCTGCGGATCAAGCATGGCTATCCGCTGGACGGGGCATGGGGCCAGGCCATCTATCCGCAGGCAGGCAATGAGGCGATGGAACGGATCAGCCTGCTGAGCCAGGAAAATGCCCAGCTACGCGCCGAAATCGGATCGATGAAGGACAGGATGGTCGTGGTCGAGCGCATCGTCACCGATGAAAGTCACTCACTGAACAGGGAAATCGAGCGTCTGCGCGGTCCCGCCAACTGACGGCCCCAGGCTCAGCAAGGGAAAAAATCATGAATCCGTTTGAAATGGTCGTCGCCATCGTCGCCATAGCAGCCGTCGCCAGCGTCGTTCGCGCCAAATATGGCATCGTTCGCCGCCACAAGGGCGAAGAATTGGTCCAGCGCGGACCCGATCCGGAAGCCGAGCGGCTCCGGGCGGAGGTGAAGGCGCTGAAGGACCGGGTCGCCGTTCTGGAACGGCTGGCGACGGACAGCAGCACTGCCCTGGAGCGCGAATTCGACAAGCTCCGGGACCGCGACTGACGCGGGCATCATCATCACAGGGAGGACGATATGCAGGACCCCCTCAACACTTTGACATTGGCGATTGCGGGTCTGTCGGGACTCATCATCGTCACCGCCGCGGCCTTGCGGGGCTGGAATGGCTGGCTGGACCTTAAGCGCGCGGAACTCGCCCGCGGGACGGAGGGGGCAGCGCCGCCCTCCACCGCGACCCGGATCGAGGTTGCCGACCTCAAGGAACGCATCCGCAAGCTGGAAGCCATAGCCGCGGGCGTGGATATCTGAAAAAGGCCGATTTCCTCCTCCCGCCCGGCGGGAGGGGGACGGCAGCGGGAAGAGCTTTCCCCGCTTGAATTTCACCCTATATGGGCGGCCATGACCCAATTGCCCGTCCTTGCCGATCTGGTCGAAGAATATGAATTCCTCGACGCTGACGACCGCTACCGCCTGCTCATCGACCTGGGCAAGGCACTGGAGCCGATGCCCGACGCGCTCAAGACCGACGCCACGCTGGTTCGCGGCTGTTCGGCGGCGGTATGGGTCTATCCCACCGTGATCGACGCCGATTCCGCCAGGGGCAAGCGGCTCCATTTCCTGGCGGACAGCAACGCCGCCATCACCAAGGGGATCATCGCGCTCGTCCTCCTCACCGTGCAGGATCAGTCGCCTGCCGCCATTGCCGGGACGGATATCGAAACCGCGCTCGCCCCCTTCGACCTGCGCAACCAGTTGAGTTCCAACCGGACGCAGGGCATTCCCAACATGATCGCGCTGATCCGGGATACTGCCGCCCGCTATAGCTGAGCGGAGGGAAACCCCGCCGGCGCCATGCGTTCTCCTTCCGCCAACGAAACGGACAGAAGGAGAAAAGCGATGCGATCGATAGCGGTGCTTGCCGCCCTGGGGCTGATCGCCGCCTGCTCATCCTCCGACGACAAGGGGCCGACGCAGCGCGACCAGATCGGACAGGCCTGGAAATATGAAGGCGGCGAGGGCGGAAAGGCCAGGGTCGCCTATATCGGCAGCGCCAACACGGTCCAGACCATGACCGCCGCCGATACGTTCGGCGTGCTGCTGGTCCAGCCGCTGCAGGAAGGCGGGGCGGATGTCACGGTCAAGCTGGTCGGCGCACCCTTCACCTGCGACCTGTCGGACTGCGAGGTCACGGCCGTCACGGACGACGGCAAGACGCATGAATGGAAAGGCCGGATGACCGAGAACCAGGACGGTATCGAAGTCCTGCCCGCGGCCAAGGCCTATGACGCGATCAAGGACAGCCGGACGATCAAGGTGAACCTGGTGGTGGGGCCGAAGGACAAGAGCTTTCCCTTCCAGTTCAACGTCGCGGGCCTGAACCTGAAAGTGTAGCCGCCGCAGGAGCACGGCGCGTTCCAACAGGGCTTCACTCCTGCAACGACACGCCCGGACTGCGCGGATCGGCGCCGCCCACCCAATGGCCGTCGGCCGTGCGCTCCGCCGCATTGGCTTTCAGGCCGAAGCGTCTGATCGACACCTTGTGCCCCAGCTTCTCCAGCGGCGCCTTCATCGCCTCCAGCGATGTGCCCTGTTCCAGCACCAGCCCGTCCCGGTCGAAGAACTCGAACCCCAGCGCGATCGAATCCTGCGCCGACAGGCCCCAGTCGAAATGCGCGATCAGCGCCTTGGCGACCTGCATGATGATGGTCCTGCCGCCCGCCGCGCCGATGGTGAAGACCGGGGTTCCCGCCGCATCATAGACGATGGTGGGGGACATGGACGACAGCGGCCGCTTGCCCGGTTCGACCCGGTTGGCGACGGGCGCGCCGTCCTTTTCGGGGGTGAAGCTGAAATCGGTCAGTTCATTGTTCAGGATCACGCCATTGGCGACGAGCTGGCTGCCGAAAAAGCTCTCTATGGTGGAGGTCCAGGCAGCGATGTCGCCATTGCGGTCCACCGCGACGAAATGGCTGGTGCCCGATTCGGGCTGGGGCAGGGCTGCGGTGCGCTTTTCCGCACCCGGCGGCGTGCCGGGGCGATAGTCGTTCAGCGTCCTGCCCATGCTGATCAGCGCCGACCTCTGCCGGAGATAGCCGGGATCGATCAACCCGGCGATCGGCACGGACACGAATTCCGGATCGCCCAGCCAGTTGTCCCTGTCGGCATAGGCGAGCTGCATCGCTTCCCCGATGACATGCCAGGACCGGGGATCGTCCTTGCCCCACTTGGCCAGCGGAAAGCGTTCCACCATGCCCAGCACCTGCAATACGGTGATGCCGCCCGCCGAGGCCGGTCCCATGCCGCATATCGTATATCCGTGATAAGGCCCGCAAACCGGCTTGCGCGGCTTGGCCTGATAGGCCGCGAGGTCGGCCTCCGTCATCGGCACGGGATTTTTCGGCGCCTTGCTGACCGTGTCCGCGATCATGCGCGCATTGTCGCCCAGATAGAAGGCGTCCGGCCCCTCCGCCGCGATCCGCCTGAACAGGGCGGCGAGCGACGGATTCTTGAGGATCGTGCCCATCGGCGCAGGTTTGCCGTCGATCCAGAAATATTTCTGGATCTCGGGAAAATCAGCCCACACCGGCGCAACCGCCTTCATCGCCGTGTCCAGTCGCTGGCGCACCTCGAACCCCTGTTCGGCCAGTCTGATGGCCGGCTGAAACAGTTCGGCCCAGCGCAGCTTGCCCCATTTGCGGTGCGCCTCCCAGGCAAGGCGGACATTGCCGGGCACGCCGACGGAATAGCCGCCTGGCCAGGCATCGCGGAAGGAGAGGGGCTTGCCGTCCGCGCCCATGAAGCGATCGGGCCGCGCCGCCGCCGGCGCGGTCTCCCGCCCGTCGATCGATTCCAGCACGCCGGTCCGCCCGTCATGATGCATCAGGAATCCGCCCCCGCCGATACCGCTGTTATGCGGTTCCACGACATTCAGCGTCAGCATCATGGCGATGGCGGCGTCGGTGGCGCTGCCGCCCCTGCGCAATATCTCCTGCCCTGCCTCCGCCGCGCGCGGATCGGCGGCGGACACGGTGGCGTTGACCGCGACCGGCTCCCGCGCGGCCAGCGGGGAGGGGGAAAGGGCATAAAGAGCGAAGGGAGCCAGCAGGCCGAAAAGGCGAAAGGTCATGTCGGGTACCCTAGAGCATCGTGCGCAAAAGTGGGAACCGGTTTTGCGCGAAAACGATGCGACATCAAAAGCATAGAGCGCGCTGCGTGACTCGGATTCAGCGCAACGCGCTCCAGAGCGATTTCCAGGCGATCGGAACCGATAGCGCGCTCGATCGCTGTATTGCGCTCCGCAACCCGCTGGACGAATCAGGCGTCGATACCCACTATCTCGCTGATATTCCTCACCCCGTCGCGCGCCATCAGCGCCTTGATGCCGCTATTGATCCGCCGGGCGAGATAAGGCCCCTCATAGACCAGCGCGCTGTAAAGCTGGATCAGGCTCGCACCGGCGCGGATGCGGGCATAGGCCTGTTCCGCCGTGGCGATGCCGCCCACGCCGATCAGCGGCAGGCGAGTGCCCAGCACGCGCCGAAAGTCGCGCAGCCTTTGCAGCGCCAGATCGTGCAGCGGGGCGCCCGACAGGCCGCCCGCCTCCCCGGCGAGCGGCGACCGCAGCGAAGGCCGGGATATGGTGGTGTTGGACACGATCAGCGCGTCGATCCGGTGGTCGATGCAGGCGTCGGCAATATCCTCGATATCGGCGGGCTCCAGGTCCGGGGCCACCTTCAGGAAGATGGGCGTCCGATTCGTCCCCCGCGCCGCCATGACCGCGCCCAGCAATTGGTCCAGCGCGGCCCGGTCCTGAAGCGCGCGCAGTCCCGGCGTGTTGGGCGACGAGATATTGACCGTCAGATAGTCGGCCAGGGGCGCCATGCAGGTCACGCCCGTGGCATAGTCCGCGATCCGATCGGTCGCGTCCTTGTTGGCCCCGATATTGATGCCGATCACCGGGTTTTGTCCGTTCCTGCCGGGCCGCCTGCGCTTCGCGATTCGCTCAGCCGCTGCCGCCTGGCCGCCATTGTTGAAGCCCATGCGGTTGACGACCGCCCGGTCCTCGGCCAGCCGGAACAGCCGGGGCAGGGGATTGCCCTTCTGCGGCAGGGGCGTCAGCGTTCCCAGTTCGGTAAAGCCGAAGCCCAGCCCGTGCATCTTGTGCGCGACCAGCCCCTCCTTGTCATAACCTGCCGCCAGGCCCACCGGATTGGGAAAGGTGATGCCCGCCACCGTCTGGCCCAGCATCGGATCGGGTTCGAGCGCGGGCGGCACCGGCATCAGGCGCAGCAATCTGATCGACAGATGGTGGGCGCGCTCGGCATCCAGCGCGAAAAACAGGGGGCGGATCAGGCGATAGGACATGGCGGCGCTATGCCATCGCAAAGCGCACAGGTCGAGTCGCTGTTGCAGCGCGGCAACAGTAAGGACGGAATGACATTTCTTAACAAAATTCCTTGGGATTCGTCCCGTTTTGGTTCGACCAATGTCCGATCCATCCAATAAAGTTTCAGCGATTCGGACGTAAGAGAGTCCTGCGACCCGAAGGCTCTAGGCCATATGGCTGACGAGACCTTTTCCTGACCCGGCGGTGAAAACCGCCGGGTCGTTTTTTCCCTGCCCTGCGACATTCATTGACGGGCCCGGCATGGTGGAAAGCGCATTTCCGCCACGCATAACCCTTGCACCTTCACGCCGATGGAGCATATTGCATCACCGGGGTGATAATATGGGGCCGCATGACAGCGAGACGTCCGGGGGGGCGTTGAATATCAAGGCGAAAGATGGTCATGCGCCGCTGTCCTATACAGTCGACGCGGCTCAGGGAGCGGTACGGTTGCGCTATTTCGCGCCACCCGACCAGCTCAACGCCTATTTCGGTTCGCTCTACATCTTCACCGAAACGGCGGAACATTATTCCGACGTGACCCGTGCCGATGTGCCGCAGCTTCGTTTCATGCTGGACAACAGCGGCGACTATCATTTCCATGATGGAACGATAGTGCCGACGCCGGAAGTCTGCCTGTTGGGCCCGACCATGGGGGCGACTCGCTTTGAACTGACGGGGCCGGGCCGCGTGGTCGGTATTTCGCTGCTCCCTGCGGGCTGGATCGCGTTGCATGGGGGGGATGCCAGCATTCTCACCGATCGGCTGCAGGAGATGGTCGACCTTCCCGGCTACCGGCAATTGCTGGAGCAACTCCGCGCCACCGACGATGCGGAGGAGATGGCCACGCTCTGCTGGTCATTCCTGTCGGAACGTCTTGTTCCCCTGTCGGATTCGACATGGCGGCTGCTGAAGGCGGTGGACGGCTGGCTGATGGATGAAGGTTCTCCGCGGATCGAGACGCTGGCCGACATCACCGGCCTTTCGCCACGCCAGCTCGCCCGGCTCACCAACAAATATTATGGCTGCCCGCCCAAGCTGCTGGCGCGCAAATATCGGGCGCTGCGGTGCAGCGCGCGGATCGCGCTGGACCATGAAAGCTGGCAGGCGCTGTGCGACGACGGGCGTTTCTATGACCAGTCGCATTTCATTCGGGAGATCAAGCATTTCATCGGCCTGACCCCGCACCAGTTGCAGACAGAGCCGAGCGCGGTGGCGCAGCTCACCCTGCTGCGCCGCTCGCTGGGTGGAGACGTCGCCGTGATCAACCGTTTCAGCTAGAGCGATTTCCAAGCGATCGCTGGTTAAGAAATCGCGGCAAACAAGGAATCCGGAGCGGCGATATGATTCAATCAGATCGAAACCCGCTCTAAACCTCATCCATCAGCAAAAATGCCTTGATTCCCGCCTCTGCCGGGACCACATGCCAATCGGATTGATTCGATCCGATTTGAGAATGGTTCGCAAGACGCAGGGTCATGAGGCTTTCGAGTTTCGCAGATTATGCCGTGGTGCTGATGTCCGCCGCCGCCCGCCATTGCGGCGCGGCCAGGATGAACGCGACCACACTTTCGGCCGAAACCGGCATTCCCCTGCCCACCGCGCAGAAGCTGGTGAGCCGGCTGTCGGCCGCGGGTCTGCTCGAATCGAGCCGGGGGACAGGCGGCGGCGTGCGCCTTGCCCGCCCGCCCGCCGCGATCACGCTGGCCGATGTGGTGGAGGCGGTGGAAGGCCCGATCGCCATGACCGCCTGTACCGAAATGGGCGCCCATGACTGCACGCTGGAGCAGGATTGCCGCGTCCGGCCGCATATGAACGTCGCGAACAATGCGATCCGATCGGCGCTCGCGAGCGTCACCATCGCTAGCCTTACCCGAGAAATGGCATGACCGAGGAAACCACCACCGTCCGCAACCGTGAAGCGCATGAGGCGGCCGATCGCGCCTCCACCTACGAGCATGGCTGGTCCTCCGCCATCGAACAGGATTTCGCGCCCAAGGGGCTGAACGAAGACACGGTCCGCTTCATTTCCGCCAAGAAGAAGGAGCCGGAATGGCTGCTGGAATGGCGGCTCAAGGCCTTCGCCATGTGGCAGGGGATGGAGGCGCCGGACTGGGCCAAGCTCAACATTCCGCCGATCGACTATCAGGACGCCTATTATTACGCGGAGCCGAAGAAGAAGATCGAACTGGACTCGCTGGATCAGGTCGATCCGGAGATTTTGGCGACCTATCAGAAGCTGGGCATTCCCATTGCCGAACAGGAAGTGCTGGCCGGGGTGAAGGGCAGCCGCAAGGTCGCGGTCGACGCGGTGTTCGACAGCGTTTCGGTCGCCACCACCTTCCGCAAGGAACTGGAGGAAGCCGGCGTCATCTTCCGCTCCATCAGCGAAGCGGTGCGTGAATATCCCGATCTGGTAAAGAAGTGGCTGGGCAAGGTCGTGCCGATGCACGACAATTATTTCGCGACGCTCAACTGCGCGGTCTTTTCCGACGGCACCTTCGTCTACATCCCCAAGGGCGTGCGCTGCCCGATGGAGCTTTCCACCTATTTCCGCATCAATGCGGAGAATACCGGGCAGTTCGAACGCACGCTGATCGTCGCGGACGAGGGCAGCTATGTGAGCTATCTCGAAGGCTGCACTGCGCCTATGCGTGACGAGAACCAGCTACACGCCGCCGTGGTCGAACTGGTCGCGCTGGACGATGCGGAGATCAAATATTCGACCGTCCAGAACTGGTATCCGGGCGACGAGAACGGCAAGGGCGGCATCTATAATTTCGTGACCAAGCGGGCACTCTGCCAGGGGCGCAACAGCAAGGTTTCGTGGACGCAGGTGGAAACCGGCAGCGCGATCACCTGGAAATATCCGTCCTGCGTTCTCAATGGCGAGAACAGCGTCGGCGAATTCTACTCGGTGGCGCTGACCAACAATATGCAGCAGGCCGACACCGGCACCAAGATGATCCATAATGGCAAGGGGTCGCGCTCGACCATCGTGTCGAAGGGGATCAGCGCGGGGCGCTCCAACAACACCTATCGCGGCCTCGTCCGCGTCGCGCCGGGCGCGGAGGGCGTGCGCAACTTCACCCAGTGCGACAGCCTGCTGCTGGGCGACCAGTGCGGGGCGCATACCGTCCCCTATATCGAGGTGCGCAACCCTTCGGCGCAGATCGAGCATGAGGCGACGACGTCGAAGATTTCCGACGACCAGCTCTTCTACGCGATGCAGCGCGGGCTGGACCAGGAAGCGGCGGTCAGCCTGATCGTCAACGGCTTTGCCCGCGAAGTGCTGCAACAACTGCCGATGGAATTTGCCGTCGAGGCGCAGAAGCTGCTCGGCATTTCTCTCGAAGGATCGGTGGGCTGAGGCCTGCCACACGAACACCAAGGACAAGACTCTTGAGCGACGAAGACGATATTCAGGATGCCCTCGCCGATTTCGCGGAGGATGTCGGAAATGGTCAGGCATGGACCGCCGCGATCCGCATCCTGACCGAGGATTATGAGCTGGAAGAGGGCGAGCTTCAGGCCCGCGCCGCCAAGGATTTCGGCGACCTCGACGCCTATCAGGCCGAATGCCGCGCCGCGCTGGAGACGGGCGACCTAGCCTTCACCGAGAAGCTGAAGAGCGACAAGGCCTTCCACAAGGCGAAGGCGCCCAATCTCGCCCGCATGGGTCCGGTGACCGAATTCGTGACCGGCGTGCTGGAAAAGGGCGCGCCCGAACCCGGCGCCGACTGGTGGCCCTATATGCCGATCAAGCGCCATATCGACACGCTGTTCCCCGCGCCGGGCGACGTGCGGGACATGGCCTTCTGGACCGCGCGGACGCTCCAGCGCGCGCATGGTCGTTGATTTTTGGGGTGTGAATGATGCTGACGATTGAGAACCTCACCAACGAGATTGACGGCAAGGCGATCCTGAAGGGCCTGTCGCTCTCCATCAAGGCGGGCGAGATCCACGCGATCATGGGGCCGAATGGCGCGGGCAAGTCGACGCTGGCCTATACGCTGGGCGGCCGCCCAGGGTATCAGGTTACCGGCGGCAATGCCTCTTTTAACGGTGTGAACTTGTTCAGCTTGGAGCCGCACGAGCGCGCCGCCGCCGGCCTGTTCCTGGGCTTCCAATATCCGGTCGAGATCCCCGGCGTCTCCAACCTGCAATTCCTGCGCGAGAGCCTCAACAGCCAGCGCAAGGCATGCGGCCAGGAACCGTTGTCGGGCGGCGAGTTCATCAAGCTCGCCAAGGAAAAGGCGGCTCTCCTCGGCCTCGACATGGAAATGCTGAAGCGTCCGGTGAATGTCGGCTTTTCCGGCGGCGAGAAGAAGCGCGCTGAAATGGTGCAGATGGGCATTCTCGATCCCAAGCTGGCGATCCTCGATGAAACCGACTCCGGCCTCGACATCGACGCGCTCAAGATCGTGGGCGCCGGCATCAACGCCATCATGCGCAAGCCCGACAAGGCGGTGCTGCTGATCACCCATTATCAGCGCCTGCTCGACTATGTGAAGCCGGACTTCGTGCACGTCCTTGCCGCTGGCCGGATCGTCAAGTCCGGCGGCCCGGAACTGGCGCTGGAACTGGAGCGCGAGGGTTATGCGGAGGTGGTTGCGGCGTGACCACGCTCTCCCTTGCCGCACGCCCCCTCCCTACAAGAAGGGCCGAGGAATGGCGCTACAGCGACCTTGATGCGCTGGCGGCCATCTGGCCGACGCCCGCGCCGACGCACATCGATGTCGCGGCCGGAGAAACTGCGCACCATCATCTGTTGCAGGATGCGGGCGAAGGCGCGGCGGCGGTGCATGATTATGTCATCAGCATCGCGGACGGCGCTCGGCTCGACTTCCACCTCCTCAATATCGGCGGGAAATTCGGTCGCGTGGCCTTTACCGTGACGCTGGGGCGGGGCGCGCATTTCGAACTGAACGGCGCGATCATCGGCAGCGGCGAGCAGACGCTGGAGATCATCACCTCCGTCACCCATGCCGAGCCGGACGCGACCAGCGGCCAGACGATCCGTTCGATCCTGGGCCAGCGCGCCACCGGCAGCTATCTGGGCAGCATCAATGTCGCCCGCGATGCGCAGCGCACCGATGCCTTCCAGTCGGTGAAGGCGATGCTGCTCGACCGCACCGCCACGGCCAATGTCAAGCCGGAGCTGGAAATCTACGCCGACGACGTGAAATGCGCCCATGGCGCGACGGTGGGCGAACTGGACAAGCAGGCCCTCTTCTACATGGCGAGCCGCGGCATGGACCCGGCGACCGCCAAGACGCTGCTGCTCAAGGCCTTTGTCGCGGGCGTGTTCGACGATGTGGCCGACGAAGCGGTCAAGGACCGGCTTGAGTCCGCCGCCCTCGCCAAGCTGGAGAGGCTGGTATGACCGATCTGGCCGAGGCTTTGCAGCTCAGGGACGACTTTCCCGGCGTAGGTAGCTGGCATTATCTGGACAGCGCCGCGACCGCGCAGAAGCCCCATGACGTGATCGACGCCATCGCCCGCGCCTATGGCCCGGACTATGCGACGGTCCATCGCGGCGTCTACGAACGTTCGGCGAATATGACGCTTGCCTATGAGGCGGCGCGCCGGAAGGTGGCGCAGTTCATCGGCGCGCAGTCGGACAGCGAGATCGTCTATGTCCGCGGCGCGACCGAAGGCATCAATCTGGTCGCGCAAAGCTGGGCAGGGACGCAGCTCAAGGCCGGCGACCGCATCCTGCTCTCCATGCTGGAGCATCACAGCAATATCGTTCCGTGGCAGATTGTCGCCGAAAAAGTCGGGGCCGGGATCGATGTCGTGCCGCTGACCCCGGACGGCAAGATCGATCTGGATGCCATGGCCGCGATGATCACGCCCGCGCACAGGATGGTCGCGCTGGCCCATGTGTCGAATGTGCTGGGCAGCGTGCTCGACGTCCGCCGTGCCGCCGAAATCGCGCATGGCGTGGGCGCGAAGATCCTGATCGACGGCTGCCAGGCCGTGCCGCGCCTTGCCGTAGACGTGCAGGCGCTGGACTGCGATTTCTACGTCTTTTCCGCGCACAAGCTCTACGGTCCCACCGGCATCGGCGCGCTCTGGGGGCGAAAGGCCCTGCTCGACGCCATGCCGCCCTATCAGGGCGGGGGATCGATGATCGACAAGGTGACGTTCGAAAAAACCACCTATGCCCCCGCGCCCACCCGGTTCGAGGCGGGGACGCCGCATATCACCGGCGTTGTCGGTTTGTCGGCGGCGATCGACTATGTGCAGGCCATTGGGCTGGACGCGATCCACGCCCATGAATGCGCGCTTGTCGCGAAGGCCAGGACCGCGCTGCAAAGCCTCAACAGCGTGCGCGTGTTCGGCCCGGAAGATTCGGCGGGCATTCTTTCCTTCGAGGTGGAGGGGGTGCATCCGCACGATGTCGGCACCATATTGGACGAAACCGGCGTCGCCATCCGGGCTGGGCATCATTGTGCGCAGCCGCTGATGCGCCATTTGGGCGTCGAGGCCACGGCACGGGCCAGCTTCGGCATCTACAGCGACGAAAGCGATGTGGATGCGCTGGTCAAGGGCATAGAAAGAGTGAGGAAGATCTTCGCCAATGACTGAAGTGAATCGCGAAGAGCGCAAGATTCTGGTGGAAGAGGTCGAGGGGGTGGAAACGCCCCCGAAGGCGCGCGTCGAGGAGGCGGCCGGTTCCGGCCAGCGCCAGCGCGACTATCTGGACGGCTTCCTCGCGCAGAAGCCTGCCGACATGCCCAGGGGCGAACCGGGCGGCAGCCTCTATGATGCGATCATCGATGCGCTCAAGGAAATCTATGACCCGGAAATCCCGGTCAACATCTATGATCTGGGCCTAGTCTATGGCGTCGACGTGACGGAGGATGGCCACGCCGTCGTCACCATGACGCTCACCACGCCGCACTGTCCGGTGGCCGAATCCATGCCGGGCGAAGTCGAATTGCGTGTCGGCGCGGTGCCGGGCGTGGGCGATGCGCAGGTGAACCTGGTCTGGGATCCGCCGTGGGATCCGCAGAAAATGTCGGACGAAGCCAAGCTCGAACTGGGAATGCTCTGATGACTCCTCCTCACACTGGCGAAACAAAGATCCGTGCCCGTCCGGCCGCCGTCGTGCTGACGGCGAGCGCCGAGCAGCGCATTGCCGACCTGATGGCGCAGGCGCCCGAAGGCGCGATCGGGGTCAAGCTGTCGACGCCGCGCCGTGGCTGCTCCGGCCTTGCCTATTCGGTCGATTATGTGAACGAGGAGGCCAAGTTCGACGAGAAGATCGAAACGCCGGGCGGCACCTTCTATATAGACGGCGCCTCCGTGCTCTATCTGGTCGGATCGACCATGGACTGGGTGGAGGATGACTTCACCGCCGGTTTCGTCTTCAACAATCCCAATGCCAAGGGTAGCTGCGGCTGCGGCGAGAGCTTCACGGTCTGACTTGGCCAGCGGCCGCCTGAACATGCCCCATATGCTCATCCTGGGCATGGGCTACACCGGCTCCCGGCTCGCCATGCGCCTGCGGGCCGAGGGATGGCATGTTACCGGCGTTCGTCGCGCCGCCGATGCCGAAACGCTCGACTTCAGCGACGAAGCCGCTGTGCTGACCGCCATCGCGCGGGCCAGCCACATCCTGTCCTCCGTTCCGCCCGAGGGTGATGCCGATCCGGTCCTCACCCGCTATGGCGGCGCCATCGCCGCAGCGCCTGCCATCTGGACCGGCTATCTCTCCTCCACCGGGGTTTATGGTGATGCGGCGGGCGCCTGGGTCGATGAAGCAAGCCCGACCGGCGTGGCCCGGCGGGCTGCGCGCGCGCAGGCCGATGCGGATTGGGGCGCTCTGCGTCCGGACCTCCGCCGCTTCCGCCTGCCGGGTATTTACGGCCCCGGCCGCTCCGCGCTCGATCGTGTGCGGGAAGGGCGGGCGCACCGCATCGACCTGCCCGATCAGGTGTTCAGCCGCGCCCATGTCGATGATATCGTCGCCGGCGTCCTCGCGTCGATCCATCATGGTCCGCCGGGCATCTACAATCTGTCCGACGACCTGCCCTGCGCGCAGAATCGGCTGATCGAGGAAGCCTGCGCCCTGCTTGGCCAACCTGCCCCGCCGCTGCTGACACTGGAGGAGGCACAGCTTTCCCCCATGGCGCGCTCCTTCTACGCTGAAAACCGCAGGGTGGCGAACGGACGCGCCAAGCGCCTGCTGGGCTGGTCTCCCCTCTATCCCACCTATCGTGAAGGGCTGCGCGCCTGTCTGTGACTCGCTCCGCCGCAAAGTAGGATCATCACTAACGGCTTCTTAACCATCCCTGCCCGATGGCTGGCCCGTCAGCTTCCGGGGAATAAAGAGATGGACCGCTTCGATCATGCCTTCACCGCTCTGGGCCAGCGCATCAACAGCCTGTCCCTGCCCGAACGCACCGCATCCGCGCCGGTGCCGCTCGCCAGCCTGATCGACAGGGTCAATGCGGCCAAGCGGCTTTACCAGCCGGGCGTCCGCCCTCAGACCGGCTTGGTTCGCAGCGCGACGACCATCCCTGCAATTGCCAGCAGCGCCCCCGCACCCGCCAGCGCCGTCCAGCGATAGCCCTCGACCAGCGTCGAGATCAGCATCGCGATCACCGGGATCAGCACGCTGGTATAGGCCGCCCGCCCCGCACCCATTTGCTGGATCAGCCGGAAATAGAGCGGGAAGGTCACGACCGAACCCGCCAGCCCCAGCCAGGCAATTCCTGCCAAATAGCCCAGACGCATCTCGATGACCGGCGGTCCGGCCGTCGCCCAGGCGAACAGCCCATCTACAGCCGCGCCGATCAGCATTGCCCAGGCGAGCACTGCCGCCATCGGCAGCCGCCGGGCGATCTCCATCCCCTGCATGACATTGGCCGCCGACGCGCTCAGCAGCCCGGCGATCGAAAATGCCGCGCCCAGCAGCACCATGTCCGGCCGGACCCGGGCGCCATGATATTCATGCGCCAGCATCAGCGCGATGCCCGCCAGTGCGACCCCCGACCCCGCGATGAAGGCGCGGCTCACCGGCTGACGGAAGAAGAGATAGGCGAGGATGCTGTTGGGTATCAGCAGCATCGCGTAGATCACCGCGACCACGCCCGATGTCAGATAATGCTCCGCACGATAGACGAAATTGAAGTTCATCACGAACTGCGCCGTACCCAGCAATCCCGCGAAGGCCAGCCCGCTGCCACCGATGTTGAGCGGCAAGCCGCGCAGCCGGGCGAAGATCGCTATCGCCGATCCGGCCAACAGGAAGCGGTAGCAGACAGACCAGCTTGGCGGCACATTTCCCAACTGGTCCCGGATCACGATCCAGGTGGAACTCCAGATCAGCGTGACGAGGATGAAGGGCAGGAAAACGCCCTTGCCCTCGCTCATCCCTCCAATGTCCTGATCGCCTCGGCCAGAGGCTGCACGCTGGAGGCATGCTGCGACCAGTTGGCGACGAGCCGCGCCGCATCCCCGCCCCAGTCATGGAAATCGAAGCCCTGCGCCCGCAATTGCGTCCTTTCCGCCTCGCTCAGCCGCACGAACAGTTCATTGGCCTGGACCGGATGCAGCAGCCGTCCCGCCGCGCCCGCCGCCAGCGCCTGGGCCGCGGCATTGGCTGCCCGCGCGTTGCGCAGCCACAGGTCGCCCTTGACCATCGCCAATAGTTGCGCCGCCAGATAGCGGCCCTTGGAGAAGAGGTGTCCACCCCGCTTGCGCCAGCGCGCCGCCTCGGCCGCTCGCGCCTGCGCCTGATTGCCGAAGAAGACGAGGGCTTCGCCCACCATGCCGCCATTCTTGACGCAGCCGAAGGAGAGGATGTCGACTCCTGCGCGCCAGGTCACATCGCCGGGATGGCAGTTTAGATACGCCACCGCATTGGCGAAGCGTGCCCCATCCATGTGGAAACCCAGCCCATGCTCCCGTGCCAGATCGCCCAGTGCCGCGACTTCGCCGGGCGTATAGACCAGGCCATATTCGGTCGCCTGGGTGATGCTGATCGCCCGTGCGGGCACCTGGTGCACGTCGGGACGGATAGCCTTCAACAGGTCCAGCACTGTTTCTGGCGACAGTTTCGCGCCCTCGCCAGGCAATGCCATCAGGGTCGCCCCATGGGTGTAGAAGCCGGGCGCGCCGCATTCATCGACGACGATATGCGCCTCCTCATGGCACAATATTCCGCCATAGGGTGGGCAGAGCGAGGCCAGCGCTATGCTGTTTGCCGCCGTCCCGGTCGCGATCCACAGCGCCACCGATTCCGTCCCGAACAGATCGGAAAAGGCACCGTTCAAGCGGGCGCTCCAGCGGTCCCCGTCATAGCCATGATCGGCCTGGTCGGCCGCGACGATGGCTGCCATGACTTCCGGGCAGACCGGCGTCGCATTGTCGGAGAAAAAGTGCATGACCCATGGGATAGCCGTGCTGCGGCCCAGCGCCAAGATGCCACCCCGACGGGATCGGCCATGGACCGCAACTTGGGTCAGTAATATTGACCATTGTTTCGCGCCGCCATCTGTGACATAGGCGGCCCGTCCGATCCAAAGGAGTTTTTCGACATGGACGTCCAGCAGACATCGCGCTTTACCGTCACCCGCAGCAGCAAGGCTGTGTCGGCTGATCAGCGCGCCGTATTGCTGGCGGATCCCGGTTTCGGAAAGCTCTTCACCGACCATATGGTGACGATTCGCTATACCGAGGGGCAGGGCTGGCACAGCCACGCGATCGGCCCGCGCGAGCCCTTCCAGCTCGATCCCGCCTGCGCCGTGCTCCACTATGCCCAGGAAATCTTCGAAGGCATGAAGGCATACCGGCTCGAGGACGGCAGCATCGCCATGTTCAGGCCAGAGGAAAATGCCCGCCGCTTCGCTGAATCGGCTGAGCGCATGGCCATGCCCGTTCTGCCCGAAGACCTTTTCCTGGAGGCGGTCGAGGAATTGGTGAAGATCGACGTCGACTGGATCCCGTCCGGGGAGGGTAGCCTGTACCTGCGCCCCTTCATGTTCGCGAGCGAAACCTTCCTGGGCGTGCGCCCGGCGAACGAGTATATTTTCTGCGTCATCGCCTCGCCTGCCGGCGCCTATTTCAAGGGCGGGAAGAAGGCGGTTACGCTCTGGGTGTCGGAACATTTCACCCGCGCCGCGCGGGGCGGCACCGGCGCTGCCAAATGTGGCGGCAACTACGCCGCTTCGCTGGTGGCGCAAAAGGAAGCGATCCAGCATGGCTGCGACCAGGTCGTCTTCCTCGACGCTGCCGAGAACAAGTGGGTCGAGGAACTGGGCGGCATGAACGTCTTCTTCGTGATGGACGACGGTTCGATCGTCACGCCGCCGCTGTCCGGCACGATCCTGCCGGGCATCACCCGCAACAGCATCCTCTCGCTCGCCCGCGCCAGGGGGCATGACGTGCGTGAGGAGCTCTACAGCTTTGCCCAATGGCGCGCCGACGCCGCCAGCGGCAAGTTGCGCGAGGCCTTTGCCTGCGGCACGGCGGCGGTCGTGACCGCGATTGGCACGGTGAAGAGCGTCGACGGCGACTTCACCATCGGCAATGGCGATGGCGGCATCGTGACGGAAGCGCTGCGCGCGGAACTGACCGGCATCCAGCGCGGCACGGTGGCCGATCCGGCGAACTGGGTGCGGAAGCTTTAACGGCCGGACGCACGCTCCGGACGGGCGAACGGGGGGAGGCGAGGCGCTCTGACGCCCTTCCCAATCCGTTCAGGAGCGCCTAGAACCGCCGTCATGCAACGCTTTGACGTCACCATATTGGGCGGTGGCCTTGTCGGCCTGACCCTTGGCATCGCCCTTTCCGGCCATGGCGTGCGCTGCGCCGTGATCGATCCGGCCAACCCGGTGGAAACCACCGCCACGGATTTCGACGGCCGCGTATCGGCGATCAGCTCGACCAGTTTCGCCATGCTGTCGGCGATCGGCGTGGCCGACCATCTGGAGGGCAAGGGTTGCCCGATCGACCGCATCTGGGTCAGCGACGGGCTGGCGCCCGGCGCGCTCGATTTCGCTCCGGATGCGGACGATGGGGTGATGGGCATCATGTTCCCCAATCGCGACCTGCGCGTGGCTCTGGCGAAGACGGCGGAGCAGGCCGAAAATCTCACCCGTTTCCAGCCCGACCGGGCGCTGCATGCCGATCGCAATGCTGATGGCGTGACGCTGACCCTGGCCAGTGGCGAAACCATTCACGGCGCACTGCTGGTCGCGGCGGAGGGACGCAACAGCCCCACGCGCGAGGCAGCCGGCATCCGCACCACGCGCTGGGCCTACAAGCATGTCGCGATGGTGACCGCGATCGATCATGAAGTGCCGCACGCCAACACGGCCTATGAGATCTTCTATCCCGGCGGCCCTTTCGCGCTGTTGCCGATGCTGCCGGGCACCCGTTCCGCGATCGTGTGGACCGTGCCGACGGAGCAGGCGCCCGCCATGCTCAAGCTCTCCGAACGCGCCTGGCTGGCAGAGGCGCAGAAGCGCATGGGTGGATTCCTGGGCGAAATTGCACTTGCGGGCCCGCGCTCCAGCTATCCGCTTGGCTTCCACCATGCGGCACGAATCACCGACACGCGCCTCGCACTGGTGGGGGACAGCGCTCATGCGATTCACCCGATCGCCGGGCAGGGCCTCAACCTGGGCTTCCGCGACGTCGCCGCGCTGGTCGAGGTGCTGGTCGAAGGCATGCGGCTCGGCCTCGATCCCGGCGATGCGCAGTTGATGGCCCGGTATCAGCGTTGGCGCGGGCTGGACGCGATGATGACCAGCGTGGCGATGGACGGGCTGGTCCGGCTGTTCGATGTGCCCGGCCGCATGCCTTCGCTTGTTCGCCGCGCCGGGCTGGCGGCGGTGCAGCGCACGTCCCTGCTCAAGAATCGCTTCATGGCGGAGGCGCGGGGGCAATCCGGCGCACTGCCCCGCCTGCTGACGGGCGAGATGGTGTAGGCCGATCTGGCCGGCGCCTTCTATTTTCTCGGAATCCTTCGCGCGCTGGCCAGGTGATGGGCGTGGGTGATCGCCACGGCCAGCGCGTCTGAGGCATCGGGGCCGACGACCTTGGCGCCGGGGAGGAGGCGGGAGACCATGGCGTGAACCTGCTCCTTCGATGCATTGCCGACGCCGACCACGGATTTCTTGACCAGCCGGGCGGCATATTCGCCCACCTCCATGCCGGAGCGCGAAGCTGCCAGCAGCACCACGCCGCGGGCCTGGCCGAGTTTCAGCGTCGATTGCGGATTGACGTTGAGGAACACCTCTTCGACCGCGGCGCCATTGGGCTGATGTTCCAATATGAGGTCGGTCAGCGCCAGATCGAGCACCAGCAATCGGCTCGCCAGCGCCATGGCCGAATCGGTCTTGATCTGGCCGTTGGCGATATGGGTCAGGCGGTTGCCGTCGGCGGCGATCAGTCCCCAGCCGGTCGTGCCAAGACCGGGATCCAGACCCAGGATGATCATGATCTCTCTCTCGACCCTTGGCGGGAGACAATGGCACTGCCTGTCAGGAGAAAGCGGTGGTCATGCACGTCGCTCGCCCGGCCTTCAAAGATCCGCCAAGGCGGCAAAGCTGCCAGTGCTTCGCTTCCCTCTCCCCGCAGGGGAAAGGGAAGGCGAAGGATCAACCCAGTTTCTCCATGACTTCGTCGGAGACCTCGTAATTGCCCCAGACGGTCTGGACGTCGTCATCATCTTCCAGCGTGTCGACGAGCTTCATCAGTGTCGCCGCATTGCCTTCGTCCACTTCGACGGTGGTCTGCGGCTTCCAGGCGAGCTTGGCGCCTTCCGCCGGGCCGAGCTTGGCTTCCAGCGCCTTCGCGACTTCGTGCAGCGCGTCCATGGCGGTCCAGATCTCATGCTCGTCCTCGTTCGAGGACACGTCGTCCGCACCCGCCTCCAGCGCCGCTTCGAAGATCGCGTCGGCATCGCCCGCGCTTGCTGGATAGCTGATGAGGCCCATCCGGTCGAAACCGTGGCTGACCGCACCTGAAGCGCCCATATTGCCGCCATTCTTGGAAAAGGCGGTCCGGACATTGGTCGCGGTGCGGTTGCGATTGTCGGTCAGCGCCTCGACGATGATCGCCACGCCGCCGGGACCATAGCCCTCGTAGCGGATTTCCTCGTAATTCTCCATGTCGCCGCCGATCGCCTTGTCGATCGCGCGCTGGATATTGTCCTTGGGCATGGACTGCGCCTTGGCGGCGTTGATCGCGAGGCGGAGGCGCGGGTTCATGTCCGGGTCGGGCATGCCCATCTTCGCCGCGACGGTGATTTCGCGGCTGAGCTTGGAGAACATCGAGGAGCGCTTCTTGTCCTGCGCGCCCTTGCGATGCATGATGTTCTTGAATTTGCTATGGCCGGCCACGGCCTGCTCCTGACTTGTCTGTTTGTTGGATGCGCGCTCTCTAGCGAGCGCGCCCCATTCGCGCAATGTCAGACGAGGATCGCCGTGCCCGATACCGTGACCATCAGCATCGATCCGCTCGATCCCACCGTCTCATAATCCAGATCGACACCAACGACCGCATTGGCGCCCAGCGTCGCGGCGCGGGTGCGCATTTCCGCGATCGCCTGTTCGCGGGCGCGCTGAAGCACGTCCTCATAGGCACCGGACCGTCCGCCGACGATGTCGCGGACGCTGGCGAACAGGTCGCGGAAGAGATTGGCGCCCACGATCACCTCGCCGGTGACGATGCCGAGATATTCCCTTGCGGGGCGGCCCTCCAGCGAAGGCGTGGTGCTGACGATGATCTCGGTCATGAGCGCTCTCCTGTGTTGCGATCTATTCGATGCCCAGCGCCGACTTGTATGTTTCCAGCAGCGCTTCGGCTTCCATGCGGGCGTTGCGTTCCATCTTGCGCAGGCGAACGATGGACCGCATCGTCTTCACATCATAGCCATTGGCCTTGGCTTCCAGATAGACGTCCTTGATATCGTCCGCGATGCCCTTCTTTTCCTCTTCCAGGCGCTCGATGCGCTCGATGAAAAGGCGTAGCTGTTCGGCGGCGACATTGCCATCGCTCATGAGAATCTCCAGTGAGTGTGAATCGGTGGGTGAATCGGTTGGCCCCAGCCTCTAGAGCGTTTTCACGATGAGTGAAAACGCTCTTGTCTTTCAAGGCCGCATTTTCCGAGCCGTTTGGCGGTAAACGGCCAGCCTGAAATAGTCTAATGCCCGTCGGCATTCTTCGCCACGCTCTCCTTCATGCGGGCGATCTGTTCCGGCGTGGCCTCGCCCTGGTATCGGGATTTCCATTCGGCAAAGGGCATGCCGTGGATGACCTCACGCGCCTCGTCCTTGCCCATCGTGCCGTCCGCTTCCGCGATCCAGTCCGCCAGGCAGTTGCGGCAGAAGCCCGCCATTCCCATCAGATCGATGTTCTGGACGTCGGTGCGGTGCTGCAAATGCGCCACCAGTCGTCGGAAGGCGGTTGCGGCGACCGCATCGCTGAGTATGGTATCGTTCACGGCGATCCTTTCGCTGATCTACATCATCCTGTCGTGCAGCACGGATAATCGAAAACCGCGCCCTGGCAACCCAGAGGCGACCATGACGGTCAGGAGACAAGAGGAATGACGAGATTACCGCCCCGTTCGCGCAAGGTTCGCATCTTGGCGACCCTTGGCCCCGCGAGCGACAGCCCGGAGATGATCCGCGCACTGTTCGTCGCCGGGGCCGATGCCTTCCGCATCAACATGAGCCATGGCGCGCATGAGGATCATGCCGCGCGCATAGCGGCGATCCGGGCACTGGAAAAGGAATTCGGCCGTCCGACGACCATCCTGGGCGACCTTCAGGGCCCCAAGCTGCGGGTCGGAACGTTCGACCGGGGATTGGCGATGCTGGAGACGGGGGCGGCGTTCGTGCTGGACAGCGATCCGGCACCGGGCGACGCGACGCGGGTCAATCTGCCACATCCGGAGATCTATGCGGCGCTGCTACCCGAAACCCGGTTGCTGCTGGACGACGGCAAGATGGTGCTGCGGGTCAAGAAGGTGACGGAAAACCGCATCGACACAGTGGTCGAAGTCGGTGGTACCCTCTCCAATCGGAAGGGGGTGAACGTGCCCGACGTGGTCGTGCCGGTGCCGGCGCTGACCGAAAAGGACCGGCGCGACCTCAGCTTCGCGGTCGAGCAGGGCTGCGACTGGATCGCCCTGAGCTTCGTCCAGCGGCCCGAAGACCTGGCCGAGGCGCGCAAGCTGATGGGCGGCTATGGCGCCTTGATGGCGAAGATCGAGAAGCCGGCCGCCGTGCAGCGGCTGGAGGAGATCATCGAACTGGCCGACGGCGTGATGGTGGCGCGCGGCGACCTTGGCGTCGAACTGCCGCCCCAGGCGGTGCCGCCTCTTCAGAAGCAGATCGTGGCGGCGGCGCGGCGCATGGGAAGGCCCGTCGTGGTCGCGACGCAGATGCTCGAATCGATGATCAAGGCGCCCACGCCCACCCGCGCCGAAGTGTCGGACGTGGCGACGGCGGTTTACGACGGGGCGGACGCGATCATGTTGTCGGCGGAAACGGCGGCGGGCGACTGGCCGGTCGAGGCAGTGACGATGATGGACAGCATCGCCCATAGCGTGGAGCGGGATCCCGGCTATTTCGGGCGGTTGCATTATACCGAGACGAAGCCGGACCCAACCACCGCCGACGCCCTGGCGGAGGGCGCGGGCAGCATCGTGTCCGTGGTGGGGGCGAGCGCCATCACCTGCTTCACCTCCTCGGGCAGCACCGTGCGCCGCGTGGCGCGCGAACGGCCCATGACGCCGATCCTGGCACTGACGCCGCGGCAGGACACGGCACGCAAGCTGGGGCTGACCTGGGGTGTATATGCGGTGCGGACAAAGGATATCGGCACTTTCGAAGAGATGATCGGCAAGGCACGCCGCATGGCCCTGCGCCATGACCTGGTCGAGAAGGGCGGCAAGATCGTCGTGCTGGCGGGCGTGCCGTTCGGGACGCCGGGATCGACCAATGTGCTGCACGTGGCCGCGGTGCGCGGCGATGAGCTGAGGGGGCGGGACTAGGACGTTTCCCAAGCAGATCTGATGGACGCGAGTTCCAGCCTCGCGCGAACGAAGGTCAACTCAGGCTGCCGCCGGGCCAATCAGGTTCAATCCTGCCAGGTCCCGGCGCAGCGTGGCCGCGTCGCGGAACAGATGGCCGCGCATGCCTTCCGCCTCGGCTCCGAGGATGTTCTCCTCGCGATCATCAATGAACAACGCCTGTCCCGTGTTCAAGCCGAATCGCCCCAGCGCCAGCCGGTAGATCGCAGGGTCGGGCTTCACCAGTTTTTCCGTGCCGGAAACCACAATGTCGCTGAAAAGCGCGAACAGCTCGGCTTCGCGCGCGCGAAAGGGCGCCCAGAATTCATCGCTGAAGTTGGTGATGGCGAACAGGGGAATGCCGCCTGCGTGCAGTTCGTGGACGATCTGCGGCATGCCCTCGACGGCTGGCCCTATGCTGTCGATGAACCTTTCGCCCCAGACGCGAATCAGCGCGGCCTGTTCGGGATGGCGCGCGATCAGTTCGGCGCTGGTTTCCGCGAAGGGCCGCCCCTGATCATGCTGGAAATGCCAGTCCAGCGTCACGACGTCGCGGAGAAACGCATCAAGCGCCCGATCGTCATCGATCAGGCGCTCGTACAGAACCCTGGGGTTCCAGTGATACAAGACATTGCCGACATCAAAGATGACGGCAATATCCGCCATGAATCAGCCCTGGCGGGCCTTGAAGCGGCGGTTGGTCTTGTTGATGACGTAGGTGCGGCCGCGGCGGCGGATCACGCGGTTATCCCGGTGACGGCCCTTGAGCGACTTGAGCGAATTGCGGATCTTCATGGAACCAGCCTTTGAATGAATCTTGCATGATCGAAAAATCGAAGCGCAGCCCCTATGGGTGGGACGGTCGAAAGTCAAGGGCAGCCGCCCGGATTTCACCCCCATTGTCTCGCTGTTCATCCTCCATGCAGCAAATCCGTGGCTTGACGCTTTTAAGGGATTAGCGGCCCGGTGTCGTGTAGAGCTTGTCATCCCCCGGAGTGCCCATCCATGCTGAATCCGTCAATGATGAAGAAGATCGCCTTTCCCGCCCTGCTCGCCCTGGGCCTGAGTGCTTGCGCCACCGCTGTTCCCCCCGTGGAAGTGACGCGGTTCCACATCGAAAATCCGGCCCGCAGCGGGAGCATCGCGGTCGAGGAAATGGCCGGCAACCCCGACGTCGGCCTCGAATTCCGGACCTATGCCGCCGCCGTGGAGCAGGAATTGCAGCGCGTCGGCTTCACCAGCGCGGCACCGGGTGCAAGGAGCGACTATGTCGCGCTGGTGAGCTTCCGCCGGACGTTTCGCGAACCCGAAAGCTATGGCGCCAATGGCAAGCCGGTGAGCGTCGGCGTCGGCGGCGCCGTGGGCAGCGGCGGTTATTCCGGCCTCGGCCTGGGCATCGGCATCAACCTGTCTGGCAAGCCCAAGGGGCAGGTGTTCACCGAATTGCAGGTGCAGATTCGCCGTCGGGCCGATTCGACCACTATATGGGAAGGCCGCGCGCAGACCGGGGCAAGGGAGGGCACGCCTGCATCGCAGCCCGGCCTGGCGGCGCAGAAGTTGGCGGCGGCATTGCTGGGGGGCTATCCGGGCGAATCGGGCCAGACTATAACCGTCAAATGAGCATCTCGATCACAAGTGCCTTTGACAGTGGCAATATTCGCGTCCTTTCGATCTCCGATACCGGCACCGGCGTCCGCGCCGAGCTGGAAATCGTCAAGGACCGGCAGAGCGACTTCTACCAGTGGTTCCATTTCCGCGTGGCTGGCGTCGCCGGGCGGGAAGTCGAACTGGCGATCGTCAATTGCGGCACGTCGGCCTATCCCGATGGCTGGCCCGGCTATCAGGCGCGGTTCAGCGAAGATCGGGAGAATTGGCTGCTGGCGCACACCGGCTATGCCGACGGCACGCTGACGATCCGCCTGTCGCCCGACAGCAATGCGGTGTGGCTTGCCTATTTCGCGCCCTATTCGATGGAACGGCACCATGATCTGGTCGCTTGGGCGGCGTCGCAGCCGGGGGTGCAGCATCGCGAACTGGGGCTGACGCTGGACAGGCAGCCGCTCGACCTGCTGGTGCTGGGGGATGGGCCGAAGAAGGTCTGGCTCTACGCGCGGCAGCATCCGGGCGAGAGCATGGCCGAATGGTGGATGGAGGGTGCGCTGGAGCGGCTCTGCGACGAAGAGGACGCTGTGGCGCGGCTGCTGCGCAGGGAGGCGACCTTCCATATCGTGCCCAACATGAATCCGGACGGAAGCCGTCGCGGTCATTTGCGGACCAATGCGGTCGGCATCAACCTCAACCGCGAATGGCATGATCCGTCGCTGGAGAAGAGCCCTGAGGTTTTCCTGGTGCGCAGGGCGATGGATGAGGTCGGGGTTGACTTCGCCATGGACGTGCATGGCGATGAGGCCATTGCGGCCGTGTTCCTCGCCGGGTTCGAGGGTATTCCCTCCATCACGGAGCGTCAGTCGACCCTCTATCGCCGCTATTGCGACACGCTGGCCGCCCGGACGCCCGATTTCCAGACGAAGAAGGGCTATCCAGCGACACCGCCGGGGAGGGCGAACCTGTCCATGTCCACAAACCAGCTGGCAGAACGCTTTGGCGCGGTGGCGATGACGCTGGAAATGCCGTTCAAGGATAATGACGACCTTCCGGATGCGGATTTCGGCTGGTCGCCTGCGCGATCAATCCAGCTTGCGAAAGATTGCCTCGGCGTGCTGGCGGAAATGATCGACGACATCTGATCTCCGACCCACGCCGGGTCAGCCGAAAATGTCGCCCAGGAAATCGGCCATCGCGCGGAAGCTGCGGCGGTCTGCGTCGGCATTATAGGCCAGGCCCTTTTCCGGCATCCTGGCGTCATGGTCGGTGAAGGCGTGGCCGGTGCGGCCATAGGCGTGGATCTGCCAATCGCATCCGGCGTCGGTGAGTTCCTTTGCAAGCGCGACAGTGGCGTCGGGCGGCGCGATCGGATCGTCCCAGCCGTGGCAGACCAGCAGCCGGGCCGCGATCTTCGCGTTGGGGAAGGGCGGTGCGTCATAGACGCCGTGGAAGCTGACGCCGGCCGCTATGTCCGCACCGGAACGGGCAAGGTCGAGCACGCATTTGCCGCCGAAGCAGAAGCCGATCGCGGCGGTTCGTGTTTCGTCTGCTTCGTCCAGTGATTTCAGCAGTGCATGAGCGGCGTTCACCCGGTCCCACAACAGGCTGCGGTCATTGTTGAGTTCGGCCATGTACCGGCCCATGTCGGGATCGGCGCGGGTGGTGCGCTTGCCCTGGCCGAAGACGTCCGCGACCAGGACGGTGTAACCGAGCGCCGCGACCCTTTCGGCATAGGCGAAATCGGCCTCCTTCGTGCCCAGGACATTGGGGAAGAGAAGGAGGCCTGGGCGCGGCGCGGCGATCGCTTCGTCGAATACCGCCATGCTCTCGAACCGGCCGCCAGGCCCTTCATGTACAGTGACGCGGCGGATGATGGTCATGGAACGGCTCCTTGCTTCGGTTCAGCACGCATGTCGAACACCGACAGGGGATTGGCAAGTTCAGCCGCCAGCCAAGTGCCGGAAGCAGGCTCCCGGCTTTCTGCCTATTGACCGTAGACGATCCGTACCTTCGACGCAGCCTCGGCCGCCAGCATGCGCGCCTTGTCGGCATCTTCCGCGACGGCGAGCGCGACGCCCATTCGGCGATAGGGGCGGGTCGTCGGCTTGCTGAACAGGCGCAGGTCGATTTCTCCTCCAGGCGTCGACAGCGCTTCGGCCAGCCCTTCGAACCGGAAATCGTCCGATTCCCGATCCGCCAATATCACCGCTGATGCTGCGGCCCTGCGCAGCGTCACTTCCGGTACCGGCAGACCCAATATGGCACGGGCATGAAGGTCGAATTCGCTCCAGTTCTGCGAAATCAGCGTCACCATGCCGGTGTCGTGCGGCCGGGGGGAGAGTTCGGAGAAGATGACATCCTCTCCCTTCACGAAGAATTCCACGCCGAAAATGCCGTAGCCGCCCAGATTGTCGACCACCTTGCGCGCCATGTCCTGCGCGGCCGCCAGCGCGGCGCCGGACATCGGCGTGGGCTGCCAGCTTTCCTGATAATCGCCGCGCTCCTGCCGGTGGCCGATCGGCGGGCAGAAACTGACGCCTTCCCGGCTGCGCACGGTCAGCAGCGTGATCTCATAGTCGAAGGCGATGAACTCCTCGACGATGACCCGGCTGCGGTCGCCGCGCATATTGGCGACGGCATAGTTCCAGGCGGCCTTCAGCTCCTCCGGCGCGCGAACCGTGCTCTGCCCCTTGCCGGAAGAGGACATGACCGGCTTGATGACGCAGGGAAGGCCAGTGTGCTCGGCGCCGGCCAGCACTTCCTCCAGCGTCTCGGCGTAGCGATAGCGCGAGGTGCGCAGCCCCAGTTCGACCGCCGCGACTTCACGGATGCGATCGCGGTTCATGGTCATGATCGTCGCACGGGCGGAAGGCACGACGGTGACGCCGCGGGCCTCGAAATCGGCTAGGACTTCGGTCCTGATCGCCTCTATTTCGGGCACCACGAAATCCGGCTGGTGCTTCTCGATGGCCTTGGCGAGCAGGTCGGCATCCAGCATCGAGAAGACTTCATGCCCGTCCGCCACCTGCATGGCCGGCGCTCCTTCATAGCTGTCGCAGGCGATGACCTGGGCACCCAGCCGCTTGGCCGATATCACGAACTCGCGACCCAGTTCGCCTGAGCCAAGGAGGAGGATCTTCGCGGTGAAAGCCATGGGGTTTCCTCAACAGCCAACGACAAATGCCGTCATGCTCCTGCCCGCGCAGGAGCATGCGCAATGCATCTTTAAAGTTCAGCGTCCATCAACGCCGGGAAGAAGCCCTCATGGGCGCCGCGCAGGTCGGTCAGGGGGACGCCCGCAACCCTGTCGCCGCCCGTTGTGCCGATCTTCGCAGCGCCCGGAATATCGACGCCCCCAGCGGCGGTCACGATGTAGCGGCCCTGATCCTCGCCAAAGGCGCCTGCCGTCGTCAGGGCGATGCTCAGTTCTGCCCCGATGCCGCTGGCCAGCGCCATTTCTGCCACCGCGACCAGCAGGCCGCCGTCCGAAATGTCGTGTACTGCGTTGACCTTGCCTTCCGCGATCAGCGACCGGACGGTTTCGGCATGGGCGCGCTCCGCCGCCAGATCGACCTTCGGCGCCTCGCCCGCCTCCCGGCCGGCGATTTCACGCAGCCAGATCGACTGGCCGAGATGGCTGCCTTCGCCGCCGATCAGCCAGATCGCGTCGCCTTCATTCTTGAAGGCCACGGTCGCCATTCCATCGATGTCCTTGAGCAGGCCGATGCCGCCAATGGCGGGAGTCGGCAGGATGGCGGAGCCGCCGCCGGTCGCCTTGGATTCATTGTAGAGGCTGACATTGCCCGACACGATAGGGAAATCCAGTGCGCGGCAGGCCTCGCCCATCCCATCCAGGCAGCCGGTGAACTGCGCCATGATCTCCGGACGCTGCGGATTGGCGAAGTTGAGGCAGTTGGTGACGGCGAGCGGCGTGGCGCCGACCGCGCTGATGTTGCGATAGCATTCCGCAATGGCCTGCTTGCCGCCCTCATAGGGGTCGGCATAGCAATAGCGCGGGGTGCAATCAGTGCTGATCGCGATCCCCTTCTGCGATCCGTGGACCCGAACCACCGCCGCGTCGCCGCCTGGGCGCTGCACCGTGTCGGCGCCGACCATGTGATCATATTGCTCCCAGATCCAGCGGCGCGAAGCGATGTCGGGCGATCCCATCAGCTTGACCAGATCCGCGCCGATATCGGCACTTTCGGTTATCTCGCCCAGAGGCTGTACGCCGGACCAGACCTTGTACTCGTCCCTCGCCATGGCCGGGCGGTCGTAGAGCGGCGCATCGTCCGCCAGCGGGGCGAGCGGAATGTCGCACACCGTCTCGCCCTTGTGGACCAGCACCATGCGGCCCGTATCGGTCACATGGCCGATCACCGCGAAGTCCAGTTCCCATTTGCGGAAAATGGCTTCGGCAAAGCCTTCCTTGCCTGGCTGGAGCACCATCAGCATGCGCTCCTGGCTTTCCGACAGCATCATTTCATAGGCGGTCATGCCGGTTTCGCGCTGCGGCACCTTGTCCATGTCGAGCTGGATGCCGACGCCGCCCTTGGACGCCATTTCCACCGAGGAAGAGGTCAGGCCGGCCGCGCCCATGTCCTGAATCGCGACGATCGCGTCGGAGGCCATGAGCTCGAGGCAGGCTTCGATCAGCAGCTTTTCGGTGAAGGGGTCGCCAACCTGCACGGTGGGGCGCTTCTCGTCCGAATCCTCGCCGAAATCTGCCGAGGCCATGGTTGCGCCGTGAATGCCGTCACGACCCGTCTTGGAGCCGACATAGACGATCGGATTGCCGACGCCCGAAGCCGCCGAATAGAAGATCTTGTCTGTTTCCGCGACGCCCACGGTCATCGCGTTGACCAGGATGTTGCCGTCATAGGCCGGGTGGAAATTCACCTCGCCACCCACGGTCGGCACGCCCACGCAATTGCCGTAGCCGCCAATGCCACGCACCACGCCGCTGATGAGGTGCTTCATCTTCGGGTGATCGGGCCGCCCGAAACGCAACGCGTTCATGTTTGCCACCGGCCGCGCGCCCATGGTGAAGACATCGCGCAATATGCCGCCCACGCCCGTCGCCGCGCCCTGATAGGGCTCGATATAGGACGGATGATTGTGGCTCTCCATCTTGAAGATTGCTGCCTGACCGTCCCCGATGTCGACCACGCCGGCATTCTCGCCGGGACCGCAGATCACCTGCGGCCCTTCGGTCGGCAGCTTCTTCAGATGGATTCGCGAGGATTTGTAGGAGCAATGCTCCGACCACATCACGGAAAAGATGCCAAGTTCGGTGAGATTCGGTTCCCGGCCGAGTGCGTTCAGGACGCGATCATATTCTTCCGGGGAAAGCCCATGGTCAGCAACGACCTGGGGCGTGATCTGGGATGCGGTGCTGGACATGTGCGCGCCTTTAGCGGGGGAGCGTCCGATAGACAATGCTGAGGCTCGCGCGTGCGCGAAAACATGATAGCTTTGCCGGGCTGGTCGACATGAGGAAGCTTGCCTGTGGAATGGATGCTGTTGCCGTTGCGCCGCTACGCCAAATTCTCTGGCCGGGCGCGACCCCGGGAATATTGGATGTTCGTTCTGTTCCTGCTGCTCTGCTACGTGGCTATCGCGATCGTCGAAGGCGCGCTGGGCCTTGGCGCGACGCATCGCTGGTTCCAGCACGGCCCCTGGTGGGCGGCTGCCGGTTACAGCACCCGTGGCGGTCCGCTGACCGGGCTGTTCACGCTGGCGATGATCATTCCCCATGTCGCGCTTTCGGTCCGCCGGCTGCATGACACGGACCGCAGCGGCTGGTGGCTGCTGATCCTCTTCTTTCCCATCATCGGCAGCATCGTCCTGCTCATCTTCTTCATCATGGGCGGCACACGCGGACCCAATCGCTTCGGCCCCGATCCTGTCGAGGTGGGTGAGCCCGAATTCCGCTGAGGGCATTGTTTGGGCAGAAGGCGGGGATGCGGGATGCCGGACGGAAAGTGCGCCCTGCTGCTGCCGGTGAGCGCCGATGCGCCGCCTGATCGGCATCGCCAAAGAAAAGGGCCGGCCTTCCGCAGGGGAAGGGCCGGCCCGGATGTGCAGGAAAATGAAAGGTGTCAGGCCTTGCAGCTCAGCGCGCTCTTGCCCGGCAGGGTGGCGGTGATCTGCTTGCCCGTGCCCTCGACCTTGAAGCCGCCGCCTTCGAAGGGCTTGCCGGCTTCGGCCGCCGTCAGCTTGGTGGGGGCGCCATCCTTTTCGGTGCGCACGTTGACCGTCTTGTCGTCGCTCATGAAGTCGACGAAGATCAGGCTGTTGTCCTTGCAGCGATATTGATGGCTTTCCTTCACCATCGGCGGCAGCTCGACGGGAGCGGCGTTCGCCAGCTTTTCGGCCATGGGGTCGGCGGGGCCGCCCACGACTTCAGGTTCGTCATTCTTGTTGCAGGCGGAAAGCAGCGCAAGCGCCGCCACGGGGATCAGGGGGAGATAATGTTTCATAGCGGTCCTTCTATGTGCACTAGCCATGCCCAGCGTCAACGCAAAACTGCCACAAGTCCGCCAGCCTGTGGCGCGACGTCATGACGTTTTTATGAACAACCGCCGGAATCGGCCGCCGCGGGCCCATGCGGGCTTGACCGGGCGGACGGGGGCCGCCAATGCAGGGACATGGCGCAAGACAGCATGACCCAGCAGGGCGATCCGTTGCAGATGTCGTTCGAAGATGCGTTGCGCGCGCTCGAATCGATCGTCCGTCGGCTGGAGAGCGGGGATGTGCCGCTCGACGAATCCATTTCGCTCTATTCGCAGGGCGAGGAGTTGCGGAAACGCTGCATGGAACGGCTTCAGGCGGCCGAAGCGCGGATCGCCAAGCTGACCATCGATGCCAGCGGTGCGGTGACCGGCGCCCAGCCCTTCGGTTCGGACTGAGCGTGCAGCGTGCGGGAGAGGCGGCCATGAGCGGAGCCGACTCCGTCTTGCCCCCGGCGATCGGCCTGGTGGCTGACCGCGCCGCGGCGGTGGCGGCCGACATCGACCGGCTGTTCGACCTGCTGCTGGCGGTTCCCGAGGATCCGCGCGCGCGCCTGTACGAGGCGATGCGCCATGCCGCCATGGGCGGGGGCAAGCGGCTGCGCCCGCTGCTGGTGCAGGCGGCCAGCGACCTGTTCAACATCTCGCGGGTTTCGGCGCTCCGCGTCGGCCTCGCGGTCGAGTGCATCCATGTCTATTCACTGGTGCATGACGATCTGCCGGCGATGGACGATGACGATCTTCGCCGGGGAAAGCCGACCGTGCACAAGGCGTTCGACGAGGCGACGGCGATCCTGGCGGGCGATTGCCTGCACGACCTGGCCTTTGAAGTGCTGGCGGATGAGGAGACGCATCCCGACCCCTTTGTCCGGGTGGAACTGGTGAAGGCGCTGGCCCTCGCCAGCGGCACCAGCGGGATGGCGGGCGGCCAGATGATGGACCTGGAGGCGGAAAAGACCAGCTTCGACCTGCCGACCGTCACCCGGCTCCAGCAGTTGAAGACCGGCGCGCTGATCGGCTTTTGCGTGGATGCGGCGGCGATCATGGCCCGTATCCCGCCGGAAGGGCGGACGCGCCTGCACGGCTATGCGCGCGACATCGGCCTTGCCTTCCAGATCGCGGACGACCTGCTTGATGTGGAGGGGGACGCTGCGCTGGCCGGCAAGGCGCTGGGCAAGGACGCGGCGGCGGGGAAGGAAACCTTCGTCTCGCTGCTGGGGGTGGATCGGGCGCGGGAACAGGGACGCCTCCTGGTCGAACAGGCAAAGGCGCATCTGCACGGATTCGGGCCGGAGGCCGATCTGCTGCGCGCCATCGCCGACTATATCGTGGAAAGGGATCGCTAGGGGCATGAGCAGGCAGAGGGTGGGGGTCTATCCCGGCACATTCGATCCGATCACCTTGGGTCATATGGACATCATCCGGCGGGGCGCGAAGCTGGTCGACAAGCTGGTGATCGGCGTCACCACGAACATCTCCAAATCCCCGATGTTCACCGACGAGGAACGGTTGGAGATGGTGCGGCGCGAATGCGCCGACATCGACACGGAAATCGTCGTCACCGGCTTCAACTCGTTGCTGATGGACTTTGCCGAATCGCAGGGGGCGAGCGTCATCATCCGAGGCCTGCGCGCCGTCGCGGACTTCGAATATGAATATCAGATGGCGGGGATGAACCAGCAGATCAACGGCCGGGTGGAAACCGTTTTCCTGATGGCGGACGTTTCCTTGCAGCCGATCGCATCCCGCCTGGTCAAGGAAATCGCGCTCTATGGCGGGCCGATCCACAGGTTTGTCAGCCCCGCCGTGCGCGCGGAGGTGGAGGCGAGGGTTGCCGCCATCGGGCGGAAAGGGCAGGGCTGAAGGCTCCACTCAGCCTTCGTTCAGTTGCCAATCGCGAAGAGGGCGCTATCAGGGGCAACTCAGCACCTGGGCAAAATTTGAGGAAAGCTTCATTCATGCGGTTCACGTCGGCGCTCAAGACCGTGGCGATCGGATTCGCCCTCTATGCATCGAGCGGCGCGGCGCTGGCCCAGGGCGGCGGGCGCAATGCCGAGGAAATGAAGAAGGAAGAAGCGGCCGTACGTGCGGAGCAGACCGCCAAGCAGCTCGGCTTGGACCCCGCGTCCAAGCTGCCGCCGGCCACGGTGCCTGTCGACCCCCAGAATATATGGGATCTTGACCTGTCGAGCGGTGGCCGCGTGCGCATCCAGTTGCGTCCCGACATCGCGCCGGCCCATGTCGAGCGGATCAAGGAGCTGACGCGCCAGGGTTTCTATAATGGGCTGAAGTTCCACCGCGTCATCCCCGGCTTCATGGCGCAAGGCGGTGATCCCAAGGGCGACGGGACCGGCGGTTCGACGCTGCCGGACCTGAAGGCCGAGTTCAACCCGATGCCGCATCTGCGCGGCACCGTCTCCATGGCCCGCGCCCAGAGCGAGGACAGCGCGAACAGCCAGTTCTTCATCGTCCTTCTGCCGCGCATGCAACTCGACAAGAAATATACGGTGTTCGGCCGGGTGATCGAGGGCATGCAATATGTCGACGCCATCCATGAGGGCGAGCCGCCCGCCGATCCGACGATCATCCTACAGGCCTCTATCGAAAGCGACGGCAAGCCGCCGGTGACGGCACTGCCGACGCCGCCCGCTCCGCCGGTGCCGTCGATCATCGCGCCCCCGGCCAAGGCGCCCGCGAAGAAGCCGGTGGCGCAGAAGAAAAAATAACTCTCCCCGTCCGGCGGGGCATCAACCATGCGCGTAGACCTGTTCTATTTCGACCTGCCGCCCGATCGCATCGCGCTCCGGCCCGCCTCTCCGCGCGATTCGGCCCGGCTGCTGCTGGTGTCGGGCGATGCGCCGTTCCAGGACCGAATCGTGCGCGATTTGCCGGACCTGTTGCGTGCTGGCGATGTGCTGGTGTTCAACGACACCAAGGTCATACCGGCCCAACTGGAAGGCGTGCGCGGTCAGGCGAAGATTGGCGCGACGCTCCACAAGCGGCTTGGTCTGCGCCAATGGCAGGCCTTTCTGCGCAACGCCAAGCGGGTGCGGGACGGCGACCGGATCGATTTCGGCAACGGCGTCAGCGCTGTGGCCGGCCCGCGCGATGAGGAGGGCGGCGTCACGCTCCGTTTCGAGGGGGATGAGCCGGTCGAACTGTTGCTGGAACGGGCAGGCCGGATGCCGCTGCCGCCCTATATCGCCAGCAAGCGCCCCACCGACGAGCGTGACCGCAGCGATTACCAGACCATGTTCGCGCGGGAGGACGGCGCGGTCGCCGCCCCCACGGCGGCATTGCACTTTACGCCCGAACTGATGGCGGCGGTGGAGAAGGTGGGGATCCGGACTGAAACGCTGACCCTGCACGTCGGCGCCGGCACCTTCCTGCCGGTCAAGGCCGAGGATACGGACGATCACCGGATGCACGCCGAATGGGGACGGATCGACCAGGCGACGGCTGACCGCCTCAACGCGGCGCGGGCGGCTGGCGGCCGGCTGATAGCGGTCGGCACCACCAGCCTTCGCCTGCTGGAAAGCGCAACGGGGGAAGATGGCATCGTCCGTCCCTTCGCCGACGAGACCCGGATATTCATCACACCGGGCTATCGTTTCCGGGCGGTGGACGGGCTGATGACCAATTTCCACCTGCCCAAATCGACCCTGTTCATGCTGGTCAGCGCCTTGATGGGCACGGAAAAGATGCAGTCGGTCTATCGGCATGCCATCGATGGGGATTATCGTTTCTACAGCTATGGCGATTCCAGCCTGCTTCTGCCAAAGCGCTGAGGACGGCGGGCTGGCTGTCGACGCGATGCAGCCCCGTTCCTCCGGCGGGCACGATTTTCTGCGGCGCCGCATTGTTGAACCCTTGAAAGTCGCACTGGCGCGCTGCCATGTCTGGCGTTAAGCTTTTCCTTGATGACGATTGACCCGCTGGTGCTGTTGCAAGCTTACGCGATCGGCGTGTTTCCCATGTCCGATGATCGCGAGGCTGACGAGGTTTACTGGATCGAGCCAAAACAGCGGGCGATCATGCCGCTCGATGGCTTCCACATTTCCCATTCACTGGCCAAGACGATCCGGCGGGAGCGGTTCCGGGTGACCGCCAATCGCGATTTTGCTGCCATAGTCAGGCTCTGCGCCGAAGCCGCGCCGGATCGGCCCTCCACCTGGATCAATCATCCGATCGAGCGGGCCTATCGCCATCTGCATGAAATTGGTTTCGCCCACTCCGTTGAGGTGTGGGAGGGGGAGGAACTGGTCGGCGGCCTGTATGGCGTGGCGCTGGGACGGGCGTTTTTCGGGGAAAGCATGGTGTCGCGGCGCACCGACGCGTCGAAGGTGGCACTCGCCTGGTTGACCGCTCGCATGCGTTTTGGCGGTTTCACCCTGCTGGACTGCCAGTTCATGACCGATCATCTGCGGTCATTGGGCGCGATCGAGATCAGCCAGCGCGACTATCTTCAATCATTGGCCGGCGCGTTGGACGGGGTGGCGCTGGGGGCTGGGCGGGGCGTGCTGGCGACTGGCTCCGGCGTCTGGGCAGAGCTGGCATTCTCCCCGCTGGCGGGGGACGCATTGGCGCGCGCGCCGTCGGGCACGTCACCCTTGTCGCCCAGCTTCACCGTATCGGGGCCGGTTTCGGGCCACGACATCGTGCAGCTCCTGACCCAGACGTCATAGATCGGGTGCTGCACGACGTTGCGGTCCGGTCTTTCCCGGAACAACCAGCCGGAAAAATTGCGGCGCCATTTATTGTCGGCCGTGCTGCGAACGTCGAGCTGAACGAAGGCACCCGTTTCCTTCACATTTTCCCAGGGCGCTGTGGTTTCGCAGGCTTGCAGCCGAACAATGGCATCGCCCACGCGCAGCGCTTCGCCCGGCTTCATCGTCAGGTCGGTGGTGATCCCGTTGCGCTTGTTGAGCAGGCCGATCACCGCCACCCGCTCGTTCATCGGCGTACCGGTGAGGGGAGACTCGTCGCCATTGCGGATTTTCTGCCCCTCGATGCGAACAGGACCGCTCTGGTTCTGTGTCGGCAGGTCGTCGCCGCCGCAACCGGCCAATATCAGGGTACAGCCGAGAATCGGCAGGAAACGTCCCGCCGGGCGCCGCATCATGGTGCGTCGGGGCTCCATGCCTCGTAATCGCCGGTGGCCTTCTGGCGCAGGCCGCCCTTTTCCAGCGCGCCGCTGGGGCGATAGGCCTGGGCGGTGCCGGTGGCGTTGGGGGTGAAATCCTTTTCCCAGATGCGCGGCGGCGGCAGGAAGCTTTCCGGCGCGCCCTCGATCGAATGGTGCAGCCAGCCATGCCATTCGGCCGGCACGCGGCTGGCATCGTTCGCGCCATTATAGATGACCCAGCGACGGATCAGTCCATTGGGGTCCGTACCGCCTTCATAATAGACATTGCCCTGATGGTCCTCACCCACCTTGCTGCCCTTGCGGGAGGTGTAGAGCGCGGTGCCGATGGTCGCGCCATCCCACCAGGTGAAGATCTTGCCAAGGATTCCCATGGGCCAAGCGCTTAGCCGTTGCTGCCAGCGCTTGGCAAGGCGGTTCTGGTCAGCGGGGGCAGAAATTGAGGGGGGTTGCGGGCAGGGACACGGTGCAGTCGCCCCATTGCACATGGTCGCCCTCCCTGATGCCCAGTTCCGCCGCCCTGCCGCCGCGGAGTTCAAGGACGGCGGCGACCGGGATGCCAGCGGAGACCGGCTCGCGGGAATAGGGGGCGGCGTTCGCCTTCAGGAAAGCGATGCTGCCGTCGGTGTGGATGAACAGCATATCGAGTGGGATCAGCGTGTCCTTCATCCAGAAGCTGGCGGTACGCGGTGGGTCCATCGGGAACAGCATGCCAGCGTCAGGAGCGATCGATTGCCGGAACATGAGGCCGCGTTCCTGCTGTCTTTCGGTGAGCGCAACCTCCACCGTGAAACGGTGCGAGCCATCGGCGGTGCGGATGGTGAGGGGCAGGGCGCTGATCTGCCGGGCAGAGGAGGTGTTTTCCGCCTTGGGAGCGTTTGGGGAGCATGCGGCCAGCAGCGTTGCGACAAGGAGAAGGGAAAGGCGCTTCATGATCGGGGAGTAGCGCAGCTTTGCGTTTGAAAACAACATGACTGTCTGGCGGCCGCATGCAAAGCCTGGCTGGTCCGTGCAGCTTATGTCTCCGCTTCCGGTACTTCCCCCGGCGCGGCGTCGACCCAGAGCCGGGCGGTGGCATAATCATGCCCCGCGCGCAGGAAGGCGGCGATCCATTTTTCCCGCTGCCCGGGGTCTGGCCGCTCCTGCGCATAGGGTCCGATCCGCTTGCGGCGGGCAAAGCGGTCGGCGGCGGACCAGCTCTCCTTTTTCGTCTCGGCGTCGGCTTCTTCGCGGTCGGTTTCTGCTATGCCGTCGGCGCGCAGGGCTTCCGCGACCCTGCGCGGGCCATAGCCGCGGCGGCTGAGTGCGCCGCTTTTCATCACCGCATAGCTCGCATCGTCGACATAACGCAGTTCGCTCAACCGATCGACCAGCGCCTGCGGATCGGCGGGCGCCTCTCCCGTCCAGCCGCGTTCCCTGATCTTGCGGCCGAGATAGGCGAGCAGCTTCGCCCGGCTCGTGGCGAAGCGCCCGACATAGCGCAGCGCCAGTTCGCGCAAGGTCTCTTCATCGAGCGGGGGAGGGGAGCGTTTATCGGCCATGGCAATGCTTCATGCCTCCGCCGCCTTGATTATGCCACAGTCGGGCCGGAATTTTACCGCCCCTTATACGGTAAAAGCCCAGGCTGGAATGCAACTATCCGGTGCAAAGAGGCTTGAAAGCTGTTAGCGGCGCGCCGGAATATGACAAACATGACATTGGGTGACACCAATATGACGGGTTCGCAAAGCATGATGGCACCGACGCCGACCACCGACGACCTGCCCCGCCGCTTCTCGGATTTCGAGACGCTGGGGGAAGCGCTGGATTATGCTGCGATCGGGCGGCGGGGTCTGAATTTCCACGATGCCCGTGGAAATCTGGCTCGGCCCTATCCGTTCAGCGAACTGCGGGCCGATGCCGTCGCCTGCGCGCACCGGCTGATCGCCCATGGGGTGAAGCCGGAAGATCGCGTGGCGCTGGTCGCAGAAACGGGCGCCGATTTCGCGCAGCTTTTCTTCGGCATCGTCTACGCCGGCGCCTGGCCCGTGCCGTTGCCGCTGCCGACCAGCTTCGGCGGCAAGGAAAGCTATATCGACCAGCTGAATGTTCAACTGTCAAGCTGTGACCCGATGCTGTTCCTCTTTCCCAAGGAACTGGAGGAGATGGCGGGCGAGTCCGGTCGGCAGAAGAATGTCGAGAGCATCGCCTTCGAGGATTTCATCGCGCGGGATGTCGTGCCCTGCGACCTGCCGCAGGCGAAGGGCGAGGAGATCGCCTATCTGCAATATTCGAGCGGTTCGACCCGTTTCCCCCATGGCGTCGCGGTGACGCATCATGCGCTGCTCAGCAATCTTGCCGCGCATAGCCATGGCATGGAATTGCAGGACAGCGACCGCTGCATCAGCTGGCTGCCCTGGTATCATGACATGGGGCTGGTCGGCTGCTTCCTGTCCGTGGTCGCCAACCAGGTGTCGACCGACTATATGAAGACCGAGGATTTCGCGCGCCGTCCGCTGGCGTGGCTGGACCTCATCAGCCGCAATGAAGGCACCTCGATCAGCTATTCGCCGACCTTCGGCTACGACATCTGTGCGCGCCGCATGTCCAGCCAGACCAAGGCGCAGGATCGCTTCGACCTGTCGCGCTGGCGGCTGGCGGGCAATGGCGCGGATATGATCCGCCCCGACGTGATGCAGAGCTTCGTCGATGCATTCGGCGACGCGGGGTTCAGCCCCACGGCCTTCCTGCCGAGCTATGGCCTGGCCGAGGCGACGCTGGCCGTCACCATCATGCCGCCGGGCGAGGGGATCATCGTCGAACTGGTCGAGGAAACCGACCTCTCGGGCGGCGACGCGACCGAGGGCCGTCCGCAGCGTTTCCGTTCCATCGTCAATTGCGGCAAGCCCGCGCGCGGCATGATCGTGGAGATTCGGGACGAGGATGGCGGCCTGATGAACGAGCGCCAGATCGGCAAGGTGTGGACCACCGGCCCGTCGCTGATGGTCGGCTATTTCCGCGATCCTGAAGCGACCGAAGCCTGCATGGTCGACGGTTGGCTGGACACGGGCGACATGGGGTATCTCAGCGACGGCTATCTCTACATCGTTGGCCGCGCCAAGGACATGATCATCATCAACGGCAAGAATCATTGGCCCCAGGACATTGAATGGGCGGTGGAGCAGCTCCCCGGCTTCAAGCAAGGCGACATCGCGGCCTTCGCGATCACCACGCCGGGTGGTGAGGAAGCGCCCGCGGTGCTGGTGCATTGCCGTACCTCCGACAATGACGAACGCACGCGGTTGCGCGACCAGATCCGTGAACGGGTCCGCGCGATCACCGGCATGAACTGCGTTGTGGAGCTGGTGCCGCCGCGCACTTTGCCGCGCACCAGTTCGGGCAAGCTCAGCCGGTCGAAGGCGCGCAACCTCTATCTGACCGGCGAAATCCGGCCGTACGACATCGCAGCCTGAACCCTTGCGCGGCAGCGCTGGCGGTATCGCTTTTTTCGCCTTCCCGTGCGCCGCTGTTACGGATTGCTAACTGCTTGCTGCTAATCCGACCGGGTGAAACGCGGGCAAGGGCCATCTTCTGAACCGATTTCTCGGGAGCGGATATCGCTTCGAGCCATGATGGGTCTCGTCATTGTGCCGGGCGACGCCGCCGAGCGCGTGCTCGCCGCACAATTGCGCTCGGCCGATGATGTTGCGCTTCTCCGGCAGGCAATGAACGTCTTTGGCCTGCTGTTCCTCTGGCAGGTTTTCGGCCATCATGGATCCGTGCGGGGGCTGACGCTGTGGAGCGCGGCCTTGCTCTTCTCCATGGTCACCGGCGCCTTTTTGCGGCGCAGACGGAATGGCGCGGCCGCAAGCGTTGCCGATCTCCGGCTCCATGGCTTTACCGGGCTGCTTCATGGCCTCATCTGGGCGACCTGCATGATGACGCTTTCCTCGGGGCACGGTGCTTCCCTGCTGGTGGCGCACTGGACGCTGATCAGCTGCATCATGGTTTGCGGCGCGATCAGCTATGCGGCCACTCCGCTGGCGGCGACAGGCTTCCTGCTGCCCTGCATCGTCGGCCTCTGTTTTCTCTTCGATGCGCGGGATCAGACGCCGCTGCTTGCCCTTGCCACCAGCTACGCCCTGTCGCTTCTGGTCGGCTGCTTTCTTTATGCGCGGACTTTCGCCCGGCAGCATAGCGCCAGCGTGCAGTTGGAGGAAAAGAGCGAGGTCGTCAGCCTGCTGCTGCGCGAATATGAGCATGGCGCGTCCGATTGGCTGTGGCAGACCGATCCGGCGCGGCGGTTGAGCGACGTATCGCCGCGCCTCGCCGAAATGCTGGGCCGTACCCCGGCCGAGGTGGAAGGGTTGTTGCTGGTGCAATTGCTGGCAGGCAGTGCGTGGGAGAGCGGCCTGTTCCCCACCGAGCTGCATGCGCTGGCGGGCCATCTGATGCAGCGGGAAAGCTTCAGCAATATCGTGCTGCCGGTTGAGCAGGATGGCGCGGTGCGATGGTGGGAACTGTCCGCCTCCCCACGTTATGACGAGGGCGGTGCCTTTCTCGGTTTTCGTGGTGTCGGCTCCGACATTACCGAGCAGCGGGAATCGGCGGATCGGATCGCGCAGCTCGCCAGGTTCGATCCCCTGACTGGCTTGCCGAACCGGACTCATCTGCGCGACGTGCTCGATCAAAGCATGAGCGGCGCGGCATCACGGGGGCCGGTGCGTGCTGGCTGCTGCGCTTTCCTGATGATTGACCTCGATCGGTTCAAGGCGGTGAACGACACCTTGGGTCACCAGATCGGCGACCAGCTGCTGACCCAGGTCGCGCGCCGGTTGCGATATATTTGTTCCGGCGCGGAATTTTGCGGGCGGGTCGGCGGCGATGAATTTGCCGTGGTCATCACGCAATTGGGAGACAATCAGGACGTCGAAAAGCTGGCTGCCAGGATCATCAATGGCCTTTCCGCCCCCTATCAGGTCGACGAACATACGCTTTACGTGGGCGCGTCTGTCGGATCGGCGGTGTCGCCGCAGGACGGTCATGAATCAGAAGCGCTGATCCGGAGCGCGGACCTTGCCCTTTATCGGGCGAAAGGCGACGGGGGCGGCGTGCATTGCCCCTATGAACCGCAATTGCATGCCCAGGCGGAGGAGCGGCGCCAATTGGAATTGGCGCTGCGGGATGCGCTGGAAAAGAATCAACTGCATGTGCTGTTCCAGCCGGTGGTGGAAGCGCGGCAGGGGAGTGTCGTCGGGTTCGAGGCGCTGGTGCGCTGGACCCACCCGGACATGGGACCGATCTCACCGGCAAAGTTCATTCCGGTCGCGGAAGAGGCGCGGCTGATCGGACCGATCGGCGAATGGGTGCTGCGGACCGCATGCAAGGAAGCGGCATGCTGGCCTGAGGACATACGGATCGCGGTCAATGTCTCGGCCCAGCAGCTTACCCATCCCAGCTTTGTCGGCGCCGTGGTGTCGGCGCTTGCCCAAAGCGGCCTGGAGGCGCGGCGGCTGGAGCTGGAAGTGACCGAAAGCGTGTTCGTCAACGCTGATACCGGAGCGCTCAAGATCCTGGACCAATTGCGAGGGTTGGGCGTCCAACTGTCGCTCGACGATTTCGGCACTGGCTATTCCTCGCTCGGCTATCTCAGCCGAACGCGGTTCGATACGATCAAGATCGATCGCAGCTTCGTGGTGGGCGCATCGAACAACAAGGCCGAGAGTCTCGCGATCATGCGCGCGGTGGTCACGCTGGCCGAAAGCCTGGACATGGCGACCACCGCGGAGGGTGTCGAAACCGAGGCCGAACTGGCGATGGTCCGTGGTTTGGGCTGCCACAAGATTCAGGGCTTCTATTTCGGGCGGCCCATGCCGGCGGCCGAAGCGGCGGCGCTCTTTCCGGCACGTCAGGCACGGGCCAGCGCCTAGAGCGATTTTCGAGCGATCGGAACCGATTGCTGGTTAAAAGCGCGGAAAACAAGCGAACCTGCTCTCAACCTCCTAACGTTTCTGAACCTGCCGCTCGATCATCGTCCAAAGTCCCGCAAAGGCCTGAGCGGGCGGGGACGAACTCGCAAAAGCGCCAAGCGGCTTGCGACGAACAGCCATTTGCTCAACCGCGCTGGCCATGGGAATGGCTGGCCAGCCGGGTTGCGCTTCCAGCGCAGCGCGGTGCAGCGCGCGGCGGCGATCGACCATGGAATAGACCGGCATGATCGGTGGGTGGTTGCCGCCGCGCTGCACCAGATAGCGGGCGACTTCTCCCATGGCCCGCTGGGCCAGGGGAGAGGGGATGACGGGAATAACGATCATGTCGGCCGCCCGCAACACCTGCTCGCTGGTTTCGGTCAGGCCGGGCGGACAATCCAGGATGATGCGGTCATAATCCTTGCCCAGGCTCTCGATCAGCTTGGCGAGACGTTTCTTCTTGTCCATCTCCCGGAACAGATGGTCGAGGCTGCGCAGCGAGGTGTCCGCGGCGATCAGGTCCAGGCCCGGCACGGTGGACCGCTGGATCAGCTTGCGAACCTCCACATTCTTGCTGAAGATCGCGTGCGCGGCATCGCGGCTTTCGTTGTCGGTGGAGATCAGCCAGCTTGACGCGGCTTGCGGATCGAGATCCCAGAGCAGCGTTCGCCGCTTCGAGATGCTGGCCGACGCCCAGGCGAGGTTGATCGCGAAGGTGGTTTTCCCAACTCCGCCCTTCAGGCTGTAAACGGCGATGGTCGCCACTTGCGGTTCCTTTGCCATGTGCGGAGGCTATCTTGCTGCACCGCCAAAGCAAGGGCTGAATCACGGCAATGTTACAGCGTCGTGACAGGGTGGGTCATGTCCGACGACACGGCGGCGACGGCATGAAAAATCCCGCCGCGCGGCAAAGGCACGGCGGGATAAGATGGTTCGTTGCGAAGGATCAGGCAGCCGCCCGGCGTTCCTTCAGCTCCTCGTTCAGCATTTCCGCGAGCAGGAACGCGAGTTCCAGGCTCTGCGCGGCGTTGAGGCGCGGGTCGCAATGGGTGTGATAGCGGTCGGCCAGCCCCTCGTCCGTGATGGCGATCGCTCCGCCGGTGCATTCCGTCACATTCTGCCCGGTCATTTCGGCATGGATGCCGCCGCCGAAGCTGCCCTCCGCCCGGTGAACGGCGAAGAAGCCACGCACTTCCGCCAAAATGCGGTCGAACGGCCGCGTCTTGTACCCGTTGGCTGCCTTGATGACATTGCCGTGCATCGGATCGCAGGACCAGACCACCGGATGACCTTCGCGAAGGACAGCGCGGACCAGTTTGGGCAGGCCGGCTTCGATCTTGTCATGACCATAGCGGGTGATGAGCGTGATGCGACCGGCTTCCCGGCTCGGGTTCAGCACGTCCAGCAGGCGGATCAGCGCATCCGGCTCCAGGCTGGGGCCGCATTTCATGCCGATCGGATTGCCGATGCCGCGCAGATATTCGACATGCGCCGATCCTTCGAACCGGGTGCGATCGCCGATCCACAGCATATGGGCGGAGGTGTCGAACCAGTCGCCGGTCAGCGAATCCTGCCGGGTCAGCGCCTGCTCATAGGGCAGCAGCAGCGCCTCGTGGCTGGTATAGAAGCTGGTTCCGCCAAGCTGGGGCACGGTGTCGGGCGACAGGCCGCAGGCGCGCATGAAATCGAGCGCCTGGCCGATCTGGTCGGCCATCGCCTCGAATTTCGCGGCCCAGGGGCTGCGACCCATGAAATCCAGCATCCAGCCATGGACCCGGTCCAGGCTGGCATAGCCGCCGGTCGAAAAGGCGCGCAGCAGGTTTAGCGTCGCCGCAGACTGGTTGTAGGCGCGGATCATGCGCCCTGCGTCGGGTTCGCGCGCCTCCGCCGTGAAGGCGATGTCGTTCACATTGTCGCCGCGATAGCTGGGCAGTTCCACGCCGCCGATCGTCTCCGTATCGGAGGAACGCGGCTTGGCGAACTGGCCCGCCATGCGGCCGACCTTCACGATCGGCAGCTTGGACGCGAAGGTCAGCACCACGGCCATTTGCAGCAGCACACGGAAGGTGTCGCGGATATTGTTCGGGTGGAACTCCGCGAAGCTCTCCGCACAGTCGCCGCCCTGCAGCAGGAACGCCTCGCCTGCGGTCACCTTGGCAAGTTCGGCCTTCAGGCTGCGCGCTTCGCCGGCAAAGACGAGCGGGGGAAACTGGCTGAGCTGCGCCTCCACGGCGCCAAGCGCCTGGGCATCACGATAGACGGGCATCTGAATGCCCTTTTGGCTGCGCCAGCTTTCCGGCGTCCACTTCGCCGCCACGTCGAGTCTCCCAAAGATCGTAAAATAGGGGCCGCACCTACGCGCAACCAGTGGCCAACGCAAGTTTATAGCAGTTGTGGGCCGGGGGGCGTCATTTCTGGCAAGGATAATGTTCGTTGAGCGCCACGCTGACAAGGACGGAGGCGGGCGCCTGGCGTTGGTCGGGGTAGCGGGCGAGATAGGCCAGGACGATACGCTTCACTTCCTGCGCATCCATTTGGGCTGGCCAGCAATTGGGCTGAGCCCGGCCGATGAACACGTCTTTCTTGATGCCGTCCACCGCACCGACAATATAGGCGGTGCAGGCGAGCGCATATTCCGGCGCCTTGTTGCGGCATTTGGCGAGCAGGGTCGTGCCCGTCTCGAACATATAGCTTTGCGCCGGGGCAACGGGGGGCATTGTCGCCATGGCGCCAATCCCCATGAACGCTGCGGTTGCGGCTTTTAGCATGGGCGGAATATGCCCGCTTGCCTGACATAAGTACAAACGGGCGGGCTGATCCGCCGCACGCTCTGCCTCAGTGGTTGGAACCTTAAGCCGCCTCGAGTGTCAGGCGCCAGTCCCAGCGCAGCGGATCGCCGTCCATGACCTCCACCCCCCGCTCTATCAGGGCGTCGCGTATCCCGTCCGACAACGCGAACTCCTTTTCGGCGCGAGCCTGCTGGCGGCGATCCAGTTCGGCCTCGATCTCTTCGGGCATGATCGCCGCATCCCGGGGCCGGATCCGCAGGTCGGCGCGCCCGATGGTCAGCAGGTTGAGGCCCAGCGCCTGATCGAAAGCCGCGATAAGGCAGAGCTTTTCGTCCACCGGCACCTTCTTCATGGCGATGGTTTCCTCCAGCAGCGGCAGTGCGCGGGGCGTCATCAGGTCATCGCTGATCGCCGCGTCGAACTGTTCGAGCAAAGGCGCGAGCCTGGGATGCAGATTGGCGCGCAGCCAGTCGAGCCGCAGCGACTGCCATGTCACGCCCTCGGCCCGCGCCTTCAGATTTTCCACGCCCATGACAAGGCGTTTCAGGCGGGTGAGCGCGGCGCCGACATTGTCCGCGCTGAACTCCAGCTCGCTGCGATAATGCGCGCCCAGGCAAAGAAGGCGATAGGCGAGCGGATGGACGCCCGCGTCGATCAGCGAGAAGAGGGTGGTGAAGCCGCCCTTCGACTTGCTCATCTTTCCCTGTCGATCCACCAGGAAATTGTTGTGCATCCACCATTTCGCACCGGTGAAGCCTGCGGTCGCCGCGTCCGCTTTGCCGCAGCAGCTGCGGAATGCCTGGTTCTGCGCGATTTCATTGGGATGATGGATTTCGCGATGGTCGATGCCACCGGTGTGGATATCGAACGGATGGCCAAGCCGGGCTTCGCTCATGACCGAACATTCCAGGTGCCAGCCCGGCGCGCCCCTGCCCCAGGGTGAATCCCATTCCATCTGGCGCTGCTCGTCGGGTGGCGATTTGCGCCAGATGGCAAAGTCGCTGGGGTTGCGCTTTCCTGCGACCGGATCGATCCGGGCATGCGCCGCGTCGTCCCGGCCCCCGGCCAGCGCGCCATAATCGGGCACGGTGCTGCTGTCGAAATAGAGGCCCGTTTCCAATTCGTAGCAATGGGCCGGGGCGATCTTCTCCGCAAAGGCTATCATCTGCGGGACATAGTCGGTGGCGACCGTCCATTCGCTGGGAGGGATGATGTTGAGATCGGCGATGTTCTGCTTGAACGCCTGGGTATAATGGGCCGCTATGTCCCAGATGCTCTTGGCCTGGGCACGGGCCGCGGCCTCCATCTTGTCGTCGCCGGCGTCCGCATCCGACGTCAGATGGCCGACATCGGTGATGTTGATGACATGGGTGACGGTGAGCCCCTTCCACTGCAGCGTGCGGCGCAGCGTGTCGGTGAAGACATAGGCGCGCAGGTTGCCGAGATGGGGATAGTTGTAGACGGTCGGGCCGCAGCTGTAGACGCGGGCGTGGTTCGGCTCGATCGGGGCGAAGGGCTCCACGCTGCGCGTCAGGCTGTTGAACAGGCGCAGGGACGCGTCGGCATGCTGCTGGGCGGGGGTGAACTGGTCGCTCATGCGCGCAGCCATGCGGCGATCGGGCCAAGGCGTCAACTGGCCTTGGCATTTGTAATAAATTGTTGCTGGCACGCCCTCCCTCCGCGCCATCCCTTGCATTGGTGCGTCTGCCCACCGATATTGCTGATGCGGGCCGGGCCCCTCTGGTGGTTGGATGATGTGACATCCAGCCGCGATGTCGGACCGCATCGAGTGTGCTCGGTGCAGGTTCGTGTGCCTTTGCCCCCCTCTGACGTTGCACGAAGACCGCGCCGGGCCACTCGATCCGTCAAGACTGGTTTTTTGGATGGAGTGATAACGCCGTGAACAATCGCGTTCCTATGCCGGGCTATGGTGCGAGCCAGACGGCGCAGACCGATGCCGGGCTGCGCGCGCACATGCTGGGCGTTTTCCGCAACATGGGCCTAGGCCTGGTCATCACCGGGCTGGTCGCCGCTTTCATCGGCAATACGCCGGCGCTGGCCGCCGCGATCTTCGGCACGCCGCTCAAATGGGTGGCGATCTTCGCGCCGCTGGCCTTCGTGTTCTTCTTCAGTTTCCGCATCGAAAAGATGACGACCACGGGCGCGCGCATGGCCTTCTACGCCTTTTCGGCGGTGATGGGCGTGTCGCTCGCCAGCATCTTCGTGGTCTTTACCGGCGGATCGATCGCGCAGGCCTTCTTCTCCGCCGCGGTGATGTTCCTGGCGATGGCGCTGTGGGGCTATACCACTGGGCGCGACCTGTCTAAATTCGGATCGTTCCTGATCATGGGCCTGATCGGCATATTGGTCGCGAGCCTGATCAACATCTTCATCGGCTCCTCGGCCATGGCGATGGTGATCTCGATCATCGGCGTGGTGGTGTTCACTGGTCTGACCGCCTGGGACGTTCAGCGCATCAAGTCGGAATATTTCTATTACGCTGGCCATGAAGTGGCGCAGAAGATGCAGGTGATGGGTGCGTTGTCGCTCTACCTGAACTTCGTCAACCTGTTCCAGATGCTGCTCAGCCTGACCGGCGAGCGGGAGTAACAGCCAATGCGGGACCAGGCCGCTGTGTCGGCCATGCTCTGCCCGGTCTGTCATGTGGGGCTCTCCATGACGGACCGGCAGGGGGTGGAGATCGATTATTGCCCTCAATGTCGCGGCGTCTGGCTGGACCGGGGTGAACTGGACAAGATCATCGAGCGTTCGTCAGGCGGCATCCCGGCTCCGCCGGCAAGCTACCGCCCGGACCGGGGCCGCCAGGACGATGGCCGATATTATCAGAAAAAGCGGAAGAAGAGCTTTCTGGAAGAGCTTTTCGACTGACAGAAGCGGCCCTGGTTGCGGACCGTTTTTTTCGGGGCTGCGCCATAGGTGCTTTCATGGAATGCCGCTAAGAGGTCGGATACGGTCCCATCACGACGGATCGCCTTGTTCGAGTGAGTTGCATGCCGCGTATTGACGAAAAGGAATTTCAGCAGGTTACGCCAGTCATATTGGCCGGTGGATCAGGGACGCGGCTTTGGCCGCTTTCGCGCAAATCCTATCCCAAGCAGTTCGTGCCTTTGCTGGGCGAGGAGACGTTGTTCCGCTCTGTCGTGCGGCGACTTTCGGGGGAAGGGAAGGGTTTCTCCTTTGGCCGCCCCGTCGTTCTGACCAACGCGGCCTTCCGCTTCATCGTTGCGGAGCAACTGGCGCAGGAGGGCGCCGATCCGCGGGCCATCATGATCGAGCCTTCGGTGCGCAACACGGCGCCCGCCATATTGGCGGCCGCGCTGCACCTGATGGCGGGCGATCCGGAGGCGGTGATGCTGGTCGCACCCTCCGACCATGTGGTACCCGACGCAGAGGCCTTCCGCGCGGCGGTGAGTCAGGGGCTGGCGGCGGCGCGTGCCGGTGATCTGGTGACTTTCGGCATTCAGCCGACGCGGCCGGAAACGGGCTATGGCTATCTGCAGGTTGTCGCCCGGCCGGATGGATCGGGTGAACCGATCAAGTTGGCGCGCTTTGTCGAAAAGCCGGACGCGCTGCGGGCGGCCGAGATGTTGGCGAGCGGCGATCATCTCTGGAATGCGGGGATTTTCCTGTTCGCGGCGAAGGATCTGATCGCCGCCTTCGAGGTGCATGCGCCTGACGTGCTGGCTGCGGTGCGGCCGGCGGTCGAGGCCGCGGAGGGCGATCTGGGCTTCCTGCGGCTGGCGGCGGAGGCGTGGGACGGCGCGCCGGATATTTCCATCGACTATGCCATCATGGAACGGGCCGACAATCTGTCGGTCGTGCCCTATGGATCGGCATGGTCGGACCTGGGTGGCTGGGACGCGGTGTGGAGCCATGCCGGCCCGGATGCGGTCGGCGTGACGCTAAGCGGCGGCGCGACGGCTATTGATTGCAGCGATACGCTGTTGCGGTCGGACAGCGAGGGCATGGAACTGGTCGGCATCGGGCTCAGCAACATCATTGCGGTGGCGATGAACGACGCGGTGCTGATCGCGGACAAGGCGCGCGCGCAGGATGTGAAGCTGGCCGTCGAGGCGCTGAAGCAAAAGGGCGCAGCGCAGGCAGAGCGCTTTCCCAAGGATCACCGGCCCTGGGGCTGGGTGGAAGGTCTGCTGGCCGGCGATCGTTTCCAGGTGAAGCGGATTGTGGTGCAGCCAGGGCAGTCGTTGAGCCTGCAGAGCCATTTCCATCGGTCGGAACATTGGATCGTCGTCGAAGGAACCGCCAAGGTCACGGTGGACGACGACGTGACGCTGCTGACGGAAAACCAGTCGCTTTATGTCCCTGCGGGCGCGAGGCATCGAGTGGAGAATCCGGGCAAGATACCCGTGGTCTTCATCGAGGTGCAGACCGGCACCTATTTCGGGGAGGATGACATCGTGCGGTACGAGGATCGATACGCGCGGAAGTGAAGTTCACCCGTCATCCCGGCTTGCGCTGGGACGACGGGTCGGGAAAGGGACTTCGGAGTATTTTTCAAGTTGACCGTTTACGGCCAACGGCTCGGGAAATGCGGCATCAAAAGACTGGAGCGTTTCCTCTCACAGGGAAGCTTTAATGCGCTGCGCCCCAGCTTGGGCCATGGCCGATTTCCACCCCCAGCGGCACGCTGAGCTTCACGATCGGTTCGGCAGCAGTCTCCATCACGCGCTGGATAATGGCGCTCGCCTGCTCCACGTCGCTTTCGGGCAGTTCGAAGACCAGTTCGTCGTGAACCTGCAGCAGCATCTTGACCTGGTGCAGCCCTTGGGCCGCGAGCGCCGGTCCCATGCGGGCCATGGCGCGCTTGATGATGTCGGCGCTGGTGCCCTGGATCGGCGCATTGATCGCGGCGCGTTCGGCGCCCTGGCGCTCGTGCTGGATGGATGCCTTGATGCGGGGGAACCATGTCTTCCGGCCGAACAGCGTCTCCGTATAGCCTTTGGAGCGCGCCTTTTCGATCGTGTCGGTGATGTAGAGGCTGATGCCGGGGAAGCGTTCATAATAGCGGCTGATCATGTCCTGCGCCTCGTCGGCGCTGATCTCCAGCCGTCCGGCGAGGCCCCAGCGGCTGATGCCGTAGAGGATCGCAAAGTTGATGGTCTTGGCCCGGCCGCGCGTGTCGCGATTGACCTCTCCGAAAAGTTGCTGCGCGGTGGCGGCATGGATGTCCTCGCCGTTCGCGAACGCCTCCTTCAGCGCGGGTACGTCCGCCATATGGGCCGCAAGGCGCAGCTCGATCTGGCTGTAGTCCGCCGCCAGAATGACATTGCCCGGCTCTGCGACGAAGGCGTGGCGGATTTGCCGGCCGACTTCGGTGCGGATCGGGATGTTCTGGAGATTGGGGTCGGTCGATGACAGGCGGCCGGTCTGCGCGCCGGACAGGCTGTAACTGGTGTGGACGCGGCTGGTGTCCTTGTTGATCTGCGCCTGGAGCGCGTCGGTATAGGTGGACTTGAGCTTGGAAAGCTGCCGCCAGTCGAGGATCCTGCCCGCGATTTCCGCGCCCTGGGCCTTGAGCTGCTCCAATATGGTGACGTCGGTCGAATAGGCGCCGGACTTGCCCTTCTTCCCGCCCTTGTAGCCCATCTTGTCGAACAGGATCGCGCCCAGTTGCTGGGTCGATCCGATGGCGAAGGGCTGGCCCGCGAGGCCATGGATCTCGCCTTCCAGCTTTGCGATCTCGGCGGTGAATTCCGTTGAGAGACGGGAAAGGGCCTCGCGGTCGACCTTGATCCCTTCATGCTCCATCTTCGCGATCACCGCGACGAGCGGGCGGTCCACCAGTTCGTAGACGCGACTGGCGCCTTCGTTCGCGACGCGGCTCTTGAACAGCCTCCACAGGCGAAGCGTGACGTCGGCATCCTCCGCCGCATATTCAGTCGCCTTGTCGAGCGGGACTTCGGCGAAGCTGATCTGGCTCTTGCCGGTGCCGCAGACGTCCTTGAAGCTGATGCATGTGTGCCCCAGGTGAACCTTCGCCGCCTCGTCCATGCCGTGGCCTGCCAGGCTCTGCCCCGCGTCGAGGTCGAAGCTCATGACGATGGTGTCGTCATAGGGGGCGATCTCTATCCCGTGGCGGCGCAGGACGGTGATGTCATATTTGAGGTTCTGGCCGATCTTGAGGACGCTGTCGTCCTCCAGCAGCGGCTTCAATCTGGCGAGGACGAGATCCTTGGGAAGCTGTTCGGGCTTCTCCGCGAACATGTCCTTGCCGCCATGGCCGACCGGAATGTAGCAGGCCGCGTTGGGACCGACGGCGAGGCTGACGCCCACCAGCGCGCAGGACACGCAGTCGAGCATGTCCGTCTCCGTATCGACGGCGACCAGCCCCTCGGCCCGGGCGGCGGCGATCCAGCGGTCGAGCGCGTCTTCCGTCACCACCGTTTCATAAAGGCTGCGGTCGATCGGCGGTTCTTCCTCCAGCACCGGGGCCGAGGGGGCGGCGCGTTCGGTGACGGCGGCGGCTGCGGTCGCGACCGCCACGGCCGCGGCGGGAGCGCCGGCGCGGGCGAGCAGCGATTTGAAGCCGTGATGTTCGAGGAAGGCCTGCAGCGGTTCGAGCGGAATCCCTTTGAGCGTCAGGTCGTCGAGCGGTTCGGGCAGGTCCATGGCATCATGCAGCGCCACCAGCCTGCGCGACAGGCGGGCCATGTCCGCATGCTCGATCAGGTTTTCCTGCATCTTCGACTTCTTCATGCCCGGCGCGGCTTCCAGCGCGGCTTCCAGGTCGCCATATTCGGTGATCAGCTTGGCAGCGGTCTTGGGGCCGATGCCCGGAATGCCGGGAACATTGTCGACGCTGTCGCCCATCAGGGCGAGGACGTCGCCCAGCTGATCGGGCCGGACGCCGAATTTCGTCATCACATATTCCGCCCCGCGCCGCTCGTTCTTCATCGTGTCGTACATGTCGACGCCGGGTTGGATGAGTTGCATCAGATCCTTGTCGGAGCTGACGATCGTGACGTGCCAGCCCGCCGCGACGGCCGCCTTCGTGTAGCTGGCGATGATGTCGTCGGCCTCGAAGCCGGCTTCCTCTATGCAGGGCAGGGAGAAGGCGCGGGTGGCGTCGCGGATCATCGGGAACTGGGGGACCAGATCCTCCGGCGCCGGGGGACGGTTCGCCTTGTAGGCGTCATACATGTCGTTGCGGAAGGTGTGGCTGCCCTTGTCCAGCACCACGGCAAGATGGGTCGGCCCTTCGGCCTTGCCCAGTTCATCGGCCAGTTTCCAGAGCATGGTGGTGTAGCCATAGACCGCGCCGACGGGCTGGCCATGCTTGTTGGTAAGGGGCGGAAGCTGGTGATAGGCGCGGAAGATATAGCCGCTGCCGTCGACCAGATAGAGATGATTCTGAGGCATGGGGGAGGGGATAGCGGGTTATGCGGGGGGCCTCCAGTGGCGTTGTTGGTTGCCGGCGGTGCGGCCGTCCCCCTCATGCCCGGCGAGCGGGCGTCCGGTTTGTTGATCCAAAGGAAATTGGATGCCGGCCGAAGCGGACAGGCCGGCGGAGAGGGCGGATTTACGTCATTTTTGCCGAAGTTCACACCATATGCGCGCGCATGCCCGCGCGCGCGTGGACGGCAGGCCATGATTTTTCACGATGTTTCAAAGAGCGGGCGGGATAGGCCCGCCCGCCTGCTGTAGGACAGCCAAAAGCGGCCCTTGTTGGAGAAATAGGACGTTTTTCGGCCGCTCTGTAGCTTTCCGGTCACGCCATGGGGCGAGGTCGAACTATCTGCTACCAGCTGAGCGGCAGGCTATCGACGGTGATGTTGACGCCCGTCGTGATCTTCGGCCGTGCTTCGGGATCAAGGCCGAAGTCAGGGATGCGTTTCAGCCATTCCTGCAGCATGACCTTGATTTCCGCGCGGGCCAGCATGGAGCCGGGGCAGACATGCGGCCCCGCGCCGAAGGTCGCCTTGGTGGGTGATTTCCGCGCGAAGTCCACCGTAAGAGGGTCGGCGTAAATGGTCGTGTCGACCGCGCCGGTGGGGGTGGACAGCATCACCATGTCCCCCGCCCGCATCGCCACGCCATGGAAATCCATGTCCCTGGCGGCCGACCGGGCCGGGTTGGTGAGCGAGAAGCGGCGCAGGAATTCCTCGATCGCGTTCGGCAGGAGATTCTCATCGGCCAGAAGCGCATGGCGATGTTCCGGCCGCTGGGCGAGGAACCACATGATCTGGCTCATCATCGTTGCCACCGTGTCCAATCCGCCGATCAGCAGGAGCAGGCAGACGCCGACGGCATCCTCGATCCTGATCAGGTCGCCTTCGACCTGCGCCGTCGCGATGTGGCTGATCAGGTCGCTGCCCGGCGCGGCGCGGCGTTCGGCGACACGCTGGCCGATATATTGCGCCAGTTCCGCCATGGCCGCGCCCTTGTCGGCGCTGGCCTGCACCTGCTTGGCGGCGAGCGGCAGGAGGCGCAGCCTGTCCTCCTCCGGCAGGCCGAGCATCCGCATGAAGATGCGGATGGGCAGATGCTGGGCAAATTCCGTCACGAATTCGCAGCGGCCCCTGGGTGCGATCTCATCGATCAGTTCGATCGCCAGCGACCGGGCGTCCTTTTCCAGGTCCTTCACGCGGACAGCGGTGAAGGCCGAGGCGAACAGCTTGCGATAGACCTGCTGGCGCGGCGGATCTTCCTCGATCGGGATCAGCCGGGGACGCAGGCCCATATTGGCCTGAAAGCGCGAATCCACCGAGACGCCGTTGCGCGAGGTGAAGCGTTCCGGATCGGCAAAGGCTTCCATGATGTGGTCGCGGCGCTTCAGCACCCAATGGCCGCCATTATAGGGGGACCAGAATATATCCGGTATGGCCGCATCGTTGAGCCGGCTGAATGCCGTCTGATAATCTTCATCGGCCAGGATCGGGTGGTAGGCGTCGAAATCCGCCACCAGTTCCGCTGGCACATGAGGCGGAATGTCACTGACCTGTGCAGGCTGCGTTGCCATGGGTGTCTCCATCATTTGGACGAAGAGCTAGAAAGGCGGCGCAGGATCGTAAATCCGGCCCATCGTCAAATCACATGGCCGATGCGACGCGCCGCGCGGGATGGCGGCTGCGTCGCAAGGGACAGGCTGTCAGCGGCCCACGCGGTCGAGCAGGGCGGTGAGATCGTCGGGGGCGGAATAGAAGGGCGAATGATCGGTGTCGAGGGATGCGGTCGCGCAGGGCTGCGCCGTCACCATCGCGCGTTGCAGTCCGGGCAGGACCGATTCATCCCGTTCGCAATGAATATAGGTGCGCGGCACCGTGCCGTAGCGTGCCGCCGTCAGATGGATGGGCGCGTCGCGCATGGAGGTGGGTTCGGGCGTCAGGCGCGCGAATGCCGCCGCCGCCTGGGCTTCGGACGTCATGCCGTAGAAGGCGCGCAAGGCCGTATCCTGGTCATGCCAGAGGCTGGTGCGGCCGTCCTGCGCCATGCTGATGGAGCCCGCGACATGGGGCGTGCGCGCTTCCGTGCTGTTGTCGAAGATCTCCGCCATGCTTTGCCCCGGCAGGGCCATCACCGCCGCCAGGTAAACGATGTGGGAAACCGCGTCGGGCGCCAGTTCCGCCGCCCGGCTGACGACGATGCCGCCCCGGCTGTGGCCGACAAGGATGGCCGGTTCGTCCGCGGCCCGGGCCATGCCCGCCACGAACATCGCCCATTCCTCGAGCGTGGCGACGTGGCCCGATGGCGCGTCGGCACCCATGCCCGGCAGGTCGGGCGCGCGAACATCATGTCCGAGCGCTTGCAGCCGTGGCGCGATCTCTTCCCAGCACCAGCCGCCATGCCAGGCGCCATGGATCAATATGTAGCGCGCCATTCTGCCATCCTCCGATTGCCTGACCAGCGCCCGGCACCAATCGTCCGGAAATCGGCGCAGGTTCTTGTTGTCGCACCATTTCGGAAGGAGCCGGTTCCGACCCTTTCCGAGCGATGCTTCCAATAGAGGCGACAGGTCGCAGCCCGCAATGTCCAGCGGCGGTCATCGCATATGTGGACAGGAGCGGCGTCCTGGAGCGATTTCCAAGCGATCGGAACCGATCGCTGATCAGGAAATCGCGAAAAACAAGGAATCCAGAGCGGCGATCTGATTCAATCAGATCGAAACCCGTTCTAGAGAATCTCATGGACCCGTTCGGGAGGGCGGGCGATGACGACGCCCTTGTCCGTGATGACGATGGCGCGCTCGATCAGGATCGGGTGCGCGGCCATCGCGTCCAGCACGGCCTTGTCGTCCTGCACATCAAGGCCGATTTCCTTGACGACGCCTTCGCCCTTGCGGACCGCTTCGGAAGGGCGGACGCCCGCCCTTTTCAGCACGGCCTCGATTTCGACGCGGCTGGGCGGGGTCTTGAGATATTCGACGACCTCCACATCGACGTCCGGCGCCTCCTCCAGGATCGCGAGCGCCGCCCGCGACTTGGAGCAGCGCGGATTGTGCCAGATGGTCGCCCTCATGCCGCCATGGCCTTCACTGCGCCTCGTCCCTTGCCAGCCATTCTTCCAGCCACTTGATGGTATAGTCGCCGTTGAGGAAATCGGGATCGGTCAGCAGCTTCTGGTGGAGCGGGATGGTGGTCTTCATCCCCTCGATCACATATTCCTCCAGCGCGCGCTTCAGCCGCATGATGCAGCCCTCGCGGGTGCGGCCATAGACGATCAGCTTGCCGATCATGCTGTCATAATAAGGCGGCACCCTGTAGCCCTGATAGAGGCCGCTATCGACGCGGACGTGCATGCCGCCGGGAACATGATAGCTGGTGACGGTGCCCGGAGAGGGGGCGAATGTCCTGGGATCCTCCGCATTGATGCGGCATTCGATGGCATGGCCGGTAAAGACCAGATCCTTCTGCTCGACCGAGAGCGGCTTGCCCTCCGCCACGCGGATCTGTTCGCGCACCAGGTCGACGCCGGTGATCATCTCCGTCACCGGATGCTCCACCTGAAGGCGGGTGTTCATCTCGATGAAGTAGAATTCGCCGTCTTCCCAGAGGAACTCGATCGTGCCGGCGCCGCGATAGGCCATGTCGGCCATCGCCTTGCGCACGACTTCGCCCATGCGGTTGCGCTCGGCGGCGGAAAGGACGGGGGAGGGCGCCTCCTCCAGCACCTTCTGGTGGCGGCGCTGGAGCGAGCAGTCGCGCTCGCCCAGATGGATGGCGTTGCCGTTGCCGTCGCCGAACACCTGGAATTCGATATGCCGGGGATTGCCCAGATATTTTTCCATATAGACGGTGTCGTCGCCGAAGGCGGCCTTCGCCTCGCTGCCTGCCTGCTTCATCAGCGTTTCGAGCTGGTCTTCGGAGGGCACGACCTTCATGCCGCGCCCGCCGCCGCCCGATGCCGCCTTGATAAGGACGGGGTAGCCGATCTTCGCGGCCACCTCCTTCGCTTCCTCGACGCTGGTGATCGCGCCGTCGGAACCGGGGACCAGCGGCAGGCCGAGCGCGCCGGCGGTGCGCTTTGCCTCCACCTTGTCGCCCATGATGCGGATATGTTCGGGCTTCGGCCCGACAAAGGCGATGTTATGCGCCTCCACGATCTCCGCGAACTGGGCGTTTTCCGACAGGAAGCCGTAGCCCGGATGGATCGCGTCCGCGCCGGAGATTTCGGCGGCGGAGATGATCGCGGCGACGTTGAGATAGCTGTCCTTCGCGGCCGGCGGGCCGATGCAGATCGCCTCGTCGGCAAGGCGCACATGCATGGCGTCGGCGTCGGCGGTCGAATGGACGGCCACCGTCTTGATGCCCATTTCATGGCAGGCGCGGTGGATGCGGAGCGCGATTTCGCCCCGGTTCGCGATCAGCAGCTTTTCAATGGCCATGTGTGAAGCGGCCCTTATTCGATGACGATCAGCGGCTGGTCATATTCGACCGGCTGGCCATTATCGACCAGGACGGCCTTGACCGTGCCCGCCTGGGGGGCGGTGATAGCGTTCATGACCTTCATGGCCTCGACGATCAGCACGGTGTCGCCTGCCTTCACGGTGGAGCCGACGGCCGCATAGGGCGCGGCGCCCGGTTCGGCGGCGAGATAGGCGGTGCCGACGATGGGCGAGCGGATGGCGTTGGTCGCGGCCGGCGCCTCCGCCGGAGCGGCAGCAGCGGCAGGCGCGGCGACCGGAGCGGCCGCGACCGGAGCCGGGGCGGCGATATAGGCGGGTGCGGCGTTGCCGCCCGCCTTGCGCGCGACGCGGATCTTCCGGTCGCCGTCTTCCACCTCGATTTCCGTCAGGTTGGTGTCGTCGAGCAGCGCAGCGAGATCGCGCACCAGTTGAACGTCCACCTGCATTGCGCCCTTTTCAGCCTTGTCGTTCATTTTCATTCCCTGGACGGTGAATTTCGTGTTCCGATGCCCGCGCCTATGCGCATTTGCGCCGGAGCGCAACTTATGTGCGTCGAGTTACAGTTCGAGCGCCGCTTCCAGCGCCAGCATGTAGGACAGGGCGCCAAAGCCCGCGATGGTGCCCTTCGCCGCCATGCCGATATAGCTTTTATGGCGGAATTCCTCGCGCCGGTGCGGGTTGGACAGATGCACCTCGATCACCGGGACCGTGATGGCCTTGATCGCGTCGTGCAGCGCGACGGAGCTGTGGGTAAGGCCGGCGGCGTTGAGGATGACGGCGTGCGCGCCCTCCGCATGGGCCTCCTGCAACCAGTCGATGAGATGGCCTTCATGGTTGGACTGGCGGAAATCGATCTCCACATGGGCGCGGTTGGCGGCGTCCTCCATTCGCTCGGCAATGTCGTCCAGCGTGTCATAGCCGTAGATTTCCGGCTCCCGCGTGCCGAGCATGTTGATGTTGGGACCGTTCAGGACATAGATTTTGCGCGTTTCGGTCATGACGGTCCCCTTGAGGTTGCGGGTGGGGCGTTGACGCCCCTATATGCGCGCTGATCTTTAGCCCTTCGTGTCGCGCCAAGTCGAGACACCTTGTTTGACAGGACCGGATAGTGAGCGTCGACGGAACCATCTCCATCCATATCAATGGCGAGCATCGCCGCATCCGCGCGGGCATGACGCTGGCGGAACTGGCGAGCGAACTGGGTTTCGTGCCGGAAAAGGTGGCGGTGGAACGCAATCTGGAGGTGGTGCCGCGATCGACCCTGGCGCAGGTGTGCGTCGAGGATGGCGACGAGCTGGAGATCGTGCATTTTGTGGGCGGCGGCGATGTGTCGCCGGTGGATGAGGATAGCTGGACCGTGGCGGGCCGGACCTTTCGATCGCGCCTGATCGTCGGCACGGGCAAGTACAAGGATTTCGAGCAGAATGCGGCGGCGGTCGCGGCTTCGGGGGCGGAGATCGTCACCGTGGCGGTGCGGCGCGTCAATGTGTCGGACCCCAAGGCGCCGATGCTGACCGACTTTATCGATCCCCGGAAGATCACCTATCTGCCCAATACGGCGGGCTGCTACACGGGCGAGGAGGCGATCCGGACCTTGCGCCTGGCGCGTGAGGCGGGCGGATGGGATCTGGTGAAGCTGGAAGTGCTGGGCGAGGCGCGGACGCTCTATCCCGACATGGTGGAAACGCTGCGGGCGACGGAGATATTGGCCAGGGAAGGCTTCAAACCGATGGTCTATTGCGTCGATGATCCGATTGCGGCGAAGCGGCTGGAGGATGCAGGCGCGGTGGCGATCATGCCGCTGGGCGCGCCGATCGGGTCGGGCCTGGGCATCCAGAATCGGGTGACCATCCGGTTGATCGTGGAGGGAACCAGGCTGCCGGTGCTGGTCGATGCGGGCGTGGGAACCGCGTCCGAAGCGGCGCAGGCGATGGAACTGGGCTGTACCGGCGTGCTGATGAACACCGCGATTGCCGAGGCGAAGGATCCGGTGCTGATGGCGGCGGCGATGAAGGCGGGGGTCGAGGCGGGCCGCATGGCCTATCGCGCCGGCCGCATGGGCAAGCGCATGTATGCCGATCCGTCGAGCCCGCTGGCGGGGCTGATCTGATTTTCTGAAGTCCGAACTGGGCTCCTGCCTGTGCAGGAGCACGGCCGCATGTTTTCGCGATCGCAGCAAATTGACCCATTGCCGGGTTGCTTCTATCTCCTTGGGCGGATTCCCGGACAGGAGGACTGGCGATGGTGAACAAGCTTTACCCCGATGCTGCGCGCGCGTTGGAGGGGCTTCTCTTTGACGGGATGCATTTGTGCGCGGGCGGATTTGGGCTGTGCGGGATACCGGAACGGCTGATCGACGCGATCCGCGACAGCGGGGTCAAGGACCTGACGATTGCCTCGAACAATGCGGGGATTGACGGGGAGGGTCTGGGCAAGCTGCTGCGCACGCGGCAGGTGAAGAAGATGATCTCCAGCTATGTGGGGGAGAACAAGGAGTTCGAGCGGCAATATCTGGCCGGCGAGCTGGAGGTGGAATTCTGCCCGCAGGGGACGCTGGCGGAACGGTGCCGGGCGGGCGGCGCGGGGATTCCGGGCTTCTATACCAAGACCGGCGTCGGCACGGCGGTGGCCGAGGGCAAGGAGGTCAAGGTCTTCGACGGGCAGGATTATATCCTGGAGCGCGGGATTTTTGCCGATGTGGCGATCATCAAGGGCTGGAAGGCCGACGAGAGCGGCAACCTCATCTTCCGCAAGACGGCGCGCAACTTCAACCAGCCCATGGCGACGGCGGCGAAGATCTGCGTTGCCGAAGTGGAGGAGGTGGTGCCCACCGGCGCGCTTGATCCGGATGCGATCCATCTGCCCGGCATTTACGTCAAGCGCATGATCGTGGGCGCGCCCTATGACAAGAAGATCGAATTCCGCACCGTCCGCCAGAGGGAGGCCGTCTGATGCCCTGGAGCAGAGATGAAATGGCCGCGCGCGCGGCGCAGGAACTGCGCGACGGTTTCTACGTGAACCTGGGGATCGGCATACCGACGCTGGTGGCCAATCATATCCCCGCCGGCGTGGAAGTGACGCTGCAGTCGGAGAACGGCATGCTGGGCATCGGCCCCTTTCCCTATGAGGGGGAGGAGGATGCCGACCTCATCAATGCGGGCAAGCAGACGATCAGCGAACTGCCGCAGAGCTGCTATTTCTCCAGCGCGGACAGCTTCGCGATGATCCGGGGCGGGCATATCGACCTCACCGTTCTGGGCGCGATGGAGGTTGCGGAAAATGGCGACATCGCCAACTGGATGATCCCCGGCAAGATGATCAAGGGCATGGGCGGCGCGATGGACCTGGTCGCGGGCGTCAAGAAGATCATCGTCGTCATGGAACACACGTCCAAGGATGGCAGCCCCAAGTTCATCCCGGCCTGCACCCTGCCGCTGACCGGCAGGAATGTGGTCGACATGATCGTCACCGACCTCTGCGTCTTCCAGCGGCCCGACCATGACAGCCCCTTCCGCCTCGTCCAGCTCGCTCCGGGCGTGACAGAAGACGACGTCGCCGAAAGGACAAGCGCGCATTATCTGGCTTAGGGCTTCGATCGGATTCATTCGCATCGAAGCGCCAAGCTTTTTTGTTTACCGCGATTCCCCGATCGGCGATCCAGTCGGATCAGTTGGAAATCGCTCTGAGGAAGCACGATGAGCCTCGACGGCACTTATGACGAGGGCAATGTCTTTGCCCTGATCCTGGCGGGGAAGATCCCTTCGATCAGGCTTTACGAGGATGAGCACAGCTATGCCTTCCTCGACATCCAACCGCAGTCCAAGGGGCATAGCCTGGTCATTTCCAAATGGTCGAAGGCGCGGAACATATTGGAAGTCGAGGATGAGGCGCTGGCGCAGGTGATTGCGACGGTGAAGAAGGTCGCCAACGCCACCCGCAAGGCGCTGGATCCCGACGGCATCCATGTCGCGCAGTTCAACGGCGCACCCGCCGGGCAGACCGTGTTCCACCTGCATTTCCATATCGTGCCGCGCTGGGAAGGGCAGCAGCGCGGCTTCGTCGCCCATGCGCAGGGCGATTTTGCCGATCCGGTGGAACTGCAGAAGCTGGCCGAAGAGATACGCGCCCAGTTCTGATGCGCCAAATGCTCGTGAAAGCGCGCTGACATGGCGCTCAGGCCGTTCAAGGTTCCGGGCTGGAGCGGATCGCGGCATGGCGGGCATCGACATGGCGGGATTATCTCGACATCGTCACCGGCATGCGGGACGAAATGACGCTTCGCGCTTCCGCTTGACGTCCTTGTCCCGGGCCATCACAGAAGCTGTTGTATGGATTGCGTTTTCGAGTGGCTGAAGCGTCGCTCCATTCGCGCTAATATAGTCGTGACGGGGGACGGCTTTTCAACGTGAACGCGACACCATTTCTGCGCTCTCCCCCCTTTCCGGGCGTCGCGCCCGCGAGTGCGGCGATAAGCCGCGTGCGGCGGCATGGGGAAGGCGTCGTCGCCGTCCCTGACGCGCTGCTTGATGCCGTTGCGGAGGCGCGGGTCGGCGGCACCTTCTGGGGGCACAGGCCCGACGGTATCAGGCTGGTGGCACGGGCAGGCGTGGCTGTCCCGCAGGCCCTGATGGACGGACTGGCGCGGCGGGAGATCGGGATAGTGGGGAAATCGGGGGGCGGTGCCGGCCCCGGCGCCGATCCCGATCCCGGCCATGCCCTGCCGGAACCCACCGACCTTTGGACCCTGGTCGCGGGCGCGCGCTCTGTCCATGCCGCGGCGGACGACGAACTGGCGATCATCGCCGGGCTGCTGCATGTGCCGGTCTTCGGCGCGGACGGCGCGGCCATCGAGCCGGCGACCCTGCGCGACAGCGCGCGCGCGGCGATCGCGGCGGCGACCTATCACGACTGTTTCAGCGGGGAGGATGTCGACGCCGCGCAGGCGGTCGCGCAACTGGCCGACTGGCGACGTCATCTGGACGGCAATCACGGCATTGCGGCGGCAAGCGGCATGGCGCTCTGGAAGCGGGAGGCGATCCGGCGGTTCCTGTGGGACGGTGTGGGGTCACCGCCCTTCCTGCCTGCGCGCAAGGGTTTGCGGCGGGCCGCCAGGCGGGATGGCGTGCTGGCGGTCTGGCCATCGCGCGTGACGCCGGACATGCTGGAGGAAGCGCGCCGGCAGGGCGTGGCCATCGCCCGGGTGGAGGATGGCTTCCTGCGGTCGAAGGGGCTTGGCGCGGCGCTGCATCCGCCCGGATCGGTGGTGATCGACCGGACAGGCATCTATTATGATGCGCGTTCGGCCAGCGATATGGAAAGGCTGTTGTCGACCACGGTCTTCACGCCCGCGCTGGAACGGCGGGCGGCACGGCTTCTGACGATGATCCAGGCGTCGGGCGTCACGAAATATGGCGCGGGCGGGGGGCAGATGATCGATCTGCCTCACGGTCGCCGCACGGTGCTGGCGGTCGGGCAGGTCGAGGATGATCTGTCGGTCGAATATGGCGGCGCGGGGGTGACGGGCAATCTCGACCTGTTGGAGCGGGTGCGGGCGGCCGAGCCAGATGCCTATATCGTTTATCGCCCGCATCCCGACGTGCAGGCGGGCCTGCGCAAGGGGCATCTGAGCGATGCGGCGGTGCTGGGGCACGCCGATGCCATCGATACCGGGTCGCCGCTGATGGAGCTGGTGCAGACGGTGGACGAGGTCCATGTCCTCTCCTCCCTCACCGGGTTCGAGGCGCTGATGCGCGGCCGGCCGGTGACGGTCCACGGCATGCCCTTCTATGCCGGCTGGGGGCTGACGCGTGATCTGGCGGTGCCCAATGAACGCCGCGGGCGCCGGCTCACGCTCCATCAGCTCGTGGCGGGAGCCTTGATTCTCTACCCACGCTATCTGGACCCGGTCACGCGTTTGCCATGCGGACCTGAAATCATGGTCGAGCGCTTGGCAAGCGGGGCGCCGTCCCCGACGTCATGGTTGATCCGGCTGCGTACCTTGCAGGGGAAGTTGCAGAGATTCATGACTTTGTCCGCGGATTATTTCCATCGTTGATGCCCGGCGCAGGACCTTGCTCTTCCTCCGTCGCCTTTCCCGTCAAAGGGCGATGATCTGATCGGCCAGCCGGTCGACTTCGTAGCGGTCGTGGCTGACATAGAGCATCGGCATGGCGAGATCGCGCTTCATCCGTTCGATCACGGTCAGGATTTCCTCGCGCCGTCCCGGATCGAGCGAGGAGAGTGGCTCATCCAGCAGCAGGAACCGGGGCCCGGACAACAGCGCCCGCCCGATCGCCACGCGCTGCGCCTCCCCGCCCGAGAGGGTCGTCGGCCAGCGGTCGAGCAGATGGCCGATGCCCAGAAAGTCCAGGACCGCGTCGAACGATAGCGGTGCGTCGCCATGGCGGCCGTAGAGCAGATTGGCGCGCACGCGCATATGCGGGAACAGGCGTCCGTCCTGGAAGACATAGCCGGCACGCCGCCGGGCAACGGGAATGTCGATGCCCGCGCTGCTGTCGAACAGCGTCTCGCCGTCCACCGCGATCCGGCCGTTATCGGGCGTCAGGATGCCCGCGACCATGTTGAGGATGCTGGTCTTGCCCGCGCCGGAGGGGCCGAAAAGGGCGACAAGGCCTGCGCCGGCCTGTGCCCGCAGGTGGATGAGACGGTCGCCGATGCGATGGTCGATGGCAATTTCAAAGGACATGGTTGGTCCGTCCGCCGCTCGCCCGACGCGCCAATGCCTCCGATGTCACGAGCGCGCCGAGTGACAGCAGGATCGAAATGACGGCAAGCCGGGTCACCGCCGCTTCCGCGCCCGGCAACTGCAAGGCGGAATAGATGGCGATGGGCAGGGTGCGGGTTTCGCCCGGAACGTCGGAAACGAAGGTGATGGTGGCGCCGAATTCCCCGATGGAGCGGGCGAAGCCGAGCACCAGTCCCGCCACTATGCCGGGCAGCGACAGCGGCAGCGAAATGGTGAGGAACACGCGCCGCCGGCCCGCGCCCAGCGTCTGCGCTGCCTGTTCCAGCCGCCGGTCTATGCCCTCGATCGACAGCCGCATCGCGCGCACCATCAGCGGCATCGCCATGATCGCGGAGGCAAGCGCCGCGCCGGTCCAGCGGAACATGAAGCTGAGGCCGAACGCCTGTTCGAACAGCCTGCCCAAAGGACCGTTCGCGCCGAAGAGGACGAGCAGCAGCCATCCGGTGACGACCGGCGGCACGACCAGCGGCAGGTGGACGAGCGCGTCGACGAGCAGCTTGCCGGGAAAGCGCCAACGGGCAAGCAGCCAGGCGAAGGCGAAGGCGACCGGCAGCATCAGCCCGACGGCCACCAGGCTGACCCGGAGCGAGAGCGTAACGATGCCCCATTCTTCGGGAGAGAGGATCATGCCGCCCTCTTTCGGGCAGGATAGGGGAAAACACCAGCCCCCATCATCAACCCCGTCATCGGCATTGCGTCGCAGGGAGCCAGAGGGCAAAGGCGAACGGCCCTTCAGACCGGAGCATGCGCATGAAAGACCTGATCGCCTTCGACCTTGACGGAACGCTGGCGGAGAGCAAGCAGCCGCTGGGCGAGCCGATGGGCAACGCGCTGGCGCGGTTGTTGCAGGTGGCGCATGTCGCGGTGATTTCCGGCGGCGACTGGCCGCAATTCGACAAGCAGGTGGCGAGCCGACTGCCGGAGCGTGCCGACCGTTCGCGCCTGTGGCTGATGCCGACCACGGGCACCAAGCTGTACACCCATCGCGAAGGGCGTTGGGCGCCGGTCTATGCCGAGCTGTTCGAGGAGGCGCAGAAGCAGGCGATCCTGGCGGCGTTCGACGCCTCGCTGGAGGCGACGGGCTTCGTGCCGGAAGAGGTGTGGGGCGAACGGATCGAGGATCGCGGCAGCCAGATCACCTTTTCCGCGCTCGGCCAGCAGGCGCCCATCCATGCCAAGGAAATATGGGATCCTGACTTCGCCAAGCGCAAGGTGATCCAGGCCGACCTGCGCCAGCGCCTGCCGGGGCTGTCCATCAACATGGGCGGCGCGACCTCCATCGACATCACGCGGGAGGGGGTGGACAAGGCCTATGGCCTCAAAAAGCTGCGCGATGCCAGCGGGATCGCGCTGGAGGCGATGATGTTCATCGGCGATGCGATCTTCCCCGGTGGCAACGACTATCCGGCCAAGGAGCTGGGGCTGGATACGGTGCGGGTGCGCGATCCGCAGGAAACGCTGGCGGTGATCGACGCGATCGTCGCCTGCCAGAAATAGGGCATGAACATCCCTCTCGCGCTGGTGGGAGGGTGGGATCAACGCCGGCTGAACCCGTAGCGCGCGAGAATATCCTGTCCCGCCCGCGACAGCAGGAAGCGGCGGAAGCCTTCCGCCTCCGGGTTCCGGCTCGCGCTCAGGCGGGCGAGCGGATAGCGGATCGGCGCGTGGCTGCCCGCCGGAAAGCTGTCGACCAGCACAACCGCCTTCGATGCCCGGGCGTCGGTCGCATAGACGATGCCCAGCCGGGCTTCGCCCCGTTCCACCAGGGTCAGCGCGGATCGCACATTGTCGCCCAGCGCCAGCCGGTTCGCGACGTTGGGCCAAACACCCAGCGCGGTCAGCGCGGCCCTGCCATATTTGCCCGCGGGCACGCTGTCGGGATTGGCCATGGCCAGCCGCGAGCCGCCCAGCGCCCTGGCGATCGGCATGCCGCGCGTGATCCGAAGCTGCAGCGGCGCGCGCGCCGGGGCGATCAGCACCAGGCGGTTGCCCGCCATGTCGGCCCTGCTGCCGCGCTGGACGAAGCCGGCCTTCTCCACATCGTCCATCCACTCTTCATCGGCCGAGACGAACAGGTCGGCCGGGGCGCCGCTCCTGATCTGCCGCGCCAGGGCGGAGGAGGCGGCGAAGGACAGGACCGGCCGGGCATGGCGCTGGGCCGCCCAGGCATTGGCGGCGGCGGTCATCGCCTCCTGCAGGCTGGCGGCGGCCAGCACCAGCGGGCCACGCTGCTGCGCCATGGCCGGCACCCATGATATATGGAAGAATATAGAGATACAGGCGAGAGCGCGGAGAATCAGTTTCGACATGGTCGCGCTTCTGCCAGATTCGCGCCCATTTGTCTCGTTCTGCCATTGGTCAGGCGGAGGCGCATGAAGGTGTCACGACGCCGGCGTGGACGGCAAGGCGTGATCAGCCCGGCTGACCGGCGATGGTGCGGAGATGCTCCAGCAGGGTGTCGCCATTCGCGGCCCAGGTGAAACGCAGTGCGGCCTGGCGCACCGCCTCCCGTTCGGGCGGCTCGACCAGAATTTCGCTTATGGCGGCAGCCAGCGCTTCGGGTTCGCGGGCGACGATCCGCCCGGCCTCCGGACGGTCGAGCAGTTCGCGCGCGCCGCCGACATCGCTGATCACGATGGGGGTGCCGCAAGCCAGCGCCTCGACCCAGGCATTGGCGAGGCCTTCGGACGAGGAGGGAAGCGCCATGACGTCGGCCGCGGCATAGATGCGCGGCAGACGGTCGTGCGGAACCGACCCCAGAAAGCCGATGCGCCGGTCGACGCCCAGCTCCTCCGCCTGCTTTTCCAGCGCCCGGCGATATTGCCCCTGTCCGGCGAACAGCAGCGTGACGCCCGGCAGTTGCGGCAGTGCGCGGACGAGCAACTCCTGCCCCTTGCGGGGAATGAGCGCGCCGACGCACAGCGCCACCGGCCCTTCGAAACCCAGGCTTTCCTTGGCAGCGGCGCGATCGCTTATTTCGAAGCGATCAAGGTCGACGCCGGTATAATGAACCCGGATCTTGTCGGCATCGATGCCCATGTGCGCCATCGATCGGCGCATCGCACCCGACACGGCAAGCAGTCCGGCGGCATCGTCGGCGGCGCGCTTCACCATCTTGCGCGTGCCTCTGCGCGTGCCCCAATAATGGATGTCGGCGCCGCGGGCCTTCACCGAATAGGGAATGCCGAGCGCGCGGGACAGGCGCTGCGCCACCGGGCCGTCGGGGAAGAAGAAGCTGGCGTCGATGACGTCGAAGGGCTGCTGCGCATGGAGGTGCCTGACCAGCGGCAATATGGCGCGCGTCATGCTGTGGACGTTGAAACGGCCGCCGAATTTGGGAACGATCGGGAAGACCGGGCGGTGGACGGTCAGGTCCTGCCATCTCTCCTTGGCGGGCAGGGCGCGCAGGGCGGCGTAGCGCTTCGCCATCGACAGCGGCCATGGCGGAATGCCGAGCGGCGCGACCACGGTGACGCTGACGCCGTCCCGGCTCGCCAGTTCGCGTGCCTGCCGTTCCACGAAGACCCCGAAATTCGGGCGGCTCATGTCCGGGAACAGGGTCGACAGCATCAGGACGTTCAGGGTCATCGCATCCAACTATCTCTTTTTCCCGCATTGTCCGAATCGTCAGGCAAGGCGGCCTGACGTGAAAATGCATGGGCGGATCTGTTTTCGGCAGACATGATCAGGACAGGGTTAAGGATGAAACCACCTTTGTCTACAGTCGTCTGACCAGTTGGACCGCCACGGCGCCCCAAGGTGGGTCACTTATCACCTGCTGGCGCGTGCCGCTGCCCAGCGGGAGGATGTGCAGCCGGTCATCCTCCCGCCCGATCAGCCGCCCGAACAGGAAGCGTCCGGCGTGGCGCGGCAGCAGCAGGTCGCGGTTCAGCACGCTGGAAAATTCCTCCGGCGTGATGCGGCGGCACCAGATTTCATCACCGCTGCGGTAATCCCCGATGCTGCCCGACACCTGCACGCCCAGCATCGCATCGGCCGGGGCGGGCGGGGGAAGAGAGAGCGGGCGGGTGGGCGCGCGGGCGCCCTCCGGACCCAGCAGTGCGGCGACGGGAACTACATTCTGGCCGGGCAGGGCGACCAGTTCGGAAGAGGCGACGCCCAGCGCCTGGGCGATGCGGTTCAGCCAGTTGACCGATACGGTTCGGGTGCCGGTTTCCAGACGGCCGATGGTCTGGGCCGTGGTGGGCGGGATGCACAGGGCGCCGACTTGTTCCAGCGTCAGCCCCTTGGCCTTGCGTACCTCCCGGATACGGGTGATCATGATATGTCCTGCTTTACCTATTTGGTTTTAATGCTTTCCTACAAACAGGCCGGCGTGGCAAGCCCCTGGCATCCGATTCCTGCAGGGAGAAGCGCCATGGCCACGCAATGCATCGAACAGACCATAGAGGATCCCTTCGGCCGCGCGCAGAAGGTCGCGGTCAACCTGCACGAATCGCCGCTCGCCTGGCTGCATGCGCGGGGGCATTTGAGCGAGCGGCATTATCTTGCCGGGGACAGGCTGCGGGGCGATTGGGAAAAGGCGGGACTGGGGCCGCGCGTCACGATGCGCTGGGACGCTGCGCCGGGGCGGCAGCGCGGTGGCGCAGCGGCGGCCGAGCCGGGCCTGGCGCAATTGTCCGCCCGGGAGCGATTCGACGGTGCGATTCGCGCTGCGGGTCCGGGCCTGGCCGACGTGCTGTGGCGGGTCGTCTGCGCGGGCGAGGGATTGAGTGCGGCGGAAAGGGCGCTAGGCTGGCCGACGCGCGCCGGCAAGCTGGTGCTGACGCTGGCGCTGGATCGCGTGGCGGCATGGTACCGCATCAGCTGAAGCGATTTCCAGGCGATCTGGTTCAATCAGATCGAAATCTGCCCTTGAAGAAACAGGAAAGGGGCGCTGACCGGGTTCCGGCAGCGCCCCTTTTCCGCGATGGTCGCGGGTGTCGCCAGCCTGCTTACTGGGCGCGCGGCGCCGCCGCCGCAGCATTGGCGGGCAAGCCGCCGAGCTGCGTTACCAGCTTGGTATAGGCGTCCAGATAGGCGAGCACGATCACCTGGCCGATCTCCGTATTCTGGTAGCCGCCGCCGCCGGCCGCGGCGAAACCGCCCCACCAGCCCGCGCCGCCGCCGCCGCCGAAGCTCAGGTCCGACTTGCGGGCATAGCCCTCGGTCAGCGCCTCTTCCTCGGTCGTGCGGGCGTTGACGATCGACAGCGTCACATTGGCCTCGCTCTTCTTGATCGAGATGCCGCCAGCGAGCGCGCCGAAGGTGCGGCCGCCCAGCATTCCGCCCAGCATTCCACCCAGCGCGTTGCCGCCTGAATTCTTGTTGGAGGAGACGATGTCGGGCTGAAGATAATAGTCAGCCGCCTTCACCTGTCCCTTGCCCAGGTTCGACCCGGCCTGAAGCTCGCCGGAGTCGGCCATGGCGCGCTCCATATTGCGGCTGGCCATGGCGCGGCCGCGATTGACGATGCCGAAGCAGCCCGACTGCTGGATGAACACCTTGAGGATCGCCTCCGGGCTGCCCAGGTTCAGTTCCCGCCACCACTGGTTGTCCGGCTCGACGATCGCCACCGTGCCGAGGCGCCGGGTGCAATGAGGAATTTCGGCGGTTTTCTTCGCCTGCTGCTGGCGGGCGGACGAACCCTTGTCGGCGGCCATCGCCGGAGAAGCCACGACAGCCAGGCCGGCTGCGGCAGCGATGAACTTCGCGAACACACGCATTGTCATGCACCCCTGAAAGTTGCTGAACTGGTTTTGATTTGTAGCGCCCCGATATTGGACCCATCCTCTAGCACAACCGCGCAGACGCGCAAGCAATGCAAACGGTTATCGCCGCCATAGCCTTAACGGGCGGGCTCACGGCGAGAGCCTGCTGACAGGCCCGCAAATGACTGCTATCGGCGCGGGCCATGACCGACCTTTCGCACATCCGCAACTTTTCGATCATCGCCCATATCGACCATGGCAAGTCGACCCTGGCCGACCGCCTGATCCAGCGCACCGGGGGCCTGACCGACCGCGAGATGAGCGCGCAGGTGCTCGACAACATGGATATCGAGAAGGAGCGCGGCATCACCATCAAGGCGCAGACCGTGCGCCTCGACTATGTCGCGAAAAACGGTGAGACCTACGAACTGAACCTGATGGACACGCCGGGCCATGTCGACTTCGCCTATGAGGTGAGCCGATCGCTTGCCGCGTGCGAGGGCGCGCTGCTGGTGGTGGACGCCGCGCAGGGGGTGGAGGCGCAGACGCTCGCCAATGTCTACCAGTCGATCGAGCATGATCATGAGATCGTGCCCGTCATCAACAAGATCGACCTGCCCGCCGCCGAGCCGGAGAAGGTGAAGGCGGAGATCGAGGAAGTGATCGGCCTCGACGCATCGGAGGCGGTGCTGGCGAGCGCCAAGGCCGGGATCGGCATTGACGACATATTGGAAGCGGTGGTCGCCAAGATCCCCGCGCCCAAGGGTGATCGCGAAGCGCCGCTGGAGGCGATGCTGGTCGACAGCTGGTACGACCCCTATCTGGGCGTCGTCATCCTGGTGCGCGTCGTCAACGGCGTGATCAAGAAGGGCCAGAACATCAAGTTCATGATCGGCGGCACCGAGCATCTGATCGACCGTGTCGGCTGCTTCCGGCCGAAGATCGAGCAACTGAGCGAGCTGGGGCCGGGCGAGATCGGCTTCATCACCGCGCAGATCAAGGATATCAGCCAGACCCGCGTCGGCGACACCATCACCACGGTCAAGAATCCGGCGAAGGAGCCGCTGCCCGGCTTCAAGGAAGTGCAGCCGGTGGTTTTCTGCGGCCTGTTCCCGGTGGACGCCAATGATTTCGAGAAGCTGCGCGAATCGATCTCCAAGCTGCGGCTGAACGATGCCAGCTTCTCCTTCGAGATGGAGACGTCGGCGGCCCTGGGTTTCGGCTTCCGCTGCGGCTTCCTGGGGCTGCTGCATCTGGAGATCATCCAGGAGCGGTTGAGCCGTGAATATGACCTGGACCTCATCACCACCGCGCCGTCGGTCGTGTACGAAATCCACATGAACGACGGGACGATCCGGCACCTGCACAATCCGGCGGACATGCCCGACGCCAACCATATCGACTATATCGAGGAGCCGTGGATCGAGGCGGTGATCTATTGCCCCGACGAATATCTGGGTTCGATCCTGAAGCTGTGCCAGGATCGGCGCGGCATCCAGAAGAACCTGACCTATGTCGGCGGGCGCGCCCAGGTGACCTATGAACTGCCGCTCAACGAGGTAGTGTTCGATTTCTACGATCGCCTGAAGTCGATTTCGCGCGGCTATGCCAGCTTCGACTATCACCAGATCGGGGCGCGGGAAGGCGACCTGGTCAAGATGAGCATCCTCGTCAACAATGAGCCGGTCGACGCGCTCAGCATGATCGTCCACCGTGGCACCGCCGAATCGCGCGGGCGCGGCATGTGCGAACGGTTGAAGGACCTGATCCCCCGGCACCTGTTCAAGATTCCGATCCAGGCGGCGATCGGCGGCAAGGTGATCGCGCGCGAGACGATCGCGGCGATGCGCAAGGATGTGACCGCGAAATGCTATGGCGGCGACATCACGCGCAAGAAGAAGCTGCTGGAGAAGCAGAAGGAAGGCAAGAAGCGGATGCGGGAATATGGCTCGGTCCAGATTCCCCAGGAAGCGTTCATCGCCGCGCTGCGCATGGGGGATGACAGCTAGGCTGTTCCTTCCGCCGCCAGACGGTTGCAGTTGCAGTGTCCCGCGCCCTTGACGGCGGCGGGGCGTCCATGGTCAATGCAGGCGGCAAGCTATAGGAAACCGGCATGAGCGAGACATGGCTGTATGACGAGCATCCCGCGATGTTCCGCGCCCATCCCTTCCTGTTCATCCTGCTGCTGATTTCCGTTGTCGGCATCCTTGCCATCGGTGTGTGGTGGGTGTTGCACAAGGGGGAGCGGCTGGCGCTTTCCGACCGGGAAGTGCTGCTGGAACGGGGTCTGCTCGCCAAGCAGCGGACGGAGATCGCGCTTTCCAGCATCCGCAGCGTGCGCATCACCCAGACGCTGGGCCAGCGGATATTCAATGTCGGCAATGTCGAGCTGTTCAGCGCCGGCGACATGGCGGAAATCGCCATCAAATCCATGCCGCGGCCCGACCGCATCCGGGCGATCGCCGCATCGCGCAACCTCGACCTGCTGCCCCAGCGGTAGGAGATCGGTGAGCAGCCTCTTGACTTGTCCGCATTTATTCCAACGATAGCGCAATAGCGAGAAGGGGCGCGTTGGAGCGCCCACGGCCAGCAGGAAGGACGCCGGAGGAACGCCGGTCCGCAGTGGCGCGGGCAGGCGATAGCAAGGGGTCGTCGTGCATGGGCTTGCGTGTGATGCCGTCGCTGCCAGAACTGACCGCGCAGCAGCAGGACGAGATACGTCAGGCTTGCGGTTTCGCCTGCGTCCGGTGCGGCGTGACCATCTACCGCTATCTTCGCCTGCCCGAAGGTCATGGGGTGACGCTGCTCTGCCCGACCTGTCACGGGCTGGTCGAGGAAGGTCGCCTGACGCCGATGCAGGTGCAGGGGTTCCACGCCAATCCGGTGGTGCGGCAGCGTCATTTCGCGCGGGACCGCCTGCCCTTTTCACCGGATCTGCCATCGCTGATCATGGGCGGATCGCAACTTTTGAGGGATACGCCGATTCCGCTGACGCTGGAGGGAGAGCCGATCCTGATCTTCGCTCCGCCCCGCCGGAGCAATGGCGCGACGCGGATCAGCGTGCGCATGGGCGGCGCGGATGGCGAGCCGGTTCAGGTGGTGAACGGCAATGAATGGATACCGACCGACGGTAGCTGGCATTTCCTGCTGCGCGGCGACCGTTACAGCATGATGGCGGCGCGTGGCGAGGGGCTGGCGGTGTTGCGCATCGTCGCGCGCAACCGGATCGCCGTCGAGCATCTGCGCACCACCATTCGCGGTCGCCGGCTGGAGGTGACGCCGGACTGGCTGGAGATTGACGGCAAGCGCTATGTCGGCCGGATCGGAAGCGGGACGTTGATAGGGCTGGAATGTTGATCAGGCGCGCGCTGCATTCTCGCAGCATGTGATCGACCCTGAGATGCGTGCGCCAGCGAGGAGAGGAGCGCCGGCTCCCGATCTCAGCCCTTCTTCTTCTGCTTGCTCCGGTTGAGGGCGACTGCGGCGTGGATCAGCGCCTTGAACGCGTCCGCATCGATCGGCTCATCCTCCCTCAGATCGATGGCGCGGCGCACATTGCCGTCGAGGCTGGCGTTGAACAGGCCCGCCGGGTCCGCCAGCGCCGCGCCCTTCGCGAAGGTCAGCTTGACCACCGCCTTGTAGCTTTCGCCGGTGCAGAGGATGCCGTCATGCGACCAGACAGGAACGCCGCGCCATTTCCATTCCTCGACCACCTCGGGATCGGCTTCCCTGATCAGCGCGCGAACATGGGCGAGCGTTTCGCCGCGCCAGTCGCCGAGTTCCGCAATGCGTTGGTCGATCAATGCGGAGGGAGTGGGGGTGTCGTTCATCGAGCGGTCCTTTCGCCGGCTGCGCAAGGCGATTTCATCAGCCGGAAGAACGCTTTAGAGCGATTTCCAGGCGATCGGAACCGATCGCTGGTTAAGAAATCGCGGAAACAAGGAATCCGGAGCGGCGATCTGATTCAATCAGATCGAAACCCGCTTTGGACCGATCGCGGCGAACGAAAATGGCGTAGCGATGGTGCCGGGAGGGGCCTGCCTCCCGGCCCCACCGCTACGCTGCCCTTTGGGGACCACCCGTGGGGACGGCCGGCCGCGATCGGGAGGATTGCGACCGGCACCACATCGAATACGGTTGTGCGTAAAGTTTTATTCCATCGCGATCTTCAGCCGCATCGCGCGGTCGTGATCACCATCTTGCCGTCATAGCTGACCGTCAGCCGGTCGGGGCGGAAATCCATGGTCATCGCCATGCCCGGCGCGCCCCAGCGCAGCGTGCGTGCGCCGGAAGCCCTGAGCATGTCCGCGCCGATCGCCGCACTCGCGGTCTGGCCGATGAAGCGGTCCAGCCCCTCGTTGCGGCATGGCCCTTCAGCGGTGGGTGGAGGCGTGGCGGGGCCCTGGCCGCTCGCGCCCGCACAGGCGGCAAGCAGGGAAAGAAGGGGCAGCACGGCGGTCCGCATCGTCCTGAACTCCTATTGCGTGCGCGTCATCTTGAGACGGCCATTCTTGACCGCGAAGGCCAGGCGCCCCTCGACCAGGTCGACTGCATCGCGGCCGAACTGTTCATAGCGCCAGCCTTCCAGTATGGCGAGGTCGTCCCGCACGCCCGCCGCCAGTGCGTCGATGTCGTCGCTGCGGGCGATGAGGCGCGCGGCGACATTGATGTCGCGCGAACGGATTTTCAGCAGCAGCTTCAGAAGGTCCGCCACCAGCGCGCCGTCCTTGCCCAGGCCCGGCCTTTTGGGGTCGCGCTCGGGCATTTCGTCCTTGCCCAGCGGCTTGTGTTCGGCAAGGGCGAGCATCAGGCGGTTGCCGATATCGTTGGTCTTCCAGGTGGCGGACAGGCCGCGCACCTTGCCCAGATCCTCCTGCGTGCGGGGCGGGTGGCTGGCGATGTCGGCCAGCGTCTCGTCCTTGACGATGCGGCCGCGCGGCAGGTTCTTGTCCTGCGCCTCCAACTCGCGCCAGGCGGCAAGCGCCTTGAGCCGGCCCAGCACATCGGCCTTGCGGCTGGCGATGCGCACGCGCTGCCAGGCCTCGTCCGGCTTGTTCTCATAATTGGAGGGGTCGCTGATCCGCTCCATCTCCTGGTCCAGCCAGTCGCCGCGGCCGGTGCGGCGCAGCTCCTCCAGCATCTTGGGGAATATCTGGATCAGGTAAGTGACGTCGCCGATCGCATAATCGATCTGCCGCTTGTCGAGCGGGCGGCGCGCCCAGTCGGTGAAGCGCGCGCCCTTGTCGAGCTGCACGCCGAGCCAGGCGTCGACCAGATTGCCATAGCCGATCTGCTCGCCCAGCCCCAGCGCCATCGCCGCGATCTGCGTGTCGAACATGGGATGGGGCGTCTTGCCGGTCAGGTTGTAGATGATCTCCAGATCCTGCCCGCCCGCATGGAAGACCTTCAGCACATCCTCATTGTCGACCATCAGGTCGAGCAGGGGCGAAAGGTCGAGGCCGGGCGCCTTGGGATCGATGGCCGCCGCCTCATGTTCGTCCGCGACCTGCACCAGGCAGAGATCGGGCCAATAGCTGTTTTCGCGCATGAATTCGGTATCGACCGCAATATAGGGCGATTTGGCGATCCGGGCGCAGAATTGAGCGAGAGTCTTGCTGTCGGTAATCAGCGGATGGATTTGCATATGGTCTTCGATCTTATTATGGGCTGGCCCGTCGCGCACGGGCTCGTCAATGCTTGACAGCACTGCCCATAGCGGCGCCGCAACAATTTGTCATTTCCGTAAAACGAAGCTGAAAGACCAAAAACGCCATGCATGCCTATCGCACCCACACCTGCGGCGCCCTTACGACGGAGGAGGTCGGCAATGAGGTGCGGGTGTCCGGCTGGGTGCATCGCAAGCGGGACCATGGCGACCTGGTCTTCATCGACCTGCGCGACCATTATGGCATGGTGCAGATCGTCACCGAGGTCGACGGCCCGGTGTTCAGGGTGATCGAATCGCTGCGGGCCGAAAGCGTCGTGACGGTGACGGGCAAGGTCGTCGCCCGCGCGCAGGAAGCGGTGAACCCGAACCTGCCCACCGGCGAGATCGAAATCCGCGCTCTGGACGCCGTGCTGCTGTCCGCTGCCGCCGACCTGCCGCTTCCCGTGGCGGGCGAGCAGGAATATCCTGAGGATATCCGCCTGCGCTACCGCTTCCTCGACCTGCGGCGCGAGACGCTGCACGCGAACATCGTCAAGCGCACGCAGATCATCCGCGACATGCGCCGCCGCATGGAGGATGCGGGCTTCACCGAATATTCGACGCCGATCCTGACCGCTTCCTCGCCAGAAGGCGCGCGCGACTTCCTGGTGCCGAGCCGCATCCATGCGGGCAAATTCTACGCGCTGCCGCAGGCGCCGCAGCAGTACAAGCAGCTGTTGATGGTCGCCGGCTTCGACCGTTATTTCCAGATCGCGCCCTGCTTCCGCGACGAAGACCCGCGCGCCGACCGCCTGCCGGGCGAATTCTACCAGCTTGACCTGGAAATGAGCTTCGTCACGCAGGAAGACGTGTGGAACACGATGGAGCCGGTGATCGCCCAGGTGTTCGAGGCGTTCGCCGACGGCAAGCCGGTGACGCCCGCGGGCAGCTTCCCGCGCATTCCCCATGCCGAGGCGATGATGAAATATGGGTCGGACAAGCCTGACCTGCGCAACCCGATCATCATCCAGGACGTGACGGAGCATTTCCACGGCAGCGGCTTCGGCATTTTCGCTTCGCTGGTGGAGAGCGGCAGCGTGATTCGCGCCATTCCCGCGCCGGGTGCGGGCGCGGGCAGCCGCAAATTCTTCGACGACATGAACAATTGGGCGCGCAGCGAAGGCTTTTCGGGGCTGGGCTATATCAACATCAAGGACGGCGTGCCCGGCGGCCCGATCGCCAAGAATCATGGTGAGGAACGGACGGCAAAGCTGATCGAGGCGCTGGGCCTTGGCCCCAATGACGGCGTGTTCTTCGCCGCGGGCAAGGAAAGCCAGGCGGCCAAGCTGGCGGGCCTTGCGCGCATCCGCGTGGGCGAGCAGCTCGACCTGATCGACAAGGATCGTTTCGAGCTGTGCTGGATCGTCGACTTCCCCTTCTACGAATATGACGAGGATACGAAGTCGATCGACTTCGCGCACAACCCCTTCTCCATGCCGCAGGGCGGGCTGGATGCGCTGGAGAACCAGGACCCCCTGAGCCTCAAGGCCTATCAATATGACATGGTCTGCAACGGTTATGAGATCGCTTCGGGTTCGATCCGCAACCAGTCGCCGGAACTGATGGTCAAGGCGTTCGAGAAGGTCGGCCTGTCGCAACAGGATGTGGAGGAGCGCTTCGGCGGCCTCTATCGCGCCTTCCAATATGGCGCCCCGCCCCATGGCGGCATGGCGGCCGGCGTGGATCGCGTCGTCATGCTGCTGTGCGGGGCGCAGAATCTGCGCGAGATCACGCTGTTCCCGATGAACCAGCGCGCGGAAGACCTGCTGATGGGTGCACCCAGCGCGGCAGAGTTCAAGCAGCTGCGCGAACTCAATATCCGGGTCGTGGAGCCGCAGGCCAAGGCCTGATTGCCCCGATTTGAGGAAGCTGTGCTCCTGCCCTCGCGGGAGCATGTCGTGCGTGGGGCTTGTCTCTTCTCCTTCCCTTCTATGTAAGGGAGGAGAGGGGACCAGATCATGCTCGACGAACAGATGCTGCCGGACAAGCCGCCGGCCCTGGCGCGCAGCCTGGGCGTGGCGGGCGTGCTGTTCCTGACCCTGTCCGCGACCACCCCGGCATCCTCCGTCTTCGTCATCATTCCCGGCATGTTGCAGGCGGCCGGGACGGGCGCGATCTGGGCGATGATCCTGGCCAGCCTGATCTGCGTCGCCACCGCCTTCATCTATGCCGAGCTCTCCTCCGCCTGGCCGGTGGCGGGCGGGGAATATGTCGCGGTGGCGCAGACGCTGGGCCCCATGGCCGGTTTTGTCATGCTGGGCGTCAATGTCTTCAACAATGTGCTCTTCCCGCCCGTCGCGGCGCTGGGCATCGCCTCGGTCATGGCGACGGTGGTGCCGGGACTCCCCGCCGTGCCGGTCGCCGTCGCGGTGATGATCGGGTCGACGCTGGTGGCGATCCTCAACATCCGCGTGAATGCGGTCATCACCGGGCTGTTCCTGCTGGTCGAGCTGGCGGCGGTGGCGGTGGTGATGGTGCTGGGCTTTGCCGATCATGCGCGGCCGGCGCTGCAATTCCTGACCCATCCAATGGTGGCGACGGGGCAGGGTTTTGCCCCGGCCAGCGCGGCCTCCGTCGGGGTGGCGACGACGATCGCGATCTTCGCGCTCAACGGCTATGGCATGGCGGTCTATTTCGGCGAGGAGATGCACGAGGCGCGAAAAGGATCGCCCGGACCATCCTCGCCGCCCTGGCGCTCGCGCTGCTGTTCGAAGGGGTGCCGTTGCTGGCGCTGCTGCTGGCGCGGATCGACCTTGCCACCCTGCTGACCGTCGATGATCCCTTTGGCCTGCTGGTGCGGCACCGGGGAAGCGCTGGCCTTTCGGCGCTGGTGTCGGTTGGCATCGTGCTCGCCATCGTCAACGCCATCATCGCCTGCATCCTGGCCTGCGCGCGCTTCTTCTATTCGACGGGGCGGGACCGCGCCTGGATTCCGCGCATCGACGACTGGCTGGTGGCGATCCATCCGCGTTTTGATTCGCCCTGGATCGGCACGCTGATCGTCGGCGGGATGGGGACGCTTGCCTGCTTCCTGCCGATGTCGATGCTGCTGGTGCTGAACGGTACGGGGCTGGTGGCGATCTATGGCGGCATCGCGCTGGCCGCCATGGCCGGGCGGCGCGGCGGGGCGAGCGCCCATGCGCCCTATCGCATGCCGCTTTATCCGCTTGCACCGGCCGTTACCCTGCTCGCGCTGGCCTATGTCGTCTGGACGAGCTGGCTGGACGTCGGGGAGGGGCGGCCAGGACTGATTGCAACCGCCGCGCAGATTGCGGGTTCGGTCCTTTGGTATAAGCTCGTGCTTTGCCGCCGTGGCCAATGGAAGGTGCAGACATGACCATCGACCTTGCCGATTATGAGAAGGGCGCGACGTTCAAGGGCGATTATGAGGCGAAGCTGGCCGAATTGCAGCAGCGGCTCGCCAAGATCCAGGTCGCGCACATCATCCACGACCGGCGCAGCGTCATCCTGCTGGAAGGGTGGGACGCAGCGGGCAAGGGCGGCATCATCAAGCGCATGACCGCCGACTGGGATCCGCGCTATTACAAGGTGCACCCCATTTCCGCCCCGACCGAGGAGGAGCGGGACAGGCATTTCCTCTGGCGCTTCTGGACGCGGCTGCCGGCGGGACGCAACATCGCGATCTTCGACCGGAGCTGGTATGGCCGGGTGCTGGTCGAGCGGGTCGAGGGCTTTTGCTCCAAGGGCGAGTGGAAGCGCGCCTATGAGGAGATCAACGCCTTCGAAAAGCAGCAGGTCGATGCCGGGACCAATATCGTCAAGCTGTTCGTCCACATCACCCAGGAAACGCAGGACGAGCAGCTCGCCCAGCGGCTCGACACCCCCTGGAAACGGTGGAAGACCGGCGCGGACGATTATCGCAACCGCGCCCGGCGGGCCGATTATCTCGACGCCATGCACGACATGTTCCGCAAGACCGACACCAAGGCAGCGCCCTGGCAGGTGATCGACAATAATCACCGCCGGGCGGGACGGATCGCGGCGCTTTCCCATGTCGCCAAGCGATTGGAAAAGCTGGTGCCGATGAATTTTCCCGAAGCCGATCCGGAAGTGGTGAAGCTGGCCGCCAAGGCCTATGGCTATAAGGTGCCATAGAAAAATCTCTTTTAATCAGTGACTTGTAACAAAACTGTCATCAAATGCTAACGGCTCATTTACCATTGGGGGCTTAATCGGTGCCCATGTACGCGCCGTCCTTGCTCGACCGTTCCCTGGCCCATTCGGCTGGTCCGACCCTGGTGACGCCCAGCCCCGCGATTCGGCTGGGGCGGCCGCTGTGCGAGGCGGTCGACCATTTCCAGCATGACCCGGCGCTGCGCCTGTTGCCGGTGCTCGATGCCACCGACCGGCCCGTGGGGGCGATCTATGAACGGGACATGCGGCGCATCCTGTTCAATCCCTTCGGCCATGCCCTATTGCGCAATCCCAGCTTTGGCGGGCGGCTGGACGATCATGTCCGGCACTGCGCCACGGTCGAGCGGTGCGCCAGCATAGAGGCGCTGATCGATCTCTATGCGGCGCAGGGGCAGGGTTGCGAGGGGCTGATCGTGGTCGATGGTGATCGTTATGCCGGAATTGCGGGAGGGCAGCTTCTGCTCAAGCTGGCGGCGGAGCGCGATGCTCGGGTGGCGCTCGCGCGGGTGGAGCGGCTGGAACGGGTGACGCGCGAGAGCGCGGTGTTCCGGGGTGATATCCGGGCCCTGATCGGCGACATGGTGGCGATAGCGGACATGCTGTCGCGCCTGTCCGAGGATGCGGCAGGGCGGTCCGCGCATAATGGGCGTGCCTCGGCTGGGATGGCCGTGGCGGCGGCGCAGACGGCGGACAATCTGGCCGGCATCGCCGCATCCGGGCGGGAGCTGGGGCTGCTGTTCCAGGCGATGGAGGATGAAGTGCGAGAGGCGGGCGCCGCCATTCGCGCCGCCGTCGACCAGACGCAATCCGGCGCGGCGCAGACACGGACGCTGAGCGCGCAGGCCGACGGCATTGGGGAAGTGACCGCGCTGATCGATGCGATTGCGCGGGCGACGACGACGCTGGCGCTCAATGCGGGGATAGAGGCGGCGCGGGCCGGCGATGCGGGTCGAGGCTTTGCGGTGGTCGCGCGGGAGGTGAAGACGCTGGCGGGACAGACCCGCGACGCGGCGGCGGAGATTGCGCGGCGGATCGACCATATCCGTACCACCGTCGGCCAGGTGGCGGAGGGGCATGCGCATATGGATGCCGCGATCGCGACCGCGGACCGGCTTTCCGCCTCCGTGTTCGAGGCGGTGGCGCGGCATGGCGCGTTCAGCCGGGCCATTGCGGACAGCGTGGCGGAGGCGGGTGAGGCGAGCGGGCATGTTCGCGCCAGCGCCAGCCAAATCAGCGTCAATGCGGGATCGGCGGTGGAGGATGCCCAGGCCATGCGCGACGCGGCGACCCGCCTGTCGGAAGAGGCGCATCGGCTGGATGATCGTGCCAGCGCGTTCATCCAGGCTATTCAGGCGGCATGAAGGGAAAAGGGCTGGCGTCGGGAGGAATTCGGGCTAGGCTCTTCTTCCAGAAAGAAGGAGAGGATGCATGCTTGTCATGTTCGTGGGCGCCGACCGGACCGAAACCGCCGTCAATGCCGCGCAGGTCACCTTCGTGTCATCGGTGACCGACGGCACCCGCATCCGCTTTGGAGAGGGACGCAGCGTCACCGTCACCGAACCGATCGGGGAAGTGATGGAACGGCTCAACCATTCGCTGAGGCCGCATGATTAGAGTGGGAAGGCGCGCCGCGCGCCTGTTTCCGCAAAGGGCGATCACGCCGGATAGCTGATCGCCATCACCTCATATTCCCTCTCGCCCGCGGGCAGCATCACGCGGCGCAGGTCGCCCACGGCGGCGCCTCGCAACGCGCGGGCTATCGGCGTGCTCCAGCCGATGCGGCCCGCAGCGGCATCCGTCTCGTCATTGCCGACCAGTGTCACGGTGCGGTGCCGGTCATCCTCGTCCGCGATGGTGACGGTCGCGCCGAAATAGACCTTGCCCTTGTCCGGTTGCTGGCGCGGGTCGACGACCCTGGCGTCCTTCATCTTGCGGGAAAGGCGCTTCAACTGGCCATCGATCTCCCGCATCCGCTTGCGGCCGTAGAGATAGTCGCCATTTTCGCTGCGATCGCCATTGCCTGCGGCCCAGCTCACCACCTCCACGATCCGGGGGCGCTCGACGCCGAGCAGATGGTCATATTCGGCGCGCAGCTTCGCGAAGCCTTCGGGGGTGATGTAATTGGGGTGAGGGGTGCTCATGATGAACCCTGCCTAGCTTTCCGAACCGCCCTTGTCGAAGCCCCGTGGGTTCCCCAGGGGGTTCAGCCCGGCGTCTGCTTGCCCAGATATCTGGACAGCGGCGTCGTGGTGCCCCGGAAACGGGCGCGCTGCGGGTTCATCGCCTCATAGACGACGGCGTTTTCCAGCACGCGCTGGACATAGTTGCGCGTCTCGAACAGCGGGATCTGCTCGATCCAGCGCAGCATGTCGGCGCCGGGCAGGCGCGGGTCGCCATTGGCCGCGATCCAGCGATTCACATTGCCCGGCCCGGCATTATAGGCCGCCACCGCCAAGGGATAGCTGCCGCCATAATAGTTAAGCATCCGCTGGAAATAGGCGGAGCCGAGCATGATGTTGTAGCTGGGGTCGTTGAGCGAGCTGGCATCATAGCTCATCCCCAGCTTTCCCGCCTGTTCGCGGGCGGTGCCGGGCATGAGCTGCATCAGCCCGCGGGCGCCCGCATGGCTGACGATCTGACGGTCGAACTGGCTTTCCTGGCGGGCGATGGCATGGACCATGGTCCAGTTAAATTGCGCCTCGGACGGGACAGGTACGCGTGGGAAGGCGCTTTCGCCATAGCCGGTGAGGCCGCTCGACACGGCGCGGCGGCCGACCATCACGCCCATGTCCGGCCGACCGATGCTCTGCGCGAGTTCCACCGCCAGATAATGATCTGCATCGCTGTCGGCATTATTGGCGATGGCGCGGGCGAATTTGCTCTGGTCTTCCCAATAGCCCATCTGGCCCAGCGCCTTCACCGCACGGACGACCGAGCGGTTGGCGAAGGCCGCGCGTTCCGCGGCGGAGATCTCGACCGGGCGTTCGACGGTGGCGGGGGCCGGGATCGGCCGGCCCAGCCGTTCGAGCGCGAGCTGCCCGTAAAACTGGTCGGGAAAGGAGCCGGCGCGGGCGAAATAGCTGTTGGCGGTCGCCGCGTCCCCGGCCTGGAGCGCGGCGCGGCCCGCCCAGTAGAAGCCCTTGGATTGCGTCTGCGGCGACTTGGCGGCGGTGGCGTAGCGGCGGAACATCTCCATCGCGTCCAGCGGTCTGCCCAGATTGTAGAAGGCCGTCGATCCCGCAAGCCAGGCCAGGCTGGTATAGTCGTCGCGCTCGCCTATGGGCCGGGTGTTGACGTCGGTGCCGGGCAGATAGGCGTCGTCCAGCTTGCTGGCGATGCCATAGGCGAAGCTCCACTGGCTGTCATTGGCGGCGGCGCGCGCCTGCGTCAGCAGCGCTTCATACCATTTTTCCGGATCGCCCGGACGGAAGGCCAAGGCCGGGCGGTTGGCGAGATACTGGCGACCGGCGACCCAGTTGCCCGTGTTGAGCAGCCATGTCGCCTTGTCAGCGACGAAGCCGGCGTCGGTCGCGCCCACGGCCTCCGCCAACTGCATCTTCATCGCGGCGTCGGGCGCCTTCTGGCGGAAGGCGATCCGCGCCTCATAGACCGGGCGGCGCGCCGGCGAGACATAGGCGAGCCTGCGCTGCGCGCCGATGATGTCGCCCTTCCACAGCAGCGCGTCGGCGCGCAGGTCATGCTCGACCGCGGTCCAGCCCGAACCGAAGAGGGAAAGCAGTCGCGCCTCGTCATCGGGCGAGAGCGTGCCGCCGATCCATGCGTTGCGGGCGGCGACCCGCGCCTCGCCCATGCGACCCTGCTGCATCAGCGCCAGCGCGTAGCGGGCATTGCCGGTCGCGGTGCGCGGCGGGAAGCGGGTGAAGAAGGCGATGACCTGCGCGGGATCGTAGCTGTTGGGATTGATGCCGGTTTCCGCCAGCCGCCGCATCCGGTCCTCGCCCGGCCAGCCCGGATTGGCCATGATGAAGCTCATATAGGTGGAGGAGCCCAGGCCGTCGCTCTGCTGGAGCGCGCGCCACTGGCTGATCGTGCCGGAGATCGAAGGATCGCTCGCCACGCCGATTCGGCTCTGCGCGCGCTGCCAGGGGCTGGGTTCGCTGGAGCTGGGGACCGCCTGAACCACGGCGCCGGGCGGATAGGCCGCATCCGGCGCAGGGGCAGTGGTTTCGGTCTGGGCGCTGGCGCCGGCTGTGAAAAGCAAAAGGGCAATCAGAGGCATACGAACCGTGAGGGCTTCCGAAGCAGTTTCAAGGCAGAAGAGCGACACCCTACTGGACATTATCGCAATTGCATCCTTATCAGGCCCTGAATGACGCGCTATAGCGCGCCCTTCGCGTGTTTCACGCTATTATGCCCCGGAATCCCGGTGAGTTGAAGGAGTTTGTTGCATGTTTTCCGGGTCGATTCCGGCGCTGATCACGCCCTTTCGCAACGGGGCAGTGGACGAGGCGGCTTTCCGCGCCTTCGTCGACTGGCAGATCGAGGAAGGCAGCAGCGCGCTCGTTCCCTGCGGCACCACGGGCGAAAGCGCGACCATGACGGTCGAGGAACATAATCGCGTCATCGCCGTCTGCGTCGACCAGGCGGCGGGCCGCGTGCCGGTGATCGCAGGATGCGGTTCCAACGACACGCGAATCGCGCTGGAGCACATGTTCGCCGCGCAGGCGGCGGGCGCCGATGCGGCGCTGGTGGTCGCGCCCTATTACAACAAGCCCAATCAGGAAGGGGTCTACCAGCATTTCGCCTATCTGGCCGAGCGCTGTTCCCTGCCGATCATCCTCTACAACGTGCCCAGCCGCACGATCACCGACATCGGCGTCCCGGTGATCCACCGCCTGTCGGAGGAATTCCAGACGATCGTCGGCATCAAGGACGCCACCGGGAATCTGGGGCGGGTCAGCGCACAGCGCCTCGCCTGCCGCGCCGATTTCTGCCAGCTTTCCGGCAATGACGAAACGGCCTTGGGTTTCAACGCTATGGGCGGCAAGGGCTGCATTTCGGTCACGGCCAATGTCGCGCCGCGCCTGTGCGCCGAATTCCAGCAGGCAATGGCGAGCGGCGACTGGCATGGCGCCCTCGCGCTCCAGGATCGTCTCTACCCGCTGCATGACGCGCTGTTCAGCGATGCTTCACCCGGCCCCGTCAAATATGCCCTTACGCGCGTTCGGCCCGACATGCCCGGCGACGTCCGCCTGCCGATCACCTGGCCGTCGGAATCGAGCCGGACCGCCGTCGACAGGGCGCTGGAGATCGCGGGACTGGTTTGAGCGCCCTGCGGGCCTATATGATGAAGCGAGTTGATAGAGAATAATGGCCCGTCCCCGTCCCGAAGCCTTCGACAAGAAGAAGATCGTCGCCGAGAACCGGCGCGCCCGTTTCGAATATTTCCTGGAGGATGTGTTCGAGGCGGGCATCGCCCTGCAAGGAACCGAGGTGAAGTCCCTGCGCTTTGGCGAGGGCAATATCGCGGAAAGCTATGCCGAGGTGAAGGGCGAGCAGGTGTGGCTGGTCAACAGCAACATCCCCGAATTCAGCCATGGCAACCGCTTCAACCATGAGCCCAAGCGCCCCCGCAAGCTGCTGCTGCACCAGCGGGAGATCGCCCGCATGCACGGCGCGGTCGAGCGCAAGGGCATGACGCTGGTGCCGCTGTCGATCTATTTCAACAGCCGCGGCAAGGCGAAGGTCGAGCTGGCGCTGGCCAAGGGCAAGAAGACCCATGACAAGCGCGACACGATCAAGGAACGCGACTGGAAGCGCGATCAGCAGCGCATCATGAAGGCGCATCGCTGATGGACAACAGGCTCTCCCGCTGGTGGCACGCCAATGCACCCACCCGCGAATCGCTGGAGAACAACCGCTTTTTGGCCCCGGTGGCGCACCGGGTGCTGGAACCCTCGCTGTGGCGCTTCACGCGGCGTTCGGTGCCGCGCGGCGTGGCACTGGGGCTGCTGGTGGGCATCTTCCTGCTGATCCCCGGCGTGCAGATTGCGGGCGCGGCGCTGCTGGCGCTGCCGTTCCGGGCGAACATCCCGCTGGCGGCGGCGATGACCTTCCTTTCCAATCCGGCGACAACGCCGCTGTTCCTGATGGCGTCCGTCTATATGGGCAACTGGCTGCTCGGGCGGTCGGCGGATGCTTCGGGCTTCATGGCGCTGATCGACCGGCATGCCTCGATCCGCGAATGGTGCGCCTGGCTGTTTTCGGAAGCAGCGCCTGCCATGTTGCTGGGGCTGGCGCTGATTTCGCTGGCCTTTGCGGTGGTCGGCTACTTCCTGGCCGACTGGATCTGGCGCCATCGCATGGGCCGGAAATGGCATGCGCGCAAATTGAGGATTGGCAAGGCACGCGAAAGCAGCGCATTGGAGGAAATCGCTTCGGCCTGACCGGCGGGAGCGGGCAGTCCATTGTGAATGCAGGGGGATAGCCGGGCCGTGTCCGCGCGTGTGATCAGGGATGGAGACGCCTGGGCGGCAGACCGATCGTCGCCCCTTGCCCTGCCGCTGCTCATCCTGATGGCGCTGATGTCAGCCGGGCTGGTCGTCTATGCCGCGGGCAACTGGGCGCTGGGCGCCGGCTTCGGCGCGGCGGTGCTGGCCGGGGCGGCGCTGCTCGGCTGGTATCGTCGGCTTTATCCGCAGGAAGTGGCCATGGGCGAGGCCGTGCCGGACTGGACCGTGGCGCGGGCCGCGGCCGACGCCTCCAACATGGCGATCGCGGTCACCGATCGTGCCGGCCGGCTGGTCTGCGCCAGCGATCTGTTCGGGGAATGGTTTCCCGGTTTTCCGACGCCGCCGCAAATCACCGGCGACAGCAGCCTGTCCGACAGTCTGGGCAACGCCGCCCGCACCGCGTGGCGCGACGGCGAAGCACGGGTCGAGGGCATCGTCCAGGGTGCGTTGCGGCTGGATGCCTTCCTCTGCCGCACCGGCCGTTCGGAGGATTATCTGCTGTGGCGCTTTTCCCCGGTGCGCCAGCCAAGCGCCTTGGATGATGTGCATCGCCTGCTGATCGGAGAGGCCGGGCGGCAATTGGGCGAAGCGGGCATCATGGCGGTGATGATCGGCGGGGAAGGACGCATCCGGGCCGCCAATGGCGCCTTCCTGCTGCGCGCGGCGGGCCGGATCGACGCCAATATCACCGGGCGTGATTTCGCCGCGCACATGCGGGTGGACGACAAGGGGCGGCTGTTCCTGGCGCGGGAGGAATCGGGCGGCATTCCGCTGCGGCTGTTGCAGGTACCGCTGAAGCGCGCCGTCCAGCCGACGGGGGCGCAATCGGGCGCGCAGGATGGGCCCATGCTGCTGTTGCTGATCGATGAGCCGGCGGGCAATGCGGGCGGCACGTCGGCGCTTTCCTATATCGAGACGCTGTTGTCGCTGCTGCCCTTCGGCCTGGCGATGGCGGATCGCGATGGACGCGTGCTGTTCATGAACAAGGCCTTTTCGCGGGCCGCTGGCGTCAAGCCAGAGGAGAAGCCAAGCTATCCCGGCGACCTGGTGGTGCGGGAGGACCAGGCGGCGGTGGCCGATGCCGTTCGACGCTTTGCGGTGGGGCCGCAAATGTCGGGCGACGTCGCCGTGCGCATGCGCAACCAGCCCGACGAGCCGATCGCGCTCAGCCTGGCCGGCGTTCGCGGCCTGGGCGAGGCGGCGGTGCTGCTCTCGCTCAAGGACAACAGCGAGGAGAGCAAGCTCAAGCGGCAGGTGGCGCAGGCGACCAAGATGCAGGCGATCGGCCAGCTGGCGGGCGGCGTGGCGCACGACTTCAACAATATACTGACCGCCATCATCGGCCATTGCGACCTGATGCTGATGCGCCATACGCCCGGCGACAGCGACTATGACGACATCCAGCAGATCAAGTCGAACAGCAATCGCGCCGCGGGGCTGACCCGCCAGTTGCTCGCCTTCTCGCGCCAGCAGACGCTGCGGCCGCAGATATTGCAGTTGCCCGACATCGTCGCCGACGTATCCAACCTGTTGAAGCGGCTGCTGGGCGAGAGCGTCAAGCTGGAGGTCAGCCATGGCCGCAATCTGGGGGCGGTGCGGGCCGATCCCGGCCAGTTGGAGCAGGTGATCGTCAACCTGGCCGTCAATGCCCGCGATGCCATGCCGGACGGCGGCACGCTCAACATCCAGACCTATGGCGTGCCCGCCGCCAAGGTAAGGGAGATGCGGTCGGACATATTGCCGCCGGCCGACTATACGGCGGTACGGGTGTCCGACACGGGGCTGGGCATCCCGCCCGACATTCTTTCCAAGATCTTCGAACCCTTCTTCACCACGAAGGAACTGGGCAAGGGAACGGGGCTTGGCCTTTCCACCGTCTACGGCATCGTCAAACAGTCGGGCGGGTTCATCTTCGCCGAGTCCGAACTGGGGCGCGGGGCGAGCTTCGTCATCTACCTGCCGGTCTATCAGGGCGCCGATGTCGATCAGGCGGCCCAGCCCAAGGCCCCGGCCCGTCGCAGTGAAACCTGGGGCACGGGCACCGTGTTGCTGGTGGAGGACGAGGATATGGTGCGCGCCGTCGCGGAAAGGGCCTTGTCGCGCCAGGGCTATAAGGTGCTGACCGCCAATGACGGCGAACAGGGGCTGGAGGTTCTGGGCGGGGACGAGAAGATCGACCTGCTCATTTCCGACGTCGTGATGCCGAACATGGATGGTCCGTCGATGGTGGCGCGAGCGCGGGCGAGCCATCCCGACCTGCCGGTGCTGTTCATGTCGGGTTATGCCGAGGAACAGTTGCGCAAATCGATCGACATCGCCAATGTGGCTTTCCTGCCAAAACCCTTTTCTGTCAGCCAGTTGGCGGAAGCGGCACGGGATGCATTGGCGATGCGGCCGACGGCGGAGTGAATTTGGACAATGAACTTCTGCGCGGTTTGTCGATTATGCCTGTGGGAAAAGGCCTTTGGGGTTGCGATGGGTAAGATTGGGGACCGCAAGCATGTCTGATGGCAAGACCATCCTGGTCGTCGAGGATGAGGCAATGATCGGGATGATGCTGGAGGATTATCTCGATACGCTCGGCTATCGGCTGCACGCCATCGCCGAATCGGTCGATGACGCCTGCGCCAGGGCGCGCGAGGGCGGCTTTGATGCGGCGCTGCTCGATTGCAACCTGCATGGCGAGAAAAGCTGGCCCGTGGCAGATATATTGGCGCAGAGCGGCATACCCTTCATCTTTGCGACTGGCGGCATGGCCGACGACCTGCCGACGGGCCACGCCGACCGGCCGACTTTGGCCAAACCCTTCACCATCGGGGCGGTGGAACGCGCGCTGAACAAGGCGTTGGGCACCGCTTAAGAAAATTTCGTTCACCCCTTGTTCCATAAGAACAAACAGGATACATGATGGCCACGCGCCATCCGGACCGGCGCGTTCCGCTTGACAGGGGATAGGCCGATGACCGCAATGCTCTCACTCATCGATTCCAAGAAGACAGGGACAATGGACAGACAGAAAGCATTGGAAGCGGCCCTTTCCCAGATCGACCGCGCCTTCGGCAAAGGTTCGGCCATGAAGCTGGGCAGCCGCGAGAAGATCGAGATCGAGGCGATCTCGAGCGGATCGCTGGGACTGGACATCGCGCTCGGCATCGGCGGCCTGCCGCGCGGACGCATTGTCGAGATTTATGGACCCGAAAGCTCGGGCAAGACCACGCTGGCGCTGCACGCCATTGCAGAGGCGCAGAAGACCGGCGGCATCGCGGCCTTTGTCGATGCGGAACATGCGCTTGATCCGGTCTATGCCAGGAAGCTGGGCGTCGATATCGACGAACTGATCGTGTCGCAGCCCGACACGGGCGAGCAGGCGCTGGAGATCGTCGATACGCTGGTGCGTTCGAACGCGATCGACGTGCTGGTGATCGACTCGGTCGCCGCGCTGGTGCCGCGCGCCGAAATCGAGGGCGAGATGGGCGACAGCCATGTCGGCCTGCAGGCCCGCCTGATGAGCCAGGCGCTGCGCAAGCTGACCGGCTCCATCTCCCGCTCGCGCTGTCTGGTGATCTTCATCAACCAGGTCCGCATGAAGATCGGCGTCATGTACGGCAATCCCGAAACGACGACCGGCGGCAATGCGCTCAAATTCTACGCCTCGGTCCGCCTCGACATCCGCCGCACCGGCCAGATCAAGGACCGTGAGGACATTGTCGGCAACGCGACCCGCGTGAAGGTGGTCAAGAACAAGGTTGCGCCGCCCTTCAAGCAGGTCGAATTCGACATCATGTATGGCGAAGGCGTGTCCAAGATCGGCGAACTGCTTGATATTGGCGTGAAGGCCGGTCTGGTCGAGAAATCGGGCGCCTGGTTCTCCTATGACTCGGTCCGTATCGGCCAAGGTCGCGAGAATGCGAAAACCTATCTGAAAGAACATCCCGAAATGGCGGACAAGCTGGAAAAGGCGATCCGCGGCAAGACCGAGGAAGTCGCCGAAGGGATGATGGCCGGACCCGAGGCGGAGGATGATGGCGAATAAGCGCTGACAGGCTTTCCGGCCAGATCAACCGGAAGGCTCCAGCGCGGTTCTGCCCGCCTGCTGCTTCACGCACTGAAAAGGCCCGCTGCGCCACTGGCGCGGTGGGCCTTTTACCGTGGGTCAAATTAGCATGAACCGGGCGCTGTCTGTGGGCGACCTCAATCCGATCCCGGCTATTTGTCGTCCGTCAGAACTGGATGTTGATCGGCTCCGGGCGCGCGCTGTGCTCCTGCGGAGGCAAGAGCGCAGCGCGCGCCCGGAGGAACATGACGACGCTTGAAGTCGGCGCTGTGGAGCGGCCTGTCTCATTCGGCGCCTTTCGCTGGGGGTGGTGTGCGAAGGGGCGGGAATCGCGAGCGCCGTCTACTGTCCGGCCGTTCCAGCCGTCGACCGCAATTGCGCAGCTCCATCGCTTGCGGCATCCTGAAGCAATGACCGATCCCATGCCTGTCATCCAGAGCCTGCTCTCCGGATTGCCGATCTTCCTGCTCCACCTGGCCTCTGCCACCCTGGCCTGGCTGGCGGCGCTGGCACTCTATATGTGGATCACGCCGCATGATGAATTTGCGCTGATCCGGGAGGGCAATGCAGCGGCGGCGATCTCGCTGGGCGGGGCAGCGATCGGACTCGCGGTGCCGCTGGGCTTTTGCCTCGCGGGTTCGGTGAATGTCTGGGACATCATGATCTGGGGGAGCGTCACCCTGATCCTGCAACTCATCGCCTTTCGCATGGTCGATTTCCTGCTGGGCTCGCTACCCACCCGAATCGAGGCGGACGAACGGTCCGCCGCCATCTTCCTTGCCATGATGAAGGTCGCCATAGCCTGCCTTACTGCCGGCGCGGTCGCGGGCTGAGCCATGGCGCGCGGGCGCTTCGGCTGTCTGCCAGGCCTGCTTGGCATCATCCTGGCGCTGCTGTGGATCAGCGAGGTGACCAGGCCTACGCCGCTGCGTGTCGAGGCGTTCGACCCCCGCTCCCCCCGCCGCCCGATGCCGCAATGGAGCGATGAGAGCTTCGTCATCGAGGAACGGGCAGAGGCGCCCGCCGACAGCATGGGCACGACCTTCTCAATCGATCGTTCCGGCGCCTGGCTGACCGCCGAGCATGTCACCCATGGCTGCACCCGCGTCGGCATAGAGCAGGGCGGCTTTGCCCGACCCGTGTCGCGGCTGGTGGAAAGCCGGGAAGCGGACGCCTCGCTGGTGCGCGGCGGCGTTGCGAGCGACCAGGCCCTGCCGCTGTCGGACCGCATGCCGCCGCCTGGATCGGTCGGCTATCATATGGGTTTTCCCGGCGGCCAGCCGACGCTGGTCATATCGGAGCTTATTGGTGCAGCGCGCGCCCGGCGCGGGGTGGGGGAGGAGACGCAGCCGGTGCTCGCCTGGGCCGAACATGCGCGCATCCCCATGGGGGACGGCACCTTGTCCGGCATCAGCGGCGGACCCGTCTTTGCCGAGGACGGGCATGTCGTGGGCGTCAACAGCGCCGCCACGGACCGGCGCGGGCGGATATTGACGACGGCACCCGATGCCATGATGCGGCTGGTCGTCGCCAGCCGGGCGGTGACGGAACGGCCGGTGGCCTACCCCTTCCTGGACGTCGCCGATGCGCACGCCCGCTTCGAATCCTGGTTGGCGCAGGGGGTGATCCGGCGCATCTTCTGCGATGTGGATGATGGGCCGGAGCAGTTGACGGCAGGTAGCCCCAAGGGCTAGGTCGCGCCAAATTCACAGGATCTGGACCATCATGAGCGATACGCCCCCCGACCGCCTTTCCACCAACCCGAAGAGCCCCTTTTTCGACATGGACGTGCTGCAGCGGGGCATCGGCATCCGCTTCAAGGACCGGGTCCGCAATGACGTCGAGGAATATTCCATCTCGGAAGGCTGGATTCGCGTCGCGGCCGGGAAGACGCGCGACCGTCATGGGCAGCCGCTGACGATCAAGCTCTCCGGCCCGGTCGAAGCCTGGTTCGAGAATCCTGCGGAGGACGCCGGGCAAAGCGCGGACAAGGCGGAATAGTCTTTTCGATCGCGGTGGACGAAAGACGCGCTCTCCTGGTTGGGGTGGCGTCTTTCGACGCGAAGGCGCCAGCGATCCCCGCGCCTCAACGCAAGGCCGCGTCCCGTTTCACCTCCGCGATGATGTCGCGCAGCGAGCGGGTCGAGGGCGTCGAATCGGCATAGCGGATGGCGCGCAGGTCAATCGTCAGGCGCGGCTGTCGGGCAACGACCGTCCGCGCCGACGGCGCCTCCGGCTCCGGATCGTCCTTCGCCACGTTCATGCTCGCAAGACGAACGCTGTCGCCCAGTGCGGGGTCGGGCTGGAACTCATGCAATTGCGGCTTGTCGGGATAGATGAAACCGAAGGTCGGGTTGCTGCGCGCGCCCATCTGGTTGGTCGGACTGTGCCAGACGCGCACCGCGCTCCAGTCGCCTGCTTCGGACACGTCGATCGCGAGGACATCTTCTTCGATCGCGCCAGGTACCGACCAGTTGGCGTGCCGGATCAGCACGCGCCGGTCATCCAGGACCCGGCTGACCACTGCGACATGACCCAGCACCATCGGGCCGACGGGACGGAAGGCCAGCACTGCGCCCCTGCGCGGTGAATGGCCGCGTTTATAGTGATTTTCCGCCTGGTCCCACCAGGTCAATGCGTCGCCATGGATCTGAACGCCCGATACGGTGCGCGCATAGGGCACGCATTGCAGCATGGTCGCGCCCGGCGCCGGCGTCGTGATCATCAGGCCGGCCAGCAACAAGGCCGCCCAGCGCGTTTTTCCCAATTTCATGCGACCCCAAAAAAGTCAGAATCGCCCCACCGGCCCTGAAACTAGGCGCTGGCGTTTAGGAAATGGTTAAAATGTCAGAAAGCAGTCTGGGCACCGTCGACGCCGACGGTCGCGCGATCCGCCATGGCGATCTGCACCGGAGCAACGATCGGCTTTTGCGCGTAGATGAAGCCCTTGGCGGCGTTCGGCCGCAGACCCAGATCCCCGATCGGGCCATACCATACGCGCACGTTGGTCCAGTCGTTGTTGGGGGAAACGTCGATAGCGCGGACATTGCGCTCAATGCCGCCGCGATAGGACCAGTTGGCATGGGTCAGCAGCACTTCGCGCTCGTTGATCACCTTGCTGACCATCGCGACATGGCCGACCGGCATCGAACGGCTGGCGGCGAAGGCGAGGACGGCACCGACCCGCGGTTCATGGCCGCGCTCATAGCGGCCCTCGGCCTGGCCCCACCAGCTATTGGCATTGCCGTACAGCGCGATGCCGGAAACCTGGCGGGCGAAAGGAGCGCATTGCAGGACACCCGCGGCGGCCGGGGTCGTGATCAGGGCGCCAAGCACAAGCGTTGCCGCTGCGACAATAGCGCGAAAACCACCGATCATAGAAATGCGACCCCCGACTTCTGGAACGACTGACCCCGTGGAGGCTTTAGGGCAGACGCCGGACTTGTTGGGAAGCGCCCAGCGACGAATCGTTGTTGCGACGCGTCAATCTGCGGAACGAACGACCTGGCCAGCCGTTACGCAAAATCGGCTGGCTTTACCCAACTCATTGAAAAGACTGTCTTCCGTTCCCGTCATCCAGACCTGACCGCCGGGTTCGCGCAGCCGGTCGAACAGCGCAGCCCGTCGCGATGGGTCGAGATGCGCCGCCACTTCGTCGAGCAACAGCACCGGGGGCTGGCCGCGATGCGCCGAGACCAGCGCGGCGTGGGCGAGCAGGATGGAGAGCAGCAGCGCCTTCTGCTCACCGGTCGAACAGAGCGCGGCGGCCTGCGCCTTGGCAGCATGGACAACGGCGAGATCCTGGCGGTGCGGGCCGGACAGGGTGCGGCCGGCGGCGGCATCGCGGCGGCGCTCGCGCGCGAGGCGAAGCCCCAGGGGTTCCTCGCTCGCTTCTTCCTCGATCGCCAGCAGGGGACGGGCGAAGGGCTGGTCGGGCTGGCCCTGCAGCGCAGCCTGAAGGCGGCTGACCAGATCGGCACGGGCAGCGGCCAGGGCGGCGCCATGTTCGTCCATCTGCGTTTCCAGTGCGCTCAGCCAGGAGGGATCGGCGGCGGACAGATCGTTCAGCAGCCGGTTGCGCGCGCGCATCGCCGCCTCATAACGGGCGCTGTGCACGGCATGGGCGGGATGCAGCGCCAGCGTCAGCCGGTCCAGGAAACGCCGCCGCCCGCCGGGGCTGTCCATGAACAGGCGGTCCATGGCGGGCGTCAGCCAGACGATGGAGAGATGATCGGCCAGCGCGTTGGCGGAGGAGGCAACGCCGGCGATCCGCACCTGCCGCCGGTCGGGCGCGGAAGCGAGAACCCCCGTGCCCAGCATCACGCCGTCCACTTCCGCCGCAATGCCGAAGCCTCCAGCCCCGTCCTGCCGGACCATGTCGCGCAGGGCCGCGCCTCGCAAGCCGCGCCCGGGAGCCAGCATCGACACGGCCTCCAATATGTTGGTCTTGCCCGCGCCATTGTCGCCCGTCAGCACGATGAAGCTGTGATCGGGCATGATCAGCGCATCCGCATGGTTGCGGAAATCGCTCAAGGTAAGACGGCCGATCATGGGGTGGCTCTATCCAGTGCGAAGGCTTTGGGAAAGCGCGGAGTAGAGCGCCTCCGGTTCCTGCGACGGCAAGGATCGGGAAATCAGCTACACCGCTTGCGTGTCACAGCCCGGCCCCCGTCGATCACCGTCAATTCGCTGCCGCCCGCTGACGGGCGCAGTTCCAGTTTCCTCTTCCAGCTCTGCCCTTCGCCGGTAAAGGCGGCGTCGATGCGGATGCGCCCGTCCGGGCCGTGCGACACGCCGGTCGCCTTCCCCTCGCTTTCCAGGAAGACGAGGCTGGTGGGCGTGATCGTCAGTTCAAGGTCGGCGGCGCGATCGGCGCAGCTTTCGTCCAGCCCGGTCCAGCGCCCCTGCAGGCTGGCGGGAATGGTCGACCCCACCGTCGCCGGCGACGAGGGAATTTCCGGTGCGGGCTCGGCGGTCTGAATCTCGTTCGCGTCCTGCGGCACCTGCTGGATGTCGTTCATCGCCTCATCGACGATATTGGTGGCCATGCCGGGCTGGTCACCCGGCTTGTTGTTGCACGCCGCAAGGACAAGCAGCGGCAGGAGGATCATTGCGCGCATGGGAAGAAAACCGGCGCTTCGCCAATGGGTTCCGGGCCGCCCGCCTTCCTGCTTCATTCCTGCTGTCCTCCAGTCGAGAGGGGCGTTATGCCACGGCCGGGCCGGGAAGGGAGATGTTTTCTTTCCTCGCGGTGGAAGCGAGCGCACTGGCGGGCTTGCGCGCGTCGAGCGTTGCGGTCATCACCATGGCCGAACGCGATGGTATGTCGGCGTCGCCTGCCCGAGCCTGAGCGAATATGCCTGGAAGAAGAGGAAAGCGATGATGAGAAGCCTGAAGATCGCGCTCGCCCTTGCCGCTGCCGCCGCCGGTTCTCACGGCGCCATGGCCGCGCTGGCCGTCGGGGCCAAGGCGCCCGACTTCACCACCCGCGGCGCGCTCGCGGGCAAGACCTTCACGCTGACGCTGTCGCATCAGTTGAAGCGCGGCCCGGTGGTGCTGTATTTCTTCCCGAAGGCGTTCACGCCCGGCTGTTCCGCCGAAGCGCGGGAATTTGCCGAACATATCGAGGATTTCAGGAAAGCGGGCGCAACCGTCATCGGCATGTCGGGCGATCCGGTGAACGATCTCGTCGCCTTCTCCACGAAGGAATGCGCGGGCAAGTTCGCCGTGGCATCGGCCGGGCCGGCCATCGTGTCGGGCTATGACGTGGCGCTGAAGATGCAGCCGGGCATGACGGACCGTACCTCCTATGTCATTGCGCCGAGTGGCCGCATCGCCTTCGTCCATAGCGAGATGAACTATGCCGGCCATGTGAAGAGCACGCTGGCGGCCGTTCAGGCGATGAAGCAGAAATAGGGCGTTCGCGCCGGCGACGCCCTTATTTTTTCACATATTTGCCGAACCAGTCGAGCGTCGCCTGCCAGGCGGCCTTGGCGGCGGCTTCGTTGTAGCTGGGACGATAGTCGGCCATGAAGCCGTGGTCGGCGCCGGGATAGACGGTGATCGCGTCGGGCGGCGATTTGCCGGCGATCTTCAGCGCGGCCTGCATCTTCTCTACGTCGGCCACCGGAATGCCCTTGTCGAGCGCGCCATATTGGCCGAGCACCGGGGCCTTGAGCTGGCTCACCTGCTCGATGACGCTCAGCGGCTGCAATTCCGTCTTGTCGCTGATCAGCCGGCCATAGAAGGCGACGCCCGCGTCCAGTTCCCTGCTATGGGCGGCGTAGAGCCATACCACGCGCCCGCCCCAGCAGAAGCCCGTCATGCCCCGCCGCCTGCCGTCGCCGCCATGGCTGCCCGCCCAGGCATAGGTGGCGTCGATGTCCTTCAACACCTGCTCGTCGGAAGCCTTGGAAACGATGGTGCCAATCAGTTGCTTGAAGTCCGCGACCTTGGTCGCGTCGCCATGGCGCGCGAACAGGTCGGGCGCGATGGCATAATAGCCCGCCTGGGCGAAGCGGCGGCAAAGATCGCGTATCCACTCGTGCACGCCGAATATCTCATGCACCACGACGATGATCGGTGCGGCCCTGGCGGCGGCAGGCCGCGCGACGAAAGCAGGCATGGCGAAGCCGTCGCTCGCCCTGATCGACACGGCCTCTTCCTTCAATCCTTCGCCGGAAGTCTGGACCGCGCTGCTGGATATGGGACGGCAGGCGGCAGCGAACCCGGCAGCGAATGCCCCGCCCATCAGCAGCTTGCGCCGGTCGAGTCCGGTCGAGCCGATCCAGTTTCTGTCCTCTGGCAAGCGTTGGGGCTGATCCTGTCCGTTGGTCATGCGCATCTCTCCTCAAGCCATTGCGGCAGAGCCTGAGCCTTTTCACATGGAGCGAGAACGCCCTGTCCCCGGATGCCGCATTTTTCCGAGTCGTTGATCCTGGCGCGCCGCGTCAGATCAGGCGCGGCCATGCCCTCCGAATTTTCGTCGTCGCATCGTCAATCGGATGATCGCTGTCCGGTTTTTCGCACGATGCTTGAAGTCCCCTTATAATCCAAGAGCAAAGGGAATGATCATCCCGTGACCGGGACGGCCGCGCTCCTCTCATTCTCCGCTTCCAGCGCCTTCGACCGCTCCTCCAGATAGACCTTGATCATCGCGATGATCGGGTCGGCGAGAAACAGACCCATGATCCCGAACAGCGCGCCGAACAGGATTTGCGCCGCCAGCACGAGCGCGGGAGCCAGATCGGTGGCGCGCTTGGCCACCATCGGTACGATCAGGTAACCGTCGACGATCTGCACGACCAGATAGACGCCGAACGCATATAGCCCGGCATTCACGCCCGCCGAAAAGCCGACCAGCACGATCAGCACGCCGGAGATGATCGACCCGATATTGGGGAGGAAGGCGAACAGTCCGGTCAATATGCCGAGCAGCCCGGCCATCGGCACCCCGCCGGCCCAAAGCAGCAGCCAGGTTCCCACGCCCTCCACCGTCATGCCGATCAGCCGGCCGAACATCAGCCGCCGGAGCGTCCAGCCCATCCGGTCGGCAATGGCGTAGAAGCGACCGCGCCTGTCCATCGGCAGCATCCAGGCGACGCCGCGCTCATAGAGCTTGGGTTCTATCGCGATGAAGATGGCGAGCACCAGCATCATCACCCCGCTGGTGACCGCACCGACCATCGTCCCCACCGCCGCCGTTACCCGTCCGAGCGAACTCATCGCCTGTTGCGCCAGGCTCTTGAAATCCTCCGGCGTGGTGGTGATGCCGAGCTGTTGCAGCCATTGGCCAATGCGGTTGATCTGCGTCTCGACGATGACCCGCATCGCCTGTGCCTGCGCAGCCAGGCTCGATCCCGTCAGGTAGAAGGTATAGATCAGGAAGGCGAGGGCGGCGATCAGCACCAGGGCCAGTCGCCAGCCGCGCCCGATCGGCAGGACCCGGCCCAGCAGCCGGGTACCGCCGTCCATCATCGTGGTCAGGACCAATGCGCCCATGATGAGCATGATCGGCTGCGCGAGCAGCACGAGCAGCGCGATGGCGATGCCGATGGCGAACCAGACCCCCGCGCGCTTGATCTCATGCTGGACCAGCGGGCTGCGCAATTCGCTGGGGCCGGGTTCCTCAATGTGGATTTTCGTCCCGCTCAATCCAGGCCCCCTATGCAAGGCTTATTTCGGTGGAGTAACGCTCGCCGGGCGCAGGCTGTTCCCGGCACGGCCACCGCGCAGGGCATGGAGCCAGCTTAGCGGGTTCCAGGATGAATCGCCGTCGAGCGAGAAGGTGATGAACTCCGCCCGGCCGCCAATGGCTTCCCACGGCACCGGTCCGCCCAGTCCGTTCTCCTCCAGCGGCGCGCGGCTGTCGGCGCTGTTGTCGCGATTGTCGCCCATCAGGAAGACGTGATTCGGGGGGATCCGCACCGGGCCGTACCAGTCGAGCGTGCTTGGGCCCATATCGATGATGACATAGCTCTTGCCGTTGGGCAGCACTTCCTGCCGCACCGGCAGTTCGCACCAGCTTTTGCCGTTCGCATCCGTGACCAGCGCGCCGGGGAATTGCGCGGGCGGGCAGGGGGCGTTGCCGTCAACAGGGATGCGGATGGGCTTCAATACCCTTTGCGGCACCGGCACGCCGTTCAGCACGACCTGTCCGCCCCGCACCTCCAATATGTCGCCAGGCAGGCCGATGACCCGCTTGATATAATCCTCCCGCTTGTCCTGCGGCGAAACGATGACGATATCGCCACGGTCGGGCATGCGGCCGAAGATCCGGCCCTTCAGGAAGGGCAGCGGATGGAAGCTGGGCGAGACGTAGGACCAGCCATAGGGATATTTGCTGACCACCAGCCGGTCGCCCTTCAGCAGCACGGGCATCATCGATTCGCTGGGAATGTAGAAGGGCTTGGCCACGAAACTGTGGAAGGCCAGCACTGCCAGGATCAGCAGGGTGATGCTTTTCGCCTCGTGCCACCAGTTCACGGACGCCTTTTCCGGCTCGGAAACCGGGCCGGGCTGGTCGGATGGGGCAGAATCGTTTTCGGTCATGTCGGCTGCCGTCATGGGAGGATTTCCGGCTGGAGAGATGCGGCGCTTATAATGGCAAGGCTTCGATAATCACAAAGGCTTGTGCCCATGGATGATCGTCGGTGAGCGTCAGGTGAACGACGGGCCGATGCCCGGCCGGCACCAGCGATTCGAGCCGGGCGAGCGCTCCGCCGCTCAGCTGCAGCGTCGGGGCGCCGCTTGGGCTGTTGACGACGCCGATGTCCTTCATGAAGACGCCCCGTTTGAAGCCGGTGCCCACGGCCTTCGAAAACGCTTCCTTTGCCGCGAAGCGCTTGGCGAGCGTGCCCGCCTTGGTGAAGGGACGGCGGTTGGCCTTCGCCCGCTCCACATCGGTGAACACGCGATTCTCGAACCGCTCCCCGAAGCGGTCGAGCGAATTCTGGATCCGCTCGATATTGCAGAGGTCGGAACCGAGGCCGACGATCAACGGGCCAGATCCATCTGGCGGCGCATTTCGCGAATGCTGCTCTCCAGCCCGCTGAAGATCGCCTCCCCGATCAGGAAATGGCCGATATTGAGTTCGGCGACCTGCGGGATCGCGGCGACCGGCCCGACATTGTCGAAGGTCAGGCCATGGCCCGCATGCGGTTCGATGCCGTTCTTCGCCGCCAGCGCCGCCGCATCGGCCAGCCGCCGCAGCTCCTCCGCCCGTGCGGAACCCTCCAGATGCGCGTAGCGGCCCGTATGCAGTTCGACCACGGGAGCGCCCAGTCGAATGGCTGCCTCGATCTGCGCGGCGTCAGGTTCGATGAACAGGCTGACGCGCACCCCGGCATCGCCCAGCGCGCCGACGATGGGGCGGAGAGCGTCGATCTGCCCGGCGGCGTCCAGCCCGCCCTCGGTGGTCCGCTCCTCGCGCTTTTCCGGCACGATGCAGGCGGCATGCGGCCGATGCCGGAGCGCGATGCCCAGCATTTCCTGCGTCGCCGCCATTTCCAGGTTCAGCGGCACCGTCAGCGCCGCCATCAGCGTGGCGATATCCTCATCGCGAATGTGCCGCCGATCCTCGCGCAGATGGGCGGTGATGCCGTCCGCGCCCGCCTTGGCCGCCAGCAGCGCCGCCTTGACCGGGTCGGGATGCGTTCCCCCGCGCGCGTTGCGAATGGTCGCCACATGATCGATGTTGACGCCCAGGCGCAGATGAGCGGGGGTTTGCGACATGGCTACTGCTTCCGGCTGCCGGGCTTGATCGCGGGGATCGCCGCCAGTTCGGGCGGGACCTGGTCCGCGTCATAGACGGGGAAATTGATGCTGACGAGCGGGTAGAAGGGAACGCCCAGCTCCACTTCTCCGGCGGAACGATCGACCAGCGCGGCCTCCGCGATGACGATGCCGCCCTCCGCCTCTACTGCCTCGATCGCCTGGCGGGAGGAGAGGCCGGTGGTGACGACGTCCTCCACCATCAGCACCTTCTGTCCCGGCGTGATGGCGAAGCCGCGGCGCAGTTCGAACGTGCCCTCGGGACGTTCCAGGAAAACGGCGTCCTTGTCGAGCGCGCGGCCGATTTCATGGCCGATGATGAGCCCACCCATCGCAGGGGACACCACCAGATCGATGTCCTGCCGCAATTCGCGGGGCAGCTTCTGCACCACGGCGCGCGCCAGCCGTCCGGCCCGCTCCGCGTTCATCAACACGCGCGCGCACTGAAGATAATTGGCGCTGCGGCGGCCCGAGGAAAGGATGAAATGCCCCTCCAGCAACGCGCCCGCAGCCCTGAATTCCGCTAATACTTCCTCGTCGGTCATTCTTGTCTTGATCCATTCGCCCACGCCGCCCCGCTCGGGCGCGATGCGGCACGCCTTTTCACCATGGGTCGCCCCATGATCTCGCCCCATATATGCGCAATTGCGCGCGGGGTGCGAGATAGGCTCACCAACTAGGCGTTGCAACAGCGAAGAAAATCTGGTTGTGGAAGCTTGAGGCGTAAAAAAAGATGCTTATAAGCCGCGGCAGACCGATACGGGCGGGGGGGACGTGTATGCGTGTGTCTTCGTTGCAGCGGCGCCAAGGGGTTACGGGGTAAGAAGACGCTTATGAACAAGGTGAAATCGCTCGTTCTCGCCGGGTTGTTGGCCTTTGCGCCTACGCTCGCCATGAACGGTCCGGCGCTGGCCCAGGACAATGCCGCGATGGCGGCTCCGGCCGCCGGGAACGAAACGGCAGCGGCTGATTCGGCCGGCAATGCAGCAGCGCCCGCCGCACAGGCCGCGCCAGCGGCGAAGGTCGCTGCGCCGCCCCGGATGAAGCCCACTTTGGGCAAGGGCATGCCGATGCCGGGTGAAATCACTCTTCAGAAGCAGTTCTCGCCAACCGGGCACACCGCGCGCTGGCTGCATGACAAGATGCTGCTGCCGATCATCACCATCATCTCGATCTTCGTTCTGGTCCTGATGCTCTATGTGATGGTCCGCTTCCGCCGCAGCGCCAACCCGACGCCGTCCAAGACCTCGCACAACACGGTGATCGAGGTGGTCTGGACCGTGGTCCCGGTCGTGATCCTGCTCGCCATCGCTATTCCCTCGATCGGCCTGCTGGCAGACCAGTACAAGCCCGCGCCCAAGGATGCGCTGACCGTCAAGGTCACCGGCTACCAATGGTATTGGGGCTATGAATATCCCGACAATGGCATTCCGGAATTCGTTTCGAACCTGCTGCCCCGCGACAAGGCGGAAGCGAATGGCGAGCCCTATCTGCTGGCGCCGGACAACCGCCTGGTCCTGCCGGTCGGTCGCCCGATCAAGCTGATCATCACAGGCGCCGACGTGATCCACAGCTTCGCGGTCCCCTCGCTCTGGGTGAAGATGGACGCCGTGCCGGGCCGCCTCAATGAGAAGAGCTTCACCATCGAGGAGCCAGGCGTCTATTACGGCCAGTGCTCGGAACTGTGCGGCGCGCGCCATGGCTTCATGCCGATCGCGATCGAGGCGCTGGAGCCCGCGCAGTTCGACCAGTGGCTGCTCTCGCAGGGCGGTACGCTGAAGGGCGCCGCCGCCGCGACCACGGCGGAGGCCGCCGCGCCCGCTGCCGCTCCTGCCGCCAAGCTTTGATGTAAGGGCATAGACGCCATGACCACCATTACCGCAGATCATCACGGCGATCATGCTCATGAGCATCATGACGCCGATCACAAGCCGGCCTTCTTCCAGCGTTGGTTCATGTCGACCAACCACAAGGATATCGGCACACTCTATCTGATCTTCGCGATCATTGCCGGTATCATCGGCGGCGCGATCTCGGGCCTGATGCGTGCCGAACTGGCGCAGCCGGGCATCCAGTATCTCCAGACCTGGGCGCAGTTCAGCGATGGCCCCACCGCCACGCTGGACCAGGCCTATCACCTCTGGAACGTGCTGATCACCGCCCACGGCCTCATCATGGTCTTCTTCATGGTGATGCCCGCGATGATCGGCGGCTTTGGCAACTGGTTCGTGCCGATCATGATCGGCGCGCCGGACATGGCCTTCCCGCGGATGAACAACATCAGCTTCTGGCTGCTCATCCCCGCCTTCGCCCTGCTGCTCGGCTCGACCTTCGTGCCCGGCGGCACCGGCAATGGCGCGGGCACCGGCTGGACGGTCTATGCCCCGCTGTCCACCAGCGGTTCGGCGGGTCCGGCGGTCGACATGGCGATCCTGTCGCTCCACATCGCGGGCGCGAGCTCGATCCTGGGCGCGGTCAACTTCATCACCACCATCCTGAACATGCGCGCACCGGGCATGACGCTGCACAAGATGCCGCTGTTCGTCTGGTCGGTGCTGGTCACCGCCTTCCTGCTGCTGCTCGCGCTGCCGGTTCTCGCTGCGGCGATCACCATGCTGCTGACCGACCGCAATTTCGGCACGACCTTCTATGACGCGGCTGGTGGCGGCGATCCGGAACTGTACCAGCATCTCTTCTGGTTCTTCGGCCACCCCGAAGTGTACATCATGATTCTGCCGGGCTTCGGCATCATCAGCCAGATCGTCTCGACCTTCAGCCGCAAGCCGGTCTTCGGCTATCTCGGCATGGCCTATGCCATGGTCGCGATCGGCGTGGTCGGCTTCGTCGTCTGGGCGCACCACATGTTCACCACCGGCATGTCGGTGAACGTGAAGATGTACTTCACCGCCGCCACCATGGTGATCGCGGTGCCGACCGGCATCAAGATCTTCTCCTGGATCGCGACGATCTGGGGCGGTTCCATCAGCTACAAGACCCCGATGGTCTGGGCGCTGGGCTTCATCTTCCTGTTCACTGTGGGCGGCGTCACCGGCGTGGTGCTGGCCAATGGCGGCGTCGACGACGTGCTGCACGACACCTATTATGTGGTCGCGCACTTCCACTACGTCCTTTCGCTGGGTGCGGTGTTCGGCCTGTTCGCCGGGTTCTACTACTGGTTCCCGAAAATGTCGGGTCGCATGTACAATGAATTTCTGGGCCATCTCCACTTCTGGGTGTTCTTCGTCGGCGTGAACATGCTGTTCTTCCCGATGCACTTCCTGGGCCTGTCGGGCATGCCGCGTCGCTACCCCGATTATCCGGAAGCGTTCGCCTATTGGAACAAGGTGGCGAGCCACGGCTATGAAGTCATGACCGCGGGCATGCTGATCTTCTTCGTCAACCTTGTCTGGTCGCTGGTCGCCGGCAAGAAGGCGGAGGGTAATCCCTGGGGTGAAGGCGCCACCACGCTGGAATGGACGCTGTCCAGCCCGCCGCCCTTCCACCAGTTCGAAACGCTGCCGGTCATCGACTGATCATCGGCGGGGGCGTCCCGGTTTGCCGGGACGCAAGGATTGGGGTAAAGGCCGCCAATCCTGGAATCAGGGCAGTCCCGGCGTGGCCGTCGCGCCGGGACGCCGCGTGAGGAGATTATGGCAAGTTCGCCGATCATGTCCGAAGGTTCGGCTTTCACGATTCCCGCGCACTGGCGGGACTTCGTCGCGCTGACCAAGCCGCGGGTGATGACGCTGGTCGTCTTCACCGGGCTGTGCGGCCTGCTCGCGGCGCCTGGGCATATCCATCCGGTTCTCGCCTTCACCGCAATCCTGTGCATAGCTTTGGGGGCGGGCGCGGCCGCCGCGCTCAACCAATGGTATGAAGCCGATATCGATGCGAAGATGAAGCGCACGGCCAACCGTCCGTTGCCCGCGGGCCGGATGGATCGCCAGTCCGCGCTGCATTTCGGCGTGGGCCTGTCCTTCTTCTCGGTCCTGCTGATGGGTATCGCGGCTAACTGGCTCGCGGCTGCCGTACTGGCCGTGTCGATCCTCTTCTACGTGTTCGTCTACACCATCTGGCTCAAGCCCCGCACGGCACAGAATATCGTCATCGGTGGTGCGGCGGGCGCCTTTCCGCCAGTCATCGGCTGGGCGGCGGTCACGGGCGACATCAGCGCGCTTCCGATTGCGCTGTTCATGCTGATCTTCTTCTGGACTCCGCCTCATTTCTGGGCACTGGCCCTGTTCGTGAAGACGGATTATGCCGCCGCCGGCATTCCCATGCTGCCGGTGGTTTCGGGTGAAGTGGCGACGCGGCGCCATATCTGGTTCTACACCGCCATCATGGCCGTGGCCGCCATGGCCCCGGTCCTGTTGCGCCTGACGGGCCCGATCTATGGCACGACGGCGCTGCTCGGAACGGCGCTGTTCGCATTGCTGGCCTTCCAGGTGTTGCGCCGGCGCGAGAGTGATCCTGCGCGGATGGCGCCGGAAAAGCGCTTGTTCAAATATTCGATCCTGTACCTGTTTCTCCTTTTCGGTGCGGTGGTCGTCGACCGCTGGGTGGCCGCATGACCCCCGAGGAGGACGGCCAGATTCGCGCGCGGCAGAAGGCGCGCGCCATCGTGACGGGGCTGCTGCTGGGCGCTCTGGTCATTCTCTTCTACGCGATCACCATCGCCAAGATCGGTGGGGGTCATTGATGGCGAGCCTTCCGCCTTCACCCTTCGACCGGGATCGCCGCAACCGGCGCACCATGATCGGCATGGCCGGCGTAGGCCTGGCGATGCTGGGGCTGGGGTTCGCTTCGGTGCCGCTCTACCGGATCTTCTGCCAACGGACGGGCTTTGGCGGCACCACGCAGCGCGCCGCTGCCGGCGTGCAGGTGGCAGAAGCGGTCGGGCATCGCATGTCGATCCGTTTCGATTCCAACGTAGCGCCCGGTATGCCGTGGAAATTCTACCCGGAGCGCAGCACCCAGACGGTGACGGTCGGCGCGCGCACCATGGCGATATTCATCGCGAAGAACATGTCGGACAAGCCGGTCACCGGCTCCGCCAGCTTCAACGTCACGCCGCTCCAGGCAGGGGCCTATTTCACCAAGATCCAGTGCTTCTGTTTCACCCAGCAAACGCTGAAGCCGGGTGAACAGGTGCGCATGCCGGTGATCTATTATGTCGATCCCAAGATATTGACGGATGCCGACAATAAGGACACGCAGGAAATCACGCTCAGCTACACCTTCTATCCTGTTGAGCAGGACAAGAAGCCAAGCTAAGGCACAATCATAACGCGAACGGGGATGAGAAACGTCATGGCAGGCGCCAAGAACCACGATTATCATATTCTTCCGCCCAGCATCTGGCCGTTTTTCGGCTCCATGTCGGCGCTGGTCATGGCTTTCGGCGCGATCATGTGGATGCATCCCGATGCGCTGCCCGCCGGCGGCGGCTGGGTGTTCCTGATCGGCGTCGCTGGCGTCCTGTTCACCATGTACAGCTGGTGGGCCAATGTCATTGCGGAGGCTCATGCGGGCGATCATACGCCGGTGGTGCAGCTTCACCTGCGCTACGGCATGATCCTGTTCATCGCATCGGAAGTCATGTTCTTCGTGGGCTGGTTCTGGTCGTTCTTCGACTTCTCGCTCTTCCCCAGCCAGCTGGCGCCGATCGAGGGCATGTTCCCGTCCAAGGGCATCGAGGTGATGAACGCCTTCGAACTGCCGCTGCTCAACACGCTGATCCTGCTCTGTTCGGGCACGACCGTCACCTGGGCGCACCATGCGCTGATTCATGGTGATCGCGACGGCCTGAAGAAGGGATTGACGCTGACGGTTATCCTGGGCGCCCTCTTCTCGTCGATCCAGGCCTATGAATATGCCCATGCGCCGTTCCCCTTCGGCGGCAGTCCGTACAGCTCGGCCTTCTACATGGCGACCGGGTTCCACGGCTTCCACGTCCTGATCGGCACCATCTTCCTGCTGGTGAACCTGATCCGCGCGCACAAGGGCGACTTCACCCCGCGCCAGCATTTCGGTTTCGAGGCGGCTGCCTGGTACTGGCATTTCGTCGACGTGGTGTGGTTGTTCCTTTTCGTCGCCATCTATGTGTGGGGCGGCTGGGGCGCGCCGGTGCACGGCGGTTGATCCTTTCGCCGATCGATTTACGGAAAACGGCCGGACCTGCTCCGGCCGTTTTCTTTTCCGGCCGGGGGCATTATGCCTGAGCCCATGTCCCCGCCAGACCCACAATCCCCTGAGCCGCAGCCGCTGTTGATCGCTTCGGCCCGGGGCGCCTGTCCGCAATGCGGCGCGCCGACGCTGTTCGCGGGGCCTGTGGGCTTTGCCGCGTCATGCAGGAACTGCGGGCTGGACTATGGCCAGTTCAATGTCGGCGACGGGCCCGCGGCGTTCCTGACGCTGATCATCGGCGCGCTGATGGTGGCGATGGCGTTGATATTGGAATTGAAGGTCCATCCGCCGCTCTGGCTGCATATCCTGCTCTGGACGCCGCTGACCGTGGTCGCGGTGATCGGCAGCCTGCGCGTGGCGAAGGGCGCGCTGCTCATCCTCGAATATCGCAACAAGGCGCGCGAGGGGCGGTTGACCGAAGGGGAACGCCAGCCATGAGCCGGCGCTTCCCCCTTGTCCCAACGCTGATCGTGGCGGCGGCGGTGCTGGTGATGGTCGGCCTCGGCATCTGGCAGCTTCAACGCAGGGCGGAGAAGGAGGCGATGCTGAGCCTCGTCGCGGCGAATCCGGCCCGGCCCGCCGTCACCTTTCCGGCCTATCCGCCTGTGCCCGCAGACCTTCTGTTTCGACGCTCCTCCGCCCATTGCCTGCGTGTCGTCCGCTGGCACAGCGAAGCCGGACGGGCGGCCGATGGGTCGGTCGGCTACCGCTACATCGCCGAATGCGCGACGGGTATCGAGGGGCCGGGGGTGCTGGTCGCTGCGGGCGTCGCCAGGACGCCGGACGCCAAACCCCAGTGGCGGGGGGGGCAGATGCGTGGCTGGATCGGGGAGGAGCCCGACCATCGTTCGCTCCTGTCGCGGATCGGCGGCAAGGCCATGCCCTTGCGGCCCATGCTGATCGCCGGAGAGCCGGTACCGGGCCTCAAGCCGCTGGCCCCGCCCAATGTGGCTGACGTGCCGAACAATCACCTGGCCTATGCGGTGCAGTGGTTCTTCTTCGCGGGGATCGCGGCGATCATCTATGTCCTCGCGCTGCGCAAGCGGAAGCCGCGACCTTAAAAGCTTGCCCGGAGGCGCGTCCGGCGTTACCGCGCTACCCCATCATGCACTATGTAAGCACCAGAGGGAGCGCGCCCGCGCTCGGGTTCGAGGATGTGACGCTGGCGGGGCTGGCGTCCGATGGCGGGCTCTATGTGCCGGAAAGCTGGCCCAGCTTTTCCGCTGAGCAGATACGTGCGCTGGCGGGCCTCTCCTATGTGGAAACGGCAGTGCGGGTCATGGCGCCTTTTGTCGCCGGATCACTCGGCGAAGAGGAATTGCGGGAACTGTGCACCGCCGCCTACGGCCGGTTCAGCCATGATGCGGTGACGCCGCTGGTGCAGCTTGACCATCGCCACTGGCTGCTGGAACTGTTCCACGGGCCGACGTTGGCGTTCAAGGACGTGGCCCTGCAACTGCTCGGCCATTTGTTCGAGCGTTTCCTGTCACGCCGGGACGATCATCTGACCATCGTCGGCGCGACATCCGGCGATACCGGGTCGGCGGCGATCGATGCGGTCGCCGGCCGTGCCAAGATCGATATCTTCATGCTGCACCCGGAAGGCCGTGTGTCGGATGTGCAGCGGCGGCAGATGACGACGGTGCGGGCACCCAATGTCCACAACATCGCCATTGACGGCAGCTTCGACGATGCGCAGGCGCTGGTGAAGGCGATGTTCAACGACGCCGATTTCGCGCGCCGCTTCAACCTTTCGGCGGTGAACAGCATCAACTGGGCGCGGTTGATGGCGCAGGTCGTTTATTATTTCTACGCCGCCGTCCGCCTGGGGGCGCCGGAACGTTCCGTCGCCTTCTCCGTCCCGACAGGCAATTTTGGCGACGTGTTCGCGGGCTATGTCGCGGCGAAGATGGGATTGCCCGTCGCGAAGCTGATGGTGGCGACCAATGTCAACGACATCCTCCACCGCGCCCTGTCCGATGGCGACTACAGCCAGGGGCAGGTGGTGGCGACGGCTACTCCCAGCATGGACATCCAGGTCAGCTCGAACTTCGAGCGACTGCTGTTCGACGCGGGCGGGCGCGATGGCAAGGCGCTGGCCGAACAGATGAGGGGTTTCGAAACGAGCAGGGCGATGCGCCTCACAAATGCGCAGCGGGACGGCGCGGCGGCGCTGTTCACGTCCGCGCGGATCGACGCCGACGCCATGACCATGGCCATGCGCTGGGCCTATGATGCGGCCGGGCAGGTGATCGATCCACACAGCGCGGTCGGCCTGGCGGCGGCGCGGTCGGCCGAGCTCGACCCGGCGGTGCCTGTGGTCACGCTGGCGACGGCGCATGCGGCGAAATTCCCCACGGCGGTCGAGCGCGCCACGGGCATTCGCCCCTCCTTGCCCTCGCGCGTGGGTGACCTGTTCGCACGGGAAGAGGCCTATGCCAAGCTGCCCGGCACCTTCGACGCGGTCACGGCCTATGTCGCGGAGCGCGCGACGCCGAGGGGCTGAGGTGAAACTCCAGACCCTTATCGGTGAGCCCTGGTCCGATTATGGCCTGATCGATTCGGGCCACGGGCGAAAGCTGGAGCGCTATGGCCGTTTCCGCTTCATCCGGCCGGAACCGCAGGCGATGTGGGCTCCGGCGCAGGATGACTGGCAGGCCGACGGCGAATTCGTCCCCGGTTCCGACGAGGAGGGCGGCGGGCGCTGGTTCTATGAACGGCCGGTGCCCGCTGAAGGCTGGCCGTTGGATTGGAACGAAGTCACCTTCCAGTCGAGCTGCACTCCCTTCCGTCATCTCGGCTTCTTTCCCGATATGGCGCCGGTCTGGGAATGGATGCGCGGCCGGATCGCGGACAAGGTCAGCGCAGGGGATCAGGCGCAGGTGATGAACCTGTTCGGCTATACCGGCGTGGGCACGCTGGCGATGGCGGCGGCGGGCGCGCAGATGGTGCATGTCGACGCGTCCAAGAAGTCGGTGGCGCAGGCGCGGGCCAATGCGGCGTTGTCCGGGCTGGAGGATCGGCCGGTTCGCTGGATCGTCGACGATGCCGCAAAGTTCGTGGCGCGCGAGGTACGCCGCGGGCGCCGCTATGACGGCATATTGCTCGATCCCCCCAAATATGGCCGGGGCCCCGATGGGGAAGTGTGGCGGCTGGAGGAGGATCTGCCGGGGCTGATCGCGCATTGCCGGCAATTGCTGGACGCGGACAGCCGTTTCCTGTTCCTGACCGTCTATGCCGTCCGCATGTCGGCGCTGGCGATCGGGGAATTGTTGCGCCAGGCGTTCGCCGATCTGCCGGGCACCGTCGAAGCAGGTGAACTGGTGGTGCGCGAAGAGGCGCGCGGATTGATGCTGCCTACTGCGATCTGGGCCCGCTGGAGCCGCTGAGGCGATTTTGTGCCAGGCGGTGACGCTCCGGCCTCTGGCGTCGCATCGTTTGAAAGGGAAAAGCATGGCCGCTTTTCCCTGCGATGCTCAGAAACTCGCCTTCAGTCCATCGATCACGAATTGCGCGGCCAGCGCAGCCAGCAGGACGCCCAGCAGCCTTGTGATCACCGCCTCGATCTTGGACCCGAGCAAAGCCATGATCGGCCCCGCCGCCAGCAGCGACCCCAGCATCAGCGCCAGCGTCACGACCACCGCGCCGATCACCACCAGCCGCTCGCTCAAGCCCTCCGCCCGCGACATCAGCAGCATGACCGTGGCGATCGAACCCGGCCCGGCGATCATCGGCATCGCCATGGGGAAGACCGACACATCCTCGACCTCGGGCGTTTCGGCGATCTTCTGCGCCCGGTCCTCTCGCCGCTGGGTGCGCTTTTCGAACACCATGTCCATGGCGATGATGAACAGCATGATGCCGCCCGCGATGCGGAAACTGTCCAGTGCGATCCCCAGGGTGCCCAGCAACTGCTTGCCCCACAGCGCGAACAGCAGCAGGATGCCCGCGGCGATGGCCACGGCGCGGATCGCCATGCTGCGGCGCTGGATCTGCGTCGCCCCGGTGGTGAGGCTGGCATAGATCGGCGCGCAGCCCGGCGGATCGATCACGACGAACAGGGTGACGAAGGCGGAGATGAACAGTTCCGTCATTGCGTCGCGGCCACCCTGTCGTCGATCACCATGTCATAGTCGGTCCCGTTCCACATGCGTACGGTCACGCGGCGGCTGCCGTCGGCAGCGACATCGGCGTTCCAGCTCAGGCTTTCATCGCGAGGGGCTGGCGGTGTCTCGCCCTTTGTCGCCTTGCGGTCCGGCGGCGAGGCGGCGGGTCGAGGGCCGTCCCCGGCGCGGCCGCGCTTGCAGGTCGCGACCTTGCCGATGAGGAATTCGGGCGCTTCACGGGCGCTGGCGAGCGTGTCGCCATGGTCCATGATCCATTTCCACTCGCCCTTCTTGTCCCGCTGCCAGATAGTGGTGAAATAGCCGACCGATCCGTCCGGCCGCTTCCAGCCGCCGGTGCTGGCCGCCAGATTGCCGTCGCAGGACACATAGATGGTCGAGGGGGTCCAGCTTACCGGGGCAGGCGGGTCGGCGCGTCCCTTCAGCCATTGCTTCGCCAACGCCCGCTGCGGCACGAACATCACCGCCTCGTCCGCCGCCGTTTCGCGGAAGGCGGTCCATTGCCCCTTCTGCTGCGCGAGCCGGTTGAAGGCGAGTTCGGCCGCGAACACGGAACTGGGGTCAGGCTGATAGCGCATGGGCGGGCGCGCGCCCGCCAGCGCCAGCAATGTCAGGGCCAGGAACGCGGCGCGCGCCTTCACAGCCCCTCCGGCTTTGCGAGCCCCGCTCGCGCATGGGCCGCGACCAGCGTATTGCGCAGCAGGACGGCTATGGTCATCGGGCCGACGCCCCCCGGCACCGGAGTGATGGCGCGGACATGGGCCAGCGCTTCGGCCGTGGCGACGTCGCCGACGATCCGGCTCTTGCCGTCCTCGGTATCGGTGACGCGGTTGATGCCGACGTCGATTACTGTCGCGCCGGGCCTGATCCACTCGCCCTTCACCATTTCCGCCCGGCCCACGGCCGCGACCACGATGTCGGCGCGATGCACGACGGAGGCGATGTCCCGCGTACGGCTGTGCGCGATGGTGACGGTGCAGTTTTCCGCCAGCAGCAATTGCGCCATCGGCTTGCCGACGATGTTGGATCGGCCGACGACGACAGCTTCCAGACCCGAAAGATCGCCCAGTTCATCCTTGAGCAGCATGATGCAGCCCAGCGGCGTGCAGGGCACCAGCGCCTCCTGCCCGGTGGCGAGCAGGCCCGAATTGACGACATGGAAACCGTCGACATCCTTGGCGGGATCGATCGTGCCGATCACCGATGCCTCGTTGATGTGCGATGGCAGCGGCAGTTGGACGAGGATGCCGTCGACCCGGTCGTCGGCATTCAGTTCCTCGACCAGGTCCAGCAATTCCTCCTCGCCTATGGAGGCGGGCAGCTTGAATTCCATGCTTTCCATGCCGGCGGCGACGGTCATCTTGCCCTTGTTGCGGACATAGACGGAACTGGCCGGATCCTCGCCCACCAGCACCACCGCCAGCCCCGGCTTGCGCCCGGTCTTCGCGATGAAAGCGCCGACCCCGTCCGCGACCTTGCCACGAAGCGTCTCCGCAAAGGCCTTGCCGTCAATGATCTTGCCGATGGTCATGATGCTTCAACCTGTTCCTTGATGATGGCGCAAAGCCCGGCGCTGCGGCTACCGCATTTCCTGAGATGTCAGCTGCTCGCATCTCGATTGGAAATGCTTCAGCGTCAACGCCTCACCGCCCCCCTTGATCCGCAGCCGCTTTAGCCGGTTGGTGTCACCCGATTCCAGTGAAATCGCGCTGCGTGGCCACTCCAGCCGCTTCGCCAGCAATGCGACCAGCGCCGCATTGGCCTTTCCCTTTTCCGGCACGGCGCGTACGCGTGCACGCAGCCAGGTTGCGCCCTTGTCGTCCGTCCAGACGCCGCCAATCTCTTCCCGCGTCGCGCCCGGCGTCAACCGGACCGAGAGGATGAGATCGTCGCCGTCCCGGTGCCAGACCGTCACACCAGGCCGAACAGCGGCGGCAATATGGCCTGGCGGATGATCAGAATGCCCAGCAGCACGACCATGGGCGAGAGGTCGAGCGCCCCCAGGTCCGGCAACACCCGGCGGATCGGATTGTATATCGGCGCCGTCATCCGATCCAGCGCGACCATCACCGTGCGCACGAAATCATTGGAAAGATTGACGACATTGAAGGCGATCAGCCAGCTCATGATGGCCTGGATGATGATGATCCACCACAGCACATCGAGCAGGATGACGATGATCTGATAGAGGGCGTAGGCCATGCGATCTCCGAATTGATGGCCAATCGCTCTAAAGCGATTTCAAGTCAGATGGAACATCTGAACGCCCGGAAATTGCGGAAAACCCATAAGATAGCCTGGGTGCGGACTTCATCAGGCCCGTTGCCGCACCGCGCCCCATGGATTTTCGCGACGCCGCGCACGGCGCCCCCGACCGCCGCCTGCCATGCGGCACGCTGGCGGGCCGCCCATGCGCTTTGCTTCAAGCCCGAAGGGGCCCGGTTCACCGGCGGACTAACGTACCCGCACCGCGATCGGTGAAGATTTCCAGCAGCATTGCGTGCGGCACCCGTCCGTCCAGGATGACGGCGGCGTCCACCCCGCCTTCGACCGCCCGGACGCAGGTTTCCAGCTTGGGGATCATGCCGCCGCTGATGGTGCCGTCCTCTTCCAGCCCCCTGATCGCATGCGGGTCCAGGTCGGTCAGCAACTGGCCCTGCTTGTCCAGAACGCCGGCGACGTCGGTGAGGAGGAAGAAGCGGGCTGCCTGCAATTCCGCGGCGATGGCGCCCGCCATGGTGTCGGCATTGACATTGTAGGTGTGCCCATCCGCGCCGATGCCCACGGGCGCGACCACCGGAATGATGCCATTCTGGGTCAGCGTGTCCAGGATGCTGCGGTCGACCCTCACCGGATCGCCGACAAAGCCCAGGTCGACATTGCGCTCTATGCCGGAATTGGGGTCCGCCTCACGCTTGCCCAGCACCTTTTCGCACAGGACCAGCCCGCCATCCTTGCCCGAAATGCCGACGGCCCGGCCGCCCGCGCCGGATATCCAGCCGACGATTTCCTTGTTGATCGATCCGGCCAGCACCATTTCCGCGATCTGCGCGGTTTCCTTGTCGGTGACGCGCAGGCCGCCGACGAACTGCGACTCGACGCCCAGCTTCTTCAGCATCGCGCCGATCTGCGGACCGCCGCCGTGGACGACGACGACATTGATGCCGACCGCCTTCATCAGCACGACGTCCTCGGCGAAATCGCGCGCCGCCTCGGGATCGCCCATGGCATGGCCGCCATATTTGACGACGAAGGTCTTGCCCGCATAGCGCTGCATATAGGGAAGCGCCTCGACGAGCGTTTCGGCCTTGGCGAGGAGCGCCGGATCGGGGGCGTGCTTGCTGTTCATGCGCGGGCGCATAGGGCACTATGCGCGTCGCCGCAAGCTAACGGTCCAGGCGGCGCCCCAGCGCGACCAGCGCATAGAGGACGGGCGGCACCAGCAGCGCCGACAGCGTGACCTTCGCCAGCATCTGCCCCAGCAGCAGCTCTCCGATCGGGAACACCCCGTAAAAGGCGATGGAGACGAAGAGCAGCGTGTCCGCGATCTGCGACAATATGCTCGCCACCGCGGCGCGCAGCCAGAGCAGGCGGCTGCCCTCGCGCCCCTTGAGTGCGGCGAAGAGGGTGACGTTCAAGGTCTGGGAAATGCCATAGGCGATGATCCCGCCGAGCCAGATCCGGGGCGTGCCGCCCATCATCAGCGCAAAGGCATCGCGCCGCGCCGGGTCCATGTCGCTCGCGGCGGGTACGGACAGCACGGCGATGGAAAGCAATATGGATGCGATCAGCGGCAGGAAGCCGATCCGCACCAGCCGGTTGGCGACGGCCGGGCCGTGCAGTTCCGCCACCGCGCTGGAAATCGTCACCAGCAGCAGGAAGGCGAAGATGCCCGCCTCCACCGCCAGCGGGCCGAGGCCGAACCAGGGACCGATGGCCGACAGGGGCCCCAGCGTCACCTGCTTGTTGCCGAGCACGCCGGCAATGCAGACCATGCCGCCGTAGAAGATCGAAAATACGAAGAGCGAACGCGCGATCGGTGCGGGATGCGAAGCCATTGCCGGCACTTACCGGGCTTTGGGCGGAGTGGAAAGCGGTTAGAGGAGGCGCGGCTTCGGCGAAGGGCTGTCCAGCGCCGCACGCATGGGCTTCAGCCCTCCAGAACGCCCTTGGCGGCGCGCAGTCCGGCCTTGCCGTTGCGGGCGAGGGCGCGTTTCAGCGCATCCGGACTGGGCGCCACGAGAAAGCCGAAGCTGACGCAGCCCTGCTTCGTCTCGACCGCATGATGCAGGCGATGGGCCTGGACGATGCGCTTCATATAGGCGGAGCGCGGCACATGGCGATGGCGGACGCGGCGATGGACGATGATGTCGTGGAAACCCAGATAGATGGCGCCATAGGCCGCGATGCCGGCGCCGGTCGCCGTCGCCCAATCGCCCCAATGCCATTGCACGCCCCCCAGCAGCAGCAGGATGGAGGGCATGGCGAAGATCACGAAATAGAGGTCGTTCGCTTCCCAGCGGCCGGGGCGTTCCCGATGGTGGCTGGCGTGCAGGAACCAGCCCGGCCCGTGCATGACCCAACGGTGCATGACATAGGCGAAGCCCTCCATCGCGGCGACGGTCACGAGGAAGAGGAGGATCAGCGAGAAGGCGGTCATGCGCCCTTTATAGGGTGCGGCCCGCGCCCAGGCGAGCCGCAAAGCGCAAAAAAGGCCGCGCCCACGGGGAGCGCGGCCTCTTCATCCCTTTTCAGGCGATCAGAAGGATGCGGTGACCGAACCGACCACTGCGCCCCTGGCCGCATCGCGGAAGTTGCCCGCAGCAGCCTTGGGACGGAAATGGGTGTCCGTGTCGACATAGCTGACGCCGAAGGTCAGATGGCTCCACGTATAGGTCGCGCCGACGCTCCAGTCGGTGTAGCCCTTGCCGACCGGGACCAGATAGCTGGGCCCGAAGCTGTGGGCCAGATGCGCCGTCACGCCCAGCGGGGTGTTCGGGATGCTGGCCGAGAGGTCACCGGCGAGGTACAGATTGTCTTCCTTGTGAATGCCGTCGACGGTGAGCGCCTTCTGCTTGGGCGCATAATTGGCGGTCACCTTGGCGGTCGCCGGGCCGAACGTGCCCTTGATGGAGGCATAGGGCTCGACGAAATCGGTGTTCGCGCCGGCCGAACCGGGATAGTAGTAATAGAGAACGCCGACGTCGAAGGTCGCCGCGCCGACGGTCTTGGAATAGCCGGCGATCAGGTCGAGTTCCTGGTCGCTGCCATTGGCGACATAATCATCGATCGAGCTGCCCCAGGTCGAGACGTAGAAGCCCGAGCTGTGCGTCAGGGTGATGCTGCCCTGCAGCGCGAAACGCTTGTCGGTCTGCGAGATGCCGCGGAAGCGATAGTCGGTCACCACGGCGGCCGTGCCGGTCACGGTGAGATCGGGCGTGGGCTCGTCCTGAGCGAAAGCGGGTGCCGACATGGCGGCAAGGGCAAGGGCCGAGAGGCCGAGTATGGACTTACGCATATGATGTCCCCTTGATGGTATCTGCGATGGTCCCACCTGCGTCATGGTCCCGGATCTCTATTGCCCTGTGCGGGATGGACCGGGTTGCCTCAACGAAGGAGGAGATGCCCGCCGCCGTTGCAGCGCACAAGATTTTATTGCGGAACGATGACGTTTGCGTCTGTAATGTTGCTGGTCTGCAACAAATTTAGGCATGATTGTGGCACGGCGCGGCGTCGCGCGCGCTTTTTGCCGCAATTGGGGATCGTTGCGCTACGGCAGGGGCGGTGCCGCGTCGCGCGGTGCATGAATGACGCGCTGCGGATAGGGGATGGTGATGCCATGGTCGCGGAACAGCCGCCACAGCCGGCCGAGCACATCCGATTTCACACTGCCGATGCCGCTTTCCGGGTCGCTGATCCACACCAATATGTCATGTTCAACGCGGTTTTCGCCAAAGGCGGTGAGCCAGACATTGGGTTTGGGATTGCGAAGCACGCGGGGACTTTCCTGCGCGGCGCGCAGCATCAGTTCCTGCGCGAGCTGGAGGTCGCTGTCATAACCGATGCCGACGGGAATGCGGACGCGGACATTGCGGTCGGAATAGGACCAGTTCTCCACCTCCTGCGTCATCAGATTCTCGTTCGGGATCAGATGTTCCTTGCCGTCGCGGGTGATGACGCTGACGGCGCGCACGCCGATCTTGTTCACCCAGCCGAAGCTGTCGCCGACGACGATGACGTCGCCCGGCTTGATCGACCGGTCCATCAGCAGGATGATGCCGGCGATCAGATTGCCGAAGGTCTTTTGCAGGCCGAAGCCGACGGCGAGGCCCAGCGCGCCGGAGAAGACGGTGAAGGCGGTGAGGTCGACGCCGAGCAGGTCCACGCCGATGAAGAAGGCCGCGACCACCACGACGATGGCGGCCAGCTTCTGCGCCAGCAGCTTCTGCGTGGCGTCCAGGCCATGGGCGTGCGTGATGCTGCGCCCGATGATGCGGTTGGCAAGGCGCACCAGGGCGAACAGCGCGACGCAGATCGCAGCCATGCTGACCAGCCCCAACAAGGTGACGCGCCGCTTGCCAAGGTCCAGGCCGACGCCGTCGAGCATGTCCGCCACGGGAGCGAAGCCACCGCTGCTGCCGGAAAGAACCATGACGAACAGCAGCAAGGCGATCGGCAGCACGGCAAGGCGCGGAATGGCGAGGCTGCGCAGGACATGCACGGCGAGCAGCGAAAGCGACAGGGCGAGCGCGGCGCTCAGCACCAGATGCGCCAGATCCCCGACCGGCCAGAAGGCGACCGCCAGCGCCGTGACGGCTGCGGCGATGCCGTGGCGCAGGATCGGGCGCAAATGCCCCGCCAGCGCCTCCCCCAGGCCGCGGAATCGGCGGCGCAGGCGCGGCGCGGCGATGCGGGCGATCGCGCCGGCAATCAAATGGATGGCGATGGCCAGCGCCAGCGCGACCAAGGGATGGACGATGGCCGGATCGCCCGGCAACAGCGGCAGAAGTTCGGGCAAGCCCGGCGTCATCCGCGCGCGGCCCGGAAGCGGGCAAGGCCCGCGTCGAGATCGGCGATGAGGTCGTCGGCGTCCTCCAGCCCGATCTGGAGGCGGACGACCGGCCCCTCCGCCTGCCAGGCGGTGGCCGTGCGGTAGCGGGCGGGATCGACCGGAAGCGCGAGGCTTTCGAAGCCGCCCCAGCTATAGCCGATGCCAAAATGCGCGAGGCCGTCGATCAGGGCGGCACGGGCCGCTTCATCGCCGCCCTTGAGGACGAAGCTGAACAGGCCGCTTGAACCGGTGAAATCGCGATCCCAAAGCGCATGGCCGGGACAGGAGGGCAGGGCCGGGTGGAGGACGCGGGCGACGTCGGGCTGCTGCGACAGCCATTGCGCGATGCGCAGCGCGCTCGCCTGATGCTGGTTGAGCCGGACGCCCAATGTCCGCAGACCGCGCGCCGCGAGCCAGGCATCGTCGGGGCTGGTCATCTGCCCGAAAAGATAGGCGGTCTGGCGGATCCTGGGAAAGAAGGCGGGAGTGGCCGTGACCGACCCCATCATCACGTCGCTATGGCCGACGATATATTTGGTGCAGGCGAGAATGCTGATGTCGACGCCATGGCCGAGCGCCGGGAAGAAATAGGGGGTGGCCCATGTGTTGTCGATCAGCGTCGTTATGCCCCTGTCCCGCGCAATGGCGGTGATGGCGGGCACGTCCTGCACCTCGAAGGTCAGGCTGCCGGGGCTTTCCATGAAGATGGCGCGGGTGGCGTCGGTGATGAGCGCCGCGATCCCCGCGCCCACGGTCGGATCGTAATAGACCGTCTCCACGCCCAGTGGACGGAGCATCTGCTCGCAGAAATTGCGCGTCGGGTCATAGGCGCTGTCGACCATCAGAAGCTGGTCGCCGGGTTTCAGCACCGCCATCAGCGCGCAGGCGATGGCCGCGACTCCTGACGGATAGAGCATGGTGCCTTCGGCGCCCGGCTCCATTTCGGTGAGGGCGTCGGCCAGGCTCCATGCCGTGGGCGTGCCCTTGCGGCCGTAGAACAGCCGTTCATGCGTGCTGCGCCCTGCCGCGCCGCGCAGATGCGCGACATCGTCGTAAAGAATGGTCGAGGCGCGCCAGACCGGCGGGTTGACGATGCCTCCGGGCTGGCCGGGCATGCCGGTCCATTCGGGCTTGCGGCCCGCCTGGGCGATTTGGGTCAGGGGCTTGCGGTCCCCGCTCTTGCCCGACTTCCGGGTCATGCGGCGGGACCGGTCGCTTTCGGCGTGGCTGGGTCCAGCCCCCATTCGGACCAGCTTCCATCATAGAGGGTGACGTCGGTCTTGCCGAGCAGTTCCAGGCCCGCGAGCAGGATCGCGGCCGTCACGCCGCTGCCGCAGCTGGTGATGATCGGGCGGTCGAAATCCGTCCCGGCGTCGACAAACAGGCGGCGCAGTTCCTCGCCCTGCTTCATGCTGTTGTCGGCATGGTAGAAGGCGGAGGAGGGGATGTTGCGGCTGCCCGGAATATGGCCCGACGCCATGCCGGGGCGGGGTTCCCGTTCCTCGCCCGTGAAGCGCGCGGCGCCCCGTGCATCCAGCACCTGTTCCGACCCGCTTTCGAGATTGGCGAGAATATCCTCCTTGGTGCGGACCTGGCCTGCGTCGCGCCTTGCGATGGCATTGCCGGGCGCCGTTTCGGGCATGCCGCTTTCCGTCGGCCGCCCCTCCGCCAGCCATTTCGAAAGGCCGCCGTCGAGGATCGCCGCGCCCTTGCCCACGCCATAGAGGCGCATCATCCACCAGCCGCGCGCCGCGCTGTGGGTCGGGCTGTTGTCATAGACGATGATGCGGCTGTCCGCGTCGATGCCAAGGCGCCGGCAACGCTCGGTCATGAAATCATCGGTCGGCAGCATGCCGGGGCGCGGATCGTCGGGGTCGGCCAGGCTGGGAAGGTCGAGGAAGACGGCGCCGGGGATATGGGCGGCCTCGAACTCGGCCTGGGGATTGCGGGGCACACCGGGCAGGAACAGGCTGGCGTCGACGATCCGGAGGTCGGGCTTGCCCAATTCCCCCTCAAGCCAGTCGGTCGTCACCAATATGTCCATGCGCGCCCTTGCTCCCTCGCTCGTTCGGCCACCTGCGATGGGTGGCGCAGACCTGTTCTAGAGCATCGCGGGGAGAAGTGGGAACCGGTTTTCCGCTTTTGACGATATGACGGCTTCAGCGGAGGTGGGAAGGGCCGTTCACCTTAACTGGAGAGGCTGAGCGCGGTCGCGCGGCTGCCGGGGGCAGGATATTGGCGCGGGCCAAGATCCAGCCGGAAGGGGGATAGGCGTTCGACCGGCGGCGATCGTTCCTCCCCGATGATGAAGACGCGCCCGGTGCGTCCGGCGCCTTCACTGTCACTCGTACTGGCGCCCGTCCAGCGATAATGCGCGTCGAAGGCGATCAAGGGGATCAGCAGCGCCCGCTCGCCCATGGGGATCGCGGCGATCGCCTGCGCGTCAAGCCGCATTTCCCCGATGAGCGCCTGCGTCTCGCCCGGCGCGATCGACACGACCGAATGAACCGGAAGGCCGGTTTCACCTGCGAAGAAGGGCTGGAAAAGCGCCTGCTGCTGCTGTGGATCGGCATTGGTGATCAGGCTGCGGACCAGAATATCCTCCGCCGCACGGTTGCCGCGATTGTGGAGCATCAGCCGATAGCCGATGGTCGCGCCCAATAATGTCAGGCGGGCGGCCTGCACTTCCATGGCAAGTTCGATCCATGGCCGGTCGCTGGTTGCCGGTGCGGTAGCCTGCGCGGTTGCTGGTTTGGGCGAGGCAGGTACCGCCCTGGGCTGGGGCTGGGGCTGGGGCTGGGGCTGGGGCTGGGGCTGGGGCTGGGGCTGGGGTGGAGCCGGCATGGGCGGCGGTGCCGCTTCGGCTTCGTGGGGCTGGTCCTCCACCGCGTCTTCCTTGCGGCGGCGCAGCCAGAAAAAGGCCCCGGTCAGCAGGATGGCGGCCCCCGCTGCTGCGGTGATCCACGGCCATGCGGGCGCGGGCTGCTCCACGACGGCGGGCTGGGCAGGCTGCGGGCTGGGCGCCGCGTCATTGGCGGCGGGGGGAGGGCCTTGATTTTCGACCGGCGATGATGGGGCCAGCGATGATGGGGGAGGTGCTTCGCTGCGGGCTGGGCCTTCGGCCGGTGCCTCCCTTTGCGGCGCGGGTTGCGGCGTGCGCGCTGCCCCGGCGGGACGCTGGTTGGGCTGGCTTTGCGGCTGCGGTTGTGTCTGTGTCTGGGGTTGAGATGGTGCCGGGACAGCGATGGGCGGAAGCTGGATCGTTGGCGTCACGACCGGCGGCGGCGTCACGGATGTGGGCGCGCCGCGGAACACGTTCAGTTCCGGCCCCTGCGCTTTGGGATTGGCCTGCGGCGGCGGTGCGGTGCGCGGCAGGTTGAAGACCGGATCGCTGCTATTTTCCTGCTGGGCGAAGGCAGGCGCGGCCAGCAGCAGCGGCGCGGCGAGCAGAAGCGAAAAACGGAACCCCATGGGTGGCAGCCAAGGCATTTGCCCAGGTGAACCCGCCATGAACGAAAGGCAAGAGAGGCGTGACGATGACATCTGCCGTGCAATGGCGTAGATGGCCTGCCATGACTGACATGCCGACTCCACTTCATCTGGGCCGAACCAGTGCCCTGCCCGCACGTCCCGAAGAGGCCGTGCTGGATTATGTGCCCAATCCGCGTCCGGGGAAACCCTATCTGGTGCGCTTCGCCGCGCCGGAATTCACGTCCCTCTGTCCGGTGACGGGGCAACCCGATTTCGCGCATCTGGTGATCGACTATGCGCCCGCGGCGACCATCGTCGAATCCAAATCGCTGAAGCTGTTCCTCAGCGCCTTTCGCAACCATGCCGCCTTCCATGAGGATTGCACGGTCGGGATCGGCGAAAGGCTGTTCGCGGAGATGAACCCGATATGGCTGCGCATCGGCGGCTATTGGTATCCGCGCGGGGGCATTCCCATCGACGTGTTCTGGCAATCAGGCGAGCCGCCGGCGGGGCTGTGGCTCCCCCCGCAGGACGTGCCGGGTTATCGCGGGCGGGGTTAACGCGCCCGGAGGGAATGGCGTTCCTGCCGGCGCGGCGGCAGGAAGCTTCACCTCCGCTTTTGTTTGACAAACGAACAACAAGTTTCGATCAACGACATGTGCGGCGGGGCGCCCGGCTTGACCGACGAGGTGAAACGGACGATCCCCCTGACATCCTGGCGCGCGACTTTCGCCGCGCCGTTCCAACCTGTCGGAGTTGCGAACCTCATGTCCTTTTCGAAAATCCTTCCGCTGATGCTGGCGGCCGCGCCGCTGGCCATGGCTGTCCCGGCATGGGCGCAGCCGGTGGCCCCGTCCGGCCCCGCCGCGGGTGTGACCACGCAACTGCCGCGCGGCGCCGCGCCCAGCCATTATGCGATTGAGGTGACTCCCGATGCGGCCAATCTGAAGTTCACGGGCAGGACCACCATCGATGTCACCGTGACTCAGGCGATGCCTGCCCTGGTGCTGAACGCGGCGGACCTGACGATAAGTTCGGTGACGCTGACCCCGGTAAACGACAAGGCGGCAAAGGGTAAGGCCGCAAAGGGGACCGCCCGGATCGACGCCGCCGCGCAAACCGTCACCTTCGATTTCGGCAAGCCGCTCCAGCCGGGCAGCTACAAGCTCGACATCGGCTATGCAGGTGTCATCAACCAGCAGGCGAACGGCCTGTTCGCGCTCGATTATACCGACAATGCCGGCAAGGCGAAGCGCGCCCTCTTCACCCAGTTCGAGGCGCCCGACGCCCGCCGCTTCGTGCCGAGCTTCGATGAGCCGAGCTACAAGGCGACCTTCGACCTGAGCGCCGTCGTCCCCGCCGATCAGCTTGCCGTCAGCAACATGCCGGTCAAGAGCAGCGCCGATGCCGGGTCGGGCAGGAAGCTGGTGACCTTTGGCACCAGCCCGAAAATGTCATCCTACCTCCTCTTCTTCGGCCTGGGCGAACTGGAACGCGCAACGAAAATGGCCGGCGCAACCGAAGTCGGCGTGATCACCGGCAAGGGCAACACCGGCAAGGCGCAACTCGCGCTCGATGCGTCGGCGGCGATCCTGCCTTATTATAACGACTATTTCGGCGTGCCCTTCCCCTTGCCCAAGCTGGACAATGTCGCGGGGCCGGGGCAGAGCCAGTTCTTCTCCGCCATGGAGAATTGGGGCGCGATCTTCACCTTCGAGCGGGCCTTGCTGGTCGATCCGCGCTTCACGTCGGAAAGCACGCGTCGGACCATCTATTCGATCGTCGCGCATGAAATGGCGCACCAGTGGTTCGGCGATCTGGTCACCATGGCGTGGTGGGACGATCTCTGGCTGAACGAAGGTTTCGCAAGCTGGATGGCGACCAAGGTCACCGACAAGCTGAACCCCGAATGGGAAATGCTGCTGTCCCGCGTCAATGGCCGCGAGCGGGCGATGAGCCTGGATTCGCTGGTGACGACCCACCCGATCCTCCAGAAGATCCACACCGTCGATGAGGTGAACCAGGCCTTTGACGACATCACCTATGAAAAGGGCGAGGCCGTCATCACCATGCTCGAGGGCTTTGCGGGGGAGGATGCGTGGCGTTCGGGCATCCGCGCCTATATGAAGCAGCACGCCTATGGGAACACCGTGACCGACGACCTGTGGAAGGCGGTCGAGGGCGCGGGCGCCAAGGGCGTGGTCGGCATCGCACATGATTTCACCAGCCAGCCGGGCATCCCGCTGGTCAAGGTGGACAGCGCGCAATGTCAGGGCGGATCGACCATCCTGTCACTGTCGCAGGGCGAATTCAGCCGTGACCGGAAGGACAAGGCGCCGCTCAAATGGAATGTGCCGGTGATGGCGCAGGCGATCGGCCAAGGGGGCGGCGGGACGCAGCAGCGGCTGATCCTGAACGGATCGGCGCAGGTGACGCTGCCGGGTTGTGGCGCCTATCTGATCAACGCCGGGCAGACGGGCTATTACCGCTCGCTCTATCCGGAAGCGAATCTCAGATCCCTGGTCAGGGACTTCACCAAATTGACGTCCATGGACCAGATCGGCCTGATGGCGGACAATTTCCAGCTGGGCCTCGGCGGCTATCAGCCCATGGGACTGGCCCTCGACCTGATCGATGCCGTGCCCGCGACCGCCAGCCCCGCCGTGCTGGCGGAGGTGCCGGGCTATCTCGACAGTGCCCACACCATGCTGGAGAGCGACAAGGCGAGCCAGGCGCGGGTCGCGGCCTATGCGTCGAAGAAGCTGAGCCCCGTGCTGGCAAGCGTCGGATTCGATGCCAAGCCGGGCGAGAATCCCCAGGTGCCGGTGTTGCGCTCGGCCCTGGTGTCGACGCTGGGCGGCATGGGCGACAAGGCGGTCGTCGCGGAAGCGAACAAACGTTTCGCCGCGCTGGCGACCAATCCGTCCGCGCTTGATGGTCCGCTTCGCAATGTCTGGCTCCGCATCATCGCGGAAAATGCCGATGCCGCGACCTGGGACAAGCTGCGCGCCATGGCCAACGGCGCCAAGTCGGACCTCGAAAAGAGCACCACCTTCGCCCTGCTGGGCGCGGCCAAGGATGAGAAGCTGGCCGCCAGGGCGCTCGACCTGGCGATGACCGACGAGCCGGGCAAGACGACCAGCGCGGCCATCATATCCGCCGTGGGCGGCGAGCATCCGATGCTGGCCGTCGACTATGTGCTGGCGCATCGCGAGCAATATGAGGCGATGATCGACGTGTCGGCGCGCAGCCAGGCGATTGCGCGGCTTGGCGGCAATTCCGCCGATCCGGCGATGGTGACGAAGCTGGACGCCTATGCCACCCAATATCTGACGCCGGAATCGCGCAAGGTGGTGGATCGCTCCATCGCCGCGATCAAGACACGGATCGAGACCCGGGCACGGCTGAAGCCCGCGCTGATCGGATGGTTCGCGAAGAAATAGGCGCCGATGGTCCCTCCCGGAAACGGGAGGGACTTTCCGGATCAACGGGGCAGGTCGAGTGCCCTGGCGATGTCGTCCCAGGCCACCAGCTTGAAATTCTGCGCCGCCGTGGCGTTGTGCCCGTCCTGCGCCACGAACAGCCCGCCGGGATAGCCCGGTCCGAAATCGCCCAGCATCAGGTCGATGCCATCGGTTTCCTCCGACCCGCCAATGCTGCCTTCGACCACGCGAAAGCGGCCGGCATAGCTGTCGTCCGACAGCCGATAGGCGACATAGGCATTATCCCCCTGGCTGGAGACCAGGACATAGCCGTCCTTCTCGCCCATTGGCGCGATGGCGACGCCTTCGGCATCCATGACGAGGTTCCTGCCGTCCGCCGCCGCTATCCTGGTCAGGGTGGTGGGGGCGTCGGCACGGGCATCGAAGCGCCAGAGGCCGACATCCTCCTCCGCCACATAGGCGATGCCGGTGCGGTCGTCGACCGCGCAGCCTTCCGACTGGGTGCCAAGCTTCCGGCTCCGCACGATGCGGCCCATGGGCGTGGCCCCGGAAGTGTCGAGCGCGACCTGATTCACCGTGCCGTCCTTCAGCACGATGAAGGCATAGGTCGCTTCCGTCGCGCGGTAGAGGCAGATGCCATAGGCCTCGCCCTGGCCGGCGTCCACCTTGCCCAGGGCGCTCAACCTGGCTGAGGCGGGATCGAGGCGGAACAGCGCCAGCCTGGCATGGGCAATGTCGTTGCGGTCACTCGCGACGACCAATATCCCGCTCCGGCCATTGATCATCACCCCGTCGCGCAGATCGACATTGTTGACCCGGCCCGCGTCGAGAAAGTCGCGGGTCTTCCCATCCAGCGCGTAGACGTAAAGGCCCGCCTTCTTGTCGGTGCCCACGATCAGGCTCTGCGCCGGATCGGCGGCGTTGCGCCAGATCGCCGGATCATCTGCCGCATCGGCATTGGGCGTGCCGACGGGCGTGGTTTCTCCGCGGGCCGTCACGGTGACGGCCGGCGTGGCGTTGGCGATGCGTTCCATCAGCGGGCGCTCTGGCGCCGCGCTGGCGCAGGCGCCGAGCAGGAAAGCGGCGCAAAGGCCGGCAGTGGATTGTCTGGTCATGGAATGCCCCCGTTTGCGGCACCTCTTGGACGCGCTTTATGACGGGGCTGTGACGGAAGAGGGCGAGTAGCGCCTGGCATGTCACTGTTCTGTCACCATAATTTCACGGGATTGTATTTCCGCCGCTCTACGTGCGCCGCCAGGCCCATTTTTAACGGGCCGTTTCAACAGGGGATCCTATGCAACATGATTTCGTCCGGCCGCGCGCCGGCGCACCGTTCGTTCGTCTTGCGCTGACCTGCGGCGTTGCCGGTTGGGCCTTGGCTTCGTCTCAGGTCATAGCCCAGGCGCCGGCCGTGGATGACGATATGGGAGCGATTGTCGTCACCGGCACCCGCCCGATCGCGGAGTCCGAGGCGGCGGCCCTGGAAATCCAGAAAAACAGCGACTCGCTGGTCACGGTGGCGGCGTCCGACTCGGTCGGTCGCCTGCCTGACCAGAACATCGCGCAGGCCGCCAGCCGCCTGCCCGGCATCAGCGTCGAGCGCGACCAGGGCCAGGCCCGCTACATCAATCTGCGCGGCGCGCCCAAGACCTGGACCACCCTGTCGTTCGACGGCATCAACGTGGTGAGCCCGGAAGGCCGCGACGCCCGTTTCGATTCCATCCCGTCGGCCATTGCCGGCAAGATCATCGTGTCGAAGGCGGTGACGCCCGACATGCCGGGCGAAACGGTCGCCGGCAACGTCAACGTCATCACGCGGTCGGCCTTCGATTATGACGGCTTCCATCTGGCGGGGAAGAGCGGCCTTGGCTTTGCCGAACTGGGCGACAGGAAGGAATATGAAGGCGCGCTGGTCGTTTCCGACCGCTTCCAGACCGGCATCGGTGAGATCGGCGTGCTGCTGTCGGGCAGCTATTATGAGCGCAACATGGTCACGGATAATTTCGAGACCGATTATGAGCGCGTCAGCCGGGATGCCCGCCCTGGCAACGAAACGCGCTTTTGGGCCCACGAAGCCGAAAACAAGCTCTATCGTCTGACCCGCAAGAACTGGTCGGTTTCCGGCCGCCTGGATTGGAAGCCGGACGCGCGGAACACCATCTCGCTCCGGTCGATCTATACCATCTTCACCGATGACGAGGCGCGGGACAATTACCGCTTCGATCTGGACGACAGGGAATCCGACCTGTCGAGCAGCAGCGCTGCCTGCACGATTACGCCCAACGCGACGCCGGCCACTTCGGGCTATGCCGACGTCTGCATCGGCAACACGCCGCAGCAGGGCACGGTCTATGGCATCGACATCCGCCAGCGTTCCACGCTGCGCGCCTTTCGCCAGTCGGTCTTCACCAATACGCTGGCGGGCGATCATGAATTTGCCGACGGCTGGAGGCTGAGCTGGGTCGGCAACTATACCGAATCGAAGGACGACCGATCGGTCGTGGGGGAGGCGACCTGGGACAGCCCGGGCACGCGCAACCTGCGGCCGACCGTCGCCTATGATTTTTCCGACCCGAACCTGTCGCGCCTGACGCTCTACCGCACGCAGCAACTGGCCAGCCCGACCCGCTATGCCGCCGGTGCGCAGGTCGTGGACGTCGACAGCTTCACCAAGCCGCTTTCCGGCTTCACGGTGCTGGACGCGGTGGACACGACCAAGGCCTATACGGGTCGCCTGGTTCTGGCGCGTGAGCTGGAACATGCGACGCTCAAGGGCGGGATCCAATATGACCGCCGCACGAAGATCGCGGACGAACGGCAGATCACGCTGAACGCCGCGCAGGCCGCGACCGTCCTGCCCACGGACTATAACCAGTTCTCGACCGACCAGAAGTTCCTGGGCGAGATCCCGATGGGCTACACCTTCCATTATTTCGACACGGACAAGATGCGCGCCGCGTCGAAGGCGGCGCAAGCGGCCTATGCCTTCGCGCCGAATACCGGCAATAATTACGATGTGCGGGAGGAGATCATCGCCGGTTACCTGATGGGTACCTTCCGCTACGACTGGGGTTCGGTGGTCGGCGGCGTGCGCGTCGAGCATATCAAGAACCGGGGTTCAGCCGTCGGCACCATTGCGGGGGTCAGCGGTCTCGTCACGGCAGAGGCCACGCAGACGCTGGCCTTCCCCAGCATGCACATCAACTATAATATCGACGACACGAAGAAGCTGCGCCTGTCCTTCAACAGCGGCGCGGCGCGCGCCGATTATGACCAGTTGCGGCCCAATGTCGTCGTCAACGACAGCAATGAGACGATCTCGGGCGGCAATCCGGCGATCAAGCCCGAGCGCGCCTATGGCGTCGACGCCTATTTCGAATGGTATCTGCGTCCGCAGGGCTATCTGATGATCGGCACCTTCTACAAGAAGATCGAGGATTTCCTCTACACCTCCTCCCGCACCTTCAATTCGGCCGCGCTCAACAGCAACGGCATCGACCGGTCCGGCTATACGTTCAGCGGCCTCGTCAATGGTGGTTCGGGCCGCATTTATGGTCTGGAAGCGGCTGCGCAGTTGCAGCTTGAGCCATGGACGGACGATCTGGGCCTGCCTGAATTCCTGGGCGGCTTTGGCGTTTCGGCCAACATCACGCTGAACAACAGCAAGGTCGATCTGGGCAACCGCAAGCTGCGGCTGCCCGGCACGTCGGACTTCGTCTACAATATTGGCGGCTATTACGAGAAATATGGCCTGTCGATCCGCCTGCAATATCAGAACCGCAGCAAATGGCTCGACACGGTGGGTAGCCTGGCCGATGCGGGCGACACCTATTGGGATTCGGACGACGAACTGGACTTCTCGGCGCGCTATGCGATCACCCGGAATTTCGAGATCTATTTCGACGCATCGAACCTGCTCAACCATCCGGGCCGCCGTTTCTCCGATCCGGGCAGCCTGCTGCGCGCAAGCGGCGTGCAGGCGCCCAACAGCAGCAACCAGACGATCGAGTGGGAACGTTTCGGTCGCCGTTATACCGGCGGCATCCGGTTCAACTTCTGATCCGCAGAAGCTTCAGGAATAAAGAAATTAGGGGGTCACCTGAGGTGGCCCCCTTCATTTCATCCTTCGGCCCCTGTCGGAGGTTTGTCAGGCTGGTCCCAAAGGTGCGCTGGCCCAGCGACGAAGGCGCGCGTAAAGCGCCCAGATCACGCCGAAGAAGGCGATTACCGACAGCGGCACGGCCCAGGGGTTCTCCGCCACCAGCGCCATGGGGGCGTCGCTGTCCGTCGCCGCGACGATCCCGGCAAAGGCGACGCCGAACAGGCTTTCCCCGACGATGAAGCCGGTCGCCATCAGCACCCCCATGCGCTCGGCAAATTCGGGGCTGGACTGGCGCAACGCCCAACGATTGTAGAGATGCCCGATCACCGCGCCGACCGGGATCAGCAGGGTCAGCGCCATCGGCAGGTAAATGCCCATGCCGACCGCCAAAGGCGGCAGGCGGAGCCTGCCCGCCTTGCCCAGCAGTTCGTCGATGGCGACGACGATCACGCCGATGCCCGCGCCGAAGCCGATCAGGCCCCAGTCGAGATCGCCGCCCAGCACGCCCTTCGCCAGGGCGGAGATCAGCGCGGCCTGCGGCGCGGGGAGGGCGGTCGCCTTGGCGCCGGGCGCGCCCGCGAAGCCGAAGGCGCTGTTCAGCAGGTCCAGCACCGGGGGGATCACCAGCGCGCCGAAGATCACGCCCAGCACCAGCGCGATCTGCTGCTTCCACGGCGTTGCGCCAACCAGCTGGCCGGTCTTCAGATCCTGAAGATTGTCGTTGGAAATGGTTGCGACGCCGAAGACGATGGCGGTGACGAACAGCGCATAGGCGATCAGCGCCTGCGCCTGCTTCGGATCGCCGCCCGACCCGTAGATGGCCGCCAGGATCAGCGAGGCGCCCAGCACCGCGAGAATGCCGACGCCGGAAATCGGACTGTTCGATGCGCCGATCAGCCCCGCCATATAGCCGCAGACCGATGCGATGACGATGCCCGCCACCAGGATATAGGCCAGCGTCAGCACGATGATCGGCACGGGGTTGAGCGCGATCGGCCCGCCCTGCGCGAAGATCCACAGCAGCACCGCGATCGGCAGCAGCGAAGCGAGGATGGTGCCGCCGACGACGCCGATGGGAAGATCGCGTTCGCTAAGGTCGAGCAGGCCGGCATTGCCGGACTTGCGGACCTTCGCCGCCGCCATGGCGGACCGGATGCCGCTGACGATCGGTCCCAATATCTTGAGCAGGGTCCAGATGGCGGCGATGCCGATGGTGCCGGCACCGATGAAGCGCGCCTTCATCCGGAAGGTGGTGCCGACGAGTTCGCTCAGATCGGCGCCCGTCGGAAGAGGGGCAGTAAGGTAGGGCACCAGGCCGACCCAGCTTATCAGCAGGCCGAAGAACATGGCGATGCCCACCGACAGGCCCACCAGATGCCCGACGCCGATCAGCGCCATGGAAAAGCTGGTGGAAACGCTGGACGCGCCCGCGCCGAATTTGAAGTAGGTTGCGGCTTCCTCCGCGATCAGCCTGGTCTTGGCCAGGATCGCGAAGGCGGCTGCGGCGACGGAGCTGGCGACGATGGCGGCCAGGCCGCGCTTGTTCTCCTCCAGCCCCTCGCGCGAACCGGCGCCGACTTTCAGCACTTCGGCGGCGGCCACGCCCTCGGGATAGGGCAGGTCGGAACCTGTCACCAGTGCGCGGCGCAGCGGCACGGAATACATGACGCCCAATATGCCGCCCAGCGCAATGGTGAAGGCGCTCAGCCAATAGGGAAAGCCCTGCCACCAGCCGATGATGACCAGGCCCGGCAAAACGAAGATGATGGCCGACAGCGTGCCGGCCGCCGATGCGATGGTCTGGACGATGTTGTTTTCCAGGATGGTGCCGGTCGCGAACAGCCGCAGCACGGCCATGGAGATGACGGCGGCAGGGATGGAGGTGGCGAAGGTCAGTCCGATCTTGAGGCCCAGATAGACGTTGGCGGCCGTGAACAGCAAAGTGATGAGCGCGCCCAATATGACGCCGCGAAGCGTCAGCTCCGCCATGGGGGCCGCCTTGGCCGAATCACTTGTCACTCGTCTGTCCCCTTGCCTGCGGCTGTTTTACCGATGTCTGGTAATAATGTTGCTTGGCTGTGGATCAATCGGAAAGTGCGCGCGAAGCGTCACGAGGCGGCGCCCCTGGTGTCGCCGGCGACGGCGGCATCCAGATAAGCATCGACCAACCGCGTCCAGAGCGTGTAGCCGCGCGGATTCATGTGCAGCCCGTCAGGCCGGAACAGAGATGCGTCGGGCAGGCCGTCCGGCGCCAGCAATACGCGGCCAACATCCAGATAGTCGAAACGGCTTACCCGCGCCCGCGCCGCCACGGTCATGTTGACCGCCGCCATTTTCGGCCAGAGCGTCCAGCGCATGGGGCTGGGCTTCAAGGACAGATAGGCGATATGCGCCTTGGGATAATCGGTGCGCAGTTGCCTGAGCAGGGCCAGCACATTGTTCGCCACCTCGGCCGGGCTGGCACCGGCGGCCAGATCATTTTCCCCGACATAGACCAGGATGGAACGCGGCTTCGCCCTGGGCAGCAGGCGCTTGTAATAATGCAGGACATCAGGGGTGGTCGCGCCGCCGAAGCCCCGGTTGATGGCGCCGATGTCAGGGAAGCTGCCGCCGATGTCCCACAGGCGAATGCTGGAGCTGCCCAGGAACAGCGTGGCGTCCGTGATTGCGGGACCGGCCTCGTTGGCCTTGGCAAATGCCTCGATCTCGCGCGAGAACGGAAAGGCGGGATCGGCATTGACCTTGAGCGCCGGTGCCTGTTCGGCCGCGTGCAGCAGGCCGCCAGCCCCCAGCAGCAGCGCAAGGCCGATCAGCGCCCGGCCCGCCCGGAGGCGGCCCCTAGTGGCGATGCAGGGGGCGGAGTTGATATTTGCCGTTGGCATAGGTGCCGAACATGCCGGAGATGGCGGGATGATCGACAGGCTCCTCGCTGTCGTCCGCGATCAGGTTTTGCTGGCTGACATAGGCGACATAGCTGCTTTCGCCATTTTCGGCGAGCAGATGGTAGAAGGGCTGATGCTTGTCCGGCCTGACCTCCTCGGGAATGGCCTGATACCATTCTTCCGTATTGGCGAAGACGGGATCGATATCGAACACCACCCCGCGAAAGCCGAAAAGGCGGTGCTGCACGACATCGCCGATGCTGAAGCCGGCGTGGACGATGGGCGGGGCTGTAACATCGGTTCCGAAAATCTGAATCGCGTCGTTCATGTGACACAATTTAGGATGCTTGCGGTGCGAAACAAGAAAAATGCTCGCCGCTGCTTGGCAAGGTGAAAATCATTCGCTAATGGCCGCCGCTCGACCGGGACGGCACGCGCCGAACCTTCTGCGGAGAGGTGGCAGAGTGGTCGAATGCACCGCACTCGAAATGCGGCGTGCCGGCAACGGTACCGAGGGTTCGAATCCCTCCCTCTCCGCCACCATCCTGTCCTTTCACATCCGTTCCGAATCGCTGAAGCCTAGCTTTTCTGCGGCTTTCAGCGTGATTCGTATCCACGTCCATCCCTGCCAGTCCACCAGTGACCGATTGGAAATGTGGGAAAGAATGTGGGAGATTTGGTCGCATGGGAAAGCTCTCCGCCAGCGCTGTGAAGGCAGCAACACGCCCTGGAAGGTTAGGTGATGGCGATGGCCTTTTCCTCGTGGTTCAGCCCGGTGGTGGGAAGAGCTGGGTCTGTCGGGTGCAGAAAAATGGCAACCGGCGTGACTTTGGCCTCGGCAGCGCTTCGAAAGTGTCATTAGCGACTGCGCGCGAACGGGCACGGGAAATCCGCACCTGGGTCGAACTCGGCCTGGATCCGATCTTCGAGCGGCGCAAGGCCCAAGGCATTCCCACATTCTGCCAAGCGGCTGCCCGGGTGATTGCGGCCCACAGCAGGACATGGCGCAACGAGAAGCACGAGAAGCAGTGGCTCCAGACGCTCGAAGCCTATGTGTTCCCGCATATCGGCCATGTGCAGGTTCACGAGATCACCGGCCCGATGATCCGTAACCTGCTGTCGGACATCTGGCTTGCCAAGCCGGAGACGGCGCGGCGGGTTCGGCAGCGGATCGGCACCGTGCTCGACTGGGCCTATGCTTCGGGCTACCGCGAGAGCGAGGCGCCGATGAGGGCGATCACCAAAGGGCTCCCCCGCCAACCCAAGAAGGAGGGGCATTTTGCGGCCATGCCCTATGCAAGGGTCCCGGCCTTCATGGTCAAGCTCGCCGAGCGGGAATCCTTTAGCCGTCTGGCGCTGCGCTTTGCCATCCTGACCGCCGTGCGATCCGGCGAGGTTCGCGGGGCGGCGTGGGAAGAATTCGACCTGGAGGAGAAGCTCTGGACGATCCCGGCCGCGCGGATGAAGGCGGCGCGCGAGCATGTCATTCCGCTGTCGGCACCAGCAATCGCCATCATCGAGCGTTGCCGCGAACTGCGGATCGGATCGCGATCGCTCGTGTTTCTCGGTGCCAGGGGGGACATGCCAATGAGCGACATGACGCTCACGAAGCTGCTTCGCGAGATGAAGGAGGACGCGACCGCCCACGGATTTCGCTCTGCCTTCAAGGACTGGGTCAGCGAGGAGACCAACCATCCCGGCGAAATTGCGGAAGCGGCGTTGGCGCACCGCGTTAGGGACAAAACGGAAGCTGCGTATCGGCGAGGCAACCTTCTCGAGAAGAGGAGGAAGCTGATGGACGAATGGGGAGCTTATTGCGGGAAGTGATGATTGGCTGCGACCCTTCCTGGCCGCTCAGCGGCCAAATTTCGCTCACCGGCAGCGGACATTTCATTGCCGCGTGCGGGCCGGTCATTATATCCGCTTTGTCGACGTTCCAGTTAGTCCGCTTCCGAGCGGCAGCCCGTTGAAGCTGTCGTTTGTTCAGCCTTAGCGCACGTTGGTACTTAGAACGCCGTGAACCGCTCCTGAAAAGCGGCTGCAATTTCCGCGATCACCGATGCGGCGATTAAATGCGGATCGCGCAGCTGGTGAACCAGACCAATCGGCGCCTTGATCCTTGCGATGCCTTCATTGCTGCACCCGGAAGCGACCAGGCCTTCAACGCGGCGGGCATGAGCTCGCCGGCTACCGAGCGCACCTACATAGAAGGCGTCGCTGCCCAACGCCCGGCGCAGCACCATTTGCTCCCATTCATGATCGTGGAACATCAGGGCTATCGCAGTGCCCCCGTCGATGCGCAAATCAACGGGCGACGAAAGCCCCCGCAGTTCCCGCACGGAAATTCCGGCATCGCGTGCCTTGGTCAGCGTGATGTCATCCGGCGAGACCAGCTCGACCTGCACATCGGCTGCCGCAGCCAGACGCGCCAGGACCAGCGCCTCCACGCCGGATCCCACGATCAATAGCCGGATCTTCGGTCGAACCACATAGGCCGCTGTGCCGGGCGAGGCAGGTTCCATTCCGGGGTACCACCGGAGCGAGCCGTCCGTTGCCAGTGCGATCGCCCCGGCCTCCCGTTCCGCCTCAATCATGGCCCGCAGGGCCGGCAGATGATGATCCGCGACGGGATATATCAACAGTTCGATTCGGCCTCCGCACGGCAACACCACGTCGATCCTGCCGCTGCCCCGCCCATATTGTACGGCCGCCGGCCGATTTTCGACGATTGCCTTGCGCGCTTGCGCCACCAGGTCCGCCTCGACGCAGCCGTTCGACACATAGCCTGCTGTGGTGCCCGTAATGCTGGCCGCCATTCGCAGGCCGGGCTCGCGCATGCTGCCCCCATCGACCGCAGTGACGAAAACCAGCGCCACGCCGATCCGGGCCTCGGCGCATTCGACGACAAATCGGGCGACGTCCCGTGGGTGGCTGACCATGTCGATGCAGTGCGGCCCGTTCGTCATCCGCCGACCAGACGAGCCGCCACCGAAAACCGCATCAACGTTGCGAGCGCCTTGGCCTTGTCTACCAACTCGTGTGGCCGCCGTCCGCGGCGATGACCGATCCCGTCATGAACGAAGATTCGTCCGACGCGAGGTGCAGGATGGTTTTCGCGATCTCGGCGGGGTGGGCAAAGCGCTTGAGGTGCTGGCGACCGGTCAACTTGGCCAGCAGATCCGCTCGGTCCTCCGGCGGTAACCCGGCCAGAAGCCCTTGCGCCATGCCGGTGTCGATTCCGCCCGGACAGATGACATTGCATCGGATGTCGGGCGCCAGTTCGGCCGCCAATGCCCGCGTCATGCCGATGATCGCCGCCTTGGAAGCACAATAGACGCTCATGTGGGGCAGCGATACCAGCCCCCCGACCGACGAGACGTTGACGATCGCCCCGCCGCCCGAAGCGCGGATGGCCGGCGCGGCCTTCTGCATGGCGATGAGTTGCGAGAAGCAGTTGACGTGCATCACACGGTCGAACTGGGCCAGCGTGACGTCGGCCAGATCGCCGGGCCCCAGAATGCCGGCGATATTGCACCAGGCGTGCAGGGCGCCAAACCGTTCCATGGCCAGGCTGACCAACGCGGCGTGGGTTTCCGGCTGGGTCGCGTCACCCGGAACCGCAACGACCTCGGTTCCTTCGGCCATCAAATCCATTTTCAGAATATCCAGCGCCTGCTCGTCAATGTCGGTCAGAGCCAGTTTCGCGCCTTCGCGCGCCATCAATCGCGCGGTCGCCAGGCCAAGTCCCCCCGTGGCGCCAGTCATCGCGACGACCTTGGCGGCAAGACGGCCCGACCGGGGAAGCTCAGTCGGCATTTTGTCCTCCAAGCAGAGCATGTACCGCCCGCCGTGTCATCACGCGCACAAGATTGGCCCGGTAGTCCGCGCCCGCGTGAAAATCGCTGATGAGTTCCGGCAGATCGAAGGTCAGTCGATCGATGCCTTCGGGGCTGCCGTCGCGCAACAATTGTTGCTCGACGTCCGGCATCCGGAATGCCCCCGCGCCCGCTCCGGTGACTGCGACCCGCCAGCCACGGGGGCCATGGGCGACGGCCACGGCGGTCATGGCGTAACCCGAAACCGGGTGCCGGAACTTGGCATAGGAAAATGCCTGGTCAGTGGGGATGCGCACCTGCAGGACAAGCTCGCCCGGTTCCAGCGCGGTCTCGAACAATCCTGTCAGGAAGGCGTCGGCAGGCAACTCGCGGCGGTCTGTGACGACCACCGCATCGAGCGCGAGGATCGCCGCCGGGTAATCGGCCGCCGGATCGTTGTTGGCGATCGAGCCGCCGATCGTACCCCGGTTACGGACCTGGACGTCACCGATGCCGTCGGCCAGCAGCGAAAGCCCGGGAAGCCGGGACTGCACGAGCGCGCTGCCTGCGACGGCAGCGTGCGTTGCCATGGCGCCGATCTGCAGTTCGCCTTCGTCTTCCTCGATCTCGCTCAGCAGTGGAACCCCCGCCAGGTCCACCAGCTCCGAAGGACCGGCAAGCCGCTGCTTCATGGTCGGCAGCAAGGTCATGCCTCCGGCCAGCGGCCTGGCATCGGAATCGCCCGCAAGGATATCGAGAATGTCCGAAAGAGTTTCAGGGCGAGAATAGACGAATTCTCTCATTGGCCGGTCTTCCGGCTGGCGGAAATCACGGCCGCGATGATCGGCTGGTACCCGGTGCAGCGGCACAGATTGCCTTCCAGCGCATGGCGGACCGCAGCCTCGTCCGGCGAGGGGTTCGTGTCCAGAAGCGCGGCGGCAGCCATGATCATGCCGGGCGTGCAATAACCGCACTGAAGGCCGTGCTCCTCGCGAAACGCCTGCTGCAGCGGGTGATCGCCCCGTGGACCGAGCCCCTCGATCGTGGTGACCGCCTGCCCTTGCGCCTGGAGCGCCAGCATCGTGCAACTCTTCACGGCCTGCCCGTCGCAATGAACGGTGCAGGCACCGCATTGGGTGGTATCACAGCCGATGTGCGTGCCCGTCAGACCCAGAACATCGCGCAGGAAATCGACCAGCAGCAGCCGCGCGCTGACCATCTCGCTGACTTCCCGGCCGTTCACAGCAAGCGAAAGTGGGTAGAGCTTTTCCATGATCAGGGCTTGAGTGTGTACATGACGGTCATGAAGACCAACAGCGCTGCCAGCACCAGGATCGTGAACGACTGGGCATCGAACCACCGCCGGGCGGATTCCGCGACAGCCGGTGCGGGACGGGGCTGCGCGCCTGCAACAGGCAAGGGCACCCGCCCATCTCCGGCGGGGATCGGTGCAGCCGGCGCTTCGCCCGGAATTGCGGATATATCCGGGGCCGTTCCGGCTTCGACGATCGCTCCGAACTTGTCGAAGAACTCAGCCGCATATTTTTTGGCGAAAGCCTCGATCAGGCGCGAGCCGATCTGGGCCAGCTTGCCGCCGATCTCGCTGCTGACATCATAGGTAAGCCGCGTGCCCTCCGTCTCCTGCGCAAGGCGGACCAGCGCGGCCCCCTTGGCGAAACCGGCCGCGCCGCCTGATCCTTCGCCGACGATGCGGCAGCTTTCCGGCGCCTGGAGATCCTCAAGCCGGATTCGACCATTGAACCTGGCCTTTACCGGCCCGACGCGGGTCACCACCGTCGCCACCCAGTCGACCGGTGTCTCGCGCGTGATTTCCTCGCACCCCGGGATGCATTGGCGCAGGATATCGGGATCGTTGATCGCCTGCCAGACCAGCTCGCGCTCGGCGCGGATCAGCGCTTCACCGACGAGCTTCACGCCGGTTCTGCCTTGCGCGAGGCGGCGGCATCGATCGCGGACCATATGCGCGCCGAAGTCAGCGGCATTTGCAGGTCGGTGACGCCAAGCGGGCGCAGCGCATCAAGCACCGCGTTGACCACCGTGGGCGGCGCGGCGATCGTGCCGGATTCCCCCACGCCCTTGACCCCGACGGGGTTGGTCTTGCATGGAATTTCCTCAAGCCTCGCGGCTATGGTTGGCATCGTGTCTGTCCTCAACATTCCATAGTCTGAAAAGCTGCCGCTCAGCAGTTGGCCGGTGGCCGGGTCGTAGACGACCTCCTCGACCAGAGCCTGCCCGACGCCTTGGGCGATGCCGCCAATGATCTGGCCCTCGCAAATCATCGGGTTGATCGCCTTGCCCACGTCATCGACGACGGTGTAGCGGTCTATCCGGATGGCACCGGTTTCGGGGTCGACCTCGACCTCGCAGACGTGCGCGCCGTTCGGGAAGTTCGGCGCTTCACCGCCGGCCGTGCCTACGGTCGATAAACCCAGGGACTGGCCGCCCGGCACGCCCATCGGCGCGAAGAAGCCCCTGACCACCTGCTGCAACGAGACAGTGCGGTTCGTGGCCTTGGCCCGGAAAAGGCCTTCGCCGAATTCCACGGCATCGAGGTCCACCTCAAGGATACTTGCCGCCATAGGCGAACAGCGCGCGATCGCCTCGTCGGCTGCGGCCCGAAGCGCCGTACTTGCCAGCATGGAGCTACGGGCGGCATAGGTCCCGCGACCGAACGTCACTGCATCCGTATCGCCCTGAACATGTCGGATCTGTTCAGAGGGGATACCGAGCCAGTCGTGTATCAGCTGCGCGAAGGCGGTCGCATGCCCCTGGCCGTGCGAATGAGTGCCGGCGAGGATCGATACTCCACCAGACGGGTCGAAGCGCAGTTCCATGCGCTCGTTGAACACGCCTGCGCTCTCAATATAGCAGGTGACAGCGCGTCCGCGAACGAGCCCTCGGCCTTCCGACGCCTGCCTGCGCGCCGCGAAGCCTTCCCAGTCGGCCAGTTCGAGGCATTTATCCATCATTCCGGCGAAATCGCCACTATCATAGGTGAAGCCGGTGGGGGTCGCATATGGCAAGGCCTGCTCGGCGATCAGGTTCCGGCGCCGGATCTCCACCTGCCCCAATCCCGAAACGCGGCCCGCTTCATCCATCAGCCGCTCAAGCATGAAGCATGCCTCGGGCCGGCCTGCGCCGCGATACGGACCCGTGGGCGAGCAATTGGTGAACATGGCCGACGTCCGCACATCAATGGCGGGGATGTCGTAGACCCCGGGCAACATGCGCATCGAAAAGGTGATCGGTGCAACCGTAGCCGAAGCGACATAGGCGCCCAGCGCGTGATAGGCGCGTACGCGCAGGCCTATGGCCCGGCCATTTTCGTCGAAGGCCATCTGCGCCGAAGCAACCTGGTCGCGACCATGATTATCGCCCGCCAGTGATTCCGAACGACTGGCAATCCACCTTACCGGCCGCCCCAGCTTGCGCGCCGCCCATAGAACCAGCGCATCCTCGGGATAGGGGTCGGCTTTCATTCCGAACCCGCCACCGACATCGGGAGAGATGACGCGCAGGCACGTTTCGGGAATGGCGAGTACCGAATTCGCCAGCATCTTGCGGACGCCGTGCGGGTTTTGCGAGCTGGTGTGCAGGATGTACTGACCATCGCCATCATTCATGACGAACTCGCCCAGCGCACATCGCGGCTCGATCGAGTTGGCCGAGAGGCGGTTGTTGCGCAAGTCAAGCCGCACGACGAAAGCGCTGCGGGCGAACGCCTCGTCCGTGCGTTCGGGGTCGCCAAATGCCAGTGTAAAACTGCGGTTCCCTTCGCAACCAGGCCAGATTTCCGGCGCATCGGACGCCGCAGCGCCGTCCGGCGTCGTGACGCAAGGACGGGGGGAATATTCTATCTCGACGGCCTCGGCCGCGTCGCGGGCCTGGTCGGCGGTCTCCGCTATGACGGCGACCACCCTGTCACCGACACAGCGGACCCGATCGGACACCAGAATGGGGCGGATGGTGCGAAAGCCCGGTGGGCCGCCGGCGTCCTCCGGCATGAAATAGGGCGGCAGGCCGCCAAGACCTTCATTCTCGGCATCCTGCCCGGTGAGGACCAGAAGCACGCCCGGCGACTCCATTGCGGCCTTGACGTCGATGCGGACAATGTCCGCATGCGCCTGGTCCGAATAGATCACGCACATATGCGCCACGCGAGCCCGCTTGACGTCACCGACGTAGCTGCCGGCGCCCGTCAGAAAGCGACGATCCTCGCGACGCCGGACCGCCTGGCCAATGCCAAAACCGGACACTTTTCCTCCCCGCTCGTTACCGCCTTGGTCGATCATTGGCGTGGACATCCCCACGGCTTGACGGCGGTGCGATATTGAATTTAAGCCCGTGTACGAAAGAGGCAAGAGATTTCTGTATGACCGTACGAGAAAATGAAAAGGCAATGCGCAAGGGCGAGCGCACCAGGCAGGCGATCCTGAACGCGGCCGAAGCCCAATTCGCCCTGTCCGGCTACGAAGCCGTCTCGATCCGTCAAGTAGCGGACGCAGCAGCCCAGCACCTCGGGGTCGTTACTTATCACTACCCCAATAAGGAATTGCTGTTCGAAGCAGTTGTCGCGCGCCGCGCAGAAGAACTCACCCAAAGGCGGAAAGAAAGACTGAGCGATCTGGTTGATCCGACGATCGAAGCTTTGCTCGACGCATTCCTCGATCCCTTTCGCGACAAGGTCGAAGGAGGGTCTGACGGTTGGCGCAGATACGCGCAGATATTGGCGCACATCGCTCAGGATGCGCGCTGGGCGCCATTGGTGGACCGCCTGTTTGGCGAAACGGGTCGAAAGTTCATCTCGCTCATGCGCGAGGTGGAACCGCGACTTACCCTTGACACGGCGACACAGGGTTATGTCCACCTGATTTCCGTCATGGTGGGATTGTTCGCGTCGACCAAGCTACTGGACCGCCTGTCCAACGGAAAGATGTCGAGCGATCGTCTCTCGGAAAATTATGATCAGGCCATTGCGTTCCTTGCCGGCGGCATGCGCGCGCTCGCCGCGCAAGCGCCCTCTACATCCGATGCCAAGGCATTTTCAGGAAAGGCGGAGATCGGATTTCCGTCTGAAAATGCCCCATCAAATTGAACCGGGCGATTTCCTCGAGACGATAGCCGTCTGCCGTGATCTTGAAATCCAGAGCGGGTTTCGATCTGATTGAATCCGCTCTCCGCTCTGGATTTCTTGTTTTCCGCGATTTCTTAATCAGCGATCGGTTCCGATCGCTTGGAAATCGCGCTAGTTCACCGACAGGTCACGCCTGAGCGCAGCCAGGCGCGCCTGGCGCGGAGCAACCCCGAACTGACGCCGGAATGCCCGGCTGAAATGCGACGCATCGTTGAAACCCCAACGAAAGGCGATTTCGCCGATCGATATATCCGTCATTTGCGGATGCACGATTTCTCCCTTGCAGCGCTCCAGTCGCTCGCGCCATATGCGCCGCATCAAGGGCTCAGCCTCACCCTCAAACAATTCGTAGAGATAGCGCAGCGACAGTCCGACGTTGCGGGCGATCAGAGAAGGGGAAAGGTCGGCGTCCGCCAGATTCTGCCGGATGAACGTCAAAACCCGTTGGCGATGGGCGGCCTGGCCGCCCGCCGACACCGGAGAAAAATCCTCAGCCATGCCGCAAAGCACGGTCGAGAGGATCAACGGTATCGTGTCAGCCACCTTTTCGGCTGCATCGGCGTTGAGTTGCATGCCGACACGAAAGAGTTCGTCGCTATACGCTCTGAATAACGCGGCCGGACCTGTATTCGTCTGCATCGCAATCGCCGTGCAGCTGTCGACATTGGGAAAATAGCAACGCAGCGCCGCGCAGGGAACGTAGATGGACGTGGTGCAAATTTCGCCGGTTTCTATCATGAACGGTCGAGCAGGATCGACGAGAAACATGTCGCCGGGGCGGATCATGCTTTCTCGCCCTCCCTGGCTGACAAATGCGGTACCCTCGCGGTGAACGCTCACCAGATAGCTGGGAACCGGGCTTGGCTGCGAACTGGCGGGTTCGGTGATATGCGGAGAAAAGCGCAACTTGGCGAAACGCAGGCCGGGCCGCGCAAATCCATCGACCGCGCACTCCAGCGCCTGCGAGCCCACGGGCCGAATATTCAGTCCGATCGAGAACAGCGAGGCCATGTCCTTGCGAAACTTGGATGATCGCCGACCGCTGGGCACACCAGCTGTAGTGAAGGTTTCCGCCCGGAGCGCAGCCTCGGCCATTATTGCCCCTCTCCCCGCAAGCAATTCCATTTTCGCAAGGAGAATTACCGGAAAATAGTACATCTATCCAGAAAAATCTGTGACCTGTCCAAATTTGCGCCGCAAGGCTTTGACCGCACAGTCCGGGGTGGTGAGTACCGTCGCGCCCGTGACCCGCGCAATTTCCGGTGCTGCCCTGGCCAGGCTGAATTGGGCCAGTGCGACTACGCGTTCGGAACTGAAACCCTGTGCCGCGACCGCAGACAGGCGGTCATGCTCGGCAAAATCCCCGGCCTCCGCTGCCTCCAACGCCCCGACGGCAAGACGGGGTTCGACATCAAGCGATCCTGGAAATTCACCAAGCATGGAACCGAGAGTCGGCGCGAACGTGGCGAGGAGGCCGACTGGCCGCCCCAGCGCGACAGCCTCGTCGATCATCGCCTCGTTCGGCTTCAGCACGGGAATGTCCATCATCCCCGCCACCGTCTCGATCGCCTCGCCAAAGGCCGAGCAGGTGAACAGGATAGCGTCGGCGCGCGCGAACCTGATCGCATAGCGCGACAATTCGACAAAGCGCCCGATCATGGACTCCGTCAGGATTCCATCAATCGCACGGTCGACCGACAGGCTGTCATCGAGAATATGGACGCGTTCCGCCTCTGGCCACAATCGCCGGAAGCTCTCCGTGATGGGATCGAGCGACAGCCGCAGGGCTGAGATCAGCGCAATCCTGGGCGGTGCCATCAGATCGGTTCCGCCAGCTTGGCCAGCGACTGCTCGACAAGGATGGTCTGCTCCTCGGGAGGCCGCCCATCCTGCTCGCGCCGGCCGATCTCAATCGAATTTTCGGTGACCAGCCGACAGCGGTCATAGCGACGGGCCATGAATGCCGCGAACATGCGCGCCACGTCTCCCCCGGAACGACGCAATTCGTCGGCCAGCACCAGTCCGTCCTCGATCGCCATGCCGGCCCCCGAAGCCAGCTGCGGGGTTGTCGGATGAGCCGCATCGCCGACCAGGATGATGCGCCCGCTGTACCAGGGCGCAGGCAACAGGAATGCCTCAAGAGGGCGCACATTGATGACCGAATCCACCGTCAAGCCATCGCGGATCCCGGCCAGAATTCCGCCATAGCTTGCCATCAGCTCCTGCAAGCGGACGTGCAGTTCGTCGACGGGGTAGATTGGCGGCCGCGGGCCAACCTGAAGCAGGAACATGTACATGTGGGTCTGGGATACCGGCGACAGCCCGATCTTGTGCGGGCCCCCAAGGAAAAAGTGCCGCCGGTCGATGCCCGCGGGCCGCGTCGTGTACAGGCGCCACACGGTCTGCCCGGTATATTCGGCCTGGTCGGCATCCGGAAAGATCGCCGCGCGTGTCGCGGAGAAGACACCGTCCGCGCCGACCACGAAGTCGTAGGTGCGCGTCTGGCCGTCGCTGAACCGCGCCTCGACGGCATGGTCGCCCTGGTCAAAGCCGTCGACCGTGCAACCCAGGCGAACATCGGTGCCGACATCGCGCACCCGGCTCGACATGATCCGGTGAAGGTCGGGCCGCATCACGCCACCGCTGCCGGGCAGATCCTCCCCCAGCTCAGGGTCCGGCAGGTGCGTGACCGGCTGCCCGTTGACGTTGCAGACCTGTATCCCGTTTCCGGCAAACCCGACTTCAAGAAATTCCTCGAGCAGGTTGAGCGCCTTGATCGCGCGCAGGGTCGGCCGAGTCACGGTGATACCGGCGCCCGTGACCCGCCATTCGGGATCCTTGTCGATCAGATCGACGGCAACACCCAACTGACGCAGGCACAGGGCCGTCGCCATGCCGCCGACCCCGCCACCAACGATCAGAGCCTTCAGATCATTCAGCTTGTTCATGGCATCAACTCTCAATGGTGGAGGACAGGTGCCCACCGACAAGGTCGGTGAATTGCCGTGCTGCCTCCACGTTCATAAGATGGGCCGCGTTCACACGCTCCAGACGGCTGTTCGGGACTGCCCGTGCGATCGTCTCCAGCGCCTCGATCGGCACCGCCACGTCGTGCTCACCGGCAACAACCACCGTCGGGCAGGTGATCCGCGAGAGTATGGCCCGGTTGTCCAGCCCGGCAATCGCCTCGGCCGCAAGCGCATAACCCTCGGCCGGTGTCGCGAGGACCAGCTGGCGGATCGTATCGACACGCGCCTTTGCAGATACGAGGAACGCCGGCGTAAACCATCGCGCCAGTATGTCGTCTACCTGGCCGCCCATTCCATCGCGGCGCGCTCCAGCGGCGCGACTACGCCACATTTCCTGGACAGGCGGCGGCGGATATGCCGTGCCCCCGGCCAGCACCGCCGAGGTCACCCGTTCGCGCGCCATCACCGCCATGGCCTGCGCGATAGAGCTGCCGAACGAGAGGCCAACCACACCGAACCGCTCCACGCCCATGGCATCCAGCGTTGCCAGGACTGCGACAGCATAATCCTCGATGGATCCGGCAAACGGCGGCGCCGCGCTTCTCCCATGGCCGGGCAGGTCAAGGGCTATAACGTGGAAGCGCTCCGCCAAGACCTCGATCTGCGGATCCCACAACGCTGAGGATGTAGCGATCGCATGCAACAGCACGACCGCTGGCCGCGTATTGGCTCCGGCGGTGCGGCCCGAAAGCACCGCACTCATTCACCCCTCCATCGGCCCAGAGCGATGCCCGTGTACCATTCGCTGACCGGCTCGTAGTGGTTCAGTTCGAAGTTGCGGCAACCAGCAATGCCATGCGCGACGAGCCAGTTGCGGATTTCCTCGGCGCCGTTGCCGGCGCTATTGACTTCCGCCTCGGAAAATGAGGTCAGCGCATCTTCGTCGGTTCCGCCGAGCAGTTCGAGGAAGCGCCGGTCGAATTGTTCGTTGACGTAGCCCATGCGCGGCGTGCCGACGTCGTGAGCGATGCCGCCGGTGGCGAGCACCACGACCCGTTCGGCGCCATCGTAGGAACGAATTGCCTCGGCCATTGCCCGGCCAAGCTCGATGCAGCGCATCATCCTCGGCAGGGGTGGCTGGACGCAATTCACCAGGATCGGCACCACCGGAAAGTCGCCGCAAATGCCGGCCAGCGTGAGCGGCGTGACCATGCCGTGATCGAGCACGAGTTCGAGCGAAAACGCCGGGTCGAAGCCGCTGTCCAGGCAATGTTGCAATATGTGCGCGGAAAGGCTGCGCGCGCCCGGAATGGTCTTGCGGTCGACCTTGAGCCAGCCCTCGATCGGGCCGTCATAGGTGTCGGCGATGCCGATGCAGAACGCCGGCATGTTGCCAAGAAAGAAGTTGTGAAGATGATCGTTGGACACGAGCACGATCGCGTCCGGGTCCAGTCGGGCGATTTCTTCGCCCGTCCGGCGAAACTCGTCGAACACCTGACGCGCCACCTCCTCTGCCGGCGCGTGCGGCAGATTGGTCATCACCGGGGTGTGGCTGACGGCGAAGATCCCTGCAATTTCAGCCATTTTCCAGCTCCTTGCCAGCCTTCCTCAGCGCGGCGAGATACTCCTGTTCCGGGATCCGGAGTTGCAGGCAGTAAGCGCGCAGCAGATAGGGGTTGGCACCCAGCAGATAGAGCTGCGTGACGTCGGTGTGCTCGAGTGCCGCGGTTGCCGCCGGGGTCAGTTCCGGATAGCTTGCGATATAGACGTCGGGATTGGCGAAATAGCGTTTCTCCTCGTCCCGGTCATGCTGGATCCGGTAAAGAACCCGGTTGATCTGATAGGCCTCGCCCGTCGGAATGGCCTGTAGCCAATTGTTGATCATTGGGCGCGCTCCTTCACCATGCGGCATGTCCAGTCGATGATCAGCGGAAGGGTTTGTGGAGTGATCCCCATGTGCCCGCCGGGGAACATCCGCACCGACTTGGGTTCTCCGTGGCCGACGAGCAGGTCGATGTCGGCAACCGGACATTGTTTGTCCTCTCGCCCGTTCACCAGCAGCATTGGGGCGCAGGGGCCGTCCAGCATGCCGGCATCGAGCAGCGACAGGCGCTCGAAGAATTCTACATATTCGCCTTCTGTGCGAGCGCCGAGCATCCGCATCCGCGTCTCGACGAGCTCCATCAGGTAGCTGTCGGGATAACGCGAGCTTTCGATCCAATCGCGCTGGAACATGAAGTGGGCGCCACCGCCCCAGTTGACGCCGCAGGCGATCCGATCGGGATAGAGGTGGGCCAGCCGCGTTGCCCAGTAGCCGCCGAACGAACGGCCGAGGCATCCGGGCAACCGGCCCGACAGATCGTCGCGCGCGGCCAGCCAGTCGAAGACCGGCAGAAACTGCTGTTCGGCGCCGGGCCGACCCTTGACTGGCGATTCCCCGGTTCCCGGCCCATCTATCGCGACTGTTGCTACCCCCTGCTTGAGCGCAAGGTCGCTCGCCGCAGTCATCTGCTCCTTCCAGGCGTCGACACCACCCCACATGACGATGACCGGCGGTCGCTCTATGCCCTTCGGGCGCCGCAGCAGGAACACAACCTCATCGCCGTCGCCTTCTTCGCCCTGAAACGGAACGCTGACCCGCTCGATCGGCGGATCGAACAAGGCGCCTGCAGCGAGATAAGCGTCGCGCTCGCGTGCTGCGCTTGCCAGCTTGTCGGGATGATTGGGGCAAGGAAACCGACCCAGGAAGAAGAAGCCGTCCGCCCGCAGGAACTGCGCCTTGGCGTCCTCGAGCTTGCCGGCCTCGCGCGCAGCGACGCCGGCGGCAAAGGCAGCCTCGCCGGCGGCGGTCCAGGCCGCAGCCCAGTTGACCGGATCAAGGCCCTGCAACTGGGCGACGACGCCTTCTGTGTCCTCGTAGCTCAGGTTGTTCATCGGGTGGATGCGCTTTCGGGTGCGATCCAGCATCCAGGCTTTGGCTTCTTCGAGCGTCCTGGGGCGTTCATGAACGGTATCGGCATTCGGCATCGGGGTTTCTCCGCTTTGCGGCTCAAGGTGAAATCAGTTCAAGAGAGCGATTGCGCGTCTCGACGGCGAAGATCAGACAGATTGCCCCTGCCAGCGCGCCGAGACAGGCGAAGATCGCGAAGATCATCCCCAGCCCCGCCGTATCGACGATCAGACCGACGGCCATCGGCGCAACGATGCCGGCCAGGATCGACACCGCATATCCAAGCGACACGCCGATCACGCGCATACGGGTCGGGTAGAGCTCGGGGGCGTACAGGATCATTCCGATCGAGATTGCCGAGACGAAATAGAAGCTGATGCATCCGCCCACGAGCATGTGGTTCGCGCTCTCCAGCCCGTTGACTCCCAGGTTGAAAAACGCGGCCGCGGCCAGCAGAAACGCAGTGCTGAACCAAATCCGTCGCCCGACAAGGTCGATCGCCAGCGCCGTGGTCAGCGTCCCCGAGAAACCCGCCGCTTGCGTGATCATCGCATTGCGCAGGCTGTCGCTGAGAGACAGGTGAAACAGCCCGTGGTAGAGCGTGGGCAGCCAAGTAACCAAGCCGTAGTTCATGAAGAAGCAGCAGAAGTACATCGTCCACAGCATGGCTGTGCGTCGGCCATAGCCCTGAGAAAACAAGCCGCTGAGGATGGCGAAGCTGAACGGAAAGATTGGCTTGTCGTTCGACTTGCCTGGTAAATCCGTGACGCGGGCTTCGGTTGCGTTCCACAAGGTAGAACCCGGTGTCGTGGACCCCGCGCTCGCCGCTTCAATGCGCCGCACTATGGCGTCGGCTTCCGACAGACGGCCCCGGTGCACGAGCCATCGGGGCGATTCCGGCACGAAACGGATCATCATCGGCAGCACCAAAACCGCTGGCAGGGCGCCAATCGCCAGAAACGGCCGCCAGCCGAAATGCAGGATGAACCACCAGCCCAGCAACGCGCCCGCGAGCAGGCCGAGCGGAAAGACCAGTTCGTACAACAGCACGAAACGCCCGCGCCCTTGGGCCTTGGCGATTTCCGAAATGTAGGTGACCGCGATCGGAACTTCCGCGCCGAGGCCAATGCCGGTGAGGAGGCGGGCCGCGACCAGCCAATGATAATTCGGGGCCAGTGAAGCTGCCAAGCTCATCGCGGAATATAGCGCGGTGCAACCGATCAACGCCGCCCGCCTGCCGCGCGTCTCCGCGATCATGCCGAACAGGAGCGCGCCGATGATTTCCCCGACGAACAAGGCCGACAGCAGGAAACCGGACTGAGCTTGTGTCAGATGCCATTGGGCCCTTAATTCAGGCAAGGCATAAGCGATCGCCAGAACTTCGAAGGCATTGAAGAAGGTGGCAGTACCGACGACGAGCCTGAGTTTGATCTGCCAACTGGTGAGAGGCGCGTCCTCCAGCCTGGCAATGATGCTTTCGCCGGTCAGGGCCATATGAGAAGCGAAATCACCCATGTCGGAAACGAGGCCCTGTACATTTCTGTGTGAGAAATGCCGGCCGTCCCTGTATCGCGACGGCCGGCAAGGCAGGCGGGCTAGAAGTTGACCGACGCCCGAACGCCATAGGTCCGCGGTGGCAGGATATTGCCCCACCACGTCCTGTCGCCGCTGTTGAAGCTCTGCTGGGCGTTGTTGAACACCTGGCTGTTGGTGACATTGTTGACGTAGGCGGACAAACTCCAGCGATCCTCGGCCGCCTTGTAGGTCAGCGTCAGGTCGGTGATCTGATAGGCCTTCTGATGCGCGAACGCCGGTGCGCCGATCGTCAGATCCGTGTCGGACTGGATGTTGCTGCGCACCCCCGCCACGATCGTGCTGTCGCCCGGCAGATGGAATGTATGCTGCCAGGACAGCGAGGCGTTCCACATCGGGGCATTCGGTACCGGCTTGCCGGCGCAGTCGACGATCGGGATGTGCAGGATCGGGTTCATGCCGATTGCGGGGCAGGTGACCTGCGAAGTGGGCGTGAACACATAATTGTCGAACCGCGAATGCAGGTAGGACAGATTGGCGGTCAACAGATCGTCCGGCGTGGCAAGGAAGGTCGCTTCCACGTCGGCGCCATATTCCTTCAGATTGCCGACATTGAGGATCGGGAAGCCGACCACCGGCGGATAGAGCACGCTCAGCGCGCCGTTCTGCTTTTTCTTGAAGCTCCAGTAGAACAGCTCGACGTTCAACTGCAGCCGATTGTCGAGGAACCGGTTCTTGGTACCCAGCGCATAGGCGGTGATACTTTCCGGCTCGTAGCTGTTCTTGTAATTGAACGTACCGGCCGGTGCATTCACGCCATCGTTGAAACCGCCGGCATGGAAGCCGGTCGAGACGTTGGCGTAGACCATCGAGCGCGGCCCGATGTCGTAGTCCACCCCGATCTTCCAGTTCGTCGCCTTCCACGAGCGGCTGTCGTTGCTGGGAACGATGCACTCCGACGTCGGCAGATTATAGGTCGTGCCCGCGACACCAACCGGGCAGAACGGTGTCCCCCCGATATCGGTGTAGGCCGGCTGGCCGATGCGGAAGAGACCGGAGATCGACTTCTTCTCGTAGGTATGGCGCAGGCCGCCGGTCAGGCGCAACTCTGGCGTGATCGAATAGGTCACCTGGCCGAACGCTGCATAGCTGGTGTCGGCGAGGTGATAGTCGCGACGGATATAACCCTGGTTGGTGATAAGGCCGCCGGGCACCTGATTGAAGTTCCAGTACCGCTCGAACGGATCCTGGGTCTCGCGGAAATAGTAGAGACCGACAAGCCACTTGAGCGGGCCGTTACCATCGGAGGCGAGGCGCGCCTCGTAGCTCTGCTGGTCAGCGGGCGTGCGGATGATGGTCTGGTAGCCGCCGGCCGGATTGACCCAATTGGCCAGGGTGTGCCGATATGCCGGGAGGAAGGTAAAGGTGAAGCCCGGACCACGCCAGTCGAACTGCCCCGACACCCCCCAGGTGCTGTTGTTCAGGAAGCTTCCCGGTGCCCAGCGGCCCACGGTGTCGGGATTGAGCGCATAGCCGCCGACGCCTGCGCCATAAAGATTGGGATTGTAGGTGACGGTGTTGGGCGGAACGCACTGGTTCGCGCCGGGCAGCAGGGTACATCCTACACCTGGATTCTGAAGTGTTCCATCATAGTTCGCCGGCGCGTAGAAGCCGAGCGGCGGCCCCTGCCACGGATCAGCGGTGATCGCCGTGGCATGGGTTGCCGTGGTGTTCATCACTACCTGGCCGACGCCATTGCCATGGTCGCGCGAATAATCGCCCGCGATGTAGATGCTGAAGTCGCTGCTCGGTTCAAAGCGCAGCGAAACGCGGCTCGCGACGGTGTTCTGGTCATCCATTCCGGTGCGCTCGATGTAGCCGTCATGCTTGATGAAACCGACCGCGGCGCGCATCGCAATTTTGTCGTTGAAGGGAAGGTTGACGACGCCCTTCAGATCAACGGCGTCGTAATTTCCGTACTGCGCATCGAAATGCGCGCTGGTTTCAAAGTCCGGATGATTGGTGATGTAGTTGATTGCGCCGCCCGTCGCGTTGCGGCCGTACAGCGTGCCTTGCGGCCCCTTCAGGACTTCGATCCGCGCAACGTCGAGGAAAGCGCCGGAAAGCGCAGTGCCGCGCGCGACATAGGCGCCGTCGATGCTCTGCGCCACAGCCATGTCACCGAACGCGTTTATGATCTGCGCACCAATGCCGCGGACATAAATGTTGTTCAGCCCGCCGAAGCCGCGACTGACCGACAGCCCCGGCACCAGTTTCACGAGGTCTACGGGCTTGGACACATTGGCTTCCTGAAGGGCGCCACCGTCCACTGCCTGAATGGCGATCGGCGTGCGCTGCAAGCTGCTCGACCGGCGCTCGGCAGTCACCACGATGTCGGCCAACTGACTGGATACTTCCTGCGGCGACGCCGTCGATGACGCCGACTGCTGTGCCGCCTCCTGCGCGAATGCCTGACCAGAAGCGATCAGCGCAAGCGGTGCAGCGGAAACCCAGAAAATGGCCCTGAAGCGCTTTGGCATTTCATTCTCCCCTACTTCGCTGCTTCTGTGGACGGCCGGAGGATGTGCGCGAGCAGCGATTTATCAGTCCGAGCATTAGGCAAATGGCGCGGACTATTCTTGTTTCTCATTGCGGCAAATCTATTCTCGCCGTGCGGCTCAGCGATGGGCTGGACCCGCTTGGATGCCGGGCGACCCCAAAGGGCGGACGAATCTGATTGAACCGATGCGATGGATGCTTCCCTTCGACCGGCATCGTATGATGCTGATCGTTGATCGATTGAATGTGTTGTGGGGCATCGATACCCGGTCCCCCCAGCCTTGACTGGTGCCGCGGCTCATCGTCTTGCTCACTAGCTTGCTAAAGCCTTCATCGGTTTGAACTGCTTCGTCGACCCTGACCTTGGGTTCGAGCGCTTCGACAGCAAGTTGGCTCCGCACTTCTTCGGCTATGCGTTTAAGGAACCAGCTTGTTGCCCGCCAGGCGGAAACCCATGGCGAATTGAACGAGCCAGGGACATTTCGAGACCTGAATGTATGGCAGCTTCAATGATTTGATTGAGGCTTGCGAACGCCCGCTCTGTCGGCGGCTTTCGCCGGCATCCCCAAGTGCCCTACTTCCCAACTGAAAAGCCGTACGGAATATACAGAAATACCTCGGTGTTGCTGACTTGAGACCAGGCGACGGCGCGGTCGAGGCCGCTGACATTCACGGCATAGTCCGCGCCATGGAAGCCGACTGCACGGTTCGCTCCCGCGGCGATGCGACGGTAGATCTCGTCGCGGTACTGGTCGGGATTGACGATGGCGAGCGTCAGGCCGCCGGTCTTGTCGATCGTCGCGCGGCCGGAGCCCGAGATAGCCTTGATGAAATCGGTCAGTTTCTTCTCGGTGGCCGCGGCCGAGCCAGCCAGCTTTACCCTCAGCATGACGTCGATCTTACTGGTGTCGACCCGGCCCGCGTACTGGAACTGCAGTTCCAGGTAATTCGCCTTGGTTACGGGGGACAATTGCGCTGTCCCGGAGACCAGTTCGATGTCGGTACCTGGCGCGCGGTCGAGCGCGGCCAGTAACACAGTATGGATCTCCTTCTTGCGCGTAGTTTCATCGCGCGTGTCCGACGAGATCGAAACCGGCACAACCGCCGCGTCGGCCTGCCGCCGCAGACCGACCACCGGGCGGTCTTGCCGGGCATAACGGGTATTGAATCGATTTCTGGTGACGGTCACCTCGGCTTCACGATTTCGCACGAATTTGCAACGTCCGCTTTTGCTCCCAATAGCCAGGCTGCAGATCCGCATCTGCGGTTGGGGGCGCTCATCTCTTACCAGCCTGAAAAGTGAATGTAGGACTGCTTTCAAGTACGTTGGAGGAGCGCCGCAACGTGGCCTTTGTCGGCGAACGAAGAAGCATGATCAGCGCACTTGTTTCTCGAACAGCGACACAAGTTCGGAAAATTTCTGCTTCTGGTCGTGTTTATCATCCGATGCGATGGCTTCCTCTACGCAATGTGCCGCATGTACCTTGAGCACTTCGGCACGCGTTGACCGCAATGCCGCTTCTACCGCCGCGAACTGCTGAAGGATATCGATGCAGTAGCGGTCCTCCTCCATCATCTTCGCGATGCCGCGCGCCTGCCCCTCTATGCGGCGCATCCGCGCGATCTGCTTGTCGAACTTGTTGCGCATCAGATGTTCACCTTGCAAAAGCATTCGAATATTACTATACCCCTCTATAGTATATTGCAAGAGGCTTTGCGGTCATGAGCGACCATCATTCCGGACATCACCATGCCCATGCGGGCCACGCGCATGGTAGTGTGGCACCGAAGGACGGACGCTATGACAGAGTGTCCGCAGGCTATGCCGGACCAGTCTACACCTGCCCCATGCATCCCGAAGTGCGGCAAACCGGACCCGGTTCCTGCCCGATCTGCGGCATGGCTCTTGAACTAGAATCCGCCGCCATGGCTGATGAAGGCACCAATCCCGAGCTGGTCGATTTTATCCGCCGTTTCTGGATCGGCGCTGTCCTCACCGTGCCGCTGCTGGTACTTGCGATGGGGCCGATGGTCGGCCTTGGCTGGATCAGGGGAGCGCTGGGCGAACACGCCGCGCAAGAGCTCGAACTCGCACTCGGGACGCTGGTCGTTCTGTGGTGCGGCTGGCCGTTCCTGGAACGCGGCTGGAAATCTTTCCTCTCATGGAACCTCAACATGTTCTCGCTGATTGCCATGGGCGTGATCGCCTCCTGGACATTCAGCGTCGTGGCCGTGATCGCGCCGTCGATATTTCCATCAGGCTTCCGGGACATGCACGGAACCGTGCCCGTCTATTTTGAAGCGGCGGCGGTAATTGTCGTGCTTGTGCTGTTGGGGCAAGTGATGGAATTGTGTGCCCGCGAGGGGACCGGCAAGGCGATCCGCGCCTTGCTCGATCTTGCCGCCAAGACCGCGCGCGTCATCCGTGACGATGGCAGCGAAGAGGAAATTCCGCTTGAGCATGTCCATGTCGGCGATCGCCTGCGCGTGCGTCCCGGCGAAAAGGTGCCGGTCGATAGCGAAGTGGTCGATGGCCATAGTTCGATTGACGAAAGTATGATCACGGGCGAGCCGGTTCCGGTTGAAAAGACGGTTGGAGATCCCGTCACCGGCGCGACTATCAACGGGACCGGCAGCCTCGTGATTGAGGCACGCCGGGTAGGCGCGGACACGATGCTCAGCCAGATTGTCGCCATGGTTGCGCAGGCACAGCGATCACGCGCGCCGATCCAGAAATATGCCGACAAGGTGGCGGGCTGGTTCGTCCCCACCGTGATCGGTGTTGCGGTGCTGGCCTTTATCGGCTGGGCGATATGGGGTCCGGCGCCCGCACTTTCCTATGCGCTGATCGCGGCGGTTTCCGTGCTGATCATCGCCTGCCCGTGCGCACTGGGCCTCGCGACGCCGATGTCGATTATGACGGCCACAGGTCGCGGTGCGCAGGCCGGCGTGCTGATCAAAAATGCGGAGGCGCTCGAACGCTTCGAAAAGGTAGATACGCTGATCGTCGACAAGACCGGCACGCTGACCGAGGGTAAGCCCAGGCTTGTCGCCGTAATTCCCGAATCCGGCTTCGACGAGGAGGAGGTGCTCCGGTTTGCGGCAACGCTTGAAAAAGGGTCCGAACATCCATTGGCCGAAGCCATCGTCGAGGGTGCGGAGCAGCACGGCATCGCGCTCGGCTCCGCCAATGACTTCGAGGCAGTCACTGGCAAGGGCGTCAAGGGTATGGTTGACGGAAAGCAGGTTGTGCTGGGCAATCTGAAGCTGATCACCGATCTTGCACTCGACGCGAAAGACTTTGCCGAAAAGGCCGAGGCGCGGCGCAGCAAAGGTGAGACAGTAATGTTCGTCTCCGTCGAGGGCGCCGTCACCGGAATGATCAGCGTCTCCGATCCGGTCAAGGCGACGACGCCCGATGCGCTGAAGGCCCTTCACGCGCTTGGCCTGACAATCATCATGGCGACCGGTGACAATGAGCGAACGGCCAGGGCCGTTGCCGCACGGCTCGGCATCGACAACATCCGCGCCGATGTGCTGCCGGAAGACAAGGCCCGCATCATCCGCGAATTGCAGGAACAGGGTCGTAAGGTCGCGATGGCGGGTGATGGCGTCAACGACGCGCCCGCGCTCGCTCAGGCCGATGTCGGCATTGCCATGGGCACCGGCGCCGATGTCGCGATCGAAAGCGCCGGAATCACGCTGGTAAAGGGCGATCTCGATGGCATTGTCCGCGCGCGGCGCTTGGCACATGCGACCATGCGCAATATCCGGCAAAACCTGTTCTTCGCGCTAGTCTATAATGGGGCGGGCGTACCAATTGCCGCTGGTGCGCTCTATCCGTTTCTCGGCATCCTCATCAGCCCCATGTTCGCCGCTTTCGCGATGAGCGCTTCGTCGATTTCGGTGGTGACCAACTCGCTGAGATTGCGTGGTTTCAAGCTGTAACCCACAGACTCGATGATAAGGCATCGTTTCGGATTCGCCAACGACCGAGATGTCGGCTGCTCCCGTCGGCCCGCCCGGGCCGCGAGCAAAGGGCAGCATTTCAACATTTTTACCGGGAACCAGACTTTCCGGAGCAGCCGACAAAACGGACATTGACGGTCCCACAACTGCACCTCACGATGCCCGCATGAGACGATCGCTTCGAGGAATTGCCTGCGCATCAGTGCTGTTCACGCTTGCGTGCTCGAATGGGCAGGCGACCAGTGCTCCAGCCGCTGGAACTGAAAGCGAAAATTCTGCGACCTCTATGGCAGCCGTGCCACTGGCTGGCCGCGTGACCGATACGGCTCATATCCTATCGCCCCAAGAACAGGCCACCCTGAGTGGCAGGCTAGCGAAGCTAGAGCAGAAAACGCAGCATCAACTGGTCGTTGTAACAGTGCCCTCGCTTGATGGACGCGATGTCGCCAATTACACGAGAGACTTAGCGAACAGCTGGGGAATTGGGCGCAAAGGCTACGATGACGGCGTGGTTCTTCTGGTCGCGCCAAAAGAGCGCAAGGTCCGAATAGCAGTTGGCTATGGCTTGGAGAAGCGACTGCCTGATGGGGTCTGCCAACAAATTATCGATCAGAAAATCCTTCCGAGCTTCCGAAAAGGAGATCTCTCCGGCGGCATTGAAGCGGGCACGGATGCGTTGATTGCGCGCTTGGAATAATGTCCACTCCCCCCAACTTTTCTGCCGATGAAGGCGCTCCAGGCACGGCCTGAAATCTAACTGCCTGAACGGACGACCGGTTTGGAAGAGACGATTTGGTCCGCTGAACGGCCGCTCTGTTGCGCGAACGGACGTCGGCCCGCTCTCGGGCGACGGTCGAATTCGACGCTGTCACGTTCCGAACCCGACTGTCGCAAATGTCCCCTTGCAGGTTTGATGGGCGTTCCGCGCCGCTGGCGCGACCCCGCTCTATTCCGCTTCGCTCCACCGAGCCGCCCTTGGCGTCTCGGCCCATTCGGGTGACGATCAGTAACGCATGAGGGCCGGTGCTGCGCACCGTCCCGGCGGTCGCCGCACTCGTGGTGCGTCGGCGTAGGCCTTGGCGGCGTCGATCTGGCGGGTGGGCGTCGCTGCCCTTTAGGCCCGCCGCGCCGGGCCGCAACTCCGGCTTCACCGGAGTCCTCCACCTCCGTTCCGGTCCTGTGGATGCAGCCCGGCTCTGCCGGCGGGCCTGCCGGTTCGCTCCTGCCGCCCACCCGCCATTCCGGCGCCGGTTGCGGCGGTTTGAAGGAGTGAAGGACCATGGAACTCAAGCATATCGACATCGCAAAGCTCGCCGTCTCTGCCGTCAACATGCGCGGCAAGGGCAAGGCGGACCTGTCCAATATCCTCCCGTCCGTCAGGGCGCGGGGCGTGCTGGTGCCGCTGATCGTGCGGGTGAATGGCAGTCCGGACACCTATGAGATCGTGGCAGGCAAGCGGCGCTATCAGGCGGCGCTTGCCGTGGCGCAAGAAAGCGGTGAAGCCGAGGCGCTGCCCTGCGCGGTGATCGAGGCAGGGGACGATGCGGCGGCGCTGGAAGCCTCGCTGATCGAGAATATCGCCCGGCTCGATCCTGATGAAATGACCCAGTGCGAGACCTTCACGCGATTGATGCGGGAGGGACGGAGCGTCGAGGAACTGTCGCTGACCTTCGGGCTGACCGCGTTGCAGGTGAAACGGACGCTGGCCTTGGGCAATCTGCTGCCCCGCATCCGCAATCTCTATCGATCCGGGAAGATCGACACGGTAACCGTGCGGCACTTGACCCTTGCTTCGAAATCCCAGCAGCGCGACTGGCTGGCCCTGCTCGATGACGAGAGCGCCTATGTGCCGACCGGCTCGGCGTTGAAGGCGTGGCTGTTCGGAGGGGTGACGATCCCCATCAAGGCGGCGCTGTTCGATGTGGAGAGCTATGACGGCGGCATCGTTTCCGACCTGTTCGGGGAGGAGCGCTATTTCGCGGATGTCGCAGCCTTCTGGCAGGCCCAGAATGCGGCAATAGAAACGCGGGTCGAGGAATATCGGGATGCCGGGTGGCACGATGTCATCCTGCTCCCACAGGGCGAACCCTTCCATGGCTGGGAATATGAGCGCTGCCCCAAGCGCAAGGGCGGCAAGGTCTATATCGTCACCAGCCCTCGCGGCGATGTCGCCTTTTATGAGGGGTATCTCACGACCAAGGAAGCCCGCAAGCTGGAGAGGCAGGGGGAGAGCGGTGAAGCCACCAACAAACCCTCGCGCCCCGAAGTGACGAGCGGCCAGCAGGATTATATCGACCTTCACCGCCATGCCGCCGTCCGGGCGCGGATGATTGGCGAACCCGGCCTCTGCCTCCGGTTGGCAGTGGCGCATATGATCGCGGGATCGCCGCTGTGGACAATCCGAACGGAGTCGCAGCGCGCCGCCGATGCGATTGCCGAGAGCGTCGAGAACAGCCCATCCGAGGCGCAGTTAGATGCCGAGCGGCGCAGGCTGTTGGCGGTGCTGGACTTCGATCCCGATAGCCCGACCATCACAGACGGCAGCGATGGACTGACCAGCCTCTATGCCAAGCTCTGCACCTTGGACGATGCCACCGTCATGGCCATTCTCTCAGTGGCGATGGGCGAGACATTGGATGCCAGGTGCGATCTTGTCGATGCGCTGGGCGTCCAACTCGCTATCGACATGGCGCAGGTCTGGCAGGCAGACGATGCCTTGCTCGATAGTCTGCGCGACCGTGAGGTGATCGACGCCATGCTGGCCGAGGTGGCGGGCAAGGATATTGCCGAGGCCAATGCGAAGGAAACCGGCAAGACCAAGAAGCAGATCATCCGTGACTGTCTGACAGGCACCAACGGACGCGCCAAGGTCGAGGGTTGGGTGCCGCGCTGGCTGTATTTTCCTCCCAGCAGCTACACGCAGCGGGGTGGCGTCGGCAGCGTCAGCCGTACGGTCAGCACCGCCGAAGTAATGGCCTCGTCGTCCGAGGCCACAGATGAACCCCATGCCGATCCCGCATCCTTGCAGCAGGCCGCATGACCTGTCCTGACCGGCGGTCTTTCGGGCCGCCGGTCCTTCCTTTGAACGGGAGACCTGTCATGACCGACACCCCTGATCCTGATCGGCTGGAACGTCTGGAGGCGGCGCTGCTGACAATGCCGCGCCTGCGCCGGGAGATATTCCTCGCGGTGCGGCTCGATGCCATGACCTATGAGGAGGTCGCCAGAATAACCGGCCTTTCCGTCCGGGCCGTCGAGCGGCAGATGGGCCGCGCCATCGCCCATATCGGTTACCATCTGCGCCATGGAGAAGCATCGCCACCGCGCCGATGGTGGCGCAAATGATTGCGAGGCGGAGAGATTTCATGCCGTCAACCTCGTCGCTGCTACGCGGCGAGGTTGGCGGATTTGCGATAGCAGGTTAGGACTAGGGCCATGAAGACCAGCCTCGACCATCTGCCCGAAGGCAAGCGGCGCGAACTGGCGCATGTGGTCGAGACCGTGCGCGAGGGCTTTGCCCGTGCCACCGCGCAGCGCACCCAGCCGCGCTATCGTAACGGCAGGCTGCTCAAGATCATCCTGTTCGGCAGCTATGCGCGGGGCGATTGGGTCGAAGACCCGGTGGGCCGCTATTTCTCCGATTATGACCTGCTGATCGTCGTCAATCATGACGATCTGACCGACATTGCGGAGTTTTGGGAGAAGACTGAGGCGCAGCTTCTCGCCGACCTGTCGGCGGGCACAATCCTGCGCACGCCGGTCAGCCTGATCTATCACAGCCTCGACGATGTGAACGAGAAGCTGCGGCTGGGTCGCTATTTCTTCATGGACATATTGCGCGACGGCATCGCCCTGTTCGAGGAGCCGGGCCACCCCTTTGTCGAGCCGCAGCCGCTATCGGCAGAGCAGGCGCTGAAGGAAACACAGGACTATTTCGACGAATGGTTCGAAAGCGCCGAAGGGTTCCTTGATACTGCACTCTATGCGGTGCGGCAGGGCCGTCCAAAAGAGGCCGCCTTCCAGTTCCATCAAGCTACCGAACGCTTCTACCACTGCCTGTTTCTCGTCCGCACTTTGTACAGCCCCAAGAGCCATAATCTGAACCGGTTGCGTGATCTGGCCGAGGAACTGGAGCCGTCGCTCAAAGCCGTTTGGCCCCGTGAAACCCGGTTCGAGAAGCGATGCTATTCCCTGCTGCGCGATGCTTATATTAAGGCCCGCTACTCGCGTGCCTATCGCATCACCGAAGAGGAGCTGGACTGGATCGCGCAGCGCGTCGCGCTGCTGCACAGCCTCGTCCGTGAGGCTTGCGAAAGCCGGATTGAAAGCTTGGCGAAAGCCGCCTGATCATCGCCGCAAGGCGGAAAAGCACCCAATCCATTCATCGGATCGCAGCCTAAGCCGCCTGTTTTGCCTCGATATCCTGCACCAACTGCCGCCCGTCATCCTGCGGTTTTGCATGGATCGGGCACAGCGTCCTGCTGCCGCAGGCGAGTGTCATCCACTCGATTTTCCATTCAATCTGCGCACGGTCATAACGTCCATCACGCACGATCCTGACGATGGCTGCGCCCTCCGCCGCGAGCGTGAAATGGCAGCGCCCGCTGCCAATATCATGATGGCAGCGCAGCAATGTCCCATCGGAAAAGGCGAAGGAAAAGCCGTCCGTTACCGCGCTGGCAGGCAGGTCGAGAACGGTCTCGACATCGCCGCTCAGCCTCAGCCTGCCGCCGTCCATTGCCTCGATCTGCACGCCCATGCCTGGCCCTTCCCTGAGAATCGCTACGGGCTTGAGAATGGAACATATAGGGAACATAAGGAAGGGGTGCCGGGTTAAGAGATGATGGCTCTCGTAATCGGGCGGGAGCGCGTCGCCGCGAGCGACGCAGAGTGTGAGAGCCGGTAGGATCGCCGCAGTTTTTGGCGATCAGGAGGCCTTGCGATGGACCTGCATGTTGGACTGGACGTATCGCTGGAAGAGACCAGCGTGTGCATTGTCGACGCCGATGGAAAGCGCGTGCGCGAAGCGAAAGTGGCGACCGATCCCGAGTCGGTCACGGCGATCCTGGCCGACTATTCCGGCGTCAAACGGATCGGCGTCGAAGCCTCCTCGATCGGCATCTGGCTGGCGCGCGAGCTGAAGGATTGCGAGCTGCCGGTGATCGTCGTCGAGACGCGGCACATGCATAGTTCATTGGCAGCAATGCGCAACAAGACCGACCGCAACGACGCGATGGGGATCGCAGATGATGCGCCTTGGTTGGTTCCGCATGGTCCACGTGAAGGGCATCGCGAACCAGCGGTTGCGCACGCTGCTGTCGAACCGCAAGCTCCTGAAGCGCAAGCTTATCGACCTGCAGAACCACATCCGGGGAGCCCTGCGCGCCTACGGGTTGCGTGTCGGGCCGATCACTTCGAGCAAGTTCGAAGGTCGTGTCCGGGAACTCATGCAGGACGAGGAATATGTGTTCCAGGCGATGATCGACCACATGCTGGCGGCCCGCGTGGCGACGCTCGAAGCTTTCGACAAACTGCACCGCCTGGTGCTCAACTTCGTCGCCAACGACCCGGTGTGCCGGCGGTTGATGACGGTGCCGGGCGTCGGTCCGATCACCGCCCTGTCATTCAAGGCGGCGATCGACGATCCGCACCGGTTCCGCCGCTCGCGCAACGTTGGCGCGCACTTCGGACTGACGCCCAGGCGCCACCAGTCGGGGACGATCGACTGGAACGGACACGTCTCGAAAATGGGCGATGTGAACATGCGCGGAGCCCTGTGCGAGGCCGCTGCCGCGCTGCTGATGCGGGTCAAACGCTACTCCGCGCTCAAGGCCTGGGGCATGCGGATCGCGAAGCGAACGAGCCTGATGTGCGCGATCGTCGCGGTCGCTCGCAAGCTGGCGGTGATCCTTCATCGCGTCTGGATCGACGGCGGTGAGTTCGAATGGAAATCCGGCGCCAAAATCACCGAGAAGCGCCAGTGCGACCCCGAAACCGGCCTGTTGCTGAGCTACTGAAGGAGGATTCCGTCACACGTTAAACCAACCCGTTCCCGCGCGCGGGAAGTGCCCCTCACAGGGCCGCAGAACGGGGTATGTCCGCCATCTTGCCTGCTTCCCCCGCCAGGGTGAGAGCGCTGTATATGCTTGGACTGCCCGGTTCACACGAACGAGAGCATGTGCCGGCCGACGTGTTGAGCACGAAGTAACGCATGAAGCCTGTGAGAGATACGCCCGCGGACGACAGTGAACGCACAGGGACTATATTTACAGTCCCCGGAGACTCGTAGTATGTGAGAAGAACAGGCGTAAAAATCCACCCAGTGCCATGCCCGATTAGTAAAGCAAGATAAAGGCCGGAACGCTTCGTCGCATTTGCCCGGCCAAGCCCCTGTCTGCACATCCTTTTTGCTGGAGACGGCCTGTCTCCTGAGAGATGGAAAACCGACACTGTTTGCTCGCAAAGCCGCAGCGAAGCTGGGCTTTTGCGCGAGATATTTGAGGCCTTGGGGCGTTTCTCGCCATATCCTCCAGGATGGCACAGGATGACGATAGCTTCGAGCCCCGCGTCGGGCGTTCGCGGCGCGACAGCGCCCGCCCACCGCAAGCACCGAAGCTGCGCTCGGAGATCATGAAGCAGGTCGCCCGGCGCGGCGGCAATCCGCGTCGGTTAGGTGATGCTGGTGTTGGTTCTGGTCCTCGTACCGGCCGCTTCAATGCGCGCGGCCGCGGCGCGCGGATCGCGGCCGCCGTGACACGCGGTTCGGGCTGGTCCTTCGACCGGGGCAGCGGCATGCGCGTGCGGCCCCGGCGCGTGACGGTGAAAGCGCGGGTGGTGAAGCTGGCCGGCAAAGCCGGCGCCGTGGGGACGCACCTGCGCTATCTCGAACGCGATGGCGTCAGCCGTGAAGGCGAACCGGGACGCTTTTACTCGACCTTCGCCGACGAGGCCGACTCTCGGGCCTTTGCCGAACGGGGTCTGGATGACCGTCATCAGTTCCGCCTGATCGTCGCGCCGGAGGACGGCCCCGCCTTCGATACGCTGCGCGATTTCACCCGCGATCTGATGGCGAAAATGGAAGAGGATCTGGGCACGACTCTCGACTGGGTGGCGGTCGATCATTTCGATACCGGCCATCCCCATAGCCATATCCTGATCCGGGGCGTGACCGAAGACGGCAAGACGCTCAACATAGCGGGCGACTATATCGCCCATGGCATCCGCTATCGGGCATCGGAGATCATGACCCGGGCCCTGGGCCCACAAAGCGAGATCGAGGTGCGCCAGCAACTCGAACAGGAGGTGCAGGCCGAACGCCTCACCCGGCTCGACCGGATGATGCTGGCCCAAGCAAAAAACCATGTCATCGACCTGCGCCGGATGGAGGGGCTGCAAGGCATCGATGCGGGCCAGCAGCAATTGCTCGTCGCCAGGGCGCGGGTGCTGGAGCGGATGGAACTGGCGGAGCCCACCGGACCGCTTTCCTGGTCGCTGGCCCCGCAGATGGAAAAGACCCTGACCGACATGGGGATGCGTGGCGATATCATCCGCCTCATGCATCGGGAGATGACGCGGGAGAAGGAAGCAGCCCGGATCAATCCCGGCCGCTATGTCGTGCATGGCATCGATCCGGCGCCCGAGCAGGTCACGGGTCCCATCATCGGCAAGGTCATGAAACGGGGCGCCGCCGATGACGATCATGAGCGCCGCTATCTCATTGTCGACGGCATCGACGGGCGGAGCCATTATGTCGATGTCGGGACCAGCGCCGAACCCACGCCGGTCGGCGGCATGGTGAGCCTGACACCCAGACAAGCAGAACCGCGCAGCGTCGATCGCACGGTCGCCCGGATCGCCGAAGCGAACGCCGGACGCTACAGCCTGGGCATTCACCTCAATCATGATCCCGATGCCAGCGAGGCATTTGTCGAAACCCATGTCCGGCGGCTGGAGGCCATCCGCAAGGCAACCGGCAAGCCGGAGCGCGAAGCCGACGGGACATGGAATATCGGGCCTGATCATCTCGACACCGTTCGCGCCCATGAGCAGCGCAAGCTGCGGGCCGAGCCGGTAAAGATCGAAATGTTGTCCTCAGCGCCGATCCTCCAGCAGACTGGCGTTCAGGCCGCTACCTGGCTTGACCGGGAGCTGACGGCAACCGACAAGACCGCCATTGCCAACAGCGGCTATGGGCAGGAGGTGCGCAAGGCGCTGGCGCTGCGCCAGCAATGGCTGGTCGATCAGCAACTGGCCGAACGGCAGGGGGACGAGGTCATCTATCGCCGCAATCTGCTGCGCATCTTGCGCGAGCGTGAGGTGCGGACCGTGGCCGGGCAACTCTCGAAGGAAATGGGCCTGCCCTTTGCCGAGACGGTGCCGGGCGAACGGGTGGAGGGGACACTCAGGCGACGGATCGACATGACATCCGGCCGGTTCGCGCTGATTGAGCGCAGCCATGAGTTCACGCTTGTCCCCTGGCGTGACGAGCTGGACCGCCATGTGGGCAAGCAGCTTTCCGGGCTGATGCGCGAGGACCGGCCGATCAGTTGGACCATCGGCCGGGGTCGCGGCGGTCCCAGTATCGGCGGCATGTAGGGCCGAACCGGGCCGATTTGCCCCTATCTGCCCCATGTCCAGACAGGGGCCGGACGGCCATAATCATCCATGGCAGCGGATCGCTCCTGTGTTCCCCCTTGCGCTGGGCTGGTCCGCTGCCACCGGACATCCCAAACAGGCAAGCGCCCGATGAAGAGCTACAAGACCCGGCACCAACTGTTCCTGCCCGAGGAGATGAGCAGGCGGCTCGAGCATCTGGCGACAAGTTCGGGCCGGGCGCGGTCGGAAATCCTGGTCGAGGCGCTCAATGCCTGGTTCAACCGGCGGCAGGCGCCGAAGTCCGACGAGGCCATTGGCATTCGCCTGACCAAAATCGAGCGCAACACCGACTGGCTCAGGCGGAACCAGGCGCTGGTCTGGGAGGTGCTGGCGCGGATGGTCCGGCATCAGCTCGTCACTGGCGCCATGCACCCGGTCAATGAAGCGGCGCAGGCCGCAGGGGCCAAGCTGCTCGCCCAGCTCATCGACGAGATTGCCGATCGGTTTGCGGGCAGCGCCGCTCCGGCCACCGACGATCCCACCACCCGGAAGCTGAGGAGTCTGCAATGAGCCGTGAGCATCGACCGTTCAAGGATACCGACCTTCCATCGCAGGACAGGATCGAACCGATCACCGTGCGTGTTCCCGATGCCTGCCGGATGCTGGGGATCAGGCGCAGCAAATTCTATGAACTCATTGCTGAGGGGGAGATCCGGACGCTCAAGCTTGGCAGCGCTACGCTGGTCCCGGTCGAAGGGATCAAGGCATTGGTACGCCGTCTAGAGGAGCGCTGATTTGAAAAAGCCGTCCGACAGAAATGCGCCACTTGTCCCCGTCCAACCGGAAATTTTTGTTTCCTGGAAGCGGTCATTCATTCAGGTTCAGGCGTGAGAAAAGCAGACGGTCGGCCGTCGACCACTTTTTGCCATTGAGCGAGGACGCGACGTGCGCCGATAGCGGACGCTTGTGATGCCTGCTAGGATGGTCGAATGAACGAGGATGTCGCGAACTGGCAGATGCGCGGACAGGTTTTTGTCTGGCGCTACTCGGCCTCCCGAAGTTCTCATAAGGGGTGGCACTTTTCAGCCGAACCGGCCGCGTGCGGCGCATTAGTTGAATTGCTCACATACATGCGATCCGCTGCTGAGGCAGTTCATAGGACCATCAAGCTTCGTCGGCCGACACCATCGATTTCCTCCGTGCCGGGCTATGGCGATCCGAAGAACGATGATTTCGAAAAGCTTCGGATCATTTTTGACCCGTCCTTTTCTGACCTTCAGTTGCAGGTGACGAACGACCGCTTAGAGCTGTTTGTGGGAGAGGAACGGTGCGACGACATCCTGACCGCGTTAACCGATGTTCAGAACGGAAAAGGGGATTTTGCGTTCGGTCCCAATCAAAAGGGAGCTTCACCACCGATCTGGTTTTGGTGGATGCCTTGGAGGGGCCAGCCCTATGCCCGATAGCGACCACAAGAAGGCGGTAGCGATATGCACCGATGCGCCTTAAACTTGCCATTCGCACGGGTCATTGCCGGGAGCTAGGAATGGCGAATGAGAAAAAGTGGGCAGGACTGTGCGGCGGCTATCGAACACCCTACGACCCGCGCAACGCGATTGGCAAACTGCGAGAAGGCGATGCTAAGGCCGCTTGGGATGAGCTTTGGCAGGAACTGCATCATCAAGGCGACGTAGGGGAGGCATCATACGCGGCTGTGCCGCTGCTCGCGGAAGTGCATGAAGCGCGGTCCGTTCCCGACTGGAATACCTACGCCATCGCAGCAACGATCGAAGAGGCGCGTCTCAACCCGAATAGTCCGAGTTTGCCTGATTGGCTGCTGGAAGATTACGAAGCGGCTTGGCAGAAACTGCAAAGGCTCGCATTGAAAGAGCTACCGGGAGCAGCAGAAGCCGAATTAATAGACAGCATCATTGCCGTCTTGGCCTTCGGTAAAGGCCGCATGAGCCTCGGCCGGATGGCAATGCTTGCCGACGATGAGCGCAAGGAACTGCTGGAGGATAGTGGCTGGGGCTGACCCCGACCAGAATCAGATGCTCTTTCCTATTGCGCCGTGCCCCAAGAGCCGACACAAGACGACAGGAGTTGATGCGAGGAAGCATGAAGGCTGCATTCTGGCGGTTTGCATATATGCGCTATCAAGGGCGCAAGCCCATGCTTCTCACAGACCTTGCCGCTTTTATGTGGTTTGGATTTTTCGCGCTGGTTTATGGCAGTGCGCTCATTGCGGGATGGCTGCCATCGGTGATCGAAGCTGTCGTGGGTATCTTGCTCATCGGCGTCCCGCTCTTAGTCGGCATACGTCATCGCCGCATTCGGATCGAGGCTGCGAAAGCGCCTGATGCCCTCTATCGAAAGCGGATCGAGACAAGCCGCTGATCCCACAACGGCCCGAGCAAGATCGACCATTTGCAGACATTTGCATGGGCGCTCATGATGGTTCCATGAAAAAGGAACGGATAGCATGGCTGAGGAAATGGGCGCGTGACATTAAGCGTGACGTCATTGCCCTTTGGCTGGCTCCGCGCGATCCACGTGTGCCATGGTATGCCAAAGTGCTCGCGGCGGCCGTAGCTGCATATGCGCTGTCGCCTATCGACCTCATACCAGATTTCATCCCGATACTCGGCTATCTTGACGACCTGCTGATCGTGCCGTTGGGAATTTTGGCTGCGATCAAGCTTATCCCTGATGATGTCATGGCCGACCTCCGTATGAACCGCCCCGGGATTGCCGGAGGCCCTAACTCCTGAGAGGTAGGGTCTAAGATGAGCAAGACAACGAACAAGTTTGCACCGGAGGTGCGCGAGCGGGCAGTCCGCCTGGTGCTGGACCAAGAAGCCGAGCATCCATCCCGCTGGGCGGCTATCACCTCGATTTCTGCCATGATCGGTTGTTCCGGCGACACGCTGCTGGAGTGGGTAAAAAAGGCCGAAGTGAACAGTGGCAAGCGGGCCGGCGTTCCGACCGAGTTGGCGGACCGGTTGA